>JBJHCY010000028.1:0-2751 GCA_050486265.1 Phycisphaerales bacterium | reverse complement strand
ACAGCGACACCGGTCACGGTTCCTGTTGGGGACGTTAGGCGACGTCTGCGACATCGCGGTGGGGGTCGGGTTCGGGGCGCTCCTTCCTGCTGGTGGTGAGACCGAGGTCGCGGCGGATCATCTGCATCAGCCGGACGTCGGCGGGGGTGTAGGTGATGCCGCGCCAGCCGGCGGCGGCACGGTCGAGTACGGCCCACAGCAGCGACAGCGCGGTGCGTTCTCCGGGGAGCCGCCCGATGACCTTGACCCGCCTGCGGGTCTCGCCGAAGGTCCGCTCGATGAGGTTGGAGTGGCGCACCCTGGGCCAGTGGGCCCGGGGGTGGTGCAGGTGGGCGACGAGTTCGTCGAGGGTGTCGGTGATGCCGGCGACCGCACCCGGGTAGGTCTTGCCCCAGGTGGCCTCGAACTGCCGCGCGCGACGTCGTGCCTCGTCGACTGCCTGTTCGCCAGGTTCGATGTCGTCACCGATGTCGAAGATCTCCCAGAAGTCGGCCCGCACGGCGGTCTGGTCGATCTCGGAGACCTTGGCGATCGTGTTCCAGGCTCGGTGGATGAGGCACCGTTGCCGGCGGGCGTGCGGGAACACCTGGTCGAGTGCCGCGCACAGCCCTGGTGACCCGTCGGAGATCGTGAGCACCGGCGAGCCGAGCCCGCGGGCGATCATGTCCTGCAGGAACCCGACGCAGGCATCGGTCGATTCGGCCGAGACACCGTCCAGATGCAGGAACACCGGGTTGCCTTCGGTGGTGATCCCGTAGGCGACCAGCACCGGCTCGGAACGGGCACCGTCGTGCATCCGGAAGTGGGACGCGTCGACGAACAGGTAGTCGATCGTCACCCCCGACAGGTCGCGCGTCCGCCACGTGTCGAACTCGTGCTTGATCTGTTCACAGATCCGGCTGACGGTCGACTTCGACACGGTCGCGTCGTCGCCGAGCGCCTCGCGCAGCGCCGCGGTGATGTCACGGTCCGACAGCCCGCGCACCCACCCGGAGATCACCAGCGACTCCAACGCGTTGGTACGGGTCACGTGCTTGCCCAGCAGCCGCGACGAGAACCTCTCGAGCGTCCCGCGCACCTTGGGGCGCTTCAGCTCGACCGCACCGGCGGTGGTCCTGATCGTGGTGTCGCCGTAGCCGTTGCGCATCCCGGCCCGGGCACGCTCCCCGCGGGCGTAGCGCTCCCGACCCAGGAACTCGGTGACCTCGGCCTCCAACGCGGACTGCATCACCAGCCTCACGGACAGCCTGGCGACCTCCTCGAGGACCTCACCGAGCTCACGCTCGGGATCGGCGAACAGACCGTCGATCTCGTCTCGGACACGATCGGTGGCAGTTACTCTCTTCGATGACACGGGTGTACTCCTGATCGACTCGGAAGGTCATTCAGGAACCTACGCCCGTGTCGCTGTTACACCGAAGATGGGACGCCACCATCTGCATCAGCCGGACGTCGGCGGGGGTGTAGGTGATGCCGCGCCAGCCGGCGGCGGCACGGTCGAGTACGGCCCACAGCAGCGACAGCGCGGTGCGTTCTCCGGGGAGCCGCCCGATGACCTTGACCCGCCTGCGGGTCTCGCCGAAGGTCCGCTCGATGAGGTTGGAGTGGCGCACCCTGGGCCAGTGGGCCCGGGGGTGGTGCAGGTGGGCGACGAGTTCGTCGAGGGTGTCGGTGATGCCGGCGACCGCACCCGGGTAGGTCTTGCCCCAGGTGGCCTCGAACTGCCGCGCGCGACGTCGTGCCTCGTCGACTGCCTGTTCGCCAGGTTCGATGTCGTCACCGATGTCGAAGATCTCCCAGAAGTCGGCCCGCACGGCGGTCTGGTCGATCTCGGAGACCTTGGCGATCGTGTTCCAGGCTCGGTGGATGAGGCACCGTTGCCGGCGGGCGTGCGGGAACACCTGGTCGAGTGCCGCGCACAGCCCTGGTGACCCGTCGGAGATCGTGAGCACCGGCGAGCCGAGCCCGCGGGCGATCATGTCCTGCAGGAACCCGACGCAGGCATCGGTCGATTCGGCCGAGACACCGTCCAGATGCAGGAACACCGGGTTGCCTTCGGTGGTGATCCCGTAGGCGACCAGCACCGGCTCGGAACGGGCACCGTCGTGCATCCGGAAGTGGGACGCGTCGACGAACAGGTAGTCGATCGTCACCCCCGACAGGTCGCGCGTCCGCCACGTGTCGAACTCGTGCTTGATCTGTTCACAGATCCGGCTGACGGTCGACTTCGACACGGTCGCGTCGTCGCCGAGCGCCTCGCGCAGCGCCGCGGTGATGTCACGGTCCGACAGCCCGCGCACCCACCCGGAGATCACCAGCGACTCCAACGCGTTGGTACGGGTCACGTGCTTGCCCAGCAGCCGCGACGAGAACCTCTCGAGCGTCCCGCGCACCTTGGGGCGCTTCAGCTCGACCGCACCGGCGGTGGTCCTGATCGTGGTGTCGCCGTAGCCGTTGCGCATCCCGGCCCGGGCACGCTCCCCGCGGGCGTAGCGCTCCCGACCCAGGAACTCGGTGACCTCGGCCTCCAACGCGGACTGCATCACCAGCCTCACGGACAGCCTGGCGACCTCCTCGAGGACCTCACCGAGCTCACGCTCGGGATCGGCGAACAGACCGTCGATCTCGTCTCGGACACGATCGGTGGCAGTTACTCTCTTCGATGACACGGGTGTACTCCTGATCGACTCGGAAGGTCATTCAGGAACCTACGCCCGTGTCGCTGTTACACCGAAGATGGGACGCCACCGA
>JBJHCY010000027.1:0-3240 GCA_050486265.1 Phycisphaerales bacterium | reverse complement strand
ACTTCCTCGGCTCATCGGTCTTCCGACGGGACTGTCGGGCAGTTGGTCGCTTGGTATCCGGGGCTGGTTTCCGGGGCGTGACCCACCGCGTGACGTGACCTGACCGTGCACGTGGCTGCTTGGGGCGCCGCCATTGCCGCGGACCGAGGGATGGTAACGTCGCGTGGGCGACGACAGTCCCGACCGCCGCCCTCATCCGGTGGCCATCGGTCCGCGGAGGTGGACCTCGATGCGGCCGGCCACCGTGACGTGGACGCGGGTGCAGTCCGCGTCCACATCGCTGATCTCGTTGATCACGAGACCGTCCCGCTGAATGCCCGCCTCGCTCGCGATCCCTTCGGCCAGCTCGGCTGCAGCATCTAGAGTGAAGCAGCCATCGCTCACCGCAGTTCCAAGTTCGTGGGCGTAGACGGCGTAGAGGGGGCGTGGGCCGTCGACTGGAGCTACGATGCCGTCGCGTGGATACAGGGTGACACTCGGCTGGGCAGGATCGAGCCGGAAGTAGGTGCAACTGTCCGCCCCCTCGGCCTCGCCGCCTTGGGTGACTACCGACCAGCCGGACAACCCCAACCGTGCAAGCTCGCCCTCGGCGAGCTGTCGACCGGTCTGAGCGTCCATGCAGACCGAGGGAAACCCTGCGATCTGGTCATCGAGGGCGATCCGCAGTTCGATGACACGGGGGTCCTGGGCCGCGCCGGGAGCGAGCGGCCGCCATCCGGTGGGAACCGGAGCCTGGGTCGGTAGCACTGCGATACCGCCAGTCGTGTTCTCGTAGGCCGTCAGCTCCGGCGGTGGCTCGCCGGTGTCCTGCTCCCAGACGACCGCACAATCCGCCACCGGGTCGCCGGTCACCAAATCGATGCCGATACCGCTCGAGGGGTCCCCGTCCGTATGACAGGCGACCATCGTGGTCGAGCCGAACAGGCTCATCACCGCCCACCCGACCGCCGCCAGGCCCAACAGCCCCACCGTGGCGACCAACACCACCCCCCGACGCCGGACCCGAAGGCTGCGCCGCACACCCAGCTTCTCGTCCAGTGGCATGGCAATGATCTTCTCGTCGAGTGGCATGGCAACGATCTGCTCCAACAACGCCTGTTGGGTGTGGCCCTCCGACTCGGCCACGGCCTGGCCGTCGGTAACCAGCGGCAACTGGCGGACGTAGCGATCGATCGGGTAGCTGCGTCTCATCTCACTTCCTCCGAACTACGACGGACAGACGCCCGTCGTGACCGTTCAAGACCAGACATCTCGGCCGGTTCCAGCCCCTGATCCGCGAGGCCGGCCGCGAAACGCTTCCGAGCCCGATGGAGCCGCAGCCGAGCGTTCGCCCGAGCACAACCCAACACCTCCGCGATCTGACCAGCATCGAGCTGTTCCCACCCCGCCAGGATCAACACCTCCTGATCAGGCTCGCTCAACCGGCCAAACGCCGCAGCGATCAAGACTGCCTCGCCACCCCCGACACCCACGTCGACGTGATCGCCAACGGGCTCGCGCTGAATCCGTTCGGACAGCTGCTGAAAACGCTGCCGACCCCGGTGATGGTTTGCCAGGACCTTCCGAGCCGTGCCGAACAACCACAGCCGAGCCTGATCGCCGCGGGGAACTTCATCCAGTCGCCGCCAAGCCGCCAGGAACGTCTCGCTCACCACGTCACGTGCATCATCGATCGAGTCCGTGCGTCGGCGCACGTACCCCAGGACAGGCCGGTAGCACGAGTCGTACAGCTCTTCGAAACGCTCACGACGTCCACTCATCAACACATCCCACGTCGGATCAACGACATCGACAGGCATCGCCACGAAAGACTGTCGCAACACCTACAACTACAACATGTCCGGCAACGCCCGAGCGTTTCGGGCCGCCATCCGAGAACAGTCCACCAGGCCAATCGATCAGAATCCGTCAATCAGCAAGGCTTGTTGCTCCGCACGGCGCCTTGGACTTCCCCCCGCGGGCCGGACACCGGCTTATGCGGCCACCGTTGACGGTAGCGGCCGGGTCTGACGTTGCTGCTCTTCGTAGCGGGCGGGCGGGATCATCCCGATGGTGGTGTGCCGCCGTCGGTGGTTGTAGCGGTGGACCCAGGTGAAGATCGCCCGGCGGGCATCGGCCCGCGTGGCGAAGTGCAGACGGTGGACCAGCTCGACCTTCAAGGTCGCGAAGAAGCTCTCGGCGACTGCGTTGTCGAGGCACGAGCCGGTCCGTGACGACGACTGGGTGACGCCCAGCTGTCGGCAGGTGGTGCGGAACAGCTCGGAGGTGTACTCCGAGCCGCGGTCGTGGTGAAAGATCGTGCCGTCCATCGTGGTGCGGCCGCGGGAGGCGACGGCCATCTGCAGCGCGTCGACGACCAGGGTCGCGTCGTGCCGGTCGCCCATCGACCAGCCGATCAGCCGACGTGAGGCGAGATCGATCACGGTGGCCAGGTAGAGCCACCCCTGCCCGGTGCGGATGTAGGTGATGTCGCCGCACCACACGGTGTCGAGCAGCGAGGGTTGGAACCGGCGGCCGACCAGATCTGCGATCGGTGCCGCGCCCTGGTCGGCCTTGGTCAGCGACCGTCGACGGCGAGGACGATGCCCCTGGAGGCCCTCCTGGCGCATCAGCCGGGCGGTGCGCTTGCGGTTGACCACCCACCCCCGCTCGGCCAGCTCGGCGGTGATGCGCGGCTCGCCGTAGGTCCCGGACGAGGCACGGTGGATGTCGACGATCTGGTTGGTCAGCATGGCCTCGTCCCACTCGGCCTCGGTCGGCCCGGCGGGCCGCTCGTGCCAGGCGTAGAACGCCGAGCGGGACACCCCGGCCGCCTCGCAGGCAGCGTTGACGTTGAACCCCTCGGCCTTCCGGGCGGCCACGCAGCGATAGCGCGTCACTGCGGTGACTCCTTCACCCAGAAGGCCACGGTTCGTTTGAGCAGATCACGCTCCATGCGGAGCTTGGCGTTCTCCGCCTCGAGCTCCTTGAGCCGGGCCCGCTCGTTGGCGCTCACGCCGAGGCCGTCGGCCTGCTCGTCGTGGTGGCGGCGAACCCAGTTGCCGAGCGTGGAGTCGTAGATCCCCAGCTCGGCAGCGACCTCAGCGACCGGCCTGCCGGTGGTCACCACCAGATCGACCGCGTCACGCTTGAACTCCTCGGAGAACTTCCGGCGCGGCCGTGGTTGTCGTCGTTCGTTGTCGTGTCCCATGCGGACATCCTGTCATCCAACAGGGTGTCCGGCCGCAGGGGGGAGGTCCA
>JBJHCY010000026.1:0-8073 GCA_050486265.1 Phycisphaerales bacterium | reverse complement strand
TGCATGGAACGATCGGGGTGGGTTCTCTCCTCGGCACTGGTCGTGCCACGCGTGCGGTCCCGGAGCGGGGAGCGGTTCGTTCTGCACCGGATCGAGACGGGGTAGCGCTCCCACCCCGTTCTTTATGCCGCCTTCACGCCCGGCTCGCCCGCCTTTGTGCCTCCTTCATGCTCGGCCCGCTAGGCTGCAGACCGGGCGTGGCGCGTTCTGGTGCGACCCACCCCCACACCACTACAACGAGGAACTCATGACGAATGGATTTCGTTGGACCACGGTTCCCGGGCTGATGGTCGCCGCCCTGGTGGTCGGAGCCGGGCCGCTCGCCGCGCAGGAGCCGATCGCCACCGACCGACCGGGGCTGGGCTTCGGCACCAGCGTGGTGCCGCGCGGGCACCTGCAGCTGGAGTTGGGCCTCCCCGCCGTAGAGTTGACGCGCGAGGGCACGGCCGACCGTTGGCTCGTCAACTTCCCTGGGCTGCTCCGCTTCGGGCTCACAGATCACCTGGAAGTGCGCCTCGGGAGCCCGGGGCTGAACCTCGCCCGCGTCGAATCCGGCGCGGTCCACGAGACCACCGTGGGATTCGGCCCGATCGAGATCGGAGCCAAGCTCGGTTTCGCCAAAGGGGCGACGGGTCCCGAGTTGGCGCTGATCCCGTCGGTAATCCTCCCCGCCGGCGATCGCGAGTTCGCGGGCGAGCGGGCGTCATTCACACTGAACGGTGTCGCCGCCTGGATGCTCCCTGCGGAGCTGGGGCTGACCACCGTCGCTGGGCTCGCCGTGGATCCGGACGGCGACAGCGGTCACGCCACCTCCGGCGCGATGGTAGGGGTGCTCGACCGGTCTCTGAACGAGCGCGTCAGCGGCTACCTGGAAGCGGGGTGGTACCCGACGCGCCGGACGAGGGGCCCCGTCCTGGCGGGTGTCGGCGCCGCCGTGCTGCTCGGCCGGACCGTGCAGGTCGACGCCTTCGTCAACCGCGGGCTCAACGACGCCGCGCCGGACTGGATCTTCGGCGCCGGAGCAGCCGTCCGCTTCTAAGTCCGGTCTTCATGCCTCCTTTATGCCGCCCGCAGTCGTCTTTGTGCGGCGTTTACGCGAAACGGGCGATCGTAGAATCGACCTGGAGGGGCGCTCCGCCCCTCCTCTGACCACCGGGAAGGAACACGCAATGATCGATCTTGTCTATCTCGCGTTGACAGGGCTGTTCTTCGCCCTGTCGTGGGGCTTCGTCCGCATGGCCGACCGGCTGGAGGGAGAACCCCAATGACCACCTGGTACCTGATCGGCGGCATCATCGCCGTCTTCCTCTTCGGCTACCTGATCCTCGCCCTGCTCACGCCGGAGCGCTTCGGATGACCTCGATGGCATGGTTGCAGATCGCCGTCTTCTTCGCGGCGGTGGTGCTGCTCGTGAAGCCGCTCGGCGCCTACATGGCGCGCGTCTACGAAGGAGAGCAGCTGTGGGGGCTGGAACGCGTCCTCGGTCCCGTCGAGCGCGGCCTGTACCGCGTGAGCGGCGTGCGCTCCAACGAGGAGATGCACTGGACGACATACGCCGGCGCGATGCTGCTCTTCAACGCCTTCGGGCTCCTGATCGTCTACATGCTCCAGCGCACCCAGGCCTGGCTCCCCTTGAACCCGGCGGGGATCCCCGCCGTCAACGAGCACAGCGCGTGGAACACCGCCGTCAGCTTCGCTACGAACACGAACTGGCAGGACTACGGCGGCGAGACCACCCTGAGCTACCTGACGCAGATGGCGGGGCTGACGACGCAGAACTTTCTGTCGGCCGCCACGGGGATCGCGATCCTGGTCGCGCTGATCCGCGGGCTCGCGCGGCGGGAGGCGAAGGGGATCGGCAACTTCTGGGTCGACCTGACCCGGACCACGCTCTACATCCTGCTCCCGCTTTCGCTGATCCTCGCGTTGCTCCAGACGTCGCAGGGGGTGGTTCAGACCCTCTCGCCCTACGCCAGCGTGCAGATGGTGCAGCCGGTGGTCGACGAGGCGGGGGCAATGGTGACCCAGCAGCCGATCGCGCTGGGGCCGGCGTCGTCGCAGATCGCGATCAAGCAACTGGGCACCAATGGCGGCGGCTTCTTCAACGTCAACTCGGCGCACCCGCTGGAGAACTCGACGCCGCTCTCCAACTTTTTCGAGATGCTGGCGATCCTCCTGATTCCCGCCGCGTTGACCTACACCTTCGGCCGTATGGTGCGCGACACACGGCAGGGGTGGGCGATTTTCGCCGCGATGAGCGCCGTCTACATCCCGCTGCTTGTCGGCGCGACGATGGCGGAAAGTGGCGGCAACCCGCTGCTCGCGGAGCTGGGTGTCACGCAGGAGGCGACTGCGCTGCAGCCAGGCGGCAACATGGAGGGCAAGGAGGCGCGCCACGGGATCGCGACCAGCACGATCTGGGCGGTCTCCACCACGGCCACCTCCAACGGCTCCGTCAACTCGATGCACGACTCGTACACCCCGCTCGGCGGCCTCGTCCCGATGTGGCTGATGCAGCTGGGCGAGGTGATCTACGGCGGCGTTGGCTCCGGGCTGTACGGGATGCTGATCTTCGCCATCGTTGCCGTCTTCGTCGGCGGTCTGATGGTCGGGCGGACGCCGGAGTACCTGGGGAAGAAGATCGGCACCTTCGAGATGAAGATGGCGGCGGTGGCGATCCTGATCCCGCCGGCGATGGTGCTGATCGGCACCGCGATCAGCGCGGTCACGCCGGCGGGCGTCGGGGCGGTGCAGGACCCGGGTCCGCACGGCCTGTCGCAGATGCTGTATGCCTTCAGCTCGATGGGCAACAACAACGGCAGCGCATTCGCCGGCTACGGCGCGAGCAACCCGATGACCAACACCCTCGGCGGCTTCGCGATGCTCTTCGCGCGCTACTGGGTGGCGCTCCCCGCGCTCGCGATCGCCGGTTCGCTGGCCTCCAAGAAGCGCACCCCTGCAGGGCTCGGCACCCTGCCCACGCACACCCCGCTCTTCGTGGTGATGCTGGTGACGGTGGTGATCGTCGTCGGGGCGCTGACCTTTATCCCGGCGCTGGCCCTGGGCCCGATCGCCGAGCACATGGTGATGATCCAATGAACCAGTCTTCCGATAGGACTCGGCTGAAGGAGCGGCCGCGCGTGCCCGCCTACCCGAAGATCGTCCCGCCCTCCCGGCAGCCGGGGGCAGCGGAGAAGGCGCAGAGGCGTGCCCTCTTTGACCCGGCGATCACGCGCCGTGCCGCGTTGGCGGCGTTCGGGAAGCTCGACCCGCGCCACCAGATTCGGAACCCGGTGATGTTCGTGGTATGGGTGGGGGCCGTACTGACCACCGTGCTCTGGGTCGCGGCAGTTGCGGGCCAGCTCCCGGAGTCCGCCGGCTTCATCCTCACGGTGGCGCTCTGGCTCTGGTTCACCCTGCTCTTCGCCAACTTCGCCGAGGCGATGGCGGAGGGGCGCGGCAAGGCGCAGGCGGACGCGCTGCGGCGGACGCGAACGGAAACGTTGGCGAAGAAACTTCTCCACGGACCGGACTCGCTCGGCGACGTCCGCTCCGTGCCCGCGCCGGATCTCCGCAGGGGCGACCTGGTGCTATGCGAGCCCGGCGACGTGATCCCCGCAGACGGCGAAGTGGTCGTCGGCGTCGCCTCGGTGGACGAGAGTGCCATCACCGGCGAAAGCGCCCCGGTGATCCGCGAGAGCGGCGGCGACCGCAACGCGGTGACCGGCGGGACCCGCGTGCTCTCCGACTACCTGGTGGTCCGCGTGACCAGCGACCCGGGCGAGAGCTTCCTCGACCGCATGATCGCTCTGGTCGAAGGCGCGGCGCGCAGGAAGACGCCCAACGAGATCGCGCTCGACATCCTGCTCGCGGCGCTGACCATCGTCTTCCTGCTCGCCTGCGTGACGCTGGTGCCGTTTTCCATCTTCAGCGTCGCAGCGGCCGGACAGGGCGTCCCGGTCAGCCTGACGGTGGTGGTGGCGCTTCTGGTCTGCCTGATCCCGACCACCATTGGTGGCCTCCTATCGGCCATCGGCATCGCCGGGATGGACCGGATGATCCAGGCCAACGTGATCGCTACCTCGGGCCGCGCCGTGGAGGCCGCCGGCGACGTGGACGTCCTTCTCCTCGACAAGACGGGAACCATCACCCTCGGCAACCGTCAAGCGTCGGAGCTCCTCCCGGCGCCGGGCATTTCTGCGGAGCAGATGGCCGACGCCGCGCAGCTCTCCTCGCTGGCCGACGAGACACCGGAGGGGCGCAGCATCGTGGTCCTGACCAAGGAGCGGCACGGCCTGCGAGGTCGCGATGTACACAACCTCGGCGCGGAGTTCGTCCCCTTCACCGCGCAGACGCGGATGAGTGGGGTGAACCTCCAAGGACGGCAGATCCGCAAGGGTGCCGCCGACGCGATCGAGCGGTACGTGCACGAGAACGGCGGCTCCGTGCCGCGCGAGGTCCAACAGACGGTGGAACAAGTCGCCAAGGGCGGCGGGACGCCGCTGGTCGTCGCCGAAGGAAAGCGGGTCCTCGGGGTCATCCACCTCAAGGACATCGTCAAGGGCGGGATCAAGGAGCGCTTCTCCGAGCTGCGCGAGATGGGGATCAAGACGGTGATGATCACCGGCGACAATCCGCTGACCGCCGCCGCGATCGCCGCGGAGGCAGGGGTGGACGACTTCCTCGCCGAGGCGACGCCGGAAGCGAAGCTGGAACTGATCCGCAGCTACCAGGCGGCCGGACAGCTGGTGGCGATGACCGGGGACGGCACCAACGACGCCCCCGCCCTCGCGCAGGCCGACGTCGCCGTCGCGATGAACAGTGGTACGCAGGCGGCCAAGGAAGCGGCCAACATGGTGGATCTCGACAGCAACCCGACGAAGCTGATCGAGATCGTCGGGATCGGAAAGCAGCTACTGATGACGCGCGGGGCGCTGACCACCTTCTCGATCTCCAACGACGTGGCCAAGTACTTCGCGATCATCCCGGCCGCCTTCGTGGGGATCTACCCGCAGCTCGGCGCGCTCAACGTGATGGGGCTGGCGACGCCGCAGAGCGCCATCCTGTCGGCGGTGATCTTTAATGCGCTGGTGATCATCTTCCTGATCCCGCTGGCGCTGCGCGGCATACGTTCCCGTGCCCTCGGCGCTGCGCGGCTGCTCCGCGACAACCTGCTGCTCTATGGCGTGGGTGGTCTGGTCGCCCCGTTCGTGGGCATCAAGGTGATCGACCTCGTCCTCGTCGCGATCGGGGCGGCGTGAGATGGCGTCGTCGGTTTTCTGTCGTTGGTCATCGGCCACGGGTTCCGAACGGAGCCTGACGATCGCCGAATGGCGAGTGAGAACTTTCGTATGCCGAAGGCCGGTTTCCACAGATTCATTGGAGAATTGAAGAATGCTTTCCCAACTGAGACCCGCATTGCTCGTCATCCTGGCGTTCACCCTGCTGACCGGCGTGGTGTACCCGCTGGCGGTGACGGGGGTGGCACAGCTCGTCTTTCCGCACCAGGCCAATGGGAGTCTTGTCGAGCGCGACGGGGTGGCGGTCGGCTCGACGTTGATCGGGCAGGAGTTCACCGACCCAGGGTACTTCTGGGGGCGCCTTTCGGCGACGGAGGATTTTCCGTTCAACGCGGCCTCGTCGTCCGGCTCCAACCTGGCTCCGACCAACCCGGAGCTGCTCGACGCGGCGCGGACGCGGATCGAGGCGCTGCGCGCCGCCGATCCGGGGAACACGGACCCCGTTCCCGTGGATCTGGTGACCGGCTCAGGGAGCGGGCTCGACCCGCACATCTCGCCGGCCGGCGCGCTCTTCCAGGCCGAGCGCGTCGCCCGCGCCCGGGGAATGAACCTGACGGCGGTACAGCAGTTGATCGAGCGGCACACCGAGGGCCGCACCTTCGGGCTCCTCGGAGAGCCGCGCGTAAACGTGCTGCTCCTCAACCTGGCGCTCGACGAGGCAGCTCCGCTGTCGCAGCGGCAGGCGGCGAACTGAGGCGTCCGCCCCGGAACGGAGCCCCGGCGTGAACCACCCACCCCCCGACCTCCGCCCCGATCCGGACGCGCTGTTGGCGCAGGTCCGCAGCGAGGTTGGAGCCGGCCGAACACGCGGCCGGCTCAAGGTGTTCCTCGGCGCGACGGCCGGCGTGGGGAAGACGTACGCGATGCTGGAGGAGGCGCGGGCCCGGCAGGGCGAGGGGGTGGAGGTGCTCGTCGGCGTGGTCGAGACGCACGGCCGCAGTGAAACGGAGGCGCTCCTCGACGGGCTCGAGGTGCTCCCGCGCCGGTCCATGGAGCACCGCGGAGTGCAGGTCACCGAGTTCGACCTCGACGCCGCGCTGCGCCGCCGTCCGGGGCTCCTGCTCGTGGACGAGCTGGCGCACACGAACGCGCCGGGCTCCCGCCACGCCAAGCGATGGCAGGACGTCGAGGAGCTCCTCGCCGCGGGGATCGACGTCTACACCACCGTCAACGTCCAGCACCTGGAGAGCCTTAACGACCTCGTCGCGCGGATCACGCATGTGGTGGTGCGGGAGACCGTTCCCGACTCGGTGCTGGAGGCCGCCGACCAGGTCGCGCTGATCGATCTGCCCCCCGACGAGCTACTGCAGCGGCTGCGCGAGGGGAAGGTCTACCTCCCGCAGCAGGCGGAGCGGGCGGCCAAGGGGTTCTTCCGCAAGGGCAACCTGATCGCGCTGCGCCAGATGGCTCTGCGCAAGGCGGCCGAGCAGGTGGACGCGCAGATGCGCGTATACCGGAGAGCGCAGGGGGTGGCGGATACCTGGCCGGTCCGCGAGCGAATCGTGGTTGCGGTGGGCCCCGCGCCCTCATCGCAGCAGCTGGTGCGCGCAACCAAGCGGATGGCCGACCAGCTGGGCGGCGAGTGGGTTGCCGTCTTCGTGGAGACGCCGGAATACGCCACCTGGCATGAGAGCGACCGGGCCCGCGTCTGGGAGACGCTGCGCCTCGCGGAGAGCCTCGGGGCCGCGACCGCCACGATCAGCGGCTCGCGCGCCACCCACGAGCTGCTCGCCTACGCCCGCGCGAACAACGTCTCCAAGCTGGTGGTCGGCAAGCCGGCGCACTCGCGCTGGCGGGACCTCTTCTTCGGCTCCAAGCTGGAGGAGGTGGTGCGCGGCAGCGGCGACATCGACGTGTACGTGATCACCGGTGAGGACGAGGAGGGAGGCGGGGCGGCGCGACCGCGGCGCGGCGGAGTTCGTTTCCTGAGGACCTCACCCGGGAGCGCATACGTTTGGGCCGCGCTGATCGTCGGCCTCGGCACCGTCACGGTGGTTTTCACCCGCAGCGTCTTCGAGATCACGAATCTCGCGATGATCCTGCTCCTCGCGGTGGTGGTTGTGGCGGTGCGCTTCGGCCGAGGACCGGCGATCTTCGCCTCGGTGCTGAGCGTGGCCGCCTTCGACTGGTTCACCGTCCCCCCCTGGCATACCTTTCGGGTCGCGGACACGCAGTACATTCTCACCTTCGTGGTCATGCTGGTGGTCGCGCTGACGATCACCACGCTGACCACGCGGATCAGGCAGCAGGCGGAGGCGGCGCGCGAGCGCGAGCGGCGTACCGCCTCGCTGTACGCCATCAGCCAGTCGCTGGTCCGCACCTCCGAGGTCGGTGACCTCCTCCAGGTCGGCGTGCAGCACGTGACCGACACCTTCGATAGCGAGGTGCTCGTCTTCCTCCCCGACGCGCTGGGCCGCCTCGCCGTGGACCCGCGCTCCGAACCGGGCTTCCCTGTGGATGCGCAGGAGGAAGCGGTCGCCCGATGGGTCTTCGAGAACGGTCAGCTCGCGGGCCTCGGCACTGACACCCTTCCGGCCGCCCGCGCTCTCTACCTCCCGCTGCAGTCCGGGAGCGGCACCGTCGGCGCGCTAGGCGTGCGCCCGCTGCGTCACGACCGCTTCGATGACCCCTCGCAGCTGCATCTGCTGGAGACCTTCGCCGCGCTGATCGCCGTGGCCGTCGAGCAGGCGCGCTTCGCCGAGGAGGCGCGCCGCATCCGTCAGCTGGAAGAGATGGACCGCCTCAAGACCGAGTTCGTTGCGGTCGCCTCGCA
>JBJHCY010000025.1:0-8214 GCA_050486265.1 Phycisphaerales bacterium | reverse complement strand
GGGCGTCGCAGCGTTTCGAAGAGTTCGCCCCCGCCCGCCTCCAGCGCGCGCACAACGAGGTACACCACCGGCAACGCCGCCAGCACCCCCACCACGCTCGACGCGATGACCAGCGCGATCGGCGCACGCCCCGCGCGGCCCTGCGCAAGCCTGGCGAACCCGCCCCGGCGAACCGCCGCAGCGCCGGTGTCCATCAGCAAACGCTCCCGGCCAGCTTGGAGTTCCGCTGACCGTTCAAGGCAGCACCCCGGCCCGCGACATCAGGCGGAGCGTGCCCTCAAGGTCGCTCAACGCGCCCAGGTCCATCGAGCCCGCACCGACCTCCCCGAGCGCCGGCGCGCCCGAAGGCGGCTCGACACCCGCGATCAGCGGAAACTCGAATGTCTCGGCCGCGAAGTACACCTGCGTCTGTTCAGACAGCAGGAAGGCGATGAGTTTCTCAGCAGCCTCGTGCGTCGCGTCCGTCCCGGCGCGCCGACGCATCACGCCCGCCCCGGCGATGTTCACCAGCGAGCCCGCGTCGTCGCCGCGCATGAAGAAGTTCGCCAGGGGCAGCCCCGGCGTCTCGGCCAGCAGCCGCAGCGTGTAGTAATGGTTCACCAGCCCGATCGCGACCTCGCCCGACGCGACGGCACGCACCACCTCGGTGTTGTTGGCGTAGGTCTTCGCCCCCGAGGCCCGCAGGCCCCGGAGCCACCGCATCGTGTTCTCGTCGCCGTCGCGTGCCCGCATCGCCGAAACCATCGCCTGGAACGACGCGTTGGAGGGCGGGTAGCCGACCTTGCCCGCCCACGCGCCGTCGAGCACCCCTTCGAGCGTCGCGGGCAGCGCCGCGGCGTCGACAAGATCCGTGTTGTACACGATCACCCGGGCACGCCCCGAAACCCCGATCCAGCCCCCACGCTCGGCGTCCCGCGAGACAAACCGCGGCTCGACACGCTCCCGCAGCGACGCGGGCAGCGAACGGAACCGCCCCGCCCGCTCGATGGCGGCAAGCGCCCCCGCGTCCTGGGCGAAAAACACATCCGCCGGCGTCCGGTCGCCCTCTTCCAGGAGCAACGCCGCGAGTTCGGCCGTGCCCCCGTAACGCACACGCACGCGGATCCCCGTCTCGCGCTCGAACGCCTCGAAGACGGGCGCGACGAGCTGGCGGGCCCGGCCGCTGTAGACCGTGATCGAAGGCGAAGCCTCGCCTGCCCGAGCCCCCCCAACGGCCCCGCCCTCGGCCCGCCCGAACCCCGCGTGCATCGCCAGCGCAAAGACCGCGGCAATCCCTGCGATGACCGCGAAGGCGTAGCGTCGATACCCCATACAGACCTCCCGAAAGCCCCGCGCGGCATCGGCGGGGCCGGAACTCTATTGAGACAGAGTCTCAATAGCAAGTGCGGCGGGCCGGTTTCGGGCCCGCGGCGACCCCCGCCGGGATCCGAACGAACAGATTGCGGCAGGGGCGGGCCTTCGGTAGACTGGCGGCGTGATCCTGCGAGACCGCGACAACTGGGACTGCGAAAGCCGGGCCGCCTGGCACGAAGGAATCGGGGAGATAAGTGTGCGCGACGAGCGCGTCTACTACGCCCAGAACTGGCGCGGCGATGTCTCCGCCCTGCTCACCGACACCGGCTCGATGATCGAATGGGTCAAGTACTCCGCCTACGGCGTCCCCTACAGCCTGCCGGCTGGGGATACCGACTCGAGCGGGACCTGGGACGCGGCGGACGAAGGGCGGATCGGCGACGCGATCGGTGTCTCGTACGATGTGCGCTACGACGCCAACCTCGACGGGGTGGTCGGCGACGACGACATCACGCACGCAAACTCGATCGCCGGCGGGTACCAAACCCTCGGCCGCGGCATGCAGAGTTCGCCCGCCGTCGCCAACCGCGTCGGCTACGCCGCGATAGCATCTTGCATTGGCCTGCTGCTCGGCGCTCAAGCGTCATCGCTAGCATGCGCCCAGGAAGCACTTGCGCCGCATGCGCAAGAAATCCATGTGCCGGTTCGGGACCCTGTCAAAGACGAGCGGCGGGCGTTGTTTTTGGCTCAACTCGGCATGCCAGAGCCATACTGGACCTTTAGTGCAAATTTTTATTCTCGTGTCTTTGAAGGGGCTGCCGCCCGAAAGCTGTCTGCTTATGTGAACGGCCTAGAGTTCGGAGGAACGCGCGAGTGGGGAGGCGTGTCGGCGGATGCATTGTTGTGGCATGATTTGTCTGCATTTGATTACTGGGGAAATGCAAACGATATTCGCCAACTCACAAGCGTTCGGGTGCCTGGCGACATCGATTTGGATCACTGTGATCTTGACCCCTTCGAGCTTGCGGGAGATTTTGAAGCTGGAGATTTGTCCGACAGAGTCTTATGGGAAATGGAGCACAGAGTTGCTATCGGAGATCAGATCCGGGGCAACCTGCAGTTCGAATGGACGGCGAGTTATCCATGGCTCACGGCTGTCGCGGGCAGTGTGCATGCGTTTCCGATGACCGCAGCACCGATTCAAGCGAGCTCATCTCCGTGCGGAGAAGTGGTCGTCGTTACGCGACTCCAGTCGGTCCAACTGGCTGCATCGATCAACATGTCGGTATCGCGGATCGAAACAGATGGCTTGGGCGCGATACTGCCAAACCATTTTCATGTATCGGATCGAGTCCCGTGGGGATCGACCGGAGGGTTTCTTCTGGTCATTGACGGCAATTGTGCTGCTGATTTTATCGATCACCTTGCTGAATTGGTTGATGTTCACAACATGAATGCTACTCCTGCGGCGTCACTCTCGGTATCACCGTTTTCGGGCGCAACAGCTACTTCTGTTGATACCGAAGTGATTTTTGATGTTGATGAGCTGCAGTTTTTCGTCGATAATGACCGAAATAGGGTTGGCGAGATCGTGCTGTATTGCGGCGACGACATGTCCAAACTTGTCATAGCCGAAGAGCTTACAGCGCTGCTCTGCATTCCCGCAGCCCGTGCTGGGGCTAGGCGAAGCTATCGTATTTATCTGGTGGTTGCCAGAACGGAGAGCGGCGACTAGAGGCCGCCGCCCCGATCACCCGCCCCGCCGACCCCCACGAGGACCCCCACGCCGCCTGGCGTGTTTCCCTATGCTGATGCAATGACTCTTGTAGAGGCTGGCACAGAAGATGGGGGGCAGGCCATGACTCAACCCGCATCAAACAACAGATCACGGAAACTTTGGCTCGTTATTGCCTTGGCTATTTTCCTCGGAGTGCTTCTCTTCGCCGCAAGAATATACTACAACCACAGCAATAGCCCGATTGAAGAAGCCAGGCGGATGGTGAAGTCCGGCGAGCTCAGTGGCCAGCCGGTCGACCAAGTGTTTCGGCACTTCGATACACTTCCAAGTACACGACATTTTCTGGGATGGGATGCGGCTATTCGTCTTGGGGACAGCACAGGGCTGTTTCCGATTGATAGTACATGGCTGGTTATCAAGGTTGACGACCAAGATCGAGTTGTGGAGGCCGATGTCATTGAAGATTGACACCGGCTTATGACCTTCTGAGTCGAGGTCTTACACCCCAACTCTTCCTGCAGCGCGAGCCTGCGATTGATGTTTCCGCATGGGCCGCCCGAGACCCGCCACAAGCCGGCCTGAGAACTGGCCGAACCGTTCACCCCAGTCCGCTACCACGAGCACCGATGAAACCCCGACTGCTGCTGGCTCTGGCGTTCGTGACTGTCTGCCTTGTCGGGCTCGCGGTGCTCTTGTTGTTGCCGCCCGGGGCCTCGCGGCTGGTCGAGGCCGCACGCGACGGTGACGCGGCTCGCGCGGCCGCGTTGCTCGCCGAGGGCGCAGACCCCGACGGCGTGCGGACCGAAACCAGCGCGACCGCGTTCTTCCTCTCCGGCAGAGCGCAGCTGAGAACGACGCCGCTGCTCGAAGCCGTGCGCCACGACCACGGGTCGATCGTGCGTTTGCTGCTGGACGCGGGGGCCGACCCCGAACTCGTGCCCGAGGCGGACGCGCTGCCGCCGCTCTTCATGGCGGTGCAGCGGGCTTCTCCGGAGGTGGTTTCGATGCTGGCCGAAGCGGGCGCGAGTGTCCGTCGGACGGTGCCGATCGACGATCGCCCGCTGTTCGCCTGGGCGGCCGCGAAGCCGGGCTCGCTGCCCAAACTCGTCCGCCTCGCCCGGGCGATCGACCCGGCGGCAGATCAGGCGATGATCCGCGACGCGATCGGGCTGCGGAGCAACAACCTCAGGCTCGGTCAGATCGCGAGCAACCCCTTGATCGATCGCTGCCTCGCCGAGCTCTTGCGCCAAGCCGACGCGCCGCCGGACGACACGCTGGTGCGGATACGCCTGTCGGGCGACCGTTCGATCGCCGCGGCCCCGAGCGTCGTCCGGCCCGACTCGGACTGGACGCCGCTGACCTGGGCGATCATCAACGAACGGGCGGATGTTGTCGACGCGTTGCTGTCGAGTCATACCGGGGTCGGCACCCCCACCGCCTGGGGCATGACCCCGCTGATGGCCGCGGCGGCGGTCGGCGATGCGAGGCTTGTCGCCCGCCTGCTTGAAGCCGGCGCGGATCCGAGTCATGACGACCAAGCCGGGATGACCGCGCAGGACTACGCGGGCGGAGAAGCAAAGCAAGCCGTGCTGGACGCCTTGGCCCGCTGACACGCGGCTTGGGCGCGGGCCCTGACGGTCGCTGAGACCGAGCCCGGCCCGAGCCAAAGCCGGGGCCCGGGGGTTTCGGGGGCGTCTATGCTCCGCCGCGATGTTCGGCGGGATGGACCCCATTGTGAGCACGGCGGTGTCGTTCGCCGCTTTCGGCGGGCTGATCGCCCTGAGCGTGCTTCTGGCCAAGCCGGCGGACCGGCTGGGGCTGCCCGTGGTGCTGGTGCTGCTGGTGCTGGGGATGCTCGCGGGGTCGGAGGGGCTGGGGATCCCCTTTGACAACTACGAGCTCGCCTCCCAGCTCGGCGCCCTCGCCCTGATCTTCATCCTCTTCGACGGCGGGCTGAACACCCGGCGGTCGATGCTCAAAACCGGCGGGGCGCCCGCCGCGGTGCTGGCGACCTTCGGCGTCGTGGGCACCGCCGCGATGACCGCCCTGGCGGCACGCCTGCTCGGGCTGGACTGGCCCGTGGCGATCATGATCGGGGCGGTCGTCTCGTCGACGGACGCCGCGGCGGTCTTCGCCGTGCTCCGGGGCGGGGGGATCCACCTCAAGCAACGCGTCAAATCAACGCTGGAGCTCGAATCCTGCGTCAACGACCCGATGGCGGTGATCCTGACGACCGCGGCGATCGCGTGGTACGCCAACCAGGGCGCCTCGCCCCTCACGCTCTTGGCGATGGTCCCGCTGCAGCTTGTGATCGGGGCGGCGGTCGGCGCGGGAATCGGCGTGCTGACTCGCTCCACGCTGCTGCGGGTGAGGCTGAACACCCCGGGGCTTTACCCGGCCCTGACGATCGCCGCGGCGCTGCTGTCCTACGGCGGGGCGACGGTTCTTTTCGGGAGCGGATTCCTGGCGGTGTTTGTCTGTGGGTTCGTGTTGGGCAACAGCCAGATCCCCTACCGCGGCGTGTTCATGCGCGTGCACGACGCGATGGCGTGGCTGAGCCAGATCTCGATGTTCCTCATGCTGGGGCTGCTGGCCTTCCCGAGCCAGCTCCTGCCCGTGGCGCCGCAGGGGCTGCTCCTGGGGCTGTTCCTGGCGTTTGTGGGGCGTCCGGTGGTGGTGGCGGCGTGCCTGGCGCTCTTCCGCTTCCCGCCCAAGGAGATTGTGTACATCGGCTGGGCGGGGCTGCGGGGGGCGGTGCCGATCGTGCTGGCGACCTTCCCGCTATTGGCGGGGGTCGGCGGGGCGGATGTCGTGTTCAACATGGTCTTCTTCATCGTGGTGCTGAGCACGCTGGCGCCCGGGGCTGGGATCCGGCCCGTCGGGCACAGGCTCGGGGTGACCGCCCGCCCGCCGTCGGTGCCTTCGGCGGCTCTGGAGATGCACGCGACGCGCCTGCTCGACGCGGATCTGATGGTGTTCCACATCAGCGAGCCGCTGGCGGTCTGCGGGGCGAGGCTGGCGGACCTGAACCTGCCGCCGGACGCTGCGGTGACGCTGATCGTCCGTGGCGAGCAGCTCGTGGCGCCGCGCGGGGGCGCCCGCCTGCAATCCGGAGACCACGCGTATGTGTTCTGCCAGCACAAGGACCGGGCGCTGATCGAGCTGCTCTTCGGCGGGCCGCAGATGGAGAGCTGAGCGGGGGTCGGGCGTTCGTTGCCGGCTTGTTTTCCAAGGGTTTCATGGGCCTTTGCGCCGCCTCGGGCAGGCGCAGAATCGCCTGCGTGGGGCGGCGTCGATTTCCGGCGCGAAACCCGGTTGTTCCGGAATAAAAACGCTTGCAATCGGGTGCCCCAGACGAGATGATCTCGGGTAGCCGATCAGTGCGCCCGGGTCATCGGAATGGAGGACGACGACGATGCGCTTCATCATCCGACCGACCGCCGACCCGGCCGATCAGGTCGACCTGACCGAGCGGCTGACCGCCGCGATCGCCGAAGAACTCCATCGGCGCTACGGGGGCAACGAGAGGCTGAACTGGTTCGAGGCCGAGCTGCACCTGCAACGCATCTTGGCCGGGTCGTCCTTGTCCCGGCACGAGCCCGCGCGCAGAGCAACGCTCGCCAGAACCCGCCGCACACACAGCGCAGCACGACGCGCACACCTCGAGACAGAGATCGGGTGAAGCCATGGTGACGCCCTGCACCGTCATGCTCGTCGGCCGGATGTGCAACGATCGCTCGCGGGAAGAAGTCTGCGGCGCGCTGCGGACCGTGGACTCTGTCACGGATGTTCGCGCGGACCTCTGTCACGGGACGGTGCAGGTCTGGCACGAGGACGGTTGCGACCCCTCGACCCTGCTGCTCGCAGTGGCGCGAGCGGGGTATCCGCCCTCGCTGCTCGTCGATCCGTACGACCAACCCCCGGGCCGGGATGAGTTCGGCGAAGACGCGGGCGTCCCGGACTCCACCCCGGGACGCGACGCGGCGCCGTGACCCGGCCCGCCGCACGCACGCCGAGCCCACACTTTCTGACAACTTGGCCGTTGCGCACCAACAGACATTACAAGGAGGTCTGCCGATGTTTCCACGCCATGACAACCACCAAGGACAGCGCGTCGTCGTCGCCGACGCACGCCAGGCCAGACTCTTCGATTGCGGGTTCGACGAACGCGACCGTCTGCGGCTCAGCGAGACCGACGCGGTCAGCAACGACCACAAAGCCGAGCGCGAGCGAGACCGCCCGACCCTGCTCAGGCGGGGCGCGCCCAACGCGCCGCAGCACACCTCCGACACGGGACGCACCGAAGAGGAAGAGATGCGGAGGTTCGCACGCGAGCTCGCGGGATGGATCCGTCGGGCTGCGCAGGGACGCGACGCCGTCGGCGTGTTCGCCGGCCCGCGCCTGCTGGGCATGCTGCGCCGAGAGTTCTCCGGCGACGGGAACAAGATCGACCTCCGCGAGGGCGATCTGACGAGCTTCGCCGAAGCCGAGTTGCAGGACCACCCCGCGATGATCGAAACCGTCCGCGAGCTCCGACGCCGCGCGTTGCGTGCGGCTTCGTAACGAGCGAGCAGAGCCCGAGGGTGTGAGCCCGCGTGCCGCGGACGAACGGGAGTCGCGGTCCGTGCGTGAAGCTTCGCGCCAATGCGATCGCCCTTGGTATATTGGCCCCGACGGATGCGAATCCGTCGCGGGCTTATTTCTTGTTGAACTTTGCATGACGCCCGCGCCCGTGCAGCCGGTGGTCGCCGAACTCCGCTACAGACCGTGATGGCCTTTACGATCTGCTGGTGCTGACGAGGATGAGGACGGTGCTCGAAGTCGAGTAGCGGAACGCCGGAGCATGCGCCGGGCGTCGCCTCACCCGTTGGACTCAATCCTTGCGATGAGACCATCAACCTTGGCAATGTATTCCGCCGCCTGAGCTTTACTGAAGATTTCCCTCGCCTCGCGGAGCAACTCCAGCGCGCGACTGACCTCCCCGGCACGAGAGCAACCGAGCGCAAGGTTCACCGCGGCCTTCGCGCGTTCGAGCACGATCTCCGGCGTGGACCGATCCGAGTCCGACAGCCCCGCCAGGTCGTCGTAGACCGCGATCGCGCGATCGCGCCGGGCCGGGTCCTTCGCCAGGCCGCTGATCAGGTTCACCGCGGCCTTCGCGCGTTCGAGCACGATCTCCGGCG
>JBJHCY010000024.1:0-11693 GCA_050486265.1 Phycisphaerales bacterium | reverse complement strand
CACGCGGAACACGCCGTCGCCGCTGAGACCCAAGCCCCCGAAGATCCGCAAAGCGACACCGAAAGAGAAGTGGATCGCCTACACCATCCACCCGCAACACGACGCTTAGTTCACGGCGTTGCCCTTCGGGGCTTTCAGCGGGCGGTCTGCGCGTTGACCTGGGAGCAATCCGAAGGCGCGGCTCGGCGAGCCGCGCTGTCCAGAGGAGCAGAACCGGATAGCAGATTCACGCTATCGCGCTCGACCTGCAGCACTGGCGGCTTGTCCGCCAGTGTCTTTGGTTTCAGCGATGTCTCCGAACCGAACAGCGAGCCGAGGTCGGCGGCACGAATTGCTTGTGCGTGGTTCTTCGTGGCGCTGCCGTTCAGAACGGCGCTTCGCTTTCGATCTCGACGGGGGTGTTGGTGTCGGGGTCGCGGAGGCGGAGGTAGGTGGCGTGGAGGAGGAGTCGGGGGGCCGCGGCGGGGTTGCCGTAGAGGGCGTCGCCGAGGATCGGGGCGCTCAAGCCCATCTCGTGGGCGGCGTGGATGCGGAGCTGGTGGGAGCGTCCGGTGATCGGTGTGAACTCGACGCGGGTGCGGTCGCCGAAGCGGGTGAGGACGCGGTAGCGGGTTTCGGCGGGTCGGCCGGTCTCGAAGCAGACTTTCTGGCGGGGGCGGTTGGGCCAGTCGCGGGCGATGGGCAGGCGGACCGTGCCTTCGTCGTGCGGGAGGTCGGCGCCGAGGATGGCGCGGTAGTGCTTCTCGACACGGCGTTTTTCGAACTGGATCGAGAGGGCCCGCTGGGCTTCGGGGTCGAGGGCGAGGACGATCAGGCCCGAGGTTTCAAGGTCGAGCCGGTGGACGGTCATGGGACCCGACGCGTCCGGGAACATCGCTCCGACGCGGGCCCTGACGCAGTCGGCCTTGTCCGGCGAGCGGCCGGGGACAGAGAGCAGGCCCGAGGGCTTGTCGACGACGACAAAGCGGGGGGACTGGTAGACGATGGGGAGGTCGCCCGGAGGCGACTCGGGATGGGGGTTGTTGCGGGCAGGTTTGTGATGGTCGGGCGCGGTCTGCACGCCAACACTGTTGGAGGCGGCGGCGGGCCGATCAATCGGCCGGGGCCGGCGCGCGGCGTTCAGAAGAGCTTTCCCGGAGCACGCGATGACGACCCTGATCCGTTCGATGCCTGTGTTGCGAGGTCTCTTTGTCTGCGCGGCGGCGGGGGTGTGTGTCGGGACTGCGCCGGGGGCGCGGGGGCAGGGCGGGCTGGAGTCGGAGCTGCTGGTCGATCATGTGCGGCTGACCTCGCCGTCGGATTTTCATCGGGCGGGGGAGGCGTACTTCTCGCCCGACGGGAAGCGGATCATCTTCCAGGCGACGCCGGTCGCGCGTGAGGGTGAGGAGCAGGAGACGCACTACCAGATGTATGTCGCCGAGCTCGTGCGCGATTCGTCGGGGCGGGTGACGGGGATCGGCGAGGCGGTGCGGCTGAGCGTGCTCGGCTCGTCCAACACCTGCGGGTGGTTCCATCCGACCGAGCCGAAGGTGCTGTTCGGCACGACCTTCGGCCCGCCCGATGAGCGGCGCGTGCCGGGGTACCAGCGCGATGGCGGGCGGTACCAGTGGGCGTTTCCGAGCGAGATGACGATCGTCACGATGCCCGACCCGCTGGCTGTGGACGGGGTGACGAACGATGCGCCGGACCCGCAGGCGGCCCGCGCGATGTTCGAGCGCGACGGGTACACCGCCGAGGCGTCGTGGAGCCCGTGCGGGCGGTTTGTGCTGTACGCCCAGATCGACGAGGAACGCCGGACGGGCAGGCCCGAGGCGGACCTGTGGATCTATGACACAAAGCGGGATGAGCATGTGCTGGTGGTGGGGGAGCGTGGGTATGACGGCGGGCCGTTTTTCTCGGCGTGCGGAAGATTCATCTGCTACCGGTCGGACCGCGAGGGGGACAGCCGCTTGCAGCTCTTTGTGGCGGTGCTGGCGTTCGATGAGGAGGGCGGGATCACGGGGATCAGCGCCGAGCGCCGGATCACGGACAACACGCATGTGAACTGGGCGCCGTATTTTCATCCGTCGGGGCGGTTTCTGGTGTACGCGGGGTCGAATGTCGGGCACCAGAATTACGAGGTGTTTGCGATCGGGCTTGATCCCGATGACGGGTTTGCGATGCGCGAGGAGGAGCGGCCGATCGGGCGGGTGACCTTCTCGATGGGGTTTGACGGACTTCCGGTGTTCAGCCCGGACGGGCAGTACCTCATGTGGACGAGCCAGCGCGAGTGGGAGGGGGAGCGCGGGACGAGCCAGGTCTGGCTCGCGCGGGTCGCCAGCGATGATCCGGAGGCTTGGACGGGTCCGGTGACCGAGCGTCAGGCGTCGGTGCTGGTGCGGGCCGAGGTCGAGGCGATCACGACGGGCGCGGGTGAGGGGGCGACGATGCTGGCCGAGCGAGTCGGTGAAGGATGGCGCATCGAGGCGACCTGGTTCGACGGCCAGCGCCGGCGGATCGAGGTGTTCGGCGTCGATCGGTTGGGGCAGGTCCGGCGTGAGGCGGTCGAGGAGGAGGCGGCGTTCTGAGGGTGGGCGGGGCGATCGGGGACGGCGCAGGTCGGGCCCGTATGCTTGCAGCATGGTCGAGCCGGAGGATTACGGCTTTTCACACCTCGGCACGCTGTCGCATGTCGGGACGGTGACGCCTGCCGTGCAGCACTCGGCGTTTTGGCGGCATTGGCAGGAGCGTGTGGCGTCTGAGGCGCCCGAGCTTGTGCGAGTGGGGTCGTACGGGGCGGATCCTTCGGATCCTTCGGCGGAGTGGTTGTTTGAGAGTCTTGGGGTTCGGATCGGGTGCCGGCTGGTGTTGCCGCCGGAGGGGACGCCGGTGCGCGCGGGGCTGGTGACGAGCCACGGGTACGGGGGCGGGTCATTTTTGGACCGTGCCGACGAGTTGTGGGCGCCGGTCGCCGAGCGTGGGGTGGCGGTGCTGGAGGTCCGGGTGCGGGGGTTTCCGGGGTCGATGCGGGACACGGGGGGGTGGTTTGAGTCCGAGGAGGGGTGGATCGCCCAAGGGCTGCCGATCGGTGAGACGAACTTCGGCGCGGTGATGGGGTGGTCGTATGTCGGGGCGGTCGCGGACCTGGTCAACGCGATGCGTGTGATGCGGGTCTTGCTTGATGAGCGGGGGGAGGGGTTGCCGCTGTTTTTGCATGGGGAGAGCTTCGGGGGCGGGCTTGCGGTGACAGCGGCGCATGTGGGTTCGAGATTTGCGCGGGCGGAGCGTCTGGTGATCGCGCTGCCGAGCATGGGGGATTGGGTCTGGCGGGCGGATCGGCCGGTGTCGGGCGGGATCGGGCTGGAGGTGAGAAGGCTGCTGGTGCGTGCGGGGCGTCATGCCGAAGCGACGCTCTCGACGATCCGGCTGGCGGACACGGTGATGCATGCGCGCCGGGTGCGGATGCCGGTTCTGGCGAAGCTGGCGCTCTTGGATGATGTGGTGCCCGCGCCGAGCGCGGCGGCGGTGTACAACGCGCTGGACACCGACCCGGGCGCGAAGTGGCGGTTTGTCACGCGGTACGGGCACTTCGAGGGCGGCATCGCCGACGCGAGGCGTCACGCGCTGTTTGCGAGGATCGTGCCGGACTTTCTGGACCCGCGCACAAAGCCTGCCCACGGGCTGGAGCCGTGGTTGGGCGTGCTTGCGGGGGGAGATCGTCGTCCCGGCGGGGCGGGGTGATGCGGCTCAGCCGCCGAGGAGTTCGTCGAGCTCGGCGTCGACGGGGTTGACCTGGCGTTCGTCGGCTGGGCCCTTCTTCTTGTCACGCTTGTCGGCGGCCTCCCGCTTCTCTTCGGCGGCGGCCTGCTGGCGTTCCTTCTCGGCCTGGTCGGCCTCTTCCTTGGCTTTCTCGTCGGCGGCCTGCTTGCGTTTGACGCCTTCGATCTTGGTGCGGTCGGGCGCGAGGATGAGGCTGGCCTGTCTCTGGACCCATCGCGGGTCGACCTCGACCTTGGCGATGTCGGCGAGGGCGTCGACGAACTCGCGGAGGTTTTCCAGGCCGAGGTCGCGGTGCTGCATCTCGCGGCCCCGGAATCGCTGTGTGATCTGGACCTTGTGCCCGTCGAGGAGGAATCGACGCGCCTGGTCGATGCGGATCTGCACATCGTGCGGGTCGATCTTGACCGATCGCCCGAGGCGGATCTCCTTGAGCTCGGGCTGCTTGGTGGCGGCCCGGTTCTTGCGCTCCTTCTGGGAGAGCTCGTACCGGTACTTGCCGTAGTCCATGATTTTGCAGATCGGGGGCCTGACATCGGGCTGGATTTCGACGAGGTCGAGACCCTGCTCGGTGGCCATGCGCTGGGCGTCGGCGGTGTCGAGGATGCCGATCTGCTGGTTGTCCGGGCCGATCACGCGGATCGGAGAGATCCGGATCATGTGATTGATGCGTGTGCGCCGGACGGGTCCGGCGTCGCGAAAGAACCTTCTGCGTGCGATCTTTGGAGCTCCTTACAGGGTTGGTGCGCCGTCGCCTCGCCGGACCGTCCGGCGGGGAAAGGCGCGTGCGGCTTGGTCCGGGGCGGTCTGCCGCCCGGCGAGCCGAGAGTTCGGGATGGTTCGCGGGGGCCGGTTCACGCTCTGCCGGTGGTGCGGCGCCGGGGCGCGCACCTGCGGACCGGGCTCGGGACGATCCGGGCTGGTCCGATGTGTTGGTGCAACGCGTGCTCTCCGGTCGATGCCAGACACCCGCCCGACATCGGCGGGGCCAAGCAAGCCTAATCCCCCGGCCGCTCCCGGGCAACCCGGGAGGGGATTGGGGGTCAGTTCCGGGTCACGGTGAGGTAGATGATCAGGATGAGGCAGATGCCCAGGAGCACGAGGAGGAGGATGGTCCGCCAGTCTTGGTGCCAGGGGACCCCCTCGGTGTGGGATCGGTCCTCGACGAGCTCGACCTGGGCCTTGGCCTCCGCCTCGGCCAGGCTGGCGACCATGCCGGCGTCGAGCGTTTCCTTGTGGGCGAGGGGCGGGTGCTCCCCGTCGCGGACGGCCCGGAGGTCGATCAGCAGGTCGCGGCAGTGCTGGTAGCGGTCCGCGGGGTTCTTGGCCATCATCATCTCGATGACCTCGCTGATCCCGGCGGAGAGCTTTGGGTTGACATGGTCCGGCGGCACGAGCTCGGATTTGAGGTGCTTGTGCATCACGCTGGACGGGTTCTTGCCGTCGAAGGGCACATTGCCCGTGAGCATGTGGTAGAGGGTGGCGCCGAGGGAGTAGATGTCGGCTGGCGGGCCGATGTCCTTGTGGCCCCGGATCTGCTCGGGGCTGATGTAGTAGGGGGTGCCGAAGGCTTTGCCCGCCTCGGCCTCGGCGGCTTCCTTGTCGGAGATCGCCCTTGCCAGGCCGAGGTCGGCGAGCTTGACGACCTCCTCCCGGCTGATCATGATGTTTTTGGGCTTGACATCGCGGTGGATGAGGCCCTTCTCGTGGGCGTGCTGGAGCGCTTCTGCGACCTGGATGGCGACTCGGATCGCCTCCTGCTCTGTGAAGCGTTTGTGCTTGATGATGTCGTCGTAGACCGTCCGTCCCTCGACATACTCCATCACGAAGTAGTGGTAGTCGGCGGCCTTGCCGACATCGTACGCCTGCACGATGTTGGGATGATTGAGCTGCGCGGCGGCCCTGCCCTCGGCGTAGAAGCGTTCGATGAACTGCGCGTTGGCGCTGAATTTCTTGGGCAGGATCTTGATGGCGACCAGGCGGTCGAGGCTGAGCTGGCGGCCCTTGAAGACCGTGGCCATGGCGCCGGCGCCCAGCTTGCCCAGCAGGCGGTAGCCGGGGATTTTCTGCCCCGATCGCTCGGCTTCGAGGATCTGGCGGAGGCGGGCGATCTGGCGCTTGGTGACAAAGTCGTTGTCGACGAGCACCTGCGCGAGAGATCGCTGGGCGATCTCCTCTCGGGGTTCTGAGGTGACCTGGCCGAGGCAATGCTCGACCTCGTCCTCGGTCGCCAGGCCGCTCTCGATGACGAGGCGCCCGATGAGGGTGTCGAGGTTGGTCTCGCCCTTGGCGGCCTCCTGGAGTCGCTGCTCGACCTCCTCGACGGTCTTGGGGCCCGGCTCGGGCGGACGCGACATCTTCGCCGGCTTGTTCAGCGACAGCGGGTCGTCCAGATCGCCGACTGGGGCGGTCTTGTTCGGATCAGCGTCTTTGGGGTCCTGGCTCATCCTGCTCGAATTCTCTGGGGCGATCGCTGCACGCCGATGAGTGATCCCGCCGGCGGCGGGCGTCAACGCTAGAGAAGGCCGGGGGGGCAGTCAACGCGTGCGAGACGCCGCACAAAGACCATAACAGCATCTTTCTATACGCCCGAGGGCTCGGGGTGGTTCGTCGCCCGATCGATGTGGTATCGACCCGACGGGGGCCGCTCATCATCTCTTGTCGGTCGTGACGGGGACTACGCTCCGCCGATGAGTGATGCGGCCGCCGACCTCTTCTCAGGACTCACCGAGCCTCAGCGGCAGGCTGTCGAGCACATCGACGGCCCGCTGCTGATCCTTGCCGCGGCGGGCTCGGGAAAAACGCGGGTGGTGACGCGCCGCGTGGCCCACCTTGTTTCGGTGGGCGTGCCGCCGTGGGCCATCCTGGCGCTGACTTTTACGAACAAAGCAGCGGGAGAGATGCGCGAGCGGATCGGTTCGCTGCTCGCGGGCGATCCGCGGATGATGCGGGGGCTGACGGTGACGACCTTTCACTCGCTGTGCGCTCGCCTGCTGCGTCGTTACGCGGACCGGGCGGGGCTCAGGCCCGACTTTACGATCTACGACGCTTCCGACCAGTCGGCCCTGATGAAGCGGGTGCTCAACGGTTTGGGCATGAGCGGCGGGAACTGGCCCCCCCGGAGCGTGCTCGGCGCGATCAGCAACGCCAAGAACGAGCTCAAGGACGCCGAGGCGTACGCCTCGGAAGCGAACGATTACTACTCCAAGAAGATCGCGGGGGTGTACAGGGCCTACGAGCAGGCGCTGCGTGCGGCCAACGCGGTCGACTTCGACGACCTGCTGGTGCTGACGGCGAAGATGCTGCAAGCAGAGCGGGGCGTGCGTTCGGAGTGCCACGCCCGCTGGAAGTACCTGATGATCGACGAGTACCAGGACACCAACCACGCGCAGTTCGTGATCGCCTCTCTTCTGGCGGGTGAGGGCGAGGTCGTGCCCGGGCTCGAAGACGCCTCGTCTGGGCCGAACATCTGCGTGGTCGGGGACCCCGACCAGGCGATCTACGGCTGGCGCGGCGCCGATATCTCCAACATCCTCGACTTTGAGGAGCGCTATCCCGGTGCGACGGTCATCAAGCTCGGGGAGAACTTCCGATCGACGGGTCCGATCCTCGGCGCGGCCGACGGGCTGATCAAGCACAACGAGCGCCGGAAGGACAAGCCGCTGTTTACCACCCGCGAGGGCGGGGAGCCGGTGGATGTGGTGCTCTGCCGCGACGAGGATCACGAGGCGGGGCTGGTGGTCGACCGCTTTCGCCGGGAGCGCGACGACGAGGGGCTTGCGTGGAAGGACATGGCGGTGCTGTACCGCACCAACGCGCTGAGCCGTGCGCTCGAGGACGCCTTCCGCAAGGAGGGCGTGCCCTATGTGATCGCGCGGGGCACGGCGTTCTACGAGCGTGAGGAGATCAAGAACGCGGTTGCGTACCTGCGCGTGGTGGCCAACAGCGCCGACGGGGTGAGCCTGCGCCGGATCGTCAACACGCCGGCGCGGGGGCTGGGCAAGGCGAGCCTCGACCGGATCGAGGCGTGGGCGACGGCCCGCGGCCTGACGATGATGGACGGGCTGCGGGCGGCGAAGGAGGCGCCGGATCTGACGGCGCGTGCGGTCAACGCGGCGGGACGCTTCGTCTCGCTCATCGACGGGCTGACGGGGGGAGGTTCGTTCATGGGCGTTGACGCGCCCGGCTCGCTGGCCGATCTGGTGCTACGCGTGATCAAGGAGAGCGGCCTGGAGGCGGCCTACGAGAAGCAGGCGAAAGCCAGCAAGAGCGAGTCCGACGAGGAACGCCTGGAGAATCTCTCGGAACTGGTCTCGTCGGCCGCTTCGTTCGAGGCGGACTTTGAGCCAGAGTCCGACCCCGCGGAGTTTCCGGGCGCGGATGTGCTTGAAGGGGGCGGGTCGGCGCCGACCCCGCCTTTGCTCTCGCTGCTTCGGGCGTACCTGGAGTCGATCGCGCTGGTGGCCGACGCGGACGCGGTCGATCCGGCGCAGGGCGCGGTGACGCTGATGACGCTGCACGCGGCCAAGGGGCTCGAGTTCCCCTCGGTCGCGGTGGTGGGGCTCGAGGAGATGCTGCTCCCGCACGCGCGGGCCTTCGACAACGAGGCTTCGCTTGAAGAGGAGCGGCGGCTGTTCTTCGTCGGCATGACGCGGGCGATGCGTTCGCTGCTGGTCACTTCGACGCGGTACCGCACTGTGCGGGGCAGGCTGGAGCGGACGATCCCCAGCCGCTTCTTGGAAGAACTCCCCGTCGGGCACATCCGGCTGAGCGATCAGTCGCACGACGACGGGTTCGACGAGGATCCGTACCGGGGGGCGGGGTTCTCCGGCGGGGGCTGGGGGCGATCGTCGTACGACGCCGCGGCGTCGATGCGTTCGATCGGCTCTGTGGGCGGCGCGGGCGTGCCGGCGGGGATCGAGCCGGGTGCGCGGGTGCGCCACCCGCAGTTCGGCGCCGGCCGGATCGTCGAGGTCTGGGGCGGTCGATCGGCGAGAGCGAAGATCGACTTCGACGAGGTTGGGCTCAAGACGCTCGTGCTTGAGTACGCAAGACTGAGGACGGTCTGACCAACGCGTCTCCGAGACTTTGAGCAGGATCGCGTTCGGTACAAAGAGAACGCCCCCGCCGGTTGATTCCGGCGGGGGCGGATGTGATTCAGAAGCGCTCGGTTCGGGCGATCAGCAGCCGGCGGCGAAGGCGGCGAGGAAGTCGAAGAAGTCGTCGGCGTCGATCACGCCGTCGTTGTTGAAGTCGGCGATCGGATCCCCTGCTGCAAAGAGGCTGAGGAAGAGGAAGAAGTCGTCGGCATCAACCACGCCGTCGTTGTTGAGGTCGGGCGGGCAGGTCGGGCCGGTGCCGGGCAGGTTGGCGGGTGCTTCGTAGGCGCCGTGGTCGACGGCGGGTGTGCTCGGGCCGGTGGTGGCGTAGTTGACCGCGTCGACGACGCGGGGATTGCCGGCGAGGTCGAAGTCGATGCCGCTGACGAGCGAGCTGTCGCCGGCGTCGACGGAGGCGGAGCCTGGGGCGAGTGTGTAGTCGTCGCCCGACGCGTCGGCGAAGACGGGGTCTGCGTCGATGTTGCCGGTGAGCCAGTTGGTCGTGCCTGCGCCGGAGACGCCGGCCTCGCCGTCCTGGATGTTCGACCAGTTGGCGGTGATGTTGGCGTCGAAGCCGACAGCGATCTGCTCGAATGCGACGCCGGAGTCGCTCCAGACGATGGAGTTGTCCAGGCGGACCTCAGCGCCGGTGTCGGCGTTGATGCTGTTGGCGAGGATCTCGGCGGTGTTCTCGGCGACGGTGACATTGAGAAGGTTGGTGGTGGTGTCGCCCTCGGCGTAGAGGCCGCCGCCGATCTCGGTGGCGTTGCCGGCGATGAGCGAGTTGGTGATGTTGAGTGTGGTGGGCAGGCCGACGGTCTCTGTGACGAAGACGCCGCCGCCGTTGAGGACGGCGCTGTTGTTGCGGATGATGGTGTCGACGATACCGTCACCGGTGACGCCCTGGACCCAGACGCCGCCGCCGGAGCCGTTTGTGATGTTGTCTTCGATGATGCATCCGACGAGGGTTGCGTCGGCGGTGTTGTTGAAGCGGATGGCGCCGCCGCCGGAACTGGCGTTGTTGTTGCGGAAGGTGGAGTTCTCGACAAGGACAACGGGGATGACATCGGGGTCGACGCCGTCGGTCAGGAAGCCCTGGATGTGGATGGCTGCGCCCCACGAGCTGGTGTTGTTCTCGAAGAGGCTGTCGCGGACGGTGAGGTTGATGTTGTTCGAGCCGCCGAAGAGGGGGGACGAGATCCCTGCGCCGAAGCCGGCGTCGTTGTTGCGGAACTCGCAGCCCTCGACAAGGACGGTGGTGGGGTGCGGGACGCTGTCGGAGTTGTCGATGCGGAGGCCGGCGCCGCTGGAGCCGCTGTTGCCGTCGAAGACGCTGTTGCGGACAGTGACTTCGAGGGGATTGAAGAGGTGCAGGCCGCCGCCGGAGCCGTCGGAGGAGTTGTTCTCGAACAAGCAGTCCTCGACGAGCGAGACGGTGTCCTCGTTCTGGACTGCCATCGCGCCGCGCGAGGTCGTCGCGGAGTTGTTGCGGAAGACGCAGTTGCTGACGGTGGTCTCGGTGCTCGTGACGATGCGGAGGGCGCCCCAGTTGGTGGTGTTGCCCTCGAAGAGTGAGTTGGTGACGGTCGCGGGCGTGCGCGGGCTTCCGGTGAAGCCCTGGATGTAGACGGCGCCCTGCTGGCCGTCGTTGTTGATGAACTGCGAGTCGTCGATCGACATGGTCGCGGTCGAGGAGAAGAGGCTGATGGCTGCGCCCCAGGCGCTGTTGTTGGGGTCGAAGAGGCTGCGTGCGACATTGCCCTCGAACAGGCAGCCGGTCACGGTGATGTCGGAAGAACCCTGGATGGTCAGGGCGCCGTGGATCGAGTCGCCGTCGGTCGAGCCGTTGCTGATGTTGTTGCGGAAGGTGCAGTCGGTGAAGGTGAGCGTGGGGCTGAAGGCGAGGACGGCGCCGCCGCGGGCCTCGCCCGAGGCGAGTCCGGGCTCGGAGATCGCCTTGTTGTCCTCGAAAAGACAGTTGACGAAATTGCCGGTGGAGGTGGTCCCCAGGAAGCGGATCGCGCCGCCGCGGGAGATCCCGCCGCCGTCGAAGTCGATCGCCTCGTTGCCGACGAACTCGGTGTTCTCGACGGAGTTGAGGAAGGCGCTGTTGACCCAGATGGCGCCGCCCTGATCGGCGGCCTGGTTGTTGTGGAATGTGGAGTCGGCGATGGTGACATCGGTGGCGCCGACCCACATGGCGCCGCCGCGTCTGGCGAGGCCGCCCTCGAAGTGGCTGCCGACGATGTTCAGCTCGCCGCCGTTGGTGTAGATGGCGGCGCCGTCGCCCCCGGTGACATTGAAGAGGTCGATGTCGCGGAACTCGCAGCCGACGACATTGACGGTCGGGCCGTTGACGAAGATGGCGCCGCCGGAGTCGACGAAGTCGGGGTTGCCGAACTCGCAGTTCTCGATGAGGACTTCGCCGGTGCCGATGGCGGCGATGGCGCCGCCGTCGAGGGCGCCGCCGCCGCTGAAGACGGAGTTGCGGATAATCGGCGAGGCGTCCTGGACGAGGATGGCGCCGCCGCTGTCGATGGTGAAGAAGTCGCCGTGGTTCTGGAAGGTGAAGCCTTCGATGACGGTGGCGCTGGTCTGGCCGGAGTTAATGACAAAGGCGCGGCTGAGGAACCCGCCGTCGAGGGTGGTGCTCGCGGGGCCGTTGGCCGAGCGGATGACCAGGTCCTTGCCCTGCAGGTCGACATTGGTAAAGCCGAAGCCCGAGTAGGTGCCATCGGCGACGACGATCTCATCGCCGGTGTTGGCGACATTGACCGCGTCCTGGATGGTCGGCTGGTCGGCGGGGACATTGATGACGGCGGCGGCGGCGTGCCCTGC
>JBJHCY010000023.1:0-15989 GCA_050486265.1 Phycisphaerales bacterium | reverse complement strand
CTCACGCAGCTTGGCGATGATCTGTTCCGGTGTGTATCGCTTGCGCTTCATCAAGAGTCTCCTGACCTCAACCGGAGGTCATCGGGACTCTCACAACGACTGGCTCAGTTTTTGGGGGGCAGGTCAGGCCGCCTCCACAACGCCCAGCCGCCGTCCGCGACGAGCCGCGGTCCCGGACCCGCAGCCGCGGCTTGGAGATTCGGCCTCGGTCCGGTAGACTCGTCCGAACGCACGAGCAAGCGCTGAGGCAACGGCCGGAAGGGATGTCCCGACGATGGCGAAGAAAATCGAACCCGACACAGGAGAACCGGGCGATCGGCACGAAGACCTGCTACCAACAAGGGAAGAGATCGCTTCGTTGCCGCGTCGAGCCAGAGTCGCATTTGCTGCCCGATGTGCTCGCCGTGTACAACCGCTCTTCCAAGCACTATGGCCGCAGGCCCCGCACGCAGACACCGAAAACATTGAGATTGCGATTCTTGCCGCAGAATCCGGGGGAGGGAAGACGCTATCGGAGCCAGAAAGGGCCCTTCTGAAAAGCATTGACGCCGTTGGCGCTGCTGAAGCTGGCGCCGCATCACGAAAGGCGGGAATCGGCGAAGCAGCTGCTCTTGTTGGTTCTGCCGCTGACAGCGCCTATTTGGCGCACTATCTCGCATACGACCGAAGCGAAGAGTCCGAGCCAGGCAGCATCGATAATGCAGTTTCTGCAGCCAGAAGCAGCGCCGCCGCCATGAGGGCGGCCGGCGTTGCCGGGGGGCGGTTGATTCGCGATGACTTCGAACGTCTGAAACTAGCAGCAGTAAAGGAGAGTTGGACGGACGAAACACCGGCCCCGCCAGAATTCTTCGGCCCGCTCTGGCCCGACGGGGAACCGGAAGGCTGGCCCGCGGGTCCTGCCGTGGAGCCGACGAAAGATGAGCCCGCTTTCAAAGAAGCGAGTTCGCTTTCACTTTACTTTGATCTCGATGAGTTCACTCCTGAACAGATCGCGACATTTATCCGCCTGTTGTCTGAGGTCTACCACGATCTCGGCGGCGACGAACTCATCATTGATGACTCAACCATCTTGGAGTTTGCCGCGGTTCCGGAGGTGGTGAGCTAATGCCACAACAACCACTCCACATTCCTGACAACGATGAAGAAAAGTCCAAGAAAATCGCTCGCGTTGATGTCCGTGGCAAAAATCTTGATAAATGGGCCAGAATCAAACCAAAACTCATGGCAAAGATTGACGCCTTTCTTGACTTCCCCGCTGACCACTCGGCTGGCACAACTGTCCGCGACGAAGCCAAGCAACTGACGAGCGCCCTGCTTGACTTCGCCAAGAACAGGCTGGCTCGCGAAGGCGCTGAAGTCCAGAAGATCGAAGCCGAAATCAGCGAAATTTATGCGAAAGAGAGAATGGCTCTCGCTCAAGCCGACAAGCTAAACGCCGAAGCCGAGGCCATGCGAAGCCAGAATGCGATCAAGGAGTTGGTGGCGATGCTCGCACTTACCAAAGCGATGCTTGTCGGAGAAGAAGGTGAAGAGGCGTTGCTGCTCGGAAAGCAAATCGATGTCTTTCTCGACATCGTAAAGGAATTGGGACTGATCAGCGGTGCATGACGCCCGAAGGCACGCGCTCCACCCGACCCTTCGCTCCGCTCAGGGATCGGCGCCCGCTCCCCCTCGCCTGCTCACCCGCTCGACTGCTCGACCCTCTCGCTCGCCAACGGCGAGCGCCTCGGGTGGCACGGCTCGCCGAGCCGTGTCCCTACCCAACCTACGCCACACCCCGCGCCCAGCGCCCCACACCCAGCGCCCGCCCCTCACTTCCCCTCGTAATACTCCAGATTGATCTGCACATACTTGTTCCACTCGCTCGGCAGGTCTTCCTCCGGGTAGATCGCCTTCACAGGGCACTCGTCCACGCACAGACCGCAGTCGATGCAGGTGTCCGGGTCGATGTACAGCATCTCCGCCGTCTCGTAGTCCTCTTCGTCCTTCGTCGGATGAATGCAGTCCACGGGGCAGACCTCGACGCACGAGGTGTCCTTCGTGCCGATGCACGGCTCAGCGATGATGTGCGGCATAGGGCTCGCTCCGATTTCCTCTTCGCCGGCGCGAGCCGCAGCCCGACGCCGGGGGTCTGTACATATGTCTACGCCCCGGGACCGCGATCATACGCGTACCCCCCGCGCGCCTCTCCCCGGCGCCATTCCGCCACCAGCGAGGCCGGTTTTCCGCTTCCCCCGCCGGGCCCCGCCCCAACTCGCCCCCTCACCGACACTCTACGCCACCCCGCTCAGCCCCGATCATCCGGATAGCACCCCTCCAGCACCTCCGGCCCGTGCCGCTCGACCAAGAGCTCGATCACATCCACCGGCCTGCGGCAACCTGAGCACGCCTTCGTCCCCGCGTCGAGCGCCAAAGTCACGCCGCAGGACGGACACTCGGGCGCCAGCGACGGGTCGAGCCTCGACAGATCCGGCTCGGCCTGGGCCTCCCACCCGTCCTCGAACTCGGGCGGGTCGGCGTAGAAGTCTTCGAGCAGCAGCTCGGCGAGCTCGCGGTCTTCCTTGTCGGCGATGAAGACGCCGAACCGCCCCCGCGCATCGTACGGCATCCCCAGAATCGTCGACAGCGTGTCGACCCCGTCGACCGCCGCCGCGTTCACGCCCTCACGGCGCAAAAGCTCCGCCGCGGCTTCCGCCTCGTACATCGTCCGGAATCGGCACAGCTCGATCATGTCTCGGCTCTTCGCCCTTCTCAGCCCGCGGGCTTCACGCCCGGCTCGGGCTCGGCGGGGTCGGCCCGCATAAACAGCGGGTCGCCCTTCTCGATCGCCTGCCCGGGCTTGAGCGAATGCGGACCGCCCCACTGCGCAAGCTCCGCCAAGGGCGCGACAAAGCCCGAGTCGGGGTTGCTCGCGTCGGCGAGCGGCGAACAACGCCACCGGCGCCACAGCTCGGCGACCTTGTCCGGCATCGCGGGATACAGCAGCAACGACGCGACCCGCAACGCTTCGGCGCAGTGATACAGGATCGCCGCCAGGCGGGGCCCCGCGTGCGGGTCCGACTCGATCGTTTTGGCAAGGCGGAATGGCTCGGTGGTGTTGATGTACCCGTCGACAGCCCGCACCAGCGACAACCCCGCCTTCAGCATCGACGCGACATCGAGCTTGCCCGATGCGTCGATCGCCGATCTGACCGCGTCGCCCGTCAGCGCCGGCCAGTCGTGACCGTCGAGCTCGGTCTGCCCCGCCGGGTCGGGGCAGGACTCGAAGTACTTGGCGATCATGTTGCTCACGCGGCTCGTCGAGTTGCCGAACCCGTTGGCCAGGTCCGCGTTGTACACCTCGACAAACTTCGCGTAGGTGAAGTCCGCGTCGTTGGCGCCCCACGGCCCCTGCGTCGCCAGATACCAGCGGAACGCGTCGATCCCGTAGCGATCGGCGTACGCGTGGATCTCCTCGGGCGTCACGAAGTTGCCCAGGCTCTTGGACATCTTCCGCTCGCCCATCATGAAGTACGCGTGCACATAGAGGGCCTTGGGCAACTCACGCCCCAGCGCCATCAGCATCGCCGGCCAGATCACCGCGTGGAACCAGAGAATGTCCTTGGCGATCAGGTGCACCGACGCCGGCCAGAGGTGCCGCCGCCCGTCGGTGTCCACCGTCGAGAGGTAGTTGAACAACGCATCGATCCACACATAGATCCGGTGCCGCTCGTCCCCGGGCATCAAGACGCCCCAAGCCTCTTGCCCGGAATCCCCCACCGCCCGGCTCACCGGCACATCCCGAAGCCCCTGCGTCAGACGCCCGAGCACCTCGTTCCGCCTCGCCTCGGGCAGCACGAGGTACCGCTCCGACCGGATCAGTTCCTCCAGCCGGTCCTGGTACGCCGAGAGCCGAAAGAAATAGTTCTGCTCGGTCCGCTTTTCGAGCGGCTCGCCCGAGACCGCGCTCTTGTAGTCGTGCTCACGGGCGGCGGTCTCGGTGACATACTCCTCCTGCCCCGGGTCGTACCAGCCGGTGTAGTCCCCCTTGTAGATGTCGCCCGAGTCGAGCATCGCCCGGATGTACGCCTCGACCTTTTCCTTGTGACGCGGCTGGCTGGTGCGGATGAAGTCGTCGTTGCTGATATGCAGGTCGCGGAAAAAAGCCTCGAACGCCTCGGCGTTCTGATCCGCCCACTGTTGGGGGGTCAATCCTCTGGAAGCCGCTGTCGAAACGACCTTGTCGGCGTGCTCGTCCGTACCAGTCAGGAAGAACACCTCGGCCCCAGAACCCCCGGCCATCCGCTCGAAGCGGGCGAGCACATCGGCGATCACCGTGGTGTAGCCGTGCCCCAGGTGGGGACGGCCGTTGACATAGTAAATCGGCGTGGTGATGTAGTACGGCTGGCGATCGTCGGGCATGGCCCATTGTACGGATCGCCGCAGATCCGGCCAGAACAGGAGCAAACGCCCCGCGCCCCACGCCCAGCGCCCTGTTCAGGCCCCGCCCGGATCGCCCCCGACGCCGGGCGATCACCTACGCTTGTCGTTCACGCGCCGGACAGACCGGCAAGCAGGCCCCACGCCGGAAGACGCGGGGGCGGGGAGCAGACCGCATGGAGCGAGCAGCATTCGAGCGTCTGGCGCTCGAACATCTCGACGCGGTCTATCGCCTCGCGCTGCACCTGACCCGCAACCCCGAAGAAGCCGACGACCTCGTCCAGGATGTCTACGCCCGGGCCTTCCGCCCGAGAGCGATCGAGACCTTCGAAGACCGCTCCGGCGACGGCTCGGGAGGCATGCGGGCCTGGCTCTTCACCATCACCCACAATGTCTTCTACACCCGCATCAAGAAGAAGGCACGCGACCCCCAGGCCGTCGGCGAGTTCTTCGCCGAGAGCACCGACGGCCCCCTCCCCGACGAACCGCCCCCCGCCTGGGACCGCGCCGGCTTCGACTGGGAGCATGTCGACGCCCGTCTGAAAAAGGCCATCGAGGACCTCAAGCCCGAGTTCCGCGAGGTCCTGCTCATGTGGGGCGTCGACGGGCTGAAGTACCGCGAGATCGCCGAGATCCTCGGCGTCCCGATCGGCACCGTCATGAGCCGCCTCCATAGAGCCCGCAAAACCCTCGCAGACCAACTGACCTCCGACCCCGAAGCCGTCGAAAATCTCGGTCTCGACGGTCTTTCCGGGAAGAACAACGGCGACCGGGGGGTACATCGGTGATATCGCGGCGGCTTCGCTTCGGTTACTGGGGATACACAACACGGTTATCGGGTACCGCCGAGCGGCGGCGGATCACCTCGACGACCATCACCAAGGCAGCGGCCTGATGTCTGAACAGACCAGCCACAACCCGCACGACCCCTCGCCCAAGCCCGATCCCAGCGGCGAAGCCCGTGATCTGCTCCCCGTCGCCGCCCTCCTCCGCGCTGCGGCCGACGACGAACTCTCCACCGAAGACCGCGCCCGCCTCGACGCCCACCTCCGCGACCACCCCGAAGACGACGCCCGCATCGAGTTCGAGCGCCGCCTCCGCAGCCACTGCGCCGGCGCGATGCAGGCGCCCCCCGCCCCCGCCGCACTCCGCGAGCGGATCCTCGCGATCGCCGCCTCGGCAGGCCAGACCGCCGACGCGTTCTCGGACGATGCCGACCAGGCGGACCAGGACGCCCTCGCCGACCGGATCGCCGAGCGTTCCCGCGTCGCACGCGAGACGCACTTCGGCGGTCGCAATCGCGCCCTCGTCGGCGCCGCGGCCGCGGTCCTTCTTCTCGTCGCGGGTTATTCGCTGTTCTCACAGGTACTCAGCACCCCCGGAACCGCCGGCCCCCAGACCGCCGGCGTCGGCAACGCCGTCTCCCTCGCCAACTTCTTCGCAGCCGAGCACGACCGCTGCGCCAAGCTCCCGGCGAGTTCGGGCAAGTTCACCGTCGCGGACATGAACCGCGTCCCCGACGCGTTCTCCAGAATCCTCGGCGCCGTCCCCACCATCCCGGACTTCCACGCCGCCGGCATGGTCTTCCGCGACATGGGCGAGTGCCATGTTCCAGGCGATGGGCGGAGCGTGCATCTCCGGCTGGAAACCGACGGCAGCGCCTGCCGCGAGGGCATCTCCGTCAGCCTGTTCATCCAGCAGGGCCGCGCGTCGGTGATCCCCGAGAACGAGGACCGACCGCTGGCGCTGATGCGCTGTTCTGACGGGATGAAAACGACGATCTACGCCTGGTACACCGGCGGGATGTCGTACTTCCTGGTCTCCGAGCAGACCGCCTGCGAGCGCTTGCGTAATGCCGCGGGCCTCGGCGAGCCGATCGCCTCTCGTGGCGCCCGGGGCTGAGAGCCGGTCCCGGCCGCCCCACTCCGGGAGGACGGCGCATGGACCCACAGACCGACCCCAGAGCCGACCGATTCGTATTGAAACAAACCCCGATCGAACCCTCGCCGCTCGCGAGGGTATCTCTTGTATGCGGCGCTACCATCGCCCGCCAACAGAGAGAGAGGCCGACCATGACCCCGAACCTTCCGCGCACACTGCCAAGCCCGAAGGCCGCCGCACTCATCGCGTCGGCCGCGCTTTTCGCCTTTGCGCAGGGGACCGCCTCCGCGCAGCACGCGCTCGGTGACGGCCGGGGCCTTGAAAGCAGGCTGGAGATCACCGCCGAACGCGACCGCACCGCCCCACGCCAGCGCTGGCAGCAGGAGATGAGCTTCCGCAACGCCATCGTCACCGGCAACGCGCCCGGCGGGATGAGCTTCCGGGGCGATGTCGGCTACCTCGCCCCAGGCGACTTCCGCGCAGACCTCGGCTCGACCGACCTCTTCGCCTTCAGGCGAGACTCGCTTTACTCCGGGCTCAGCGGCTACGGGCTCCGCGGAACCGACGCCCTGCAATACCAGTTCGCCCTGACCACCGGCTCGCGCGCTCCCTCGGGCCTGATCGGCTTCGGCGCCCTCAGCCGCGACGGCGCAGGCATGACCGGCGCCGATGTCGGCTCGCCCGCCCCGATCGGCCGGCCGATCGGAGACACCGGGATCCGGCGCGTCGACCCGATCGACACTCCGATGCAAGACCCGCTCCAGCGGGGCGATCTGGTCACGCCCGCCGGCCTCTCCGTCAGGGACGCGGCGCTCCTGGGCACGCTGAGATCGACCTCCGCGTTCACCTCGATCCGCGGCTTCAGCCCGACGGTCGTCGGCATCGTCGAGCCCGAAGAAAACCTCCGCTTCGGGCTGACCGCCTCGGCCCTCCAGGGCCTGCAGTACATCGAGCTGCGCGACCGGCACCGGGAGGTACGACGCGACGAGACCCTTGTACGCCCGGTCGAGCGTTCGCAGACCGTCTACGACCGCCTGCGAGAGCAGCTCCAGCAGGGGCCGCTCGTTCCCGACCCTCGCCCCGAGCGTCCGGGCGTTGAACGCGGGCCCGGCGAGCCCGAGACCGACCCCGACATGCCCGACTGGCAACGCCACATCCAGGAGCTCGAACGCGAGCTGCAGGACCTGCGCGACCAGAGGCCCGAAGACCCCGCCGCCGTCGCCGCAGACACCATGCGCTGGCTCAGAGCGATCGACGCCGACCGCCCGATCCGCGAGCTGGTCGATCCCGACGCGACCGACCCGTACTCGACACAGATCCGGCGCGGGGCCGATCTGATCTCGCGCGGGAGCTACTTCGACGCCGAGGAACGCTTCACCCGCGCCCTCTCTGCCAGACCCGACGACCCGACCGCCTCGCTCGGACGCATCCACGCGCAGCTCGGGGCGGGCATGTACCGCTCGGCCTCGCTGAACCTCCGCTCGATCCTCAGCGACCGGCCCGAGCTGGCTTTGATACGTTTCGACGCCACACTCATGCCCGACCCGGCCCGCCTGGCGCAGGTCCGCGAGGCGCTCCGGCGCAACCTCGCCAGCACCGACCCTGACCTGCGCCGTGAGTCGGGCCTGCTGCTGGCCTACCTCGGGCGTCAGACCGGCTCGCGCACCGACATCCGCGACGGGCTGAACGCCTTCGGCGCGGGCGTCAGCCGGGGCGATCAGGTCATGGGCGATCTGCTCCGCGGGCTCTGGCTCCGCGACACCGAAGACCCAAGCGAGCCGGAGACCCAAGAGGATGACCCGAGCGGCCGGTGAGCCCGCCCAAGCCGGCGCGACGCGCCGGGGCGATTCCATCCACGACTTCCTGACCGACGGCTCGCTCGCGCAACTCTGCGAGTCGCTGTCGGCGTTGGCTGCCTGCCCCATCGAACTCCACGACGAGAACGGGCGCCAGATCGTCCCCAACGAGGCCGACCTCTCCCGTCCCTGGCGCGTCGTCGAGAACACGCCCGAGCCCGAGCCCGCCGACCAGGCGATCCCGATCGTCGCCGGCGACCGCGTCGTCGGCAGGCTCGTCCGCCGGCACACCACCGACGCGCCGGCCCACGCCAGCGCCGCCGTCGGCTACCTCGCGATGGTCGTCAGCGAGCTGCTCGAACAGGAAACCGCCCTCCGCGAGCGGGTCGAAGAGGTCGAGCTGATGCACCGCCTCGGCTCGATGCTCGTCCGCACGGGCGACGCCGACGATGTGCTGCGTGAGTCGCTCCGCTCGGCGATCGAGGTGCTCGGCCTCGACGCGGGCTCGGTCGTCCTTTTCACCGAGATGGAAGAAGATTCGGTCGGGGGCGACCTGGAAGACAACCTCGTGCTCAAGGCCTCCCAGGGCCTGAGCGAAGAGTGGCTGTACAGCCCCATCCCCCTCTCGCGCGGACGCCTGTTCGACAAGCTGGTGCTCTCGGGCGAGGTGGTCGAGGTCCCCGACCTTCCCGCAGACCCGCGCGTGCTCCAGCCCGAGCGGGCGCGCCGCGAGGGGCTCGTCGGCTTCCTCTCGGCGGGGCTGGTCTTCAGGGGCAGGCCCATCGGCGCCTTCCGCCTCTACGCCCGCTCGCGGCGCACCTTCACCGAGCAGGAACGGCGCCTCCTCCGATCGGTCGCCGAGCACTCGGCGGTCGCCGTCGAGCAGGCCAGGCTCCTCGCGCTGCGCGAGGAAGAACGACGCATGCAGCGCCAGCTCGCGCTGGCGGCCGATGTGCAGCGCCGCATGATGCCCGCGGCCCTGCCCGAAGCGCCCGGCTTCGAGTTCGCCGCGAGATACATCCCCTCCGAAGTGGTCGGGGGCGACTTCTACGACATCGTCCGCCACGCCGGACGCATCGAGCTCCTGATCGGCGATGTGGTCGGGCACGGGATCGCGGCGGCGTTGATGATGGCCAGCGTCCGCGGGTCGCTCCGGGCATTCGCCGACTCGGGCCGGCGCACGGTCCCCGAGATCGTCGGGCGTGTGAACCGGGCGATGTGCCGCGACACCCAGCAGAGCGAGTTCGCCACGCTCTGGTACGCCCACCTCGACCCCGACCGGCGGGTGCTGCACTACTGCTCGGCGGGGCACGAGCCGCCCGTGCTGCTCGGCGCAGACGGGTCGGTCAAGAGCGTGCTCGACGACGGGGGCATGGTCGTCGGCGTCGAGCCGACCCACTTCTACGACGCGGCGGAGATCGAGCTGAACCCCGGCGATGTGCTCGTCGCCTTCACCGACGGGCTGACGGAGCGCCAGAACTTTCAACGCCGTGCGTTCGGGCGGTCGCGCCTGGTCGAGGCCGTGCAGCGCGCGGTCCGAGCAGAGCCGGCGCCGACCGCCTCGGAGATCGTCGAGCATGTGTTCTGGTCGATCCGCCAGTTCGCAGGCCTGCAGAGCACCCGCGACGACGAGACCCTGCTGGTCGTCCGCGTGGGCGAGGATTGACGCCGCCCGCACCGGCGCTGGCCGGCAAGGACGGCGATCGCTCAGGCGGCCGAGGGCCCGTCGTCGTCTCTGGCGTAGGCCCGGAACGGGAGCGGGCTGATCAGCCCCTCGAGCTCATCCAGCTTGGACTGGATGTCGTCGATCGCTCGCTCGGCGGCGCGGATCGCGTCCTGGGCATCCGCGTCGCGCCCGGGGGCGTTCCTGGCCCGGTCGATCGGGAAGGGGATCGCGTCGTACTCGAACTCGCGATCATCGACCAGTCGCAACTGCACCATGGGGAACCTCCAGCGCCCGCTCTCGCGGGCAGGGGTCTCATCGGCACGCCCGACAACAATCATCATGTTTCGACACAATCCGACAGGGCCGCCACCCGCTTCAGGCGTCAAACGCGGCAAGTCCTGCCCCGATTATCGTTATTCGGCCGAATCTGCGCCCGCGTGGTTCTCGGCCTTGGCGCTTCCCCGCCCGCCATCGCCGACCTTCGGCTCCGTCCCGGCCAGGGCTCTGGCGATGTTGGTCCGGTGGCGGACGATGACGATCAGCGAGAGGAACACCGTGACGACAAGAAACGGCGTCACGCGCGAGAGCTCGCCCCCGAGCCAGAACGCGCCGAGCGTCGCGACCGGCAGCGCCGCGGCCGCCAAGACCGACGCCAGGCCGATCATCCGCCAGACCTTGACACAGAAGATCCAGACGCCGAAGGCGACCAGCGCCGGGACGGTCATCGCCGGGTAGACGCCGAGCATCGCGCCCAAACCGGTCGCGACGCCCTTGCCCCCCTTGAACTTCAGCCAGGGGGTGAAGATGTGCCCGAGGATGGCGCACCCCGCGACGAGCAGCCAGAGCCAGGCGTCCGAAGCGGGCATGTCGAGCCCGCCCGCGTGCCCGGTCCAGAGGCCGCAAGCCAGCACCGGGACGAAGCCTTTGAGCACATCGAAGAAGAAGCAGGCGACGCCGACCTTCGCTCCGACGACGCGTCCGAGGTTGGTCGCGCCGACATTGCCCGAGCCGTGCTTGCGGATGTCGACGCCGTAGGCCTTGCCGATGAGCAGGGCGGTGGGGATCGAGCCCGCGAGGAAGGCGGCTGCCGCGAAAATCAGGTGGCCGGTCATGCCCCGTGCCCGGCGTGATGCTGGTCGTCGTCGGCGAGGCGTTCGCGGACGCCGCGGAGCAGGTCATCGAAGACCTTGTCGGGGGGTTGCGACGCGTCGAGGACGAGGTATCGATCGGGGTCGCGCTCCGCCTGGTCGAGGTAGCCCTTTCGGACGCGGGCGTGGAACGCGCGTCCCTTCGCCTCCATGCGGTCGAGCAGCGGGCTGAGGCGTTTGGAGGCGGTCGCCTCGTCGACATCGAAGATCACGACGAGGTCGGGTCTGATCTTGTCGCAGACGATCTCGGCGACCCGGTAGATGTGCGCTTCGGGCACGCCGCCGGCGGCGCCCTGGTAGGCCAGGGTCGAACTCACGAACCTGTCGGCGACGACGAGGAAGCCTTGCTCGAGCAGGGGCTCGATGCGGCAAGCGACGAGCTGGGCGCGGCTGGCCATGTACAGCAGCATCTCGCAGACGGGGTCGATGTCCTCCTCCCCATGGGAGAGCAGGAGGTCGCGGATCTTCTCGCCGATGGCGGTGCCGCCGGGCTCTCGGAGCTCTTCGACCATGGCGTCGGCGTCGCGGCAAGCGGCGACGAAGCGTTTGAGCTGGGTCGTCTTCCCCGAGCCGTCGGGCCCGTCGAAGACGATGAACCTGCCCCCGAGGGTGTTCAGCCATGCGTCCATGCCGGCGCGAGTGTAGTGGGCCGGGCGTCGCCCGGCCCGGGCGCTGGGAGTTGGGCGCTGGGCGCGGGGGCGGTTCAGCGCGACAATCGAGCTTCCAGGGCGTCGAGGCGTCGGGCCGGGTCGGCGCCGCCGAGGGAGGGGTCTCGGGTGCGGAGGGCCGCGAGGTGGGCGCGGATGTCGGCACGGGCGCTGGCAGCGTCTCGCTTCTCGAGGGTCTCCAGCGCGATCGCCCACGCGAGCCAGTCGGGCTCTTCGGCCGCGTCGGGCGGCTCGAGCAGGGGGCGGACCAGGGCGAACGCCTCGGCGAGTTCGCCCGCTTCGAGGTGGGCGTCGGCGAGGGTCAGCCCGACACGCCGGCGGCGTTTGAAATCCGCGGCGTTGTCGACAAAGACCTGCCGGAGGAGTTCGAGCTTCTCGGATCGCTCTTCTTCCTCCAGCCAGTCGACAAGCTGCTCCCGCGCGTCGAGGGCGTGTTGTGCGCCGGCGTTGCGGACATCGAAGTAGCCGATAGCCGCCCGGAGCAGGCGCTGGATGGTGAGTTGCGCGATCTCGGCCTGTTCCCCCTCGCCCGATTCGGCGATCGGTGCAAACTCTGCGATCGAGCGGTCGAGGATCTCGCGGTAGAGCGTGACGGCGGCGGGCGTTTGGGGCTGCTCGGGCCCGATGCGCGAGAGCATCTGCAGGTCGCCGGTTCGTTTGCGGGCCGAAGCGATCGCCAGGCGGATGCGCGAAGCCTCCTGCGTCCAGTACGCCTTGTGGCCGAGGTTGTCACGGGGGAGAGCGCGACGGAGGGCGTGCTCGTAGAGCTCGTCGGCCGCGAGGCGGGCGGTCGAGCCCGGCTCCTGCGCCCGCGCGTGGTTCATCGCGGCGTGGAGCCCGCGCTGCGTGAACTCGTCGGCACGCGGATGGCCCGGCCTGCGGTCGTGAAAGTCCAGGAGCAGGTGCACGAGGCGGAGCTGCTCGCGGATGTCGGGCGATGGCGTCACCAAAACCGCGAACCGTTCGAGCACCGGCTCGAGCAGATGGTCCGCCTCGGGCGTGCGGAGCAGCTCTTCCAGCATCCTCGCCTGGAGCGTCGGGTCGTCGTTGGACCTCGCCGCGGCGAACAGGGCCTCGGCGGGAAGATCCGGATCGGTCCAGCCATCGTCGACGAAGCGCCGGAGGCGGACGATCAGCGATTCGAGGGCCGCGCGGGAATCGTCGCCGAGCAGACCGGCGTGCATCAGCGACTTCTGATGGGCCACGGCTTCGGCACGCAGGCGGAGGGCGTCTTGCCTGTCTTCGGTTCGCGACGCCTTGTTTATCTGGTGGAGCGCGGCACGGCTCGCGGCGTCGGCCGCGGCGGGCGCCCACGAGGGCCTCGCCCCGATCACCCGGTCGAGCCAGGCGGCGCGGCCGAACGCGTCGAGCGAGCCGAAACGATGGAGCGCGGGCGTCAGCGAGGCGTCGTCGGTGAGGTCAGGTTCGGCCGGCTGCCCAGCACCCGGATCGGCTGGCTCGGACGGGCCGTTGATCAAACGCTCGGGCCATGACGCCACAGGCGCATCGGTCATCTGCGCGATCGTGTCGATGATCTCGGCGAGGCGGTCGGCGCCGGGGTCGCCGAGCTCCATCGCCGGGCCGAGCAATGAGCGGGCGCGTTGCAGCTCACGCCCGGCGCGGGCGCGCTGGTCGGCGGTCGGAAAGCCGTAGAGAATCGCGAGGTCGTCGCCCCGCATCGCGATGGCGTCGAGGATCTCCGCGGCGTCGTCGAGCGCGACCTCGGCGAGGATCGCGGGATCACGCCCGGTCGGGACCTCTCGGAGCTGGTCGATGGAGCGGACGGCGTAGCCCTCGCCCGGTTCTGCGTGCTCGCGTGCGATCGCGGCGAGCAGGCCGGTCGGGTCGGGCTCGAGCATCTGCACGCAGCGGATGACCGTCCGGCGACGCCCGAGCCTGCGGTCGATCGGGTTGAGCTCGTTGAGGCGGGCGAGGATCGTCGCCTGATCGTCGGCGCCCGGGCGCTCCTGCGTGCGTGCGATGGCGCGGGTGAGAAAGAAGACGACATCGGGCTCGAAGGCGAAGGCGCGTTCGAGCCCGGCGACGGGGTGCCACCTGCCCGAGGGGCGCTGCTGGCGGAGCCAAGCGAGCGCGCCGGCGCGGTTGGCGGGCGTCGGCTCGTACATGCCCGGGGGCACGCCCCGCATGAGGTAGATCTCGGCGTTGGACGCGTCGGGATCGATCGAGCTGCGATCGGCGGTGCTGATGACCTGGAAGCGCTGGTTGGGGCCGAGGCGGGCGAGGGCCCGTTCGAGTTCGTCGAGCACGAAGGGGAGGCAGGAGACCATCGCGCCGGAGGTATCGACGACGAAGACGACGCGCCTGGCGTACTGCGCATCGACCCCGGCGAACGAGACTCGCCGCGGGCGGGCGGCGACCTCGGCGACGGGCGAGGCCCGCTCGACACCCTCGAACGAGGCCGGCGGCTCGGGCGTCGGCGAGGCGATCGGGCCCGGGGCGGAGGGGGGCGGGCCTGTGTGCTGCTCGGGCGCAGGCGAGGGGTCGCTCGAAGGCGCGCCCGATGGGGCGGTTGAGGTGTCGGTCTGTCTTGTTTGAGGCTGATCGGGGGCGGGGGCGTCGAGGGCCGTCATCGGGCCGGGATCGCGTCCGGCGGTGTCGGCGATGGTCCATGTGACGGTGGCGATGAGGGCGAGCAGGGCCGCGTGCACGCAGACCGAGACGACGACGGGGAGCGTGAGGCGGGTGAGGCGTGAAACAACGCCGCCCCGCTCGGGGCCGGGCGGCGTGATCAGAGATTGGTTCGCTGTTCGTTTCGACAAGGGTTTGCGGGGTCAATCGTCTTCGGCGCCGCCGACGGGCCCGAAGAGCACGCGGTCGAGGGAGAGCGCCCCTGCGCCGGAGAAGGCGACGCCGAGCCCCATCATCAGGAGCGCGAGCTGCCAGAGGAGCGTCTTCCACGCCTCGGAAGCGAAGAGTTCGTAGGCGGGGAGGAAACCGATCATGGTGGCGCCGGCCTGCATGGCCGGGCCGATCTCGGTCATCCAGATCGCGCCGAGCATGACGGCGACGACGCCGAGGGCCGAGAGCCTGGTGATGAACCCGATGAGGAGGAAGATGCCGGCGACGATCTCGGTGATGGCCGCGGCCCACGCCAGCGCGACGGGCCAGGGCTTGTTGCCCAGGGCTTCCGGCACGAGGGGGAAGCGTTGCTGCTTTCCGGCGAGCTCGGCCTTGCGTTCGTCGGAGAGCTTGTAGCGGGCGAGGTCTTCTTCGGTGACCTCTCTGGTTTCGGAGATCGAGACGATGAGCATCGAGAGCCCGTAGACGCGGAGCATCTCGATCGTGTCGTCGGGGTCGGAGGCGAGACGGATGGAGTGGCCATGAGCGGGCGCCTTCGCGTTGGGTCCGCCTTCTGGGCCGGCTTCTGGGCCGGAGGCTCCGTTGGGTGGATCGGCGCTGGCGGGCGGCTCTGTTGCGCCCTCGTCTTCGCCGGGATCTTGATCGGGGTCTGTGCCTGGATCCGACGCGGGCGGCGCGGGATCGGCGGGGGTCTCACGCTCGACGGGCGTCTCGTCTTCCGGAGTCGCGGGCGGGATGAGCCCGCGGAGGCGGGCGCGATCGACATCGAGCGCGCCCGCAGCGACGAGGGCCTCGGCGGTCTGTCGGTCCTCGACCTCGAAGCGTTCCATGACCTTGCCCAGGCCCGCCCAGATGAATGTGACACCGAGGGCCACACGGAGGAACACGGGCGTGACATGGCACGCGAGATTCTGACGGAGACTCATGGGCTTCCTCCCCCGGCTGTCTCGGCCGGGCCTCGGCGGTTCTCGGATCGGGCGATCGAGGCGTGAGCGCCGGTCCTTGGCGTGCGTCATTGTACGGGGAGGGAGGCACGGGGCGTATCCTCACTACGAGAGGATGTTGCGGGCGTGGCGGAATTGGCAGACGCGCGGGGTTTAGGTCCCCGTGGCCGTAAAAGGCCGTGCAGGTTCAAGTCCTGTCGCCCGCATTGCCCATTTTTCTCGGACCGTCCGAGTGAGGGCGCGGCTCGGCGCCGAGCCGCAGCGAAACGAGCACCCCGGGCGCGGGCCGAACACCCCCGCCTCCAACTTCCGGGACCGACCGATGCACGAAGCAGACAAACGCGATCGGGAGAAGACCAAACCGACCAAGGAACAGGCCGACGCGAAGACCAAGAAGCGCGAGGCGATGCCCGGCCCGGAGGACGAAGAGCACGCCGACCTCGCCCGCGACCGCAATCCCAAGCCCGAAGAGGCGGAGAAGGTCAGGAAGGCCTCGCAGAAGGCGGCCGACGAGGAGGACTAGAGCGTCCCTATTCAATTTGTAGCGTGTACCCGCAGTGTCTGAAGCAGTTGGCGGCGTCGGTCGAGGTGACCTGGTCGAGGACGGACTGCATGGCTCGCCAGAGAGCGTCTTTGGTCCTGCATCC
>JBJHCY010000022.1:0-17111 GCA_050486265.1 Phycisphaerales bacterium | reverse complement strand
CGTCCTCGCCTTCAGCCCCACGCTCACCTTCACCGACTGCACCTTCCGCAACAACATCAGCAACGGCTCGACCGACGGCGACTCGATCCACGGCGCCCTCACCGTGCAGGGAACGGCCGACATCACCGTGACCGGCTGTCTGTTCGAGGGCAATGTCGCACGCAGCCTCTTCGACCCCAACAACAGCGCCTGGGGCGCAGCCATCAGCTGCTTCGCCCAGGGCTCGACCGTCTCCATCGACGATTCGCAGTTCATCAACAACGACGGCCAGCAGGGCGCCGTCTACCTCCAGGGCTCGGCCGGCGGCAACCGCCCCGTCCACTCGGTGAGCAACTCGCTCTTCGAGGGCAACACGACTAATTGGGGCGCACTCCGCATCGTCACCAACACCGAATCGACCGTCAGCAATGTCGTCTTCCGCAACAACACCGCCTCGTCAGGACGCGGCGCTCTCGCCATCCAGAACGAGGACACGATCTCCCTCGTCGAGGACTGCCTCTTCGAGAACAATACCTCCGACAGCTCGGGCGGCGGCATCGGCATCTCCAACGCTCTTGAAGTCACCGTCCGCAACAGCGTCTTCGACGGCAACAGCGGCACCAGCGGCGCCGGCATCCGCATCGACAACTCCGACAGCGTCCCCCACTCCACCACCGTCTTTGTCGAGGGCTGCGAGTTCCGCAACAACGAGGCGAGCTTCGGCGCAGGCGTCTCTGCGCCCGTGTTCGGCGGCTCGAACAACATCATCCTCACCGTCCGCGACAGCCTCTTCGAGAACAACTCGGGGGCGTGGGGCCCGGGCATTCATACCCAGGGCTTCCTCACCGACGGCATCGCGCCATCGGTCGTCCCCGTTGTCGTCGTCGAGAACTCCACCTTCCGCAACAACAACGCCAGTTCCGGCGGCGGCGCCATCCGCTTCAACAACACCGCCGACGCCTCCGTGGTCGGCTCTCTCATCGAGGGCAACACCACCAACGGCTCCGGCGGCGGCGTCTGGGCCCAGGGTGTCAGCGGCGACGGCATCCGCGACACGATCATCCGCAACAACAGCGCCGTCCTCAACGGCGGCGGCGTCTTCCACACTGAACTCGCCGACTCAGCCTCCACACTCAACATCACCAACTCGCTGATCGCCGGCAACGCCACCGAGATCGGCGGCGGCCTCTACGCCGAGGGCGACACCACCACCAACCTCCTCAATGTCACCGTCGCCGAGAACACCGCCGAGCTCTTGGGCAACAGCATCAACGCCGACACCGGCGCTGAGGTCCGCCTGGACAACTCCATCGTCTGGAGCGACTCCGGCGTCGCATTCGAGCAGATCGCTGTCGGCTTCGACGCCAACATCACCGCCAACTGGTCGAACATCCAGGGCGGGGAGGCGGGCGTCTCCGGCGGCGGCACCACCAATTGGGTCGCCGGCAACATCGACGGCGATCCCCAGTTCGCCGACACCGCCAACGACGACTACTCGCTCAGCGAAGGCTCCGCCTCCGTCGACGCCGGCGACAGCTCGCTCGTCAGCGGCATCGACTTCGACCTCGCCGGCAATCCGCGCGTCGTCGACGCGGTCAACTACGCCACCACCGGCCCGAGCACACCCGCCGTCGACCACGGCGCTTTCGAGGCCCCGGCCGACCTGCCCGGCGGCACCGGCCCGACCTGCCCGCCCGACCTCAACAACGACGGCGTGGTTGATGCCGACGACTTCTTCCTCTTCCTCAGCCTCTTCGCCCAGGGCGACCCCAGAGCGGACTTCAACAACGACGGCGTGATCGACGCCGACGACTTCTTCGCCTTCCTCTCCGCCTTCGCCGCAGGCTGCTGATCGCCCGAGCCGAGCGCTTCTAAGCCACATCCGCCCCCGCCGGAGTCTTCCGGCGGGGGCGGTTTCTTGCGCATCCGACATCTGGATCACGGGATCCCCTTGACATATTCTTTTATGAGCATATATTGATCGAGTGCCCAGAGCCCCGACCACCGCCGACGCCTTCAACGCCATCGCCGAGCCCCGCCGGCGCGAGATCCTCGTGGCTCTGGCCGAGACGGGCGCGATGCCGGTCGGGGAACTGGCCGAGGCCCTCAGGCTGCCGCAGCCGTCGGTTTCCAAGCACTTGGGCGTGCTGCGGGAGGTCGGGATCGTCTCGGTTCAGCGGCAAGGACGCCGGCGGGTCTACGAGCTCCGGGCCGATGCCTTGAAGCCGATCCACGATTGGGTCGGAGAGTTCGAGCGGTTCTGGAGCCACAAGCTCGACCGCGTGAAGGCCCGGGCCGAGCGGATGGCGCAGGAAAAACCGCAGCGGTAAGAAGACCCGCTTGCGAACAGGACTTCCGAATCGTAATATCCGAACACTTTGGGGACAGAAGATGCCAACAGAAGCCGCCCATCGCGAAATCCAGACCCTTGATGTCCGCCGGGAGATCCGGATCGCCGCACCGATCGAGATCTCGTTCCAAGCGCTGCTGGAGGAGCTTGGGCCGGGGAGCGAGTTGCCCGACGGGACGCCCTTTCCGATGAAGATCGAGCCCCGCCCCGGCGGGCGCTGGTTTCGCGATCTGGGCGATGACGCCGGGCACCTGTGGGGGTTCGTGCAGGTGATCAAGCCGCCGACGCTCTTGGAGCTGACGGGCCCGATGTTTATGTCCTACCCGGCTGTGTCGCATGTGCAGTACCGGCTTGCGCCCGAGGGCGTGGGCACGCTGCTGAAGCTCGTGCACCGCGCGTTCGGGCAGATCCCGCCCGACGACCTCGAAGGCGTCGACGAGGGCTGGTCGCACGGCCTCGGCCGCGTCCGCCAGATCGCCGAGCGAAAAGCCTCGGCCATACACCCATAAACACCGTGACCGCACCGGCCCTCCCAACGCGGCCGGAGCCAACGAACCCCGTTTCACCCAATCACGAGAGAGGAACCCCGATGACGACGGAAACCAAGAAGCAGACCCAGGCCCAGAACGCAGACGAGTGCCCGATGATGACCAAGCCGCAGAAGGAGCACAACTGGCTCGATCAGCTCATCGGCGAGTGGTCGTACGAAGGGGCCTGCGACGGCGGGCCGGACCAGCCCCCGATGCAGTTCAAGGGCGTCGAGACCGTCCGCTCCATCGGCGGCCTGTGGATCCAGGCCGAGGGCAAGGGCACATCGCCCGACGGCAGCGAGATGACATCGATCCTTAATGTCGGCTACGACACGCGCAAGAAGTGCTATGTCGGGAGCTGGCTCTGCTCGATGATGGACCACATGTTCGTCTACGAGGGCAAGCTCGACAACGCCGAGAAGGTGCTCCCGCTGGAAACCGAAGGCCCTCACTTCATGGACCCGACCAAGACCTCCAGATACCGGGACATCATCGAGTTCGTCTCGCCGGACCACAGGGTCATGCGCTCAGAGGTCCAGGGTGACGACGGCAAATGGACCCAGATGGTCAAGGCCGACTACAAGCGTGTGAAGTAACACCCGCAAAGGGAGCAACCGATGCACCCGTCACAACGCGACACGCCGCCGGCGCAAGAGGATTCGTTCACGATTTCGCGCAGCTTTGACACGACGCCCGAACGGATCTGGCTCGCCCACACCGACCCATCACGGTTCGCCGACTGGTGGGGCCCCGAAGGTGTCCGAGCCTCGGAGATCGAGCTGGACTTCCGCCCCGGCGGCAGTTGCCGCTACCGCCTCGACTCCGACAACGGCGCAACGATGTGGGGCCGGCTCGACTACCACGAGCTCCAAGCCCCTCGACGGATGCTCTGCACCGTGTTGTTCACCGACGAAGCGAACAACCCGGCGCCGCACCCCTTCGAGCCGGACTGGCCCCGTCGTGTGCTGTCAGAGGTCCAACTCGACGAACTCGCGCCAGGCGAGAGCGGCCGCCCGCGCACGCGGATGACCATCCGCTGGACGCCGATCGACCCGACCGAGGCCGAACGACGCACCTTCGACGAAGGTCATGAGGCGATGCGTCTCGGCTGGACCGGCACGCTCGACAAGCTCGAACGCTTTCTCGCACAAGACTGACGCCCGCCCCAACAGCGACCCCCCTGCGCCCTCGTCGCCGCCGCGCGGCGGGGGCGCTTTTCATTCCGCAACCCAGAATCCTCCGCTCCGCAACAACACACCGTGAACCCCTCGACCACCACCGTCCGCCCGCTCACCCCCGACGAAGCCGCGGCGTATGTCGCCCTCCGACGCGCGATGCTGCTCGACACGCCCCGCGCCTTCGCGGCCGACCCCGAAACCGACCGCGGCAGCGACGAAGCCGGCGTGCGAGCTTCACTCGCCGGGCCGGGCTACGCGATCATCGGGGCGTTCCAAGAAAGCCGCCTGATCGGCGCCGCGGGCGTCAACCGCCAGAGCGGGCGCAAGCTGATGCACCGCGCCTTCATCTGGGGCGTCTGGATCGAGCCCGACCAGCGGGGGCGTGGCGTCGGTGAAGCCCTGGTCCGCGCGGCGATCGAGACCGCCCGGCACTGGCCCGACCTCCGCGTGATCTGCCTGAGCGCCAACGCCGAGCAACCCGCCGCGATCCGCCTCTACGACCGGGTCGGCTTCAAGGCTTGGGGCGTCGAGCCATCGATGCTGATCGTCGACGGCGTGGAATACGACGAGGTGCACATGCAGTTGCGGGTGCGACTAAAGAACGATCCAAAGGAAACTTGCGGACAGGGCGGTTCGTATATACAATGTATATACGAAGGAGCCCCTCATGACGACTCACCTCACCAAAAAGCTGATCCGGCACGGCAACAGCTTGGCGCTGGTGCTCGACAAGCCCATCTTGGAGATGCTCGGTATCGACACCGACACGCCGCTGGAAATCACGACCAACGGCGACGCGATCCTCATCTCCCCGGTTCGAGATCAATCGCGCCATGCGAAGCTCCGCGCCGCGCTGGAGACGATCAACGAACGCTTCGGTGATGACCTCAAGAGGCTGGCGGAGTAGCGCGTGAGCATCGACTTTCTCTCGGTCGATGATGTGCTCTTGCTGCATGCAGACCAGATCCTCCGCTACGGCGGCAATCCCGGCGTGCGAGACTTCGGGCTGCTCCAATCCGCTGTCGCCCAACCGTCCGCCGCCTTCGGCGGATCGCTCTTCCACCAAGACCGCTTCGAGATGACCGCCGCCTTCCTGTACCACATCGTCCAGAACCACCCCTTCATCGACGGGAACAAGAGGGCCGGGGCGGTCGCGGCGTTGCTGTTCTTGCAGATCAATGACACGGTGATCGATGCCGAGCAAGGCGAGCTCTACGAGATTGCGATCGGCGTCGCCAAAGGCGAGACGACAAAGGCGGAAGTCGCCGAGTTCTTTCGGGAACGAGCGAGCTGAGGCGGGCTTTGGAGCTGTGCGGGAAGCGCAGGAGTCTCGCGATGAGCGATGATGTCGGGCGGATCTACTCTCCTCGCGACCCGCGGCAATAGACTAACCCAACAACGCACCCAAACACTTTGCCACCCTGCCCGCGTGCATGTTCTCACGATCACGGTAAGTCACGGCACTTCCTAGCGCGGCCAAGGGTCACCAACTCGCCATGCCACGCCTAACAATTGCCGCTTGACGCGATTGACTCTAAGATCTAAAATTACCGCATGACAATCGATCCCGAAATCAGCCGGCTCGCCGATCGTATTGCAACAGATTTTCCGTGTCCTCCGGAGCCTTCCGACTTCGTGTTTTCGGCCCCTCCTGCTGCACGAGTGGTCGACTGTGTGCTGTCCCTTAACCGCAACTACCGCGGATTTGCCGAACCGAGAACTATCAGCTTTGTCTCTAAGTTTCCACATGTCGTTAGCTGCTACGATCTTGAGAGCTGCATCTTGCGGTATCCGAGTGTTGAAGACTTTGCGAGGAATGCACTTGCACTTCCATCCGGCGACCGCCGCAAGTCTGGTGCGATACTTGGTGTGACCCAATACCTAATCGATCAGCAGAAGCGATTTTCAAGTTCAAGCGAACTCGACCGGTTAGGCGAATGGGCGAATAGCGCCAGTGTATCAGAGTGCCGTTCAGTCGGAGTCAAGTACTTTGGAATAGCCGGGTTTCAATACCTTCGAATGCTCTTTGGCGCAAACACCACCAAGCCCGATATTCATATAATTGCATATGTCACCGAGACGATTGGTCGAAAGGTTAGCGAAATTGAAGCAGTCGAACTCCTTGAAGCGGCAGCGACAAAAGTCGGCGTCCTTCTTAGATCTCTCGATGTGAGCATTTGGACATCACGAGCCGAGCCGAACAGAAGTAGTTGACGCTCACCCCCGCACCCGCCCACGCAACTCCTCGACCGACGCCAGCCAAGCCTCGGCCCCCGCGTCGTCCCAGAGTTCGCGCAGCTCAGACTCCGGCCCGATGATCCGGTCGATCGCCCTATCGGCACGATCGATCAGCTCCGGCGGCACGGGCAGCCGGTGGGCCTCGACCCACGCATCGACATCTTCGGTGGACGAATCTCGCTTGCCGTAGCGGCCCTGCAGGCGAGCGATCACCTCGCACGCGGCCAGCGCCTCGCTCGCCGCCGGCGCGTCGAGGTATCCATCCGCCTCCAGCACGCCGTCGATCGCCTCCTCGACGAGGGAGAGATCGTCGGTCTCCTCAAGCCCGAACGCCCAGTCCCCCGCGTCGTCGTTGTCGAACGCGCCGTAGCCCCATGCGCCCATGTCCGTGCTCCTCGTCACTGGCCCGGTGACGCCGGGCCTGATTTCGTGTGATGCCGCCATACCTGGTAGACGACGAGGAGCACGATAATCGAAAGTTGCTCGGCCCGCTCGTCGTACCCTTCGAGTTCGTCGTCAAAACTATCATCTTCTTGATTACCCTCTTCGCCTGCGGAGATCTTCGCCGCCCAACGCTCCGCCGCCTGACGGATCCCGGGAGAGACCGCCGCGATGAAGGTCTCCCTATCTTCGGGAACCTCCTCCGGAAGCCGCAACGCCCTGATCGCCTCGAAGAAGGATCGAAAGGCTTCTCGGTACCCTTCCTCGCCCGCATCGGAAGCCATATCGCTGACGGCGATCGACAGCGGCGTGTGTCCATCGAGGTTCTTCGCCGTTGGATCCGCGCCAGCGCGGAGCAAAAGCTCGGTCTTCTCTACCGAACGAGCGCACGGGCCGTCGACGGCGTGAAACAGCAGCGGCTCGTCAACTTGCTCGTAACCTCTGCCGTTCCATCGACGCCTCGAACAGACCGCGTTCGGGTCCGCCCCGAGCTCGCACAGCACTGCAACCTCCGCCACAAACCCCTCCGCGACCGCGTGGGCCAGCGGCGTCTGCCCGTTCTTGTTGCGGTGCTCGATGTCGACGCCGAGTTCTTTCAGATACGACATGATCGGACGGACATTCTCTTCGTCGTCGCCGACGAAGCTGACATCGATCGGTGCGTGGAAGGCGTTGTAGCCGTAGTCGCTGACCGCGTGCGGGTCGGCCCCGTGCTCGACGAGCAATCGCAGCACCTCGACGCCCCTCTGCTCCGTGATGAGCGCGTCCATGAAGACCGTAAAACCGTGATCGGTCGTCGCGTTCGGATCGGCCCCGGCCTCCAGCAGCGCTCGGACGCGACGGAGCGGATTCTCCAGATCCCCCAACGCCGACATCAGCGGCGTGTCGTCCCAGCAGTCTCGATCCTCGAGCGACAGACCGGCCTCGATCAGCAGCCGCGCAACCTCGGTCGAAGCGGCGTAGTACAACGCCGTCCGGTTCTCGCTGTCACGCTGTTTGAGGTCGGCGCCCGCGTCGAGCAACAGCTTCACGCACTCGGCGATGCCGGATTCTGCCGCACGGAACAACGGGATGTCCGACGAGCTCGGGGCGCTCCGCAGTCGCGCGATGTCCTCCTCTTCCATCCGATCCATCTCGGCCTTCGCTTCGGCAATCCACGCCTCGGACTCTTCACCAGTCTCCCGTGTGTCCCGCTCCCTGATCTCTCGGCTTCGGCGGTTGAGTTCCCGATACTCCGCCTCCTCCTTGTCCGGATCGAAGTAAGGCTTGGGTGACAGCCCGCGTTCAAGCAACATCCCCAGCCGCTCCGGATCACCGGTCGCCGCCGTCTTGCAGAGCAGGCGGTTGGCGTCGGCCGGATCGTCCGGCAGTGGGCACCCGGCCTCCAAGAGCACCCCGAGCCGCGCGGCGTCCCCGCCCCTGATCGCCCCGGCCTCCGGATCCCAACCCAGCCCGATACAGGCGGGAAAGATCGCCAAAATCTCGTCGAGCTGCTGGAGAGGGTCCGCCCCGAGCTCCAGCAGCAGACGGAGCGTTGCCGCGTCCGCTCCGCGGTCCGACCCCGCCGCGAGCATCAGCGGCGTGATTTCCTCGTCCGAGCCGTCGCCGAACAGATCGACCGTGAGCACCGCGTTGACATCCCGCCCGTCCGCGGCGAACGCTCTGATCGCCTCCTCGTCGCCGCTCAACAACGCCTCGACAAACGGGTCAAACTCGATAGAGCTCTCCCGATCCGACCCGGACTTTGCGTCTTCATCCATCCCGCAAGCATACCGAAAACAGACCCCGGCACGCGCGGGGATTCGGCATGCGCGCGCCGGGGCTGGGGGGGGGATCGGTTCTCGGCGAAATCTCGGCCCGCCGTCAGCGGCTCGGCGACGCCTTCGCCCGCTCGGCCAGCAGACTTTCGAGCCGGTCGTAGCTCATCGTGACGCCCTGCTCCATCGGCGAGCTGAGCACCATGTCGCGGGCTTCCTTGCTCTCGTAGCGGATGGTGGTGGTGACGGTCGTCACGCCGCCGCGTTCGGTCAGCGCGGTTGTCACGACCGCCTCGCCGGCGTACCAGGCCTGGTCGAACTTCTCGGTGGCGACAAGCCGCGCGGGCGGATCGACCTCCAGGTACTCGCCGCCCCACCCCATCTCGCACCCGTCGGGGCCGGACGCGACGAAACGGTACCGGCCGCCGACGCGCAGGTCGATCTCGCACGACAGCAGCGGCCACTCCGGCGGGCCCATCCACCGCTTGAGCAACTCGGGCGTGGTCAACGCCTCGAAGACCAGCTGGCGCGGCGCGTTGAACGAACGCGTCATCACGATCTCGGTATCGCTCGGGATGCTCACCTTCAGGCTGTGCGGCTGACTCATCGGCATCTTCCTTTTTTCGTGGTTTCTCAGTGCGTCACGGCTCACGGCGATGTGCCGCCGCACGCAACTCGTCGAGCAGCTCTTTTTCTCGCTGGCGGGAGAGCGTCGCCGAACGGTCGACGCCGCTGGCGAGTTTGCCGCCCGACGCCCGCTCCGACTCGATCCACGCCTGTGTGTCCCGGAGCGTCGATTCGAGCGGGCGGAAGCGTAGCCCGGCTTCCAGCGCACGCCCGATGCCGACGCTCAGCATCCCGCTCCGCTCAGCGTGAACCCACAGCGGCAACTCCGTCCATGGCGAAACGCCCCGCTCAAGCAAGAACGGCTCCGGCGCCCACACGAGCCGCGCGTCAGAACCCGTGACGCGGACGATCGCTTCGAGCGTCTGGCGCATGGTGAGCGGCTGCGCCGGCCCCGCGACATTGAACACGCCGTCGCCCCCGGCCGCGGCTGTCTGCAACGCCCATTCGGCCAGGTCCCGCGCGTCGATCACCTGCACCGGCCCGTGCGGATCGCCCGGCGCGAGCACCTCGCCCCCCTCTGCGATGCGCCGGATCCAGTACGCCAGCCGCCCCGTCGGGTCGTGCGGCCCCGCGAGCAGGCCGGCGCGAACGATCAGACACCGCCCGGGGAACGCCGCCTCGACCTCGCGCTCGCACAGCAGTTTCAGCCCGCCGTAGTGCTCCGCCTTGAACTCGCCCGCGAGCGATGGGTCGAGTTCCTGCACGGGCGCATCTTCGCCTGACCCCGGTGCGATGGGGTGCGCATAGACGCTGATGCTGGAGATGAAGGTGTAATGCCCGGCCGCATCGCGAAGCTTCTCGCACGACGCCCCGACTACGCCCGGCAGATAGCCGCAGGTGTCGATCACCGCGTCCCACCTGCGCCCGTCGAGCAACGCCAGGTCGGTCTCGCGATCGCCGCGGATCGTCTCGATGTCAGGATAGAGGCCCGGGTTCGTCTTGCTCCGATTGAACAGCGTGACCTCGTGCCCGGCCGCGAGCGCCGCATCGACGAGGTGGCGACCGAGAAACAGCGTGCCGCCGATCACAAGCACCTTCATCACGCGCCCTCTCCGGCCAAAGCCTCGGGCGTGCCCGCCGGCGACAGGCCCGCCGAGCCGCCCAATCTCCACGACACCGCCGAGATCCACGCCCAGAGAAGCACGACCGCCGCGGTAAACGCCAGCACCGACCACGCCGCGCCCCCGCCGGCCGCGATCGCGACGAAGCCCGCGAAGAAGAGCACGCCTGTTGCGGCGCTGTACAACGCCCATCCCGCCATCTTCACCGAAAAGAACCGCACCGCGAGCGCAAGACACGCACCGATAGCGCCGAGAAACCCGACGGCCCCGCAAAGAAAGTGCAGTTGGCCGTGCCAGCTCATGGCCTCGGGCGGCCCGGCCGGCGTTCCGGGCGGAAAGCCGTCCATCGCATCGGCGACGAACACGCCCGAACCGATCAACCCAAGCCCGTACACACCAAGCAGCACCGGACCGGCGACGCGTCCGCGTCCATGCTCCATCGCACGCTTCATGCCGTACGCGCCCAGCAGCACCAGCACGCCGCTGAGCATGAAGTTCGAGATCTGGATCCACCCCAACTCCCCGCGGCTCATCAGGCTCAGCGCGTGACGCGTCGGGTCGAACCCCTCGCGGATCAACATCTGCAGCGCCCCAACACCGATGTACACCGGCCCGGCGGCCACGCCGCAGAGCAAGAGCCTCCGCGTCGTCCTCGCCCGCGCTTCGCCGGAACCGATCAACGAATCGTCCATCACGCCTCCTCGAATCGCCAACGCGCGGCTCACCCGCGCTCGCCGTTCCGCCCGTGCGCACACCGCGCACGCACACCGCCCGCGGGCGCCATGCCCGCTCTCGCCGCGCCGAGCCGAGCCGAGCCGCCCGGCACGAACAACAAGCCGGAATCCCTCGCCTCACCCGGAAACGCCCCCGGACCCCGGCTCAACCCCGTGATCAGACAGACGCTCGGCCAGGTGCTCAGCCAGCCGGTCGAGGCTCGAACTCCAGCCCTCGACAACACCCATCTTCTCGTGCTTGGCCCTGTCCTCGGGCGTCGCGTGCTCGACCCGCAGCGTCACGCGCGTGCGATCGCCGAGATCATCAAACAGCACTGTTGTCACAAGCCCTTTGGGCAGGTCATCGGCCGGATATTCGAACTCCTCGTCGAACCAGTCGGCCGTGATGATGCGCCGCATCGGCGTCACCTCGCGGAACTCGCCGCAGGCCGGATACTCCTTGCCGTCGGGTCCGACCATCACATACCGCCAGACACCGCCCGGCCGCAAGTCCATCGCCTCGACACGGGTCGCAAACCCGCGCGGCCCCCACCACATCGCGATCCGCTCCGGCTCCGTCCACGCCCGCCAGACCAACTCCACCGGCGCATCGAACTCACGCGTCAACACCAGCTCTCGATCGTTCTGTGCCTCTACCTTCACGGGGTTGCTCGGTTTCACGACGCGCCTCCTCGTTTGTGATGTTCGCTTGCGCCGGGGCGCCCCTCGCCGCGCTCCGCTTCAGCAAGCTTTGATTCCCCCAGCTTCGCCTCGGCCTTCATCGCTTCGAGCACCTCGTCCAGACGCTGGAAGCTCGCCTCCCAGAACGCCCGGTACGCCTCCGTCCAGTCGGCGACCCCCTTCAGCGGCTCGGCGTTGATGCGGCACACATGCGACCGCCCCTCCACACGCCGATCGACCAGCCCCGCCCGTTCCAGCACCCGCACATGCTTCGACGCGGCCGGGAACGACATCTCCAAGGGCTCGGCCAGATCGCTCAGGTTCCGCTCCCGCTCGGTCAGCCGACGCAGCATCTCTCGCCGCGCCGGGTGGGCGAGGGCGTGAAACACGGCGTCCAGAGCATCGGGCTGCATTGAAACCATTTGGTTTAGTATCCAGCAGGCCGCCCCGATTGTCAACCGATCGATCGCATTATTCGAAGGGATGCCGCAACCCCATTGACAAACAAATTTGTCAAAGGTACGCTCCGCCCATGCTCGATGTCAGCGTCATCGACGACCCCGCCGCGGCAACCGTCGCCCTCGACCCCGTCCGCAGTCGCCTCCTCGCCGAGCTCCACGAGCCGGCCTCCGCCGCCACGCTCGCCGATCGCGTCGGCCTGCCGCGCCAGAAGGTCAACTACCACCTCCGCACCCTCGAAGCCCACGGCCTCGTCCGCCTCGCCGACGAAAAGCGCTGGGGCGGGCTGACCGAACGCCGGCTCATGGCCACCGCGTCGTCGTATGTCGTCTCGCCGGAGGCGATGGGACCAGCCGCGGTCGATCCCGAACGCGCGCTCGACCGCCTCGCGGCGAGCTACCTGATCGCGCTGGCGGCAAGGGCCGTCCGCGAGATCGCGGGCCTGATCCGCGGCGCCGACAAGGCCGGCAAACACCTCGCCACGCTCTCTGTCGACACGGTGATCCGGTTCCGCTCCGCCAAGGAGCGCGCCGAATTCAGCAAGGAACTCACCGAGGCGGTCAACCGCCTCGCGGCCAAGTACCACGACGAGACCGCGCCGGGCGGGCGGCCGCACCGGATCGTGCTGCTCGCCCATCCGGCGCCCAAACCGGAAACCCCAACAGAGGAGGTGTCATGCCAGTAAGAAAGGACAAAGACGGACGCCGATCCGTCGAGGTCGAAGTCGAGGTGCCCGGTTCGCCAGAAGAAGTCTGGCGGGCGATCGCCACCGGCGGCGGTGTTTCGTCGTGGTTTGTGCCCACAACGATCGAGGAACGCAAGGGCGGGGCCGCGATCAGTTGTTTCGGGCCCGGCATGGAGTCGCCCTCGACCATCACGGCCTGGAACCCGCCGCACAGCTACACCACAGAGGCCGGCGAGGAAGGCCAGGGCCCGGGCAAGGTCGCGACCGAGTGGATCGTCGAAGCCCGCTCCGGCGGCAAGTGCGTCGTCCGCGTTGTCCACCGATGGTTCGCCGACACCGACGATTGGGACGGCGAGTTCGAGGGCCACGCCTACGGCTGGGCGACATCATTCTTCCGCATGCTCAAGATCTACCTCTCGAGTTTCGCGGGCCGGCCTTGCGCCAGCTTCGATCTTGCCGCCTTCCACAAGGCGCCCGGGCCGGAGACCTGGCGTGCCGTCAAGAGCGCGTTCAAGATCGATGAGCGGTCGCTGCGGGCGGAGTCCGCTCCGGGCGTGCCGCCGCTCTCAGGCAAGGTCGATCGGCTGAAGATCACCGACCCGGACCTGCTGCGCGTGCAGCAGAGTTCGCCGCTGATCGCCGCGACGCTGGAGGGCATGGGCGACGAATACCCCGAACTGCTGCTGCAGCTCGACCGCCCCGCCCCGGGATTCGCCCACATCTTCATCATGCCGATGGGCGAGCAGACGATGGTCTCGATGCGCTTCTACCTCTTCGGCGACAACGCCGAGGCGGCCGCGGAAGAGGCCAAGCAGGCCTGGAGCGACTGGCTCGCTGAAAAGTTCCCGCAGGAAGCGGCTCCATAACAACTTGCCAGCGATCGGGAAAGCAACCGCGCAAACCCCCGAGGCCTCCGCTCCTCCGACGCCGCAAGGCGTTGGGGCGGGGGCCTTGCTTGATTCGGCGAGCCGAGGCGAGCCCGCCCGGGAAGTGGCGGCGCTGGCGGGACTCTCAATCTGACCACCCCGCCCCCACCTCACCCCCCGGCCGAAGCCTCTCTGAGAAAGTACCGGCAGTACCGCTCCACATACTCGTTCTGCGGCACGATCTCGGGGACCTCATCCTTCCGGAAGCCGATGCGGCGGGCGAGCCTCGCGTATTCGCGGTATTCGCGCGGGACATTGCCTTGCCGCAGCATCGAGAAGATCCGGTCGAGGATCCGTCGCTCTTGCTCGGGAGTGAGCGGCGCCCTGCGCAGCGTGCGGGCCGTCTTCGCTTTCAGGATGCGGCCGAACGGGAAGCCGCGGTCTTCCTCGATGAACTCGATCCCGATCCGGATGCACGCGGGGTCGCCTTCGTCGATCCCGGGGATCACCCTGTCCATCACGGGATAGATCCAGCGCCGTTCGCCCTCGACCTGCTCGACCGGCGCCAGATCGCGAGGGACGATCCCCGCCTCGGCCGCGTACGCGGCGTACCGGGCCCGGATCCGCTCGGCCGTCCACGCTCCCACGCCGTTGTAGTCGATGATCTCCACGCTTTCCCCCGCGCCCAGCGCCCGGGCGCCCCGCGCCCTACTTCAACCTCTCCAGCTTCCCCTTGCGTTTCACGATGTTCTTGTAGTCCCACTGGATCTCGGCCGCCTTGGCCAGCCAGCGGGCGAGGTCGGCCCCGTCGATCTCGGCGGCGTCGGTGTAGCGGGCCTCGGCGGCCTTGAAACTCCCCTCGGGCTTCAGCCCCGGCTCGTCGAACGACTGCCCGCTCCAGAACAAGAGGCGGACGCACCCCTTGAGCTTGCTGTAGCCGACGATCGGGTTGCCGTCGAGGAACCAGACCGGATGGCGGTGCCAGATCTTGCACTCGGCCCCCGGCAGGCCGCGGCCGATGGCCTTGCAGAGGGCGTCACAGATCCGCTTGTCGCCGGGCGACTGGGCGGCGTTGTAGGCGAGGATTTCTGCGGGGGTGGGCATGAGGTTGCTCCGCTAACTTAGGCTAGCTCTTACCTGTGCAACGCCGAATTCAGCTAGACACCAGAACTATCGCTGGGCATTACGCTTTCGCAACTCTTTATATCTTGAATGCAGCACCCCAAAGACTGGCGCACTCCCATTAAACCTTTGGCCTGTAGATGTTTTAATATACACGCCGCGAGTACCGACCTTAACGAGTTCAGTGACTGTCAGATGTTCTTTACAGAGAGTCACTGATTCTCGCTGTTCAAGCTTGACCGGCCACTCTTGTTTAGGGTAAACCGACGGCTGGATAACAACTTTTTCTTGCCTACGACCATTGGCGTGCTGCAGGTAGAGTCCATCGAGAAAGACGGGGAAGTAGCTGTGGTTGACAACCTCTACAACTAGGAACGCCTCTGGGTTTTCTGGCATCTTCTTGCGGGTCGAAACTATTCCATGGGGATGCATGGCACCCAGCTTTGGGTTCACCTTCAGCCGCACACGTTCTTGGCGTCTCGACCTTCGAATGTCACGAAAGAAGTTTACGAAACCCAGCACAGCACCGACCAAGGCGATGATGAGCGTCACAATCTCTCTGTTGTCGACGAGGGCCATCCAAACTGAATTGATCATTGCCATGTGAGCATTATACAGGTTCTGCGCGAGCCGTCTACTCGCTGTTCAGAACTCACTGCAAACTCCTGATGGCTGCAGCCATCCGCTATTGACTAATGTAAACAGCTCCGGAGACACACCTGAGCCACATTTGATCTGCCCCCGTTTTCTGTACCACCCTCGATGAGAGTCTTTGCTCCAGCATAGGGGAACACGCTGGCCGGACCGGAGGGAGAAGCGCAGCCCCGACCGGAGTGCCAGCCAGCGTCACGACGCGGGCTCGCCCCGACGCGTCCGGACTATCCCTCGACCGACCAGTACCGGCTCACGATGGCGACAAGAGCCTCTGCCTGAGCCTATCGATTTTCTCGAACCTCTCAGGAAGCACGATCCGCGACTCATCGGCGATCACCAGCGATGACTCGTAGACACAGTGGTCAACACCGGCCTTCTGCGTCAGTGTATTGCGAAGAACTAGTCCGCGATCAGTTAAAGGCGCAAGAAACACCGGCGCAAGTTGGAGTTCGTCCCGATCAAACAGGTAATCCGCGTAGTCAATTCTCGCGATATTCTGCTCGACCAACCAGCTGATGTATCCGTCTATAAATCTGTGTTCTACTCCGCCGACGGACCACCCAACGCCGGCTTTGCGAGCGCGATACTCAGCAATCTCCATTGCCAACTCCATCGAGAAGAAGAGCTTCCGACACGAATCGGTGAGACCCAGAATGAATAGTTCCAAGAAGCTCACCTTAAAGCCGGGATCGCGGTGAATAGCCGACGCAAGGTACCGAGGAAGCCCGTCTGCTTCAAGTTTGTTTGCCATAAGCGGAGCAACTGTCTCGAATAGCCGCTGCTTTGGTGTCGCCGCCAGTGTCTGTGCCGTCGACAGCCTGATCGGTGATCCCTTTCCCGCTCGAAGCCACTGCCGAGCATCAATCCAGTATGTTTGTGCACTTGTAGGGTCATGCAAAAACAAGAGCACTGGCACTGCGAAGTCCCTCCAGTACTTGATGTGCTTGTCCTCCGGGTAAAACAGAATCTGGTCGCCACTTCGCTTGATAAACGATGCGCCCGACTTGATTTGCGCTGCCACAATGTGGCCAGTACATTCGCCTTCGTCACTAACAAATTCAATCTGACCATCTATCCCAACATCTGTATTCGGCGTTTCCCTCCAGATAAGCTGAAGTCTGTTTACCTGCTGCGCCACGGCGAGCACACCCGCTCGCTCTTGGAAGGAGTTCGGTGTAGCCTTCGGACTCTGCATTGATGTGGCTCCGGGAACAGACTAACTACTCAATACCGGGAGACTACCCTCTCGGGACATATGCTGGTTCGGGAAATGGTGGTGTGTCCACAGCCATACTCCAAGTTCACCGATGGCGAACGCGCTTGGAAACACTGTGACATCTCGGGCGCTTTGCCCGGGCGGAGTCGGTTCTTTGTCGTCATGCCCACAATAGCAGTGCTCGGTGAAGGGATGGAGTTTGGAGCGGCAAAGTGGTCGCACTCCCCACCTCGGAGTCGCAAGCATTCAAACTCGTCACAAAATCTAGATGCTGACAAAACAAGTTTGAACTCTTCTAAAAAACCGATGGCCCCAGCACTTGCCGAGGCCATTTGGTCTATTGAATCGGGGTGAGAGGATTCGAACCTCCGACCTTCTCGTCCCGAACGAGACGCGCTACCAAGCTGCGCTACACCCCGGATGTGGCCCAATGGTAGCCGCCGCGGGGGCGGCAGCAAGCCCCGGGCCGTGCTTTCGGGACGAGGGGCGTGGGGTGTTGGGCGTGGGGCGTGGGGGGTCGCCCCCCCGGGGCGGGGGGGCGCGGGGGGGGGGGG
>JBJHCY010000021.1:0-37300 GCA_050486265.1 Phycisphaerales bacterium | reverse complement strand
CACGCGGAACACGCCGTCGCCGCTGAGACCCAAGCCCCCGAAGATCCGCAAAGCGACACCGAAAGAGAAGTGGATCGCCTACACCATCCACCCGCAACACGACGCTTAGTTCACGGCGTTGCCTGAAGGGGCGGAGGAACGCGATCGCCAACCCGTCCTTCACCCCTTCGGGGTGATGCCGTTATTTCTCATCTACCACGGGTTGCGCACGCGCCGCGCCGCTGCGCGTCGGGCCGTGCTCCACCCGCGGCTACAACCCGTCGCTCCTCCGGAGCGAAGAACGCGGCCATCCGTTCAAGATCAACCCACCCCTTACTCCGGCAGCTTCTCCAGCTCCCGCTCGGCTCTTTCGACCAGGCGTCCGACGATGTCGGGCCCGAAGTCGAAGGGCAGGCCCGCGGCCTCGAACAGCTCGGGCAAGGGTCGCGAGCCGCCGAGGGCCAGGGCGTCGATGTACGCGTCCACGGCGCTCTGCTCGCCCTTCTCCATCGCGTGCAGCCAGACCCCCATCGCGCCGAGCTGGGCGATGCCGTACTCGATGTAGTAGAACGGCGAGCCGTAGAGGTGCCCCTGACGCTGCCAGGTCGTCTCTCTGAAGCGCGGGTCGAGCCCCGAGAAATCGGCCTGCGCCCGCCCCATGTACCCGAAACGGTCGTCGAGCTCCAGCCAGATGTCCGTCCGCTCCTTGCGGGTGTGGTCGGGCTTGGCGTACAGCTTGTGCTGGAAGAGGTCGATCGTCGCGATCCACGAGAGGATGCTCACCGAGCTCTCGATGTGCTGGCGCACGGCCCGTCCGTGGTCGGTCTCGTCGGGGTAGAAGCCGCCCTTGCCGCCCCAGTACGGCATGGTCAGGAACTCCATCGCCATCGACGCGACCTCGCAGAACTCGATCGGCGCGTGCCGGTAGTGCACCAGCGGCTCATCGACCAGCAGCATCGAGTGGAACGCGTGCCCCGCCTCGTGCACCATCGTCTCGACATCGCGCTGCACCCCCGCCGCGTTCATGAAGATGAACGGCCGACGCGTGTAGTCGCGCATGTACTGATACCCGCCGGGCGCCTTTCCCTTGCGGCTGTCGAGGTCGAGGTACACGCCCTCCGCCTCGCCCTTTTCGGGCAGCCCCTCGCCCAGCACCTCGAACATCTCCGCCAGGCGGTTGTCGAGCTTCTCGAACGCGCGCATCGACTTGTCGAACAGCTCGCGCCCGCCGTCGAACGGGCGAAGCGGCCCCCGACCCTTCGGGTCGACGCTCAGGTCCCACGGGCGGAGCGTGCGGACGCCCAGCGCCTCGCGCCGGCGCTCGGCCAGCCGCTTGTTGAACGGGACGACATGCTTCTCGCACGCCTCGTGGAACGCCTCGCAGTGCTCGGGCCCGTAGTCGAAGCGCATCTTGCTCTTGAACGCGTAGCCGATGAAGTTCTCGAAGCCCGCGTTCTGAGCCATCTTGTGCCGACGCTCGACCATTTTGTCCAGCAGTTCGTCGAGTTTGTCGGCGTCCTGCAGCCGACGCTCCGAGACCGCCTTCCACGCCGCCTCGCGCACCTGCCGATCGGGCGACTCCTGGAAGACCGCCATCTGCGGGAGCGTCTTCTCCTCGCCCTCGAACTCGACGGTCATCTCGCCGGTGATCTGCCCGTACTCCTGGGCGAGCTTGGCGAGCTCGGTCTGGATCGGCACATTGTCGGGGCGGAAGAGTTCGACCTCGGCCTTGGTGTCGCGCAGGATCACCTCGTAGCGGTTGCTGTCGAGCTTGTGCTCGCCCGAGAGCTCGACGAGCCGCTTGTCGAGCTCGAACAGCCGGGGCTTGAGCTTCGGCGGGATCTTCTCGACGAACTCGGTATACGCCTTCTGGGCTTCCTTGTCGTTGGTCCGGCGGCTCATGTTGATGTAGCGCTCGGCCATCGCCTCGTCGCACGCCGCTTCAAGCTCGGAGCGGTCGGCAAGCCAGCGCTCCAACTCCTGCGCGGAGGAGACGGTCCGGTTCTGGAGGTCGTTGACGAGGGCCTCGATCTGCGACCAGTCGGACGCGTCGAACTCTGCGGGGATGAAGTCGGTCGCCTGGGCCGGCATGAAGGGCGCTCCTTTCGCGAGGTCGTTGGCTGCCAGAGCCCCATGCTATTCGAGCGGTCCGCCCGCCGCACCCCCGCCGGCAGGGATCGGGGCGGCGCAAGAAAAAACTCGGGCCGAAGGGCCACAGGCCGGAAGACGCTCAAAGCAAGACGCGAGAGTCCGAATAGCGCCGGGCGGACGGCCGGGGCTAGGCCGTCGAAGGGGGGCAAGAAAACGGCCCGGTCGTCAAGACCGGGCCGCTGGCGAAACTCGGGGTGAGGCATCCGCTCGATCACATCAGGTTGCGGAGCCGCTCTTCCTGCTCGGGATACCAGTCGTTCCAGAAGGTATCGGGCATCATGTTGAACTCGAAGATCGCGAAGTTGGGGTTGTTGCGGACCATCCGCCCCATCTGACGCAGGGCGTTGCGGGCGCGGTTGATGAACGGGCCCCGGTCTTCACGCGGCATGCCCTCAGCGATCCCGATCGAGTTCATGTAGAGCGTCACATACTGGGCGAAGTTCTTCTGATCCCGGTGCACCGTGTCGCGGAACCGGATCATGTGACGCTCGGCGCGGCTGATGGGGTAGTCGTAGCCCTGCTCGTGCTCACCGACCCAGACGACCTCGGTCAGACCCATCGCCTTGGCGAGTTCGTCGATGGTGTCGGCGGTGCCCTTGGAAAAACCGAACTTCTCGGCCGTCGCGGAGGTGAAGGTGAGGATCCGGTTGCCCTCGTTGACGACATGGTCGCCGGAGAGATCCTGATACCAGGTCACGCGGCCGTGCTCATCGATCGACGCCGAGAGCGGCACCTGGATCTGCATGGCTCGCATGATCGCGGGGTCGTACCCGCCGCGGGCGGAAATCTTCTCCATCATGTAGAGCACCTCTTCCAGCCCGCGTCCCTTCATGGCCTCGAGGTTCCCACGCCAGCCGGTGCACGCGCCGTAGGCGCCCCGGCTCATGAAGTAGATCTCTTCGATGCAGTGCGCGGTCATCGCGGCCGCGGAGATCGCGTCGTCGATCCACGCCACCACGCGGAACTCGGGCTTGAGCTCCTCGTGGATCACATCGCTGAGCTTCTGCAGCTCCAGGAGTGCGCCGCCGCCGGAGTTGATCCGGAGCACGACGATCTCGATGTTCTCCTCTTTGAGAAGGGGGATCGCGTCGCGGATGGACTGGGCGGTGATGTAGAGCCCGACCATGTTCTTGTCGCCGCCGGCGCCGAGCGAGAGCACCGCGGCGCGGGGGGCGCCGAGCCCGTTGGCGGCGCGTGGCTGCTCGCGCCGCTCAGCGCCGCGCCGCGTCTGCTGACGGGTGTCGTCGGCCTGGGAGGCGACATCGCGCTCGATCTTCCTGATCTCGCGGGCGCGGTAGATCACTTCTTGCTCGACCCCGCCGCGATTGATGACCATCCAGATATTGCCGTCGAGGTCCTGTTTGATCACGCCCTCGACGACGGTGCCGTCGTTCAGCGTGACCCTGTCCTTCGCCGACGCGCCGCCGACCAGGGCCAGCGAGAGCACCGCCGCGACGATCAATGCCGTGAGTTTCAATACACTGTTTCGCATTTCCGTTGTCCTCCCGAGCGGTGCTCGGCTAAGTCAGCGCCGATCGGCGAGCTGCTGAAGCTTGATCTGCTCGATTCTGATCTGGATGTCCTCGACCGAAGGGATCCCGAGGCGGGGGTTGATCGCCTCGCCGTAACGCCGGACTTGGCGCTGGATCGCATCGAGGATGCGGATCTGACGCCCGCGCGCCCGGGTCCTCTCCTCGTAGTTGCCCTGCACTTGGATCTCGTTGAACTCTCGGAACTGACGGCGCATCTGGCGCTCGGCGTTGGCCACGCCGGTCGACCAGCCTTCGGTGATCGACGACGAACGGCCGTCGACTCGCTGCGCTCGGGCGCCGCCGACCCCGATCTCGCGGAGCAGGTCGTCCAGTGAGCCGATCGTGCCCTTCGATACGCCCAGGGTCAGCGCCAGGTCGGCGTTGAGCGTCAGCGTGTCGTTGCCCTCGCCGCGGACCAGTTCGATCAGCGTGTCGGCGTTCTCGCCCTTGCCGTCGTCGGTCAACAGGATCTCGCCCTGCCCCGCGTCGGGCCAGCCGCGACGGAACACCGGGCGTCCGCCCTCGAGCCGGTACGACCAGACCTCGTTCCGCATCGTCATCGCACGGATGATCTCGACGGGGTATCCGCCCTCGATCAGCAGGCCCTCGGCGCGGCCGATGCGGAGCGACACCTGCTTCTCGCGAGCGACCTCGTCGCCGACATTGCCGAACATAATGTCGAGGTTGCCGATCCCGCCCATCCGGCCGTTGGGGTGGAAATACACCTCGCTGCTCAGGAACGGGAGGAACGACGCCCCGCCCATCGCGTCCTTGACCCAAACGACGACCCGAGGACGCTCTTCGAACAGATTGCCCAACTCGACCTGCATGAACCGCAGGATCTCCTCGGTCGCCGAGAACTCGTCGAAGTTGCCGATCTCCTCGACCTCAACCTCCTGCCCGGGGTAGAGGAACGCAAGGAGCGAACGCACATCCAGCGAGAGCACGATCACATTGGCGCGGTTGCGCGCCGCGTCCTGCATCACCTCGCGGAAAGGAGACGCCGTCAGATCACGCCCGAAGTTCCCCTCGAACTCGGCGACATACACCCGCGCGGCGTCAACGCCGGCCTCGGCACGGCGGGCCTGCTGGCGGTCGGGTCGGCGGTCCTGCGCCCGCTGCTCATCCTGCTGGGCCCCCTCGCCCCGCTTGACGCTGAGCACATCACGCTTCTCGAAGGTCATCACCGTCTGGATCCCCGCGACAGAGACCCGCATCTTGATGTGGGTATCGGTCTCTTCCAGAATCTCGCCCTGAAACTCTCGCCCGCTCTGGAGGAGGAGATAGTCCGGCGTCGAGAGCATCATCGCGGCCGAAGCCTGCGACGACATCACCGGCACGCCGGTGAGCACCGCGGCGCCCAGCAGCACAGAGGCGGCTACGCCCTTCAGGAGGCCCGAGCCAAGCCAACGACGCTTCTTCTGTTCTGTCTTCATCACACGCAACTCCGCTCGATGCCATTGGCCCCGCTCTACGGCCGGGACACTTCCTTGATAACCGTGCCGCCCCGCGGGGTGTTCCTTGTACCGTCCCGAAGCCTGCCGACGGATCGCGGCGATGGCGTCTCGCGACAAGCACTTGAACGACTCAACGCAGAGCCCGGTTCGACCGACCGCGCTCGATCACACTCTGAAATGCGGCCCGTCGAAGCTTCCGCCCGGACGACCACGCGCTCTCTATATCGCCAGTCTACAGCAACGATGCCTTCTCGCCAACGCCATCGTGCCCCAAAGCCCTCCGATTCCGGCCCCGACAACAGCCCATACGGGGCCCGACACCCCGCTGATCCGGCTTCCTACGCCCCCGGAGCCCGAGCGGCCTTCCGGCCGTCCCCTCGGTACCCGAACGCTCTATGAACCGATTGGCCCGAGATTCTGTTCCGCACGCCGGAGCGGAACGCGGCCTTTTATGCGACAAGCGGCGTCCGCCGGGCTCAGGCAGGATCCGATCCGCCTTCGGCCGCCAGCAGGCGGGCCAGCTCGATCGCCTGCTCGGGCGTCGACACACGGTCTTCCAGCTGCGCGTCGTAGACCGCGTCGAGCACCCGCTTGAACACCGGCCCGGGGACGAACCCTGCCTCGATCAGCGTCCGCCCATCGACCAAGGGCTCTGGGGCCAGCCCCGACGGGGTCCGCTGGAGCTGCTCGACCCGGGTTTGAATCCGGGCCCCCTCTTCGGGGTTTTCGGACGCCACGATCCGCAGCGACTCCAGAAACCAATCCGACGCCGCGGCCCGCTTCTGCGCCGCCGTCGACATCCCCGGCCACCCCCGGAGCAGGTGGGCGACGCCGTCGAGCACGGCTTTCAACCCGTCTCGCTCCTCATTGGAAAGATTCAGCGCCTCGCGGTAGCGGGCGACGAGCGGGGCGATCTGTGTCGCCTCGATGATCGAGCCGCGATCGATCGCCCACGCGGCCAACCGAGTCCAATAACGCGATTCATCCCCGATCCGGCCGAGCCTCTTCGGGGCGGCTTTGCGGCTCGGCTCCAGCAGCACCGGCTCGTCGAGCCCGAGGTTCTGCAGCGTCCACGCCGCAAGGTGCCGGCTCGGGTGCCCGAGCATCCGGCGCACCTCGTCGCCGATGCGTTCGCGGCTGACGCCCCGCAACTCCGAGGCGTGGCGCCGGATCGCCTCGGCCGTCTCCTCGTCAAGATCAAACCCGTAGCGGGAAGCGAACCGGACCGCCCGCAGCGCGCGGAGGTGGTCTTCGGCGAGCCGCTTCTCGGGGTCGCCGACGGCCCGGATCACCTTGCGCCTGATGTCCTCCAGCCCGCCGACAAAGTCGATCACCAGCCCCTGCTCGGTGTGCCGCTCGACGGCGCCCCTATGGCGTGGCTCGGCCCGGACCGGCTCGCTGCCGTTGGGGTCGCCCGACGGATCGCGGAGGTCCAGCGGGTCGAGGAAGAGGGCGTTGATGGTGAAGTCGCGCCGCTGGGCGTCGAGCTCGGGGGTGCTGAAGACGACGGTGTCGGGTCGGCGGCTGTCGGAGTATGGCCCGTCGGAACGGAAAGTCGCGACCTCGATCGCCACGCCCTCGTGCTTGACGAGCACGACGCCGAAGCTGGCGCCCACCTCCTGGGTCTTGGGGAAGAGAGCCTGGACGCGGTCGGGCGTCGCGTCGGTGGCGATGTCGTAGTCCTTGGCGGCCGAGCCGATGAGCAGGTCGCGCACGCACCCCCCCGCGAGATAGGCGGTGTGCCCGGCGTCGCGGAGGACGCGGATGATCCCTACTGCGGCTCGGGAAGCGCGGTCTGGCGAAGGCTCGCTCACGCGCGGACTGTACGCGATTCTCCGCCCGGGCCGGGCGTCGGGAACTCGGCCCCGCCCCTAGGCTGATGCGCGGGCGTGGGCCCGCCGGGAGGACATGGCCGATGCAGGTCGCAGATCTGATCAACGCGATGGAGATGATCGCCCCGCTCTCGTACGCGGAGCCCTGGGACCGCGTGGGCCTGCACCTGGGCCGCCCCCGCGCCGAGCTGGACGGGCCTGTGCTGCTGACGATCGACCTGACCGAGGCGGTGCTGCACGAGGCGATCGAGTCGGGCGTACGCGCGATCGTCGCGTACCACCCGCCGATCTGGGAGCCGCTCAAGAGCGTGACCAACGCCTCGGCGAAGGAACGCATCATCCTCGGCGCCGCCGAGGCCAGGATCGCCATCTACTCGGCGCACACGGCGCTCGACAGCGTGCCCGGCGGCGTGACCGACTGGCTATGCGAGGGGATCAGCGGCTCGGAAGAGCCGGGCAAGATCCACGGCGACTGCCGCTCGATGGTCCCCGCCCCCGAGGGCGAACACGAGGTCAAGATCGTCACCTTCCTGCCCGAGAGCTCGCTGGAGACGGTCCGCAACGCGCTGGCGACGGCCGGGGCCGGGCGCATCGGCGAGTACTCGCTGTGCACCTTCAGTTCGCGAGGCACCGGCACCTTTTTGGGCTCTGACTCGAGCAACCCGGCCATCGGCGAGGCAGGGCGGCTCGAGAAGGTCGAAGAGCTGCGGCTGGAGACCGTCTGCCCGAAGAGCGCGCTGCCCCTGGCGCTCGAGACGCTCCGGGCGTTTCACCCTTACGAAGAGCCGCCGATCGATGTGTACGAGCTTGCGCCCAAGCCTCGGCGGACCGCCGGGGCGGGACGGCGCCTCGTGCTCGACCAGCCGGCGACGGTGGCCGAGATCGCCGAGAGGCTCAAGAAGCACCTCGGGCGTGCGCGCATCCGCGCGGCGATCCTCGGTGAAGACAGACCGATCTCCCGTATCGGCGTGGTGCCGGGGGCGGGCGAATCGATGGCGCCGCTCGCCCGACAGATCGGCTCTGAGCTGTTCTTCACCGGCGAGATGCGCCATCACGAGGTCAACGCGGCGCTCGACGGCGGCATGAGCGTGCTGCTGGCGGGGCACACCAACACCGAACGCGGCTACCTGCCGAGGCTGGCCCAATCGCTCCGGGATCGCCTGCCCGGAGCGGAGATCCGCATCTCGACCGAGGACCGCGACCTGCTGTCTGTGATGTGAGCGGGGTAGGGCCAAGGGAGCGGGGTGTGGGGCGCGGGGCGCTGGGTGATGCGGCGGCCTTCGGCCGCAACTTGTCTTTGACTCGAAGCAACCTGAACCCAGCCTCGGCCGCAGGCCGAATCAACCCCTGCGCCCGGTTCCCTGCGCCCAGCGCCCGCTCGTCTCAATTCTGCTGAGACTCCCGCATCGATGGTGGCGCCACGGCCTCAGCCGTCCAGGTCGATGACGCCATCGTCGCTGAACGAGGTCTTGGGCCTGCTGACGCCGGTGTCGAAGAGGGTTTCGGCGAGGGCGCCCGGCGCGAGGTAAGTCACCTCGCCCCGCAGGGAGTACCGCACCCGGCCCCGCAGACCCTCGATGTCTTCGTCCCTGAGGACAACCGGCAGGCGGAAGGTCTGGCGTCCGAACCGCCGGACCGACGCTTCGGAGGAGCGGACGCCGCGGAAGACCTCGCGCCCTTCGATCGAGAACCGGTAGCGGACCTCGCGGAGGGGGAGCTCGCGGTCGTTGCGGTTTTCGGCCTCGATCTGGAAGACGACGACGCGGCCCTCGCCCGTGACTTCACCCGGCGAGGCGTCGACGACACTGAGTCGCGGGGACGAAACCGACGAGCAGCCCGCGCCGAGCGCCAGAACGAGCAGCAACGCCGCGCAGGATCGCAGGGGTCGCCCGATGGATGTTGTGTGGTGTCCGGCCATCAGACCGGAGCGTATCACCGGCGGGCGATCGCCGTCGCCCGATCGTCGCGCCAGCGGGTCATGCAGACCCAGCCCTCGGGGCGTTCGATGCCGTGGCTGTCCTGGTAGAGGACCGAGATGTAGGGGGTCATTTCGTGGACGCGGTCTGTGTAGACCTTCCACTGGACGGCCAGAGCCCCCAGGGCGAAGAAGCAGACCCAGGCGCCGGTCTCGGCGAGCCGGCGCTTCGAGAAGCCCAGGAAGATCGCCGCGGGAATGAAGACGAGCGCCAGCTTCCACGCCCCCAGCACCCATGGCGAGCCCTGCTCGATGACGAGCCGGGCGACGGGGTTCGCCTCGACCATGCCCGTGCTCAGGAGGAAGGTCAGGGTGAAGTAGAGGTCCGCCACGCTCAGGACCACGATGGCGAAGACGAGCATCGCGACCCGCCTCGAGCGTGCGGCCTCGGCGGGGGTGGCGAAGCCTTCGCCCATGCTCCCCCGGCTGAGCGGGCGTCGCAGGGTCGGGCTTGGCCTGTGGATCGCGAGCATCGGGCCGGAGATCGGTCCCGCGACGCCGGGCCTGTCGCTCGGCGACCGATGTGCGGATCCCCCGTGTTCCGGTCGGGTCGGTCGTGCCGATGCGGGTATGCTCAGGCATGGTCCGAAAGCGCTGCCGGGTCGTTTGCGCCGGGGCTGCCCCGGCGTTCCTTGGGTTCGTGCTCTGCCTGACCGGGGCGGCGCCCGCCCAGTTCATCAACCCCCGTGGCTCGACACCGGTGCCGGTGTACGCCGACGACTCGACGACGGCCCGCGACGCTTTGGCGAGGCTCTCGGACCTGATCGCGGGGGGCAACGAGGGCGAGGCGGTCCGCTCGCTGCAGCGTCTGCTGGATGAGTCTGGCGACCGGGTGCTGGAAGTCGAGGGGGACCCGGACCTGTACATCTCCGTGCGCGAGCATGTGCACCGTCGTCTGCTGGCCAACCCGGAACTTCTGGAGCGGTACCGGCGGGCGCAGGAGCCCGAGGCTTCACGCCAGCTCGAAGCCGGGCGTGAGGGCCTGGTCGAGCGGACGCGACTGCTGACACCCTCGGGCTTTGAGGCGGCGCTGCGTGTGGCGCAGCTCGACATCGAGGGCGCGAGGTTCGACGCCGCCCGGTTTGTGCTGATGCAGCTCGAAGGGCACCCCGATCGTCGCGGGCGGGGCGGGGCCGACGCCGCGAGGCTCATGGGCCTGCTCGCCCGGTACAGCGGACGCGCCGATGTGCGGGCCGCGGCGGAACGCTGGGCCGCCGAGGCCGGGCTGGAGGAAGAGGAACGCTCGCCGATCGCTCCCCCGCCGGGTGTCGGTTCGAGGGCGCTCGACCCGACGGTGACGGCGCCTCGGATCGATCTGCAAGAGATCGTCGCGAGGCCGATCCAGTCGGTGGCGATCGACCCCGACTCGACGATCTCGGGCATCGGCTCGATGTCTTCGGGGCCCTGGGCGCTGCCGGCGTTGGTGGGCAACGATCTCTTTTTGAACGACGGCGTTCGCGTGGTCTCGCTCGACCGCTTCACTCTGGCGCACCGCTGGTCGACGGAGATCGCCGGGGCGATGCCGCGGGGGACGAGCACGCCGGACCGCATGCGCCGCAGGACCGAGCGTCCGGTGCAGCCCCGCTCGGTCGCGGTCGGCGACGGGCTGGTCTTCACAACGACCGGGCACGGTCCGTCGTTCGAGGCCGACCGGCCCGACTATGTCAAGGCGCTGGACCTTCGCAGCGGTGAGGTTGTCTGGTCGTTTCACCCGATGGAGGCGTTCGACCAGCTCGCCGGGGCGGAGTCGGACGGGATCGTGCGTCACCACGAGGGGACGGTGGTCTTCGCGGCGCAGATCCGCCCCGACGATCGGAGGCTCTGGTCGTACCGGCTCTTCGGGCTCGACGCGACCAGCGGGGAGGTGCGCTGGTCGCGTCTGATCGGCACCGCCGGCTCGGTGGGGTGGAGCGCCGCGCCCGTGCGCCCTTCGGTGCAGCGCGTCAGAGACGGCGTCGTCTACCGCTCCGACAGCTTCGGCCTCATCAGCGCGATCGAGACCGCGACCGGGCGCGTGCGCTGGCTCAGGCGTCACCAGGTCGAGGCCTACGGCGTCGCCCCCGACCTCCGCCCGGCGCTCGCGCCTGCGCCCGAGTTTCTCGGCGACCTGCTGCTCGTGATGTCCGGCGACGCCGGGGCGATCCTGCTGCTCGACGCGGAAACCGGCGAGCTGCGCCACGAGATCGAATCGTTGCGGGTGGGCTCGCCCGCGATGGTGCTGGCGGTGGGCGACTGGATCGCTGTGATCGGCAGCAACCTGGTGCAATTCCTCCCCGCCGACGACCCGGACCCGACGAAGGTCGTGCCCGGCCCGCAGGTCTCGCTCAACGGGCTGACGGGGCGGCCGATCGCCGACGGCGGACGCCTGCTCCTGCCGATCACCTCGGGGATCGGCGTCGTCGACCCCAGCGCCCCCCGGCGGATGGAACGCGTCGAGCTTGACCGCGGGGGCGTGATCCTCGCGGCGGAGGGACAGGTGCTGGTCTCCTCGACCGAGCGGCTGCACAGCTACCTGGAGTGGGAGACCGCCCAACGGACGCTCGCCGAGCGCCTGCGCGCCGATCCGCAAGACCCCGAGCCGGCGCTCACACTCGCCGAGCTTGCGTATCTGGCGGGTCGGGGCGAGCTGATCGAAGGGGCGGTGGCAGAGCTGAACGATCGCCTCAGCGCGATGGAGGCCGATCGGGCGTCTGGTGTCCGCCGTCGGGGGTTCCGGTCGGTGCTGGAGATGCTCGAACCGACGGGGCGTCGGACCGAGCGGCCCGCGCTCTCGCTCGATGTGCGCGCGGGGCTGGTCGGGCACCTGCTGCGCCTGGCCTCGTCGCCGCAAGAGCGGGTCTCGGGCCTGCTGGTCAAAGGGGCGCTGGCGGAGGCGTCGGAGGACGCGCCAGCGGCGCTGGAGGTCTACCAGGGGATCCTGGCGGACGCGGAGCTCGCCTCGTCGAGCTGGCGGGGACCGGGTGCGGTGCTGCGGGCGGACACGGAGACCACCCGGCGCATCCGGCGGGTGCTCAGGGCCTCTGGTGGCGGGCTGTACGACGCGTACGAACGAGAGGCGCTGCGCAGAGCGGACGCGCTGGGGGAGGAAGCAGACAGCTCGGCGCTGAGCGAGCTCGCGTCGCGGTATCCCACGTCGTCGGTGGCCCCGGGGCTGTGGCTGCGAGCCTCGCGCCTGGCCGATCGCGACTACGAGGCCGAACGCGCCCTGCTCGCTTCGCTGGACGCGATGATCGAGCGGTCGGCGGCGGGCATGGGCGTGGACATGGAGATCGCGGGCGAGGTGTCGGGCAGGCTGGCCCGATCGCTGATCGAGCAGCGCCGGCCGCAGGCGGCGGCGAGGGTGCTCGACCGGACAACGCAGGCGTTCCCCGGCGCGAGTCTGACGGCCGGCGGAGAGCCGATCGACTCCGAGTCGCTGCGCCGGCGGGTGGCGGAGGTGCTGGGCGATCTGGCCTGGCGTCCGCGGATCGGTCGTGAGATCGGGCCGGTGTCTGCGACCTTCGAGGGGGCGTCGATCGCCCCGCCCATGCTGGCCTCGGGCGCGCCCGCCTCGCCCGGGTACATCGTGCTCAAGCGGGAAGGCTCGCTGACGCTGATCGATCCCGACGAGGGCGAGGCTTCGCGGATCCGTGAGCGCTGGTCGCGCCCGTCGGTGCCGGGCGCGGGCGTCGTGCGTGCCGACCGCGAGGGGTTGATCGTGCACGAGACCGGTGAGGAGGGGCTGCTGCTTGCGCGCCTGGACGCCGAAACGGGCCGGGAGGTCTGGTCGGGCAGGGTGGACGGCGGGCTGCTGAACCTGCCCGATGACGCGGGCGAGACGAGGACCACCCTCGGGCTGATCGGCGATGTGCGCTCGGGCGATCTTGTCGCCGCGATGACGGACCGGACGCTCGTGCTCGCCCGTCGTTCCGGCGAGACGGTGGCGATCGACATCGAGACGGGGCGGACGCTCTGGCGGTCCGAGCGGGGTGAAACGCCGGTCCACTCGCTGACGGCGGCTTCCGGCGTCGTTGCGATCGGGTCGCAGGACACCTCGCTGAACGCGTCGGCGAGCGTCCATGTCGTCGACGAGCGGAGCGGCGAGCTTGTGGCTTCGCTGACCGAATCGGAGCTGGTCCCGGGCGGGCTGCGTTGGATGCGCCTGACGGAAACCCGCGTGCTCGTCGTCGGGCTGGAGGACCGGGTCGCGGCGTTCGACCTGAACCGGGGCGAGCGTCTCTGGTCGCACGCGGGGGGCGCTTCAGAGGGGAGCGTCGATGCGTGGCTGTCGGGCGGTCGCGTGATCGTGCTCACGCCCGAGCGTGGGCTGGCGTTGATCGAGGTCGAGACGGGCGAGCGTGTCGCCGAGCTTGCGCCCGACGCTGCGCTGATCTCTTCGGCGCCGGCGATGCTGGCCCCGCTCGGGGGACGCGACGCGTTTGTGACGACCAGCGGTGTGCTGCTGGTCGATGAGCGGGGAGAGGTCGCCGGACGGGACGCCGCCTCGAGCGCCGGGGCGGTGGATTCGTTCGCGTTGCCGGGGGTCTCGGCGGAGCTTGTCGTGCTCGTCGAGCGTTCGGCGTTTGTAGGACCGGCGGTCCGCGTGCGGCTGGCCGACGCGAGCGGGCGCTTCGTCTCCGGCGCGACGGGGCTGATCCTCCGCGAGGACGACGAGGCCGAGCGCGTCGAGGTGCTCGAGGGGGTGGTGCTGGTGCAGACGAGGCTGGGGGTGATCGTGCTGCCGGCGCCGCTCGGCGGGCTCAGCGGATGAAGCGCATGCGCCCGGCGTCGGGGACGGGGACGCCGCCCCGGCTCTGGAGCGAGGGGAAGTAGACGAAAAAGGCCTTGCCGATCATGACCTCGCGCGGGACGACACCGACGCCGGCGTGGGGGAAGGCGTCGAGCAGCCAGGCGTCGGCCTCGTCCCAGAGGCGTCCGTCGAGGCTGGCGGCGGAGTTGTCGCCTGCGACAAAGAACTGGTCGGGGCCGAGCGTGGGCGTGCTTGCGGGGTGGGTTGCGAGTGCGGGGTCGCCGGCCATCGAGTGGTTGGAGGACTGGTAGTCTGCGGCGCGGAAGTAGAGATCGCGGTCGAGCGCGACACGGTGGAGGGTGAAGGGCCCGCCGGAGAACTCCCACGAGGGCTGGGCCTCGCGGTAGTTGGCCATGCGTCCGTTGACCGAGCGTGTGAAGGGGTTGCCCGCGTCGGCGAGGAGGTCGTCGAGGCGCCGTCCGGTGGAGAAGGAGATGCGTTCTGAGGGGTTCCAGTCGTAGGCGCCGCGTTCCTTGCCGCCGGCGACCTTGCGTCCGTCGATGAAGAGCCAGAGCGACTGATCGACATGCCAGAACTCGATGTTGGCGACGCGTCCTGGGCGGAGGGGGTCGGAGAGCTCGACGCTGTCGATGGTGACCCAGTCGGGCTCGCCCTCGGGGCGCATCAGCAGGCGGGCGCGGTCGCCGGTGATGTCGGCTGCGAACTCGTGGCCTCTCGCCTTCAGCTTGGCGCGGGCCTGGCCGCCCTCACGCTCGAAGCGGACGCCGAGGCGCATCCGGAGGTCAGAGACCGGGAAACGGGGCGGTGCGGCGCCGCGGGTCATGAGCTGGCGGGACTGGTTGTACGCGAGGTAGTCGTCGATGGGCCAGCTGTCGGTGTCCCAGAAGATGGCGGTCGGCGCGTCGCTCTGGTAGCGGTACACGCGGCTGCGTCCGATGGTCCACGCGCCGGTGTTGGAGGCGGCACGCCAGGGCGAGCGGTAGTCGGCGACATGGGTGTGCGGGGCGTGGACGCTGTCGAAGAGGGTGTACCAGAGGTCCCGCTGCATGCGCCTCGGTTTGCGGGCGATCCGCCAGCCGGGGCCGGACCACGGGTTGTCCGCGTTTGAGGCCTGCGTCGCGTCGCGGAAGAAGACATCGCCGTCGACGAGGGCGACCTGCTCGCCGGGGAGGCCGAGGAGCCTCTTGATGTAGTTTTCCTCGGGCTGGGTGGGGTTTTTGAAGACTGCGACATCGAAGCGCTGGGGGCGGTAGATCGGCTCGACATACTTGAGGACGAAGATTCGGTCGCCGGCCTCGCGGGGGACGCCGACATGCTGGCTGGTGATGCCGCTGCGTGCGCGCCCCGGCGCCGGGGGCGGTCCGCTCATGGGGTCGTGGACGATGACGGGGTGCTGGGGAGAGCCCTGGACGGGCAGGGGCGGGAGGTGTTCCTGGTCGTTGAAGTAGAACCACGGCCCGACATCGAAGTCCGTGCCGGTCTGCGGGGAGCGGAACTTCATGTGAGCGCCCAGCAGCGTGGGGGCCATCGACCCGGTGGGGATGATGAAGGCCTCGAGCACGAAGCCTCTGAAGATGAAGGCCATGGCGAAGGCGATCACCAGCGAGGTGAGGGTTTCGCGCGTGCTCGCCGATGCGCTGGGACGCTGGCGCGCGGAGGATGGGTTGTCGGTCCCGGTCGGGGTCATGGGAGGCAGAGCGTAGCGGGGTTCAGTCGGTGACCGCGGCGGGGTCCTTGCCCTGCTCGATGGCGGTGATCTTTCGGACGCGCCGCGCGTGCCTGCCCCCCTCGAAGCCGGTGGCGAGCCAGCGGTCGACGATCTGGCGGAGCGCCTGCTCGCCCATCAGGTCGGCCGAGAGGCAGAGGACATTGGCGTCGTTGTGGCTGCGGCTGAGCTCGGCGGTCAGCTCGTCGTGGACGACGGCGGCCCTGACGCCCCTGACTTTGTTGGCGGCGATGGACATGCCGATGCCGGTGCCGCAGAGGAGGATGCCCAGTTCGGCCTCGCCCGACGCGACGGCGCGTGCGACTTCTGCGGCCCGCTCTGGGTAGTCGCAGGGGGATTCGTCGCAGGGGCCCATCAGGCGGGCTTCCCTGCCCCCTGCCTTGATGTGCTCGGCGATTTTGCGGGCGGCTTCGAGGCCGCGATGGTCTGCGCCGATGGCGATGGTCATGGCTGGAGATCCTTGAACCTCAGGGCGATCAGTTCTCGGAGGCGGTCTGCGGTTTCTTTGTAGGCCGAGAGGGGCATCCCGATAGGGTCGGGGACATCTGCGCCCTCGGGGTCGAGGACGAAGGCGCGGTCGGCGGCGGTCGGTTCGATGGCGAGGACGGCGCGGAGATGGCCCTCGGTCATCGCGTAGATGATGTCGGCCTCTGCGATGAGTTCCTTCGAGAGGCCGCGTGAGCGGTGGCCGGTCAGGTCGAGCCCCATCGCCTCCATGGCCTCGACGGCCTCTGGGGAAGGACCCGACCCCCCGGCGCTGGAGGCCCCGGCCGAGAGCACCCTCGTGGGGATCGGGTCGTGCAGCTCTTCGAGCAGGTGCTTGGCGATCGCCTCGGCCATGGGGCTGCGGCAGGTGTTGCCGGTGCAGATGAAGAGGATCTTGCGTGAGAGCCTGCGGTCGACGGCCTGCGCGTCGATCGCGCCCTCGGAGAGGATCTCGTACCCGCCGGCGGGGGTGAGCCTGATGGTGGTGCTGACGGCGGCGTAGCGGGTCTTGCCCGAATCGAGCACCTCGGCGACGCCCGCGCCGGTGGCCCCGGCGATGGTTTCGGGGGTGAGTTGGGTGTCGGGCCCCCAGCCCGAAGCGCCCAGGCGCGTCGCGATGACGGGCGCGCCCGCCTCGCGGAGCAGTTCGGACGCGACGGCGTCGTCGGGCACGCGGACGGCCAGGCGGCGCCCGTCGTCGGCGGCGCCCTTGGCGAGGCCGATCCCGCCCCGGATCTCGGCGATGGCGTCTTCGTCGCCCTCGACCAGGAAGGTGACCGGTCCGGGGGCGAGGCGGTCGAGGATGCGCTTGTGGGCGTCGAAGGCGGGGCGGATCGCCCGCTCGACGGTTTCGGCGTCGGGGGCGTGCCACGCGCCGGCGCGGCCCGCGCGGTCGTTGTCGCTGAGTTCGCGGAGGAGGCTGACGGCGGCGGGCTCTGCGCCGATGACCCCGATGCCGTAGACCGTCTCGGTCGGGAAGACGACGGCCTCACCCCTTCTGAGGGCGTCGGCGGCGCGACGGATCGCGCGGGATCTTTCTTCCGTGGAGAGTTCGCCGAGGGTCGTGGCGGTGTTCATGAGGTCGAGTATCCGTTGGCGGGCGGTTCGGATCAATCCCGGGTTTCGGGAGCGATTGAGCAGGAAATCTCCCTGGCGCGTTTCTCCGCGGTCCTGTTGTACACGATTCTGCCCAGGGCGCTGATTCCGGGCAGATACAGGATCATCGCGGGCAGAAATCCGAGCGGGGTCTGGAGGATCGCCCGGCGCATGGCGGGAAAACCGAGGAGGACTTCGCCCGAGCGCGTCTGCATGGGCATGCCCCGCATCGCGTCTTCGAGGTCGACGGGGAGGTCCTGTGTTTGGGTCATGTCTTGGAATTCGAGGCGATTGAGCCAATCGAGGGCCCGCAGGATGCGGGTTGAACGACGGCACATGCCGCACTGACCGTCATAGAAGCAGACATCGCGTGCCACGGACGGAACGGTACGCCTTGTGGTGGGCGTGGGTTCAGGGGGGTTGGGGGCGGCGTTGCGGTAGCGATTTGGTCGGCGGTGGTTGATCTGGTATGCTTTGGAGAATTGTGGGGGGCGTCGGCCCTTGTCCGGCCCGAGTGGGCGGGCAGTTGGCGGGTCGTCGCAACAGTTTGTGCCCGGGAGCCGAACAGTGGGACGGCTCCGGGTGAAGCTGCGTCCCCCGGGGGGCACTGGCGTGCGGGCGCGGCGCGTCCTTGTGGGTCGGCCGTGTTGGAGCGGGAATGATGGTCTGCCGGGCCCGAGGGGCTCCGGCGTCGTCGCGTCGCGACGGCAGAGCACAAAAGATGGAAGCACGCACCATGGACCTGAACCGACTGACCGGCCGCCGGGATCACTGCCGCACACGCGGCTTCACACTGCTGGAACTTCTGGTGGTGATCGCGATCATCTCCGTCGTGCTTGCGCTGCTGTTGCCGGCGATCGGCGGGGCGAGGAATGTCGCGCGCAACGCGACGACGCAGACGCTGATGCGTCAGTTCGGCGAGGCGGTCGACCGATTCCGCCAGGACAACGACGGGCGGACGCCGGGCGTCTTCAGCGCCCGCCAGATGGGCCACCAGGAGAACGAGAACCTCGGCTTCACCGCGATGGAGAATGTGCTGCTTGACCTCGCCGGGGGCGTGGTGACGCCCGACTCGCGCGACAGCACCATCCACTTCGCGTTCGGGCCGAGCAACGACGCGATCCAGGAGAACCAGCGGTACGGCCCTTCCGGGCGCTTCGTGCGCACGGACTTCATCGGCGGCGATAACCCGTCGAACCCGGGCTATTTCAACCCGCCCTCGCGGTACTTCGTCGAGCAGACGCGCGGGCCCGACGGCTCCCACTATCAGCAGAGCGCCAGCAGCGCCAACGAGGCGCCGATCCCCGCGTTTGTCGACGCGTGGGGGACGCCCTTCCTGCTTTGGGTTGAGGATGAGTTCGGCCCGCGGGATATCAGCACGATCTCCGGCGGTTACAACGCCCAGATCCAAGGGTTTGCAAGACGCAACTCGAACGGGGGCTCTTCCAGGTTCTATTGGGCGTCCAACGCGGGCTTCCTCCGCTCGCTTGCGCTTGGCGACCGTGGGCGGAACCAGACATGGGCGACGACTGGCAGCACCGCGCCGAGCCTCTTCGGCGACGGGATCAGCGCCAATCAGCTAAGCACCAACTTGGCCGGAATTCTCGGCAACCCGTCGTACCCCATTGATGTTGAGCAAGGCCCGAACACGCTGCCCGCCGCGGCCCGCGGACGCGTCGTAATCCAGTCCGCCGGTGTCGACGCGATCTTCCTGGCCGCCAGCGACCCCGGGGCGATGTCCAGCGGCGCGGTGCAGCGCTCTGGCGGTGGGAATTACTCGATCCTGGGCGGAGGACTGCGCTACAGCCGGAATTTCTTCACCGAGGGCGGGGTCCGTCTGGAACGCAACGGCTCGCCGACGACGGAAGATGTCGCCGAACGCTTCAACGACCTCTTCCAGTCGTTCGGCAACTGAGTTTTCTGGGGCAACCCGAGCACTGACCTCAGCACCGGCGCACGCCGGTGTTTTTCTTTGTGCTTTGGATCACCGAGGAAGGACCCGACCCTTCGCTTCGCTGAGGGCTCGGCGTCGAGGGGGCGTGGGACGGGGTTGACAGCCGCCGATGATTGCGGATACTGCGGGGCATGGGCGGGGCCGGGACGAGTCAGAGAAATGTTGCCGCGGGCGCGGCGTGGCGGGCGTGGATCGCGCTGGGGTGCTTTGCGCTCGGCGTGCTCGCGCATCGGTGGAGCTGCGAAGTCGCGTGGCTTGCCGCGCCCGGCGCGGCGTGGTTCGGCGTGGCGTGCGGTGCGCTGGCGATCGCGGGGCTTGCGAAGGGGCGGCCATGCAAGGCGCTGCTCTGCCTGGCGACGGTTTTCTGCGGCGGGGGCTGGGCGACGCTGCGGATCGACGAGGGGGCGTCGCGTGTCGGCGCGATGCACCTCCGTGTCGCCGACCCCGCGACCGACCGCCGCCTGATCGAGATCGAGGGCGTCGCGCTCGAGACGCCCTCGCCGATGGGCGAGCGGCGCGGGGCGATGGCGGGGTTTCTGCGCTTCGGGGGCGAGGGCGAACGCTTTTTGCTGAAGGTTGAGCGGCTGCGGGGCGATGACGGCGAGCGGGCTTCGTCGGGCATCGTGCGCGTGTTTGTCGGCGAGAGCCTGGAGGGGCGCGTGCGCGCGGGCGATCGCGTGCGGCTGGCCGGGCGCTTCCGACCCACCGAGCCGGCGCTCAACCCGGGCCAGCGCGACGCGCGGACGCTGATTGCGCAGCGCGGCGAGATCGGGTCGTTGGATGTGCCGCTGGCGGCGCTGGTGGAGTTGATGCCCGAAGAGCGCGGGGCGGGCGTTGCGAGGGTTGTCGAGTCGATGCGTGGGCGGGCCGCGGCGGTCTTCGCCCGTTCGGGTGAGGAAGGCCATGCGGGCGACGGCGCGACGATGATGCAGGCGCTGATCCTCGGCGAGACGGAGGCAGACGACTCGGCGCTGCGGGGCGTGTTTGTGCGCGTGGGTGTGGCGCATCTGCTTGCGATCAGCGGGTTTCACCTTGCCGTGATGGCGGGGGCGACGCTGTGGATGGTTCGGCTGACGGGGGATCGCGGGCGGCTTGAGCCTCTGCTGGTCGCGGCGCTGGTGGTGCTGTATCTGGTGATCGTGCCTGCGAAGACGCCGATCGTGCGCGCGGGGGCGATGGTGCTGGTGCTGCTGCTGGCCGAGAGCACGGGGCGGCGGCACGACCGGCTGACGCTGCTGGGCTGGATCGCGATCGGGCTGTTGGTCTGGCGCCCGATGGATGTGTTTGCGCTCGGGTGGCAGCTTTCGGTCGGGCTGACGGCGCTGCTCATCTGGGCGGGGCCGCGGGTCGACCTGATGCTGCGCGGGCCGACGGTCGACGGCCGGGCGATCCGTGGGCTGGTGGACGATCGGGTTTCGGGGTCGGGGCTTGTGATTCGGCGCATAATGACGGGGGTGATCCTCGCGTTTGCGTGCTGGGTGTTTTCGGCGCCGGCGGTTTTGGCGCACACGGGTGTGTTCAGCCCGCTGAGCGCGCCGGCGACGGTGCTGGCGACGCCGCTGATTGTGGTGTCGCTCTGGGCGGGGTATATCGCGCTTGGGATCGGTGTCGTTGCGCCCGAGGCGGGGCGGATGCTGGCCGGGCCGGTCGCGGCGTTTGCCGGCGAGATCGCGGCGTTTGTCTCGTGGATCGACCGGTTGCCCGGCGCGTCGGTGCGGGGCTCGGACTCGCCGGCGTGGTGGGCGGTGCTGACGACGGCGGCGATGTGTGTCGGCGTTGGAGCTCGGCGGGGATGGCTGCGGCTCGGAGCGATCGGGCTGACACTCGGGCTGTGCGTCTGGCTCGCGGGCGAGCGGCTGCGGGGCGGAGCTCTCCCGAGCGATGTTGTCTTGCGGCTGGACACGATCGCGGTCGGCGACGGCTCGTGCCACCTGATCCGCAGCGGGGATTCGGCGATCCTGTTCGACTGCGGGTCGACATGGCCGGGCGTCGGGACAAGGCGGATCCCCGACGCCTTGCGGGCGCTTGGCGTGCGCCGGATCGACGCGGCGTTTGTCACGCACCCGGATTTCGATCATTACAGCGGGCTGATCGATGTTTCGGCGCAGTTTCGGATCGGCGAATTGGTGGTGGAAGCGCAGACGATCGTCGCCGCGGAGATGAGGCCGCGGGGGCCCGAGCGGGCGCTGCTCGACCATTTCCGCTCGATCGGTGTGCCGATCCGCGAGGTGCACGCCGGGGATACGACGCGGATCGGCGAGGCGACGATGCGCGTGCTCTGGCCTCGCGAGGGATTGCGGGGCGTGTCGTCGAACGATTCATCGATCGTCGGGCTGATCGAGGTTGCGACCGAGGGCGGCGTGCGGACGATGCTCATGACCGGCGACGCGATGGGGCGCGCGATCGAGGGGATGCTGGCCGAGGCGGAGCGGCTGGTTGGAGAGCGCCGGTTGGATGTGATGGAACTGCCCCATCACGGGTCGTTTGTGCCGCAGGCCGCGGCGATGATCGAACGGCTCGACCCGGGGATCGTCGTGCAGTCGTCGGGGCCTCGGCGGCTGCGGGAGCTGCGTTGGCTGGGCGTGCGCGAGGGGCGTGACTGGCCGGTGACGGCGCGCGATGGGGCGGTGAGCGTGGAGTTTTTGCGCGACGGCGGGGTGAGGGTGAAGACCTGGCGCGGGGATTGACTGCGTTTCGATGTGTGCGGACGACCTCTGAAGGAGGTCGGCGGCGCGGGCGGCTGTTGATTTGTCATTGACAGGATACACTGGCGGACGAGCCGCCAGTGCCACAGGTCTTCGCTCGGGGCGGCTGGGTTACTTTGTCGGTCTTGCTGGGACGCCGATGACTGTTTGGCCGTCGTGGACATCGCTGACGACGACCGCGCCCGCACCGATGATGCAGCGTTCGCCGATCTTCACGCCAGGCAGGACGCGTGCGCCGAGGCCGATGAGGGTGTCTGGCCCGACCGTTGTGCTGCCGCCGAGGACGCTGCCCGGGGCGAGGTGCGCGTTTTCGCCGATGGTGCAGTCGTGCTCGATGATCGCGCCGGTGTTGATGACCGCGTGGTCGGCGATGCTCGCGCCGGTGTGGACGATCGCGCCGGGTCCGATCCAGACGCCCCGGCCGATCGCGGCAGACGGCGAGACGAACCCCACGGGATGGACCGGCGAGATCCAGCGGACGCCCGAGGCGATCGCGCCGAGCACCCTGCGCCGGAGCGCAAGATCGCCGAGGCCCATGACGAGTCTGACTCCCGACGCCGGATCGACGAGCCCGCCGAGCATCGAGAGAGACCCGAGCCTCGAAACGCCTCGGGCGGCGAGCGGGGGCGACTCGGCGTCGTCGAGCAGGCCTCGGACAGGGACGCCGATGAGCCCGAGCGTCTCGCAGACGACCGAGGCGTGCCCCCCGCCCCCGATCAGGACGACGGGGGCAGGGTCGGCCGCGGGTGCTGGCTCTGGCTTTGGCTTTGTCACGGGCCGGGGCTGGTCCATCGGGAGGGTTCTTCGGCGAGGGGGCGGGCAGGGCGACAGTGAAACCTACCCTCGAACAGTCGCGTCCGCCCGGAGCGGGGCTCGGGCCCGAGAGGTTTTTGCAGATGGAACAGGTCCGCGTCGGCTTTGTGCGATATCTCAACACCGCCCCGCTGGTCGAGGGGCTCAGAACGCTGCGGACGGTCGAGCTGTCGGCGGCGGTCCCCTCGCGGATCGTCGGGATGCTCGCCTCAGGCGAGGTGGATATCGGCCTGGCGTCGGTGATCGACGCGCTGCGCTCGCCCGTGCCTCTGGCGATCCTGCCGGTGGGGATGATCGGGTGCGAGGGGCCGACGCTGACGGTGCGGGTCGTTTCCAAGTCGCCGATCGAGAAAGCGACACGGATCTACGCCGACACCGACAGCCACACCTCCGTGGCGCTCTGCCGCGTGGTCATGAAGCGGGTCTACGGCCTCGACGTCGAGATCGTGGACTTCGACGCGCGCGAGCGGATCGCGTCGGGCGACGACGCGGGGGAATGGCCCGAGTCGATGCTGCTGATCGGCGACAAGGTCGTGGCCGATTCGCCCCCGGCGGTGCGCTACCCCCACCAGCTCGACCTCGGGCAGGCGTGGCTGGACTGGACGGGGCTGCCCTTTGTGTACGCGGTCTGGATGTGCCGCGAGGCGGAGGCGGCCGACCCGTCGATCGCGGCTGTCGCGGCGGTGCTCGACCGGACGCGCCTGCACAACAAAACGCGGATCGACTGGATCATCCGGACGCACGCCCCGCGTCACCGCTGGCCGATCGATCTGGCGACCCGCTACCTCGGCGAGTTGCTCCGGTACGACCTCGGCGATCGGGAACGGGAGGGGATGCTGCGGTTCTTTGACGAGGCGCGGGCGCTGGGTCTTGCGCCGGAGAGGACGCCGCCCTGGGTCTCGTTCAGGGATGTGATCGGTGCGGCGGGCGGGCCGGATGAGGTGTCGGGCTGAGGCCCGCTGGACCGCCGGCCTGAACCGCTGGGCGCAGAAGGCGAATGGTGCAGCGTGCCGGCACTTGCGAGAATCCGGGTCAGAACGCTCGCCGACCTGGCGGGGCAGCTCCGCTACACGCCCAAGAAGACGCTGCGCATCCAGATCGACAGGGCCGAGGCGCTGGCGTCGGAGATCGAACCGGGCGAGCTGTACAGCGTCGCGTGGATCGTCGCACGCGTGACGGGGCGCGAGGCGAAGGACACCGGCGACGATGTCAGCGTGCCGGGCGAGGCGCTGCTGGCCGACCTCTCGGCGCTCGTCGAGCGGCTGTGCGAGGCGGCGCACCTCGAGCCGGGCGAGGTCGAGGACGGGGCGCTGGGCGTCGAAGAGCTCGCGTCGCGCTGGGGCGTCAGCCGCAGAACGATCGAACGCTACCGCAGGCGGGGGCTGATCGCGCGTCGTGTGCGCGACGCCGACGGCAAGACGCGCCTGCTCTTCCCCTGCGCCGCGGTCGACCGCTTCGAGTCGCAGAGCGGGGGGCGGATCAGCAAGGCGGCCTCGTTTTCACGCATCGATCCGAAGACACGCGAGGCGATCGTGCGCCGGGCGCACCGCTACAAGCGCGTGCTCGGCTGGTCGATGAACCAGGCGGCCGAGCGCCTCGCAGAGAAATACGGGCGCACGCGCGAGGGTGTGCGGCGTGTTTTGCTCGCCCACGACCGCGACGCGGACGAGCCGGTTTTCGGCCCCGTCCGCCCGGGCAGCCGCGAGGACGGGGCGAGGGCGCTCGATATGGCCCGCGTCGGCGTCGAGCCCGCCGACATCGCCGAGGAGATCGGGCGGACCGCCAGGGCGACCCGCCGCGCGATGCTCGTCGACCGCCTGCACCGGCTGCTGGAGCTCGAAGACGCCCCGGAGGCGAATCCGAAACACCACGAAACATCGGGCCCGATCTTCGAGCACCCGATGCTCGCCCACGGCCTGGGCGATCCGGGCGAGACCCGCCTCGTCGAGCTTGTGCGCCGGGCGAGGGCGGCGCAGCCGGTGCCGCCGCAGATTGAAAAGCTGTTCGCGTCCAGTTCGCGGCTGCTCGTTCGCCGTGCGCTCTTCGCGCGGGCGGCGATCGACCGCCACCAGCCCGAGGCGACGGCGCTCGACGCTGTCGAGACGGATCTGTTGTGGGCCGCACGCCTGCGCGCGGAGTTGCTGCGCCCGCAATGGGGCGTCCTGCTGCGCGTGCTGGACGACCGGCTGGGCAGGCCCGCCGAGCAGGTGCGCGCCGAGGAACTGTCGAGGCTGCTGGAGGCGGTCTTTGCCGCGGCCTGCCGCGCCGCGGGCGCGTTCGACCCCGAGCGGGGCGGGCGGCTTGCGGCCCGCGTCACGCTCGAAGCCGACCGGGCGGCAAGAGAAGTGCTCGGCCGCCACCCCGTCAACCCGCAGACCGAAGGCAGGGCGACGCCCAGACTCTCCCAGGGCGGCGTGTTCGAGGACTGGACGAGGCGCGTCGCGCCGTGGCAGGCGTGGCTGGAACCCGACGGGCGCGTGGCGCACGTGCTCGATCGGCTCGACGACAACGACCGGGAGATCCTGCGTCTGCGTTACGGGCTCGGCCCCCGCCCCCGGACCATCGCGGACCTTTCGACCGAGCTCGGCGTGGCGGCGTCGACGGTTTCAAGACGCGTGCGCGGAGCGGTGCGGGCCGCGATCGAGATCGCCGACGCCGATAGCATCCGTCCATGACCACCAAGCCCCGCACGCTGGACGACATCGAACAGGTCGAGCTGATCGTCGGCATGGAGATCCATGTCGAGCTGGCGACCCGCCGCAAGATGTTCAGCGACGCGCCCAGCCCGGCCGCCCCCGCCGCCCCCGGAACACAGCCGGACGATCACACCGAGCCCGAGCCCAACACGCTGATCGATCCGACGGTGCTCGGCCTGCCGGGCGCCTTGCCGGTGATGAACAAGCGGGCGATCGAGCTCTCGATGATGGTCGGCGCGGCGTTGGGCTGCCGCATCGCCGAGTTCACCAAGTGGGACCGCAAGAGCTACTTCTACCCCGACCTGCCCAAGGCGTACCAGATCAGCCAGTACGACCTGCCGCTCTGCTACGACGGGGCGTTCGACCTGCCCTCGCTCGACGCCGAGGGCCGGCTTGTCCCCAGCGGCCCCGAACGCCGCATCGGCATCATCCGCGCTCACCTCGAAGAAGACGCGGGCAAGCTGTTGCACGAGGCGCCCGGGGGCGGCGCGATCGAGGGCTCGATCATCGACCTCAACCGCGCCGGCACGCCGCTGCTCGAAATCGTCACGCAACCCGACTTCCGCTCGGCCGACGAATGCGTCGCGTTCGCGAGGATCCTGCGCGACATCTGCCGCGCCCTCGGGGCGAGCGAAGGCGTGCTGCAGCAGGGGCACATGCGTTTCGAGCCCAACATCAACACGAAGATCACCTTCTTCGATAAGAGCACCGCGACGACGCCGATCGTCGAGGTGAAGAACCTCAACTCGTTCCGCTCCCTGCGGCTCGCGATCGAACACGAACTCGCCGAGCAGCCCAGGCGATACCTCCAAGACGGGCGCGAGATGGGCCCGGGCATGAAGATCACGCGCGGGTGGGACGACAAGCGCGAAGTCACCTTCCCGCAGCGCGAGAAGGAAGACGCCCACGACTACCGCTATTTCCCCGACCCCGATCTGCCGCCGGTGGTCATCGACGACGCGTGGCGCGAACGGATCTGCTCGCAGGTCGGCGAGATGCCCCACCGCAAGCAGCTCCGGTACATGGACGAGGCGGCCCTCTCACCCGCCGAAGCGCAGACCCTGACGGCAGAGCCCGGCGTCGCGGCGTTCTACGAGACCATCGTCGAACTGCTGATCGACAAAGACGACAAGTACCGCATGGACCGCGAGCACGCCGGCAGAGCCGCGGCCAACCTCGTCCTTCAATCCGGCGCCAAGCACGCCAACGAACGGGGCGTCGGCGTCGACAAGCTCGGCGTCCCGCCGAACCTCGCGGCCGAGCTCATCTTCCTCCGCGAAGACGGACGCATCAGCGCCCAAGGGCTCGACGAGCTCTTCGGCCTCTACGCCTCGGGCGAGGCGCAAGACGAAGCCCCGCAAGCCCTCGCCGAGTCCCGCGGCCTGATCGTCGTGCGCGACGAGGGCGCGCTCGATGCATGGTGCGACGAAGTGATCGCCGAGCACCCTGCGATCGCCGAGCAGATCCGCGCAGGCAAGACGCAGGCGATCGGCCGGCTCATCGGCGAGGTCATGAAAAAGTCCGGCGGCGCCGCCGACGCCAAAGCCGTACGCGAAATGCTCATGGAAAAGCTGAAGGCGTAACAGCCGTCGCACCGCTCGCCCGCTCCGGTTCGCCTGCTCGCCTGCTCTACCCTCGCCTGCTCTCGTTCGCCGCAGGCGAACGCCCCCCACACCCCAAGCCCTACGCCCTACACCCTCTCGACGGGCACCGTCTCGCAGATCTTCAGCCCGAACGCTTCGATGCCCGGGAAGTCCTTCGCTCGATTGCTGATCAGGCGCAGGTTCGTCAGGCCCAGATCGCGGAGGATCTGGCCCCCGATGCCGAACTCGCGCAGGTGCATCGGGAGCGCCGCGCCCCCGAGGCCGCCGGGGTCGGTCAGGTCCGGCGCGTCGGCGCCGCGCCGGTCCGGACGACGGATCGCCTGCAGCCTGTCGCGCAGGCTCGTGCCCTCGCCCTCGGGGCGGAGGTACACGATCGCCCCCGAGCCGTCGCGCTGGATCATCCGCATCGAAGCCTTGAGCACCTCGCCCGTCGGCCCGTCGGGCGACGAATCGAGATCGCCGAAGATGTCGCCCAGGAGGTTGCGCCGGTGCATGCGCACCAGCGTCGGTCGCTCGATCACCACCGGGCGGCGTGAGGCGTCCTGCCGCCCGACATCGCCGGCGACCAGCGCGATGTGCGGGAGCGGGTCGACCACGCTCTCGTACCCGATCAGCCTGAACTCGCCCTCGCTCGTCCGCAGTTGAGCGCCCTCGACGGGGTCGATCCGGCGCACCATCGACTCCCGCGCCAGACGGTGCTCGATGATCTGCGCCACCGAGCACATCTTGATCTTGTGCTCGGCGCAGAACTTTTCGAGGTCGGGCACGCGGGCCATCTCCCCGTCGTCGTTCATGATCTCGATGATGATCGCCGCCGGCGTCAGCCCCGCAAGACGGCAGAGATCCACAGACCCCTCCGTCTGCCCCGTCCGCACGAGCACGCCCCCGTCGCGCGAGCGCAGCGGATTGATGTGCCCGGGGCGGACAAAGTCGGCCGGCGTCGTCGCGGGGTCGATCGCCATCCTGATGCAGCGGGCCCGCTCCCTGGCGCTCACGCCCGTCGTGAACCCGTGCCGGGGGTGTCCGTCGATCGAGACGGTAAACGGCGTCCCGCGGACGGAGGTGTTCACCGCCGACTGCGGCTCAAGATCCAGGCGCTGGCAGTCCGCCTCCGTCAGGCTCAGACAGAGATACCCCCGGGCCTCCGAGAGCATGAAGGTGATCGCCTCGGGCGTGACGAACTGGGCCGGGAGGACGAGGTCGCCCTCGTTCTCGCGGTCCTCGTCATCGGTCAGGACGATCATCCGCCCGGCGCGGAGCTCGTCGAGCACCTCCTCGACGGGGCTGAACGGGGATCCGGGCTGGCTCTGGCTTGGGGTCATCGGGCGATCGTACACCCGGGGAGGCGCGAAAATACCGCCCGGACGCGGGCCCGGGCGGCTGGTGAACGAGCCGAACTCCGGCGGGGCTCAACAGCCCTGCGCGAAGAGGTTCAGATACTCGAAGAAGTCGTCCGCGTCGATCACGCCGTCCTGGTTGATGTCGGCGCGCGGGTCGCCCGCGGCGAAGAGCTGGAGGAAGAGGAAGAAGTCGTCGGCGTCGACCACGCCGTCGCCGTTGAGGTCGGCGGGGCAGCTCGCGTCGAGGGCTTCGATGAAGAGCTCATCGAAGTAGCCGATGCCGTTGCGGTCGACCTGCTCGTTGCGGTCGGTGCCGAGGTTGAGCCCCTGCGGCGCGTTCGCGAGTGTGAACGAGGCGCTGATCGGTTCCTGCGGCGACGCGAAGCCGGAGACCTCGACCTGCCCGCCGCCGGTCGGCGTCCACGAGAGCGTGAAGGTCAGCCAGCGGTCCTTGAAGGTCCCGGGCGCGGCGGTGTCGATGATGCCGAAGAAGTCCCAAGTGCTGTCGAAGTTTGTGCCGGCGCGGACGCGTCCGCCGCCGTCGATCGTCAGGCCGAGGGTGGTGTCGACCTGAACGCCGCCGGGCGAATCGACGAGGTAGACGCCATAGAGCCGGTTCTCGCCGGTCGTCCCGTCGATGTAGACCTGCGCCGTGACCTCGAAGCCGTCGTCGATGCCGGTCGGCATCTCGCGCTTGACGGAGTAGCGCGTGTTGAGCGACCCGCTGTTGTCGAAGCGGAGGCTCTGCGTGCCGATGGCGACGGTCTGAGAGATCCCGTTGCTGATGCCGAACGCGGTGCCGGTGGTCCAGCCGTCGCGGTTGTTGACCGAACCGCTGGTGGGGTAGAGCGGGGGCTCGAAGCCCGTGTAATAGAGCTGCTGCGCGTGCGCGCCGCCGGCGATCGAGGCGAGCAACCCGAGGCAGGCGATCTTTCTTTGTGTATTCACGATTTACTCCACTCAAAGTATTGCAAAGAGATTTCCCTTTTGACCTTCATACCTACCCGCAACAGGCGAGGGGCTCAACCCCGAACACGCGAACGAGGTCGGGCCTCAAACGCGTGCCCGGGGGAGACGACGACCGGCCTCATCGAGAAAAACCGCCCGAACACCGGAGCGTTCGGGCGGCTTGAAACACTGTGAACGGGCTGGAATCAGCAGCCGGCGGCGAAGAGGTTGAGGAAGAGGAAGAAATCGTCGGCGTCGATCACGCCGTCGTTGTTGAAGTCGGCTCGCATGTCGCCGGTTGCGAACAGGTTGAGGAAGAGGAAGAAGTCATCGGCGTCGACCACGCCGTCGCCGTTGAGGTCGGGCGGGCAGGTCGGGCCTGCGCCGGTGGTAATTTCCAGATCGTCGAAGTAGCCGGTGCCGGCTCGCAGCGAGGTGGTGAACCAGTCGGCGCCGATGTTCAGGCCGAGGGGCTGGTTCTCTTGGAAGAGGTTGACGCTGATGGTGTCGTTGGGGCCGTCGAAGCCGGAGATGGAGGCGACGGCGTTGCCGTCGGGCTGCCAGATCAGTGTGATGGTCAGCCACCGGTCCTTGAAGGTGCCGAAATCGGCGAAGCCGATGAGGCCGGAATTGGTGTATGTGTTGCCCCAGGTGGTGCCGGCGCGGACGGCGCCGTCGCCGCCGATGGTCAGGCCGAGGGTGGTGCCGCCGAGGGTGCTGGTGGGCGTGCTGACCAGGTAGAGGCCGTAGAGGCGGTTCTCCTCGGTGAAGCCGTCCATGTACAAGCGGACGGAAACGGCAAAGCCGTCCTCGATGCCGAAGGGCAGTTCACGCCGGACGGAGTAGAAGCTGTTGAAGGTGCCGCTGTTGTCGAACGCAAGGCTCTGGGTGTCGATGGCCTGCATGGTCGAGATGATGTGGCTGTTGCCGCTGCCCGAGCCGTTGGACCAGCCATCGATCCCGTCGACGATGCCGCCGGCGAAGTAGACCGGGGGCTCGAAGCCTGTTTCGTACAGTGGGGTGGCCGAAGCGGCGCCGGCGAGGGCGATGCCGCACGCGATTCCAAAGATGGACTTATTCATGGTGACCTCCGTCAACTCCATTCCACGCGGAAGACGGAAGCCCACGATGGCTCCGCCCCCACAAGTTCCGAAGAATATATCAGGCCGCCGAATCCCGTGTCAATCGTACGAGACAGGAGGGCGTCCTTCGCGTCGACGAGAACCGCTCTCCGGTTCCACGCTCGGCGCGCAGAACCGCTGCGCCCCTTCCGGGGCGCAGCGGCGCGTTGCGATCGTTGATGATCTGCCGTGAAGCTCAGCCGCGACGGCGGCGGGCCGCGGCCAGGCCGCCCAGACCCAGAAGCGCCAAGGCGCCCGGGGCGGGGACGATCTCGAGATTGTCGAAGTAGGCGATGCCGGCGCGGTCGGCCGAGGTGACCCAGTCGGCGCCGAGGTTGAGGTTGGCGGGCGCCGTCACACCGGTGAAGTTGGCGCTGAAGCTGCTGTTCGGACCGTCGAGGCCGGAGATCGCAATGGTTCCGTCACCGTTGGCGTATGAAAGAGTGACCGTCAGCCAACGGCCGAGGTGCGTGCCCGGGTCCGCCGTGGCGAAGATGCCGGTGTTCTGGTAGGTCGAACCCCAACTCGTGCCGCCGCGGATATCGCCGGCGCCGCTGATGGTCAGCCCGAGGATGGTGCCGCCGAGCGTGCTGGTCGGCGAGCTGCCGAAGTACACGCCGTAGAGCCGGTTCGCCTCGGTGCTCTGGTCAACATACAGCCGGACGCTCGCCTCGACAACGCCGTTGTAGGTCGGCAGCTCGCGCCGGACGGAATAGAAGCTGTTGAACGAGCCGCTGTTGTCGAACTGCAGGCTCTGCGTATCCAGGGCCTGCATGTCCGAGATGGTGGCGCTGGCGCCCGAACCCGAGGCGTTCGCCCAGCCGTCAACACCGTTGACGCTGTCGCCGAGGGTGTAAACCGGGGGCTCGAACCCGGTCGCGTACAGGGGGGAGGCCAGGGCCTGGCCGGACAGGGCGGCGACCATAGCGCAGCCCACGATCTTCGTTGCAACTCTCATCTTGGTCTCTCCTCAAGAAAACCCACAAAGCCGGAACGCAGACGCAAACCCACACGATCAAGCGCCGTCCGGCAGTGACAAGCTACCCCACGCAGGGATGCGGTTCAATACGAAAGCTGTTTGTCGGCACGAAAAACGCTTCGGCATGGCCGATAACCGACGCACGAAGGCATGCAAAACAAAAAAGCCGCGGACCAAAAGGTCCGCGGCTTCTCGCAGTGGAGGCGATCGGACTCGAACCGACGACCTCTTCCATGCCATGGAAGCGCTCTACCAAAGCTGAGCTACGCCCCCTGCTTGCCTGATTGTCGGCCCGCCGAGTTCCAGACTCAACGGACCGTGGCGATGGTAGTGCCTCCTCGTCCGGGGTCAAGACGCCCGGGATCCCTCGCCATCCCAGACCCCGCGCCCGTTCCCCCCGCCCTCTCCAGCAAGCAACCCCTCGGCCGCCGCCCACACCCGCTCAACCCCGATCCGGTCGATGCGGCAACGCTCGGGGTGGTCGTTGGCGGATTCGGTCTCCGGCAGGGTCGGATCGGCCAAGACCGACGCCTCGCCCGGACCCTCGCCCCGCGGCACGATCGTCCAGCGGTGGTCGGTCGGCCCGAACAGGCTCACCGTCGGCACGCCGAAGGCGATCGCGATGTGCCGCGGCCCCGTGTCGTTGGTGACCATCAGCGACGAACGCCTGAGGATCGCCTTGAGCGCCCCGAGCGTGTTGCCCAGCGCCACAAGGTCGGCGCCGGCGCAGGCGCCCGCGATCTCGGCGGTCAACGCGGCCTCCCCCGGCGAGCCGTTCACGAGCACGCGCATGCCGAAGGCCCCGCGCACGCGCCGACCGAACTCGGCGAACCGATCGGCGGGCCAACGCTTCGCGGGGTTGTTGCCGCCGGGGTTGAGGACGCACAGCCGCTCCGCCGGCTTGACGCCCGCACGCCCGAGCAGTTCGTCGGCCTCGGCCTCTTCCTCCAGCGTCGTCGCCAGACGCATCGATGCGTCTTCCGGCGCGCGACCCCGCCCGGGCGGGCCCGCGATCAGGGCGTCGATCAGGCGCCAGTAGTAGTCCACCGCAGGCACGATCGCCCACCCGCCCCCGCTGCGCTTCTCCGGCTTGAGCCGATCGGTCAGGAGCAGGCCCCGCCCGTCGCGGTCGTAGCCGATCCGCCGCGGGATCCCCGCGATCCGCGCGATCAGCGCCGTCGAGAACGAGTTGGTCAGCAAAACCGCCGTGTCGTACCGCCTCGGCCTGACCTTCGCGGCGACGAACTTCGGCCCCATCACCCCCGCTGCGCGCTCTACATGCACCTCGTCGAAAAACCCCGCGCCGTCGAGCACGCGGTCGATCCCCGGACGCACAAGCCCCCCGATGAACGCGCCGGGAAGCGCACGACGCAGGCGGTCCAGCGCCGGCGTCGCCATCACCGCGTCGCCCACCCACGAGGGGCAGACAACCAGCAGGCGCAGCGGCTTGTCGTTGGTCGCGCTCACGATTCCCCCGCCCCGCCCCCGGGCTCGGGCCACAGCGCCGAGCCGAACTTGGCCCGGTGCCAGGCGTTGGTCAGCCTGCGGAGCTCAGCGCCGAACCCGACGGCAACGACCTCGGGCGCCTCCAGCGTGGCGCTGACGCCCGAGGCGTCCAGCGCGACCTCGACGAGCTTGAGCCCGGTCCGTTCGGCGATCGCGTTGGCGGTCGCGATCACCGTGTCGCGCACGCGCGGATCCTCGAACGCGCCGGGACGCTCGGCCTTGAGCGTGACCGTCGACCGCTCGGTCCTCGCCGCGCGCCCAGCGAGCACAACAAGAGCCGCCGCCAGCAGATCGGGCACGCGCGGGCCGAGCAGAATCGTGTTGTCGCGCGGGATCCCCGCGTCCACCGCCGCTGCGATATCGCGCTCCGCGTCGCCGATCATCCACGACGAACGCAGATCGATTCCCAGTTCTTCGGCCGCGGCCAGCATCATTCCGCCCGAGGGCTTCCGCCACGGATGCTCGCCGGTAAACCTCGGCACGCTGCCCTGCGGATGAAACGGACACGCGTAGACCGCGTCGATGATCGACGCGCCCGGACGCCCGTGGTCGGGCAATAGCTCGCGGACGCGGTCGTTGGTGCGGCGGACTTCGTCGAGCGTCCCGCCCCCGCGCGCCACCACGCCCTGGTTGGTCACCACGACCAGCGTCAGCCCCGCGGCGTGGAGCAGGCGGCACCCCTCCTCGGCGCCGGGGAGCAACGCCACACGCGAGGGATCGCACAGATCGCCCGGGCGGACGCCCGGCGTCTCGCCCAGCGAGCGGTTGGCGATCAGTGTGTCGTCGCGGTCGAGGAAGACCGCGTGTCGGCCCGGCATGCGTGGAGCATAAGCCCGTTAGCCGCGCGTGCTCTGGGAGGTCTCACGCGCAGTCTCGGACCTCTCTTGCGTGTCGATCCCGACAAAGCCCGCGGCGGCGCGGAGACGGTCGATATCCCCGCCGATCCCGGCGATCAGCCCGATATGGGCGAGCTCCACGCGGGACTTGAGGCCGAGCTTCTGGCCGATCGAGACGCGGTGCCACTCGACGGTTTTGACGCTGCGCCCGAGCCGATCTGCGATCTGGGCGGAGGTCAGCCCGTCGGCGATCAGGGCGAGGATCTGCAGCTCGCGCCGGGTCAGCACGCTCAGCGGGCCGAGGTCTCGGGCGATCGGCCGCACGACGCGCACGCCCGAGTCGGTGGGCGAAGGTCGCGACCCCGAAACCTTGTCGTGCGAGGCGACGAGCACCAGCTTCTGGCCCTTCCAGCTCCCGGGCAGTGGGTGGGCGGACGAGCAGATCCCAAAGCCCCGCGCGACCCAGAAGACCGTGACCGGCTCGCCGAGCCGCACCACATCGCGGGCGATCTTCGTCAGTTCCAGCGCGAGCTCGGGTTCGACAACATCGGCGACCTGCCGGCCGACGACAGTCTCGCCGGGGGGCGCATAGCGCGCGTTGACCGCAGCATCGGCGAAGACAAAGCGCCCGTCCGCGGTCATCACGACAATCCGGACGCCGCGCAGATGGCACAGCGTGTTCCAGAGGAACTCGCGGTCGAGCCCGGGATGATCGAGCGGCGACCACGCTTCGTCAGAAGCGCGTTCCAGACCGTCTTCATGCGATGTCATCGCCGCACCCCTTTCACCCATCGCCGATGAGACGGTCCCCGAAGAACCGGAGCGGCGCGGGATCGACTGTTTCAACGCTGAAAGTCTATGGGAAAGCCGTAGACACCGCAAAGCAGGGGGAAACCCGGGGGTGCGGCTCAGGCCCGATCGCCGGGCCTCCGCTCGGCGGGCGAGGAGTTCTCGTCGCCGGCCGACTTGGGAGGCCACCTGGGCGCCGATGTCAGCCCGGCGCCGATCGCCACGCGGATCAGTTCAGCACGCGTTCGAACACCGAGCTTGTGCCCGATCTGCGCGCGGTACCACTCGACGGTTTTCGGGCTGATGCCGAGCCCCACGGCGATCTCCGTCGCCGTCAGCCCGTCGCCGATCATCCCGAGCACCTCGCGCTCGCGCGGGCGGAGCGTCGCGAGCAGACCCAGGTCACGGTGCCCGCGCACCACCGACGAACTGTCCAGATGGCTGGCCCAATCCTCGGGCGTCATGTCCAGGCGACGCCGGAACATGCCCAGCGTCAGCCGGTGCCTCGCACCGTCACGGCTGATACGCCGGAAGACCCCGAGCACCTCGACCCCGTTGAACATGCCCTCGTACGCCACGGCCCTGGGCGTTGTCGCGGTCCGGTGCAGACACTCCCGGATGTACGGCGCCGTCTCGGGCCCGAAGACCGCGTCGAAGTGGCGCCCGACCACCACCCGCTCACGCAGCGGGCGCTCAAGCCGCCGATTGGCGTACCGGATGATCCCTCGTTCGTCGCAAACAAGCACCGCCTGCCCCGCGTCGGCGACCAGGGCCGCCCAGAGCGCCGATGCATCGAGCCCCTCCAACCCGACAGGTTCGTCATGGTCGGATCGAGTTGAGGCCTGCGAGCGGTCCAACCGGTGGCTCCGAGCGGGTCAAAGCAGGGCCGAGCCCGCGGAATCCGAACAGATTCCGCCGAACCCAGTCTCTGAAGCATACGCAGAGCAAACGCCGCGCAGCACCCCGAGCCTGTACGCCGATCCGGCACGGCTGTTCCTCCCTCACCGACGCGAACCGCTCAGCAGCCGAGGTGGAACTGGTTCAGGAAGATGAAGAAATCGTTCGCGTCGAGCACACCGTCGCTGTTGAAATCCACTCGGAGGTCGCCGGCGGCGAAGTACTGCAGGAACAGGAAAAAGTCGTCCGCGTCGAGCACCTCATCCCCGTTCAGGTCCGGGCGACAGAACGCGCCGAGTTGGTAATGGATCACGCCCGCGAAGGTCCGCGGCGTAAAGAGCGAGCCGCCGAACGCGACATTGCCCGTCCGCGCACGATCAGAGAAGAGCTCGAGATCGTTGTTGGACCATGTGGTCTGCGGCGGGTTGGAGTTGGTCCCGTTGTAGCGGATCCCGCCCCCGGAACTGACCGCGTGCAGGTAGATCGCGGTGGTCACGCCCGGCTCGACCTCGATGGGGTCGTTGAGCGCCAGCGACGAGAGCGTGCTCGTGCCTTGGCGGACGCCCTGTACCGTTTCAACGAGCGTCCAACCGGCGCTGCTGGCGTCAAAGCCCGAGTAGCTGCCCGGGCGGACCCAGACCTCGACCTCAACAGGCGTGCCCGCCGTGCCGGAGAACGCGACCTCGAACTCGGTGATCGAGAGCAGGTTCGTGAAGGGGGCAAAGTCCATGAAGACGCCCCCGCTGCCGTTGTTGTTGCCGACCGTCTCGAGCGAACCCGTCTGCGCCGACGCGGCCGCGCCGAAACAAGCAAGCACAACCCCGCCGACTCTCCAAGCAAGCTGATGCACCGACACGGCCGATTCTCCTTGCAAATCTACTACAAATGCGCGCAGGTCTGTCGGCCCAACCTATCCGGATCCGCAGTTCTGTCAAGACCAGCGACCATCGATCCGCCTGCAAAGACAGAGAAACGCCGCCGGACACGAGGCCCGACGGCGCCTGTTCTCGTGGTGATCGGTATTTGTACTTCAGCAACCGAGCGCAAACGCGTTCAGAAACAGGAAGAAATCGTCGGCGTCGATCACGCCGTCGTTGTTGAAGTCCGCGCGGGGATCGCCCGACGCGAACAACTGCAGGAACAGAAAGAAATCGTCCGCGTCGACCACGCCGTCGCCGTTCAGATCCGGGCGGCAGGTCGGCCCGCCGATGTTGTAGTTGATCGTGCCCGCGAAGCACCGCGGCGTGAACCGCCCGCCCTCGAACGGCACGCCGCCCGTCCGCGCAACATCGCTGAAAAGCTGGAGGTCGCTGTTGCTCCAGAGCGTCTGCGGCGGATTCGAGGCCGTCCCGTTGTAGCGGATGCCCTGGCCCAGCGCCGGGGCCAACGCGTGCAGGTACACACCGCGGACCTGATTCGTCTCCAGCACGATCTCGTTGGTCAGCACCAGCGGGTCGAAGCCGCCGGTGCCCTGGCGCGTGCCCGTCGCGGTTTCATGGAGTGTCCACGCAAAAGGATCGGCGTCAAAGCCCTGGTAGCTCCCGTCGCGGACCCAGACCTCGACCTCGACGGGCGTGCCGACGGTGCCGGCGTACGCGATCTCGAACGAGGTGATCGCGAGGGATCCGTTCAGGGCCGTGAGGTCCATGAAGATCCCGCCGCTGCTGTTGTTGTCCGGCCCGGTGGTCAGCGAACCCGTCTGCGCGCCCGCGAGGCCGCCGACAAGTCCGACCGCCGCAACCGCCGCAATGCACTTTCCTCTCATCTTCCTTCTCCTTCCGCGTGCCGCCCCCGATGAACACGGCGCCGAACACGCCATCGAACACGGCAACGCCCAGCGCACACACCAACGCCATACCGAGGCCCGCAAGCCCGGACGCGGCGTCACTCCTCAGGATGAAGCGCCGCCCCACGAAAGGGCAAAACACCCGCTCCACCCACGAAGCCCCAGAATACCGAACACGGGACCGTTGTCAAAGCGAAATCCGAACCGGAAGCGATCCGCCGGATCAGGCATCCGACCGTGACGGCCTGACCTGCCCCCGATTCATGTACCGGTCGTTATGAGAGTCGGTTGGTGTTCCTTCGTGTGTCGGGGGCACGGAGCGGAGGCGAGCGTAGCGAGCCGG
>JBJHCY010000020.1:0-40538 GCA_050486265.1 Phycisphaerales bacterium | reverse complement strand
CGACCTCGCGAAGGTGACGGCGTCGAGCGAGGCCCAAATCACGCAGAGCTGGAACCGGATCACCGACGTCCTGATCGACTTCGGCGAGGCGACGCTCCCCTCGGTCGTCGCCGCCCTCGAAGGCGTGGCCGAGGTCGCCGAGGACATCCGGCACGCGATCTCCGGGGCCTTCGACGCGGACGCCGCCGAGCGGTTCGCGGCGGAACTCCGGGAGGTCATCGACACGGCCCGGGCGGCCCCGGCGGCCGTGCTCGGCCAGGCCGAGGACCTGAGGGAGGCCGACAGGGGCCTCGGCCGGACGGTCATGTCGAGCCTGATGGAGCTCGGCAAATACGTGAATCCGTTCACGACCGACATGGCCGACCGGGCCCAGGCCCGGCTCATGGAGGAGATGGTCGACGACGCCTTCGGGGCGATCGACCGGGGCCGGGCCGCGATGGCGTTGCCGCCCAGGCCGCCCGGGCCGAGGGGCGAGCCCGAGTGGTGGGACCCCGACTACCGGGCCCCGATCGGGGCCCCCGAGGGCTTCACGTCCCGCCGGGCCGCCGGGGAGGGGGGCGTCGCCGCCACGGCGATCGGGGCCGCCATCGCCGGGGCCCTGCAGGCGATGGCCGTGCAGGAGCAGGCCAAGGCCCTCGCCGCCGAGGAGCTGGCCGTCCGCCGCGCGGCCGAGGACCGGGAGGCCCGGGGCGTCGGCCGCTCGACCGACCTGGCCGGCTTCGCCCGGGAGCTGCAGCACAAGGCCCTCGCCGGGGCCGACGTCGCGGAGAAGCAGCTCAAGGCCCAGGAGGACGCCCTCATCCTGGAGCGGCTGCAGGAGGAGCACCTCCGGCGGCTCGTCGACCGCCCGGCCGACGGGGCCGCCCGCGCGAGCTGAGCCCCTCCCCCCGACCGACCGACCGCCACCGAGGCCGACCATGCCCGCCCTGACGATCGGCGGCGTCGACGCGGAGATCGCCCTCGACGGCGGGATCCGCGAGGCGCAGCCCTACGACGGCCCCCGCGCGCACGTCACCTACGCCTGCGACTGGGCCGACCGCTACTCGCTGGTCAACGCGCTGCTGCCCAACGGGCGGAACCTCCCCCACGCCTACCCGCCGTCGCCGAACCTCTACGCGATGGAGTGCACCGGGATCCACGGGATCGGCCCCGGCCGCGACTCCGCCGGGTGGATGACCTACAAGCGGGCCCGGGTCGGGATCGAGTACCGCGTCCCGACCTGGCGGTTCGGCTTCGGGGCCGTCGGGGGCCCGTTCAACCCCACGATCGACCCGGCCACCCCGGGCGTCGACCCCTCCGGGCAGGCCTGGACGACCACGACCGTCGAGGTCGGCGGCGAGGTCGTCAAGACCCCGGAGGGCTCCTACACGCTCTTCAACGGGGAGCCGATCGAGGACTCGGCGACGGGCGTCATCTTCCCGTCGATCACGATCCGGGTCAGGCGTCACTACGTCCTGGTCGTCCCGATCAGCTACGTCGAGGCCCGCGTCGGGGGCGTGAACTCCGAGCCCATCAAGATCGGCAACAAGGTCTTCGGCGTCGGCTCGCTGATGCTCGGCGGCATGACGAGCGACACGGTGATCGACACCGTCGGCCAGCTCGCCTCGTCGGTCGAGTACACCCTCGCGGCCCGGGGCCGGGGCCTCGACTGGAACCAGTTCCTCGGCAAGGACGGGGCCTGGCACTTCGCCTCGACGACCGGCGACTCGGGCGGCGACCCGCCGTACCCCTACGTCGACCTGCACGAACCCGGCACGACCTTCCTGGGGCTCCCCTGATGTTCGGCCGAGGCTTCCCCACCCAGCGCAAGGGCGAGGCGATCCGGGCCTCGACGATCAACGCCGGGCTCCGCGCCGCGAGCGGGCTCCTCAAGCTCCGGGCCGGGCCGGGCCTGGGGGTCAAGTGGCTCGGCGACACGCCGGTCATCGAGCTGCTGGAGACCCTCGGCGCCTCGATCGGCAAGGCCCCCTCGGGCATCCCCGGCCGCTCGGGGGACACGCTCGGCACCGGCACGGTCGCGATCTGGGAGCCGGACGCCTCGGGGGGGCTCGCCCCCTCGGGCCGATCGGTCCAGGGGGCCAACCTCGCCGCCGAATCGGTGGCCGCCGATGCGTACCTGATCCTGCTCAAGGTCGGGGCCTGGCGCCTGGTGATCTGGGAGGAGTGCCCGGAAGCCGAGCCCGAGGAGCCCGAGGAATGAGGAAGCGGCACCAGCCCGGCTGCCCCTGCTGCGGGCCGCCCCGCGAGCCCTGCCCGACGATCGAGGGCTGCGGCTGCGCGCAACTCGCGCCCCGGATCGTCTTCCGGCCGTTGGGCGGTCGGTTCGCGTTCTCCATCCGGATGAGCAACCAGGGGGCGGGATGGACCGGGGACGACGTGGGCGTCCTCGAATTGCCGGTCCCGTCCGCGATCCCGCTCTCCTATGCCTACGAGTACCAGGGGCCGGGCCCCGGGGGGTCGGGGACGTGGCACGTCTGGGACGCCGAGGAATGCCTCGTCGCGGCCTGGGACGACATCGACGACCTCGCCTCCCGGTTCCCGGTCGTTTCCGACTCGGCGACGGTGACGGCCGACTGGATCGAGCGGGAGCGGGTCGCGGTCCTGATGCAGTTCCGCTCGTTCGTCCCCGACTTCGACTCCCCCGCCGTCCCCCAGCAGTGTTTCGTCCGGTATTACTTCGTCCGGATCGACGACACGTCGGAGACCCCGGCCGAGTCCGTCTGCGGCTTCATGCGGCAGCTCTCCGAATGGGAGCGGGACAACCCGACGGCGACCTCCTACGTCGGGTGGTATCCCGCCGGCCTGGGGTCGCTGGTCGAGTCCGGGGCCGTCCAGGTCGCCACGCAGCAGCGCCGGATCGCCCCGGTGGGCGTGCTCGCCTGCGACCCCCCGTACATGATCACCGACCCGAACGCCTCGATCATGGGTCAATTCACGGGAGGCTTCGGCGACCTCGTCCTCCAGGGGGGCGAGTACCGGTGGCCAGGGAGGAACCTGTTCAACCTGGCGAATCCCCGGATCCAGGGGGCCGTCTCGAACGACGAATCGGACCAGCCCGAGAGCTGCTTCCCGGTCCAGTGCCCGGAGGACTTCTGCCGCCGCCAGATCACGGTGGCCTCCTCGTGCCCGGAGACGTGCGCGGGGGGCCAGTTCCGGTTCCGGCACGTCGCCACGGGAAAGCTCTCGCCGGTCTACACGGCCGTCGTGGAGACGGGGACGGAGTCGCCCTGCGTCCGGGTCGTCTGGTCGGGCCGGGCCTGCGTCCCCCCCGGGGGTGGCGAGGTGGAGATCATCCGGCATCCCTCGGGCGACGTGCTCCGCACGCTCGACCTCGACGACGAGTGCGACGAGCCCCACGTCGAGGTCGAGGGGGACTCGGCCGCCTCGTTCCGCGTGAAGCTCTGCGTCGACGGCTGCCCCGAGGGGCGATTGCTCGACGCCTCGGCCAGGGTCCGGGTGATCGACGGCTCCGGCGTCCAGCGCTACAGCACGGGGCTCTCGACCGGCTCGGGCTGCCTCGAAGGGCTCGTCACCAACCCCGGGCCGGGATCCTACACGCTCCGGATGGAGGTCTCGACGGCGTCCCCCGGCTACGAGCTGGCGACGTTCGACTTCCCGATCGTGCTGGAGGAGCCCGGCGAGGAGTGCCAGGAGTTCGACCTGGGCGTCGTCGAGCTGGGCCCCGACGCGAACCACGTCTGCACCTGCGCGGGGATCGTCCCCAGGTGCCTCGCCTGGGCGGGGAACGGGTCGGTCATCGTCGTGTCCTACGACGAGGCCGAGGGCGCCTGGATCGGCCTGGAGCTGGTCACGGGCGAGGGGATCGTCTCCGACGGGGCCTTCTGCCTCGACGAGGCGGGCTTCGGCACGAATGAGGATGTGTATATGCCGGTCCGACTGGAGATCAGGCCGGACGGCGAGGGCTGCGTGATCGAGGCGACGAGGTGGGCCCCCTATTGCCTCTGCGGGGGCGACTTCGCCTTCCCCCCCTGCTTCGCGCCGCCCTGCACCGACGCCGGGGGCCTGATCGGGACGCCCCGGCTGGCCGGCTGGGATCCGGTCGGAGGCCCGCCGGTCGACTTCCGCACGGGCGTCTCGGCGGCGCCGATCGCCTCGCCCTGGGGGCCGGCGAACCCCTTCCCGGGCGTGAACCTGACCGACTGGACCCGCCCGAACGGCGACCCGGATCCGAACGCCTGCTACGCCCCGGCGCGGGCCTACTCCGCCGCGTTCGTGACCGCGTCCGCGAGCCCCCTGGACTGCCAATGAGCCGGCCCCCCGCCTGGGCCTCCCGGGCCCGACACACGCCGCTCCCCCCGCCCCCGGGGCCGTCCGAGCCCCCGCTCCCGACGGCCCGCCGGATGGCCGGTCAGGTCGTCCGGACCGCCCTCGCCGTCGTCCGGCACGCCGCCCGGACCGGCCGGGTCCGGGCCCCGAGGTCCGAGCGGCGCCGACGCTGGAAGATCTGCAAGGCGTGCGACCACTACCGGCCGAGCGACAAGCGATGCGGCAAGGCCACCGGGTGCGGCTGCTGGCTCAAAAGGAAGATCCCGCTGGCCGGCGTCCGCTGCCCGCTCGACCCCCCGGAGTGGGGGCCGTATCAGTCGGCCGGCAGCGGAGGCCTCGACTCCCAGTCCCGGTAGCGGTCGCACTCCCGGCACTCGCCGGGGCGGTGCGGCGCGTGCTCGCGGACCAGCTCGTGCCCCAGCTCGTCGGGCGAGGCGGGCAGTTCGTTGCGGATCTCGACCGCCTCGGGGCCCTCCCCGAAGCCGCCGGACCCGGCGACGACGGCGATCGCCAATCCCGCCGACATCAGCGACACGCCGAGGGCCGACATGCACCAGGCCGAGGGCCCCCCCCGGTCCGATCGGTAGATCATCATCATCGTACATTCCTGAATTCGTCGATCCGATTCGATGTGACGACGCCCCCCCGGAACCGCCGGCGGGGGCGTCCCGTGTTTTCAGAGCCGCTCGACCAGGACGCGCCTCCCCCGGCGCGTGCGATCGTCGACCAGGCCGGCGGCGGAATACGCCTCGGCCGGGGAGCGGAAGAGGGCGACGTGGCGCAGGACGGACGTCGTCCTCCGGCCCGAGCCCGGGTCGGCCAATGCCGCCATCCGGCCGCCGAGGCGACGGGGGACGAGGTAGACCGCCCAGAGCGGATCGGGATCGGGTCGGGGACCTCGCCTCATGACGCCCCTCCCCCGGCCGTCACCAGGCCGACCGGCTCGACGCGGCAGAACACCCCCAGGGCCCGCATGGCCCGGCAGGGCTGTTCGCTGAGCTTCGGGGCCTCCGCGAGCAGCCAGCAGGTGAGGTCGCCCAGCGTCGACCACTTGCCCGCCTCGGCCGGCGAGAGGGCCGTGGCCCGGTACCGCAACTGGGGGGACGCCACGTACCCGAGGACGCGGTCGCCGCGCGGGCCCTCGGCCACCAGGGCCAGCGCGTACTGCCTCGGCGCGATCGGGGCGGCGGGGATCATCGGGCACCTCCCCTGCCCCGCCGTCGGCCGGCCCGGAGCCCGGGGATCGCCGCCGGCGACGGCCCCCGCCCTTTCCCGACCCGCGGGATCCCCCGGGCCGGCGGCCCGACCATCGTCCGTGACGTCGCAATCGGATCGACGCGCCTCGGCAGCCCGATCCGATCTTCCGATGAGTCCCTCCCCGAAGCGTTCAAGCACGCCCCCGCCGTCGGCCGATCCGAGACCCTGCGCGCCCGCGCGCGTCCGCGGCAGGCCAGGGCCGCGAGGGGGCCATGACACGCCCGAGGAGGATCGCCATGGAGCCTAAACGCCAGGATCGCCGCGGCGGGGGCGGGAGGAGGCGCAAGGCCGCCCCCTCGCGTCGACGCATCCGCACCTCGATCACCTGGGACGAGGGGACGCTCCGGCGCCTCGACGTCCACTGCGCCGTGACCGGCCGGGAGCGGGGCGACGTCCTCGCCGAACTGGTCGATCGCCACCTGACCCGGTACGTCGTCAGCGACCGCGGGGGGCCCGATCGCGACCGGGAGGGGAGGGATTGCCCGGCGGGAGCCGGGGAGGCCCCGCCCCTGGGCGTCGTCGCCTGATCCCCTCAGGCGGCGGGATCGAAGTCGATCGCCCGGACCGCGGCGACCATATTGGCCGCGTCGGCGTGGCGGTAGTGCCGCTGCGTGGTCGGCCGGGCGTGCCGGAGGACGCGCTGGACCATCAACTCTCCGAGGCCCCACGCCTCGGCCTGCGTCGCCCAGGTGTGCCTCAGCGAGAGGAAGTTGACCGGCCCGACGCCCGACGCCTCCCCGGCGGCCCTCAGCTCGTCGAGCGCCCGGGCCCCGTACGGCCCCCCCGTCCACGGCCCGAGCTTCCGGACGCCCGGGAACGCCCAGGCGCAGCCCGCCCTCGGGAGCCAGGCCGTCAGGATCGGGGCCAGGGCGTCCGGGATCGGCACCGGGGCCTCCGACGCCCTCGTCTTCAGCCGGCGTCTCCGGGCCCGGACCCGGATCAGCCTGGCCTCGAGGTCGAAATCCGCGACGGCCCGGCAGATGGCCTCGTTCCGGCGGAGCCCGGTGTACGCGACCGTCGCCGTGAGGGCGTAGATCCTCCCGCCCGTCCAGCTCGCCGACCTCCCCCGGAGGTGGGCCAAAAGCGCGGCGACGGCCTGCGCCGAGAGCGGACGTCCCCTCCGGGCGTCGCCGTCCCCGTCGTCGAGTTCCCCGTCCCCGCAAGCCGGGGCGGTCATCCAGGCGGATCGCGCCGAGAACGGGTCGCGCGGGACGTAGCCGCAGGCCGCCGCGTACCGGCAGATCGCCTTGAGGTAGGCCAGCAAGCCCCTTACGGTCTCCGGCCTCCAGGAGGGATTGACCCGGATGAATTGGTTGATCGTCGCCGGCGTCAATCCGTGCGTATCCCGGATGCCCAGCCCGCCGATCAGGTCGAGGACCTGGCGGGCCTTGAACCAGCTGTTCTTCGACCGCGCCGGCGGTTCGTACAGCGCGAGGACCTCCTCGCGGAATCGTTCCCAAGAGAGTCGCGGCATCGTCGGGATTCTCCGTGACGAGGAGCCCGTCCCTGGGCGGTGTCGCTCCTCCAGGGACGAAGTTGCGATCCGCGGCCCGGAGCGGACATTCATCAGCGCTTGCATTCGCAATGCTGAGGTTGAGGGTTCGATCCCCTTCCGCTCCACTGGCCGGCCCGGCGTGACAACCCGCGGCCGGCCGCGCCGTGGCTTGACAACCCGCGGCGGCGATGAGTCTCATGCTTCGGCGTGGGTTCATCGCGGCATCTCCTGTTTCCGGCCGCCGGGCGTGGACTCTTGGCCGAGAGCGCCCGGCGGTTTTTTCTGCGCGGCCTGGGCCGATCGCAGGAGGCCGCCGAGCGCCCGGACGAACAGCCTGGCCGGCTCGCGGACGCCGGGAGCCCGGGCATCGGCCAGGACGCCGGCGACGGCCTCGGCCGTGACGCCGAAGGGGGCCAGGTCTCCGCGTTGGACCTCGCCGAGGGCCCCGGTGAGGAACGTCCGCGTCTCGGGTTTGTGATCCCCCAGGAGCCCCAGGATCGCCTCCACGGCCTTCGCCAGGGGCTTCGGGCCATCCGAGCCGGCGAGGTCGCGGATCGCCTCACGGGCCGCCCTGTCTCCCCCGGCGCGGCGATCCGGCGGCGATGACGGCGGGGGCGCGGCCCGGAGCAGGTCGAGCAATTCGGGGACGAGGTCCCTCAACTCGTGCTGCATGTCCTCGACCAGCGGGCGGCCGATCGCCTCGTAGTAGCCCGGCGCGGCGGTCGGGTTCGGGTAGGTCTCCACCCCGGAGCCGTCGGCGGCCGGGCGGATCAGGACCGCGGACTCCCCCAGCCGCTTCCGGAGCTTCGCGGCCCGGTAGGCTCGGTGCGGGTCCGGAGGAGGTCGATCCAGCGGTCCCCCCGTCCCCGGTTCCTCCCGATCGAGAATCCCGTTCCCGTTAACGTTAACGTCTTGGTTCACTGGATCTGGGTCATCCTTATAAGGGGGTGCGGGGGAGCGCGCCGCCGGCGGCGCGCCTGGAAGTGCTCCCGGCGGCGCGCCCAGCATTGGGCGCGCCGCCGGCGGCGCGCCTGGAAGTGCTCCCGGCGGCGCGCCCGGGGCTCGCATTCGCTCGGGAGGCTCGACGCCCTCGGGGAGGTAACCGAGCAGGATGACGACCCGACGGACGTGACGCGAGCGACGGAGATTGGGGGCCACGTCGGACTCGCGAAGTCCCACTTGGTCGAGCCAGGCCCGGAAGGCGCGGAGGGACAATCGGACGATGGCCCCCTCGCGTTCCAGGCTACTCAGCGAGGTATGGAGGGTCCTGTGGGGGATCCGTCCATTGTCCCGCTCGAGCCCTTCATCGCTCGGCCAGCAGGCGAATTCGCCCTCCCAGAGGTAGGATTCCAGCGAGGCATAGACGTTCTTCGCCTCGGCCGAGAGGCCGGCGTGCCTCCGGATCTGCGCGCTGTGATCGCGGAAACGCGCGGCCGATCGGCGACGGACGGGGGCGGGGGATCGGGCCACGTCGGGGAACTGGAGGACGGCGCTCATGACGACGGCCCTCCGAGGCCGAGGGCCCAGTCCATGAGGTCGATCGTCTGCATCGCCCAGCGGTCGCGGGGCCAGCGGATGACGTGCTCCCGGAGGAAGCGTCGACGCAAGGACCGCGCGGGCTCCACGCCGAGCAGCTCGGCGAGCAGCTCGAAGGCGAGCAGGCGGGCCCCGGGGTTGTCGCGGCCCCAGTCGTAGTCGTGGTCGTGGTCCGCGGGGAGCTTCATCCAGGTCCCCGGGACGAGCGGCCGGGGGCCGGGGCCGTCCTCGACGAGGACCACCCGGGGATCGCCCGTCGCGGCGTCGCGCAGGCCGGCGACCCGGGGCGGGATCGGCCGGACGGCCGCCCCCAGGGAAAGGCCGTCGGTCGGGTAGGCGGCCGTCAGCGGGTTCGGCGGGCGGCGGTCGGCTAGCACGACGCACCCCCCTTCGGCCGCCCGTCCCGGCCCCTCGAGGCGGCCAGCGGGTCCGTCAGCCGGCCGACCCGGATCAGGGCGAAGATGTGCCGGCATTGCCAGTCGCGGCGATATTCGGCGCAATCGCACTCGTACCAGACGCCGCAGTCGGCCACGGTCGCCGGGCCGTCGGGATGGCCCCCGGGGGGGGTCAGCAGGACGATCGCCCGTGCCTCGTCCCCCGGCTCGCGCAACACCGGCTCGGCCCGGTGCGGCACGCCCTGGACGTCGACGTACTCGACCGCCGTGCCGGTCCCGCGGAGCCACTCGACGACGGGAGGGGCGGGGCGGGGGACCGCGTCGAAGAGCGGAAGGGGCTCGGGGGCCGGGAAATCGGGGTGCGTCTGGTGCCGACGGGGCGGGAGTTTACCCTTGTCCTCGCGTCGATCGGTGGTAAGATGTCCATCGCGAGACGGACGGCGAACGCCCGGCCCCTCGGGCCGTCGGGCGGATCGTGATGCGGACATCAGAGACTGTTTCCGTTCGAGCGGCAGACACCCGGACTCTGGCCGAGATGGGTGGACGCCACGAAAGCCATCGGGACTCGGATGCATCTCCGGCGGGATTGACGACCCCGCCGAACTCGCATCCCCGGCCGGACCGCCCGGCCGGATCGAAACGGATCCATGGGGGGGGCGACGCTCGGGCCTGACGACCCCGACCGATCGCCCCGGGACGACGACGCCGGGCGAGCATGGGCGCAGTGCCCGGCGTCGCCTCCAAAGCTACCCGACCCCGCGTGCGGCGCCAATCGAGGCGCCGGCCGCGCGGCCTGATCGGGCGCGCTCGCGCCTAGCCTGGCCCGCCGGACCGGATCAGGCCATGCAGGCGGCCCAGCGCCTCGCCCTGGCGGTCGACCCGGTCGATGAGGCCCCGGGCCAGGCCCGCGATCTCGGCCCCCGATCGGCGGAGGTCCTCCATCGCCTCGGCCAGCTCGGAGGCCCGTCGGGCGTCCTCATCGGGGCCGGGCCCCGGCCCCGGCGGGGCGTCCCCTTCGTCGTCACCTCGGGCCAGGTGGGTGAACTCGGGGTCGACGAAGTCGAAGCCCCCGCCGGGCGTGCTGATCCAGAGCAGGCGGCCGTGCAGGCCCGGGGCGAGGATCCTGGACTCGGGAGTGAGGCCCCGGCCGACGGCCAGCTCGACGCCGCATCGGCGGCAGACCAGCACGGCGACCTCGGCCTCGGGGGGGGCGGCACCGGGGAGCCGGTGCGTCCCGGTCAGCCGGAGCGTGCCCGGGCACCCGGATTTCGGGACGCCGGCGTCCGGGCGGCGGGAGGCGCACCAGTCGAGGGCCGAGGCATGAGTCATTGGGGGATGCGATTGCGCGGATTCGTTCACGGGAGTGCTCCTGACGATCGTCGGCGGGATGCCGGCCCGCCCGGGCGTGGCCGGGCGGGCCGGGGGTGGGGCGGGGAGGAGGTCAGCACCCGCAGGGGCGACGGTAGTGCGGCATGTCGTCGTCCCGGAGCACGCGGGAGGCGCGGCCCCTGACGCCCCGGCCCTCGGCGATCCAACGCTCCGAGGCGGTCTGGCCCCGGCCGGCCGGGGTGTCCGGCCGGGTCGAGTGCAGGACGGCCGTCCCCCGCATGACCGTGACGCTGTGGTCGGCGATCGTGTAGGGGGTGTCCAGCTCGTCGCTCTCGGGCATCGTGACCCACCAGGGGGCGAGCCCCCGGTCGGCCTCGAGGACCTCGACGGGCGTCGGCTCGTCCTGGGCGTGGCCCTCGGCGCCGGCCTCCCGGAGCCAGCGGGCATACTCGGCCAGGTCGAACTCGGTCGGCCCGTGGCGTTCCGCATGGTCGAGGGTGCATTCCTCGGCCTCGGCCGAGGCCCGGGCCGCCTTGAAGGCCTCGAACCGGGCCTCGGGCGAGTCGATCAGCTTGACGAACGTGTCGCGGTCGGTCAGGATCTCCATCGGATCATCTCCAATCGTTCAGGATGCGGGAAGGTCCACCCGGGCCCTCGGGGAGTTCCAGTCCCCGGGGGCCCTCCTCATGCGCGGTCAGTTGCTCTCGGCCTCGGTCAGCCGGTCCAGCTCGCGCCGGACCTCGGCCAGGGCGAGCCTGTAGTCCCCGGCGGCCTTCGGATCGTTGCGGCGTTCGGCCCGGCCGAGGCGGGCGGCCAGCTCGTCGCGTCGCTCCTGGAGCTCGGCGACTCGGTTCAGCGCGGCGATGGTCATCGTGCGTCTCCGGGTTCGGGGTCCGTCGGGGCGGTGTTGCCCTCGACGATTTAAGTATAGGCGAAAACTAGATTGCGAGTCAACGCAAGGTTGACTATTTTTCGCCTAGTCTCATAAGATGTACGTAGAGACAGTAGCTAGGCGGCGCCTATCGTTGCGCGTTACACATAAAGGGAGAGGCCGATGATCGGGACTGACGGAGCTGCGTTGATGGCGAGAACGAAGCCCGCCGACGAAGGCGATTCACCACGAGCGAAACGTCCTAGGGCGAAGGGCCGCCCCAAGGTCGCCGAACCCCGGCGCAACGTGGTTTCACTGCGCGGTTCCGAGCAATGGCGGGAATGGCTGAATAGCTTCGCCGAGCACGCCAGGATGCCCGCCGCGACCCTGGTTGATCAGGCCATCACCCATTATGCGAAGGTGCTCGAATTCGACCCACCGCCGAAGCGTTAGGCGAGGGGCCATGAGCGGCCCGGGAGGTAGCGTGTAGTTATGCCGATTGATGTGCGCTGTCGGTGCGGGTGGGAGGCGTCCGTCCCCGATCGCTTCGCGGGCAAGACGGGCACCTGCCCGAAGTGCGGTTCGCCGGTCTTCATCGACGACCCCCGGGCGGTCCGGCCCGACGCGGCGGCCGGCGGCGGCGCGATCACCGTCCGGCCGATCCGCCCGTCGCCCTCGCCGCGTCGGGCGTTCTGGAACCGGCCGATCGGCTGCTCCGGGTGCGTGGGATGCCTGGGGATCGGCGTCGCCGGGCTCGTCGTGCTCGTCGTCTCCTCGGCGCTCCTCGCCCCGGACGATCGCCGGGCGGCCGGGCCCCCGGCGGTGCGGCCGGCCCGGCCGGCGGCGGGCGGGGCGACGATCGCCGACGAGATGGACCGGCGGGGCGTCTATCCGGTGCTCTCGGAGCTGTTCAAGGGCAACCCGCCGCCGGCCCGGATCGAACGGGCGATCGAGGCCCTGTTGCGGGATTACGACCTGCCGGCGACGGACGAATCCCGCAAACGGGTGGCCAGCGTCGCGCTGATGTTCGGCGAAGAACGGGGGATCACCGAGATCAAGTTCCTGGAATACATGGGCCGACATCGATTCGAGGGGCTGACGTTCCCCGATGCCGCCGCGCTGGCCATGGCCACCTACGAGGTCGATTACCCGGAGGGGGGGCGCTGAGATGACGACCGGGTCGTTCCGGGCCCGCGAGGAGGGCCTCGGGCTCTGGAACGCCTCCGAAGGGGAGTTCGCGAACGATCCCGGCTCATCCATTAACGGCCAACCTTGATCCCGCCACGCATCCCGGGGCCGGTCGCGGCTTGGTTCCGAGACGGCGCAAGCCGGAGGAGGCTTCCGCCGGCCAAGCCCACCCCCGGATGGCATGCCGAGAGCCCGGATATTGATGAGGGTCGCCATGTCGGACAGACAAAGACGCCTTAGTTCGAGAATCGCCTGGGCGATCGCCGTCGTATCGACAACGGCGGCCGTCTTGCTAACGATCCCCTACGTCACGTCATCGACCAGTCTACGACCTGATGGCGTGGCGCCGAGCCCCGGGGGAGACGATCCCGTCGAAGTCGCCGAGGGCAGCGAACCCGGCGCCCTCACCCCGAGTCGCTTGAACCTCCATTACGACCCCGAAACCGACCAGTCGACGATCCACACCCGGATCGAGCCCCATTTCACGGAGGGAGGGGAGCGGTTCGACTTCATCGCCTCGGGCGACGGCGTGAATCCCCAACGGTACGGCCCCAGGGCGAGCCTCATGGTCACCAGGGAAGGCGCTCGGCCGATACTCTCCCAGGCCGACGAACTGATCGTGACGGCGAATGCGAGGGGCGAGAGTGAAACGATCCGCTTCCAGCGAATAGGATACGATTCCCGGCCGATCGACTCCGGCACGGTCGTCGAAGAAATCGTGTTCTCGGTCCCCTTCGAACCGTTGAAGATCGTCGGCCAGGCCGACGAGGCGATCATCCACCTCGGCCCGCTGACCCGGTACCTCGACGTCGACCAACGCGACGAGCTGCTCGGCTTCGTGGGGGTCGCCTACGGCCACGATTCGATCGAGGACGTCCTCGCGGGGCAATCCTGGTACGTGACTCAGCGAAAGCTCGCCGAGGTCCAGCGGACCCGGATGCGTCAAGAGCTTGGAGGAACAGAATGAAGCGGGACATGGACCTGATCCGGAAGATCCTCCTGGCCATCGAGGCTGAGGAGGGGGGCTATGCCTCGTACCCGCTGGAGATCGAAGGATACTCGGATACGCAGGTCGGGTATCACGCCTATCTCATGATCGATGCCGGACTCGTTGACGGGACGATCCGAGATTTCTGCGAAGACGACGAAGATGAAGGTGAGGAAGGTGGACCATCCGCGCCCTGGGGGCGCATTTCACATTTGACGTTCGCAGGCCACGACTTCCTCGACGCCGCCCGGGACGAAACGAGATGGAGGAAGGCCCGGGTCGTCGCCGGCGAAGTGACCCTAGGTGTCCTAAAGGAATTGCTCGTCTCCTATGCGAGGGATCAGCTCGGGTTGAGGTAGTTCGATCCATCAACGCCGCGGTGATGGGCGAAGGTCGCCATTTAGCATGGCCGAGACGATCCCCAGGAGGATGGCGTGGACCGAGGTGCCGAGGCTGTTGCCCATCAGGAAGAAGTAGACGGTGCCGACGACGCACAGCACCCAACTGGCCGCCAGTTCGAATCTCATGGGGTTGGAATCTCGTGTTGATCTTTCCTTGGTTTCGTTCGCTCCCGGCGAAGATCATCACGGCCATTTCCTCGGCCGGTGTCATCCTCGGGATCGTGGCATTCTTCCTGGATCATCCCGGGGCGTGGGGCACGCTGGTGAGCTCCGCGTCGAGCCCCGTCCCATTATGGGCATCGGTCGTCGCCTTTGTCCTCGGGGTCGTCGCCGCCTTCTTGTTCGGCCTCGGGATCGGCCGATCGTCGAGCTCTCGAAAGTGGGAGGCCGACGAGGCCGAGGATGTCGGAACCGACCCCGACGAGATGGAGGGCGGGGGGGCGGACATGCTGCTCAAAGCCATCAAGGTGGTCACGAGCGAGGCCCATGATCGGATCGCCAACGATCACCGAGCCTGGGCGAACAAGGTGGCCGAGCTCGAACGCCTCAAGCACGAATCCGAGGAGCGACTGGGCACGGCGCTTACGCGGGCGTCGATCGACCAGGCCAATCTCGAACAGGCCCGAGCGGAGGCGAGACTCCGCGCCGAACAGTTCGCCCTGGCGGTGGGGGCATTCCGCAAGTCCGCCGACGACGCGATGGAGGTGGCCCGCACTTCGGTCGAGGCGAGGCTCGACCGGGTCATCGGCCACCTTTTCCGGGCGGCGAATGAGGCGACAAAGCCGAAGGGGATAGAAGGATCGAAATGGGAAATTATGAAGGGACGCTGGATGGTGGACGGCCTGATGACATACACGGTGCCCAAGGGTCCGAAAGTGCGGAGGCAGTGATATCACCTGGGGGCCTGCGCGAACGAAGTGGTCTACATGATCAGCATCACCGCCGCCGCGGCTTCCCTCCCGCGAATCTCCTGCGATGTCATCGAACTCGCGGATGAGGGAGGTGATGAGGAGTTCAAGCGACGGACCGAGGCGTTGATGGCCAGGGATTCCTGGATCCTCGACGGGATCGAGAAAGCATTGAGGGGCAAGCTCCTCCCGCCCGGCACGCACGATCTCGGAGGCTCTCGCGGCTGAGCGTCGAGACGCCGGTCTTGTACACACGACCTCCGTACACGCCGGCGTCTCATCGCCCGTCACATATCGGCATCCTACCGCCGCATGACGTCGATCCTCGTGACCCGCTCGACGTGGATCGACGGCCAGCGGGCCAGGGCGGCCCGGACGGCGTCCTCCTCGTCGCGGGCCGGGATCTCGACCACGCCCCGGCTCGCGATCCGGGCCCCGGCCGGCCAGGCCCACCACTCGACCTCGTATCGGCCCCACTCGTCGGCGTTCACCTGATCGCCCCCCGCTCGGCGATCCGGGCCCGGGCCTCGACGATGTCGTCCCAGGCCCGGGAGGCCCTGATCCGGTCCAGCTCCTCGGCCGTGGGCGATCGCCGCCTCATGCCCGGCGTGAAGACCGACAGCTCGCCGCAATTGAGGCAGAGGGAGAGGTCCCCCGGCCCGGGGATGCCGCCGTGCCCGGCCCCGGTCGCGTGGTCCATCTCGTAGCCGCACGCCCGGCAACGCTCGCGGGCGGTCTGCACCTCGGTCATGATGATTCTCCCTTCACGTCAGCGCGCATCGATAATCGGCCGTCCGGCATGGGGGCCTTCCGCACGTACTCGTAGAGCGTCGGCTTGCTGATCCCCACGGCCTCGCAGATCTGGGCGACGGTGTGCGTCCTGGCGTGGTAGAGGTCGACGGCGAACCGCCTCCGCTTGGCGTCGAGCTTCTCGCGTCGTCCCCCCTTGCGGCCCCGGGCCCGGGCCGCCTCCAGGCCGGCCATGGTCCGCTCGCGGATGAGGTTCCGCTCGAATTCGGCCAACGCGCCGAAGATGTGGAAGATGAGCTTGCCGCCCGGCGTCGTGGTGTCGATCGCCTCGGTGAGGGAGCGGAAGCCGACGCCGGCGGCCTCCAGCTCGCCGACCAGGTCGATCAGGTGGCGGAGCGTCCGGCCGAGGCGGTCGAGGCGCCAGACGACGAGGACGTCGCCGGGGCGGAGCTGCTCGCGGAGGCGGTCGAGGCCGTCGCGCCTGGCCCGGGCCCCGCTCGCCGTGTCCTCGACGATCCGCTCGCACCCGGCCGAGGTCAGCGCGTCGCGCTGGAGGTCGAGGACCTGGTCGACCGTGGAGACTCGGGCATAACCAATATTCATGCGTCACTCGATCGGTAAGGGAACCCGTCGTCGGCCCCATCGCCTTGACGTTGAATTCTTACCCGAGTTCCTTGCCCGGCGCAAGCCCGGGAAATGGCCGGGATGCACTTTTGCCGCCCATCGGTAAGGGATACGACCGTTTGCCTTACCGGGGAGGGGGCGGGCCGATCCGCGCTTGACGGGCCCGACCGGGGGCGCTATAACGCCGATCGATCGCCGAGCCCTCGGCGATCACGCCCGCCGCCTCCGTCGTCAGGGCGATCGAGCGATGATGACTCGATCGCCTCCTCATGCGATCGGCCCCGCGAAGCGCCGCGGCCACGCCCCCGGGGGGACGCCCCCGGGGGCGTTTCCTCTCGTAACGACGCGGGGCCCCGGGGTGATCCCCCGGGGCCCCACGCCGAAACTCACATTCCCGGGCCGGTCGGAGCGCCTGCCTGGGCCGGCCGACGAGGCCGGCCCCGCGATTGTAGCGTCGGGCCGCGCCGGGCGCAACGCGGCGCTCAGGCGTGCCAGGGCCGCCGGCAGTGCGGGCAGTGGTCCCGGTCGGCGTCGAGCAGGTACGGGGGGATGCCCAGCTCGGCGCAGAGCTTCCTCCTCATGACGAGGCCGAGGCCGCGCCGGCCGGACTCCCAGGCCCGGAGCGACTCGGCCGAGGCGCCGAGGCGCTTCGCCAGGTCGGCCCGGGTGATCCGGGCGTTCTCGCGGCTGAGCCGGATCTGGGCCCCCCACTCCGACCGGCGGGCGTGCCGGGCGTCCGGCCCCGGGATCGCTTTCGCATTCATCGCATCCACTCCTGCTCGACCCGGTACGGAAATCGTACCGATCCGGTACGATTATCGTACCGGTCAAGGGAGATGTCAATGCGATCGCGCGTTGATCGGATCATCTGAGGCGGAGGCCGAGGGCCCGGGCGATCCGGTCGGCGGTGGCCAGGTACAGGTCGCGTCTGCCGGCGAGGAACCGGCCGACGATCCGGGGGTCGACGCCGGCCATCCGCGCGACCTCGGCGCCGGAGAGCCCCCGGTCGGCGATCGCCGCGCGGAGCTGGTCGCCGAGGGATGCGGCCGTCGGGGCCGCCTTCGTCTTCGCCATCGCGTTATGCCTTTCTTCGGATGATTCTGCCGATGGTGGTCTTGGACCATCGGCCGCCGTTCTTGGCCGGGACCCCCAGGACGTTCAGCTTGGCGGCGATCCCGCGGCACGAGAGGCCCTCCCCGGACCAGAGGCGGATCCGGGCGAGGAGGAGTTGCTCCTCGTCGTCGTCCAGGAGCGTCACGCCGTCGGCGTCGAGCCGTTTCCCGTAGGGGACCTGCCCGACCCGCTCCCCCTTCGACCGCTTGTGGGCCATGGCGTCGCGGGTCCGCTCGGCGATCGTCTCCCGCTCCCACTGGGCGACGGACATCAGGACGTTCAGGACGAGCCGGCCGGCCGAGGTCCGGGTGTCGATCGCGTCGGCGACCGACCAGAGCTGCTTGCCGGGGCGCTCCCCGAAGTAGGCGTCGATCAGGCGGTTCCAGTCGGCGACCGACCGCGAGAGGCGGTCGATCTTGGCGATCAGCAGCCCGTCGGCCTCGCCCCGGTCGAGCATCCCGAGCGCCCGGGCCAGGCCGGGGCGGTCGAGGGACTTGGCCGAGACGCCGGCGTCGACCTCGATAGCCGCCAGGTCGAGGCCGTAGAGCCGGGCGTACCCCTCGACCTTCGCGCGCTGGGCGTCGAGGGAGACGCCGTCGGCGGCCTGCTCCTCGGTCGAGACCCTGAGATACGCGACGCACTTCAACGGCCGTCCTCCCCTTCGTTTCCCGCGGCGGACCCCGCATCGGCCGGCCGATGGGCCGGGGCCGATGGGCCGGCCGTCGGGCCGATGGGCCGGGGCCGATGCGGCCGGGGCCCCGGGCCGATGGGCCGGGGGGGCCCCCCCCCGGCCCGCGCCGACCGGCGCGGGCCGGATCCGGGCCCCGGACGGCCGGGGCCGATCGGCCCCCATGAACCCGTCTGCGGCCCGACCGAACCGATCGCCCCGGCCCGATCGCGCAAAACTAGGCCGCATGAGGGCTTGCGGGCATCCCGGGGGGCCGTGCGTTCAGGGGCCCGCCCGAAGGCCCGGCGGGCGTCGACTTGTCGGCCGGAAACGCGCGGGGATATGCTTGCGTTCAGGCCGCACGATTTCCCTAACCCCGGCCCTCGACTGCCGATTATGGCGTGCGACCGGGGTGCTTTGTTCAGGCGGCCCGCCGACGACCTTACATACCGGCCGACGCGGGGACGCCGACGACCCCGCCTCGTCGCTCGATGCGACGCCGAGCCGATTCCGATCCGGCCGATGACGGCCGGTTTCTCGACGAGGAGCCAGCACCATGATTGCCGCGAGGGCCGCCTACGACGGCGATCTCGGGGAGCGTCCGTCCCGCCTGGCCCTGGGGGGGCCGGGGCGGCGCTCGTATTCGAGGGAGGACTGCCGGGCGTTCCGGGACCGGGTGGTCGCGGTGATGACCCGGGAGGGGATGTCGGCCGCCGAGCTGGCCGCCGCCCTGGACGTGACCGAGCGGGTGATCTTCAAGAGCCGGGCCCGGATCCGGAGGCTCGCCCACGCCTTCCTCCGGGGGGCCGGGGGGGCCGACTGATGGGCCGCGGATCCCGGGAGACGACCCGGGAGCTGCTCGACGCGGTCGTCGGGGTGACGCTGGCCGACGAGTCGGCCTGGGACCTCCGGGCCCGCCCGCTGGACCCGAGGGTGCACCCCCTGATGGGGGCCGACCCCTGCTGGACGCCGGCCCACGAGCGCCAGGACACCGAGCCGATCGAGGCGACCGGGTCCGGGCGCGTCTGCTCGGTCTGCAAGGCCCGTCGCGACGGCCGGGGAGAGGTGCTCGAGGGGACCGGGATCAGGGACGGCGACCCGTTCGTCTGCCTGGGCTGCCGGGCCGTCTCGCCGGGCAACCGGGCGGCGATCCGGCGCGGGACGCGGCCGAGGCCGGCGAAGCCGAGGCCGGTGCCCCGGGGCCGGACGAGGCTGACCGCCAAGGAGCGCCTGGCGATCGCCCGGAAGCCCGAGGGGCCGGCCTGCCTGGCCCTCTGCGACGCCCGGGACCGCGGCGACGCCGGGCTCGCCTCGCTGATCGAGCGGTCCTTCGCCCTCTACCGATCGGGCCTGATCCCGCTGGCCGAGCTGCTGGCGAGGGCCGGCGCCGAGCCCGGCATCGACCCCCGGAGACCACGGAGGCGGCCTTGATGGACCCGACGACGACGACGACGGCCGGGCCGGCCCGGCCGATCGATTACCGCCGCCTGCTCGCCCTGGTCGGCGAGGGCGAGCGGCTGCTCGCGGAGCTCGACTCGAACCGCTCGAAGGCCCGGTCGGCCTGGGCGGAGCTGGCCCGCCCGGGGTGCAACCCCCCGCTGGCGTTCGCCCGGATCCTGCGGCTCCGGGACCGCCGGTCGGCCCTGCTCGCCCGGCTCCGGTCGAACCGGGCCGAGGCCCGGGGGCTGCTCGGCCGACCGGCGGACGACGAGGAGCCCGAGGCGTGGCCCGCCCCGTCGCCCGACTGACCGCCCCGGCCCGGGAGCTGGCCGCCGAGCACCTGGCCTTCGCCCGGGCGCTGGCCAGGCCGTTCAAGGAGCAGTACCCCGACGAGTGGGAGGAGTTCGAGTCGGCCGCCTGCCTCGGCCTGGTCGAGGCCGCCCGCGACTTCGACCCGGGCCGACGGATCCGGTTCGGCACCTTCTCCGCCCTCAAGATCCTCGGCAAGCTCCGCGACGTCCGCCGGGAGCGGATCAGGCGGACGAAGCACGAGGCCCCCGAGCTCGACCTCCGCCGCGACCGGGCGGCCGGGGGCTCGATCGTCGCCGAGGCGGTCGACCACCGCCCGCCGGTCGCCGACGAGCTGGGCCGCGCCGAGGACCTCGACGCCCACCTCCGCAAGCTCCCCCCCGGCCACCGCCGGGCGCTGCGGCTGATCTACCTCGACGGGTTCTCGCAGGCCGAGGCGGGCCGGGCGCTGGGGCTCTCGGCCCCCCGGATCGCCTCCATCCACCTCGAATCGCTCGTGATGCTCGGGGCCGACGCCGAGGCCCTGGCCGGGCCCGACCGCAAGGCCGGCCGGCCCCGGAACCGATCCGTGCCCGAGACCCAACGACGAGGCCCGACCCCGTGAGCGACGAGACGACCGACCCCGAGGCCGTCGACGACGGCCCGGCCGTCCCCGAGGCGTCCGATTACCGGCTGAGGACGTGCGGCGAGTGTGGCCACTACGCCCGACGCTTCGCCGTCCCCCCGTCCGGCGAGTGCCGGAGCCGACCCCCGATCGTGCTGCCGGTGGCCCGGGAGTGCGAGCCGTACAAGATCAATTACTTGCCGATCTTCGAGTCGGCCCCGGCCTGCTCGGAGTTCGTCACCCCGGCCGAGTGGGAGGCCTACCGCGGCCACCTCGCCCGGCTGCTCGCCGACCCCGACAAGGCCGAGGTCGTCTCGGCCGCCCTGTCCCGGCCCTAGCCAGGGGCCGATCCCGCGGTTGAGAGCCCAGACGTGAGCCGAGAACGAACGACGCCCGATACCGGACCCCTTGACCTGATCGTGACGACGCGGATCGACGAGCCGTCGGTCCTGGTCTGCATCGCCCGGGGCATGCTCGTCGGCCTGGTCGCCTTCGCCGTCTTCATCGCCCTGCTGCAAGTCGCCGTCGAGACCGCGGCGAATCTGCCGGGACCCGGCGTCGAACCGGCGCCCGATGCGGCCCCGGCCCCCTTCGTCCCGAACCTGCCCCACCTGGTGCCCGACCACGAACCCCAGGGCGAGCTGACGAGTGACCGCCACGCGAATCCGACGGACGGCCCTGGCCTGTGTGTTTGGGCTGCTCTTGGCCTCGACGCCGGCGGGGTCGAAGCCCCAGCAGCCGGCGGGGAGGCCGACGCACGGGGCGGCGGTCGAGGGCTCCAGGCATCACGCGGGGATCACGGCCCGCAACGCCCCGCCCGGGTCGATGCACCGCCGGAACCTGGCGGGGACGGACGGGGCGGGGCTCTGCGTCTTCGCCTCGATCGCCCACGCGGCTGATTACCAGGGGATCGAGGGACTCGACCGCGTCCTGGAGTGGATGACGAGGCACCCCGGGGGCGGCTGGCCGGAGAAGGTCGACCGGGTCCTGGAAGCGATGCTCGGCCCGGACCACGGGATCGAGTACCTGCACGTCGAGGGCCCCGAGGCCTTCCCGCTGCTGGAGCGGGCCTCCCGGGAGGGGCTGCTGCCCTGCGTCTCGCTCGGCTACTCCGAGCGGTACCCGGAACTCGGGTACCAGATGGACCACATGGTCAACGTGCCCCACTTCGGCGAGGAGTGGGTCTGCGTCCTCGACAATAACCACATTGGCGAAGATCGATTCGAGTGGATACCTCGGGCCGAGTTCGAGGTCCGGTCGAGCTGGTCGAGCCGTGGCCCCTACCAGGTCTGGGCCATCATCTTCTTCTCGGGGACGCCGCAGCCCCCGGAGCCCCTGCCATGATCGGTCGACCGGCCGTCCTGATCGCCGTCCTGCTCGTGTCCCCCCCGGCCCCCGCCCCGGCCGGGGAGGCCGACGAGCTGCGCCTGAGGCCCGTGGAGGGCCCCGCCGCCGCCGCCCGGCCCGTCCCGCTGACCGGCGTCGACCGCTCGAAGATGGGGACCGAGTCGGGCTGGCGGGCGAGCGGCCCGAGGGCCCGAGAGTTCGCCCTCTCGACCCTGGCCCGGCACGGCGACGACCGGATGCCCAACACCTCGGGGTCGCCCTGGCTGGTCCTGATCGGCCCCGACGGCGAGACCGAGCAGGTCGAGGGCCAGATCCCCGACGACGTGAAGACGCTGATCAACGTCGCCCGGTACGAGCCCGACGACCCGAGGCTCGACCGGGGCTTCAAGCAACATTACCCGGGCGGCACCTACGCGATCCTCATGGGCCCCGACCGGCGGATCGCCTGGCGGGGCCTGGTCGCCCTCACCGAGCTGCTGAGGCAGATCAACCGGCTGATCGGCCGGGAGCCGGAGCCGAGCCCGTGGGATCCGCCGATCCCGCTGCCCCCGCTGCCGATCCCGATCCCCTCACCCTCGCCCCCCGGAGCCGGAACCGTGCTCGTCTTCCTCGCCGGCCTGGTCGTCGGCGTCCTGCTCGTCGGCATGGCCGCCGGGCTGGCGTTCGCGGTGTCCGTGGCCCGCCGCTGGTCGGCCCGGATCCGGGAGGCCCTGGCCGCCATCCACGCCGTCGCCCCGGCCCCGACGCCGACGCCGGCCGACCCGCCGGGCTCGCCCCGCCCAAACTGACCGCCCCGTCGGCCGGCAGGCTGCCGATGGGGAGCTACTTGCTCCGCGTCCCGGACGCCCAGACCCCGAGGCCAGAATCCGCATGCGCCAGATCCTCGTTTGGTCCGACCGCCTCCTCGCCCCCGACCTCCCCGAGGTCTCCGCGCCGGCCCCGACGGCTCCCGACGGGCTGGCTGACCGGGCCGACGCGCCGGTGTCGTTCGACCCCGAGTCCGGGCTCACGCGCGACGGGGACACCGTCTACCTGACCGCCCGGGTCGGCCCCGAGGCGTTCGACGGCTCGCTCGTCGCCCCCGAGGCCCTGCTGGTCCGGGTGTACGACCCCGAGGCCGGCGAGTTCGTCGTCGAGGGCCGGACCGCCGTCAAGGGCCCCGGCCCGATCGCCGTGCCCTTCGAGGTACTGATCCCCGGCTCGACCTACCAGTTCGACCTGATCGCCGAGTACCCCGACCGGCCGACCGACTGACCGAAGCCCGCAAGTCAAAGCCCGCCGACTTGGACCCCGACATGGAGGCTCGACGGCCGACCGGCACCCCCGGCGGCCGTCGGGCCGACCCGCTGAACCCGAACAGAGGATCGATCGACGCATGTTGGTACTGAAGCGCAAGGAAGGCCAGTGGACCGAGGTCGTCCACCGATCCGGGGACGTGCTCCGGATCCGGACCGAGCACTGCCGGGCCGAGCCCGGGGCGCCGGCCCGGGTCAACCTCGTCTTCGACGACTCGCCCCGCAACTTCGAAATCCGGAGGCCCGAGCGGAGGGTGACGACGCCCGTCAGCACCCCGGGGCCCGAGTCCGAAGGCGGCTTCGAGCCGGCCCACGCGCAGCATTCGGCCTGCGACGTCACGGACCACATCAACCGCACGGTCGAGTCTTACCTGGCACTGCCCGCCAATGAACGTTCTTGAGGTCATCGCCCTGGTCGTCGCCTTCGTCGTCGCGTCGATCGGCCCGCAGTGCCTGGCCGCGCTCCACCTGCTCGCGCCCCTCGCCCGACGACGGACCCCGAAGCCATGAGCGACGAGCACGAATCCCAACCCTGACACGAGGTTGAAGCAGACATGAGCAATCCCAAGCCCAACGCCAATTCGGAAGTCAAGGCCGGCTGCATCCTGCTCACCCTGGTCGTCGCCATCGGCGCGGCCTTCGCGTTCGGCATCCCCGCCTATCGGGTGTGGACCGCCGGCATGTCCGGCACCGCGAAGCTCCGGCACGCGGAGCAGGAGAAGCGGGTGATGATCGAGCAGGCGAAGGCGGAGGTCGAGGCGGCCCGGCTCCGGGCCGAGGCGATCGAACTGATCGGCGAGGCCGCGCAGCGATACCCGGAATACCGGAACCAGGAATTCATTGGCGCGTTCGCCGAGGCCCTGAACCGGGGGAACGTCCAGCAGATCATCTACGTCCCGACCGAGGCGAGCATCCCGATCATCGAGGCCCGCGACAGGCGATGAGCGACGAACACGAGCCCGACGACGAGGCCCCGAGCCGGTCCGACCTGGCCCTCTACCGCCGGGCGGTCCGGGACCGCTGGCCGATCGACCCGGAGAAGCGGCCGGCGATCGCCGAGCAGATGACGAAGCTGGTGGAGGCCCGGGGGGCCGAGGGGATCGCCGACGCCGGCGACGACGACTCCTGGGCCGTCGACAACCGGACCCGCGTGGCCGCCGCCAAGGTCCTGATCGAGATGGACCGGCTCAACATGGAGCAGGAGAAGCGGGACCAGCAAATCCCGGATCGCGTCGTCCATGAGCACCGCTTCGCCGAACTCAGCGACGACGAGCTTATCCGCCGAGCAGCGGGCCTGTTTGCGGGAGCTGATCCGCCGGGGCCTTGAGTTCCCCCCGGAGCTGGTCCCGTACCTGCCGAAGCCGCTCTCCTTCCGCCAGTTCGTCGACCGGGTCCGGCCCGGCTACCGCTGGTTCCGGCACTGCGTCGTCCTGGCCGGGGTCCTGCAGCGGGTCGCCGACGGCGAGCTGAAGCGGGTGATGGTCTTCATGCCGCCCCGCCACGGCAAGAGCGAGCTGGCCAGCCGGCTCTTCCCGGCCTACCTGCTCTACCGGTTCCCGGACAAGTGGGTCGGGCTCTGCTCCTACGGGGCCGAGCTCGCCTACACGCTGGCCCGGGCGGCGCACGAGAACTACCGGCGATCGGGGGGGGCGTTCAAGGACTCCGCCTCGGCGGTCAAGCACGCCGAGACCCCGGCCGGGGGCGGCATGTGGGCCGCCGGCGTCGGCGGGCCGATCACCGGCAAGGGCTGGCGGTTCGGCATCATCGACGACCCGCTGAAGAACGCCGAGGAGGCCCTGTCCCCCACCATCCGGGAGAAGCAGAAGGACTGGTACGTCTCGACGTTCATCACGCGGGAGATGCCGGACCTCGACGCCGGCGACCCCGAGGGGGCGTTGCTCGTCATCCTCACCCGCTGGTCGGACGAGGACCTGGCCGGCTGGCAGCTGGCGATCGAGGCGGCCGAGGCGGCCGACCCGGACGGCGACCCCGAGGACCTGGAACGCTGGCACGTCGTCAACTTCCCGGCCATCGCCGAGGGGCCCGACGAGCGGCCGAGCTTCCCCCCGAGCTGCACCGTCGAGCCCGACTGGCGCGAGCCCGGCGAGGCCCTCTGCCCCGAGATCCGGCCGCTCAAGAAGCTGAAGAAGCTGGCCCGCCGGATCGGATCGTTCTTCTTCTCGGCCCTGTACCAGCAACGCCCGAGGCCCCGCGAGGGCCTGGCCTTCAAGGCCGAGTGGCTCCGCCGCTGGACGCCCGAGGGGCCGGACCTGATCCGCCTGCATCGGGCCGACGGATCCTCGACGCTCGTCAAGCTGGCCCACTGCCGACGCTTCGCCACCGCCGACCTGGCCGCCTCGACCCGGACCACCGCCGACTGGACCGTCATCGCCGTCTGGCTCGTGACGCCCGAGTCGGACCTGATCCTCTACGACCTGGCCCGCGAGCGGACCTCGACCCCGGCGAAGCTCTTCCACCCGGTTCAGCTGAGGCACCGGCCGGCCTACTTCGCCCTCGGGGCGAACGGGCTGGGGCTGCCGATCATCCACGAGCTGCGCCGCGGCTTCCGGGACGCCGACGGCACGCGCCGCCCCGGCCTGGCGGTCCGGGGGATCAACGAGACGATCGACAAGCTCTCGAACGCCCAGACGGCGATCGTGCGGACGGAGTCCGGCCAGGTCTTCCTCCCCGCCGAGGCCCCCTGGCTCGGGGCCTTCGAGGCCGAGCTGCTGAGCTTCCCGAACGCCGCGCACGACGACCAGGTCGACTGCCTCTCGCACGCGGCCAACGACGTCTTCTGGTCCGGCGGCCCGGGCGAGCCCGGCGAGGTGGCCGAGGCCCGGGAGGCGGAGGCGATCGCCGAGGCCGAGGCCGAGCACTACGACGTGGACAACCCGCACTGGTGGGGCGACGACGAATGAACGGGACTGCGGCCGTTGACCTGAGACGCGGCGATTGCTTCGAGGTCCTCGCCGGGCTGCCGGACGGGTCGGTCGACGCGGTCCTGACCGACCCGCCCTACGGGACGACCGACCTGGCCTGGGACGCCGTCCCCCCGCTCGACCGGCTCTGGGCCGAGTGGCGGCGCGTGCTGAAGCCCGGCGGCGCGGCGATCGTCTTCGGGGCCCAGCCGTTCACGACGGACCTGATCAACTCGAACCGCCGGGGATTCCGGTTCGCCTGGAAGTGGCTGAAGCGGAACCCGACCGGCTTCGCCAACGCGAAGCGGAGGCCCCTGAAGGTCACCGAGGACGTCGTCGTCTTCTGCGACCGGGCCCCGCTCTACCGGCCCCAGGGGCTGCGCCCGCTGGCCCGGCCCGTCCGGTCCGACGGCCGGAAGAAGGCCGGGGGGATCGTCCGGGGCGACTCGTTCCGGGCCGACTACGTGCAGACGATGACCGGCTACCCGAGGGACGTCCTGGAGTTCCCGAAGGACCCGGGGGGCGTCCACCCGACGCAGAAGCCGGTGGCGCTGCTCGCGTACCTGCTCGAGACCCACACGAGGCCCGGCGACCGGGTGCTCGACTCCTTCGCCGGCTCCGGCTCGACGGCCGTCGCCTGCGTGACCACCGGCCGCCGCTTCGTCGGCAGCGAGCGGGACGAGGGCTACCTGGCGAAGGCGAAGGCCCGGATCGCCGCGGCCTACCTGGCCGCCTTCGCCGCGGAGCTCGACGCCGTCCGCGACGCCGCCCCCACCAACTGACCGACCGATCGGGCCGGCCCGATCGGAGGCCGAGCCCGCCGACCCCGACGCCGGACACCGGCGGGAGTGAGCTCGAGATGCCGACGCCGCTGATGAGCCCGAACGAATTCCTGTCCCGGATCGCCGACGCCCTCGGCCTCGGCCCGATCCGGTCGGTCGAGATCAGGGCGTCGATCGGCGAGGTCCCGACGGTCCGGGTCGAGAAGTTCGTCCGCCCCGACCGGGCCGCCCCGCTGGCCCGGGTCTTCGAACGCTTCCGGCTCGAACCGCTCCCCGAGCCGACGAGGCCGGACGCGGGGCCCGGGCCCCGCGTCCTGGAGTTCGTCCGCCACGCCGATGACTTCTTCGGCCCGTTCATTGTCGTCCTGGTCCACGATCGCGAGTCGATCCCGTGGACGATCCTGTTCGACGGCCGGGCCTGGACGGCGGAGGCCGATACGGGCATGAGTCCCCGCCAGCCCAAGTGCAAGCCGCTGCTCGATCGGCCGTGCCGCGAAGTCACCTACCGCCCCGCCTGAACCGAAGCGAGCCGCCCGTGGGCATCCGCCACGACGACCACACCGCCGCCTACGCCTTCCTCGCCGCGATTGGGGAGGGGAGCGACCTGGAGCGGGCCCCCGGCCCGGCCTCGCACGCCGGGGCGACGGGCGGGCCGCTGACGGCCGACGCCTGGCGGTTCCGCCGGGCCCCCACGCCGCATCAGCTCGTCGAGTCGTACCGCCAGGCGATCTATGCCTGCGTCGAGATCAACGCGGCGACGGTCAGCTCCGTGCCGCTGCGGCTCTACGCGACGACGACGCGGGGCCAGGCCAAGCCCCGGTCGTTCGCCGCCCCGAGGCCCGTCGGCCCCGAGTCCCGCCGCCACCTCGGCACGCTGCCCTACCTGGCCCGGACGCTGGCGGCGGCCGACGACGTCGACGAGGTCGGGGCCCACCCGCTCCTGGACCTGATCGACGACCCGAACGAGGAGTTCGACCGGCCGAGCCTGCTGCACTTCGTCTGCGCCTGCCTGGACGTGGTCGGCACCGCCTACCTCCGGCCGACGGGCGCGCCGGGCCTGCCCCCGGGCGAGCTGTGGCCGCTCCCCCCGGCCGACGTCCACCCGGTCCGCTCCGGGCTCTCGGCGATCCCCGACGCCTTCACCTACGCCGGGGAGACGATCCCGAGGGCCGAGCTGATCCGGATCCGGCTGGCCTCGCTGAAGGACCCCTACGGCTCCGGCTACGCCCCGGCGCAGGCCGCCTTCGCGTACGGCAACCTCGAAGAGGTCTGGGTCGCCACGAGGGACCAGCTCCTGAGGCGCGGCCCGAAGCCCTCGGCGATCGTCGGCCCGGTCGACCCCAAGTTCCCCTTCGGCGAAGGGGAGGCCAAGCGGCTGCAGACCGACCTGAACCGGAACCACGCCGGCCCGGCCGGGGGCGGCATCGTCGTCAGCTCGACCGGCTACACGTACAACCCGATCACGCACAAGCCGACGGACCTGGGCGAGACGATCGGCCCGGACGCCCTGCAGGCGATCGCCAACTGCTTCGGGATCCCGGTCGCCTTCCTCGTCAACTCGACGAACCTGGCCAACCTGCAGGCCTCGGAGATCCAGCACGGCCGACGGGCGGTCAACCCCCGCTGCACCCGGATCGCCGCCGTCCTGACCCGATGGGCCCGCTCGTTCGACCCCCGGCTCTTCTTCGCGTTCGACTCGGCCACCCCCGAGGACGAGGACCGCCGGAGCCTGGTCGACGAGCGCTACGTCCGGGCCAAGGTCTACTCGGTCAACGACGTGCGGCTGAAGCTCGGCTACGCCCCCGTGAGCTGGGGAGACGAGCCGTGGGTGCCGTCGAGCGAACGCCAGCCCTCCGAGGATCGGCCCGAGCCGACGCCCCCCGCGAAGGACGACGACGCGACCGCCAAGGCCCTGATGGCCGAGGCGTCGACCGTCCTCCGTTCCATCAAGGTACGCCTCAACGCCGATGAATCTGACGACGGCCCGGACGATTACGGCGGCCTCGGCGACCATTGCTGCGGGGATCGCGGCCCTGGGCCTGACCCGGGAGACGCCGGACCGCCGGAAGAAGCCGAAGCCCAAACCGGAGAAGAACACCTACGACCTCCCCCAGGGGGAGGAGATCGAGCGGACGCTGAAGCAGTGGTTCAAGCTCCAGGCGAAGGCGATCCTGGGCTCGATCCCGACGCTGGGCACGGCGATCCCGACGGCCTTCCCGCCGCTGACTGATTACGACGACCCGATGGCCGCGGCGATGACGCCGATCCTCGGCCAGTACTGGCATTCGCACGGCCAGAAGGTCCGCGAGCGGATCGGCCTCGACCCCGACGAGTGGCGGGTCACCGACCCGCACCTGAAGGAGAAGATCGAGCAGGCCGCCCTCGACTTCTGCCACGCGACGAACACGACGACCGGCCTGAAGCTCGATAACGCCCTCACGAAGCTGCGAGAGCAGCTCGCCGCCGGCCTGGTCGACGAGGGGGACTCGCTCTCGCAACTCACGAAGCGCGTGCAGTCGGTCTTCACCTCGGCCGAGAAACACCGGGCACGGCGGATCGCCGCCACCGAGGCCGCCCGGGCCGCCCACGCCGCCCAGGAGCAGTCCGCCATCGACTCCGGCGTCGTCGCCGGCTGGGAGTGGCTGGCAAGCGAGGACGCCTGCCCCTTGTGCCTGCAGATCGCCGCCGAGGTGAAGGCCGTCCCGCTCAAGGGCCGCTTCGCCGAGGTCGGCAGCCACCCGTTGTACAAGCACATCGGGTTCCCCCCGGCTCACCCGAACTGCCAGTGCACCGTCGTCGAGGTCCTCCTGCCCGACTACGGCGGGCCCACGGATCCCGAGTGGGGCGAGACGCTGATCCAGCCCAAGCCCCCGGCCGACTACGTGCCGCCCGTGCCGGTGAAGCCGGAGCCGGAGCGGCTCGAACCGAAGCCGAAGCCCGAGCCGGCCCCCCCTCCGCCGCCTCCGCCCCCGCCGCCCCCGCCCCGGGAATGGCCCGACGACCCCGAGGCGGACGTCGAGGTCGTCCGGCGGCTGGGCGGGTCGACCGGGGCCGAGCTGGTCCGGGACAGGGCCACCGGCAAGCTGTTCGTCCGCAAGAAGGGGGCGAACGCCGATCACCTGGAGGAGGAGGCCCGGGCCGACGCGCTCTATCGTGCCTTCGGCGTCCCGGTCCCCGAGAGCCGGATCTACCGGGCCGACGCCGGGCCGGTGAAGCTGGCCGAGTTCGTCGAGGGCCGGACGCTGGCCGAGTTCCGACGCACGGCGAGCCCGGCCGAGGTCGCCCGCGTCGAGGCCGAGATCCGCAAGCACTTCGCCGTCGACGCGGTCCTCGGCAACTGGGACGTCGTCGGCATGGGCGAGGACAACATCCTCGTCGGGGCCGACGGGACGCCCTACCGGATCGACAACGGCGGCTCGCTCCGGTACCGCGCCCAGGGGGCCCGCAAGGCGGCCGGCCAGTGGGACGCCTACCCGGTCGAGCTGTGGACCCTCCGCGATGCCTCGGTGAACCCCCAGACGGCCCGCGTCTTCGGGCCGCTCCCGATGCGGGAGATCGCCGGCCAGGTCTCCCGACTCGACTCGGGGGCGATCGACCGGGCCGCGAAGCTGGCCGGAAAGGTCGGGCTCCCCTCCGAGCTCCGCGAGTTGATCGGCGAGCGGATCGACCGGGCCAAGGACGTTGCCCGGGCGGCGAACACCCTGCTGGACGATCGGTTCAAGGACGGGTACGCCGACGGTTTCGCGAAGCACCTGATGGGGCTCCGCAAGGCGGGCATCGTCGACAGGATGCCGAAGACGTTCAACAACCCCGGCGGCGGCGTCCTGGTCGTTGACGAGGACGGGCGGCCCTGGGATCACCTGCGGGGCACCGACTCGCTCGTCGCGGCCCTGGAGCAGTACGTGGAGGCCAACGGCGGGGAGTACGCCGCGGTCAAGGCGTGGGCCTCCGGCCAGGCCGGCAGCAGCTGGTCGACCGTCCCGAGCTCGGTCAAGTACTGGATGGCCAGCCAGAGGGACGTCCCGCTCGATGGTTACTTTTGGATGAGCGGGCCCGATACGGCCAGGGGGCACTACGAGGCCGGGAAGGCAAGGCTCGGGGACAAGTACGATCCGACATTCCAAACGCTGCACGCCTTCACCTACAGCTACCTCGACAAGGCCGAGTTTCCGAACAAGGACTCGGCGGCCGGGACGATCCTCCTGATGCGGACCGAGGCGAAGAAGGTCCTGAAGGCCAATCGGGTGAAGCCGGGCGACCGGGATGCTAAGATGAAACGAGGGCCGCTCGAATCGACCTCGATCTATGGCGAGGTCCGCGTCGGCGGCTCCGAGATGACGATCCAGCGGGTGCCGATCCATCGCGTCTTCGCGACGTACTGGCAGGAGCGGACCCCGGGGAATGCCGATCGCATGTTCCTGGGCGATCACGAGAACGAGTTCCTCGCGATCCTCGACGACCTCCCGTTCACCTATCGCGAGTGAGGAAGGTTCGGTCGCATGCTCACCCTCTCCGACGCCCGCTACACCGAACGCGACGGCTATCCCCTCCTGGAGGTCGTCGTCGACGGCGTCGTCGCGACCATGGACACCGAATGGAAGCCGACGCTCCGTGACCGGGGGGTCATCGCCCTGGGCGCCCCCTTCGACGAGTTGTGGCCGCCGCTGGGCATCGAGGTGGATGGTAGGCACGTCGAGGTTCCCGGCGCGACCGATGACCCCCGCCTCGTCTCCCTCTTCGATCGCTTCTGGGCCGACGCGAACTCCGACCGCTTCGCCGTCGGCCCCGTCCCCATACCCGACTGAGACGGCACCGCCCCCATGAGCATCCCCATCCGACGCGGCTTCGTCGCCCGGCTCGACGACGTCTCGACGAAGGACCGCACCGTCACGGCGGTCATCACCACCGACGCCGTCGACGCCTACCGCGAAGTCATCCTGCCCAAGGGGATCGACCTCAGGCGCTACCGGAAGAACCCGGTCGTGCTCTGGAACCACAACCTCGACCCGGCCGTCCCCAAGATCCCGATCGGGAAGAACCTCTGGATCAAGCCCGGCTCGGGCAACCGGACGCTGATCGCCCGGACCCAGTTCGCCGACGACGAAACCGGCCATCGGTTCCTGGCGCTCTACGAATCGGAGGTGCTCCGGGCCTGGTCGATCGGGGCGAACGAGCACCGCGAGAAGTGCGGCCCGGCCGTCGAGAAGGAACTCCGCGAGCACCCCGAGTGGGCCCGGGCCACGCGGATCATCCGGGCCTGCGAGCTGATCGAGTATTCGGCCGTGCCGATCGGGGCGAACCCCGAGGCCCTGACCACCGCGATCGGCAAGGGCCTCTGGCTGCCCGAGTCGCTCAAGGACCTGGCCCCGCCGCCCGCCGAGGACGACGACCGGGCCGAAGGCGACGAGCCCGAGTCAGCCCCCGGGCTGCCCGCCTTCGTCGGCCGGAGCTTCGCCGAGGTGCACGCCTCGGCCGTCGCCAAGCTCCGGGCCGCCGCCGGGCGGATCGCCGCCGACGAGGCCGACCGGATCCGGGGCCTCGTCTGAGCGGCGGAGGAAGGGCCGGGGCCCGATCGGCTCGGTCCCGAATTCCAGCGAGCGGATCGAGTCGAGCAGCCACTGGGGCAGGCCGATCGTCACTGTCACCCGCCCTTCCATCGAATCACCCCCCTTCGTTTTGATCGGTCCCGAGTCGCCAGCCGTCGAGCCGCGGAGCCCCCTTCGAGGGCGGCAGCGGACGCGAGGGCGGAGGCCTCCGGGCGCCATGCGTGACACCCCGGGCCGACGACCGCCCCGGGCCACTCCATCCTACAACAAGCGCCCCCGGACGAGCCTCGGGCACCGAGACCCGAAGCATGTTGGTCAAGATCCTGAAGGCGATCGCCGGCACCACCTACAAGGTCGGCGAGATCGTCGAGGTCGAGAAGTCGATCGCCGACGCCTACATCGCCGCCGGCTACTGCGAGGAGTCGAAGGACGGCCAGGCCGCCCTCGACAACACGATCCAGACCGAGCTGACGACCCTCCGCGCCGGCATCGCCGACGTCTTCAAGGGCATCGTCGAGGACATCAAGAAGGGCGCCGGCACGCCGGTCGTCACCCCGACCGAGAGCGAGGCCGACAGGACCAGGTCGTTCAACGACATGGTCAAGCACATCGGCAACTTCAAGAAGCACGGCGACGCCGAGGCCGGCGAGCGGCTGCTGAAGGTCTACGGCTGCTCGTTCACCGACGAGGACGGCCGGGTCCTCAAGGGGCACGAGGGCGCGGTCGGCTCGCACGGCGGCGTGATGATCGCCCCCGAGTACGCCGCCGAGCTGCTCAAGATCGACCCCGAGACGGCCGTCGTCGCCGACGCGGTCCGCACCGTGCCGATGGGGTCGGAGACGAAGCACTATCCCGCGCTCCGGCAGACCGGGAAGAACGCCCCCGACGGCGGGAGCAACTTCCACGGCGGCATCGTCACCTACCGCAAGACCGAGAAGGCCCAGCGGACCAAGTCCAAGGCCGAGTTCGACTGGATCGAGCTGAAGGCCACCGACCTGACCGCCTACACCGAGGCCACCCGGGACCTCCTGCAGGACGCCCCGGGCGTCGAGAGCGACTTCATGCAGCTGATCCGCGAGGCGATCGCCTGGCGGATGGACTACGACTTCCTCCGCTCCCCCGGCAACGGCGAGCCGATGGGGATCTACGGCGCCCCGGCCACCGTCGAGGTGAACCGCCAGGTCGTCAACCAGATCCACTACCTCGACTTCGTCAACCTGCTCGCCCGGATCATGCCCCGGTACTGGGGCCAGGTCCGCTGGATCGCCAACGTCACGGCCTTCCCGCAGATCGCCGCGATGAAGGACGAGGCGGACCAGAACATCTTCCTGCCGCACTCGGCCGGCGTCTCGGGCACCCCGACCGGCGTCGTCCTCGGCCGGCCGATCCGCTTCTGCGAGTTCGCCCCGGTCCTCGGCCAGCGGGCCGACCTGGCGGCCGTCGTCCCCAACTGCTACCTGCACGGCCTGCGCTCCGGCGTCGAGATCGCCGTGAGCGAGCACTTCCTCTTCGACACCGACCAGATCGCCTACCGGGCGAAGCTCCGCAACGACGGCCAGCCCTGGATGAAGGCCCCGTTCCGGCAGGCCGACGGCGGCAACACGCAGGTCTCCTGCTTCGCCGTCCTCAAGGCCACCACCACCTGATCCCCCTCCGGCGTTGAGCCGGCCTGACCCGTCCCCCCCGGGGGGGCCGCAACGATCGGCCCCCCGGCCCCAACCCGGAGGATAGATTCCCGTGCGAAACGTCAGCGAACACACCGGGGTCGTCGCGAAGCTGAACCCGGCCTCGCACTCGGCCTCGGCCCACAACGTCGGCCCGGTCGCCCTGAACATGGGCCGGCGCTACGTCGTCCTGCTCAAGACCGGCGTCCTCGGCGCCTCGGCCACCGTCGACGTCAAGATCCAGGCCGCGGTCGGCTCGGGCGGCACCTACGCCGACGTGCCCGACATGGCCCTCGCCCAGATCGTCAAGGCGACCGGCGACGGCAAGGTCGCGATCCTCGAAGTCAGCCCCGAGGCGATCGTCGCCCGGCTGCCCGGCCGGACCCACTTCCGGGCCGTCGTCACCGTGGGCACGGCCGCGAGCCTGCTCGACGTGACGATCCTCTCGGCCCACCAGCGCTACAGCCCGGCCGGCGACTTCGACATCGAGGACGTGGTCGAGATCAAGTCCGTCGTCAACTGAGCCCGCCCCTCCGAGGCCCGCCCCCGATGCCTCTGGTCACCGTCGAATACGCCGAGGCGCTGCTCGCCCCGGCCGGGCTCTCGGAGGCCCAGCTCGCCGCCCTGCCCGACGCGATCGAGGCGGCCTCGGCCGCCGTCGAACGCTGGTGCGGGCGGGGCTTCGCGGCCGAGGATCGCGTCGAGGTCCTCCGGCCCGACTGGGAGGGGGTAGCCCTGCTGCCGTCGTTCCCCGTCCGGTCCGTCCGCCGCCTGGCGGTCGGCCGGCTCGCCGCGGTCGAGGCGTCCTGCCCCGGCCTCGGCGGCACGATCTACCGCGCGTCCCTGTCCGCCTCGGCCGACGGGCTCACGCTCCGGACGCTCGGCCAGCTCGGCGAGGAGCAACTCGACGGGCTGGCCTTCGCCGACCACCCGACCGCCGGGGCCCTCGCCTCGGCGATCGACGCCCTCGACGACTGGTCCGCCTCGCTCGCCGACCCGGCCCTCGCCGGCCACCCGAGCCGGGAGCTGGCCGGGCCGGACGACGAGCGGGAGGCGACCCCCGGCGGGCCGATCGTCCTCGACCTGTTCGCCGAGGCGATCGGGCCCGGCGACTACGACCTCGACCGGGGCGCCGGGGTGCTCCGGATCCGCCCCGACGCCGGGCGGGCCCGGTCCCGCGATCGGGCCGGCGGCGCGGAGGCCCTCGACGACTTCCTCGGCCTCGGGATGCCGACGCCCCCGGCCGAGGTCCAGTTCGTCGGCTCCGTCGGCTTCGACCCGATCCCGGCCGACGTCCGGGCGATCGTCGCCGAGGCCGCCAAGACGCTCCTGCAGGGCTTCGCCTCCGATTCGACCCTGCTCGAAGAGCGGGGCCTGAACTACGGCTACAAACTCCGCGACGCCGCCGAGGCCGCCGTCGCCGGCCTGGCCCCGGCCGCCCTGAGGGCCCTCTCCACCTACCGGGTCCACCGCGCATGAGACGCCCCTCGCCCCGGATCCTCAACCGCGCCCTGACCGTCACCCGACGCACCTGGGGCCGCGACAAGGCCCGGGGCCGGGCCGTCGAGTCCGAGGAGGTCGTCGAGATCCCCGGCACCCTGCAGGCCGCCCGCGAGTCCCGGGTCCCGGACCACCTGAAGGCGTCGACGGCGATCGACACGATGGCGCTCTTCGCCGTCGACCCCGGGGTCAAGGCCGACGACCTGATCGCCGACGGGCCCGTCGTGATGAGCGCGGCCGGCCCGGCGATCGACGACCCCGGCCGCGGGGCCTACTTCGTCGTCTTCGGCACCCGGAAAGAATAAACGCGCATGGCAGTGAAGAAGTGGAAGGGGGCCGAGGCGAAGGCCCGGATCCGGGCCGGCGTGGCGAGGAACCTCGCCGCCGCCGCGATCACGGTGAAGAACCACGCCAAGCGGCTCATCTCGACCCCGGGCACGATCCCCCTCGGCGGGCAGACGCGGGACTCCCGGGGGAAGTTCCTGAGGCGCAAGTACGGCTCGAACCCGAGCGAGCCCGGCAATCCCCCGCACAAGCAGACCGGCCACCTCCGCCGCTCGGTCGCGCACGAGGTCGACGAGGCGAGCCTCACGGCCCGGGTCGGGACCAACGTCCGCTACGGCCGCTGGCTGGAGCTGGGCACCGCGGCGATGGCGGCCCGCCCGTGGCTGCGTCGGGCCCTGAACGAGAAACTCGCCGAGGTCAGGGCGATCCTGGCGAAGCGCCCCCCGGGACTGTGAGATGCCCACAATCGAAGAAAGACTGGCCGGCCTCGAAGCGATCATCGAGGCCGGCCGGACGGCCCCCCAGCTCGACGCCGTCGCCTCGCTCGACGCGATCGATGGGCTGATCGTCTTCGACGCCTCCGAGCAGGCCGTCAGGCGGATCAGCGTCGAGGACGCCGTCGCCGACCTCGCCGGCGAGCCCGGCCCCCAGGGCGAGCCGGGGCCCGAGGGGCCCCAGGGGCCCCAGGGCGCGACCGGACCGGCCGGGCCGACGGGCCCCGAGGGGCCGGAGGGCCCCCAGGGAGAGCCCGGCCCGGAAGGGCCGGAGGGGCCCCAGGGAGAGCAAGGGATCCAGGGGCCCGAGGGCCCGCAGGGGCCGGAAGGACCGCAGGGCGAGCCGGGGATCCAGGGCCCGCAGGGCGAGCAGGGCGAACAGGGCGAACAGGGCCCGCCGGGGCCCGGCGTGGCGGCCGGGGGGACGGCCGGCCAGGTCCTCGTCAAGCTCGACGCGATCGACTACGCAACCGCCTGGACGACGCTGGCGATCGCGTCCGTCGACGGCCTGGGATCGGCCCTCGACGCCAAGGCACCGATCGACAGCCCCAACTTCACGGGCCGGGCGACCATGCAGGCCCGCGTCTCCCCGGTGGCCGCCGGGACGGACGGGCCGGCCGTCACTTTCGACCTGGCCGCCTCCGACTGGCACGAGGTGACGCTCGGCGGCAACCGGACGCTCGCCCTCTCCAACGTGGCGACGGGCCAGCAATTCACGATCGTGCTGAGGCAGGACGGCTCCGGGGGCCGGACCGTCACCTGGTTCGCTGGCGTCCTCTGGCCCGGGGGCACGGCCCCGACGCTGACGACGACCGCGAATAAGCGTGATGTATTCACCTTCAAATGCCTGGACACGGGCGTCTACCTCGGCTTCGTGGCCGGCAAGGACCTCTGAGCCATGTCCCAGTTCCTCGGCCTGGTCGCCGACCCCGCCGACCTGACGGCCTACTCGATCCCCGGCGTGCCCTTCGGCGAGCCGGGGACGGACCGGCTCGTGCTCGTGGGCATCGCCTCGCGGGTCGGAGCCCAGAGCGATCGGACGATCGCCTCGGCCACGATCGCGGGGCAGCCGGCGACCATCGTCAGGCAGCACACGCAGATCGACGGCTCGAATTGCTCGGTCTGCGGGTTCGCCCTCGCGGCGGTCCCGGCCGGCACGAGCGGCACGGTCCAGGTCACGTTCTCGGGGCCGATGATCCGTCTTGGGTTGGCGGTCTACCGGCTCCCCGGGGGTGCGATCTCGTGGCACGACGCCCGGGGGTCGATCGGCGGCGACCTCACCTTCTCGCCGACGATCCCGGCCGGCGGTGCTGCCTTCGGCTTCTTCAACTCGTCCGGCACGACGACCGGCTTCGGCCTGACCGGCCTGGAGAACGACGACACGCAGGTGCTGGAGGCGAGCATCTTCGGCTCCGGCTCGCGGTCGTTCGCCGAGGAGGCGGTCGAGCACCCCATCATCGTCACCGCCCTGAACGGCGGCTCGACCATGCCCCGGCAGGCCGTCGTGATCGCCTGGTCGCCGCCCGCCGCCCCGCCGTCCGCCGCCGCCCTCCTGATGGGAATGTAATCGCATGGCCATCCCCGCATCCAAGCCGACCACGACATGCCCGACTACCTCGGCTACCTGCTGACCGGGCCCGGCGGCGGGCCCCTGCTCGTCGGCCCCGGCCTCGGGCCGCTCTGGCTGGCCGGGGCGCCGGGGTTCGCCGGCCCGACGGAGGGGCCGCCCGAGGGGATCGCCGACGCCGTGGCCGCCGCGATCGACGCGGCCCTCGGCGCCTCCTTCCCCGGCGGGGTGCTCTGCGACGAGCATCCCTTCGACGCCACGCTCCCCCGCGTCGCCGTGGTCGACCTCGGCGGCTCGACGAGCTTCGACACCTCGGGCCTCGTCGACGACGGCGAGGTCGCCGTCACCGTCTTCGCCCCCGGCCGGGCCGAGGCCCGGTCGCTCGGCCTGGCGCTGCGGTCCGCCCTGGTCGACGCCGACGCCCCCCTGTCCCCGGCCGCCGGTCTCGTGCTGTACCTCCGGCCCGTCACGCCCCCCGTCGTCACCCTCGACCCCGCCAAGGGCCCCGGCGGCGAGGACGTCTGGCGGGCCGACCTCACCCTCCGGGCCCTGATCGAGAGCGACTGACATGCCCACCGAGAACCGCCTGGCCGGCAACAAGCAGGAGCTGCTGATCGGCACGACCGTCGTGCACACGACGAAGTGCACGCCGAAGGTCGCCAAGGAGATGGCCGACTCGTCCGACACCTCCGACTACGACGAGGCGACGGACCTCATCCACAAGAGCCAGATCCCGCACTCGATCCAGACCGACCTGGACGTCGAGGGGTTCTGGTACAAGCAGGCGACGACCGGGACCCTGGATATGATGATGCGTAAGTGCTACGCATCGGAGAGCGTGGCCGAGGGCACGGTCAAGCTCGACAAGACGGCCGACGGGACCGACGGCCAGCTCCTCTCCGGCCGCTGGGACGTCACCGACTTCGAGGCCGAGCTGGTGACCAACGATATCGTCAGCTTCAAGGCCACTTTGAAGAGCAACGGCATCATCACCGTCGGCCCGCCGCCGCCGCAGAACTGATCGCCGTCATCGAGTGGCCCGCGACGAGCGGCGGGCCCCCGGACCGGACGAGCCGGACCCCTCCCCCGACCGTCGGACCCGGACCCGGACCCCCATGCAGAACGACCTGGCGAGCCTCTCCGGCGCCGCCCGCCTGACCCTGCGCGTCGGCGGCGAGGCGTACCCCGTCCACCCCCTGACCCTCGCCGACCTGGGCGAGCTGCAGGCCTGGGTCGACTCCCAGTACCGAGACCCGGTCGAGATCGTCCGCGAGCAGCTCGCCGGCCGGAAGTTCTCGGCCGCGCAGGAGCAGTTCCTGTTGAAGACGGCCCTGGAGATCGCCTGCCGCCCGAGGGCCCTGATCGGCACCCCCGAGGCCGACGCCCTGATCCGCTCGGCCGCCGGGCAGAAGCGGATGCTCTTCCTCGCGATCCGCAAGGGCCGGCCCGAGTTCGGCGAGGCGGACGCCGACGCGCTCTTCGCCGCCCTGACCCCGGCCGAACTGCTGGCCGTGATGGTCGAGACCGGAGCCGAGGCGGTCTCCGCCGACCCAAAATCGCCGACCTCCGATGGCGGTCCGACGACCCCGCCCTCGGACGGGCCGCCGTCGACTGGTGGGCCCTCTACCGCAAGTGCATGACCGAGCTGCAGTGGCCGCCCGAGGTCGTCGGCCGCTTGACGATCGCGCAAATCGCCTGCCTGGCGAGCGAGCGGCCCCCGGGGGAGCCCGGCGGCAGGGCGAAGTCCTACGACGAGATGGCCGCCGCCATCGCCCGGGCCGAGGCCGAGGAGGCCGCCTGGCGCGGGGACGCGGACCCGGAGTGATCGGCACGTGTTCAAGTTAGCCGAATTGTTCGTCGCGATCACCGGCAACGCCTCGTCGCTGAACCGGACGCTCGACGGCGTCCACGCGAGGCTGCTCGGCTTCGGGGGGGCCGGCGCGAGGGCCGGGCAATCGCTCGCCGCCGGGATCGTCGGCGGCATGGGCCTCGGCGGCATCGGCGGCGCGGGGCTCGGCGTGGCCGGGCTCGGCCTGGCGCTGGGCGCCTCGGCCAAGATGGCCTCGAATTTCGAGAGCCAGATGAACCTGCTCCAGCGGGTCGCCGGGCTCACGAACGACGAGCTCGGCCGGATGGACGGCAACCTCCGGCGGATGGCCCTCTCCTCCGACCTGGCCGGCGTCTCGCTCCGGCAGCTGGGTGAGGCCGCCGTGATGGGCGGCCGGATGGGGATCGCCGGCGACGAGCTGGAGGGGTTCGTCAAGACGGCCGGCGAGCTGGCCCTGGCGCTCGACGACATCCCGGTCGAGGCCTCGGTCCAGGGGATCGCCCAGATCCTCGGCGTCTACGGCAAGGGGGTCGACGAGGCCCGCAACTTCGCCGGCGCCCTCGACGCGCTCTCGAACAACGCCCGGACCACCGGCGGCGAGATCCTCGACGTGGCCGCCCGGCTCAAGGGCTCGGCGTCGGTCCTCGGCCTCAGCCCCCAGGACCTGCTCGCCCTCTCGACGGCGATGAAGGACGTGGGGATCAGCACCGAGATCGCCGGCACGAACATGGGGGTGATCCTGGCGAAGATGGCCCAGGACACCGAGGAGTTCGCGAGGGTCGCCGGGGTCTCGGTCTCCGAGTTCGAGCGGATGCTCGACGAGGGGCCGCTCCGGGCGCTCGAGGCGTTCATCGGCGGCCTCGAAGGGGGCCGGGCCGACTTCGGCCTGCTCGCCGAGCTGGGGATCACGGGCGAGCGGGCGCGGGGCGTCGTCCTGCAGCTCTCGCAGTCGATGGAGAGGCTCCGGGACTTCCAGGCCCTCAGCAACGAGGAATGGGAGACCATGGCCTTCCTCAACAACGACCTCGCGAAGGTGACGGCGTCGAGCGAGGCCCAAATCACGCAGAGCTGGAACCGGATCACCGACGTCCTGATCGACTTCGGCGAGGCGACGCTCCCCTCGGTCGTCGCCGCCCTCGAAGGCGTG
>JBJHCY010000019.1:0-46104 GCA_050486265.1 Phycisphaerales bacterium | reverse complement strand
CGGTCTGCGTCGCGTACACCGTGTTCGGCGGCCTGTACGCCGTCATCGGCACCGACTTCATCCAGAGCATCATCATCCTCGCGGGTCTGGTGATCGTCGCGGTGATGATCCTCGGCAAGGAGCCGCCGGGTTCGGTCTACGAGCGATTGGAAGAGTCCCGGCCGATGCTGCTGAGCGCCCTCTTCCCCGCCGCGGTCATGGCGCTCTTCAACAACATGCTTTTCGGGATCGGCGAGATCACCCACAGCAATGTCTGGTGGAGCCGCGCCTTTGCGATTCGCAAGGGCGTCGGCGCCAAAGCGTTCCTGCTCGGCGGGCTCGTCTGGCTGCCCATCCCGCTGGTGGCGGGCTTCCTGGGGCTGGCGGCGCCCGCCCTCGGCATCAACATCCTCAGGCCCGATGTCGCCGGGCCTGTCGTCGCGGCCGAGATGCTCGGCACGCTCGGCGCCGTGCTGGTCTTCATCGTGGTCTTCTGCTCGCTCGCGTCCAGCATCGACAGCCTGCTCGCGGCCACCAGCGACCTGATCACCAAGGACATCGTCCAGAACCTCTTCATGAAAAACGCGACCGACCGCCAGCTCCGCACCGCGGTCATGGTCGTGATCATCGGCCTCGGCGTCGTCACCTGGGCGCTCTGTCTGGGCAGGTCGCAAACGCTCGCGCAGGTGCTCTTCTTCGCCGGCCCGCTGGTCGGCTCGACGATCTGGCCGATCATCGCCGGCCTGTACTGGAAACGGGCCAACCCTGTCGGCGTCTCGCTGGCGATGCTCCTGGGCACCGCCATCGGCCTTTCCGCCTATACGACCATCGGCTGGTACACCGGCGCGCTCGTCGGGACGGCCGTATCATTCGTCATCGTGGTCGCCAGCACCGCGCTCTTCCCCCGCGAGTTCGATTGGCGGAGGCTCCGCGTGAGCACCGCCCCGAAGTCGCCCACCGACCGCATCAGAGAGGAGGCCGCCCAGTGATCGCCCTCCTGCCCCAGTGGATTTTCTCGCTGCTCATCTACGGCGCCGTCGCCCTCGCCGCCATCGCGGCTGTCGGCCTGATCGCACTGCTCCTGCTCGACCGCAAGAACGGAGAACTCTGGTAATGCCCACCACGCCCTCCACCTCCATCGAAGTCCCCGCCCCGATGGACACACTGCCCTTCCGCAGCAACTCCAAGGGCGTCCGACTCGATCCTCGCACGCTCCTCAAGAGCGGCACGACCGATTGGGAACGCCTCGGAGCACTCAACGACACCAGCCTCGTCCACGCCAAGGACCTCGACCGCGAGACCGTTGTCGCCCTCGCCAGAGCCTCGGCCCTCCTCGAGTCCGTCCACATCGAGGAAACAAAGCCGCTCGACGGCAAGATCGCCATCACCGCCTTCTTCGAGGCCAGCACGCGCACGAGACTCTCGTTCGAGTCCGCCGTGCTCCGCCTGGACGGCAAGGTGCTCAGCGTGCCCGACGGGCAGGTGACCGGCATCGCAAAGGGCGAATCGCTCGCCGACATCGGCGAGATGTTCAATACCTACGGCGATGTCGTCATCATGCGCCACCCGGCGACCGAGAGCGTCGACGAGATCCGCCAGAACCTCGCGGTCCCGCTGATCAACGCGGGCAACGGCTCGGGCCAGCACCCCACGCAGGGCCTGCTCGACTGGTACGCCCTGCTCAAGTGGCGCCCGACGCTCGCCTCGCCCGACTGCCCCAAGGAAGACCGCATCCACCTGGGGATCGTCGGCACGCCCGGCAGCATGCGGGCCGTCAAGAGCTTTGTCCGCATCGCGCTGCGCTTCTCGGGCGCGGTCGAGAAGATCACCATCGTCTCGGAGATGGCCGACCCCGTCGGTCTCGACCTGGGCAACGAGGTCGAGAACTCCCCCATCACCGTCGAGGTGACCAACAACCTGCAGGATGTCGTCGCCGACCTCGATGTGATCTACATGAACTCGATCGCGCTGCTCGGCGACAGCTACAAACGCCTCGACAGCCGCTACAAGCTCTCTCCGGACACCAACCTCAAGCCGGGCGCGGTCATCATGCACCCGCTCGCCCGCAACAACGAGCTCGATCCCGCCCTCGACGACACCATGCACAACCTCTACTTCGCCCAGGCCGCCGGCGCCGTCTTCTCCCGACAGGCGCTGCTGTGCGCCGTCCTCGGCCGGGTCGGACGCCTCGCCGATGTCGCCGGCAAGTAACCAATCCGGCCGCGACCTGCGCCCGGCAACGAGCAAGACCCCTCACCTGACCCTCACCACAAAGGAGCCCACGCGTGTGCGGCATCACCGGCTACTGGGAACCCAACCGTCACCTCGATAACGCAGAAAAAATCCTCGCCGAGATGATGGACTGCATCCATCACCGCGGGCCCGACGGCAGCGGCCGCTTCCTCGACAACGACGAGGGCCTCGCCATGGGCCACACACGCCTCTCCATCATCGACCTTGAAGGCGGCGAACAGCCGATCCACAGCCCCAACCACCGGCGCATCCTCACCGTCAACGGCGAGTTCTACGACTACAAGCAGATCCGCGCCGACCTGGTCTTCAAGGGCCACCGCTTCAGCACCAAGAGCGACAGCGAGATCGCCCTGCCCCTCTACGATGAGCACGGCCTCTCCTTCGTCGACCACCTCCGGGGCGAGTTCGCCTTCGCCATCTTCGACCGCGACGAGAAAGCCATGATCCTCGTCCGCGACCGCTTCGGCATCAAGCCCCTCTACTACCGCATCACCGACGAGGGCTTCTACTACGGCTCTGAGGTCAAGTCCGTTCTCGCCCACCCACGCGTCCCCGCCGAGCTCGACCCCAAGGCCGCCCTGCACCAGATGATGCAGGTGATGGTCCCGGGCACGACCTCGTTCAAGGGCGTCCAGGCGCTGCTGCCGGGGCACATGCTCATCGTCAAGCACGAGGGCGACCGCCTGACCGCGCGCCAGGTCCGCTACTGGGACCTCGAATTCCCCGAGGCCTCCGAGCACGACATGGACGCCAAGCCCGAGCCCTACATCGAGGCCGTGCGCGCCAACCTCATCGACGCCGTGCGCACGAGGCTCGAAGCCGATGTCCCCGTCGGCTGCTACCTCTCCGGCGGCATCGATAGCTGCTCGATCCTCGGCATGGCCACGCCCATGCAGCAGTCGCCGGTCAAGGCCTTCACCATCGCCTTCGACCACACCGACTACGACGAGTCCTCCATCGCCCGCGAGATGGCCGAGATGACCGGCGCCGACCAGGAGGTCCTCGAGCTCTCCGCCCACGCCCTCTACGGCGACCATTTCGCCAAGGTCGCGTGGCACGCCGAACGCACCTTCTACAACACCCTCAGCGTCGCCAAGTGGCATATGTCCAAACGCGTCCGCGAGTGCGGGTTCAAGGTCGTCATCACCGGCGAGGGTTCCGACGAACTCTTTGGCGGCTACCCCTTCTTCAAGCGCGACTTCTTCCTCCACTCTGAAGAGGGGGGCGAGCAGCTCGCCAAGGACCTCGAAGCCGCCAACGCCGTCTTCAGGGGCGCCATCCTCTCCGAAGAGCAACGCTCCCACCCCGCTTGGGACGAGCTCTGCGGCTTCACGCCCTCGTGGATCCAGCCCTGGATGATGACGCTCGACGCGGTCCTCCCCCTCCTCTCAGACGAGCTTGCGGCGGAACTGAAGGACTACGACCCCCTCGCCGCGATCGCCGAAACGATCCGCCCCGAGATGGTCAAGGGCCGCCATCCTCTGGACATCGCGCAGTACACATGGTCAAAGACGATGCTGGAGGGTCAGATCCTGACCTGGGGCGGCGACCGCGTCGACATGGCCAACTCGATGGAGTCGCGCCCGGCGTTTCTCGATCACCATGTCGCCGAGCACGCCGTCACCATCCCGCCCAACATCCGCATCCGTGACGGCATCGAGAAGTGGGTCCTGCGTGAAGCCATGCAGCCCGTCCTCCCCGAGACGCTCTACAAGCGAGAGAAGTTCGCGTTTATGGCGCCCCCCAGCCGCACCGACGAAACCAAGCTCTCGGCCGCCATGGCCCTGGTCGGACGCTGGATGCCCGAGGAACGCATCGCCGAGGCCGGCCTCTTCGACGCCGACCGGGTCAAGAAGTTCCTCGCCGGCGACGAAGACAACCCCGAACTCCAGCGCCGCGGCGACATCGTCCTTAACCACCTCCTCGGCGTCCACATCCTCTACGCCACCCTGGTCAAGGGCGAGCCGGTCACCGAGGGCGAGACCGCCGGCGCGAGGTGACGACTCATCCGGCGTTCGGTCGAACAGGTGTCCGGGCTTCCAGAGATCCGGATGCGGGAAAGCTCTGTGTCCGAATCCACGGAGACAGGCTTCCGAAGCCATTTGCATGACTGAACACACCAAATCGTGGCCCGACCTCGCCATCGGCCTCTACGACCGCCTCACCGGGCGGAACGCCGAGATCATCTACGATTTCGACAACATGGATGTCCATATCCCCAGCGGGACCGGCTCGAACGCAGAGCACGCCCACTGGAAGCTCAACGGCACCCTCCGCGTCCGCACCCGCGAGGTGAACGCCTCGGAAAAGTAAGAACGCCGCTCGGCCTCGATGGCTCCGTCGCCGCGAGCAGCAGCGCCGGCGAGTTCCGGCTCGAAGGCCGCGGCGGCGAACTCAGCGTTATCCCCGCGTCGGGAGCCAAGCTCAAGGGAATCCGAGCGATCGCTCGTCGGGGAGCCCCCGCGAGGCTCGCGCTCGATAAGTTCCTCAAGGGCAGCGGCGTCACCTTGCTCGCAACCGGCCCGCTCGGATTTCGCGTTTGGTACAAGCCCGACGCCCGCCCCGGACCCGCGGCCAAATTTGCGGCAATGATTTCGGGCCTGCCGATCTCCGGCTTCGGCTCCCCGCCGAACGCCCGGCCGGCCTGAGCGGAGGCCAGAGCGAGAGATCCTTTGAACGCTTCTGAGGCCCAAACCTCTCCGAACGACTCCGGGCAGGACGATCGCCCGGTGCTCGTCACCGGCGCGTCGGGATATGTCGGCGGCAGGCTTGTGCCGATGCTGCTCGAACGCGGGCACGCGGTCCGCTGCCTCGCCCGCTCGCCCCGCAAGCTCGAAGACCGCTCGTGGACGCACCACCCGCGCGTCGAGATCATCGAGGGCGATCTGTCCGACCCCGCCGACGCCCGACGCGCGTTCCAAGGCTGCCGCGCCGCCTACTTCCTCGTCCACTCGATGGCCGCTCCCCAGGGCGGCTTCTCCGAGCTGGACCGAAAGCTGGCCCAGCACGCCGCCGACGCGGCCGAGCACGCCGGCCTCGAACGCATCATCTACCTCGGCGGCCTGGGCGAGTTGGGCAAAGACCTCAGCGACCACCTCCGCTCCAGGCGCGAGGTCGAAGAGGTTCTCCGCTCGGGCAAGACCCCGGTCACCGTGCTCCGCGCCGCGATGATCATCGGCGCCGGCTCGGCCTCGTTCGAGATCCTGCGGTACATCGTCGAACGGTTGCCGCTGATGGTCACCCCGCGATGGGTGAGGACCGAGTGCCAGCCGATCGCCATCCGCGATGTGCTGCACTACCTCGCCGAGTCGCTCGTCACCCAAGAGACCGCGGGCAAAACCATCGATATCGGCGGCCCCGATGTCCTGACCTACCGCGACCTGATCAATGTCATGGCCGAGGCCCGGGGCTTACGCAAGCGCCTGCTCATCAGCGTGCCGGTGCTCACCCCGCGTCTCAGCAGCCTCTGGCTCGGACTCGTCACGCCCGTGACGGCCTCGATCGCCCGCCCGCTTGCCGAGGGTCTGAAAAACCGCGTCGTCTGCCGCAACGACGACGCCAATCGTCTGATGCCCCACAACCCGATCCCGGTCCGCGAGGCGATCGATCGTGCGCTGGCCCGCTGGCAGAGCCGCGACATCGAGACTTCCTGGTCGGCCGCGGGCCCTATTCCAGGCGACCCCGACTGGGCGGGCGGGACGGTCTTCGACGACACCCGCACCATCGAGATCGACGCACCCGCCGACGAGGTCTTCAAGGCGGTCTGCCGCATCGGCGGCGGGCACGGGTGGTACGCCGCGAACATCCTCTGGAAGATCCGGGGGCTGATGGATCTCACCCTCGGCGGCCCCGGCCTGCAGCGCGGGCGGCGCGACCCCGAGAATGTCCGTTTCGGCGAGGCCCTCGACTTCTGGCGCGTCACCGGCCTGGACCCCAACCGCTGGCTCCGCCTCAACGCCGAGATGCGTCTCCCCGGCGAGGCGGTGCTGCAGTTCACCATCAAGCCCGACAAAGACAACCCCGGCCGCTGCACGCTCGAACAGGCCGCGAAGTTCCGCCCCAAGGGCCTGCTCGGCCTGGCCTACTGGTACGCCGTTCTCCCGCTGCACGGGATCGTCTTCAAGGGGATGCTCCGCGGCATCCGCGCGTCGGCGGAGAAACACCACGCCGCGCGGGCGCAGACCGCCGACAACGCCGCCTGAAGCGGGGCCCGCAAACGCGAGTTCGCCGCGATCACTCCGCCGGCGGCTTCCAGGTGCTGGCGATGTGCAGTTCCTTGAGCTGCGCCGCGTCGACGCCGCTGGGCGCTCCCGCCATCAGGTCCGCGCCGGTGTGGGTTTTGGGGAACGGGATCACATCGCGGATGTTGTCCGTGCCGACCAGGTGCATCACGAGGCGGTCGAGCCCGAAGGCGATGCCCCCGTGGGGCGGCGCGCCGTGGCGCAGCGCCCGCAGCAGGAAGCTGAACTTCGCCTCCGCCTCCTGATCGCTCATGCCCAGGAGGTTGAACACCTTCTGCTGCACATCGCGACGGTGGATACGGATCGAGCCGCCCCCGATCTCGCTCCCGTTGAGCACGATGTCGTACCCGTCGGACACGATCGCCTCGATCGCGTCGCGGTCGCCCGGATCGGCGTTCAGGAAGGCCTCGATCTGATCCTCGCGAGGCGCCGTGAAGGGGTGATGCATCGCGTAAAAGCGCCCGGTTCCCTCGTCGTACTCGAACATCGGGAAGTCGACCACCCAGAGGAAGTTCCACCGGCCCTCGGGGATCATGCCCATGTCTTCGGCGACCTTCTGGCGCAGCTCGCCCATCGCCTTGGTGCAGACCGAGTACCCGTCGGCGCCGAACAGCAGCGTGTCGCCGGGCTCGGCCCCGACGCGCTCGCGCAGCTCCGTCGCGATCGGCTCGATGAACCGGCCGATCCCCGTCTCGAATCCGTTCTGGGTCACCTTGGTCACCGGGCAGCCGCCGGCGCCGAACTGCTTGACGAACTCTGTATAGCCGTCGGTCAGCTTGCGTGTGAGCTTCTCCGCCCCGCCCGGCACACGGATCACCTTCACGACGCCCTTACGCTTGGCCAACGCGTCGGCGAAGACCTTGAAGTCCGTCTTCGCGGCAAGGTCAGAAATGTCGACAAGCTCGAGCCCGTAGCGCGTGTCGGGCCGGTCGATGCCGTAGCGGTCCATCGCCTCCTGGTAGGTGATCCGCTGCACCGTCGGCGCCTCGTAGCCGGTCATCTGCGACCACAGCTCGCGCACGAACGACTCCATGATCTCCAGCACCGCGTCGCGGTCGACGAACGACATCTCGAGGTCGATCTGCGTGAACTCCGCCTGGCGGTCGGCGCGCGGGTCCTCGTCGCGGAAGCAGCGCGGGATCTGCAGATACCGGTCGGCGCCCGCGACCATCAGCAACTGCTTGAAGAGCTGCGGGCTCTGCGGGAGCGCGTAGAACTCCCCCGGCTGCAAACGCGAGGGCACCAAAAAATCCCTCGCCCCCTCGGGCGTGGACTTGCACAGGATCGGCGTCTCGATCTCAAGAAACCCGTGCTTGTCGAAGAAGTCGCGGGTGATCTTCGCGACGCGGTGGCGCGTCTGGAGGATCTGCTGCATCCGGGGACGACGCAGATCGATGAACCGGTGCTGCATCCGGATGTTCTCGCCCGGCAGGTCCCCCTTCTCGGCCCCGGGCATGAACGGGGGCGTCTCGGCCTTGCTCAGGAGTTCGAGCTTCGAGACCACCACCTCGACCTTGCCGGTCAACAGCTTGGGGTTCTCCCCGCCCACCCGGGCCCGGACCTTGCCCACCGCCGCGACGACATCCTCGTTACGCAGCTTGTCGGCGACCTCCAGCAGGGCCCCGTCGGCGTCTTCCTTGTCGAAGACGAGCTGGGTGAGCCCGTAGCGGTCTCGGAGGTCTGCAAAGACCAGCCCCGTCCCGTGGTCGCGGTACGCGTTCACCCAGCCGTTGAGGGTGACTTCCTGACCGATGTTCGTTTCACGGAGTTCGCCGCAGGTGTGCGTGCGTCTGAGCATGTCTGGCCTCGTATCGTGTCGTCTGGTGCGCCAAAGGGCGGGAGTATAGGGATCGGTCGCCCCGCCACCCGACAATCACGAAACACCCCATCCGAACCCGCCCCGCCGCAAGGTCCAAGAGAAGGAACTCCGACCATGCCCGAACCCGACGACCGCAAAGACCCCGTCGCGATCATCACCGGAGGGGGGTCGGGCATCGGCCTGGCGATCGCGACCCGCCTCGCCGGCGAGGGCTGGAATATCGTCCTGGCCGGGCGCAACGCCGAGAAGCTCACCCGGGCCGCCGAGACGCTCGACGGGCGAGCGGTCACCGTACAGACGCATGTCGAGCGCCCGGCCGACGCCTCGCGCATGATCGACCGGGCGATCGACCACTTCAGTCGGCTCGACGCCCTGGTCAACAACGCCGGCTGCGCCCCGCTGGTCGCCATCGGCGAGACCACCCCCGAGCAGATCCAGCAGTGCTACGCCGTCAACGCCATGGGCCCCGCCTACGCCATCGCGCGGGCCTGGCCACACTTCGTGCGTCAGAAGTCCGGGTGCGTCGTGAACATCTCGACGATGGGCACGAACGACCCCTTTCCCGGTTTCTTCGCCTACGCCGCCAGCAAGGCCCCGTGCAATGTCATGGCCAAGAGCTGCGCAAGCGAAGGCGCCGAGCACAACATCCGTGCGTTCGCCGTGGCGCCGGGCGCCGTCGAGACCGAGATGCTCCGGTCGATCTTCGATGAGAAAACCATCCCTTCAACCTCGACAATGCCCCCCGACCGCGTCGCCGAGGTCGTCTGCGACTGCATCCTCGGCAAGCGCGACGACGACAATGGCAAGACCATCTTCATGCCCGGCTGATCGGATCAGGCGCCGCGCCTCACCGCCCCTTCAGCCATCCCTCGACCAACGCCCCGCACGCCCCGACATCCCCCACCAACCCGATCCGCTCGCGCCAGTCCCGCCGGTACACACCCGCCTCCGCCATCGCGTCGAGCACGCCCGCCAGCGGCCCCCAAAACCCGTTGTAATCCACAAGCGTCAGCGGCTTCTCGATCAGCCCGAGATGGTCCAGCGTCACCACCTCGAACAGTTCATCGAGCGTGCCGATCCCGCCCGGCAGGACCAAAAACGCGTCGGACTCGTCGATCATGACCGTTTTGCGTTCGGCCATGGTGTCGACAATGCGGAGGTCCTGCAGGCCCGGGTGGGCGACCTCGCGCGAGGCCATCGAGCGGGGGATGACGCCGCAGACCTGCCCGCCCGCCTCGAGCGCCGCGTCGGCGACGACGCCCATGAGGCCGACCGCCCCACCCCCGTAAACGAGCCTGACTTCGCGCTCTGCGAGCATCCGCCCGAGGGCCCGCGCCTCGTCGGCGAAGCCCGGGTCATCGCCCATCCGCGAGGCGCAGAAGACGCCGACCGACAGACGCCACGCCGGGGGTGTGCTCATTCGAAGCGGCCCTTCACCTCCAGCTCGAAGTCGTGGAGCGAGGCGATCTCGTCGGCGGACTTTTCGGCGATCTTGGCGAAACGCACCACGATCGGCTTGGGATCGTCGAACGCGAAGCGGCCGAGCAGCTCGAACTTGTGCGCCAGCAGGCCGTTAAGATCGGCCGTGGTGTTCCGGGCGTGCCCGGTGGGGTACATCACGAGGCCGCTGTCGTGCTCGGCGCCCTTGCTGTCGGTGACGACGACGCTGGTCGGGATGCCGTCGGGGTAGCGACGGTCGTACTCCTCGCCCCCGTGGACGAACTCGATCTTCTGCATGAGCTCGCGCGTCTGCTTGTTGAAGATCGCGCCCTCGTTGTAGTCCAGCGGCGAGAGCATCAGGCTCTTCCAGTCGGGCGTCTTGCCCTGGGCCTTCTGCTCGATCGCCTTGCGGAGGAGGGTTGCGATGATGTACGCCATCGAGTGGTCGGCGGACTGGCGCGTGCGCGGGTCTTTCTTGGCCGGGTCGCCGATGATCCCGTACGCCGGCTCGTAGGCGACGATTCTGATGCCCTTGATCGCGGCTCCGGCGTCGGCGGCAAGCTCCGGCGAGCGGGCGACGAGATCGACCACGCCCTGGATCGCGCCGGCCGACTGGTGCTCGTACAGCCCGAGCTTGAAGTGCATCCCCATCACCGCGAAGTCGTCGCCACGCATCGCGAGGTGCAGGTCGAACGGCGAGGCGTCGCGCGGCTCGGGGTTCTTTGCGCCCGAACCCACCTTCGCGAACATCTGGCCCGGGCCCTCGAAGAGACGGAAGACCGCCTCGGGATTGCGAAAAATGTCCTTCGGCCCGACGAACCCCGCCATCGAACGCTTGACGGCCAGCACCGCGAACTCGGTCGTGATCGCCGCCGACGAACCCTTCGAGTCTGAGAGCTGCTTGCCGGCGCGGATCGCTCGGAAGGGGACCGCGTGCGCGACGACCATGCCGATCGCCGACTCGATCTCTTCGTCGCTCGCCCCGAGCATCGCGCCGAAGACGGCGGCCGAGGCGATCCCGCCGTGGAGCACATGGTCGATCTTGTAGCTCTTGAGGCTGAAGACCTCGGCGAGGCGTCCGCGGATCTCGTCGTGGGCGATCATGCCGAGCATGGCCGCGCGACCGTCGAGCCCGGCCATCTGGGCGGCTGCGACCGCGACGGGGTAGAAGTCGTTGTGGCCGAACTCGCCGGCGGTGTGCCCGAGCTTTGGGTTGTACCCGAAGTTGGTGCCGTTGGAGTCCCACTCGCGGACGGCGGCGCAGTTGGCGACCGCGGCCTTCTCCGGCTGGACGAGCACCTTGGAGCCGAACACGGTCGCGCCGGGCCGGACCGCACGCCCCGGTCGCGGCGCGTCCTCGCCCACGCGGTACGCCAAGGCCTCATTGCGGAGGACATTGGGTGCGTTGGTGCCCAGCGCGATCGCCGAGAGCCCGCAGAGCACCGCGTCGGTGTGGAAGAGGTCGGTCTTCTCGATCACGGACGCGTCCGGCTGGCCGGATTCGAGGAACGCCTTGGCGTAACGGGCGATGCCGAGGGCTTGGTTGGTGTCAGCCGGAAGGATCGTGTGCGTCTGCTCGCTCATCGGTGCTCGCCTGTGTTTTCGGTGTCGATTGATCAAAGCCGCTCACCGGTCCGGGCTCCCCACCCACCGGACCGCGACGGGCCGAAACGATAGGCGCTCGCCCAGACCGCCCACCCCCCAACATCCCTGCCGGGCCCTACCGAGGCGTCTTTGCGCACAGGGGTGCACACTCCGAGCCCGACCCGGGCCCCTCACTCCCATACACTGCCTCTATGTGGCCCGCACGCCTGCTGATCATCGCTTCGGTGCTTCTCATCCTGGGCGTTCCGTTCGCGTTCCGGCGTACGGCCGGGGTCGACGCGCCGCCCCCGGACGCACGCCGCCTGATCGTCATCACCCCCCATGTCCCGCAGATCCAGGAGGAGTTCGCCCGAGCCTTCTCCGACTGGCACCTCCGCGAGTACAACGAACCCGCTGTCGTCGACTTCCGCCACCCCGGGGGCACCAGCGACATCCTCAAGCAGCTCCGCGCCGAGTACGAACGCGCGGTCCGCGACGGTCGCTTCAAGCTCGACGCTGGCGATGTCGTGATGGCGCCGGGCACGGTCAATCAGGATGTGATGTTCGGCGGGGGCTCGTTCGTCCACACGCAGCTCATCCGCGGGATCACCGTCCGCCTGACCATCGACGGGCAGGAGCGCGACCTGACGGTTCCGCTCTCGACCCCGCCCCACCAGCCGTTCGACCGGGCGACGCTCGAAGCGTGGTACGGCCCTGAGAACCGCATCGGCTCTGGCCTGCTCTACCACCCCGAGCAGTTCTGGTTCGGCACCGCGCTCTCGGGCTTCGGCATCGTGTACAACCGCGAGATTCTCGCCGAGCTCGGCGTGCCCGAGCCCCGCCAGTTCGCCGACCTGGCCGACCCGAGGCTCGCGGGCTGGGTGGCGTTGGCCGACCCCCGCCAGTCCGGCTCGATCACGACCTCGATGGAGTCGATCCTGAGCAACGAGGGCTGGCCTCTGGGCTGGCGGATCCTGCGCGGGATGGGCGCCAACACCCGCTACTTCACCGACGCCGCGACCAAGCCCCCGATCGATGTCGCCTCGGGCGAAGCCGCGGCGGGGCTCGCGATCGACTTCTACGGGCGCAGCCAGGCCCAGAGCGTGCTGCGCCGGGGCCAGGCGCCGCACGAGAGCCGCGTCGGCTACATCGACCCGCCCGGGCGGACTTACATCGACGCCGACCCGGTCTCGATCCTCCGGGGCGGGCCCGACCCCGAGCTTTCGCGCCGGTTCGTCGAGTTCCTGCTCAGCGACGAGGCCCAGGCCCTCTGGCAGTTCCCCGCGACACGCACCGAGCGCGGCGCGGACAACCCCGCCGGCCCCGACGGGCGACCGATGGGCCCGCGCCAGCACGAACTGCGCCGGATGCCCGCCCGCCCGGACCTGTACGAACCAGACGCCGGCTTTTTCGAGCACTTCATCGATCGGGTCAATCCGTTCGAGGTCGCTTCGCCGGTGCGCAGCAGAGGGTGGAGGTCGGGGATCACGCCGATGATTGCGGCGTTCGCCATCGACACGCACGACGAGGTGCGCCGGGCGTGGGCGGCGATCGACCGCGTCGCCCGGGCGAACCCCCAAGCTTCGAACCGACTGAGCGCGGCCGCCGACGCCTTCGACCTCGCCTCCGACCGCTATTGGACGAGCCCGGACCGCACGCCTGCGCCCGGCGACAACGCCTCGGACCGGTACCACAACGGGGGGCATATCGGCGCGTTCGACTGGGGCGACCGCGACGGCATCCCCGCCGACTGGCCCGAAGACCTCAGGCTCGCCCACGCCGAACTCGCGTCGGCCGTCAGGGCGGCGCCGGAACTCTTCGAACTCCGGCGCGACTTCTACGCCTTCCCGAGCGGCGACGAGGTCAGGGCGATGTGGGATCGGCGGTTCGGGGGGTTCGCCGAGCGACTGAACGAGGAAGACGCCGCCCGCCTTGAGGGCGCGTTCGAGGACTTCACCCCGACTGCTTTCAGCGTTGTGCGCGAGTCGTGGCGGGTGCAGGGCGTCGCGGCCCGGATCCAGATCGTCTACACCGAGTTGTTCCGAGAGCGTTACAGGCGGATCGCCGATAGAGCCTCCAGCCTCTAGCGCCCCGCCGCCAACGGCCGCCCACCAATCCCGGCCCCGAGGACGGAGATCCGAATGGCCCTCAAGACCGGAAGACTCGTCACCACCGGCCTCGCCGAGCAGGACCTCGACTTCGCGCCGCCGACCTTCGCCAAGGTCGTCGCCACGATCGGCCCCGCCAGCGACAGCCCCGAGATGCTCACCCGCCTGATTGAGGCAGGGGTCAATGTCTTCCGCCTGAACTTCTCGCACGGCACGCTCGAAGAGCACGCGCGTCGCTTGCAGACCATCCGCCGGACCGCAGGCGAGCTCGGACGCATCGTCGGTGTGCTGGGTGATCTCGCCGGGCCCAAGCTCCGAATCGGTCAGGTCCCCGAGGAAGGCATCGTCCTCGGCGTGGGCCAGGATGTCGAGTTCCGCAAGGGTGTCGACCTGGCGTATTTCGAGGACCGTGAGGGCCGCCCCGTCCCCGTCTTCGGCGTCACGATCGAGCAGATCATCGACGAGGTCAGGCCCGGGCAGCGCGTGCTGATCAACGACGGCGCGATCCGCATGCTCGCGGTCGAGAGCGAGCCGGGCGTGCTGCGCTGCCGTGTGCTCGTGGGCGGAGAGGTGACCTCGCGCAAGGGGATCAACCTTCCCGAGACGGACCTCACGCTCCCTTCCACGACCGATCGCGACCAGGAATGCCTGCAGTGGGCCGTCGCCAACGGGCTCGACTTTGTCGCGCTCTCGTTTGTGCGCACGGCGGCGGAGGTCCGCGTGCTCAAGGAGACCATCGGCGGCATGTGCGCCGCCGACAGATCCAAGGGCGACGAGCGGGGCTCGACCATCCAGGTCATCGCCAAGATCGAGAAGCCGCAGGCGCTCGACAACATCGATTCGATCGTCGCCGAGTCCGACGCGGTGATGGTCGCCCGCGGAGACCTCGGCGTCGAGATGGACCTCGCCCGGGTCCCGGTCGCGCAGAAAAAGATCATCGAGTGCTGCGAGGCCCACGGCACGCCCGTCATCGTCGCGACGCAGATGCTCGAAACGATGATCGACCGCCCGATCCCCACGCGCGCCGAGGCCTCCGATGTCGCCAACGCGATCTTCGATAACACCGACGCCGTGATGCTCTCGGGCGAGACGGCCGTCGGCAAGTTCCCAGAGGTGACCGTCCGCACGATGCGCCGCATCGTCGCCGAGGCCGAGGCCCACATTTGCGCCCAGCGACACAGCAAGCCCCCCGTCCGGTTTTCCGAGGGGCACAGTTCGACGGCGGCCCTCGCCCGAGGGGCGTGGCAGGCGGCGGCCGACCTCCACGCCGCGGCCATCGTCTGCTGGAGCCAGCACAGCGGCACCGCCCGCTATCTCAGCCAGAACGACTTCAAGATCCCGATCCTCGCCTACTCGTCGGATCCTCGCTTTGTGCGCCGGATGACGCTGCTGCGGGGCGTTACGCCGGTATTGCACGACCCGCCGACCGAGGGCGGGCTCAGCCTCTGGAACCGGACAGTCGACGACCACCTCGTCTCGCTCGGTCTCGCTTCGCCGGGGGACTGGATCGTGCTGCTGGCCGGGCGTCCGCTCGGCGTCGCCAAGCGCACCAACACGCTGACGGTCCACCGCGTGGGCGAAGAAGACTCGGGCTACATGCGCGAATGATCGGGGCGGGCGTGAAGAGTGTTTGTCAGGCCTGTGCGCCGACGGGGCTCTGCACCGCCCGCACGGCGTTCTGGAACAGACGCAGACCGGGAGGCGGGCCGGTGCGTTCCTGCTCGCCGAGCCTGGTCCACCACGGGTGGCGGTTCCAGTAGACAAAGTCTTCGGGGTGCGGCATGAGGCCGAAGACCCTGCCGGTGGGATCGCAGATCCCCGCGATGGAGCGGGCCGAGCCGTTGAAGTTCTCGTCGTAGCGGAGCGCGACCTGGCCGGCGGCTTCGAGCTCGTCGAGCGTGTCTTTCGAGTCGGCGACGAATCGCCCCTCGCCGTGGGCGCTGGGGAAAAGCAGGAGCTCGGGGTCGACGGCCTCGTGGAGCCCTTGCGTCCAGACACACTTGGAGTCCGGCTCGGGGACCATGCGGACCCATTTGTTGACAAAGCGTGCGCCGGCGTTCTCGGTCAGAGCGACGCGCTGGACGGGCGTCTTGCCGATCGGGCCGGGCAGGAGCCCCATCTGGACGAGGACCTGGAAGCCGTTGCAGACGCCGATAACGAGCGCGCCGCGTTCGACGGCGCCGGAAAAGCGGTCCCAGAGTCGTTCGCGGGCGTGCATCGCCATGATGCGTCCGGAGGCGACATCGTCGCCGTAGCTGAAGCCGCCGGGGAAACCGATGATGGCGTAGTCGTCGATGCGCCCGGGCTCTGCGATGAGCCTGTCGAGGTGCACCGCCTCGGCGTCGGCGCCGGCGAGGTTGAACGCGCGGAGGAGTTCTCCGTCGCGGTTGATGCCGGCGGTCCGGACGACCAGGGCGCGGGGTCGCTGATGCATAGGGCGAGGATAGGCCTCGCCGGGGACGGGGCAGCGGTCCGTGGGGTCCGGAACGCTTCGCGGCGTGGGCGATCCGCATAGAGTCGTGTGCAGCGAGCACGGGCTCGGCGACGCCGCTGCGCGCCCGTGCTGCAGAACGCCCTCACCCGATGAAGGCTCTGGGAAAGGACTCGGCCATGGCTTCGGTCTACCCGTTCAACGCGATCCAGTTCAACGCCGGCGAAGGTGATGTCTCGACGCTGGTGAGCCCGCCTTACGATGTGCTCGACGCCGACGACCGCGAGGCTCTTCTGGGCCCCGAGCGGCAGAACATCGTCGCGATCGACCTCCCCCATGTCCCGCCCAAGGAACTCGGCCCGTCGTCGGCGTACTCGGGAGCCCAGGCCACGCTGAAGGACTGGCTGGCCAAGGGCGTGCTGACACGACGCGAGCGTCCGGCGATGTTCGCCTACCGCCAGACTTTCGAGTTTGAGGGGCAGCAGTACCGGCGTTGCGGGATGGCCTGCACGATCGACACGGTGCCGTTCGGCCCGCGCGAGGGCGGGGGCGTGCTCCCCCACGAGCAGACCTTCAGCGGGCCCAAGGAAGACCGCATGGCCTTGATGAAGGCCACGCAGTGCCAGACCAGCCCCGTCTTCGGCCTCTTCGCCGACGAGAAAGGGACGGGCAGCGAGATCGTCCGCAATGTGATGGAGTCGCGGGCGCCCGACACGACCGCGCGCATGGCCGACGGCGTGCTGCACGAGGTCTGGACGATCGACGACCCGGCGACCATGGAGGCGTACGAAGAGGCCCTCAAGGGCGAGGACATCTTTATCGCCGACGGGCACCACCGCTACACCACCGGGCTGAACTACCTGACGGGCCTGCTGGAGAAGGGCGACCTGCCGGCCGACCACCCGGCTCGGCGTTGCATGATCGTGCTGGTCGGGATGAACGACCCGGGCCTTGCGATCGGGCCGACCCACCGCGTGCTGGGCGGGATGAGCGATTACTCGATCGAGAAGTTCGAGGAGGCCTCGGCGGGGCTTCTGGACATCAAGCCCTGCGACAACGACCCGAGGAAGATCGAGGAAGAGATCAAGAAGCGGGCGCTCTCGCTCAACGACGGCGCGAATGTGTTCGGCATCATCGACCGCGACACGGGGCTCTGCTTCACCGCGACGACGGCCGCCGACGACCCGCTCGAGGAGCGTTTCCCGGGCAAGCCCCGGGCCTGGCGGAAGCTCGATGTCGCGATCATCCAGCACCTGATCGTCGAGGAGATCTGCCAGCCCGAGCTCAACGGGGGCGAGGCTGTCAAGTGGGCGTTCCCGCACACGATCGAGGAAGTGCAGGAGATTTTCTCGGGCGTCGAGACGGGCGCGGGCGGGGGCTCGGGCTTCTCGCAGCTTGCTGTGATCGTGCGTCCGACGCCGCTGGAGGCGGTCAAGGAGATCAGCCGCGCCAACGAGCTGATGCCCCAGAAGAGCACCTTCTTCTACCCCAAGCTGGCGACCGGGCTGTTCATGCACGGGCTCAACGGCTGAGCGATTCGCCGATCGGTCCCGCGGGCGGGGGCGGCCCGCCGGGGGGAAGGTCGGCGTCGCCCGGGCGCGGCCCGTCTTCGGTGAGCGTGCGGAACTTGGGCAGTGCGCCCGGGTGCTCGCGCTTGATGTAGGCGATCATTTTCTCGCGCACCTCGCAACGGAGGTCCCACGCGTCGCCGGAGTTGCGGGCGCTGACGAGCGCTCTGATCTCGAGCGTGGTGGGTCTCGCGTCGGTGACCTGGAGCACGCAGACACGCCCGTCGAACTTCGGCGAGGCCTCGGTGATGCGCTTGAGCTCGGCGCGGAGGTCGTCGAGCGGGGCCGTGTAGTCCACATGCCAGAAGACCGAGCCGATGATGTCCGCCCGCGTCCTGGTCCAGTTCTGGAAAGGCTGCTCGAGGAAATGCGAGAAGGGGACGATCAGGCGGCGTTCGTCCCAGATCCGCACGACGACATAGGTCGTGGTGATCTCCTCGATCCTGCCCCACTCGCCGGCGATGATGACAACATCGTCGAGGCGGAAGGGCTCGGCGAGCGCCACCTGCACGCCCGCGATGAAGTTCGCGATCGATGAGCGGGCGGCGAAGCCGACGATCAGCCCGGCGAGCCCCGCCGAGGCCAGCACGCTGGCGCCGACCTGGCGCACGCCGGGAAAAGTCATCAGGATCGACGAACCCATGAAAATCAGCACGAACGCGATCAGGATCCGGGCGATCACCCGCACCTGCGTGTGCACACGCCTGGCCCGCAGGTTGTCCGAGACGCTCATGTCGTAGCGACGCGTCATCGCCTTGGACGCCGCCCCGATCATGACGACCAGCGTCCAACCGATCAGGACGATGATTGCGATCGACATCACCTGCCGAACGCCGTCGGCCAGATCGGGCGGGATGTTCCGCGTCGGGCGTGTCAGGCGGAAGGCCAGCACGACGACGAGGATCAGCGTCGGCCCGCGCATCCTGCGGGCGACCTCGTCGGCGACCTGGGTCTCGGGGTTGTCGGCCAAACGCCGAACAAAGCGGTACGCCAGCCAGTGGACCACCACGGCCAACGAGATCGCCCCCGCGACGATGCCCAGCTCTGCAAAGAGCCCGAACATCGGTCCCCAAGCCTCGGCGTCGATTTCCGGCGCGGGAGGACCGATTTGTGCTTGCGGTTCGTCTTGCATTCGGGCATGCTACACAGGAAAGACGCGTCGAGCCCGCGGGAACTTTCCGGCGGGTTGTGCGTCAGAGCATCCGTAAGCGGTCCGTCGTGGGCCGGGGCATTGGAAGCGAATTGATGCTGAAGACGAGCACCGACAATCGAACTCGGCCCTGCCCACATTGCGGGTACGACCTCGCCGGCCTGCCGAAGGCCCAGCCCTGCCCGGAGTGCGGCCGACGCGCGCCGAGCGACGCCGATAAGCCCCGGAAGTACGACATCTACGGGCGGGCGCCGCTCTCGTACCTCAAGCTCGTCCAGGCCGCCGCATGGATGATGGCGATGGGGGCGATCGTCGCGGGGGGCTCGAGTATCGTCGCGAGCGGCGTCGACTCTCCGGTTCCCCGGCTGCTTGCTGTGTTCGCGAGCGCAGTCTACCTCGCCGGCATCTGGATTCTCACCGCTCCGCGTCGGTCTCCCTCGTTGCCTCGTGCCGTGACCGCCAGAGAGTTCATGGTGCTCCGCTGGGTCAACCGCGCCACACAGTCGCTGTGGGCCGTGACGCACCTGCTCATCCTGCTCTGGCAGGCCGGCAAGCTCTCCGACCCCGTCGCGACGCCGCTGCTGACCTCGACGCTCATCATCGCCGGGCTCGGCATCATTCCGTGCAGCTTCCAGCTCGCCGCGTTCGCCGAATGGACCCGAGACGAGGACACAGCAAGACGCATGAACATCGCGGCGTGGTGCATCGGCCTGCCCGTGGTGTGGTTCTCGGTCATCGACTTCATTCCGGTGATCGGCACGCTGCTGGCGATCGCGTTCTGGTTCCTCTCCATCGCGTTTTTCTTCCTGTTCTTCGGCGGGTTTCTGCTGTATCTGCTCGCCTGTTTCGGGCTGGCCAGAACCGCGAGCTGGGCGATCCTGAACTGGCAGCAGGCCGAGGCCCGCGACCAGCGCCTCCGCGAAAAGGCAGACGCCGCCCGACGAAAGAGCAAGGCGAGCAGCAACGCGGGACGGGCAAGAACCCAGACCGCCGACAACCCCGGCGGCGCCAGCCTCGCCCAGCGCGACGCGGAATTCGACGCCGCGTTCTCCAAGATATCCATAACTTCCGACACCCCCGCGGGCGCACCGATCCCCAAGAACATGCACCGCATCGAACGACGAAGCGACGACGACCCCATCCCGCTGGAACCCGAATAGCCGGAGCTCAAGCGTGCAGCAGACACAGCCGTTTCCGTCTCAACGCCTCTGCCCCGCTTGCGGCTTCGAGCTGACCGGGTACGGTCGTCTCGCCCCCTGCCCGAGCTGCGGCAACAAGCCAGCCCACCGCAGCGGCGCCGCGAAGACAACCCGCTACGAAGACACCCCGCTCCCCTACCTCCGCCGGACTTTCCTCTCGACCACGACGCTCGCCATCGGCGCGGGCCTGTGCATCGTCGCGTACGGGGCGTGGCTCGGTGTGAGCGCCCTGCACCATGCGCCTTTCTTTGGGAGGTACTACTTCCCAGAGAGCGCACTCCACCACTACAACGGCGGCGCCCACCTGATCGGCATGCTCGGCTCGCTGATCTATCTCTTCGGTGTCTGGGAGATCACTTCCAGGCGTGATTCGATCCTGCGTTTTACAAAGCCCGGCACGCGCCCATCGGCGATTCTGCGCTGGGTCTGCCGCGGCACGCAGTCGTGCTGGTTTTTCTACCACCTCGCGGCGTACGCGTGGCTGATAATCTATCCGGCTGATTTCGTCTACGGCGCAACCGCCGGCGTGCTGTTCGCGATCGCCAGCCTCGGGCTGATCCCGTTTGCGCTGCACCTGAGCGGGCTTGCCTCTTGGGCGTTCGGCGACGAGTTTTCTAACGGGCTGGCGTTCTCGGGCATCGGCGTCGGGTGCGCGGGGGTGCTGCTGGGGCTGGTGTACACCTTCGGCGTGCCGGGGGGAGCGATCGGCGCGGTGATCGGGCTGGCGACGGTCGTCGTGACTCTGCTGATCCCCATGGGTGTTTTTCTCTACCTCCGGGCGTACTTCCGACTCGCCGGGCTGACCAAGTGGTCGATCCGATGCCGCCACGAGGCGGACGCTCGCGACGAACGCCTGCGGGCCAGGGCTTCCACGCTGACGCCCGAGCCCCTCTAACATTCACCATGCCGTCGCTTTCTGGATCTCAACACACCCCGCCCCCGGGGTCGAGGGTGCTCGTCGCCATGTCCGGCGGCGTGGACTCCTCCGTCGCCGCCGCGACGCTGCTGCGCCAAGGCTGCGAGGTCATCGGTGTCTTCATGCGCCTGGGCTCGCCGGGCGAGACGCTCGACACGCCCATCGCCGACGACGCCCTCCGGGGCGTCTGCAACGCCGAAGCGCACGACGAGCCCGGGCGGATCAAGATTGGCAAGCAGGGCTGCTGCTCGATCAACGACGCGGCGGACGCGCGCCTCGTCGCCGCCGAGCTCGGCATCCCGTTCTATGTCGTGAACTTCAAGAAGGAGTTCGGGCGGATCATCGACTACTTCGTCGGCGAGTACGCCGCGGGGCGCACGCCCAACCCGTGCGTGCGCTGCAACGACTGGCTGAAGTTCGGGCGACTGCACGAGTATGCGCAGAGCATGGGCGCCGGCTTTGTCGCCAGCGGGCACCATGCTCGCGTCGCGGTGCGCAACGGTTCGCCCGCCCTGCTCCGCGGCGTTGACGAGCCCAAGGATCAGTCGTATGTGCTCTTCGGCGCGCCCCGAGACCGCCTCGCCGAGATGCTGCTGCCCGTCGGCGAGATGACCAAGGACGAGGTCCGCGACAAGGCCGAAGAACTCGGCCTGCCGACATTCGACAAGCCCGACAGCCAGGAGATCTGCTTCGTTCCCGACAATGACTACGCGGGCCTCGTCGAACGACGCCGACCCGACCTCGCCCGCAGCGGCAGGATCGTCGACGAGCGAGGCGAAACCCTTGGCGAGCACAGCGGCCAGCACCGGTTCACCATCGGGCAACGGCGCGGCGTCGGTGTCGCGCTCGGGCATCCGATCTTCGTCGTCGGCAAAGACCCCGAGACGAACACGGTCACCGTCGGCGAGCGGGCGTCGCTGCTCTCTACCTGCTGCATCGCGGCGGAAGCCAACTGGCTCATCAAGCCCCCGGCGCCGGGCGAGCGCCTCCGCGTCGTTGCGCGATATCGTGCGCACGGGCACGACTGCCCCGCGACCGTCCGTGTGCTGCCCGATCTGGACGCGCCGACGCCTTCGGGGCGCAGCGCGGCGTTCGGCGTCGAGTTCGACGAGCCGCAGGAGGCCGTCGCGCCGGGTCAGGCGATCGTGCTCTACGACGCGAGCGAGCCGGCCCGCGTGCTGGGCGGGGGCTGGATCGTCCGGGCCGGCGCTGCGACATAAAAATCGCGGCCCGCACGGCGGCGGACCGCGACACCCCCAAAAGTCCTCGATGTTCCGCCGGCCTCAGCAGCCCTGCAAGAAGAGCGCCAGGAACTCGAAGAAGTCGTCCGCGTCGATGACGCCGTCGGGCACGCCGTCGGGGCCTGTCAGATCGGCGCGCGGGTCGCCGTCGGCGAAGAGCGCGAGATACGCGAAGAAGTCATCGGCGTCGACGACGCCGTCGGGAACACCGGCCGGGCCTGAGAAGTCCGCCGGGCAGTCGCACCCGTTGTACCCGTCGGCGGCGATCAGCCTGAACACCCGTCCGCTCAGGCTCACGATGTACAGGTCGCCCCTGGCGTCCTCGCCGAACGATGAGATCTGCGTGATCGAGCCCGAGGGCGGCTGGAGTTCGCCCTCGCGTTCGGTCAGATCGTTCAGATTCTCGCCGTCGTAAGAGAAACTCCAGATCCGCGCCGAGCAGAAGTCGCCGACGAAGTAAGTGCCCCACAGGTCGCCGATTCGGCAGCCCCGGTAGACATACCCGCCCGTGACCGCGCACCCGTCCACGCCGGTGTTGTACTCCCAGATCGGGTCGACATTGCCCGGGGGTCTCGGCCCGCCGACATTGCCGGGCGTGGCGATGAGGCCCTCGCGGAGGCGCCAGCCGTAGTTCTCTCCGCCCTCGCTCGATGCGGGCTGGAAGTTGACTTCCTCGCGTGCGTTCTGGCCGACATCGGCGATCCAGAGGTCGCCGGTGTGGCGGTCGAAGCTGTTGCGCCAGGGGTGACGCAGGCCGATGGACCAGATCTCGTCGCGCCCGCTTGTGCCGACAAACGGGTTGTCGGGCGGGATGGCGTAGTTTCTGTCCGGATCGCCGGGGAAGTCGTCGTTATCGACATCGATGCGGAGCATGGCGCCGAGGAGCGTGTCGGTGCGTTGGCCGTGGTTCTGCGGGTCGTTGCCGCTGCCCCCGTCGCCGGCGTTGATGTAGAGATACCCGTCGGGCCCGAAGGCGGTCCACCCGCCGTTGTGGTTGCTGAAGGGCTGGTTGATGCCGATCACGGAAGTGATGCCGGTGAGCGCCGCGACATTGGGGTCTGCCGGGGAGACCGAGAGACGCAGGACACGGGTGTTGTGCGTCTGCGCGTCGGTGAAGTTGATGTAGAAGAATCCGTTGTTCTCGTAGTCGGGGTGGAACGCCAGGCCGAGCAGGCCGCGCTCGTTACCGCTCTGGCTGACGAAATTCGTGAAGTCCAGGAACGGCGTCGGCCTCACCGTGCCCGGGCCGCTGCCCGAGCCGAGCTCGATGATCCGGATGAGCCCGCGCTGCTGGACGACGAACAGGCGCTCGGTGTCGCCGGGCGGGGCGGTCACAAACACCGGACGAGAAAAGCCGTCGGCGACAAGCTCCGTCGTCAGCTCCGTCTGCGCGAAGCAGGGCGAAGCAAGCAGCGGTCCGGCGGCACAGATTCCGTACATTCGGCCACGGATCGACATCGCAACTCTCCCTCCATCCCCACGAGGCGGCCAGTAAAACACCACCCGCGGCCCCGCCGCACAACCCAGAACGGGCCGCGCAAGAAAAAGGCCGCGCCAGAGCGCAGCCTATCAGATCGAGACGCCGACGCAACCCGGAATCCACCCCAGATTTCAGCAAAAATACCTCAGCCTCCGGCGCGGGCGAGCAGCGACTCGATGTCGCCCTTGCTCTGGATACCCGTCGGCATGGCGATGATCTCGCCGTCGGCGATGATGACGGTCGTCGGGAGGAGACGCACCTCAGCACCGATCGAAGCGAGCGTCCGCAGGTCGTCCTGCTGATTGTCCGCATCGATGTAGAACGCGATCGCCCGCTCGCGGAGCATCCGCTGCACCGATTCGTCGGCGAGCGTGGTCCGCTTGTATCCCTGACACGGCGGGCACCAGTCCGCCGTCACGATCGCGAACACAGGCTTGCCCTCATTGCGCGAGCGCTCGATCACAGAGGCGAGCGTCACCGTCGCGTTCTCTGTAAACACCTCCGGCGTCTCGGCGGTCGAGCCGCCGATCCGCACCGCCAGGAAGATGGCCAGCGTCAGCAGCACCGCGATCGCCAGCAGCGTGCCTCCCGACACTGCGCCCAACCGATGTCGAACCTTCTCGTTCATGCCGCGCGCGATCATGGTGCGTTCCTTTTCAGCCTTGGAGAGTCAAAGCGCAGACTGTCAGATCCGATCGCCGTGCGGTCGAGGCGACATCGGAGGCGCTGCATGACACTGATATCGGCCGGGAGGGCCCCGCTATTCCACACCGGCTCCCAGATCCCCGGCGTCTCGCCCTACCACTGCTCCAGCGTGCCCACCAGCGGCTCGATCAGGTTCTTGGGCGTGACCAGCCCCACCGGACCCGCCGGTCCCATCACGATCCCGACGGGCGAGTCCGCTTCGCGGAGCCTCGCCAGCGCCACCGTCACCCGCATCTGCGGGTGCAGCGTCGCGCCAGGGGTCATCAGCGACTCGATCGTCCGGTCCGGGTGCGCGTGCAGGTGCAGCCTGTTGAGCACCCCCACCACGCTCCCGCTTGAGTCCACCACCGGCGCCCGCGTGTGCACAGCCTCGGCGAACACCGCCAACGCCTCCTCGCGGCTCGACCCCGCGTCGACCGTGAGCACACGCCTCCACGGGACCATTACCCTTCTGACATCCGCACGCCCCAGACGCATCGCCTGCTGCACGATCCGGAGCTGGCTCTCGGAGATCACCCCCTCGGACGCCGATTCGTAGAGCAACGCCGCGACCTCCTCGCGACGGCTGAGCGCCGGCTCGGGCGCGATCCCGCCGATCCGTCCGACCAGCCTCGCAAACCCTACGACGAGGCCGAGAAACCCCGTCGCCGCGAACACCGTCCGCATCACCCATAGCGGGCGGGCGAGCGGATACATCCAAGCGTCGGCGCGACGCCGGAAGAGCTCCTTGGGCGTCGACTCGCAGAAGACCAGCACGACCGGCGTGAGCACCAGCGCGTTGAGCAGCACGATCGACGCCTCGCTGTACCCGCGCATCTCCAGCAGCGCCGTCAGCCCCAGAACGCCGATGTAGTTGAACGCGTTGTTGCCGATCAAGAGCGACGCGAGCAATCCCTGCGGTTTGTCGGTCATGCCTCGCAGCAGCCTCGCGCCGGCCTCACGCTCTGAACGCAGCGCGAGCGTCACGCGGTTGAGGCGGTAGTACCCCGTCTCCATGCCGCTGCAGACCGCAGAGCCCAAGAGCCCGAGCAGGCAGAGCGCCGACCAGAACAGCACCTCGGGCGTCATTCAGAGCGCCTCCCGCTGTTCGTCTTCGGGCTCTTCGAGCACCCGCAGCACCACGCTCTCGACCGCCCGGCCCTTCACCCTGTCCGCCTCGAGCTCGATGCGCCCGACCGCCACGCGATCGCCCTCTTCGGGCATCCGCCCCAGCGCCGCCTGCAGCACGCCCCCCAGCGTCTGCACCCGTTCGCCGAACGCGTCGGCCAGATCAGCGAAAGCGGCGTCGCTCTCTGCGAGGTCGCGCACCGGCGTGAGCGCCGGCGCCAGCCATGTCTCCAAGCCGATCAGCATCACGCGCGACAGCAGCCCACCTCCCTCGCCCGGCGGCGGCACCGACATCGCCCGCGCGATGTCCTCGATCTGGATCATCCCGGTGATCGACCCGTGCTCGTCGACACAGAACGCCACATGCTCGCCAGACTCTCGGAAAAAATCGAGGAGTCGGTCCATGCTCACCGTCTCGGGCACGAACTTCGCCGGGGCGACATATTCCGGCGAGATCGCCGCGTTGTTGCCCATCGCCTCGCTGCCGATAAGGAACGACTTGACATCGAGAAACCCCGCCGGGTGGTCCTCGTCGGCCCGCACCGGAAGTCGCGTGCGCTCGGTCCGCCTGACCACCCGCAGCACCTCGCCCCGTTTCTGCCGGCGGCCGATCCACGGGATGCGTGTCCTGGGCGTCATCGCCTCCGACGCTTTTCGCCGTCCCAGGCGGATCGCCTCAGAAAGCAGCCGTCGCTCCTCCTCGCTGATCGCCCCGTGATCCACGCCCGACTCGACAAGCCGGCGGAGGTCGTCGTGGGAGACCGGCGCCGCCAACTCGCCCGCCCCGACCAGCCGCGTCACGGGCGTCACCATGAACCAGTCGACTAAGATCCGGATCGGCGAGAGCGCCCGGCTGACCACCAGGAGCGGCCCGGCGACCAGGGCCGCATAGGTCAGCCTGTGCGCGCCGGCCAGCAGCTTGGGCAGCACCTCGCCCATCAGGATCAGCAGGAGCACCGACGCGACGCCGATCCCCGCCTGCCACGCCGCGTGCTCCGACCGCATCGAGAGCACGCTGGAGAAGACGAAGTACAGGATGTTCACGCTCATGTTGAGCAGGAGGATCGTGATCAGCAGGGCGCGGGGGGCGTCGAGCAGGCGGTCGAGCGCCGCGCCGCCCACCGGCCTCCGCTCGCGGACGATCCGGCGCTCCGACTCCGACAGCCGAAACAACGCCGTCTCGGTCCCCGAAGCGAGTCCGGACGCGACCAGCAGCACGCCCAGCGCCGCGATGATCGGCAGCTCTTCAACGCCCATGGACGCCCGCCGCCCCACCGCGTCTGCTCGGCGGCAGACCACAGCGGGCTCTTAAATAGGGTCGCCTACCCCCCAATTCCGGATCTCCGTCACAGAACTCAAGATATTGTGCAATTTTCTCGCGCTGACCCCGCCACGCCACTACCGGCGGTCCCGTGACCCCGGAGAGTCGGGTCGGTTTGCGATCTGATCGAGGAATCATCATTGACGCGGGGCCCGATATCCCCCACCATAGCAGGTCAGAGGAAGAGGCCAACGCACCGGAGGCGTCGCCGTGATCAAGCACATCGGAGTTGTCGGCGTCAGCCCGGAGGGCGCTGCTCTGTTTATCCGTGAGCTCTCCCGACAGTCCCATCGGATCGCGGGACCGAACGCGCAGCTGCGCGTCACGATGCACAACGAGCCGCTCGCGGCCTATCTCGACGCCATCCGCCTGGGCGACTGGCACGGGGTGGCGGCGATGCTCTCCAAGTCGGCCGAGATCGTGGCCGCCGCCGGCGCGGAGCTCTGCATCACTCCGGACCACGCTGTCCAGTACGCCCTCCACTTGGCCGACCACGAGACCCCGATTCCGTGGCTCTCGATGCCCGAGGCGGTCGCCGAGGCGATCGCCCGCGATGGGCGGAGCACGGTCGGGCTGATCGGGACCCGCTGGGTGACTGCCGCCTCGACTTATCAGACCCATCTCGGCCTGCGGGGGATCCAGGTCCTCTGCCCCGACGGCGACGAAGGGGACGACCTGGACCGGATCATCGTCGACGAGTTGCTCAAGGGCCAGGTGCGCGCCGGTTCGCGCGACAAAGTGCATCAGATCATCAAGAATCTCGAAACGAGGGGGTGCGAGGGCATCGTGCTCGCCTCGTCGGAGGCGCCGCTGGCGGTCGAACCGGGCAGCAACGGGCTGTCGGTCTACGACGCGGGATCGATCCTCGCCGAGGCGGTGGTGCGGAACGCCCTGTCGCTTGCGGGGAGCGGCGAAGCTGCGCCCCCGGCGGCCTGAAAGCGCGGCGCACTGGAACCCGTCCCGCATGGCGTGCGGAAATGACAAGGCCGGAGGAGGACCGGGGCGCGACGGGCGCCCGGCCCGGCCAGAAGCGATCCCCTGAACGCCGAAATCAGCCGACAACACCGTGTTTGCTCGGAAAGAGTTGCGTTCGGACCCCCGGATCGGCTATCCTCCACGCTGCGGACTCGCCCCACACAAGCCCGGCGTCGCCAGACGCTTGCCAGGGCGGGGCAACGGATGCCCGCACCAAGCGGCCAGATTCGGTACACTCCGCCCCACCATGCGGACGAAGCGGCCTCAACCCCAAGCGGTGCATCGGCAGGACGAGCCTGAGCACACGAAGGGAGCCCGAAGATGAGCGGTTGGCAGATGTGTTCAGTCTTTGCCAGGGCATGGAAGGCCCGTGGCGCGACAACCCGACGCACCGGCAGGATCTTCGATCGAGCCGGTCGCGCCCAGAGCAGCATGCACGAGGCGTTCGACAAGCTCGAACCACGCGTGCTCCTCTCGGGCGACCCCCTGAACTTCGAAGACGCCGTCTTCGTCCCCATCACGGACGGTTACGGCTTCGACTTCGGAGAGATCGAGGTCTCCAACGCCTTCGACCTTTTCCGGTTTAACCTCGCAGACACCGACTTCATCGGCATCCTCGCCGACGCTCAGAACACCGGGAGCGGCCTGAACACCGCCCTTGAGGTGTACGACGCCGACGGCAACCTGCTGCCCTTCTTCGTCCAGAACGGACCGGCGACGGGCAACGGCGTGCTGACCTCCGGCCGGCCGACCGACGCCTGGCACGGCTTTGTCGCCCAGGCGGACCAGGACTACTTCGTTCGGGTCATGAGCGAGTTGACCGACCCCTCGGCTCCGGGCGCTCTGGGGGAGTACATCCTCAGGCTCAGGACCGGCTCGGAGGCGCTCGACGCCGCCTTTGACGGGACGCTCGTGCCCGCGGGCACCAACCTCGATCCCGCCGCGGGGCCTCTGGAGCCGGTGATCGGCGAGCTCGGCCTCGAAGACCCCGCCCGCCCGGGCGAGCGTTTCAGCCAGGACGAGCTGTACTTCAGCTACACCGTGCCGCAGGCGGACGATCCCCGCTACGACGGGGTCAATGTGAACTTCGACAGCCTCGTGACAGGCGCCGTCCGCCCGCTGGGCCCGCAGCTCGACTGGCTCGACGCACGCCTGGAGGTCTTCGATGGTGAGGGCAACCGGATTGTCGTTGACAGCCAGTCGAACTTCCTGACCTCGCCCTTCCTCTGGTTCGACGCCGATCCGGGCGAGACCTTCTACTTCAGGGTCCGCAGCGACGAGTTCCGCGATCCCGATGTGGTCAACTCGACAGGCACATTCCAGCTCATCGGCGACGCCGCGGCGAGCGAACTCGTGCTCGACCGCATCAGCCGCATCTTCACCGCTCAGGCTGAACTGCCGACGGCTTGGTCGTCGCTGCTGTTCCGCTTCACCACGGTGGCCGAGGGGCGCGCGATCCTGACGGCGGTCGGACTGATGGGCGCCGATGTGCGCATGCGCCTGCTGGACACCCAGGGTGAGGTCATCATCTTCATCGACGACCTGTTCGGGAACATCCCGCAGATCGACCTGCAGCTCGAAGGCGGCCAGGAGTACTTCCTGATCGTCGACGGACCCGACCAGGCCGGCGGCAAGGGCGTCTTCCTCGCCATCGAGGCGAACCACACCAACAACACCAGCGGCAACGACCCCGCGCTCGTCGACGACCACCCGAACACACCCGACTTCGGCACCGGCGAGGACCCGACCCCGGCGGAGATCCTCCGGCGCTCGTTCTCGCAGGCGACCCCGCTCAACTTCGGGCCCGCCGCCCCGATCCTCGACGCCCACGGCAACCCGGTGCTCGATCTTTCCTATCGCGTCTCGGCGCAGGGCCGAGGGCGTCTCGCCGACGCGGGCGACACGGACCTCTTCCAGTTCGTCGCGCCCCTGGACATGATCGGCTCGCACGATGGCGACAACGACTCGGAGGGTCAGGGCGTGTTCATGGGCGGCCGCTTCGGCGGCGCCTGGCTGAACAGCACGATCCCCGTCGCCAGCCCGGGGCTGGTCAACTACGACGCCGGCTCGTTCTGGTTTGTCGGCCCCAACGAGACCTACACCGACAGCGAATTCGGCATGTTCCCCAACGGGCAGGACCAGCCCGAAATCTACGCCATGAAGACCGTCTCGCTGCCGGTCCAGCAGGGCATCTACGAGTTCCTGGTCATCGGCGGCGACTTCGAGCTCGTGTGGGAGTTGCAGACCCCCTTCGGCCCCGTTCCCGTCACCACGCGCAACCTCGCGGCGTGGCAGTGGATCCCCGGCGAGGGCCGGTACAACTGGGCGACCAACTTCGCCCTGCTCAACCCCGACGGCCCGGTCCACGCGCTGGAGACCTACCTGCCCGAGACCTGGGATCCGGACGGCTCCGACGGCCCGCTCCCGCCCGTGGCCATCCCCGACAACCAGCTCCGGCTCGGCATCGGGGGCGACTTCTCGCAGTTCGAAGGCAACGCCGACTTCGCCGTCGACCCGATCCCCGCCAACAGCCTCGCGGATATCAACATCGCGCCGTTCCGCGCCGGCAACTTCGGCGCTGTCGCGAACATCGGCGGAGAGCTGGGCTTCGGGCCCGGCGATGTGGTGTACGCCCTGCAGGCCTTCCAGCCCGAGAAGCCGGGCGACGGTCGCGACGGCGACCCCGGCCCGCCCGTGATCCCGCAGGTCGACGACCCGGTCGAGCGTCCCGAGTCGCTCATCATCGCCGGTTCGTTCGCGACCAACGACGATGTCATCCTCTACAGCCACGGGCCTGGCGTTGCGATCGGCCTTCGCGCCGAGCAGCTGGGCATCAATGTCAGCGGCGGCGCCGTGCGTGCGCTGGCGGTCTACGAAGCCGGCTTCGAGGACGACGACATCCGCCTGCCCGGCGGCGGCAACGAGGAAGATCCGTTCGACGCGTTCTTCACCCCCGCCCAGCTTGTCATCGCGGGCGACTTCACCTCATACACCACCACCCGCGCCACCCTCGACATGGCCACCCTCGATGTCGAAGAGACCGGCTCGACCTTCACGGGCAACCTGCTCTACTGGGGCTCGCCAGACCCGCTGCAGGATCCCGACGAGCCGGCGTACAACCCGCGCAATGTCTTCCTCGCGCCCGTCGATTCGCCTGCGGGCGCGATCTACGCGCTGGAGGTCTACACCCCGCCGGTCGCGGCCGGCGCGTTCGCCAGCGCGTTCGCCGCGGTCGATCCTTCGGACACCGCACCGGACCGCGAGGTTCGTCCGATCCTGGTGATCGGGGGCGACTTCGAGGAGTCGCGCGGCGGCGTGCCGATGCTGAACCTCGCGTTCAGCAACAGCCTGTTCGATGTTGAGGCGCTGGGCCCGGGCTTCGACGCGCCGGTCCGTGCGCTGCGCGCCGTCCCCGACGCGCAGGAGCCGGGCATCCGCGACCTGAGCAACCAGAGCGGATCTATCACGGTCTCTTCGGAGCGTGAGACGCTGTATGTGGGCGGCGAGTTCGAGATCTTCGATCCGGACAACCCCACGACCGCCAACCGCATCGCCCGCTGGGATGTCTTCTACGACTCGCTTTTCGATGTGTTCTTCTACTCGGCGGTTCCGCTCTCAGACCCGCTCACCGGCGGCGCGAGCAACGGCATCGACCCGACGGAGGGGACCGCGGTCTTCGCGATCGAGGCCTTCAACGACACGAACGAGGACATCGACAACTCCGCCAATGTCTGGGACCGCAACGACCGGCACGCCTCACGCGCCGCGATCACCATCTCCGGCACGACCGACTCGTTCATCAACGCCTTCCTGCGCATCTACGACTCGAACTTCAATCTGATCTATCAGAACGACACGATCTCGCCGCCCTTCCCCGACCCGGCGGGCTCTCTCGATCCCTCACGGAGCAACCCCAACAACCTCGTCCAGACATTCGAGGTCGGCGGGGAAGATCTCCTCGACGGCCTCTGGGGCGGCGAGACCTATTACATCGAGGTCAGCGACGCGGCGGGCACGGGCACCGGCCGCTACAACATCGCCCTCACCATGGACGGCCTGCCCAGAGACAGCTTCACCCCGGACTTCGGCGTGCTCGGCGATGTCAACTCCCGCATCACCGACCCCCTCAGCACGCGCGTCCCCGGCGGCTTCGCCAACGCGATCTCGCTGCCGACCAACGCCACCGGCGACGCCAGCATCTTCTTCGACATCAACACGCAGGAGAACCGCTTCGGCATCAACCAGCGTCAGTTCCGTGAGCATCCGGGCTCGGGGCTGATCAATGTCCGCCTGACCGACATCGGCCGGATCTTCACCCCCGACGACGCCGACCTGTACACCTTCACCGCCCAGAACACCGGCACCGTCGAGTTCTGGGTCCAGACCGTCGGGCTCGACACCGTCTTCGAGGATGTGTTCGTCGACGCCGCTACCGGCGCGATCGCCGACACCAACCGACTCACCAAGACCTTCGACAGCAACCTCGACTCGGCCCTGCGCGTCTTCAACAACGACTTCGAGCAGATCGGATACAGCGCGACGAACGATGTCGTGCGGGGCGAGCGGTCCGACGCGATCGTCGGCTCCTTCGGCCAGCGCACCTTCACCCAGTTCGACGCGAGGATCGTGCTCAATGTCGTCGCCGGCGAACGCTACTTCATCTCCGTCGAGAGCGGCCAACGCTATGTCGACGGCTCCATCGAAGACCCCGAGCAGCGCGAGCTTCTCGACCCCGAGCGCGTCGACTACCGCAGGGCCACCGGCGCTTACAACCTGCTGATCAACGGCCCGGCGCCGCAGGCCAGCTTCCGCATCGGCGACATCCACGCCGACGCCCTGGTCATCGGCACGGAGCTTCTCGACATCAACCGCAACATCGCCACCCCGCTGGACATGCGCAACAGCGGGCCCAACGGCTTCGGCATCCGCGTGGACGATCGCGGCACCTCAGACCCCTCCGACGACATCTTCTTCGACGGCGTCATCCTCGACGCCGACGACAACGACATGTTCACTTTCGTCGCCAACAACACCGGGCAGATGCAGGTGCGGGTGGCGCGTCTGGCGGGCTTCGGCAACCTCCTGCCGACCGTTTCGTTCTACACCACCGACGGCCTGCTGGTCGCCAGCGGCTCCTCGAACTCGCAGGGCGTCGCCACCGTCGACCTGCCGACCATCCGCGGCGAGCAGTACTACATGGTCGTCGACGGCATCGGCTCGACCAACGGGCGCTACCGCATCTTCACAGAGGGCTTCGAGGTCACAGACGACTTCGCCAACACGGGCCAGCTCCAGTTCGCCGAAGAGATCCCGCTGTTCGACTTCCTCGGAAGCGGGGGCATCAGCGGCAACATCGACTACCTCGGCGACACAGACCTCTTCTTCTTCGAGCCATTTGACACGCAGAACATGACGATCCGCGTCGAGTCCGCCGACGGCGTGTTCAACCCGCGCGTCCGCATCTACGAGGTCTCCGAGGACGCCCTGGGCACCCCGGTGCTCCTGCGTATCGCCGAGAGCCAGAGCACCGCGCCCTCCGGGCCCTTCGGCCAGCCCGGCCTGGACGCGCAGGTCGTCGTCCCGGTCTACACCAACCGCGTCTCCTCGATCACCGAGAACGAATACCCCCGCTACTACCTCGAGGTCAGCGGCGCCGACCCGAGCGCCGACCAGGGCGCGTACAACATCACCTTCGACTTCGAACCCACAGACGACCACGCCGACTTCGAGCAACTGCTCGACCCGACAACGCGCGACCTCGCGACCCTCCTGCCCATCGACGCCGCCACGGGCGAGCTCATCCAGGGCGGGGTGATCGAGGTGCCCTCAGACACCGACCTCTTCCGCTTCAACGCCCTCGCCGGCGGGCCCGCCCGCCTGGCCCTCTCCACGCCCTCCGGCAGCACGCTGGAGGCCTTCATGACGGTCTATGTCATCGACCCGCAGACCAACGAGCCCGTCGTCGTCGCCAGCACCACAACCACCGGCGTCCCGGTGCTCGAAATCCTGGTGACCCGTGGCGAGACCTACTACCTCGTCGTCGGCCCCGACGACACGGCGCCCGAGCCCAACCAGACCGGCGCGTACTCCATCACCGTCAACGCGCCCGTCATCGACGACCACGCCAACCAGGGCGAATGGGACTTGGCCACACAGATCGTCATCGATGAGTTCACGGGCCTCGGCCAGCTCGGCGACGGCCCCGGCTCGCCCAACAACCCCCAGCTCGCGCCGCCGACCGACACCGACCTCTTCACCTTCGTGACCATCGCGGATCAGCCCGCCGGCGAGCCGCTGGTCATCCGCGTCACCCCCGTCGGCTCGGGCCTGCAGTTCCGCCCGGATGTCACGATCTTCGACGCCGACCGGCAGGAGATCGACCGCCAGACGCTCTTCGTTCCCGGCTCGGTCGCCGAGTTCGCGCTCGACGGCGTCACCGCCGACCAGCGCTTCTACATCCTCGTCAAGGACCTCTTCCTCTCGGCGCCGCCCACCAGCCAGTACTTCATCGAGATCGAGGCCGAGCCCGGCGATGTCACCATCCCGGTTGACCCCTCCGAGATCGACTTTGACAACCCCGACGGCGTGCTCGTGCCCAACAGCCGCGGCAACGCCACCGCCACCGGCCAGATCGCCGTCCGCGACGAGCGCGACCTGTTCGTCTACACCGCACCGGCCGACGGCCCGGTCTTCGTGCAGATCGTCACGCCGCAGGGCTCGATCCTCAACGCCACGCTGGCCGTCCGCGACCAGCCCAACGAGACGCCCGCCTCGCTCGTCGCCTTCGACGCGCAGGGCATCCCCGGCGCCACGGCCGACCTCCGCTTCGAAGCGACCGAAGGAACCACCTACTACCTCATCGTCGACGGCGTCGGCGCCGGAACCGGCTCGTACACCGTCAAGCTCGACGGCGTCGCGCCCGACATCGTTACAGGCATCCCGCAGATCGACGCGCAGGGCTTCAACTACCGCCTGTTCTACCCCGAGGGCTTCGCCAACCAGCAGGTCGACGAGTTCCTCTCGATCGCCAACCCCAACGACCGCGATGTCACCTTCTCGGTCATCATCCGCTACGAGAATTTCGCCAACGGGCCCGAGCGCGACTTCATCCTCATCGAGAACGCGACGATCGCCGCGGGCAGCCGCAGCGGCGCCGACCTCTCACGCTCCGGCGTGGGCGGCCTGAACGGCATCGTCAACAATGTGCCCTACGCAATCGAGATCGTCTCCGACGGGCAGCTCGCCGCCAACCTCAGCCACTACGACAACCAGCTCGTCACGGGCGAGTCGTTCACCGAGACGCTCAGCGACAACTGGCTCTTCCCGCGCATCGAGCGCAACCCGGGACTCGTCGACAGCTTCATTCTCTACTACAACCCGCACGACTTCGATGTCCAGGTGACCCTCACCGTCGACACGAGCTCAGGCCAGCGCACCCAGACGCAGACCGTCGGCGCCTACCGACGCCTCGGCTTCGTCGTCAACAGCCAGCAGCTCTCGCTCCCGACCGGCGTCTGGGGCGGACGCGTCACGGCGACGCCCGTCAACCCGGCCAACGCCGCGGCGTTCGAGGGCATCGTCGCCGCCCTCACCCACCTCGACCGGGGCCAAGGCTTCGGCTACGGCAGCCTGGGCGACCCCACCGGCGGCTCGCGCGTCGGCATCGTCCCGAGCATCACCCGCGGCGACTTCGTCACCGGCGAGCTCGCCTTCTACAACCCCACGAGCCAGCCCGTCAGCGTCCGCATCACCGGCAGCTACATCAACGCCAACCTCCCCGGCATCGACACCACCCGCCAGATCCAGCCGCGCAGCACGCTGGTGCTCCGCGGCGGCCAGCTCGGCATCGCCGCCAACCAGGCGATCGGCATCCAGTACGAGGCCGACCGCTCGATCAGCGTCTTCGCCAGCGAGATCCAGAACAACGACGCCAACGCCTCCCTCGCCGTCACGGATTTCGCCCGCAACTACTTCGTCGGCGACGCCTTCATCGGCAAGAACCGGGCCGGCGAGATCTACTTCGAGACCGTCAGCCTCTACAACCCGACGGAGATCGACTCGACCGTCAACCTCAACATCTACTTCCAGAACGGCACCCAGACCGTCATCGAGGTGCCCCTCTCCGCCGGCGGTTTCGCCTCGATCGACCTGCACACCAGGCCCGAGATCCTCAGCTATCCCTTCAACCAGATCCGCTTCGCCGTCGAGGCGACCAGCACACTTCCCTTCGCCTTCAACTTCGTCCACTACGACCTCTTCCTCGGCAACGGCGGCGGCGGCTGGGGCACCAACGGCGCGGTCGTCGGCCTCTCCAACCCGCTCTCGACGATCCTCGGCTGATCCGCGGAAGACAACGCGCCTCCCTCAAGGACCGGGCCCTCTGGCCCGGTCTTTTTTTCATGCCCACGACGGGGAACACTGCAGACACAGATGTCCGCCTTTCCACACCCGCTGTTGCAACATCCTGCCGACGCACCGGAATACCCCGGGATAGGCCGAGGTTGTCCGACATCTCCCGGAGGTGAAGGTGCAGGCGATTCCCAAAGTGATCGGGTTCTTGTCCGCAGCGGCGTTCGCGTTGGCCCCCCCCATCGCCGCCAACGCTTCCCCGGGCGAAAACCACACGAAGGTCAGCTTCGTCGCCGAGGTCGCCGAGGTGCTCCCGGGCGCCGAGTTCCGCGTCGCGATCGTCTTCGACATCGAGGACGGTTGGCACACCTACTGGAACGGCCTGAACGACACGGGCATGCCCACCACCATCGACCTGACGCTGCCACGCGGCTTTGAGCGTGGAGAGATCCGCTGGCCCGTACCAGAGCGGTACATCATGGGCCGCAACGACATGATCGACCATGTCTACAAGGGCCGCGCCGTCCATGTGATACCGGTGAAAGCGCCCGAGGAGATCGGCGAGGGCGCGACGGTCGCGATCACGGCCGACATCGAGTGGTTGGTCTGCAAGGAAGCCTGCCTGCCCGGCTGGAAGTCGCTGACGCTGACGCTTCCGGCGGGCTCGGCCCGCCCCGGTGTCTCGGCGAAGCCTTCAGACGCGGCGCCGCTCTTCCGCTGGGCCGACGCCCGGACCCCACGCCCGATCGAAGAATCCGAAGGCCGCATCCGCATCGAACGGACCGGCGAGGTCGTGACGATCCGTGCCGCAGGGGCCCAACGCCTGGAGTTCTACCCGGGCCCCGGCAGCGCCGAGCTCTACGACAGGTTCAACGACCCGGTCGCCGAGGGCGACACCCTCCGTCTGCGGCTCAGGCCGGGCAGGGACCAGCCCCTCAAAGGCGTGCTCCGGATCCAGGATCCGCCCCCGACCCCGGACCCCGAAGGCGAGCCGGGCGCCGGCCCGCCGACCGATCCGCGACCCTCGTTCGCGGTCACCGCGTTCCAGATCGAATCGCCCGCGGAGGACGCGGGCGCGTCAAACTGACGGCTCCCCAGCGGGTCGTTCGATTCCTTGATCGGCGGCATGAGTGCCGCCCCAAGCAATGGAGGTTCCGAAGTCATGAGCATCTTGAGCAATCCGAAGAAAGTCGCGGCCGGTCTCTTCGCGGGCGTCGCCGCCTTGGCGTTCGTCGCCGGACCGGCGATCTCATCGTCGCAGCAGACCCAGGCGCCCCAGCGGCCATTGGCCCAGATCGGCCAGCCCGCCCCCAACTTCGAGCTGCCCGACCTCGACGGCAAGAAGCACAGCCTCGAGAAACTCCGCGAGGGCGGCTATGTCGTCGTACTGGAGTGGTTCAACGCCGACTGCCCCTTCGTCGTCAAGCACCACCAGCACCACCAGACGATGAAGGAGACCTACAAGGAGTTCAAGGACAAGAAAGTCCGCTGGGTCGCGATCAACTCCGCTGCGCCGGGCGGCCAGGGCCACGGCATGGAGCGCAACAAGCGCGCCCACCGCGAGTGGGAGATGCAGTACCCGATCCTCATCGATGAGCCCGGCACCGTCGGGCGCGCCTACGGCGCCCGCACCACCCCGCACATGTACATCATCACCGCCGAAGGCGTCCTGATCTATAACGGCGCCATCGACAACAACCGCTCGGCGCGCGAGCTCGGCGACATCAACTATGTCCAGAAGGCGCTCCGGGAGCACTTCAACGGCGACACCGTCGAGATCGCCGAGACCCGCCCCTACGGCTGCTCGGTCAAGTACGAGGGCGTCCGCTGATCTGCATGGTCGGTGAAGCCGGGGCCCGATCGCCCCGGTCTGCAAATCCCGTCCGAGCGGCCCGGCCAGAGCGCCGGGCCGTTTTTCTTGCCCCCGGCTCGCCGACGCCCGATGTTGCTGCAAGGACGAGCATCAACGCCGAGCAGCACTCCACCGCCGCCGGGGCCCGCGCCGCGGCCGGAATAGGATCCCTCGATGATCGACGCCCTCCGCACCGGCCTGGACCTGCTGATCGTGATCTTCGGGTTCGGGCTGATCATTTTCGTGCACGAGCTCGGCCACTTCCTCGCCGCCCGCTGGGCGGGGATCCGGGTGATGGCCTTCGCGATCGGGTTCGGCCCGGCGGTCTGTTCGTACCGCAAGGGCGTGGGCCTTCGCCGTGGCTCGGGCGAGAACGAGTACTTCGCCAGCCTGCGCCGAGCGGGCGCGGACGGACTTCCGGGCGTCAGCCCCACCGAATACCGCCTCAACGCGCTCCCGCTGGGCGGGTATGTCAAAATGCTCGGCCAGGAGGATCTTGATCCCCAGGCGACGAGCACCGCCGAAGACAGTTACCAGAACTGCCCGCCCTGGAAGCGGATGATCGTCATCTCCGCGGGGGTGGTGATGAACCTGATCTCCGCCGCGGCCCTGTTCATCTTCGTGTTCATGGTCGGGCTGGCGTCCGAGCCTGCGACGGTCGGCGGAGTGGATCCCGCCGGGCCGGCCGTGACCGCCGTCGCGAGCAACGCGGAAGACCGCGAGATCGAGGAGCCGGGCCTGAAGACCGGCGACCGCGTGGTGCGCATCGACGGCAAGTCGCCGCGGACTTTCAACGATCTGGTCCTGGCGGTGGTCATGGCGCCGCGGGGCGAGACGCTCCGCCTCGGGATCGAGCGCCCCGGCGTCGAGGGCGTGATCGAGTTTGAGATCGAGCCGGAGATCGACTCGGCGACCAACCTACAGCAGATCGGCGTCTCACCGATCCGTTCGGCGACGCTGATGAACCCCCGATCAGACTCGGGGCGCAGGGCCGTCGCCCAACTGCTCAACCAGATCGGCCTCGAAAGCGTCGAGCCGGGCATGACGCTCATCGGCGCCGACCCGGGGGGCGAGATCGACACCATCCACGACCTCGTGGCGCTGATCCGAGAGGGCGACGGCTCACCCATCACCCTGCGATTCGCCAGAGCCCCGGCCTCGCCGACGCCCGACGCACGCGCCACCGTCACCCCGCGCCCCGCGTTCGACAGCGCGTTCGCCGAACTGCGCGGCGGCACACTCGTCGGTGTCCGCCACCTCCTCGGCCTGACGCCGGTGCTCCGCATCGACGCCGGCAGCGAGCCGAGTGAACGCACCGGGCTGCGGGGCGGCGACATCTTCGCCCGCCTCGGCGCCGTCGAGTTTCCCAATGTCGCCACGGGCATCGCCGAGATCCGCGCCCACTCGGGCGGCCCGATCGAGGCGGTGGTGCTGCGCAACAACGAACGCCTGGAGCTCAGCCCGCGCGTCAGCCGCGCCGGCCAGATCGGCTTCGGCGCCGACGACACGGCAGAGACCGAAACACTCCTCTCCATCCCGCCAACGCCGGGCGCCCTGCGCGAGAACGGCGCCGACAGCCTCCGTTACGGCGCGGATCTGCCGATCCTCCCCGGCTCGCGCATCACGAGCGTTGCGGGGAAGTCGGTATCGAACTTCGCGGAGATCCGCGATGCGCTGCTCGACGCGACGCGCGATGCGCACGCCGAAGGCGGGGGCGCGACGATCGAGCTGATGGTCTCGCCGCCCACGCTCGACACCACCGCAGAGCCCGAGCCGGTGAGCTGGGCGCTCAGCGCCGAAGCGATCGAGCATTTGCACGCGCTGGGCTGGGCCTCGCCCATCGGCCCGGGGCTCTTCGAGCCCGTGTCCTTCCTGCTCAAGGCCGACAACCCGATCGAGGCGATCGCGCTGGGCATCGGCGAGACCCATCGCGTGATGCTCACGACCTATGTCACCTTCCTTCGGCTCTTCCAAGGCACGGTGAAAGTCGAGCACCTCAAGGGCCCTGTTGGAATCGCGCACCTCGGCACGCGCATCGCCGAGCGCGGGATCATCTGGCTGCTCTTCTTCGCCGCTCTCATCAGCGTGAATCTCGCGGTCATCAACTTCCTGCCGCTGCCGATCGTGGATGGCGGGCAGTTCCTGATGATCCTTTATGAACAGATCACCGGTCGCCCCGTCCCCGTCGTGGTGCAGAACATCGTGACGCTGATCGGCCTGGTGCTGATCGGCGCGCTGTTCATCATCGTGACCTACAACGACATCGTCGCACTCTTCGGCGGCCTCTGAGCCGTCCGGTACACTGCAGCCTCCATGGGCCTCGCGACGCTGCTGCTGATCGGTCTGGCGCTCACCTGGGCGATCTGCATCGCCGGGACGATCCTCGTGCTGACGCGTCCTGCGAGACGCACCTACGCCAGCGCCGTCGCGCGTGGCCGCCCGGGCGAGCCCTCCGAGCTCGACACCCCGCTCGGGTTCACCGAGTGGACCCTCGACCCCGAGGGCTGCCCGGTGTGGGACATCGCCGGGCTCGACCCTTCCGGCCCCGTGATCGTGATGACGCACGGCTGGGCCGACAGCCGCGTGGGCTCGCTTGTTCGGATCCCCGCCTTCGCCGACCTCGCCTCGCGGATCGTCGTGTGGGACCTGCCCGGGCACGGGGAAGCGCCGGGCTCATGCCGCCTGGGCACGCGCGAGCCCGAACTGCTCAAACGCCTGCTCGACCGCGTGAGCCCGGGCGATGTGAATCACCCGCCCGCGATCCTCTACGGCTGGTCGCTCGGCGCTGGAGTCTCGATCGCCGCGGCGACCGACCCCGCCTACGCGCAACGGATCGCCGGGATCATCGCCGAGGCCCCCTACCGCCTGCCCAAGACCCCGGCTCGCCGCGTGCTGCACCTGCGGCGGCTTCCCGTCCGCCCGGTGGTGCCGCCGGCGTTCGCGCTGCTCGGGCTCCGGTTCGGCCTCGGCCCGAGCTGGCGAGGGTTCGACCGGGCCGCGTACGCCAAGGCCCTGGACTGCCCCCTGCTGGTGCTCCACGGGGCCGAAGACGAGGTCTGCCCGATCGAGGACGGACGGGCGATCGCCGAGGCCGCGCCGAAGGGTGAGTTGCTGGAGATCCCCCGCGGCAGCCACAACACCCTCTGGACCGACCCCGAGACCGGCCCGCGGTGCGTTGAGGGTGTGCGGGCGTTTCTCGAACAGGTTGCCGACCAGAGAGCCTGAACGCAGGGCGGTCACAACAAACCAATCGGGTTGTATTCGGCATGACAACCTCTCAAGGTTGTTGTCTGAGGAGCGTCGCCATCCCGTCCCGGCTGTTCACCTAAAGTCCCCCGATGTCCGCAGCGATCCCAGCCAGCCCGACGGTGGACCGTGTGATGGCCGATGCGCGTGCCGCGGCGTTCGCCACCCGCTCGATCAAGAAGGACGCGAAGGTCGCGGGGCTGCTGCTGGCGGTCTCGATGATCGATCTGACGACGCTGGAGGGCAAGGACTCGCCGGAGAAGGTGCGGTCGCTCTGCCGCAAGGCGCTGCGGCCGTTCGACGCCGACGAGGCGGTGCTGGGTTTCCGTGTGCCGCCGGTCGCGGCGGTGTGCGTGTATCCGAGCATGGTCGGGGCGGCGCGGGAACTGCTCGACGGGACGGGGGTCCGGGTGGCTTCGGTGGCGACGGGTTTTCCCAGCGGGCAGTACCCCATCGAGATCCGGCTTGAGGATGTCAGGGACGCGGTGCGCGACGGGGCGGACGAGATCGACATGGTCATCAACCGCGGGGCGTTTCTTGCGGGGCGGTACGAAGAGGTCGCCGACGAGATCCGGCGTGTCGCCGAAGCTTGCGGGGGCGCGCACCTGAAGGTGATCCTCGAGACGGGCGAGCTGGAGACCTACGACAACATCCGGCGAGCCAGCGACATCGCGATCGCCTGCATCCGCGACGGGGACTTCATCAAGACCAGCACGGGCAAGGTGAGCCCGGCCGCGACGATGCCCGTGACGCTCGTCATGCTCGAAGCGATCCGCGACGAGCTGTTGCGGAGCGGGCGCCGGATCGGGATGAAGCCGGCGGGCGGGATCCGCACCGCCAAGCAGGCGCTGCACTACCTCGTCATGGTCAAAGAGACGCTGGGCGACGGGTGGCTCTCGCCGACGATGTTCCGGTTCGGGGCGTCGAGCCTGCTCAACGACTTGCTGCGGCAGCTCGTGAAGGAAAAGACGGGGCGTTACGCCGCGTGGCACGACTTTGCGGAGGCATGATGCGCCGCCAGACCGAAAGGACCCGGGCGTGAACGACACGACGCAAGCCGGCCCGAAGCCCGAGACGGCCCAGATCGGGGCGCAGAGCGGGGCCCGCGCGGCGCTCGGCCCCACCCCCGCCGTCGAGTTCGGTTCCGCGTGGGACTACGCCCCTGCGCCCGAGACCACAAAGGTCGAAATCGCCGACCGCTACGGGCTGTTCATCGGCGGCGCGTTCGTCGAGCCCGCATCGGGCAAGCACTTTCCAAGCATCAACCCCGCCACGGAAGCGACGCTCTCGGAGATCGCCGAGGCGGACGCGGCGGATGTCGATCGCGCCGTGCAGGCGGCACGAAAGGCGCTGCCGTCGTGGGCGGCGCTGCCGGGGCGCGAGCGGGGCAAGTACCTCTTCCGCATCGCGCGCCGGATCCAGGAGCGTGCGCGCGAGCTCGCGGTGCTCGAAACGATCGACGGCGGCAAGCCGATCAAGGAATCGCGGGATGTGGATGTGCCGCTGGCCGCGGCCCACTTCTTCCACCACGCCGGTTGGGCGGACAAGCTCAAGTACGCGACGCCGGGCAGGGCGCCAAAGCCCGTCGGTGTTTCCGGGCAGATCATCCCGTGGAACTTCCCGCTGCTGATGGCGGCGTGGAAGCTCGCGCCGGCGCTGGCCTGCGGGAACACCTGCGTGCTCAAGCCCGCCGAGACCACGCCCCTGACCGCGCTGCGCCTCGCCGAGATTTTGATGGAAGTCGGCCTGCCGCCGGGCGTGGTGAACATCGTGACGGGCGCGGGCGCGACGGGCGCAGCGATCGCCGAGCACCCGGACATCGACAAGATCGCCTTCACCGGCTCGACCGAGGTCGGACGCAAGATCGCGCGCTCGGTCGCGGGGACGCGCAAGCGCCTGACGCTCGAACTCGGCGGCAAGAGCCCCAATATCATCTTCGCCGACGCCTCGATCGATCAGGCGGTCGAGGGCATCATCGGCGGGATCTACTTCAACCAGGGGCATGTCTGCTGCGCCGGAAGCCGCCTGTTTGTGCAGGAGCCGGCGATGGACGAGGTGATCGCCAAGCTGCGCCTGCGGATGCAGAGCCTGCGCGTCGGCGACCCGCGCGATAAAAACACCGACATCGGCGCGATCAACAGCAAGGGCCAGCTCGACACGATCCGGCGGTATCTCGACGCTGGGCGCGATGAGGGGGCGTCGCTGCACATCGGGGGCGCCGGGGTCAACGGGCAGGCTTCGCCGGTGATGGACGGGCCGGGGTACTACTGCCGCCCGTGCTTTTTCACGGGCGTGCAGCCCTCGCAGACGGTCGCGCGGGAGGAGATCTTCGGGCCGGTGCTGAGCGTGCTGTCTTTCCGAACGCCCGAGGAAGCGGTGTCGAGGGCGAACAACACGCCGTACGGGCTGGCCGCGGGCGTGTGGACGGACAAGGGCTCGAAGATTTTCGAGATCGCCGGGAAGCTCAGGGCGGGGGTGATATGGTGCAATACCTACAACCGCTTCGACCCTTCGAGCCCCTTCGGGGGGTTCAAGGAGTCGGGCTTCGGACGCGAGGGGGGGATGCAGGGCCTGCGGGCGTATCTCGCGGCCGACTGATCCGGAACGCTTTTCACGAGGAGACAACAGATGCAATCCATTCTCAGCGCGTTGCTCGGGCTCGGCATGCTGCTCGGTTCGGCGGGCGGGCTCGTGCAGGAAGGCCAGCGGGCGCAGGAGGACAGGCGCATGCAGCAGGACGACGACCGCCAACGCCAGGCCCAACGCCAACCGGCCCCTGTGCAGATCGAGGCGACGAGCATCCTCCGCGTGCGAGGCGAGGCGACCGCCTCGGCCACACCCGACCGCGCAACAGTCAGCGTCGGCGTGGTCGCCGAGGAACGGACCGCAGCCGAGGCGCAACGCGGCGTGAACACGCGGATCGAACGAGTCACCCGCGCGCTGCGCGACCTGAACATCGATCACATGGTCCTGCAGACCCAGAGCGTCTCGCTCTCGCCCCGATACGACCACGACGCGGCTCGGCGCAACCAGGGCACACCCCCCCGCATCATCGGCTACCGCGCCAGCAACACCATCCGCGTCCGCGTCGACGATGTGGCGCTTGTAGGCCGCGTGATCGACGCCGCGATGGAGGGCGGCGCCAACTCCATCTCGGGCATCAGCTTCCAGCTCAAGGACGACACCGAGCAACGGGCCCAGGCCCTGGCCGACGCGGCCGACAGAGCACGGGAAAAGGCCCGCGTGCTCGCCCGGGCCACCGGCGTCCGCATCACCGGGATCGTCGAGATCGCAGAAGAGGGCACGCAGGCGATCCCCTTCCAGGCCCGGGGCTTCGGACCGGAGATGATGGCGGCGCGGGCGATGGACCCGGGCGCGCAGATCGAGGCCGGAGAGATCGAAGTTCGGGCATCCGTCACCATCACCTACCGCGTACAAGCGGAAGGCGGAGCGTTCTGATCCGAACAAGGGTCCGGAGCCCGTGCTGGGCGGCGGCAGCGGCCGCGGGAGCGACGCGATGACCGAACGACTCGGTGTCCAGAAAACCTACAAGCTCTTCATCGGCGGGAAATTCCCACGCACCGAATCAGGGCGTTCGATGAAGGTCGCCGACGGCGTCGGGGGCGGTGAGGCGCATGTCTGCCGCGCCAGCAGAAAAGACCTTCGGGCCGCGGTCGAGGCTGCGCACGCGGCGCAGCCCGGGTGGGCCTCGGCGGGATCGTTCCTTCGCAGCCAGATCCTCTATCGCGTCGCAGAGATGCTTGAGGCTCGTGCCGGCGAGTTCGAGCGAGCGCTCGCGCCTGATGCATCGGCGTTATCGCTCTCGCCTTCCGACGAGGTCGCGCGCTCGGTCGATCGCCTCGTCGCGTTCGCCGGTTGGTGCGACAAGTACCAGCAGGTGCTCGGCACGCACAACCCCGTCGCGGGCCCCTACTACAACTTCACCGTGCCCGAGCCGACGGGCGTCGTCGGCGTGATCGCGCCGCCCGAGCCGTCGCTGCTCGGGCTGGTCTCGCTGCTTGCGCCGGTGATCTGCTCGGGCAACGCGGCGGTCGTGCTCGCGAGCATGGGCAACCCCGTGCCCGGCGCGATCTTCGGCGAGGTCTGCATCAGCGGGGATGTGCCCCCGGGCGTGGTGAACATCATCACCGGGGATCCCGTAGAACTTGTTGAACATTTCGCGACGCACCGCGAGATCAACGCCCTGCACGCCGCGAGCCTCGGCGACGAGCACCGACGCACGCTGTGCGAGGGAGTTGCAGAGAATCTCAAGCGGGTCTGCATCCGCGAGATTGATGATTGGACGGGTAATGTTTGCGAATCGCCCGACTGGATAGAGCCGTTTGTTGAGTTTAAGACGATCTGGCACCCGAGTTCGGCCTAGGGTTGGCCTTCACCCGTGAACGGAGATTTCACATGGACAGGAAGACAGTGACAAGAGTTCTCGCCGCGGCCTTTGCGGGCGCGTGCTGCTTCGCGATGGGCGCCTGCCAGGAGCAGGGCCCGGGCGAGCAGGCGGGCGAGCGTGTTGACGAAGCCGCCGAGAGCGCGGGCGAAGCCATCGAGGACGCCGGCGAGGCGATCCAGGACGGCGCCAGCGGCGGCTGACCGCACCAATCAGAACGCAAATACTTTGACCACCGCCCGTACGGGCGGTTTTTTTGTGTTATCTGTGCAAGACACAGTTCTGTGCGGACAAGAGGTCGGTTTTTATAGGTCTTCCCCGCCGGGTCTCTCTTGCGTCGGCCCGCCGATCTGCGATAGGGTGGAGGATTCGTGGGTTCGCCCGTGGCCGGAGACGGGCTGAGTCTTGTGATGACAAACGCTCCGGCGGATGCATGTCGCATGAGGAGAAGAGCCATGGTTTCAAGAATCGTTACAACCGCCGCGTTGGCCTGCGTTGCTTGCGGAGCCAACGCCCAGCAGACGATCTACTTCAACAACTTCGACACCGACGACGGCGGCTGGTCCAGCACCGGCACGGGGGGCTTCAACGGCGACTGGGAGCACACCTGACCTGCCCCCGATTCATGTACCGGTCGTTATGAGAGTCGGTTGGTGTTCCTTCGTGTGTCGGGGGCACGGAGCGGAGGCGAGCGTAGCGAGCCGGAGCGGAGTGGCCCCGACACATGTCGCCGCG
>JBJHCY010000018.1:0-50827 GCA_050486265.1 Phycisphaerales bacterium | reverse complement strand
GCCGAACGATCGATCGGTAACCACGGCTTCCCTGCCTTTCTGTCGCGACAACTACGGATCGGCAGGGAACGCCTTTTTTCATGCGCGATTGCTGAAAATTCTTCCCTTCAGTTCACGGCGTTGCCCGAAGGGGCGCGGGGTTGTAGCCACGGGTGGAAGCGTGCGCAGCATGCTGGAGCGTCTTTCACCATCGCCTGCTCTGAAGGAGCGGAGGAAGCGCACAGTCAACACCACGCCTTCCTTCGCCCCTTCAGGGCGAGGTCTCTCTCGTTCCGCTTTCCACGGGTTGCGCTCCGACCAACGCTGCGCGTCGGCCTGCGCTCCACCCGCGGCTACAACCCATCGCTTCATCGGAGCGAAGGAAACGCAAGCGTCGGCCGGATCTCGCCCCGCCATCCAACGCCAGCTTCACAAACTCCGCACGCTTCGACACGATCGACCTCGCTTGCCATGCCATGACGATCCTCCGGAAGGAGGCACATCATGCGCGGGCCAATGGCGTCAACCATGTCCCCGAACACTGTCAGCGATGTCTCCGGTCTATACACCAAGCCGAGGTCGGTGCTCTCAGACTTCATTCGCGATACATCGAAGCCGAGGACAAACCTCACCGCCCCGTCAGCGGCCGCGACTTCGGCTCCCCGTCCCGCCTCGGATAGATCTTCGGCGTCAGCGCCCCCTTGCGCAGCACCACCAGCCGACCCGTCGGCGTCGGGATCGTCATCTCGTGCACCGCGCGCAGCTCACGCAGCGCGTGCTGTCCCTCGGCCAGCTCTTCGTCCGCCTTCTCGCCCTTGATCAGCACGATCACGCCCCCCTTGGCGCACAGCGGGACCGTCAGCTCCGCGAGCGTCGCCAGCCGCCCAACCGCTCGCGCGACAACACCCTGATACCGCTCACGGTGCCCGCGCTCGCTCCGGTCCTGCCCCGCCGCCTCCGCACGCGCCTGCACAACACGCACATGCATCAGCCCCAGACGCTCCGCCGCGGCGTGCATAAACGCGCACTTCTTCGCCGTCGCCTCCAAAAGCGTAAACCGCAAGTGCGGGCACGCGATCGCCAGCGGCAGCCCGGGAAAACCCGCCCCCGAACCCACATCGATCACCTCCGCCCCCTCCGGAAGCTCGCTCAGCACCGCCAGCGGCGTCAGACTGTCGAACGCGTGCCGGTTCCACATCCCCTCGTCGTCGCTGATCGCCGTCAGGTTCAGGTGCCGGTTGCCCTCGATCACCATCGCGAGCAGCAGCCCCAACGCCTCGACCTCTGACGCCTCCAGCGCGATCCCGAACTCGGCGCACAGCGCGTCGAACGACGGCGTCGGCGCCAACGCCCGGATCCCATCAAACGCAAACCGGATCGGCTCGGGCCGACGCCCGCCCGAAGAACCGGAACCCCCGCCCATCGGACGCTCAGTCGTCATCATCTTCCTCGAATCGGAACGATTCACGCATCGTGTCCTCTGCGCGGTGCAGGCCCACCGACAGCACAAGCCCCGTCATCAGCCACGACGACAGCATGCTCGAACCCCCGTAGCTGATAAACGGCAGGTTGATCCCCGTGATCGGCAACAGCCCGATGTTCATCCCCATGTTCACAAGCGCAGCGCCGACCATAAACGCCGTCAGCCCGATCGGGATCAGCCGCCCGAGACCCGATTTACACCCCACGCTCGTGAGCATCGCCCCCGCCACCCACACCCCGTACAGCAGCGCCACCCCGATCCCGCCCAAAACACCAAACCGGTTGACGATCACCGCGAAGATCATGTCGTTGTGCGCCTCGGGCAGGCGTGAATAGCGCACCATCGCCCGCGACCGCGCGTCGCCCACGCCCGTCAGGCCCCCCGCGCCCGCGAGCGTCTGCGCCGTAAACGACTGGAAATTGATGTCGTGCGCCGTCGTCCGGTCGCCCCGGATCTGCTGCACGAGCCCGTCGATCCGCACCTTCTGGTGGGGCTTGAGCAGCGGGTACGACGCCGGCGCCGCCATCGCCGCGCACAGCACCACGAGCCCCAGGTGCCGCAGCTTCGCACCCGCCGCCATCAGCATCGCAAACAGCGCCGGGATAAACAGCAGCCCCGTCCCAAGGTCCGGCTGCACCGTGATCAGCCCCACCGGCGCCGCCGTCAGCACGCCCACGCGGACCAGCCCCTTCACCGTCCGGTGGTCGTCGCGGTGGCGCAGGTAGTACGCGATCAGCACCACATACACCGCCTTGACGATCTCCGAAGGCTGAAAGTCCGCCACACCGAGATTGATCCACGAACGCGCCCCGCGCTGACGCGACACGATCGAGTCCGGCACGATCGGAACCAGCACGAAAATCAGCAGCCCCACCATCAGCAGCATCAGCGGCACGCTGAGCATCCCCATAAACCGATAGTGCGGGAGCGCCACCACAAGCGCAGCGACCATCCCCACGCCCACAAACGCGATCTGCCGCACCGACAGCGCGTGCATCCCCCCGAGCCCGTTCCACTCCGACGCCCGCGTCACATCGATGGCGTAGACGCCCAGCGCGCACATCACCAGCGAAGAGATCACGCACAGCCACGCGGGGGTCGCAAAGCGCAGCAGCCCCAGCACGGGCTTCTCCGAGCGCCCGCCCCGCACCACCCCGAGCAATCGCTGCCAGAACGGCTCAGCCAGACGCACGGAGGTACCCCTCCTCGATCAGCGCGTGGATGATCTGGTTGGTCACCGGGCCCGAAACCCGACCGCCGCTCCCCGCGTGCTCCATCAGCACGCTGATCGCGTACCGGGGCCGCTCGTCTCCCGCCTCGCCCACAAGCACCACAAACCACGAGTGGCTCCCGTCGCGGATCACGACACGCTCGCCCGTCTCTGCATCGGTGACCGTCTGCACCGGCGCCTGCGCCGTCCCCGTCTTGCCCCACACGCGCACGCCCGGCGCGTTGAACACCGGCTCGGTCCGACGCACCGAGCCGTCGGCGCTGATAAACACGAGCTGGTGCCCCGTGCCCCTGGGCTGCCCCACCGCCATCTCCAGCCCGCGCATCGCCTCGTCAACCGCCGCAGGATCGAGCCCAAGATCGCCGACCACGCGCGAGCCCTCGCCGAGAATCAGCGTCGGGTTCATCCGCCGCCCACCCCGCGCGATCGCGGCCATCGCCTCGGCCGCGTGCAAAGGCGTCCAGGCCACCGGCCCCTGCCCGATCCCCATCAGAATCGCATCGCCCGGCGTTGTCGCCTCCGACCGCCCCATCGGCCCAAGCGCCCCCGAGTACTCAGCCCCAACGCCGAGATCCCAGGTCTCCCCCATCCCGAAGCTCCGGTAGACATCGAGAATCCCCGCAGGCCCGAGCCGCTGCCCAAGCTCGTAAAAGAAAATGTTGCACGAGACCATCAGCGCATCGGCGCCGTCCAGCGGCCCGCCGAGCTGATCGTCGTGCGTCGAGAGATACTGCCGATAGATCCAGCAGCGCAGCCGGTCCCTGCGCCCTTCGAGAAAGTGCCCGCCGCAGGAAATCCGCTCGCCCGGCGTGTACACCCCCCGCGCCGAGGCCCCGCACAGAATCATCGCCTTGACGATCGACCCCGGCGGATACGCCCCGCCGATCGCCCGGTTCAGCCACGGGTAATCCGCTTCATCGCGGAAAACCGAGTCCGGATCCTCCTGCATCTTCTCGCGCGTGAACGAAGGCGTCGAGACCATCGCGAGAATCTCGCCCGTCTCGATCTCCATCACCACCGCCGCGCCGTTGATCGGCGTGCCCAGCGGCATCGTCTCCCGCGCCGGCCCGTGCCACCCCTGCACCTCCGCGAGCCCGAGCCCCGGATCCATCGCCGCCATCACCCTCGCCTGCAACGCAACATCGATCGTGAGCACAACATCCGAGCCCGGCTCCGGCTCCATCGCCTCGACCCGGCCCGAGTCCAGCCGCCGCTGCGCATACCCGCGCAGCCCCCGGAGCCGGTGTTCCTGCGTTCGCTCAATACCTGTCGCCCCAACCGACTCTCCCTCCCGATACGCCCCCCGATCCGCGCCCATCGGGGTCAGCAGCGAAGACGCCTCGGAATGTGTTTCCAGGAAGGCTCGCCGGGCCGCCTGATCCTCCGCGAACACCCGGGGCCGCATCCAGCCCAAGAGGTGGGTGCACACCCCACGCACCGTCATCGTCGCCCGGCCCTCGCCCCGCAGCGGGCCGGGGAGCGTCCGCAGGTCGACATCCACGGGCATGACCTCGTGGGGGTAGGTGCGGTCGCCCGCGTCTCGGACCGACAGGCCGGGCACGGTCGGGACCTCGTCGGGCGGGCCCTCGGGGCCGGCGGGCTCGATGCGGGTGGTCCGCTCGGCGAGGCGGATGAGCTCGAAGGCGACGCCGTCGGAGACCCGGGCGACCACGGGGTGGCCGATCGCCTGCTCGCGGATCGGCTGTTCGGCGCGGGCACGGATTCTGCGTCGCTGATCGTCGGTGATCGGACGACCTTGCTCTTCAAGCTCGGCGAGGGCTCCAGCCTCGCGGACCTCGACGAGTCGGGCGTGCATGGCGCTGACGCGGGCGACGGTCCGCTCGGCGCGGTCGTGGATCTCGTCCTCGGTCGAGCCGGTCAGGGCGGCGATCTGCGACCATGAGGCCCGGGCGTGCTCGGCGTAGACGCGTTCGAAGCGGGCGAGCACGGTGGCTTTGCGGTCTTCGGGCAGCGGGCCCCATTCGGCGGCGTAGAGGCGTCTGGCGTAGCGCTCGGCCCGTTGGCGGGCCCAGTCGCCGCTGAGGACGGGGAAATCGACCTCGACGCTGTAGCCCGGGACTGCGGTGGCCAGAACGCGGCCCCGGCGGTCGAGGATCTGGCCCCGGACGGTGGGCGACCAGGACTCTCTGACGAGCCAGGCCTCTGCGTCGGCGGCGTGGCGCTCGTTTTCGAGGAGGGCGAGGCGGGCGGTCTGGAGGAGCATGACCCCGAACGCGCCGGCGCAGAGGATGCTCAGCAGCACGAGCCGCCGGTGAAACAGCTTGGGAAGCATCCGCCCGAGCATGCCGCCGCCTTCGCCTTCAGAGGAGGATGGGCCGGCCCGGGATGGGACCGGCGGCATCTTCGTCATCGTACGGCTTGCGCCGGCGCGGTGGGGCCGGAAAATTCAGTCTGCGCTCAGGTCCGTACGCTTGTCACGCGTGAGCATGGCGTAGGCGTTGTGGCTGTGGATCGACTCGTAGTTTTCCGAATTGATCTCGAACCAGGTGATGCGATCCTCGTTGTCGAGAGCGACGGCGAGGTCGCGGACGATGTCTTCGACGAACTTGGGGTTCTCGAACGCGCGTTCGGTGACCCACTTCTCGTCGGGGCGCTTCAGGACGCTGAAGACCTGGGTCGAGGCGGCCTGTTCGAGCAGGGCGGCGAGTTCCTCAATCCAGAGGTTTCCCTCGAAGCGGACGCGGGCCTCGATGCGGCATCGCTGGTTGTGGGCGCCGTACTCGGAGATCTCCTTCGAGCAGGGGCAGAGGCTTGTGGCCCAGGCCGCGACGCGGAGGATCATGTCGTCGGCGCCGTTGCTGGTGCACTCGAAGCCGACCTCGAAGTCCATCAGGCCGAGCTTGCCCGAGACGGGCGCGGGCTTGTTGATGAAGTAGATGAAGTCGGCCTCGAAGTGGGCTTCTTCGGCGTTGAGCTTGCTGCAGATGGCGCGGGTGATCTCGGGGATGCGCTCGGGCGTGAGGGGCTCGGAGTGGTCGTTGAGCACTTCGAGGAAGCGGGACATGTGCGTCCCCTTCTGGTAGTGCGGGAGCGCGACATACATGTTGATTTTGGCGACGGTGGTCTGCTCTCCGCCCTCGGGGGTGCGCAGACGCATCGGGTAGGTCACATCTTTGACGCCGACCTTGTCGATCGCGACGCGGCGGTCGTCTTCGGTGGCCTGGACATCGGGCATGACGCCCCTGGACGCCTTTTTTTCGGGCTTGGTTTCGCTCAAAATAGCTCTGCTCCGGGCGCAAGCGGATGGGGGAAGCCTTCGGCACTCCGCGTCGGGCGCGAGAGCTTTCGACGGCCAGACCCCCTCGGATTCGGGTGAATATTAGGTGGCTTTGGCTCGGCGTTCTTCCGGGATCGCGCCTTGGCGGTCCATCATCGAGTGGACCCACGCCATCCCGATCGGCACGCCGAGGAAGGCGCCGGCGAACCAGTCGGCGGGCGTCAGGCGTGCTGCTGCGAAGAGCGTGCTCGCGTCGGCGGCGGCGAGCAGCTCGGGGCCGTGCGAGGCCGACGCGATGGCGGGGGCCGCGACGGCGGCGATGAGGAAGCCGACGAAGTAGCTCAGGGGCGGGATCTCGTCCTTGATCATCGCGCCGGCGAGCCTTCCTGCGGCTGCGCCGAAGACGCCCGCGAAGATTGCGGCCATGACCGTCTGGCCCTTCATGGCGTTGACGGCGATGGTCCAGCCGACGACGAGGGCGATGATCGCGGTGACGATCGTCGCGAGGAGGGCGGGGGGCGAGACGAGCTTCAAGAGCGGGAACCGTCCCCCTTCGAAGAGATACTGCTCGCGTTCGTGCTGGTTTTTGGGGAACGCGAAGGCGACGATGACGCCGGCGGTAAGGATCGCCAGCAGACCGAAGACAGCGCCCTCGATCGCGAGGGTGGTCATGGGCGCCGGCGAATCGCTCGCGCGGAGCAGGCGGTCGACGCGCCCGGACCTCCACGCGGCCCACGCGAGCACGAACCCGGCCGAGCTCAAGCCGGTGCGGGGGCCGAAGAGCCTCGCGGCGGGGACGCCCGCGACGAGCGCGAGCGTGGCGCAGCCGAGGGCGGCGAGGAGTCCGGCGGGGACCGACCCGGTGACGAGGAAGGTCGCGTCTGCGCCGCCGTCGGCGCGGGTGAGCGACGCGGAGAGCAGGCCCGCGGCGGGCCCGATGACCAGGATCGCGATCGCGAGCCACGACCAGCGTGCGATGTTTCCGAGGTGTGAAGGTTGAGTGTCTGCCATGCGGCTGCGTCCGGGTGCGTTTGCTAGCGGGGGGCCCGCACGGGCAGTCAGCGTAGGAGCGCCAGCAGGCGTGCGATGCGGTCGTCTATCGGCGGGTGTGAGCAGAAGGCGGAGCTCTTGCGCTGGCCGGAGCTGCGCATCTTCTTGAGGGGGTTGACGATGTACATGTGGGCGGTGCCCCGGTTGGCGGTCTCTTTCTGCGGGGCGGTGTCGCAAGCGAGTGTGGAGAGTGCCGAGGCGAGTCCCTGGGGGTTTCTGGTGAGCTCGACGGCGCCGGCGTCGGCGAGGTACTCGCGTTGGCGGCTGTAGGCCATCTGGAGCAGGCGGGCGATGATCGGGGAGAGGACGGCGAGGATGATGGCGACAACAAAGATGATGGCGATCGCGGCGCCGCCCCCGCGTCCCCCGCCCCCGCCCCCGCGCGTCGAGACGCGTGCGCCGCCGCGGTGTCCGGCCCCGCTGTAGAACATGGCGCGGAGGAAGCCGTCTGAGACGATGACGATGAGACCGACCATCGTGGCCATGAGCATGCTGAAGCGGATGTCGTAGTGTCGGATGTGGGCGAGCTCATGGGCCATGACGCCTTGGAGTTCGTCGCGTGTGAGCTTTGCGCGGAGGCCTCGGGTGATGGCGACGGCGCCGTGCTCGGGGTCGCGTCCGGTCGCGAAGGCGTTGAGCGAGTCGTCGTCGATGATGTAGATCTTGGGCATGGGCAGCCCGCCGGCGATGGCCATCTCTTCGCAGACATTGAAGAGGACTGGGTCGTCGTCCTTGCTGATGCGCCGTGCGTGGGTCATGCGGAGGATGGCGTTGGCGCCGGCGTAGAAACTCCAGACAGACGCCCCGGCCCCAGCGAGGAGGCCGACGAGCCCGCCGATGAGCATCGCGGGGAGGACGGGCCCGAGCCGGCCGAAGATGTTCGGTCCGCCCGTCGCGGTGTCGAACTTGGGGTCGGCCGGCCTGTGGGTCGTGCCGGTCATGTAGTTGTGCGCGTAGTCGCCGGCGTGGCCGAAGACGACGCTGATAATCACGCCGATGGAGGCGCCGAAGACTGCGGCGAGCAGGATCATCAGCACGATGAGGATCGCGCTGTCACGCTTGCTCTTGCGGATGAGGTCGTTGTAGGTGATGGTGCCCGGGTAGGCCTTGATGCGTTCGCGGACGCGCTGGTCGAAAGCGGAGTCGCTCTCGCCCGGGCCGGGCTTGCGGGCGGGCGTTTGGGGCTGGGCGCGGGGCTTCTGCGGCTTTTCCCCCTGGGAGCCGGGCATGCCGGGGATCCCCGGGATCGGCAGGGGCTTGCCCTCGCCGGGCACTGGGATCGGGCCCTGCTCGCCCTTCGGCCCCCGGATAGGGCCGAGGGGATCGTTGGAGCCGGTGTTGCTCACGGCCTTGCACCCTTACGGAGCTGAGATCTGTCGCGGGCTCTGGGCACGCCTTAGCTGAAGGAGACCTTGGGGGCCTCGCGTTGGGCGGCTTCTTCGAGCGTGAAGTACTCGCGCTGTCCGAAGTTGAACATGCCTGCGATGATCGACGCGGGGAAGACCATGCGCGACTGCTCGTAACGCCCGACCGAGTCGTTAAAGTGCTGGCGTGCGAAGCCGATGCGGTTCTCCGTCGAGGCGAGCTCTTCCTGCAGGCGGGCGAAGTTGTCGTTGGCCTTCAGGTCGGGGTACTGCTCGGCGACGGCGAAGAGGCGGCTGAGGGCGCCGGTGAGCTGGTTCTCGGCGTTGGCTTTCTCCGCGGCGTGCATCGCGTCGCTGGTGACATTGATCGCCTGCTGGCGGGCCTGGATGACCGCTTCGAGCGTTTCTCGCTCGTGGGTCGCGTAGCCCTTGACGGTCTCGACGAGGTTCGGGATGAGGTCGTAGCGGCGCTTGAGCTGGACATCGATCTGCGACCATGCGTTGTCGCAGTCGACTCTCTTGCCGATCAGACGGTTGTAGGTCATGATCGCCCAGAGGACGATCACGACGACGAGCACGAGCGCGATGATTCCGATGATGGCGCCGGTCGGCATGGCGGCCCTCCCCTTGCTGCTGACCCCGCTTTCGTCGGGGCGGTGCTTGTGCGGCCCGCCCTCAAGGCGGATCTGGCCTGACGGGCGTTTGTTCCGCGTCGGGCCGGCCGGATTTCGGCCCCGCGGGCCGGGCCGGCGAGCACATCATACCAGCATGGGGAGAATCACGGTTCCTGAGCGTCCGCCGGTCGTTACCATCGCGTTATGACCGAGAGTCCCACAGACAGACCCGACAGCCGCCGAACCGAACCGACCGCGATCCTCCGGCCCGCGCCGGTGACCTTGGCGGACCTGACGAGCGACCTGCTCTGGCCGAAGCTGCTGCGAGCCGGAAAACTGGCGTTCAAGGCCGATCGCCTGGCGATCGCGTTGCTGACGGTGCTGCTGATCGGGGTGATCGGGAGCCTGAACACGCTCTTCGGCGACCGTTCTTTCATCGGCGGGGTGCTCTTGATCAAGTTCGAGGCGATCGGGGAGTTGCTGCTGGCGCTGGCGATGCTGGACATCCCGCGTGCTGGCGACGCGGTGCTGGGCCTGGGGGTTGGCGTGCCGCGCCGGATCGCGTCGGAGTTCCCCGTGAGCATGTGGCTCCTTGGGGCGCCGATCGTGGTGGTGTGGGCGATCGGGCTGGGCGCGATCTGCCGCTCGGCGGCGTGTGAGTTCAGCGCGGGGGTGTTCCGCCCCTGGCCCCAGTCGCTGGCGTTCTCGATCCGTCGCGGGGTGATGATGGTTTCGGCGCTGGTGCTGCCCCCGGTGCTTGCGGGGCTGTCGCTCTTGGTCGCGTGGGCGGTGGGCCTGCTTACGGACCTTCCAGTGATCGAGTACCTGGGGGCGGTGGTGTACCCGGTGTCGCTGCTGTTTGTGTTCGCTGCTGTGCTGACCTTGTTGCTGTATGTGTTCGGCGGGCACATGCTCGTGCCGGCCGTCGCGTGCGAAGGGACGGACGGGATCGATGCGCTGCAGCGCGGGGGGCACTATGTGCTGCACCGGCCGCTGCGGCTGGCGCTCTACCTGGGCCTGCTCGGGCTCGTCGGGGCGGTGCTCTTGGGGATTGTGTTCTGGCTGGCGTGGGCGGTCCCGGCGCTCGCCGATGCGCTGCGACCGGACCCCGCGGGGGCGGAACTGTTCGAGGACAGCGCCTTGCTGCGCGGGCCCGAGGCGATCATCGCGTTCTGGTCGAAGATCCCCGGCGTGCTGGCGGCGGCGGTCGCGGTGAGCTATTACGCGTGCGCTTCGACCCTGCTGTATCTCGCGATGCGCCAGCAGTGCGACGGGCAGCACTACTCGGAGATCTGGTTCGAGGGCGTCAGCGATTCGGTGCTGGCCGAGGCGGAGCGTAGCGGCGAACGCCTCAGCGGTCGTCAGCAGGACGCGGACGATCAAGATCAGCGGGAACCGGAAGCAGATGATCGCCCGTCATGACGCGGGGCAGGCTGTCGAGCTCGACGGCCGCTGACTCGTCGAACGCGCCGACGCGGGTTCGCCTGAGCGAGACGAGCACGCCGCCCCCGGTGAGCTCGCGCCCGAGGTCGCGCGCGAGGCTGCGGATGTAGACGCCCTTGCCGCTGGTGATGCGGAGGGTGAGCACGGGCCACTTCAGCGAGACGATGTCGATGGCGTCGATGCGGACCGGGCGGGGCTCGGGCTCGATGGTCTCGCCGCGACGGGCGAGGGCGTAGGCGCGTTGGCCCCCGATTTTGACGGCCGAGTGCGCCGGCGGGCGCTGCTGGATCGTGCCGACGAAACGGTCGCAGACCTGCCTGATGGTTTTGGTGTCGGGGGTCGAGGCGCCGGGGATCGGCACGGGCTCGCTTTCGAGGTCGTCGGTGGGCGAGGTCGCCGAGAGGTCGACGCCGGCGAGGTATTCCTTCTGGCCCTCCATGATGGCGTTGCAGAGCGGCGTGGCCTTGCCGACGAGGACGACGAGGACGCCGGTGGCGAGGGGGTCGAGCGTGCCGCCGTGGCCGACCTTGATGCGCTTTGGAGCGCCTCCTCGGCGGAGGCGTGCGCGGATGCTGGCGCAGACGGTCATCGATGTCATGGCGTAGGGCTTGTCGATGACGAGGATGCCGCTGAGGGGGGGTGGGTTGTGTTGCGGGTGTTGGGTCACGGCGGTGCTTTGTTGTCAGCGGGGTTGGGCGATGATGAGTTTGACGGACTTGCCGTTGGAGTAGTTGAAGCCTTTGAGGCGGTCGAGCTCGGCGAGGCGTGGCTCGTGTTCTTTGAAGAGTTGCTCGGTGAGGAGGACGAGGCCGTCGGGGTTGGTGTCCAGCCAGGCGGGGAGGGCCTGATCGGAGAGGCGTTCGAGGCGGCCATGGGTGTTGAAGACGAGGCTGTCTTCTCGGAAGCCGGCCGCGGCAAGGGGGCGGTTTTGGCCGGCGTCGATTTCGAGCATGGCGGAGGCGGCGCGGTCGCTGATCCAAACCAATGACGAGCCGGGGATGACCACCCCGGCGAGGGCGATCATTGCGAGAGCGCCCGCGGCGATCGAGCGGCGCTGGGCGCGCATGAAGCGGTCGCTGGCCAGGGCCTTGGCGGTCAGGACAAGAGCGGCAGCGCAGAGCGCGACGAGGGCGATGCCCGCGATAGCCGTTCGCAGGTCTGCGATGCCTCCGGCGATGATCAGCAGGATGAGCGGGGCGAAGACGCCGATGACCGCGCCGATCACAAGCCACGCGTTGAGGCCGAAGCGGATCGCGCGCTCGCGGAGATCGCCCATCGCGCCAGAAGCCGCGGCGAAAACGGCTCGGGCGGAGATCAACGCGAGGGCGGGGTACAGCGGCATGGTGTAGTGCGGGAGCTTGGTGGCGACGAGCTCGAAAACGATCCACGCGGGCAGCGCCCAGGCGATGAGAAAGAGCTCGGCGTTGCGCCCGGACCAGGGGCCGATGATGTGACGGAAGAAGCGGCGCAGGCGGCCGGGGGTGGAGAGGTCTGGGTCGAGTTCGGCGCGCCGGTCGATGAAGGCGCGTTTCCATGCGCGCACGAACGCGATGCCCGTGAGCATCGAGCCGGGCCAGAAGAGGACGGGCATGAGGATGAGGTGGTAGCCGGGCGGGCCCCAGTGGCCTTCTTTGGGCGCGCCGGACCTGCCAAGGACTTCGTCGTAGACGATCGAAGCGTAGTTTGCCGCCCCCACTTCGCGCATCACCAGCAGCACCCAAGGCAGGACCATGAGGGCGACGATCACGACGCCGATCAGGGGGCGTGTTGCGCGGAACCATCGCCATCTGCCGCGGACGATGCAGAGCATCAGCACGCAGAGCACGACGATCATCGGGGTGATGGGGCCCTTGGCCAGGACGCCCGCGCCGATCGCCAGCCAGAGGGCGACGCCGAGGCGCAGGGGGACTTTGCGTCCGCTGGAAACGCGCATCCAGATCGCCGCGAGCGCCCACATCGCCGCGAGCGTGCAGGTGAGCAGGAGCTGGTCGGATCGTCCCTGGCGGGCCTCCCACGCGATGACTGGTGCGACGGCGAGCATCGCGGCGGCCATGGCGCCGATGCCGTGCGCGTGTCGCCCGGGGAAGAGCAGCACGCCGATCCGCCAGACGATCAGCACCGAGAGCGTCGCGAAGAGGGCCGAGGGCAGGCGGTACATCCAGACGCGGTCGCGCTCGGTATCGCCCCCGGTGAAGATCGCGGCGCTGGCGGCCTGGGCCCAGTAGATCGCCGGCGGCTTGTTCAGTCGCGGGTCGTCCTGCACGCGCGGGATCACCCAACCCTCGACGGTGCCGGATTCGAGCATCTGGCGGCTGGCCTGGATGAACCGGGCCTCGTCGCGGTCGACCACCGGCATCACGAACAGGCCGGGCAGGTACACTGCCACGCACAGCAGCACCAGCGCCGAGCCGACCAGGGCCGGGCTGAGCCCGGTGCGGCCGCGGCTTGAGCCGCGCTCACCCTGATTTTGCCGACCGAACGCAGGAAGACGCATGGACGCCGACTATACCCCGGAGGACCCGGTTTACCCCGAGCACCCCGAACTCGCCCGAGAGGGCTCGCCCCCCCGGATCGGCTGGAAGGGGATGCTGGTGGTGCTCGGCGTCGCGGGACTGCTGATCCCGATGGACGCGATGATCGCCGACGGGGCCCGGTGGGTGCGGGGCAACCTCGGCGGCGACATCCGGCGTGAGCTGGGCACGCTGCAGCAGTACGGGGCGCTCGGTTCCTTGGTGATCATCGCGATCGTGGTCTGGCTGGTCGACCCGGCTCGCCGGCGCCGATTGGCGGATCTGGCCGCGGTCGCCGCGATCAACGGGCTGACGCTGCTCTTCCTGAAGATGGCGATCGGGCGCCCCCGCCCGAGGTTTCTGCCCGACGACCCCGGCGCCGCGACGACTTTCCTGACCCCCTTTGGGACCTACCCGCTGGGCGACCCGCCGGTCGAGCGTCACGCTTGGGAGGTTTGGGGCGGGATCAGCAGCCATCTGTGGTCGATGCCCTCGAACCACACGGCCGCGGCCGCCGCGTTGAGCGTCTGGCTGATGACGGTCTACCCGAGGCTGAGGCCGCTGGCGTGGACGATGATCGGGGTTGTGGCTTTCGCCCGCGTGATTCTTGGGGCGCACTACGCGAGCGATGTGGTGGTCGGCGCGGGGGTCGGGCTGCTGGTGGGCTCGTGGGTGATGCGCCGGGGGATCGGGGCGTGGGTGCTTGAGCGGTTCAGCAAGGGCTGAGGGCCCAATTGGTTCTCGCTCGGGCCCCTTTGGGCCCGCCGGGCCGAGGGCCCAGGGCGATCGGATTTTCTGCCAGTTTGAGGCCCGCTTGCCGCTGAGCATCTGGAATCAGGGGCGCAGGGTGTTGGGCGCGGGGCGCTGGGGGGAGGCGGCGGCCTTCGGCCGCGGGCTGTCTTTGTTTTTCGAGGCCTGAACCCAAGCCCTGAACCCAGCCTCGGCCGCAGGCCGAAGCCCCCTTGCGCCCAACTCCCCGCGCCCGCCTTTCATCCTTGCTGAGACCTCTGCACCAAGACAAAACAGATCGATCTGCCGGAGAATGCGATTGCCCTGGCCGAGGGCCGAACCGCCGCGACGCCCCCGCGGAGGCGGCCTAAAGTCGGCCGACAGATCCGGGAGACGTGGCCGAGCGGTTTAAGGCGCACGACTGGAAATCGTGTTGAGACGCAAGTCTCTCGGGGGTTCGAATCCCCCCGTCTCCGTTAGTACCGAACACAATCCATTCATTTGCCATTCAGATCACAAGAACCGCCGGGACTCCCGGCGGTTTTGGCGTTCCTGTGATCTGCGAAGTTCCGGAGACCTGCGGAGACTCGCCCTGCGCGGGGATGAGCCGGCCGGCGTCTCTCGCCGCGACATCGGAGGGGTAAACGCGATCGGTGGGTGGCCGCGAAGCGAGACTTCTCGATGCACGAGCTTCGTTGAGATCCGCCGGCGGTTCGTGTTGCGCGGAACATGGCAGCTTCGATCCGCGCGACTGAAGACGAGGTCTCGGGATCAGAGTGACCCAGCACCAGTGCGGCTGCTGTCAGATGCACCGATGCCAAGATGCTTGGCTTGCTTGTCCCAGTCGAGGTGTTCTGCGGCGGCGATGAGATCGTTCAAGGTCGTGCTCGGCGCGATGGCGCCGGTGAGAACGGCCCGGAGCACCGCTGGGCCCAAACGGGCCAGGGGGAGCAACTTGAAGATGTTCGACTTTGACCGCCCGTACCTCTCGGCGAGTTCGTCGAGCGTAGTACCCTGCGAGAGCATCGCTTTATGAAAACCGATCGCCAAGGCGACGGCCTGAACAAGGTTTGGCCGGGGGATGGGAGCGCCGTCGGGATCGGTGACGAGAAGCAGGTCGCTCCCTTGGGGAGTCAGCAGCACGCGCTTGCCGTCGAGCTTTTTGATCCTGATGTCCAGCGAGAGGAGTGTCAAGCCGTCCCGATGGTCGACCTTCGGCTGAAAAACGCACGCGGGCACGGAGAACGCTTCGGCCGCGCTCCGCCCCGCGGGGCGGGTAACCGAACCCGCGTCAGGTACTGCCGGAGCCCGGGCGGACCGCAGATCGAGTTCGAAGACGACGCGGTCGGTCGCGAGCGTGACACGACGGACCACATCCCGGACGCGGCGATCGCGTTCCTCTGGCGGCAGGGGCCGGATGTCGATTCCTTGCTCTGCTCGGAGGTGATCCATGACGGCAGCGCGCGTCAGGTCGTCTAAGTGCGCCGCGTTGATGCTCTTGATTGGACAGGCCGCATAGCCGTGCTTGATCGCGAGTTGGCTGATGTAGTACCTGACGATGCGCCTGGCCCCGGTGTGGTCGCCCTTGCGGAGCGGGCGCTGGACCGACCCCGGGCTCATGGTGTGCCCTTCGGCAGTCCTGAGCTTGCCCTTGAGGAGGTGGGTGTGTGTCCACCGCCGCTGTTGATCTCGTTCGGCTTTGGATATCTTCGCGTGGGCCTTGTCCCACACCGATTGCTCGACAATGGGTTGGTGCAGGGCGTCGTAGAGCTCGGTCATCCCGTCGCGAGTGTGGGCGATCTTGCCGATGTAGACGGGGTTGGTGAGCAGGCGATGGATGTCCTTTGCGGTAAACCGCTTGCCGCCCCGACGGATCCCGCGTGCGCTCGTCCACAGGGGTGTGGCGGAACCTGCGGAGTTGAGTTCTTGCGCAACCGCCAGCGGCGATCCGAGCTCGATGTACCGCTCGAACACCCTTCTGATCAGCCTCGCTTCTTCGTCATGGACACGGAGGCTGCGATTGGGGTCGCCCTGGGGAGGGAGCCTGTAGCCGGTGGGCGGGCGGCCGCAGACCCATACGCCGCGTCGGCGTGTGGCCGCGATCTTGTCGCGAATGCGTTCGCCCGCGACCTCACGCTCGAACTGGGCGAAGCTGAGCAGCATGTTGAGCGTGAGCCGTCCCATCGAGGTCGTGGTGCTGAATTGCTGCGTGACCGAGACGAAGCTGACCCCCCGATCTTCAAAGAGCTGCATCAGTCTCGCAAAGTCGGCGAGCGAACGGGACAGCCGGTCGACCTTGTAGACCACAACGATGTCGACTCGGCCAGCTGCGATGTCGGCGAGCAGCCGCCGCAACGCGGGCCGTTCGATTGTGCCCCCGGAGTGCCCGCCGTCGTCGTAGGTGTCGGGGAGCGCCGTCCAGCCCTCGTGTCGCTGGCTCTTGATGTAGTCCAGGCCGGCCTGGCGTTGGGCGTCGAGTGAGTTGAATGCCTGATCGAGCCCTTCCTCGCTGGACTTGCGTGTGTAGACGGCGCACCTGACCTGGGCGGTCATGAACAGCCGCCTCGCCCGGTAAGGCCGAAGAACCGAGGCCCGGACCATCTTGTGCCGGTGATCGCGCGTGCTACCTCGCTGAGGCTGTCGTAGTCGACGCCCTCGTAACGGAATCTGCCGCCGGCCAGAACGGTGACCTCGTGAGCTCGCTCCCTCCAGATGCGCACGAGGCGCGATCCCGGTGCGGGCGTTGGTACAGACGCCCGCGGCTTCGGTGTTCGAGACTTCTGATCGAGCGTTCGCTCATCGCCCTGACGGTGTTGTCCTGCGGTCCGCGAACCCGCAGACATCGCCCGCCGGACGGCGGTGTTGAGCAGCCGGCTCGTCTTGGCGTCCAGCCCGCCCGACTCGCGGGCTTGCAGACGCCACGCGAGTTCGCGGAGCAGCGGCTTGCGTGCCGAGGCCTTTGGCGCCCTTCCGCCGAGTCGCTCGGCCCAGACAAGCCTGAGCTCTGACAGGGGAAGATCGGCCAGCCGATCGATGTCGACCCGGCTTGTCACGACCGCCTCGCAGTGTCAGCCCCGGCCTTCCCGCCTGTCCTGCGACGCTTTCGGGCCGGCTTGGACGCTGGATCCATTAGTTCCTCAACGCCAGCGCTTGCAACGGGATCAGACTTGGTTCGCCCGGCGTTGCCGGCGTCCGCGGCGGACCGCGGCGTCCGTGGTGCCAGCTTTGTCCGCTTCTTTGCTCGGCCGACAGCGGCGGCCGCGGCGAATCGGCCGGGCGCCACTCTGCGGAAGCGTGCCTCTTCGCCCAGCCGTGCGATCTCGCGGATCATCGCCGCGTAGAGCGTCGCGCTTGGGGTCTTGCCCGATGGGCTGATCCAGAGCGATCGCTCTCGCATGCGATCGATGAGTTCGGCCGCGCTCATCCCGCCCTCTCCAGCTTCTTCAGAAAGCACTTGGCAGGCCGCGTCCAAGGCCGGCGCCTTTCGCTCGGTTCCTTGCTCGCTCTGAGCTTCGGATGTTCCCGGACGGGCGGGGTGTGTTGATTTCTTTGACGGCATGTCGGGGTCTCCTTTGTGCGTGCGGCTTTTGAAGCCGAGACGGCGCCTCGGCGAGCCCATCAGGCCGGATCTCAGCGCAGATAGCAAGTCGATCCGGCTCGGATTTCAGAGATATCCCGCTATCTGGCGAGAATCTCGGCGAGGAATAGGAGGATGACCGCCCTCACCGCGGCGGGGCCGGCAAACCCGGGCGAATGCGACGCCCGGTATCCGGGCAGGCCGGGCCTTTCACACCTCGATCCGCCGGACATAGGGCTCGTCGATGTCGAGGATAATCACAGCCGGCTTGACCGTCCGAGACGCCTGCACGGCGATATGCAGGGCGTCCGGGCCGTCGTCGTGCCGCCCGAGCGGGAAGCGGCGGAGTTGCTCGATCAGTTCGCGCTGCGATCGGTTGAATCGGATCCTGCCCTGACTGACCGCCGGCTCGAGCATCTCGATTCTCCCCCGCTTGGGGCCTCTGCTGCTTACGGGCTCGATGCAGAGATCGACGCCCGCCTCGCGTGCGGCCTGGCTCAGATCGTCCTGGAGCAGTTCCTGAAAACCGTTGGACTCGACCGCGGCCCTTCCCACGCGGTAGATGCCGGCGTACTGGACGATCCGCATGATCGCTTCTTGCGGTGTGCGCCTGGCGATGTCCGCGAGGAGCACATAGATGATCTCGGTGTCGATGTCGCGCGCGGTCAGCACGATCGCCGAGTGATCCCCTCCCGCCTTGCCCAGGCTCGGGTCCCAGCCGATGACGCACTCGCAGCGCTCGGCGAGATGGGCGATCAGCGCGTCGGCGTCCCTGAACTCATCGTCCCAGTACCGGAACGACTCGACCCGGAACACGCACTGCTCGGGGTCGGTCGGCTCGTTCTGCTTCTCGCTGTCGAAGCTCGCCCTGCCCTCACGAACGCGGATCTGCATCAGCGATTCGATCGGGTCCTTCTCGGGCCAGAGGACCTCGGCGCCTTCGGTCATCGACTCGGAGTGGGCGCGGAAGTACGCGTCGGCGGCTTCGGGCCCGTCCGCTCCCCGCCACGATTCTCTGCGGCAGTAGATGTTCTCCCAGGTCGACCACGCCGCTGTATCGGCGGGTTCTCGCAACAACGCACGGTACCGATGCGCGATCCATCCCGGCGAAACCGCCTGGTCCAGCAGACCCGCGAGCAACGATTCGTGGTGGAGCACGGTCCCGACGACAAACACATTGGTCCGGGCGTCGCCGGCCTTGAGCAGCGTCTTCTCGAACCATTCCTTGGTCTTTCGGCGTTGCTCCTCGGCGAGCACATTCTCGGGCGCCTCAAGATCATCGGCCACGATCAGTCCGGGGCGGTGCTGGGCGTTGCGGAGTCCTCGGATCTGCTGCCCCACCCCGACCGCGTGCAGCAGCGCTCCATTGCGGAGTCGGAGCTGGCCGCTCCGCCACGGCGACGCCTGCCGTGCGCCCGGCTCTGGAAGAATCTCGGGGAAATCCGATCGGAGCAGCCTGTTGGCTTCCAGTTCGTCTCGGATATGGCGGAGCAGCTGACGCGCCTGCTCCTGCGTCGCCGAAGCGAGCAGCACATACGCCTCGTGCCCGTAGAGCACCGACCAGAGCACCGACGCCAGCGAGATCACCGTGCTCTTGGCGTGACCGCGCGGAGCGGCGATCGCGATCCGCCGGCCGCGCGACCCGCTCGCCTCTCGGGCGAGTTCGTAAAGCACGGCGTGCATCGGCGAAGGCGGCAGCGGAGTGTGATGGGCCAGGTAGACACGGGCGAACACTTCCGGCGATGACGACGCCATCGAACGACGCTTCTGGCTGATCGACCTCGCGCCGGCGAGACGGATCCATGCTTGCCCTGTTTCAGATCCCTTACTGCTCACCTCGTACCTCCTTCCATGCCGGGCCGTTCTTGAGCATCGGGCGCTTCGGCCGACCGCTGGGGATCTCCAGGCGGTCCGGGTGCGCTCTGGGCCGAAGACTCGATGGCTGAAAGCCGCATGATCTCGGACTTGACCTCGTCAAAACTCGGCGGTTCGTCGATCTTGTGCGTCAGCTCGCCCTGGAACTTCTGGGTCGCCGAAGGCAGGTACCCCAGGTTCTGCAAGCGGGCGATCAAGCGATCGCGGATCTCGAACACGGCACGCTCGGCGTCGATCCGGGCCGCGTGGGGCGCCTCGCGCTCCCTGGAAACCCGCCGGATCCGGCTGATGCATGTCCGAGCGTCGCAGAGCAGCTCGCCGGCCATCCTGGCCGAAAAGCCCTCATCGACCCGCAGCGCGTTGGACTCGCGGATGTGTTCGATGTCACGCCGGATCGTCCGCTCGTTGCGGTCAAGCAGCTGCGCGATCTCGGGAACCGTCACGCCTTCGGCCGTCAGATACTCCACGCAGTCGCGGCGGGTCTGCTGGTCGATCGCGCGGCCCGGCGTGCGGCCCGAGCGGATGTCGCTCAACAGCTCGAGGACACCCCGCTCTGACGGATCATCGAGGAACTCGGTGTCACCGTTCGGTGCTGTCATCGCGTGCTCACCCCTTCGAGTTGCGACTGGCGGTACTTCTCCGCTGTCTCGGGGGTGACCGCCTGCTCGCCCGCGAAAGCGATGAACCGGCGGACGATCAGGTCGCAATAGGCCGGGCTGATCTCCAGCCCGAAGCACCGGCGACCGAGCCGTTCGGCGGCGATGAACTGCGTCCCAGAGCCCGCGAATGGCTCGTAGCAGATGTCCGAGGCGCGGGTGTGCTGGCGCATCGGGATCTCGAAGACTTCCAGCGGCTTGGGCGTAGGGTGATCCGGTCTGTCGGGCCCGTTTGCGATCGTGTCGATCCGCCAGACTGTCGGGAGCCGGTTCGCGTCGGCCCTGAACGGGCGGTTGCCGCGGAGCCACCCCATCAGGCACGGCTCGTGCGCCCAGAGGTACCAGCTCCGGGTCGGCACACCCTTGTTCTTGACCCAGACGATCTGGCAGTGTACGAACGCGTCGAATTTGCTCCAGGCCGCTTCGAGCATCGCCTGCCGGCGCGAGGCGTGCCAGCAGTACCACGCCGCGTGGGGGGTGATCGCTTCGGCGACCGCCGCGCCGATGAACCGCTCGTAGAGCTCCGGGTTCGCCGAGGCGTCGTCCCAGGACACCGCGCTGTCGGCGTTGTTGCCCTTCCGACCGCCCTTCCTGCCGCTCTTCTTGCCGCCGGGGTGGTTGGTCCCGTCGTAGTCGACGAGGTACGGAGGGTCTGTGGCGAACAGCGTCGCCCGGTGACCGTCCATCAATCGACGCACCTGTCCGGCATCCGTGCAGTCCCCGCAGAGCAGGCGGTGCGATCGCTTCGGATCCCGACCGAGCTCGATCAGATCCCCAGGCGCGGTCACCGGCTCGCCGGCGGACGCCAGAGCGGCGTCGACATCGAACGCCTCGACGTCATCGTCGCGGCCAAAGACCTCCGCGATGATGTCGCGTGCCTCGCCTAAGTCGAAGCCGGTGGCCGTGAAGTCCAGATCATTGGCATCGATCAGGTCATCGAGCACGCGGGCGAGCAGGTCTCTGTCCCACTCACCGGCGATTTTGTTGAGCGCGAGGTTCAGAGCCTTCTCGCGCTGCGGCGGCAGATCGACAACGCTGACCTGCACTTCTTTGACGCCGCGTTCGAGGAGGATCTTCAGCCGCTGGTGCCCCCCGACCAGATGGCCCGTTCGCATGTTCCAGACCAGCGGCTCGACATACCCGAATGTGTCGATGCTCTTCGACAAGGCCTCGTAGGCCGGGTCGCCCGGGCGTAGGTCACGCCTGGGGTTGTACGGGGCGGGGTCGATCTGCTCGATCGGGACGGTTTCGATTCTCATGGCAGGCTCCGTGCCGCGGCTTGCGGGATGAGAGCATGGTGTACCGCCTGCCGAGATTTGTCCTGCCCATCAACTGGACATCAACTGGACATCAACTGGACATCGACTGGACACGCCTAGACATCGACTGGACCAATTGGACCTCAAGTGGACATCAACTGGGCCAACTGGACATCGACTGGACATCAATTGGACCAACTGGACATCAACTGGACATCCGTCGGAAGGCCGCGTTCTCACCTGACCTTCGCGCACCCCGTTTTGTGTAAAGATGCCTACCATGGCTGAGCCGAAGAACAGCATCAAAGGAGCATGCAGATGCAGACCGCCACCGGTACGGATGCCGCCGCCTTGTTCGGGGATTTCTTCGGCAGGATCGACGCCGCGATCGCCCTGATTGCTGAGGCGATGCGACCGGCGATCGCAAGGTTCGAAGCGTTCATGGAGCGAATGAGCGAGGCGTACAGAGAGACCCTCTCCCGCGCGGGCATGATCGATAGCGCCGACGCTGGCTGCAGCATTGATCTCACAAAGCCGGTGCTGGCCACGATCGTTGCGACGGACGAGCTCAGAAGCGGAGCCGCGGGCAGACGGGACCCGTCTCATCCGGCAACGCTGCCCCCCGCGCTCAGAGAGGTCTGGGAGCTACTCGACGGGAGAGCTCTGTCCGCGAAAGAGATCGCCCAGAAGCTCGGTATGGGAATGACCGAAGGAAGCGTGTACAAGCGAATCCGACGACTGCGGGCTTTGGGATATGAAATCGCGAATCAGCGAGCACTCGGCTTCTGGAGACCGGATAGACCCCCGAGCCCGTGACGGCCAGGCGCGGATCGAGGCAATGGGGCCGCGGCTTTGGAGCCGCGGAAGGGCCCCCCGACCCCGAGGACGAGGGCACGAATGTAGAGCTTCAATGGGGCCGCGGATTTAAAACCACGGAAGGGAGCTCTCGTCCGAGCAACGGGCGGTCAGCCTGGCACTTTAATGGGCCCGCGGCTCGGGAGCCGCGGAAGGGTGCCCATGGTGTTTGAGCAGCACGAGACGGACATGCTTCAATTGGGCCGCGGCATTGGAGCCGCGGAAGGGATCTCCGCCGCGTTCCACGCCGCGTAGTCCATGTGCCTTCAATGGGGCCGCGGATCTAAAACCGCGGAAAGCGCCCGTAAGTACGCCGAGAACGGCTTCGTTATGACGCTTCAATGGGGCCGCGGATTTAGAGCCGCGGAAGGCGTACACACGGTGAAGCAGGATGAGGGGTTTAACCGGCTTCAATGGGGCCGCGTTATGTGAGCCGCGGAAGGGACGAAGTGGTGGTCGCAGTGCGGGCAGGGCGTCCAACTTAAATGGGGCCGCGGCTTTGGAGCCGCGGAAGGGCGTCGAGCAGGCCCTGGAGTGGGTGCGGTCGGTGCTGCTTCAATGGGGCCGCGGCTTTAGAGCCGCGGAAGCGTCCAGATGGCCCGCTCAAGGAACTCACAGATGTCCTGGCTTGAATGGGGCCGCGGCGTTGAAGCCGCGGAAGGCGACATCGTGAACCGCACGCCCGACGGGCAAATCGTGCTTCAATGGGGCCGCGGCTTTGGAGACGCGGAAGGGGCGAGGATGCAGGGGGCAGACCGCCTGATGGTCCAGCTTCAATGGGGCCGCGGCATTGGAGCCGCGGAAGGGACGCCGACTGGGCGAAAACACACTTCGGGGTGTCGCTTCAATGGGGCCGCGGCTTTGGAGCCGCGGAAGGGATTGGCCGTGAAATCCGCGTGCGCACGCGTCAACATGCTTCAATGGGGCCGCGGCTTTGGAGCCGCGGAAGGCACCGACCCGGCGAGATAATCGACCACCACCCCAAGCTTCAATGGGGCCGCGGCTTTGGAGCCGCGGAAGGGGCTGCTCTCGCAACCTGTTGCACAGCAAGCGTTTGCGCGGTCGCCCGCGAGTGCAAGCCGATGTGAGCCGTATTGGGGCTTGACAGCTGTCGCAAATCGGCGCGCAACTCCTTTCCTGACAAGGGCCGCGAGCACGACCCGGGCCCCCCGGCAGGACCGGCGCACTCGCGTGGCTGGATGTCAAGGTGCGAAGGCAAGCGATCCGCCGGACTTTGGCGGGCGCTCGGGGCAGTATAACCCGGACCTCGGTGCGCCGTGTGCGATTGGTGGCGAGCGCCCAGAGCCTGTTTCAGCGACGCGGCAGACCGACCAGCCAGGAAGCTATGGCTCTCCCGATTCGCGGGATATGCGCCTGTGCGACGCGCGGCTACTCCCAATCCTTTGCCATCACCCCGAGCCCGCAGTGGCGCCCTGCTCCGAGCGAGATCGGGCCGCTGATCGGTCGCTTCAACCGCACCCTGAGGTGGACCGCGGGCAGGGCGCGGAGATAGTCCGGGCGCTTGAACCTGGCGAAGGACTCTGCGCGGGCGAACCACGACACAGGCCGGGACTCGATCGACTCGACGGCCTCGGCGTCGAAGCCCGCATGGCGCAGACACTCGAACAGCAATCGGTCGCGTTTGGCGGGTTTGCCGTCGTCGTATCCGGGCAGGATGATCGGCGAAACCGACGCCCATGTGCGGCCGCCCCTCGATGAGGCAACATACCTGCCGAGCACCGTGTCGCCGGGCGCGGCCGGTTCGAGGACGGCCGCACATTCTCCGGTGTCTTTGTCGATGAGTTCGGCGCCCGCCAGGCGGCGGCTCGCCCATTGGGCCGCCCTGCCGTCGCCCCCGAACGGCTCTGCGATGATGACGCGGTTGATCCGTCCGACGCCGATCGGCGTGATGCTTGGGAGCGAGAGGTACGAGAACCTCGGAGAGTTGTCGTTCTTTGCGCGGCGGCTGTCGGATCTGTCGCGGCCGTGGCCCGCGACGAAGCATCTGCCCCACTCTTCAGTGCGCCATCCGGCATCATCGCGGTCGTTCTTTGCGGCCTCGCACGCCGCGTGGCGGAGCATCGCGGCGACATGGACGGCTCGCCGCTGCGGAAAGGAAGCGAACGAGGCGCCTGCGCCGACGGGGCGCAGCACAAAGGCGGCGAAGGGGCGGAGGGGCTGATCGCCGGGCCGGCGGTAGTGGACAACCGAGTACACCGAGAGGGGCGGGACGGGGGTGAAGCCGGCGCTGGTTACGCGGGACAGGAATGCGTCGTGGCGGCTGAGCAACGCGTTCAATGTCCCCGGTTTTGGCGCACGAAGCGGCGAGCCGGACTGTTGTGAACCCGGTTCCCACTGCTCGACATGCGGATCGGGAGTGTCGGTGTTCGGTGAGGTCTGCACGATCTCGCCGTGCCCGACGACCAGATCCACGCCCCACCCCACGGCGACGACGGCGCGGACCGCGTCGCGAATGGCCTCGGCGTGACGCCGGTCTTCCTGAGTCATCGGCTCTGGCAGCGTCCATGCGTAGCGGACTTGGTCGCCTCCGAGCATGTGCGTCGGGCGGATCGTTTTCATCGTGCGGTGCTTGGCGGGATTGGCATCGCCAGCGCCGCCATAGTTGCCGCCGGCCCATGCCTTTGCGACGATGTCCATGGCGTTGTTGGGCACCGAGAGGCGGTATGGCTCGCCGGTGCGGGCTGGAGGCGCGGTGATCCGCGGCGGCGGAAGCCGCTCGAACCAGCGCAGGGCTTCGGCCGTGCGATCGTCGATTCGCCCGGTCGGTGCGGCTGCCGCGGCGACGATCGCCTGGAAGAGGCGCAGGGGCGAGGGGGGCCACTCCGGCTCGCCGCCGTCGCGCCGGCCGTGGAACCGCGGATCGAGGAAGGTGATCGCGAGGCAGAGTTGACTGGACACGGGATGCTCCGCTTGTGGGTTCACTTCGCTTTGGCCTTTTTGACGCGAGCGGGCTTTGCGGCGCCTTCGGCCGAGGCCTGCACATCTTTCTTGGCGAGATCCTTGTCGAACTGGACCTCCTGGGCGTTGCCGATACCGAACTCGTCTGCCGCGGCGGTGGCGTAGGCGATTGCTTCGTCGTGCGTGATGGTTGCGGGATGACGGCTGCCGTCGCTATGGACCTCGACGAACTCCGCGGGTTTGTCGGTATCCGGCACCAGATTACATCCCTGACGCAGGTAGCTCGTCTGTCGGTAGGTGAACGCGACGAGGGAGAGGCCGAGGATGTAGCGGCGGAGCCGCTCTGACTTGTCCTTGTCGGGTCCCGCGTTGAGCAGGCGAAGGGCTGCGATGCTGAGCGTGGCGTCGCGGCGGACGCCGCCGGCAGCGATGACGCCGCCGTGAGAGCCGGAAGCCGGATGATGCACGAAGCCGCGCTTCGCCAGGGGATTCTTCGAATCACCTTCGGCCTTCGCCTTGTCCTCCTCGCCGAAGACCTCGAGTTCGGTATAGTCGAGCGTCGGAATGAACTGCGAAGACCTTGTCAGCGGCTTAACATCGAAGGCCCGGATCGTCGATGCGATCAGACGCGGCAGCTTCGCCTGTGTATCGCGCGAGTCCCAGACGCCGAAGACCAGTGATGTCGGCGCGATCTTCGCCAGCGGTTCTGCGTCGCCCCGCTTGGCCTGCTTGAACGCCGCCTGAAGCTCCGCCTGCAAGGCAGTGCATCGCACGATCGCGTCGCCGGCGCGGTGGCCGGCATCCAGGAGATTGACGGTGATTTCGCCTGCCTTGATCGTGATCTGCGGCACGAGACCCGTGTACTTCTCGCGTGCGAACAGCGGCTCGATGCGGTTGGCCTGCGAGCCGACCGAGTCGATGAGGCAGCAGTTCGCGCCGTCGCCGAAGTCGTCGATGTTGTATCCGCCCTTGAATGTCCGGTCTTCGCTGGCGGCGAATGTGGGCGGGAAGAGCACACCGTCGGGCCCCTCGACCGGCAACAGGTGCTCGCGGATGACGAGGGCCGCGGGGCCGTCGTTATCAAGCCACGGATCGAATCTGCTGAGGATGGTGCTCATCTGATAGCTCCTACGGGAGTTGCTGGTGAAAACGCCTTGTGTTTTCTTTGGTCTGTTCGGAATGAGTTCTCGAACCGGTACCGGTTCGCTTGCTCGTCTGGGATCATGCCGCACGCGCATGCGGCAGCGACTTCTGGAGGTTGAGGCCTGCACCAATCGCAATACTCGAAGACTCTAATCTGCTCGGTCGGTATCGGTCTGAATCGCTGCAAGCCGACGAGACAGAGGAACTCAACAGCAGGAAAGGCCGCCGTGGTCATCTGGAATGCATCTGGAGCAAAGCCGATGTCACGAGATTGGGCGTTGCTCCCCCGCCTGCCGTCAAAGTAGTAGGGTTCGACTTTCTTTCCAGAGTCTTCGGGATCGAAGACAACCATCCCGTGATCGAACAGAGACTCGGATCGGAATTCAAACTGGATGAGTGCGGCTCGCATGGCTTTCGCAATGCGGACGGATCGCATGCTGCCGGCCCAGACCTTCAGCGCTTTACCGCCGCTGCGAGCGTCGAGCCACCAATCGAGCGTGATGTCAAACGGACTTCCCAACCGGATCGGGGAGGAATAGTCGTCATCGGCGTCTATCTGCTCGAGCGAGGCGTCACAGATCGCATCGATCAGTACCGCCAGTCCTCGCTGCTCAGGCGATCCCGACGCTGGAGCGATGCAGAACTGATCGTTGCCGAACCACCCGGCGGCCCCGTTCCACAATCTGTCCGCCAACTCCAGCAGCCCGCAGCACGCGAAGAACTGACCGGGGTTGGTGGGGTCGGCATTGACGCAGATCGTTGGTTCTGGCGTGTGAGTGCTCATTCTGCGTCTCCCGTCACGGCCTCCGACGGCTCTGCGCTGGCCGCGGCGTCGGCCGCGCGGAGGATCGACTCCAGATAGGCAAGTCCCCATCGGCCGTACTGTCGCTGGAGCCTGGCGAACCGGCGTGGGACTTCACGGGCGACCGCAGTGGCCTGAGAGCTGGGGCGCTCGACATCTGACACCTCGTCGGGCAGGAAATGCGGGCGGGCGCGGCCGTGGTGCGCGGCGATGAAGTGCAGCGCCAGATCCCGCTCAAGCTCTCCCAGCTCGTTCCAGCGCTTCGCCAGATCGCCGTCCCCGGCCTGCGGATACAGGACATCGAGCAGCGACCCGAACTCGTGCCGGTATCTGCTCAGGTCGCGGGGCGGACGGCGGCGGCCGGACTTTGCGAGAACTTGCTGAGGGTAGTTGGTGTTGCCGATCGATCGCTGCCAGACGCCGCGGTCCTTCCCGAGGTCGTGCGCCTCCGCCGCGAACACCAGCGCCCTGCCCTCGGGCGTCTGGGTAAGGCCGAGCGCGCCGACAATGCGGGCGGCATGGTTCGCCACATCCCGGGAGTGGGGAAGGAGCTCGACCGACCTGTCGGCCGCTCGCGAGCCGTCGTCGTCGGCCGTTCGCGGCTTTGCGTACCACTTCCACACGCGTCCAGGGCGCGTAGGGGTCTTCACCGGCAGCTGGTCGGGCGGGTCCTCGTGGGAACCTCGTACTTCGTCGGTCGGCGTGTCTTCAGCGTCCTCGGCGCCGGGATCGAGGTCGATCGCGGATCGCACCGGTCGCATCCCTCGCGGGGGCGCGCGGTCATCCCATACGCGGGCACGGCGTTGGTTGCCGTCTTCGTCGAACCATTGGTCCGCGACATCGTCCGCCGAAGCGTGCTTGCCGTCGAGCATGCCGCCGGAGAGCCCGCCGGCGGAGGGCGGGAGGATCACGGTCCGGTCGGCGATGGCTTCTTCGCCGCGTCCGATGAGTTCATCGAGCGTGGTGGCTTCGACGCCGCGGTCGTCTTCGAGCCACACCGGAACGCCCGTGTGCTCGCCGCTGGCGTCTGTTGAGGCTGCAAGCCGCCTGGCCATTTTCTTGAGTTCGGCGAAGATGCGCCGGCTGCGGTCCTTGAGCAGTTCGTGCGGCTTGAGGGGGTAGACCTCCAGCAGGTCCTCGGGCGGATATTCCTCCAGAAGGTATCCAGTGATCCACTGCACCTCCTCACGCCAGGCTACCTGCGTTTGCGGGGGCTGCCACTCACTGGGGACGCCGTGCAACCAGTCGGCGACGGGCGGGCGGCCGGGCAGCCTGTCGCGGATGCTCGTGAGGGCCCAGGCGTCAAAGAGGATGTCTGTGGCGGGCAGAATCCTTGGCTCTGGACTGAACGCGGCGGCGCGTTCATCGGGTGGGAGTTCGCCGATGGCCTTCGGGCTGCCGTCGCCGTTGAGCGTCTTCAGAAGGCCCAGGGTCTTCTCGCGGGATAGCTGATACTCCTTGTCCGCGGGGCTGGTGTTGAAATTCTGTGGATGCACGATGTCGATGAAGGCGTTGTGTTCGATAGGGTCCCCGTAGCGGTGCACACGGCCGAAGCGTTGGGCCATGCTGTCGAATGTCGTCAAGTCGCAGACGAGGTGGTCGGCTGAGATGTCGACCCCGACCTCGCCGGCGGAAGTGCAGACCAAGAAGACCGTCCCTTCGGCGGGCGAGACCTCCTGGACTCGATTGGAGGGTGACAAGAACCGCTGGAACACGGGCGTCTTGACCAGCGCGTCGCGTTCCAAGCCTCGCAGGGTTCCGGTGAGTTGCCCGACCTGCCCGGCCTTGTCGATGCCTGAGGACTTGCCGATCGCTTCGACCACTGCTTTCAAGTCGTCAACTGTGCGGACGAACACGAGTATCGCCGATCCGCGGGATGTTTCTGCTCGCTTGGTCGCGAGTGCGGCGATCCGGTTCGCCGCGCTCTCCTCGTCATCGAGCGGATGCAGTTTGATCGTCTTCCTCGCCTCAAGCCGCTGCTTGATGACCGCGTGATCGAAGTCTTCTTGTTGCAGCCCGAAGGCCTGCTCGCCGTCTGCGGTTCGCGGTGTCGCCGTCAGCGGCATGATGCGTAACGGACGGAAGTCCCGGCACCGTCCACAGGCCTGTTCTTTTCTGATCTCGTCCAGCAGCCTTTGGAACGCCGGTTCCAGGTGCGCCTCGTCATGCACCAGGAGAGCGTCCTGCCCGAGGAACCCCGCGTGAAGCGGACGGCTCTTGAAGCCACGGCCGTACCCGCTGAAGAGCAGACGACTGCCGATCATGTCCACGGTGCCCACGACGATCGCCGGGCGCGACGGATCGGCGGTCCACTCGCTGTTGTCGGCGAACTGCCCGCGGAGCGTGCTGATTGCAAGCGGCGGGCCTGCAGCGCCCTCGCCCCGGAGGGCATGGAGTCCTCCGCTCACTCGCTGCAATGCCGTCTTCTTCTGAAGTCGTTCTCGCAGCTTCTCCGCCTCGCGCGTGGCCTGGTCCACGATTGTGCGGCGGTTCACGACATACACCAACCGGCGCGGCACTCGACCGCCTGGCCCCCCGACCCCCGCCATCCCGGCCAGGGAAAGCAACCACACAGCAATTACGCTCGTCTTGCCGAGCCCTGTCGGCAGGCTGCAAGGCGGGAACTTGCCGCACACGAATCGGTCGTAGAGACTTCGCTGCCAGGGGAACGGCCGGTGCCCGGTCAATTCTTCGAAATTGTGCTCGAAGCCGTCACTCTTCATATGCGGCATCCATGTTCCTTCTGCGTCCGCACTGATCCGATCGAACGCGTCGAGCGTGGGTTTGACGATCGAACTCCGGCAGCCTCGCCGCAGGCTTCCATCAGCCCGCACAAGCCGCGGAACACCCGGACGCCTCCGATGTCGACATTCGCACGATAACACCGTCCCATGGCAGGCTTCCGGTGCAATCGCCGCCAACCGACAGTCCGCTGACACACTGTTGTCAGCGGGCCAGCCACAGGGTCCCAGGAATGTCAGGGTCAGCGCTTCGCTCGGGAACTACGCGGCGAGCAACTTTGCGTGGAGCATGTTCCCATCCGCACCGCGGCGGTCTCGCATGAACCAGCAGCGAATTCTTACGGCCTCTCCTTGGCCGCCAGCCGGATGCGCTGTCCTCTTGCCCAATCTCGCCATCGTTCGGTCTCGCCGCGTACGGCGATCTCGTCGAGCAGCCCCGGCGTGCGGTCGTCGGCGCGGCCGGATCGGAGTTGGAGCCTCGCCAGCGCCTGGATCGACTGGATGTGCTCGGGGCGGACTTCCAGCGCAGCGGCGTAGGCGGAGAGCGCGTCATCGGTCCGGCCGGCGCGTTCGAGGACCAGAGCGAGATTCATGCGGGGGTCGGGGTTGCCGGGCATGAGCTTGCGCGCCCACTCGAACTCCCCCGCCGCCTCGTACAGCCTGCCTTGTTGGAGGAAGAGCACGCCGAGGTTGTTGTGGGCCGGACCGTAGTACAGATCGGCGTTCAACGCCCGGCGGAGCAGGGCCTCGGCCCGGGCAGGATCGGTTCCGATCAGCGGCGCGGCCTCGTGGTTCAGACGCTGCGCGGCCGCTGTGTCGCGCATCGCCTCGCTGATCGGTGTGTACGGTCCGTCGGGTCTGCTTCCTGCGCAGCCGAACAGCCCGGCCGACAGCGACACGACAAGCAGAGCCATCACGGCTCGGGCTGTTGAACGACCGCTCTTTCCCGTGCGTTGTTGCTGTCTCATTGTGCCTCCCCTCGCGGCGCGATGGTTTCCATGCGAACGACCGCACGGATCGGAAGGTCTGAGCCCGGAGCCGCGTCTCGTGCGTGCTCGGGTGTGATCTCGACGCCGGTGACAATCCACGCCGGCTCGCGCTCACGCCAGAGGCCAAGATACCTCCCAAGGTCGGCGAGCGTGAGCCCAGAGAGCGTCAGCGTCGCACGACGGCGAACGGGTTCTACAGACGGGTGGCGTGACGACGCCCCGGCGGACTCGGCGGCGAGTTGGGTCAGCGTCTCGCTGGGCAGGCCAGCCTCGGCGAGCGCTTCGCCCACGCGCTGGGCGAGCGGTCCCGACCGCTCCATAGGCGGCGACGCGTGCGGCTTCGCCCGAAGTGCTGTGATCTCAGAGACCTGCTCGATGGTCCGCTCTAGAGCCGCCGCCTCGTGGCCGGCATCGCGGTGCGACGAGACCTCCCTGGACACCGAGATGCCCAGCGTCGCGACCGCCGCCGCCGAGGCCGCCAGCCACAAGAGCGGCTCGGTCCTCACCGCGCCTGCACGAGCGTACCCACGCGCCCGGATCGCCGGTGGGCGGTTCATGGGAGACGCTCCCGTTCTGCTGGATCGGACCGCTCGCCGGTGGTCGGCGATGCAGGGCCGGGACGCAGTCGGATCGTGAGCCGCGTCACGCCACGGGCGGCGTTCAGCCTCGGATCGTCGGCGACCCATCCGTCCGGCGGCGTGAAAGCGGCCAGGAACTCGGCGGGGTCGCCCTCGACGGCGACAGAGAGATTCATCGCATCCTCGGTCACCGAGATCGACTGCGGGGTCGCGGCGGCGACCGACGGCCACGCCCGCAAAAGGGAGGCGAGGTGCAAGGAGGCATCGATCGGCGGCCTGACACCTTTAGACGCCTCCGCCTCGGCCCGCATCCGCTCGATCTGGAAGATCAGCGTTGAAGGCGAAGCCCCCGGCACGACGGTTTCGAGGATTTCGCGTCTGGTCTCTCGGGCGTCCTCGGCGAATCCGCTCCAAGCCGAAGTCCGCCGTTCCAGCCCCACAGAGACCAACGCGACAGACGCCATCGCGGCGAGCCCGACCGCGATTCGCCAGCGACGCCGGGCGAGCCGTGAAGCCCGCGGTTCGAACGGGCCCGTCAGCAACTGGAGGGCTTCGGGCTCGACACTCCCTTCTGAGCCCCGCACGCACGGCGGCAGCTGCTGGGGCGTCAGCGAGACCGGGTCGTTCCGGCCGCCCGGATCGGCACCGGCGGCCACGCCTTCGAGAACGCGCCTCGACGCAGCGCAGACCACAACTTTGCCGTCCGAGCGTGGCGCCCCCACCGCGTGGACCTCCTCGATCGGAACAGGGATTTCGTCGGCCAACTCCGCCAGCAGGCCTTCGGGCAAAGGCCCTCCGCGGCGCCACGCCGGCGTGTCGAGTTCGGCCCAGTAGAAGCGTTCGGGCGGCCAGCGCAGATGATCGGGCGCGTCGACGCTCATCGCCGGTCCTCCCCTGCAAGAGCCAGCCGCTGTACGCCGCGGGGGCCGGCGACGCTGAGTCCTGTTGCATCGATCGCCTCGACAACGCGTCCTCCGCTCAGTTCATGCCCCGCTTTGACTACCAGCACGCTGTCCGCGGTGGGGTCGTAGAGGATCGCGCTAAAAACCCCGCTTTCGGCGACAATCGCGATCAACTCGACCCGGAGCGGTGGCGGAGGCGGCGGCCGCTCGGGCTCCGGCTCGGGTTCGGGCTCCGGCGGCGCAGGAGGCGCCACCCACAACGGCGCTCGGAACGCGTCGATGTCCAGCGGTTCGACGCTCTCGCTGGACGCGAGCGCCACTGGCGACCGCTCCGGCCCCGTCTCGATCGCCGGGAGGCGCAGGGGGGCGGCGGCCCAGATCGCCGCGGCGATCAATCCGATCGCGCCGCCGGCGATCAGCACCGACCGCTTGCCGATTCGACGCGGCCCGATCGTGCTCGTGGGCGACCGCGTCACAGCCAGTCCTCCTCGACGGAGTCGATCACACGCGCCAGCTCGCGTTTGCTCGTGCGTCCGCGCCGGACCAGCTCTTCGCCCGTCTCGGCGAGGGTCCGCATCCCCGCGCTCTTCGCCGCGTCCTTGATCTGGACCGACGAACTGCGTTGACCGATCAGGTCGCGGATGGTGTGGTCGACTTCAAGCAGTTCGAAGACGCCTGTGCGGCCCTTAAAACCCGTGTCCAGGCAGCCCTCGCACCCGCTCCCGCCGCAGTCGGCGTGCAACTCGCGGATGAGCCGCTGGGCCAGCACCGCGCTGAGCGACGAAGCGACCAGGAACGGTTCGACGCCGAGGTCCAGCAGCCGGGCGACGGCGCTGGCCGAATCGTTGGTGTGCAGCGTCGAGAGCACCAGGTGCCCCGTCAGGCTCGCCTGCACCGCGATCCTCGCCGTCTCCTCGTCGCGGATCTCGCCGACCATGATCACATCGGGGTCCTGGCGCAGAATGTGTCGCAGGCCCGAGGCGAAGGTCAGCTTCCGCTTGGGGTCCACCTGCGTCTGGCTCACAGAAAGCCCCGCCGCGGAGAGGTCGTACTCGACCGGGTCCTCGACGGTCATCATGTTCAACTCGCACCCGCGGGCCGAGCCGGCCGCCCCGGCGCCTGTGTTGGACGAACTGACCCACGCCAAGGTCGCGTACAGCGTCGTGGTCTTGCCGCTGCCGGTCGGCCCTGTCGAGAGCACGATCCCGCTGGAGCGGGCCGCGTGACGCAGGTAGGCCGACTCGATCGACGCCGGCATGCCCAGCGCCGCAAAGTCCGTCAGCCGCGCCGAGCGGGCCGGGTCAAGAAGACGCAGCACCACCCGCTCGCCGTAGGTGCTTGGCAGCGTGCTCACGCGCAGGTCAACACGCCGCCCGGCGCCGGCGCTGGCCCCGATCGAGACCGCCGCGCGGCCGTCCTGCGGCGATCGCCGCTCGGCCAGGTCCAGGCTCGCCATCACTTTGATCCGCCCCACGACGCCGGCCGCAAGCGACGCGGGCAGCTCGCGCACCGTGTGCAGCGAGCCGTCGAGCCGGTAACGCACCATCGTGCGGTCGCGCAGCGGCTGGACATGCACATCGCTGGCGTTGCGCTGCACCGCCTCGAACAGGATCAGGTCGACCAGCCGCACGGCCGGAGCCTTGCCCTTGGTCTCCAGCAGATCGCGTTCTGCCTCGCGGACAGCCGCGGCCATCTCTTCCTCGACATCCTCGGCACCCGACACAACAAGCCTGAGGGTCTCTTCGTCATCGGGCCGCCCGTCCGCCTCACGCCTCGCCCTCGCATACGCCCGGTCGATCTCGGCTGCGAGCGTCTCGGCAGCGACGGTCTCGCAGCGCACCGGACGCCCGAGGCGCACGCCGACATTGAACGCCGCAGAAGGCTTTGTCTGATCGCTCACCAGCAGCCGTTCGACGCCGCCACCGCTTTCTTGCTCTTCTTGGACGCCGGCGCTCAGGACGAGGTGCCTGCGCGCGTACTCGTGGCCCACCAGGGCGAGGAACGCCTCGCTCGGCTCAGGCCGCGTTGTCCCCGCTGAACCGGACCCGTTCGCGCCGAACGGTTCGGCGTGCCGCACCGGGTCGGCTTCGGTCCCTTCCGCCGTGCCGCGGTTTTCAGGACGGGCGGTTCCGCCGGGTGGCTGCGCGTCCTTGGGCTCGGTGATGGACAGCGGCGTTCTCAACGCACGATCCTCGCTTGGACCTCCGGCCACCCGTCGTCTACGCCAGCCTCCTGCGCGGCGTGCCCGGAGAGGTACCGCAGATCCTCGAACCCCCGATCGCGCAGGACATTGGCCCGGATGAACACATAGAACCGAGACCCGCTCGACGAGTTGCTCCGAGACTTGAACACCTCGCCGAGCAGCGGGATCCCGCCCAGGATCGGCACCTGCGAGACGCTCTGAGACCGGTCCTCAAGCTCGATCCCGCCGACCACGACCGTGTGCCCGTCGGGGATCGTCGCCACGCTCTGCACGCTGTTCTGCTGGCGCGGGGGCGGGAGCGACTGCGACGCCGCGGCCCCAAGAAAACTGCTCAGCGAGACCGTGTACTCCAGCACGAGGTGGTCGCCCTCGGCGATCTGCGGGCGGATCGTCACCACTGTGCCCGCGTCCTGCGTCCCCCCGAACGAGGTCGTCGCGATCGTCGTCGACGCGTTCACGCTTGCGAACGGCTGCTGCACCACCGAATCCAGCGTCGCCTGCTGGTTGTTGCCGACAAGCAGCCGCGGCATGCTCTGCGAACGCCCGTGGTTCATCGTCTCCAGCGCCCGCAGCACCACCGCGAAATCCCCCGGGCTCAGCACCACGCCGGTGAACCCCGCCCCGTCCTCGGGACCGGTCAGATCGCCGCCGTCCGTCCGGGCACCCAGCCCGAACAGCGACGAGAGCCGGATCTGCGCATCGCCCGCAGTCGTCAGCTTCTCGATCTCGACGCCGAGGTCCAAAGACTGGCCTTCTGTCAGCGTCACCATCAGGACTTCGAGCATCACCTGGGACTGGCGCACATCCAGCGTCCGCAGCAGCGACTCGACCTGCGCCAAGAGCCGCGGCTCGCCGACGGCGATCAGCGTGTTGGTCCCTTCGTCCGCCGTCAACACCAGCGGACGCTCGCCCGATGGTGTTCGGGCGACCGGCCGCGACGCGCCCCCCACACCCCCCGCGCCCCCAGTACCAACCCGCCGGTCAGCCGCCGCGCGGTCACCCGCGGATCGTTCCCCCCCGGACCGGCCGCTCGCAGCAGGCGGGGGAAGTTGGATCGCTTCTGGCGATACCGGATCTCGCTCGCGATCACCCTCGGGCCCGCCGGCCTCGGCGGAAGCCTCCAGCACGCCCGCGGCCAGCAGTTGCTCGAGGATCCCACGCACCTCCGTCACCGAGCGGTTCTTGAGCACAAAGGTCCGCACCGGGCGCCGCGAGGCCGCGGGCGTGTCGTCGAGCCGCTTCACCAGCGCCCGCGCCGCCTCGTGGGCCGCCGGCGTCGCGGTCAGCACGATGCTGCCGGTGAGCTCGTCGAGCGAGAGGCGCCAGCGTTCGTCGGCCGTCGGGCGGACCGCTTGCTCGAGCAGCGCCGCGACATCCCGGGCGGGGAAGTGCAGGGGCGAGTAGGTCACGGTCTCGGCCCGCTCGCGCCGGTCGAGCGACTCGACCATCGCGCGCAGCGCCGGCGCGTCTCCCGGCGAAGCGACAACCAGCACGCTCCGCGCATCTGGCCCGGCCAAGACCTCGCCGGCGGGCTTGCGCCCCGTCGCCTGCTCTAAGCGGGCCGCGACCTGGCCGGCGAGCGTCGCCATCTGCGCGCCCGTCAGGCTCGTGAGCACGACCTCCTCGACCAGGATCTCCGCCGCAGGGCGGTCGAGCCTCGACGCGATCGACAGCACACCGCCGAGCCGGTGCGTCAGATCGCCGACGAGGACCATGCCGTCTCCTACGGCTGTCGCCGTGCCGGCGGGGCGGGAGAGCACTCGGGTGAGTTGTTCGGCGAGGTCGCGGGCGGTGCGGTGGCGGGTTTCGATCAGCACACTCGCGTAGCCCGGCAGCGGGCCGCCGTCGGGCGAGAGCAACGCTCGCAGATCGATTGCTTCGCTTGTTTCCCCAGCCTCGCCCCCAGACAGTTCTGCGATCGTCGCCGGGGCGATCGCCGCGGCGAGGTTCGGGGCGTCGGCCAGGCGCACCACGCTGTAGGCCGCCTCGCCCGGGGCCCGCACCGTCGTAAACCCGCGCGAGGCCAGCACGCGCCCGGTCAGGGTCCAGAGCTCGTCGTCAGAGAGCCCCGCGTCCAGGCGGAGGGTGGCGCTGCCGCGGAGGACAGTGGCGTCGTACTCGATGTTGAGCGAGAGCCGCTGGGAAGCGAGGTCGACCAGCCGCGCCAGCTCGACCTGCCCCGCGGGTGTCACCAGCGGGGCGGGCTGGAGAGCGAGAGCGGGCGGCGACGGGAGGGCGAGGACCGACAAAGCGAGGCCGGCGGCGAGAGCATGGAGACCCTGTCCCATGTAGTGCAGTCTACCAGATGCCGGCGCAATGCAAGCCATGAGGACGAGAATCTGGCGATTCTTCCAGCAATCATTGCTCGCCAGCTCCTGTTGTAACTCACCCAGCGGCTGGGGGTATCCGGCCGAACAACGAATTCGGTTCGCCCAACAAGGCACACTGATGCATGTTCAACCGAACCTGCGGCACCCGCAGCGCCACACCCATTATCGAGCTGCACTACAACAGCATTGGTGCAGCAGGCGTCAGGAACCACTCGAATCAGGCCATCGTCACGCCGCAACCGAATGCCCGCCAGTCAGAGAAGCTGCGCAAATACCCGAGATATGCCGCTCAACGGCTCTCCGAAAGAGCGGGTTACCAGTGATGCACAGAATTACATTGCATATCACCACATCCCCCAGTTCATGCGGACCTGTCGGTCCAGAAACGCAAACTGGGCGTTCACAAGCTTCGTTTCGCTGTCGGGCAAGTCATCACGGCCTTCCAATGTGTCATAGTACCGCGCCCACACATCCCGCAGCCCCTCCAGAACCGCATCGCCTCCGAGCCCGCGCTCGTACCCGCCGATCACCTTCGAGTACATCGCCAGAATAGCATCCTCAAAGGTCCCTTCGCCCGGTACATAGGGATGGTACGCGGGCGGGTTGTCCAACCGCAGAGGAACGAATTGCTGAAGGGACATGATCCAACTGTTTGCAACACGAAGCCTCCGCTCGAAGCTTCCTGCGGAATTGAAGACATACCAAGTAGCGACCTGGTGCAACATCGGTCCCCGTGCGACCCTGGCCGCGAAAGAGATCACAAGGGCAAGTTCCTGGTCGTTGTCCGGATTGATCGACGCAGCTCCGATGTTCGCAAGCGCGAGAATACAGGCGTCTTGCCAGACCCCGGGATCCCGAACCGCATCCCGATTTCTGGTTCTTCGAACATGTTCTCTGGGTAAAGAATGAACCGCGATGCGTTCCCCTTCGAGGATTTTCAAGAACACATAGTGCCTCGCATCCATGTCGGCCCGGCCTTGGACTCCGGCGCCGTGTGCAAGCAATATCTCGTAATCGGCGCGATCGAACTGCCCGACCGGCGCAGCCGTCATCCGATGACTTGCAATCGTCCACGAAAGCAGGGCCGCAATGCCCATGAAGCTCAGTGTCGACAATGCTGACAGACGGCGTGTTCGTTCAAATGTGTGCATTTCGCACCTCACAACACTTTGGACACCCAGAGGCTATCCCAAGACCTCCCTGAACAGCAGCGCGGTGTATCCGAAGTGAAAAAAGCCCTGGAACATCAAAATCAATCTCTCATAGCGGGCGCACAGCCGCCTGGAATTTCGATCCACGCGATCGTGCGTTCGGCCATGCGGCGTTGCTTGATATCGGCAGAGGGCGCTGCGGCACGATGATTTCAATTCCGCGTACGGCCAACTCTTCGTTGAGCCGGTACTGTCGCCGATGACGGGCCGAAGGCTCTCGACGATGAACATGAGGTCGGACAGGCTCTGCGCGAGCTTGCTCTCGTGGGGTAGCGCCGAAGCCGTATCTGTGGTGACGAGGCACCCCGTTCTCGCCGAGAAGAACTACAATTCTCATGCTTGTTCTGCCTTTGGTGTGCCCGATGCTGTCGCCGCCGCCCCTGGCCTTGCAGAAGACGCCGCCCATGTAGCACTCGTGGTGTTTGTAGCCGCTTCGCCGCTCGACGATGCTGTCGATTGGGAATGTGTTCGAAGACACTGTTATGGACCCGCTTCTTGAACCATCTGTGGACAGCGATCTTGGAGCCGAACGGGCGTGGCAGGCCCTTCCAATTGTCGTCGGTCCAGAGGATCCAGAAGATACCATTGGACATCGCAAGTGCCTACCGGAGGCCCGCTGCCCTTGGATCTGGTGAGGGGATCGGTGGCCTTCGGATTCGATCGATCCAACTTCAGTGTCTATGAATTTCGTCATAATGGAAACTTATTCGAACTCCAGCTCGAACTGTTTCGGGATTGGCTCTACATGAGAAGCCGAGGCTTTCACCACTACTCAGCTCTATCCCTAGGCCACCCCCGAGCCAGTATACAACCCGTTGTACAGTTCAGCTTTTCCATCTCAAGGCGCTTGATGTTCCTATCTAGTCCTTCGAGGACCGTTCGTTCACACCGAAAATTCCCGGCGCACTGTTGAGTAAGAGATTCCTCCAATGCATACATGCAAAGCGCCCTCTGCAGGTCAAGATCCTCGCAGCAGTTTAAGCAAGTTTCCCTATCGGGGGCTATCGTGCAATCTCTTTCGGTGTCTGTTACGCAACTCCAGAAGGACGGCCCAATAGTCGTTGGTGGAAGGGGCGGCGCACCTGGTTCTGGGCTGACATTTGCAGGTGGTCCTTTCCACGGAGGAACCAGATGCCGATCAACATACTGCCTGCTCCAAAAACAATCGCTCCTGCACTGGTTGTAATGATCTAAATCGACGGCATTTTCGCAGCACTGCAAGCATTCGGCATATGTTCGCTCGGCGGTGCATGGATCAAAACCTGGTACGGGAAGACGAGGCGGCCCGCCCCCTCCAACAGCGGCATCCGTCCCCCTCGGATCGACCAATCGCACGGGCATGGATCTGACATACTGATACAGACTCATGCCGTCGACATAGCCGAGGGGGTCTCGTCTTGTCCACCTGCCGACATCGGCGTCGTAGACGCGGTGTCTGACATGGTAGATGGTTCTTGAGGCGCCCTTGAAGGTCGGGTCGTACTGATAGCCGGCGTAGCCGACTCTGTTGGCGACGGCGGGCGAGCTGAGCGTGCCGCGGCCGAGGGTCTGGTACCCGCCGGCGATCGAGTTGGCGTGCGTGATGTCGTCGTTGTCGATCACGCCGTCGAGGTTCGTGTCGAACCGCACATCGTACGGACCTCCGGCGATCCGCTCGTTGATTAGATCCTCGTCCGACACATCCCATGTCCCGTTCGAATCGACATCTCCCGCGGGCAGCGAGTAGGGCACCCCGTACGCCGAGTACTTGACCCACTCGATCATCGAGCCGGTGTCGGTGAGCAGGGCGGAGACATCGCCTCGCCAGTTCTGGGCGTAGTAGACGCGTTCGGCACGCGTGTCGTCCGCCTCTTCGTGCCAGTCGCCCGAGGTATCGCGGTCTCTGAGGATCACACTGTCAATGTACGAGGATCCGCCGTAGCCGGCAAGGCCCGCGTTGTGATGGACGAAGACTTCCTTGGGGTCCTCGTCTTCATCGCGGAAGACCGCGACCACGCGCCAGCGGTCATCATAACAGAACCAGAACCACGGATCTTCCTCATCGACCACGCCGTCGGGATCGCCCCCCGAGTCGTCGGTGACATCGGAGTGCCAGCCGATGCGGAAGTTCAGGCCGTTGTAGCGGTAGGCCGCCACAAGGTCCTTGCTGACACGGTCGCGGACCTCCATCAGGCGGCCGAAGGCGTCGTAGACATACTCGTAGTCCTTGCCGTCGTCGATCTGGTGCCCGGCGAGGTTGTACGAGGGCTCGTAGTCGGGGGTGCTGCTCGAGTTGATGTCGCGTTCGATGAGCTCGTTGGCGAGGTTGAACGCGTTGGTCTCGTCGAGTTCATCGGTCCCGGTGAACTGCCCGTCGCCGTCGAGGTCGAGCCTGCGGTGCAGCCAGTTGCCCGTCTGCGAGAGGGCGAGGTTGCCCGACGAGTCGAGCCAGCGCTCGTCGCGCGAGCGGCCGGTGATCGACCCCGAATCGAGTTCGCCCTCTTCGGCGCGGGTGAGGCGGCCGAGGTCGTCGTGGCTGTAGAGCACATCGAAGTTGCGGTCGCCCGAGGCGTTTTTGTGGATGCGGTCTGCCGCGCTGAGGATGTTCGAGTCGTGGTCGTACGCGATGTCCACGCGGTAGAAGTCGCGCTCGCCGCTGCCCTTGTAGCTCGCCCAGCGGCTGGAGGTGACGCGGTTGAACCGGTCGAGCATCGGGTACAGGGTGCCCGACAAGGTACACGGCTTGGCTTCAATACGACCCTATATTCAACGCACGACGCATCTGGCACACTACCACTCAAACGCAATCCCTCTGAAAAGATTGCCCCCCGCCTCGGAAACACTTGGGTCAAGGACAACACGGCCGCCTGAACTGAGACGATGGATTGCTTCACGATCCTGAAGCGGAATATGTATGTCCCACTCACTATCAGAAACTCGATTCAGACCAGGCGGAGAAAGCTGCTGCACGATATTGATGCCGCGATCAACATCTCGAATCCGCGACTCGACTTGCTCACGAGGAAATCTTAGATTCACGGCTCTGTCGACAGTGATAACACCAGAATCCCGTGCCAAGCTCCACGAAATGCCCATAAGCCTCCCATAGATATCATCGGTATCGCGAGAATGGTCAATGATGCGTATATTGATCACGACAGAAACCGGCATCTCATTCTCTTCGGCCACCCTAACATTAATGACGCCCCATGTCGATTCAGCACCCCCATCGCATTCCGCATGCTTGCTATTCACATCGCTTCTTTCGGCAGTCCTGGTCACACAAGATGCGCCGCAAAGAGACACGGCGATACAACCCGTTATCATCGCCACTCGCCGTTTGGCGGAACCGAAATCGAAACATCGAATTCTCGGCACGATCACCTCCAGTCAAAACCATCTGTATCGATACCTCACCGACCGCTGCCGACATGTCCTGTAGCACTCGGCCCAAGAACCGCCGTAGCAGCTTGAAGGCACTGAGTAGCATGCGCGACTGCAACAATCTCTTGGATCATACCGGCCACCGAGGCTGTTGGGATTGCACTGGCGAGCCCTGGCGTAAGCTTCATACTCTTGCCTAATGATGTCTTCGCATGTGTTGTTGTCGTTCCAATCTCCGTCACAGCACTGGCGGACATGTACAAGTTCATGAATCAGCGTAGCTTCCCAGCCACCATCCCCACCACCTCGATCAACGCATATTTGAACTTCGTCAGCACAACCGCCATTACAGCCCGTCACTACCCCAGTAGTGTACTTCCCAACTTTGAACGGCGGAGGCGCATCCGGGTTGTCGCATTCCGCGCAAATGATCTGCAGCGGAGGACAGCCGCGCCTTGAACAGCTGCGACGGGCTTCTTCGATCGCGTTTCGCAGCGATTGGCTTATCTCGCCTGTAAGACTCGTTGGACAGTCTACAAACTCAAACCCAAACTCGTCGGGGGACCACTCGTTATCGCATGCGGGCGGAGTAGCGACACTTCCACATCCGTGGCTGCCACTACATCCCCCGCCTCCCCCGCCCACAGCGGCATCGGTCCCTCTGGGATCCACCATCCGCACCGGCCTCGACCGCACATACTCGTACAGGCTCATGCCGTCGACATAGCCGAGGGGGTCTCTTCTTGTCCACCGTCCGACCTCGGCGTCGTAGACGCGGTGTCTGACATGGTAGATGGTTCTTGAGGCGCCCTTGAAGGTCGGGTCATACCGGTAGCCCGCGTAGCCGACTCTGTTGGCGACGGCGGGCGAGCTCTGCACGCCGCGGCCGAGGGTTTGATACCCGCCGGCGATCGAGTTCGCGTGGGCGATGTCGTCGTAGTCGATCGCGCCGTTGAGGTTGGCGTCGAACCGGACATCGTAAGCGCCGCCCCCTTCAATCGCCTCGGCGATCGTGTCCTCGTCCTGCACGCTCCACGAACCGTTCGAATCGACATCTCCCGCCGGCAGCGCGTAAGGGACGCCGTAGGCGGAGTACTTGACCCACTCGATCATCGAGCCGGTGTCGGTGAGCAGGGCCGAGACATCGCCTCTCCAGTTCTGCGCGTAGTAGACGCGCTCGTCGCGCACACTTATCTCCCCGATTCCTTCGTGCCAGGCGGCGGAGGTGTCGCGGTCTCGGAGGATCACGCTGTCAATGTACGAGGATCCGCCGTAGCCCGCAAGGCCCGCGTTGTGATGGACGAAGACTTCCTTGGGGTCCGCGTCTTCATCGCGGAAGACCGCGACCACGCGCCAGCGGTCATCATAACAGAACCAGAACCACGGGTCGTGCTCGTCGACCACGCCGTCTGGGTCGCCGCCCGAGTCGTCGGTGACATCCGAATGCCAGCCGATCCGGAAGTTCAGCCCGTTGTAGCGGTAGGCCGCCACAAGGTCCTTGCTGACACGGTCGCGGACCTCCATCAGGCGGCCGAAGGCGTCGTAGACATACTCATAGTCCTTGCCGTCGTCGATCTGGTGCCCGGCGAGGTTGTACGAGGGCTCGTAGTCGGGGGTGCTGTTGGAGTTGATGTCGCGTTCGATGAGCTCGTTGGCGAGGTTGAACTGATTGGTCTCGTCGAGCTCGCCGGTCCCGTTGAACTGGCCGTCGCCGTCGAGGTCGAGGCGCCGGTGCAGCCAATTGCCCGTCTGGGAGAGGCCGAGGTCGCCCGAGCTGTCGAGCCAGCGCTCGTCGCGCGAGCGGTTCGAGATGCTGCCCGCCCCCCCGCCGTCCAGCTCGCCCTCTTCGGCGCGGGTGAGGCGGCCGAGGTCGTCGTGGGCGTAGAGCACATCGAAGTTGCGGTCGCCCGAGGCGTTTTTGTGGATGTGATCTGTCGCGCTGAGGATGTTCGAGTCGTGGTCGTACGCGATGTCCACGCGGTAGAAGTCGCGCTCGCCGGTCCCCTTGTAGCTCTCCCAGCGGCTGGAGGCGACGCGGTTGAACCGGTCGAGCATCGGGTAGGGGTTGCCGCCGGACGCGCCCTGGAACAGGTTCGAGCGGGCCTGGGGCTCGGGGAGCGTCACGCCGGCGAGCTGCGCGTGGCCGAGGTAGTTGTACTGGGCGACGGTGACGAACGGGTCCGAGCCGATGCTCACGCGGACCTGGCTGACCCGCTTGGCGGCGGTGAAGGGGGTCTGGACCGTCGTGTCCCCCGGCAACTCGGTGGTGACGCGGAGCAGGCCGGTCGGGATGTAGGGGCTCTGCTGCGGCGTGATGTTGACATAGCCGTACTCGACCTGGAACGGATCGCGGTTGCCGGGATCGACATCCTGGACGAACGAGAGGACATTGCCCCAGCCGTCGTAGGTGTACTGGACCTCGTCGACCACCGAGCCCGCGGTCGGCGCGTTGTACTGGGTGACCCTGTCGACCATGCCGCGGTCGAGGTAGGTCATCCCGATGCGTCGGACCGTGCCGTCGTAGCCGGTCGCGAGGCTGGTGACGCGCCTGGCGGTCTCGCGGCCGAGCTCGTCGTGGATCGTGCGGATGATGTTGCCGTCCTGGTCCTCGGTCCAGATGACCTGGCCCTGGGCGTTGTAGGCGTAGCGGACCGCGCGGTCGGCCTTGGGCTGCATGTCTTCCTGCTCGGGGTAGACGACCTCGCGGAGGAGGTGGCCCGAGGCGATCCCGGATTCCATGGGCTCATCCGGATCCTGAAGGGTTGTGCCGTAGATGTACTCGGTGACCTGGTCGCTGGCGCCGACGCTGGGGGGGAACCCTCCGGTAAAGCCGCCGGTTTTGTCGGTCCAGACGAAGCGGCGGAGGCCGTGCTCGTAGGCGTAGCGGGTGTAGATGTCGTGGTCGCGGACCTCGCCCGTGATCGGGGTGCTCGCCCCGGTGTAATTGGCGATGGTCGCGACGACGCGGCCGGCGTCGTCGTAGGCGTAGCGGGTTCTCCGGCCCTTGGGGTCGATCGACTCGGCGACCGTGCCGTCGGTGTGGTAGACGGTCCGCGTGACGATGACGCTGGCGGACGAGGCGGTCGGCTCGGTGAGGCCGTCGCGGTCGAAGGTGCCGGCGTTCTCTGTCGCGTGGTTGGTGCCGTAGAAGGCGGTGGTGACCGGGCGGTCGAGGTCGTCGTACCAATGGGCGGTGATCTGGATCCTGCCCTTGATGTCGGCGGCGGTGAACTTCAGCGGATCGCCGTCGCCCCCGTCGAAGGCGGTGTCCAGCGGGCCGGTCGTTCCGGTAAACACATCGTCGTCGTGGTTGCGGCTGATGGTCGCCTCGACGAGGACGCGGCCGGTCTGGTCGTCGTAGCCGACGCGGCGTTCATCGAGCACCACATCGCCGGTGATCGAGGCGTACCCGTTGGCGGCGTCGTAGACATCGCTGTAGACCGAGTCGTCGCTCGAGGCGAGCACGAAGCTCTGGAAGACGCGGCCGAGTCGGTCGTAGCGGGTCTTGGTGAGCGATCCGCCCGCGGTCTTGATCGCTCTGCCGTCGGGGTCGTACCAGGTGCGTGTCTCGACATGGTCGAGGTCATTGCCGTTGGACTGGTCGATCTCGTGGCGGCGGCTCCTCCAGACCCTGCCCCGCTCATCGTAGAACATCGTCGAGAGGGCGACGCGGTCGGTGGTGTTGCTCGTGGGGTCGGTGGTGACCGACAGACCGGCGCTGTCGCTGTAGGAGGCGGCGGCGACGACGCGGCCGAGGTTGTCGTGCTTGGCGACCGAGTGGGGCGCCAGCGGGTTGATGGTGACCACGACGCGGCCGCGGTGGTCGTGGATGAAGGTTGTCTCGCGATCGACTACTTCTCCGCCCTCTTCAAGCGGTTTACGCGCTGCGGTGACGAGGCTGTTGCCGCCGTCGGTCCCGCCGTCGTACTCGATCTCCTCGACGGTGACCATGTTGTTCGGACCGCTGAGGCTCGTGCCGGTCTCGCGCGAGACGACGCGGCCGAGCGTGTCGTAGTTGGTCCGCTCGATGGTGCCCGAGGGGTGCGTCGTGGTGACCCGGCGGCCGAGGTTGTCGTAGGTGATCCGCCAGGCGTCGTAGTGCTCGCCCTCGTTGGCGCTGCCGAGGCTCGACGGGATGTCGAAGTACACGCGGCGCTCTTCGAGCTGGCGGCCTGTCTTGCCGTAAATACTGGAGGTCAGGCGGGCGACCGTGCCGACGCTCGACTTGAGCGAAGCGACGGGGTCGATCGGGTCGAAGGGGCCTTCGGATTCCTCGGCGACAACATCAATCCAGTTCTCCAGCGGCTCGGTCGTGACGCCGCCGTCGATCGCGATCGTCATGCAATCGTCGGTGTTGCCCGACTGGTTGGAGACCGTGTAGCCCGCCGGGCCGTAGAAGCTCGACACCTTCGGGATGCTGAAGGTGACGGGCCGGTCGTCGGGCAGTTTGGTGTGCCAGACCCTCGTGGTCCGCCCGCCGGGAAGGTCGGTGTCCAGGAGCCTGCCCTGCGGGTCGTAGGTGTACTCTGTGGTTCTGTGGAGGCCGGCGTCGGAGGAGGCGATGCCGAAGTCGGTGTTCGGATGCTCGCCGGAGGGGTAGCTCGTGCCGGTGTCGGTTTTGGCGTCCTCGACCGAGACGGTCAGCCGGCCGTCCTCGTACCCGCTGTAGGCGACGATGCCGCGGGCGGACTCGGTGAAGGCGATGGTGCCGTCCTTGCGGAAGTACGACGCGGTGCTCGTGGCCGCGCCCGAGCCGTTGTTGGCCGTGCTCACCGCCGGGGCGGTCGTGACCGCCTTCTTCAGCGTGAGGTACAGGACATCGGTGTCGTCGGTGCTCTCCCACCAGGTGTAGGAACGCGAGGTCTGGTCGTAGTTGGCCGAGGCGTCCGGGTCGGTCGTGGCGGTGTGGTACGAGCGGGTCGAGGCGACCAGCGGGCGGACGACCGAGACGCCCGTGGCGACCTCGATCGAGCGCGTGCCGAACTGCGTGGATGAGGTGTAGGTCGAGTTCGCAGTCAGGCTCGCGTCCCCGGCCTGCTGGCGGAGGCCGGTCCTGAAGCCGTCCAGGGCGCCGCCGCTGACGCGCGGGTAGTACCAGACCAAGCCCTCAGAGGCGTGGGCGGTGAGGGCCCCGTCGGTGTGGTTGTAGCCGGTGATGTTGGCGGGCGTGTGGACGCGGGTGACCCGGCCGTCGGCGTCGCGGACCACCTTGGTGGCCCAGGTCTCGGGGCTCGTGCCGGCGGGGTTGATGTTCGTCAGGACGCGCGAGAGCGGCTGCGCGGCGTTGTCGAAGTACTGCGTGGTCCAGGCGGCGGCCGGGGTGGTGATGACCGGCGGAGGCTCGACGATCACGCGGGTATGCCACCCGCTGTCGTAGCCGGTGGCCGAGTGGCTGCTGTTGGTCTCGTAGGTGAGCCTGTGCTCGCCGTTGGTCCCGCCCGAGCACCCGCACTCGCCGTCGAAGAAGACGCTGACCACGCGGCGCTGGTCGTCGTACTTGAAGAACGCGTCGGCGTAGGGCTTCAGGTCGCCCTCGTTGATGCCGTCGATCTGCGCATCGACCGTCGCCTGGTCCAGGTCGCCGAACTCCTCCCAGATCACCCGACGCACGCCCTCGTTGCCCACCACGAGCTTGAGGGTGTGCTCGTGGCCGGGGTTGTTCGTCGCGTGGTACGAGCCGGTGTAGTACCGGTAGTACCGCCGACGCTCGAGGACCTCGCTCGGGTCCGACAGCGGTGTCGTCACGGTGACCAGACGAAGGTCGCCCGACTTGCCGTGCGAATCGTTCGAGACGCTGTAGTAGCCGTAGTCGACCCGGCCGACCTCGACCCAGATCGAGCCGTCATGGAACGCGGCGACGACCTGCGTAAGGCGGTCGACGCTGTCGACGGCCGTGTAGGTGTACGAGTACCGCCTGCCGGCCGAGTCGTACGCCTCGGCGATAGAGCCGTCGGCGTTGTACCCGACGGTCACCGCGTCGGTCGCCGAGGTCTCGTGGCCCGCGTACGCCGCGTTGCCCGCCGCGTCGACGAACTTCCAGAGCTGCCAGTCGGCGCGGTCCCCGGAGGTGTTGTCCCCGAAGAAGTACGCCCTGTTGCCCTGCGGGTCGTGGTAGATGTACAGGTCCGGGCTGCCCGACTCGTGCACGATCACCCCCGCAGCCCCGTTGACGCCGCGGAAAGTGTCCTCGTCGTTGCCGGTCCGGCGGAACTCGATGAACCGGTCCGCGCCGTAGACCAGGTAGATCATATCGTCGACGCCGCGCGTCGACGGGTTGGCGTCCTCGTCGAAGAAGACGAGTTCGGGCTGGCTCATCTGGAACCAGTTGCGGCCCTGGTACCCGTCGCTGTCGTGGTCGCCGCCGCTGTGCTGCCTCGCGTTGTAGCTGCGGCCCACGACCCACGGGACCTGCGCGGGGAGCGCGAGGTCGATGTCAGAGACAACGAACGCGCCCGTCGCCAGGCGCAGCGATTCCAGCCGCTCGCCCTGGACGCCGGACTCGAACGGGTTGCCCCGCACCGCCCACGGGAACGCACCGCCGGCCCGCATCGTGCCGTCCAGGCCGACGCCGCGCTGCTCCGCACGCGGGCGGACATCCTGCGCCGTGGTCGCCGCAGCGTTGTAATCGGTAATCGAATCGTCGTGGACCAGCAGGATCGGGTCCGCAGAAGCCGAAGCCTGCGCAAGAACCACGAACCAACCCACCATCGACACGCGAGCGATCGTCCGCAACATGGCAGCCTCCGTCCCGCTACCGGATCGTCCCTCTCCGGGCCCACACACCTTCAAGGCTTGGCAGCGCGATGCCCCCAAACTACCAGCCGCGTCAGCCGCCGCAACACCCCTGCCCTGAGATTTTCTCGGACCGGACCGGGCAAGGTGTCCGTAAGTCCTTCATCCGCAAGGGTTTGCGCCTCAACAAAAATATTCCGATCCAGCGCGATATCGCTGATCGAATCAATCCGCAACCGCGCCGCACCGAGCGGATCCGTCCGTGCATTCAACACCCGGTCTTCGTGCGATCTGTATGAATATTGCAGTTCAATACTTGCACACAGGCGACCCGGGAAAACCTTGATATTCCCAGGAGCGGCGAGAGGAGGGGATGGGGTGTTTGCACCCGGGAAAACCTTGATGCCTACAGCCGGCTCCCTCGCATCTGGTATTTATGTGCCGAGGAGGTGAACAGATCCGGCGAATCCCGATGCGATATCCGGGTGGATGAAGAATTTGCACAAAATGCAGCAAGGCACTTGCGGCCGGCCGTCACAACCCGGTAACTTGGCAATAGGCCGCTCAAGATCCGGCGGCGGTCGAGGAGCACAACCATGCAGAACAGCAAGCAGCAGAAGCAGGCCAGGCCCAAGTCCTGGCGGGGGCTGACCCTCCACACCGTCGCGGGAACCCTCGCGGTGGGGGCGGTGATCGCCGCGACCTTTACCGCGCTGACCGTCCGCTCCGCCGCGGAAACCCCCCAGCAGCCCGACGCCGCGTCGGTCGCCTCGATGCTCCACGCCGCCGGGCTCGGGCCCGACACGCTCGCCGCCGCCGGCCTCACACCGGCCCAGACCTCCGCCTTCGTCGCGGAGGTCTTAGAAGACGCAGCCGATCTCGTCGCGGACTTCCGCGCCGCACGCCACGCCCTCCATGCCGCGAGCAACAACCACAACCACCACCTCGAAAGAGTCCGCAGCGGCAGGGGCGATCAGCAGAACCTGACCGACCTCGCTGCGGCAAAGGCGGCCCTCGACCAGGCCGAGGCCGACCTTCAAGCCGTCAAAACCGCGTGCCTGGCCTGCGCCGTCGAGGGGCTGCCGGCCGATGTCAGAACACGCCTGGATCGCATCCGAGCCAACCGCGACGTCGACCTGCCCGTCTGGCACCTCGCCGCAGACCGCGACGGCGGCCAGTGGCTCACCCTCAAAAGAGCGATCGCCGCCGCACGCATCCACGCCGAACTCGACGAGCCCGTCCCGACCGAAGTCAACACCATCATCCTCGACGCGCTCGCCGACCAGCATGTCGCCGCCGCAAAGGTCAACTTCGAGACAAACAGGCAAGCGATCAACGACGCCTGGAGAGCGGCGATACAACCAGACTGAAGATCATGTCCGGGTGTTCTGCGACGAGCCTGGTGAACAACCCGCCCCGATAGCGCAACCAGCTGGATCTGTGGATCCCAGCGGGCGAGTCGGCCTGCGGTCCGGAAGCCTGTTCTACACCATGTTCGACGGGGTGCGGATCGAACCATGTGTGGACCTACGACTTCGTGAGCGATCAGTCAGCGGACGGGCGTCGGCTGGAAATCCCGACGGTAGAGGACGAGTACACACACGGGAGTGCCTGCGTTGGAGGCGTCCTGGAGCATCACGAGCCGCGGGGTCATCGGTGTGCTGCGCGAGCTGATCGCGGTGCGCGGCGCGCCCGCAGCGACAACGGGCCGGACTTCATCGCCGCCGGTGTGCGTTCGTTACTGGTGGACAACGAGGTGGGGCCGCTGTACATTCAGCCGGGGTGCCGTAGCAGAATGCGTTCGGCGAGTCATTCAACGGGAAGCTGCGCGACAAGTGCCTGAATCTGGAACCGTTCACGAGCCTGGCCGAGGCTCGTGTGGTGCTGAGGGACTTCCGCCTAGAGTACAACCACTGTCGGCCACCCTCGTCGCTGGACTACCAGACGCCGGCGGCGTTCGCTGCGTCGTGCAGGCAGGGGCCTCCGTTGGGTCTCGCTTCCTCGCCCTCGCTGCGGCCCCTGCCTGCACGGCGGAGCAGATAGACTGGACGGCTCTCACTCCGACTGGTTCATGAATCTCGGGCAGGTCAGGAGCTTGTGATGCCGGCGTACACAACGATCGACGAGGTCAAGAGCTTTGTCAAGACACTCGAAGAGTGCCGCGTACTCAGGGAAGCGGCTGCTTCGCAAGATGGCAAGAATACATTTTTGTCGCACTCCTTGAAGGACAACGCCCTCGTGCCTGGCGTCGTCCTGATCCTCCAGAATCATGGTGCAAAGGTGTATGTAGATCTGGGTGATGATCGGTTGCCGCAGAACCCCTCAGTCGAGACGGCACAAGTGCTCCGAAGTGCCGTCCGCAGCACGAGGCGATTTGTCCTGCTAGTGTCACCGAACAGCAAGGGGAGTAAATGGATTCCGTGGGAACTCGGCCTCGCCGATGGACAAAAGTTCCAGGACTCGGTCGCGTTGTTTCCAGTTGTTCAGAGCGCTCGCGAGTGCAGTTGGGCAGAGCAGGAGTATCTTGGGTTGTACCGCAGGATCACCTGGGGCAAGTTAAACGGCTTCAATGACGAGGTGTGGATGGTCTACGACCACCACACCAAAACTGCAACGGAACTGGCGCAATGGTTTCACGGATCCTGAAAGGTAATCATCGATGATCCGGACATTCTTGAGCTTCGTCGCAGAGGACTTGGCGATGGTCAATCTGTTCCGCGGCCAGGCAAGAAGCAAAACGTCAGACTTGGAGTTCGCGGACTACTCGGTCAGGGAGCCGTATAACAGCATCAACGCAAGCTATATCAAGGGCCAGATCAGACCCAAGATCAGTGGGTCAAGCCTAACGATGTGTCTATATGGGCCTATCACCTACGCAAGCGGCTGGGTTAGCTGGGAGCTGCATACAGCTATTGAGCTCAATAAGACCTCGTTTCACAACCCATGATTGATCAGTTTCCTCTGGCAGACGAACGCGGCCGCCAGGGTGAGGAAGGCCTCGTGGATGTCGCCGCGCCGCTCCCATCGCGTCCGCAGTCGTTTGAACTGATG
>JBJHCY010000017.1:0-61201 GCA_050486265.1 Phycisphaerales bacterium | reverse complement strand
CGAACGATCGATCGGTAACCACGGCTTCCCTGCCTTTCTGTCGCGACAACTACGGATCGGCAGGGAACGCCTTTTTTCATGCGCGATTGCTGAAAATTCTTCCCTTCAGTTCACGGCGTTGCCTGAAGGGGCGAAGGAAGCTCCGCCAACCATACTCGCAACATGCCGCGCCGCGAACCCAACACAAAAGATCCACAGGGCGCAAAAAACACTGGCGGACAAGCCGCCAGTGCCACAGAGCTACAGATCCGGCCCCCCACACCCCACACCCGACGCCCCACACCCCGACGGGCGGCAATGCCGACCGTCAGAAGTTGAACAACCGGTCGAGCATCGTCGTCACCGGCCCCTTGTCGGCCGCACGCTTGACATGCCCGTGGTTGTGCTGCACCACCCTGAGATCCGCGAGCTGGCTGCTCAAGATCGTGTTCGCCCTCGTGACATCCTGTCTGCGGCAGATCCCCGAAAGCACCAGCGTCGAGATCTCGTCGTCACGCCCGATCTGGCGCCTCGCCTCCAGCACCATCGTGCCGTTGGGCTTGACATCGATCACTCGGGCCGTGATGCGTGTGTTGAACCGCTCGTCGCGCCGGTAGTCGCCGTCGCCCTCGAACTTGCGCCTCGCCTGGGCGTCGAGCAGCTTAATATCCTCGCTGTCGCCCATCCGCAGGCGGAGCTGCAGGAGCTGCAGCGGGTCGAGCACGCGGCCCAAGGTTGCGTCGGTCTGGTGCCTCTGCTCGGTTTCCAGCGACTGCGAGACCGTGCTCCGGCTCGTCTCGTCGATGATGATCGTGATCAGATCGTTGACCGCGAAGGTCCGAGGCGCAGGCGGGTCCACCGCCATCATGCTGAAGCTCCGCATCGGCCCCGCCGGATCAGGGTCCCCCGCGACAGTCACCGGGATCTGCGGCGGATCGATCAGCAGGCTCTGCGCTGCGGACATCCCTCCGAGGCTCGAAAGCGCCCCACACACAGTGACGGTCTTGAGGATCTTCGCGTTCGACATTAGCTCTGTCCGTTCTGGCCGGCCCGTATCGGGCCTCGGCCCGCTCATCGCGCGTTGACGACCGCCTGGCCCGGCCCGCTGACTCTGGCGTTGATCCGCCGGCGCGTGCCGTCCATCGGCTCGAATTCGATCACATCCCCCTCGCGTCCGTCGGTCCTCGCGCGGGCGTCCAGCTCGATCACCACCGTCCCTGCGACGCAGTGGATCTTCACGATGTCGCCCCGGCGCACCATCACCGGCGGTTCGAGGTTCCTGCGCTCGATGATCTGCCCCTCGACCCTTGGGTCGACAAGCACCGACCCGATCGCCTCCTCCGCGGGCGCGGGGTCGACGGTCGGGGGCGCCCACCTCGTCTCGGCCCGCACCACGCCGCTGTCGAGACGCACGCCCCGCGAGACCGGACGCGTCGCCACCAGCACATCACGCTTGAGGAGCACATTGACGCGCACCGTCCCCGAAGCGACGATCGACTCCCCGTCGTACACCGTCACCGCCACCGGCACGCGGGCCGAGCTTCCCACCCGGCGCACGGCCATGTGCCGCCCGATCGTCGTCTCGGCCAGGAACGCCTCGTCGCGATCCTCGAAGGCGAACCTCGCCTCATCGGGCCGAACGCCAAAGATGTCCAAGAGATACCGCTCGATCCCCCCCCGCACCGTCGGGCGTCCGAGGTGCGAGGGCTCGGGCTTGTCAGTTTCTTCCTTCTCGGCGCTCGGCCCGGTCTCGGCCCGCCTGATCGGCACGATCACGCAAGACCTGCCCCGAAGCGCCAGCGTCGATCGCCTCGCCACGCCCGACCGCTCGATCGACCCGCGCACCCGGTCCAGACGCAGCACCATCGGGCCGCTTGAGAGCGCAAGCTCCCGCGCCGGGTCCTCGATGATGACCACCCCCGCCAGTTTCTCGGCGCCCTCGCCCTCGATGTGCGCGATGTCGCCGAGCAATACCGGCCCCGAGGGATCGATCCTCGCGGCGCCCAGCAGCGTCACCGTCTGGCCCAAGGAGGGCCTCGCCAGCGCAAGCAGCACGACCGCCGCCGCCGCGATGAACACGACCACCCGGCGCGGCGCGATCTTTCTCTGCACCGTCGTCATCGATCACCGCCTCAACTGGCCGATGGCCCGCAGCGTTTCGTCGGCCGCCCTGATCGCCTGGCTGTTCATCTCGAACGCGCGCTGCGTCCGGATCAGCTCGATCAGCTCGAAGGTCGGATCGACATTCGATCCCTCCAGCATCCCCTGGGTCATCCGGCCCCGGTTCTCCTCGCCCGGCACGCCGGTGGTGGGGGGGCCCGAGCCCGCCGTCTCGACGAACAGGTTCTCGCCGATCGGCTTCAAACCCGCCGGGTTGATGAAGGTGCTGATCTCGAGCTGCCCGACCTCTTGGGGCTCGTTGTCACCCGGCAAACGCACAAACACCCGCCCGTCGCTGGTGATGTCGATCTCGTCGGCGTCGTCGGGGATGTTCACGATCGGCAGCAGACGCCGGCCCTGGTCGTTGGCCAACACCAACTCGCCGTCGCGGTTGACCGCGAAGTTGCCCGAGCGGGTGTAGCCGACAGCGCCCTCGTCGTCCTCGATCTGCACCTGGAAGAAGCCAGAGCCGTCGATCCGAAGATCCAGCGGCCGGTTCGTCGCCAGCGACGCGCCCGGCGCCAAGTCCAGCTGCGTGCCAGACACCTTCACGCCAAGACCGACATACAGCCCCGTCGGACGGCTGTCGCCCAACGCGTTCTCCGTGCCCGGCTGGGCCCGCTCGACATAGATCAGGTCCTGGAAGTTCGCGCGGCTCGCCTTGAACCCCGAGGTGTTCACATTCGACAGGTTGTGCGCGATCACATCCAGTTTGGTGTTCAGCGCGTTCAGGCCGGTCGAGGCGGATTGCAGCGCAAGGTTCGCCATGGTTCAGGCCGTCTCCTGCCGGGTCGCCCCGACGATTCGGCGCGGGCCTTAGGCCACGCGCCCGAAGGTGTTGATCGCCCGGTCCATCATCCGGTCGTAGTACGAAAGCATCCCGAGGTTCGACTGGGCCGAACGGCTCGCGCCCGTCATCTCCATCAACGCAGAGATCTCTGTCGCGGCGGATCCCTCAACAGCGTTCTGCACCACCCGCCCCGAGGCCGGCGCAGCGTTCGCCAACGCATTGGCCGTGGGCTTGAGCAGGGTCTCGCCCGCGGGCGTCAGGCGCGATCGGTCGGGCACATCCACGATCTGAAGCCGCCCGATCAGGCGTCCGCCGCTGCGGATCGCCCCGTCCCCGTCGATCACCACATCGCCATCGTTGGGCAGGCGGATCTCGCGCCCCATCTCGTCGAGCACCGGCAGCCCGTCGGTCACGCGCACCAGCCTCGACTCGCGGTCGCGCGTCAGGCGCCCGTCGCGGGAAAACCGGAGTTCCTCGCCCTCGGCCCCGCCACCGGCACGCACGACGAAGAACCCGTCGCCGTTGATCGCCAGATCCAGGGGGTTGCCGGTCGTGTCGATCGGACCCTGGCGGAAGGACACATGGTTCTGGTTCAGGTGGGCGCCCCCGCCCAGGCGTTCGAGCATCGCGTTCGACGCCATGTGCCACAGCCCGTCCTCGCGCCGCACATCGTCCCGCTGACGCGTAAACGGCGTCACCGGCTTGAACCCCGGGGTGTTCGTGTTGGCCAGGTTGTTGGTGAAGACATCCTGACGGTACATCGAGGTCATCGCCCCGGTCGCCGAGATGTACATGCCGTAGTGCACGATTCGCCTCCGCCGGTGTGCAATCAGCACGCCGTGCAAGAGACCAGATCAATCCGCGTGCCAACACCCCCAGCCCACCGGAGCCGCCACCCGGGCGCCCGGCGAGCGAGGGGGCGCAAACACCGCCATCGCCCCTCGCGCACAAACCGACGCTCTACCCTCAACCTGCCGCATGACCCCGCCCGACCAGAGCCACCCCGACCTCTCGCGATACCACCGCCAAACACTCCTCCCGAGCGTCGGCCAGGAGGGGCAGCGGCGTTTGCTCGGCTCGACCGTCGCCATTGTCGGGTGCGGCGCCCTCGGGTGCGCCTCGGCGGACCTGCTCGCCCGAGCGGGGATCGGGCGGCTGATCCTCGTCGATCGCGACATCGTCGAAACGACAAATCTCCAACGCCAAACCCTCTATACAGAATCCGACGCCGCCGAGGGCCTCCCCAAAGCCGCCGCGGCCGCCGCCCGCCTGACCCAGGTCAACAGCCGGATCCGAATCGAACCCCGGGTCGCCGACCTGACGGCGCGGACGATCGGGCGGGTGATGGATGTGCACCCGGATCTGGTGGTTGATGGGACCGATAATTTTCTCACCAGGTATCTGCTCAACGACTACTGCGTCCGCGAGGGTTTGCCCTTCATCTACGGCGGCGCGATCTCGACCCGCGGGATGGTCGCCGCGTTTGTCCCGGGCGGGCCGTGCCTCCGTTGCCTCTGGCCCGACCCCCCCGGCGCGGGGGGGGACACCTGCGACACCGTCGGCGTGCTCGGTCCGGGCCCGACGATCGTGGGGGGGATGCAGGCCTCCGAGGCGATCCGGATCCTCGCGGGGGATAGATCGCCGGGGCCGATGATCGAGTTCGACCTGCGTCCGCTGCGCTTCCGCCATGTCGATCTTGCGCCCGCCAGGGACAGCGCCTGCATCTGCTGCGCGAAGCGCGAGTTCGCGTTCCTCGACCGCCCGGTCCAGAGCGAGGCGGCGCTCTGCGGGCGCGACGCGGTCCAGCTCGCGCCGCCGACGGCGGCGGGCGTCGAGCTCGAAGCCCTCGGGCGACGCCTGGCTTCCCACGGCGACTTCCGGGTCACCCGCTTCCTGCTCCGGGGCGAAATCGATGGCGAGGCGGGCGACACGCGGGCCCGCATCGAGCTGACGGTCTTCGCAGACGGGCGGACCATCGTCGCCGGCACCACCCGCCCCGAGCGGGCCAGAGCGATCCGCGATCGATATGTCGGGGGCTAGCCTTCGGGGCGTCGAATCGCGACGACACGAGACCTCAAGAGGAGAACCCCCCGATGCAGCCGATCGCCCGCACCATCGTGCCCTGCGGCCATGTCGCCCTGGGCTACGCCGAGCTTCTGCTCAAAGACATCGCTCCCGACAAGTTCGCCCGCCAGGCCCGGGGTCAGAACGGGCCGATCAACAGCGTCCACCCCGCCTTTGTCTTCGGGCACCTCTCGACCTATCCCGAGAGGTTGATGGGCATGCTCGGCCGTGAGCCGGGCGAGGCGAAAACACCCGAGGGCTTCGCCGATGTCTTCAGCGCCGGCAAGGAGTGCAAGGACGATCCCCAGGGAACCATCTACCCGCCGATGCAGAAGGTCGTCGATCACTTCTTCAATGGCCATCGTGTGCTGCTTGCGGCGCTCGAGGAGGCGAGCGACGACCTGCTCATGCAGGAGAACCCAATGGAGGGCGAGATGAAGACGCGCTTCCCCACCAAGGGCACGGTGCTCACCTTCACGCTCGGCGGGCACACGATGATGCACCTCGGCCAGGTCAGCTTCTGGCGTCGGTGCATGGGGCTCGGCCCGGTGATGTGAAAATACGCCGGCGGGGTCGCCGCCGGCGTTCGATCTGAAGTCTGATTTGCACGCCCGGCGATGTTCGCCGGGCGTGTTTCGTTTAGAGGCCGGGCCCGTAGACGATCGCGTTGAGCAGCAGCCGCATCGGGCGGTGCTGGAAGCCCCGGATCGTCACATCGTGGGCGAAGCGGACGACATGCCCGCGCCCGAGCCGGTCGTGCGCGCACAGGGGCGTGCCCGCGAAGCGTTGCTGGTTGCGATCGCTCATCACGCCGTTGAGCAGGGGCTCGGAATCGAACCGGGCGACGACGAAGGTGTTTTCGCCGACGCCGAGGCGCCGGTCGCCCCGCACGATGACGCCGAGCCAGTCGGGCAGACCGGCCGAGAGCGGGTGTGTCGTGTCGACCACGGCGCGGAGCACCGGCCCGGGCACGCGGTCCTCGACCGATCGCTCCCGGCGCTGCTCGAAGCTGAGCTCGTGGAGGGGCTTGCGTTCTTCGAGGTCCTCGGGGTCCTTGGCGGGCTCGATGTTCAGGAGGGATCGCTCGGCCCAGACCGCCGCCGAGCCGGTGGCGACCAGCGTTCCGCCGGCGCGGACCCAGTCGCGGATCGCGTCGGCATCGCCGGGGCGTGCGCCGTCGGGGAGCACGATCACATTGTACTTGTTCAGATCGACATTCCCGAGGCGGTCGTGGTCGATGGCGGTGTAGGGGATGGGCTGCTCGACATCCAGGAGCCACCAGTGCTGCCCGTAGGAGAGCAGGCTCGCGGGGCGGTTGCGGATCAGCGCGACCTTGGGCAGGGGCAGGCGGTCGTTGGCGTTGGCGCCGAGGACCGGGCCTTCTTCGGTGACGCCCGTCGAGGCGCGGTGCACATCGACGCCGATCGCGCGCACATCGCGCATGAACGCTTCGAGGTCGGCGTGCCGGTTGCGCACGCGGTGGATGATCAGCGAGCCCTTCTCGAAACTCTTGCCGTCAACGCCGATCTTCGAGCCGGCGTGGCGGAGGAAGAGGTCGTGCTCGGCGGCGATCCCGACGACGGAGGGCAGCTTGTGCTGGGCCGCGTCGATCACCAGAGCGACATCCCCGTCGCCGGTGAGCTCGCCCATCGCGTCGCCCGCCTTGGGCAGCTGCATGGTCTCGACACCGAAATCGTCGGTGGTGTACCACGCTTCGAGACCGAAGGCGACGATCGCGTTCCAGGCGGTGATGTCGTAGGTGTCCTTGTTCTCGACATAGGTCTCGGGCTCGAAGAGCGTGCGGACGAGGAAGCCCATCGGCTGGTTGGCGCTGATGACCCACGGCGCGCGGCGGAGCGGCCCCCGCCCGGCCTCGTTGTTGTCCCGGAAGCTCTTGAGCGTCGGACGCCCCTCGTAGCCGGTGAGCAGGCCGATCTCGATCCCGTGCTCGCGGCAGAGATCGTGCAGCTTCTCGATGAGGGCGGGGTCGTTGTCGGAGGCGACGAGGATCGTCAGGGGCGACGCCTCTGCTTTGTCCATCGCTTCCTTGAAGTACTCGGCGAAGCGGCGGATCTGCGCCTCGCGGTGCTTGGCGGTCGTTTCGACATAGCTCATGCAGATCAGGAAGTGGTGGTGGGCCCGTTCCTGCAGCGTGAGCACCTCGTGGTCGGAGAACTCCAGGGCGAGGCCCGCGAAGCTGTGTCCGCCCTTCTCTGTCAGCAGGCCGACGGCGCCGTGGTAGACCGGCAGCACCTTGCCGTAGCCGGGGTAGAGGTAGTCGAAGCGTTCCTTGGTGCTATAGACGAGGCCCCGCTGGTCGAAGATCTCGGCGTTGTGGTCGCCGTAGAGCTCGAGCCAGTCTTTGGTGCTCTGGGGGATGTTGGCGCTGTAGGGCGTGTCGCCGGGCCCGAAGAAGAAGGGCCGGTTCCAGCCCTGCTCGTGCACATCGATGTGCAGGTGGGGCAGCACGCGCCGGTACGCGGGCAGGCGGTTGCGGCTCTCGGCGTGGTTCAACCACAGCCAGTCGCGGTTCAGGTCGAACAGGTAGTGGTTCGTCCGCGATCCGGGCCAGGGCTCGCGACGCTCGGCGGCGTCGTGGCTCGGATTGGGCTCCCTGCCCATCGTGTTCTCGAACCACGAGACATAGCGCGAATGCCCGTCGGGGTTGAGCATCGGGTCGATCACCACGACCACATCCTTCAGCCACGACTTCACATCCGGGTGCGTGCTCGCGGCGAGCTCGTAGGCGGTCGCGATGCCCGCCTCGGCGGCGGACGCCTCGTTGCCGTGGACATTGAAGCTCAGCCAGACGATCGCCGGGTTGTTCTCTGCGACCTCGTCGAGGCGGTCGGCGCTGAGCGTGCGCGGGTCGGCCAGTTCGCGGTTGGCCTCGAAGATCTCGTCGAGGCGTTCGATGTTGGCCGGGTCGCTGATGGTCAGGGTCAGGAGGGGCCGGCGCTGCCAGCTCTGCCCGTAGTGCTCGATCACGACGCGGTCGGACGACTCGGCGAGCGCCTCAGCGTAGCGGACGATGTCGGCGTGGCGGGTGAAGTACTTCCCGACCTCGTGCCCGATGACCGACTTCGGGGTGGGGACCTTCGGGTCGTAGGAGGCGTTCTCCAGGTACTCGAAGGGGCGGTCGGGGTGGTGGGCGTGGTTCGGCCAGGGGGAACCCTGGGCCCCGAGGGTGCAGGCCGCCGCGAGGGCGGCGACACCGATCCAGATTCGACTGCGCATCGAGATCCTCCGTGCATATGCCTTCGTCCCGTGTTGTGTCGGCTCCGACCGCCTGCCGCGTCCGGAGGTCGACCTGATCCACCCTACCGGCGAGCGGGCCGGTTGTCGCAGTGTTTCGATCGGCGGGCGGGCTGGTTTGGGCCAACGGGACCCGCCAAATCGGCCGATAATCTCGGCGTTCGGCGAGCAGAATGGAAACGCATAGTCATGCCAGATATGCGGCTTGTTCATGCTAACTTGCGCCGCACCGCTTGACCCGGAGCCGAAAATACGGCGTAATGAGCGGCGGCCGACCGGACTCGGTTCCGCCGCCGGAGCACGACGCCATGACCGCAAGTCAGCAGCAGCAGAGCGGTTCGCCGCAGATCTCCCCGCTCGATCTCTCTACCGGCCCGCAGTTCAAGGCGGCCGAGGATCAGCGTGGCGACTGGTGGGTCTGGCGTCGGGTGAGCGCCAAGGGGTGGGCGACGATGCGTCGCTGCGACACCCGCGAGGACGCCGAGCGTCTGGCCGAAAAGCTCAACGAGGGCGCCGACATCGACTCTGCGCTCCGGAACTGACAGGCCCCCTGGCTTACACCCCCCGAGCCGCGTCCGGCTTGTAGATTGGCCGTGGTGGGCGCCGCTGAGGCGGCCGAAGCACCCGATAAACCGAGCCCGGGCGAACCTTTGCGCGCAGATCGCGCATCCTCACGCCTTGCTTCGCCCGGAAGCCGAACCCGGAGGGCAGCACGCGTGGCCAAGGAAGACCTCTTCCCGGCAACCCGGTCGACATGGATCGGTGACCGACTCCGGCACGACCAGTCCGGTCGCGCCGAGGTCAACCGCCATGTGATGACCGTCTATGCTCTGCCGCTGCGGGCGTACTTCCTGGGCACTTCCGAACGCTGGCTTGGCGACGCCGACGACATCGTGCAGGGGTTTTTCGCGGATCGGCTGGCGCGTGACGATTTCTTCGCCGCGTGGCAGCAGAGCGGGATGCCGCTGCGGCGCTGGCTGATGAACGCCTTTTGCTTTTATCTCAAAGAGCAGCGCCGGCGCCACCGGCGCGACAATCGGGGCTCTGCCCTCGGCGAGGACCCGATCGCGTTCAGCGGCGACCCCGACCGGGCGATCGACAGGGCGTTCGTCGCCTCGCTCGTGCAGCGTGCGATGGACCTGACCCGCGAAGGGTGCGAGAAGGACGGGATGGACGACCACTGGCGGGTCTTCGAGGAGCACCACTGCCGCGCCAGGCCCTACGCGGATATCGCAGAGGACCTCGGGATCGACGCGGCGCGTGCGGCGGTGATGTCCCGCACGGCGACGCGCCGTTTCCGCATGACGCTGCGCGAGCTCCTGGCGCGCGACAGCTCCGCTTCTGAGGCTCGAGAGGACATCGACGACCAGATCCGCGCACTCGTGGAGGCACTCGCGTGAACAACAGCACGCCCAATCCCTCGGGCTCCGGCGCGGAGCTGGAGGCCGGCACGATCACCCGCCTGTTCCGCCTCGGCCTCTCCGGGCCCCGTCGCCCGGTCGACGCGCTGATCGACCGCCTCGGCGCGCCCGATGCGGAGGCGTGGCTGGAGCGTGCGCTAGAGCGGGCCCCGCGCGTCGGCGAGCTCGAACCCGTGGGCGCGATGCTTCGCGGCGCAGACGCCGACACGCTCAGCCGCATCAAGAACACCGGCAAAAAGCTGCTGGCCGAGGCGGGGACGGAGGAGCACCGCCTGACGGGGCTTGCGCTCTACTTCTTCGCCGTCGCGTCGGCGCTGGCGCATCACGACACGGTGATCTGCAGCCGCACGAGGGACGAACTGCACCCGGTGCTGCTCGATCTTGCGGCGGTCTGCCCGGCCCCGTGGGCGGAGCTTTGCGCGAACGGCGCGGCGAGCGCATTGGGCGAGCGGTGAACGCCCGGACCCGCGCGCCGATCTAAGGCAGGATGAAGCGGTGTTCGCGCTCGATCGTCCGGGCGAGCACCTCGACCGGCCCTGAGTCATCGCTGATGTCGAGCGGTCCGAGCAGCAGGAACGCATCGGCGAGCGGGGCGCCGAGGATCTCCGTCCACACCGCTTCGCCCGAGGCTGATGCGCCGCCCGAGCGGGCCTCGACCCGGACGGGCCCGTCTGGCAGCGGCCCGGCGCAATACAGCGAGACGAGCACGAACGCGCCATCGGGCCCCGGCGATCCGGTGCGCGAGCCCGACGCGTCGGCGAAGTGCGCGTCGGCGATCCAGACGGTTGTCTCGGCGGGCGGGTCGAGCGGTTCGGGGCCGGAGACGCGTTCTGCGGCGTCAGGCCTTGTACTCCAGCGACGCACCACGCCGTCGGCGAGCGCAGCGACAAGCGTCTCACCCTCAGCGCAGAACGCCAGCGCCTCGACGGGGATTCCGACCTCGGCGATCGTCATGATCCCCTCTCCGGTCTCGGCGTGCAGCAGGCGGACGACGCCCGATCGGTCGGCGATCGCGAGCCTTGCCCCGTCGGGCGAGAGCGCGAGCGCGCTGGGCTTTGCGCGGAGCGCCTTGCTGCTCCAGAGTTCTCTGTCGTTGTGAACGGCGGCGATCACGCCTGTGCTGTCGATGCGGTAGCGCTTGCCGTCGCGCCCGCGGGTTTCGATGGGATCGCTGGCGGGCTCCGTCCATTGGTGTGCCGGGCCGAGTGGGGCAAGAATGCGGGCGTCGAGGGCCGCTGAGCCGGATTGGCCGCTCACGATGATCGTGTCGTTGTCGGCGAACGCGATGGCGACGGGCCTGCCCCAGATCGCGCGGACGCCCAGGGCCGGGGCGATCGCCCTCGCGGGGTTCCAGAGCCGGACCTCGCCGGACTCGTCGGCGGTGACGGGGCCTCGCTCGCTCCATCCGATCTCAAGGACGGGCGCCCGGTGCCCGAGCATCAGGGCCATCTGCGACTGGCTGACCGCGTCCCACAGGCGGAGGGTCAGGTCCGAGCCGGCGCTGAGCAGAAACTCCGGATCGCCCGAGGTTTCCGGGCGGAATCGGAGCGAGAGGATCTCGCCGCGGTGCCCGGCGAGCGCGCCGAGGCGACGGCCTGTGCGCAGGTCCCAGAGGCAGATGCGTCCGTCTTCGCCGCCGGTGGCGAGGGTGCGTCCGCCGATGTCGGCCGCGAGCACGGCGCCGGTGTGGGCGTGGATCGAGTGCGTCGGGCGGGCGGTTTCGGTGTTCCAGATGATGACCACGCCGGTCGCGTCGCCGGTGATCGCGAGTGCGCCGCTTTGGGAGACGGCGGCGGCGGTGACCGGCGCTTCGTGCGCTTCGATGATGCGCGGGCCGTTGTCGGCGTAGAAGCCGACGCGGCCCCATGCGTCGCCGGCGACGGCGCGTCTGGTGTCGGCCGCGAGCGCGCTTGGCGGAGTTGGGAGGGTGAAGCTTTGCTCTCGGGTCGGGGCGTGGCGTTCCGTGGTGTTCCAGCGGATCAGTTCGTTGCCGGTCGTAACGGTCCATGCGGCGTCGGCGTTCGGGGCGAGCGCGAGTGTCGACGGGCGGGGCGATGCGTCGGCTCGCGGCAAGCCCCAGGCGCTATCCCCGAAGACGGGCTCGCCCGAGGCGTTGACGAGCAAGAGGCGTTCGCCGGACGCGTCGAGCTTCGGGGCGGCGCGTGGACCGTTTAAATCGCCGCGTGCGAGCACGGCCTCGCTCTGATCGAGCCTCGCGGCGATCAGGCCGAGTTCCCAGCCCGCTTCGGTGTCGAAGGTTCTCGCCCGTTCGATGTGCTCCCACGCGAGGGCGACCTCGCCGGCCCGGGTCGCCCAGTCCGCGACGGCGACGAGGTTGAGGTAGTTGCGCAGTTCGGCGAGTCTGCGGGCCTCGGCCTCGCTCTTTGCAAAGGCCTCGGCGCGTTCGCGGGCGCGGAGGGTGTCGGCGTATTGGATGGCCGCGCCGACGCCCGCCGCGACGGCGCCGACGATCAGCACGCAGACGAGCGCCGAGACGGCGCGGTGGCGCCGGATCAGTTTCGAGGCGCGGTACGCCACCGAGGGCGGACGCGCGAGGATCGGCTCGCTGGCGAGCAAGCGTCGGATGTCGGCCGCCAGTTCAGAAGCCGCGGCGTAGCGTCGCGAGCGGTCAGGATCGATCGCCTTCATCACGATCCACTCGGGGTCGCCTTTGAGCTGCCGGACGAGTTGGGCGGGGTCGGCGCCGCGGGCTTCGGCGATCTCGGGCAGCTTTGAGGCGTCGGATCGCACCATCGAGAGCGGGCGCGAGGGCGCCGACGACGCGATCGCCTCGCGCACGCGCGTCGGCCCGGCGCGGCGAAGGCCCGACGCGTCCAGCGGCACGCGACCGACCAACAGTTCGTACAGCACCACGCCCAGCGAGTAGATGTCGGTGCGTGTGTCGATCTCGTGGGGGGCGCCCGAGGCCTGCTCGGGGCTCATGTACTCGGGTGTGCCGATGAGCACGCCGTCCTCGGTCGCAAGCGAGACGCCGTCGTCGGCCTCGATGACTTTCGAGATGCCGAAGTCGATGATCTTGGTGCGTGCGCGGCCCGCGTCCTCGGTGACGAGGATGTTCGAGGGCTTGAGGTCGCGGTGGATGACGCCCTTCTGGTGGGCGTGCTGCACGCTGTCGCAGACCTCGGCGATCAGGGCCAGGCGCTCGCGGACGCCGAGCCTGCGCGCGTCGCAGTAGGCGGTGATCGGCTCGCCCCGGACCAGCTCCATCACGAAGTAGGGTCGTCCGGTCGGCGTCGCCCCCGCGTCGTGGATCTGCGCGACGCCGGGGTGCTCCATCATCGCCAGGAGGCGGCGTTCAGAGGCGAACCGCCGCACCACCCGCCCCGTGTCCATCCCGAGCTTGAGGAGCTTGAGTGCGACCTGACGCTTCACCGGCTCGGACTGCTCGGCGAGGTAGACCAGCCCGAACCCCCCCTCGCCCAGCAGCTCGACAAGGCGGTACGCCCCGATCCGGTCGCCGACCTTGAACTCCAGATCCCCCCCCGAGACCTCCCACGCCAGTCCGGAGAGGTCTCTGGGTGACGGCGTGCTGTCAGCGGCGCGGGGGTGTTGGGGCTCTGGGGGTGTCGGCGGGTGGTCCATGGCGTGTTCGGATCGGATCTTTCTGCTAAGACTACAGGATCCGGGCAGGGGTTGGGGTGGGGCCGGGGTGGGGCGGGGCTCTCGGCCGCCCGGGGTTTCTTGGAGGCGCAGGTCGGAGGCGCAGGATTGACGCGAGCAGACGCACAGAGCGCAACGCGGGTCTTTCTGGGGCGCGATCGCCCCGCGCTGGAGGCGGCCTGCCGTTGGCTCATCGACCGATTCGGCGATGGCGGGGCGCTCGACCTCGAACGCGTGGCGATCGTCACCCCCGGCGCCAGGGCCGGACGCCTTTTGCTGGGTTCGCTCGTCGACGCGTGCGAGGAGGCGGGGCTCGCGCTGGTTCCGCCCGAACTGCTCACGCCCGGGTCGCTGGCCGACCGCCTGCTGGAGCCGGGGGAGTTGCCCGCGGCCGGCGGGATCGCCAAGTCGGTCGCATGGGCCGAGGCGCTGCGATCGATCGGGCCGGAGGTGCTCAAGCCGCTGGCCCCGCACCCGCCGCAAGATGGGGATCTCGGTGCGTGGCGGGCGCTTGGCGAAGTGCTCGCCGAGGCCTCGCGCGAGCTGGCGTCGGCGGGTCTGACGATGGCCGACGCGGCCGAGCGTGTTGAAGCCGCGGGGCTGGACCCGAGCCCGGAGCGATGGCATGCCGCGGCCGAGGCGCAGCGGGCGTACATCCGTCTGCTGGAGGCTCGCGGGCTCTGCGACCACGAGCTGGCGCGGATCGGGCGTCCCGTGCGGCAGGACCACGGGCTGGAGTCGATCGTGCTCGTCACGCCCGCCGAGCTGACGGCCGACGCGGAGCGGGCGGTCGTCGGCGCTTTCGTGCCGATCACCAGCCTGATCTCGTTCGACGAGTCAGAGGCGGAGGCGTTCGACGGGCTCGGGCGCCCTGCGCCTGCGAAGTGGGCGGACCGCCCCTGCCCGCTGCGCGACGAGCAGATCATCTTCGCCGAAGGCCCCGACGATCAGGCCGAGCGTGCGATTGTTGCGATCGCCGACTCGGGCGAAGCGCCCTCGCCCGACGAGGTCGTGATCGGCACGCCCGACCCGCAAGTCACCGACTCGCTGGTGCTGCTCTCAGCGAGCGTCGAAGGGCTGCGCGTGCACGACGCGCGGGGCCTCCCGATCGAAGCGACCCCGCCGGTCCGCCTGCTGGAGGCGATACGCGTGTACCTCCTGCAACGCGACCAGCGGAGCGCCGCCGACCTGATCCGCCACCCGGAGGTCGAGCGATGGCTGGCGAAAAAGCTCGGGTGGGGGCGCACCGAACGCTGGCTGCCGACGCTCGACCGCTACCTCTCCACCTCGCTCCCGCCCGATGACCAGGAGGGCGACGATCGCGCGGGCCAAATCGAAGTGCTTGCAACTGTGTTCGGCGCTGTTTCAAAGTGGCTCGCGCCGCTGGACGCACCGGGGACAACCGGCGGCCTGCACGACAGAAGACCCGACGATCTCGCCCAATGCATCCTCGATGCGCTCGTCGAACTCTACAGCGACGAGCAGCGGGCCGCGAGGCTGAAAGACCGCGACCTCGATTCGCTCCGCCAGATCGCCGCGGCGTGCGCCGACCTCGCCTCGTGCGCCCGCGACGAGCGGTCCTTGCTGATGGACGCGCCCGATGCGCTCGGGCTCGTACTCGACGCGCTGCGGGGTGGCGCGGTGCGCGAGGAGTCCGGCGCGGGGGCGGTCGAGCTTGTGGGCTGGCTGGAGCTGGCGCTCGACCCCTCGCCTGTCCTGGTGCTGACGGGAATGAACGAGGGCGTTGTGCCCCCGGGCCCGCGTCCGCACCCCTTGCTCAACGAGCAGACGCGGGCCGACCTGGGCCTGCCAGGGCGCAGGGCGAGGCTGGGGCTGGACGCGTTCAGGCTGCACGCCGCGGTCTCGGGCAGAAGGCGCGTCGTGGCGATCGCGGGGCGGCGGGATCTGGCGGGCGACCCGCTCAGGCCGTCGCGTCTGCTTCTGCTGGACGAAGACGCCTCGATGGCGGCGAGGGTGCTGCGCTGGGCCGAGCATGCGCCGGGCGATCAACGCCGCATCGCACGGCGCGAGAGCGGGAGTGCAGATCCGTTCTGCGCACCGGTGCTGGAGCGCCCGCCGCCGCCGATGAGTGTGAGCGTGACGGCGTTCAAGCGGTTCCTCGAATCGCCTTACATGTTTTACCTGACCGACATCCTGCGGCTGGACGAGGCTGACGACCGGCCGCAGCGGGAGCTCGACGCTCTCGCCTTCGGAAACCTGATCCACGGTGCGTTGGAGAAGTTCGGCCTGTCGGACGAACGCGACGACGCCGATCCCGATCGCATCGAGCTCGCGCTGCACGCGTTCTTCGACGAAGAGCTCGCGTCGGAGGTCGGTTCGCGGCCCCCCGCCACGGTCAGCGTACAGGCGGACCTGGCCAAGCGCCGCCTCAGCGATTTCGCCGAGCGGCAGGCCGAGCACCGGCGCAACGGCTGGCGGATCGTGCGCTGCGAACAGAGGTTCGATGACGCGGCGCTGGTCGTCGGCGGGCGCCGCCTCATCGGCCTGCGAGGCCGCATCGACCGCATCGACCGCAATGACAGCACCGGCGAGCACGCCATCATCGATTACAAAACAGGCCAGAGCGTCGACCCGCCGGGAAAGACCCACCGCGGGCGCAACGGCTGGAAAGACCTTCAGCTCCCGCTCTACCGCCACCTCGCAAAGGGCATCGTCGGACCGGGCGCGCCCAGGCTTGGCTACGGAGTGATCGGCGGCAAGCGCAAAGACATCGGCTTCGCCTTCGCGGACTGGGACGCGGAAGTGCTGCACGAGGCGGACCTCGTCGCGGCCGATGTCGCCGAACGCATCCTCGCCTGCGACTTCTTTGGCGATGATCCGCCTTCCGTCGATGGCGCCGCCGGGTACATCATGGACCTCGGCGAGCCGACAATCGTCGACCGCCAGCCCGGTGTCGAAGAGCGGGGGGGCGCGCCATGAGCGTCGCCGACTTCGACGCAAGCGTCGGCGGGCTGGGGCTCAGCAAACCCCGCCTGACGATCCTCGCCTCGGCGGGCACGGGCAAGACCTACGCCCTCGCGACGCGCTATCTCGCGCTGCTCGCCAGGGGCGCTGCGCCAAAGTCGATCCTCGCGTCGACCTTCACGAGAAAGGCCGCGGGCGAGATCCTCGAGCGGATCATGCAGCGGCTTGCAAAGGCCGCGCTCGACGATCAAGACAGAACGAAGCTCGACCTCGACATCCGCGAGCAGTTCAGGAAGGGATCCGCGCCCGGGCCGCTGACGCCAGAGCGTTGCGCCGCGATGCTGCGGGGGCTGCTGGGGTCGCTCGACCGGCTCTCGGTCTCGACGATCGACGCGTTGTTTGTGAAGATGGCGGGCGCGTTGCAGCTCGAACTCGGGCTGCCGCCGGGGTGGCGTCTCATCGATCCCTTCGAGGAGAAAGAGTTCGTCGAGGACGCCGCGGGCGAGACGCTGCGGCTGATCCATCCGCAGGAGATGTTCGCGCTGATCGAGATGCTGCACGGGGGCGACGCGAGGCGGGATGTGCACGGGGCGCTGATGAGAACCATCGAGAGCGCCCACAACCTCCTGCTGAACTCCGAAGGGGCGGCGTGGGACTTCCCGCCCAAGACCGGCCGCCGGCGAGAGGCCTCCGAGATCGACGCCGACATCGACGAGCTCGCGCGCATCGAGCTGCCCTCGACCAAGGCCGGAACGCCGAACAAGGCTTGGCGGGGCGCGATCGAGAAGCACATCGACGCGGCCAGAGCGCGCAACTGGGAGTCGTTCGTCAAAGGCGGCGTCGCCTCGGCAGTGCTGGAAGGGAAGGCGGACTTCGCAAAGACTGAGATCCCCGGCCCCATCGCCGACCTGCTCGAACGCCTGATCGCCGACGCGAGGGCCTCGATCCTCGGCAGGCTGCGCGAGCAGAACCTCGCCGCCCGCGACCTGCTCGGGCGGTACGACGCGGAGCTTCGCGGGGCCAAAGGGCGCGAAGGCGCCTGCTCGTTCGCCGATGTCCCACGCCTGCTGCTCGAAGCCGGCGCACAGGGACGCCTCGACGAGCTCTACTACCGACTCGACACGCGCTACGACCATGTGCTCCTCGACGAGTTCCAGGACACCTCGGTGCTGCAATTCTCGCTGCTCGAGCCCGTGCTCGACGAAGTGATGGCCGGGGGCGAGAAGTCGCTGTTCTGCGTGGGCGACGCCAAGCAGTCCCTCTACGCCTGGCGCGAGGCCGAGCCGGCTTTGCTCGAAAGGCTCACCGAGCGTTGGGAGCACATGCAGACCGAGCAGCTCTCGCGGAGCTATCGCTCATCGAAGCCCGTGCTCGACTGCGTGAACAAGGTCTTCACCGCGATGCCGACCGGCGCCGTGATGGCGGAGATCGGCTGCGGCGCCGAACAGGCGTGGAAGCACCGCTTCGAACTCCACGAGCCGGCGCAGCCTCTGAAAGTCCGCCCGGGCGAGGCGAGAATCGTCTGCGCCCCGATCTGCGAGACCGAGCTCAAAGAGGACGGCACGCCGAAGAAACCGAACGCCAAGCAGAAGCTCCATGCCCGCGTTGCCTTCGCCGCAGAGCGTGTGCGGGCGATTCTGGAGGAGTGCCCGCACGCCTCGATCGGAGTGCTGGTGCGCAAGAACCGTCAGGTGCAGGCGATCATCGAGGCGCTCGACGAACTCGGCGTCAGGGCGAGCCAGGAGGGCGGGGCGCACCTGACCGACGCGGCGCCCGTCGCCGCGGCTGTCAGCCTGCTGCGATGGATCGACCACCCGGGCGACACGCTGTCGCAGTTCCACGCGGCAGCGACGCCATTGGGACGGACCGTCGGGCTGCGTCTGCCCCTGGCCGAACTGCCGGGCCGGGGCCGAGCGATCGCGTCGAAGCTTCGCCGGGAGTTTGTCGCACGGGGCCCGGTGCGTCTGCTCTCGCGCCTCGGCCGGCGCTGCGAGGCAGGCATCGGCCCTTTCGAGCGCGAGCGGTACGCGCAGATGCTCCGTGTCGTGCAGCGCTTTGCGGAAGAGTCGCCCCTGCGACCGTCTCACCTGGCCGACCGCATCGAGGCCGAGCGCGTCGAGCGCCCGGACCGCGCCGGCGTCCGCGTGATGACGATCCACGCCTCGAAAGGCTTGCAGTTCGACGCCGTGGTCCTGCCGACGCTCGACGATAAGCTCGAGCCGTTGCCGAAGGGGGCGATCGGTTCTCGGCCCACACCCTTCGAGAAGCTCGACACGGTCAGCAAGTTCCCCAACGAATCGCTCCGGGGGATCAGCCCCGAATGCGAGCAACTGCACAAAACCGTGACGAGGGCGGCCGTCGACGAGGCGCTCTGCACGCTCTATGTCGCGATGACGCGTGCAGAACGCCTGCTGGAGATGATCGTCGACCCATGGCCGGATCCGGGCAAGTACCCCGCGACCGGCGCGTCTGTCGTCCGCGAAGCGCTGATCCCCGCAGAAAAGAGCGTCCCCGGCGGGGTCGTCTGGAGAAACGCACAGGGCGTCTGGCAAGGGGGAATCGGTTCTGGACAGAAGCCGGCGCCCGCGGCAAAGGAGGTCACGCTCCGGCTCGCCCCGCTGCGCCGCACCCCCGGACGCCGCCTCGCCCGCGGCGCGCCTTCATCGCTGCACACCCACGACGGCGCGATGGTCCGTTCGATCCTCTCGCTCGACAAGGGCGGTGCGGCCGGACGCGGGTCGATCATGCACGCGATGCTCGAAGAGGTCGTCTGGCTCGATGACGGCCCGCCCGGTGCAGCCCGTCCCGACCGTCAAGCACTCATCGCCCGTGCCGAATCGCTCGGGGCCGAAGACCCCGCCGCGGCGGCCGACGAACTGATCGCGCTGGCCAGCCGCAAAGGCGTTCGCGAGGTCTTCTCGCGTTCTCGCTACCAAGGCACGCCCGAGCTGCATGTGGAACGCCCGTTCGCCGTGCGCCTGCAGCTCGACGGACGCGAGCGGCTGGTCACCGGTCGCTTCGACCGCGTGGTCGTCGTCTCTGGACCAAGCGGACCGGAATCCGCCGAGGTCATCGACTTCAAGACCGACCGCATCGCCGAGGCCGAGGTCGAGGGCAGGGTCGAACGCTACCGCCCGCAGCTGGAGGCGTATTGTGCCGCTGCGGCGAGGCTCTTCGCCCTGCCCGCCGAACGCGTGCGGGGCACGCTGCTCTTCCTCGGGCCCGGCCTGGCCGCCGAAGCGGTGTAGGCGGGGCTCAAGCGGGGCGCTGTTCGCCGCGGCAGGAGGCGTCGCGTGACGGAAGAAGCGGTCAGGATGAGAACCCGGTTCTGCATCGACGCGGCCCGCGAGGCGGGGCGCCGCACGCTCTCGCTGTTCAACAACAACGCGCTCCGAGTCGAGACCAAGGGCGACGGCACGCCCGTCACCGAGGCCGACCGCGACTGCGAACTCGCCCTCCGGCGCATGATCGAAGAGACATTCCCCGACGACGCGATCCTCGGCGAGGAGTTGCCCGAAAAGCCCGGCACGACCGGCTATCAGTGGATCATCGACCCGATCGACGGCACCAAGTCGTTCGTGCACGGCGTCCCGCTCTACGGCACGCTGCTCGCCTGCCGATTCTGGGCCGAGAGCGTCGCGGGCGCGATCGTGATGCCGGCGCTCGACGAGTATGTCTACGCCGGGCGGGGCCAGGGCGCGTGGCACGGGCTCGGCGATCACCGGCCCGAGCCGGCGCGTGTGTCCGATGTCGAGTCGCTCGAAGACGCCTGCGTCTGCACGACCTCGCTGGCGCTGATGCACCGCAAGGGCATGGAGGGGCTGTTCGGCGAACTCGCCGATCGCTGCGGGCTTTTCAGGGGCTGGGGCGATTGCTACGCCCACCTGCTGGTCGCGACCGGGCGGGCCGAGGCCGCGATCGAGCCGGAGATCAGCCTCTGGGATGTCGCGCCGATGCCGGTCATCATGCGCGAGGCCGGGGGCGTGTACACCGATTGGAACGGGGACTGTGATACAAGCTCGCCCCGCGGCGTGTCGAGCAACGGACGCGTGAGCGCCGAGCTGCTTTCGCTGCTCAAGCCGGCGATGGGATAACGAGTGAGGGTCGAGGAAGGATCTACACCCGCTCGACGCGCACCTCGCCGCCGCCCGAGGCGATGATGTCGCCGATCAGGTTCGCGCCCATCCGTGCGTGGTAAGTCACCGTCGCGTCGGCGTAGTCGCGCCCGAGGATCTCCGCCTTGCTCTCGATCTCGTGCACCAGGCGCGACGCGGCCAGCGGCAGCGTCATCCGAACCTCACGCACCTCGCCCGAGATGATCGACCTCACCCGTTCGATCAGCTCGTCCAGCCCCTGACCAGTCCCGCCATTCTCTGGCGCAAGGGCGCAGACCGTGATGCTCTCGGGCAGCTTCGATTTCCAGTAGAGCAGCTCGCGGTTGTCGGGCAGCTTGTCGGCCTTGTTGAGCAGCACGAGACGCTTGGGGGGGCGGGTCGAGGTGGTTTTCTCCCACCCGGCGCCTTCTTCTTCCTCGGTCCCGCCGCCGGCGAAGCGGTCGATGATCTCGTCGAGCGTCTGCTGCACGGTGTGCAGGCGGCCCTCGGCGTCTGGGTCGGCGACATCGACGACGACCAGCAACAGGTCCGCGTGCGTCGCCTCTTCCAGCGTGGCCCTGAACGACGCGACGAGGTGGTGGGGCAGGTCGCGCACGAAACCGACCGTGTCCGACAGCATCGCCTCGACCCCGTCGCCGAGGTCCCACTTGCGCGTGCGCGTCGTCAGCGTCGCGAACAGGCGGTCGTCGGCGTAGGCGCCGCCGGCGGTCAGCGTGTTGAACAGCGTGCTCTTGCCCGCGTTGGTGTACCCGACGATGCCGACGGTGAAGTGGCGGCTCTTGCGCTCGGCGACCTCGCGCGACCGGCGCGCCTGGATCTGCTGCAGCTCGCGCTGGAGCATCGTCTTGCGGCGCTGCACGAGGCGCCGGTCGATCTCGAGCTGCTGCTCGCCCGGCCCGCGCGTGCCCACGCCGCCGATCCCGCCCGTGCCGACGATCCGCTCGAGGTGGCTCCACATCGCGCGCAGACGCGGGTAGGTGTACTCCAGCTGCGCCAGCTCGACCTGCAGCCTCGCCTCGTGCGTCGCGGCGCGGCTGGCGAAGATGTCCAGGATCAGCTCGCTCCGGTCGACCACCTTCCGTTCGATGTGCTGCTCGATGTTGGCGATCTGCTTCGGCGAGAGGTCGTGGTCGAAGATGACCGTCTGCGCCTCCAGACGCTCGCAGAGGCCCTTGAGCTCGTCGAGCTTGCCCTTGCCGATGTAGGTGCCCGCCTCGGGGCTCTGGCGGTGCTGTTCGAGCTCGCCGACGACCGTCGCCCCGGCCTGCTCGGCCAGATCGCGCAGCTCGCCGAACGGGTCGGACGGGTCGTAGACCGAGCCGGGCAGGCGGACGGCGGCCAGCACCGCTCGCTCGGCACGGACCTTGATTTCAGATCGTTCTGTAGGTGGCGGCATCCGGGAGGAACAATAGGACCTCCCGGGGCGTAGGCTGGACTGGGGCGGGAGGGGTTTCCGGGGCGACGCTGCGCCCCAAACTATGATCCAAGAGCCGCGACCCGGTGCGTGGCCCCCAACCCGATCCGGAAGCTCTGTTCCAAGGGAGTGCGGCGTGAAGAAGAGTCGGTTCTACCTCGACGCGGTTCTGGTCGGCGTGCTCGGCGTCGCGGTGCTGGGCACGACGATGGCCCTCAGCAGACGCGCCCCGGACTACGCCTTCTTCGACCCCATCATCGATGTCAAGCACCTGATCGACACCCGCTTTGTCGGCGAGGTCGACGGGGACGAACTCCAGCGGGCCGCCATCGACGGCATGCTCGGAGCGCTCAACGACCCCTTCTCGTCGTATGTGCCCGCCTCCGCCGCCGCCCAGTTCACCCGCGACCTCACCGGCGAGTATGTCGGTATCGGCGCTCAGATCATGGTCCGCGACGGCTGGCTGACGATCGTCTCCCCGCTGGAAGACTCGCCCGCCTACCGCGCCGGCGTCATGGCCGACGACCGCGTCGTCGAGATCGAGGGCCAGAGCACCTTCGGCAAGACCGCCGACGAGTGCGTCGACCTCCTCCTCGGCGAGGAGGGCACGCCCGTCGAGCTCCTCATCGAGCGAGCCGGCGACCGCTTCACCATCGAGATCGTCCGCGAGCAGATCCGCACCCGCTCGGTCCGGGGCGTCCTCCGCGACCCCGAATCCCCCGAGGCGTGGAACTACTTCGTCGACCCCGAGCGACGCATCGCCTATGTCCGAATCACCCAGTTCACCCCCGGCGTCGCCGACGAACTCAAGCAGGCCCTCCGCCAGATCAACGCGACCGAGGGTTCGCTCGGCGGGCTGATCCTCGATGTCCGCAACAACCCCGGAGGCGTGCTCGACGAGGCCGTCCGCGTCGCCGACCTCTTCCTCGACGGAGGCGTCGTCGTCACGACCAGAGGCCGGGCCGCCGGCGAGCGGGCCTACTCCGCATCCGCCTCGGGCACGCTGCCCGATTTCCCGCTTGTGGTGCTCATCAACGGCGCCAGCGCCTCGGCGAGCGAGGTCGTCGCCGGCGCACTCGCCGACCACAGCCGCGCGATCGCGCTCGGCACGCGCAGCTTCGGCAAGGGCAGCGTGCAATCGGTCTACGCCCTGCCGACCCGCAGCGACGGCAGCCGCCTGAAACTCACCGAGCAGTACTACTACCTCCCCTCCGGTCGCCTGCTGCACCGCAAAGACGACTCGATCGTCTGGGGCGTGGATCCGACCGAAGGCTTCTTCGTCCCCTTGACCAACGAGCAGACGATCGAGATGTTTATCGCGCGCCGCGATCTCGATGTCATCCGCGCCGCCGAGCCCGACAACGGGCGGGAGGTCCCCCAAGAGCCGCTGGCGATCGCCGAGCAACTCAAAGACCCGCAGCTCGACGCGGCGATCCGCGCCCTGATCGCCCGCGTCGACTCCGGCCAATGGCTGGCCACCGGCGAGCCCGGCCTCACCGGCGCCGAGCAGATCACCGAGGAACTCGTCGAGGCGCGCCGCGCCCGCGAGCGCATGCTCCGCCAGCTCCAGGGCCTCGAACGACGCATCGAGACCCTCCAGGCCGGCGCCTCCGACCCCGACGCCGCTGTCAGCGCCGACCTCTGGGACGACAACATCGAGATCGCCGGCGGACGACTGGAGGTCTTCGGCCCCGACGGCGAACGAATCGCCAACCTCCGCATCACAGACAACCGCCTCGAACGCTGGCTGATCGACGCGGGCGTCCGCCCGATTGATGGCGACGAAGAAGACAGCGGGGAAGACGCCGAGACACCCGAACTCCAGGAGTCCACGCCGTGACGGAAGCCCCATGCTGACGCTCGGCATCGAGACCTCCTGCGACGAGACGGCCGCGGCGATCGTCGAAGACGGCGTCTGCGTCCGTTCCTCGGTCGTCGCCTCGCAGCACGACCTGCACGCCGAGTACGGGGGCGTGGTGCCCGAGATCGCCAGCCGCGCCCATGTCGAGCGCATCGTGCCGATCATCCGCCTCGCCCTCGACGGCGCCCGAGTCTCGCCGGGCGACATCGGCTCGATCGGCGTCGGACACAGGCCCGGGCTGATCGGCCCGCTGCTCGTCGGGGTCTCGGCCGCAAAGTCCCTGGCGTGGACGCTCGGCGTCCCGCTGATCGGCGTCGACCATGTCCACGCCCACCTCTACGCCGGGCTCTTGGGCGCAGACCGCCCCGCGTTCCCGGCGATCGGGCTCGTTGTCAGCGGCGGGCACAGCTCGATCTACCGCATGGATTCACCGACAACGCTCGCCCGCCTCGGCGCCACCATCGACGACGCCGTCGGCGAAGCCTTCGACAAGGCCGCGACCGTGCTCGGCCTGGAGCACCCCGGCGGGCCGAACCTCGAACGCCTCGCCGAGGGCGGCGACCCCAAGGCCCACAAGCTGCCGATCAGCCGACTCGGCAAAGACTCGCTCGACTTCTCGTTTTCCGGGCTCAAGACCGCGATGCTCTACGCCGTGCGGGGCAGGCCCGACGCCGGCGGCGACTTCCCCCGCACCCACGCCGACCTCTCCGAGCAGGCCAAGCGCGACCTCGCCGCGAGCTTCCAGCACGCGTGCGTCAGCGCGATCATGCTCAAGCTCGGGCGCGCCTCAGACGCCAACCCGGACTGCCGCACGCTGCTGACCGGCGGGGGGGTGACCGCCAACACCACGCTGCGCGACGCGCTGCGGGCGTTCGCCGATGAGCGGGGCCTCGACCTCCGCCTGCCCGAGATGCGGTTCTGCGTCGACAACGGGGCGATGATCGCCGGCCTGGCGCACGAGCGCCTGCGGGCGGGTCTCCAGGACGATCTGACGCTGACGCCGGTGCCGACCACAGCGTGTTGAAGACAGGGGCGCTCGACTTGCCGTTCACCCTCGACGACCTCTTCGAATCCCCCCGCGAGCCCCCCTCGCCGCACCCCGCCTCGCTCCCGGAAGCCGAACTCATCGACGACTGCGAGCTCACCCGCGGGCGCACCGGCGGCCCCGGGGGCCAGCACCGCAACAAGACCGAAACCCATGTCATGCTCCGCCACAAGCCCACCGGCGTGACGGCCCAGGCCGGCGAGCGGCGCAGCCCCGAGGCCAACCGGCGCGTCGCCGTCCGTCGCCTACGACTGAACCTCGCGGTGCAGGTGCGGATGGAAGTCCCAGCGGGCGATGTGCGCTCCGAACTCTGGCGTTCTCGCTGCAACGGAGGCAAGATCGTCTGCAATCCAAAGCACGCCGACTACCCGTCCCTCCTTGCCGAGGCGATGGACATGATCGAGGCGTGCAAGAGCGATGTGAAAAAAGCCTCGGTCCGGCTGGGCTGCTCGATGAGCCAACTCCTCCGCCTGCTCCGCTGCCACCCCGAAGCGCTCGAAGCGGTCAACAACACCCGGCGCGAGCGCGGCCTGCGCCCGATGAAATAAAAAAGTGTCCCCGGCCGCAGAGCCGGGGACACCGAAAGAATCAGAACAGGACCGGCCGGATCAGCGCCGGCGGCGCAGGCCCACAAGGCCGGCCATGGCCAGCAGCGAAGCGCCCGCCGGCGAAGGCACCACGACCTCGGCGATCATGTTGAAAGTGATCGGTTCCTGGAACTGGTCGACGATGTTGAAGAAGCCCGGGCCGGTGCCGACGCCCGTCGCGTCGATGTACAGCTGCGGGATCGCCGAGCCCACCGAGGGGGGCACGCGGCTGACCACACCCACCGAGGTCGCGCCCGCCACGCCGCTGTAGGTCTGCAACATCACGATCTCGTTGGTGTCGATGTCGATCTCTTCGGTGTCCAGGCCCCCGACGGTGAAGGTGGTAAAGAAGCCGGGGTTCAGCGGGTTGGCCGTCAGGGCGCCGCCGAGATTCACCGAGAACCCGCCGAGGAAGGAGCCGTCCGAGGCGCGGAAGAAGTCCAGCCCCATCACCGCGCCGGTCATCGGGCCGGCGCTCGCGCCGCCGTTGAACACCGAGAACGAGATCTGCTGGAGGCGCCCGTTCGCTTCGAGCGTCAGCTCGTCGCCGTAGGTCGCCGTGATGTCGGGATTGGCGAAGCCGGCGTTGGCTGCGCCGCTGAGGTTGCTGTAGGCGATCTCATCGCCCGAGCGGGGCGTGCCCACAAGCTGCCCGTTCAGGTCGATCGTGTACGAACCGGCGTACTGGGCGCTCTGGCCGACCGGGTTCGCCGAGGCGACGCCCGAGCACAACGCCAAGGCAAGCCCGCTGCTGATGATGGTGCGTTTCATCTCTCTAACTCTCCTGTTTCCGATGCTTCTCGCCCCGCAGACTGCCGCACAACGCACGCGGCAGCCAAGGTCGATCCCCGAAGTTACACAGCCCCTTGGCCTGGAAGCCGAAATCCCTACAAACACAACCTACGCGGCAGAATACCGCGATCCGAACACACAAGCTTCGCGGCAGCCGCCGCCGCGGTTCCAGCATGACGCGAGCCTGCCGTCCAGTCAACCTCCGTGACGCCAAATTGTCTGTTCTTGGACCCTTTGGGTTGGGATCTGCGTGTTACGCCGGTTCTGGGGGTTAGTCCCCGTGGCGTTCGCGAAGCTTCGTGCTCAGCCTCGCCATCAGGTGCGCCCGCTCGAGTTCCTCGGCCCAGTCCTGCGCCGTTGCGGCGACCTCCTCGTCCGGCACGGGGGCGCCGGGCACGGGGCAGGCGGCGCCGAGCTGCTTGGCCGCCAACGCCCGGTAACGGTTCAGCGACCGGTCCCCCTTCAGCGACAACAGGTCGAAGTCCTCGTTAAGGATCATCACCACCGGCACCCGCAGCCCGCCGCAGAGCTGGATCTGTTCGGCCAGGTCGGCGTGCTCGTCGCGGTCGACGAGGCGGAGGGTGATCTTCTCGGGGTTCGCCTCCTCAAATTTCTTGAAGATCGGGCACTGCTGGACGCAGTCGCCGCACCAGGTCCCGCTGGAGATCAGGATGTGCAGCTTCCGCTGAAACCCCCGGATCAGCTCGGTCTGGGCGGGGGTCAGCGAGACGCGCTGAAGGAACGACGCCCACGCGTCGCGGTGGTTCGGCTTGCCCGTGGCGACATAGTCGTCGAAGGGCAACGCCGCGGCGTACTTGGCTTTCAGAAACTCGGTCGTCGGCATGCGTACTCCGTGGGTGGCTGGATGGGGGACTGTCGCCAGAGCGAATCGGCATCGGTGCAGAAGTCTTCCGCGTGTGCCTTAGTAGCGGTCCTCGTCGCCCTCGGGGCTCAGCGGCCACGGGTCGCGCGAGTCGCCGTTGACCGTCGTCCCGTTCTGGATCGCCGTCTTGACCCCGTCGAGGAAGTCGTGGGGGAAGTTCAGCTTCGGCTTGGAGAGTTCGTCGAGCTTTGCGATCTGGCCCTCGGTCAGCTTCACATCCAGAGCAGCGAGGTTGGCGTCGAGGTGTTCGAGCTTGCGGGCGCCGATGATCGTGCTGGTGACGCCCGGGCGGGCGATCACCCACGCCAGGGCGACCTGCGCCGGCGTCGCGCCGACCTCCTTGCCGATCGCTCCCAGCGCGTCGACGATCTTGTAGGTCGTCTCGGTCAGGTAGCGCGAATCTTCCTTGTAGCGGCCTTCGCCCTTCTCGGGGTGCTTGTCGCGCGTGTACTTACCGGTCAGGATCCCGCCCTTGAGCGGCGACCAGGGCGTGACGCCCAGCCCGAACTCGCTGGCCATCGGCAACAGCTCGCCCTCGACCGTCCGCTCCAGCAGCGAGTACTCGATCTGCAGCGCGATCGCCGGCGTCCAGCGGTTGAGCTGCGCCAGGTGCTGCGCCGAGGCGCACACCCACGCGGGGTGGTCGGAGAAGCCGATGTAGCGCACCTTGCCCTGCCGCACCAGCGTGTCGAGCGTCGCCATCATCTCGTCGATCGGCGTGTCGCGGTCCCAGAAGTGGGCCCAGTAGAGATCGATGTGGTCGGTCTGCAGCCGGCGCAGCGACGCCTCGCAGGCGCGGATGAGGGCCTTGCGTCCGGCGCCGCCGCCGTTGGGATCGCCGGGAAACATGTTGCCCATGAACTTGGTGGCGATGACGAGGCGTTCGCGCTTGGCGGGGTCGTTCTTGAGGTGGTCGCCGATGATCTTTTCCGAGTGGCCCTTGGTGTAGATGTTGGCGGTGTCGATGAAGTTGCCGCCCCGGTCGGCGTAGGCGTCGAGCATCTTCACGGAATTCTGCGGATCGGTTCCGAAACCCCACTCTGTTCCGAAGGTCATCGTGCCGAGGCAGAGCGGGCTGACGCGGAGGCCGCTGCGTCCGAGCGTGACGAAATGATCGAGGGCCATGAGGGCTCCTTTCGTTCGGGCGGGGGATGCCCCGGAAGCTTCGGCGGGCGCTTCGCCGGGGATGCGGCCCTAAGGTTGTTGTATGCGAGAGGCACAGCAAGAGAACGACAAAGAGAATCCAGAATCTTCCCCGCCCGACGAGAAGATCAACCGGGAGGTCGCCCGCCAGTCCGTCGAGGGCCAGCCCCCGCCCAAGGAAGTCCGCAACATGTCGTGGGCGATCTTCGGGATCTTCTTCGCCGGCGCGATCGTGGCGATCATCCTGCTCTTCTCCGTGGAGGGCAGGGGGCCCGTCGTCGGCGTGCTGCTGGTGGCGCTCCTGCTCGCCGGTCTCTTCGCTTCCCCGGCGATGATCGCGGGCGTGCTGCGGACCAAGGACCGCCACGACGCCGAGGAACGACTCAAAGACCGGCGCTGACGCCGCCCCGCCTCAGCCCCCGTCGCGCACGCGGTCGCGGAGCGCCCGCAGCGAATCAAACGCCGCGAGGGGCGTCATCGTGTCGAGGTCCAGACGGCGCAGGGCGTCCACCACCGGGTGCTCGGCCGGTTCCTCGAACAGCGCGAGTTGCGGCTTGGGCCTGTTTCTCTTTGAACCCTTGCCGGGCTCGGGCGGTCGCGGCGTGTGACCCGCCTGCTGCACGCTCAGGCTCGACAGCAACTCCTTCGCCCGCTCGATCACCGGCCCCGGCACGCCCGCGAGCCGCGCGACATGCACGCCGTAGGACTGGTCGGCACGCCCCGGCTCGATCCGGTGCAGGAAGACGATCTCCTCGTCCCACTCGCGCACGAGCACGCGGAGGTTGACGACGCTGCCCGGCATGGTCGTCTCCAGCTCGGTCAGCTCGTGGTAGTGGGTGGCGAAGAGGGTCGGGCAGCCGACGCCGGCGAGGCGTTCGGCGATCGCCCACGCGAGGCTCAGCCCGTCGAGCGTGCTGGTGCCCCGCCCGATCTCGTCGAGCACGACGAGGCTCTTCTCCGTCGCGTGGTTGAGGATGTTCGCCGTCTCGGTCATCTCGACCATGAAGGTGCTCTGCCCCTGGTGCAGCGCGTCGTCGGCCCCCACGCGCGTGAAGATCCGGTCGCGAACGCCCAGCGACATCGCCGAAGCGGGCACGAACGAACCCGCCTGCGCCAGGAGCACGAGCAACGCCGTCTGGCGGATGAAAGTGCTCTTTCCCGCCATGTTCGGGCCCGTGATGAGCGCGAGCGTCGCTTGTTCTTCGCCCCCCGCCAGATCGATCGAGTTGGGCACGAAATTGCGCCCCATCGAGACCTCCAGCACCGGGTGACGCCCGTCGATGATGCTCAGCGTGCTGTCTTCGAGGATCTCGGGCCTCGACCACCCGTGACGGTCGGCGTGGTCGGCCAGCGCCAGCGCCGCGTCCAGCGCCGCGGCGGACTCGGCGAACGCCGTCAGCTCGCGCACGATCGCCGATGCCTGCGCGCACATCGAGGCGAAGAGCGCCTGCTCGCGTTCGATCGCGCGTGCTTCGGCGGTCAGCACCTTGTCTTCAAATTCCTTCAGCTCGGGCGTGATGTAGCGCTCGGCGTTCTTGAGCGTCTGTTTGCGGGTCAGGCGGTCGGGCGCGCGGCGGGCCTGGGCCGCGGGGAGCTCGATGTAGTAACCGAACACCTTGTTGTACCCGACCTTCAGCGAGGGCAGGTCGAACTCCTCGATCAGTTTCTGCTGATACTCCGCGAGCCACGCGCCGGCGTCCTGCTGCAGCGAACGCGCCTCGTCGAGCTCCGCGTCCACGCCCTCGCGGATCAGCCCGCCCTCGCGAAGGTGCGCGGGGGGCGAGTCGACGCACGACTGCTCGATGCGCTGGGCGACAGGGCCGATTTTCGCCGCAAGATCGAGCAGCGCCATCCGCTCGGCGTCCAGCGGGGCCGAACCCTCGATCGCCGACGCGATCGTCTCGGCTCTCGAAAGCGAACCGCCCAAGCCCACCAGATCCCGCGGGGTCGCCCGGCCCAGCGCCAGCCGCCCGGCGATCCGCGCGACATCCTGCACGCCGTCGAGCGCCCCGCCGAGTTCGCCCGCCATCCGCCGATCGCTCACCAGCGAGCCGACCTTCGCCTGGCGCTCGCGCACGCGCTCGGCGATCGCCAGGGGCCGCTTGAGCCATTCGCGCAGCGTGCGCTTGCCCATCGGCGTTCTGCAGAGCGACGAGCCGGTCAGGAACACGCCCAACAGCGACCCCGCGAGCGAACCGCCCCGGATCGTCTGCTCCACCTCCAGCGCCCGGAGACTGATCGCGTCGATCAGGCAGTGCTCGCCCGCGGGCGACCGCTTCGGCGGCGACAGGTGCGCCAGCGTCGCCCCGCCCCGCACGTCGGGCGTCTGCGTCTCGGCGAGGTACGCGATCGCGGCCCCGCACGCGGGGATCGCCGGGTCGTCGTCGGCGAGCCCGAAGCCCGAGAGCGTGTTGACCTTGTAGTGCTCGCGGATCGCTTCCATGGCCTCGTCGCGCCGGAACTGCCAGCCAGGGCGTCCCGTCGTCGCCGAGCCGCAGGTCTCGGCGGCCCGCGCCACGCGAGGCGGGGGGCCGTCGATCCCGTCGACCTCGGCGTACAGCAACTCGCGAACGCCCCGCCGGGCGAGTTCGTCGCCGAGGCGGTCACCCGTGCAATCGAAGACCTCGAAGTCGCCGGCGCCCGGGTCGACGACCGCGACGCCGCAGAGCCCGTCGTCGCCCGACGCCGCGAACGCGATGCAGGCGAGGCGGACCGAGGCCTCGTCGTCGAGCAGCGAGTCGTCGATCAGCGTCCCGGGCGTGATCACCTGCGTGACCGCCCGGTCGACGACGCCCTTGGCCTCCTTGGGGTCCTGCACCTGGTCGGCGACGGCCACGCGGAAGCCCGCGTCGATCAGCTTCCTGATGTAGATGTCTTTCTGATGATGGGGAACGCCCGCCATCGGCATCCCCGCGCTCCGCTGGGTGAGCGTCAGGCCGATCGCCTTGCTCACTTCGACGGCGTCGGTATCGAAGAGCTCGTAAAAGTCGCCCATGCGGAACATGAGCACGCAGTCCGGATGCGCGCGCTTGAACGCGTAGAACTGACGCATCGCCGGGGTGTCGCGCGGATCCTTCGCCATCGGCTTCTTCGCCCTCTCCTGAGCGATCGCTGCTGCGCGGGTGACTTCAGTCGCGCCGGACAAACGGGTTGTGCGCCGCTTCCTCGCCGATCGTCGTCGTCGGCCCGTGCCCGGGATAGACGATCGTGTCGTCGGGCAGGGCGTAGAGCTTCCGCTTGATCGACGCTTCGAGATCGGCGGGGTCGGAGGTCGGGAAGTCGTACCGCCCGATCGAGCCGGCAAAGAGCGTGTCGCCCACGAGCGCCTGCTTCGAGCCTTCGTGATACAGCGTGACGCCGCCCGGCGAATGGCCCGGGGTGTGGATGACCCGCCAGGTCTGACTGCCGAGGGTGAGTTCGTCGCCGTCATTCAGCGGCTCGTCGGGGCCGGGCGCGGTGATGGGGACGCCCATGCCCTCGGAAAGATTGAGGGCCGGATCGTTGAGCCAACGGTGTTCGTCGGGGTGCAGCATCACCGGGATCTTCTCGCCCAGGGCCGCCAGCACATCCGCCACACCCGCGATGTGGTCGGCGTGGGCGTGGGTGAGGATCAGCCGCGTCGGCCGGAGGTTGTGCTTTCCGATCAAAGCCAGCAGCGGCGAGGGGTCGTACCCCGCGTCGACGATCCAGCATTCGGGATGATCTGCGCCCTCGCCGGGGTTCCAGACGAGGTAGCAGTTGGTCTGGAAGGGGCCGATGGGGACCCCCTCGACACGGGGGCGGGCGGCGGACTGGTCAATTTCCGGTGGCATCGGGCGGAGGGTAGTACAATCGTGGGCGAGCCAGAAGTGGAGACGCCATGCTGATCCGCAACATCAACGAGACCCCGATGAGCCCCGTGCAGATGGACGGGGTGAACGGTGCCTCGATGGCGGTGATGGTCGGGCGGGAGGACGGGGCCCCCAACTTCGCCCTCCGCTGCTTCAAGGTCGAGCCCGGCGGGCATACCCCGCGCCACGCCCACGACTACGAGCACGAGGTGTTCGTTGTCGCCGGGTCGGGCGAGGTCCTGCTCGGCGGGGCGTACAGAGAACTGAAGGCCGGGGATGTCGTGTACATCCCCGCCGACCACGAGCACCAGTTCCGGGCCAAGGACGAGGGGCTGCAATTCCTCTGCCTCGTTCCCGTTGAACGACAGTGCGGGGACCCGACCCCGGGCAGTTGATCCCGGGCCGGTCCACAAGCGAGCGGGGCGGTCGTGCGCCCCAGACCCGACACGGAGACAAACGATGGCCAGCACCGGCAACGGCGGGGGTTCGGAACTGATCAGCCCGAAGGCGGCGGTCTGGATGTTCGCCACCGCGGCGGTCGTCGCCGTGGCGGTGCTCAGCTACGGGGCGCTCGAGCGCGACCTGACGATCTTCGCGATCGGCCTGCTCGCCCTAGCCGTCGTCGGGGCGTGCGCTCCGGTCCTGCTGTTGACCCTCTCGGGTGGCGGGGGCTCGCGCGACCTCGACAAGCTGACCGAGGCGATCGACTCCCTGGTCCGCCAGCAGGCCCTCAGCGAGGACGCGCGCCGGGTGCTCAACCGTCGCAACGAGCGCGAGCTGCTCCGCAAGGCGATCCAGGAGGACATCCTCGCGGAGGACTACGACGCCGCGATGGTCCTCATCAAGGAACTCGCCGAGCGGTTCGGCTACCGCTCCGACGCCGAGGCGTTCAGGGAGAAGATCGAGGCGGCCCGCTTCGAGTCGATGAACCGACGCATCCCGATGGCGATTGAGGGCGTCGAGAAGCTGATCCAGGCCCGGCGCTGGGACGCGGCGGAGGTCGAGGCGGCCCGCATCATCCGTCTCTACCCGGACTCGCCCAAGGTCGACGGGCTGCGCCACCGCGTGCACCGCGCCCGCCACGAATACAAGTCCGAGCTGGAGCGGCGGTTCCTCATGGCCGCCAAGGAGGAGCGCGTCGACGACGCGATGAACCTCCTCAAGGAGCTCGACGCCTATCTGACAGAGGCGGAGGGCAAGCGCTACGAGGAGGTCGCCCGCGGCGTGATCGGCAAGGCCCGCGACAACCTCGGGGCGCAGTTCAAGCTGGCGGTCCACGACCGTCGCTGGCGCCACGCCGCCGAGCTCGGCGAGCGGATCATCGAGTCGTTCCCCAACTCGCGGATGGCCGAGGAGGTCCGGGGCGTGATCGACGAGATCCGGGCCAAGGCGGCGAGCTACGCCTGATCGCTATTGTTCTTCGGGCTTTCTGTGTCGGCGTCTGTACCGGCCTTGGCGCCACCTGCGGCTTTGCCGTTGACGCGTTCGCGCGCGGGCTGCGGCCCGCCGAACCAGGCGAAGAGGACCAGTCCGACAATGCCGACGATGAGAAACGCGTCGGCGACATTGGAGACATAGGGCCAGAGGGGGCGTCCGCCCGTGCCCGGGATCGTCGCGGTGGGCAGGGGGTGGAGGAAGTCGCGGACGCAGGCGAAGACGAGGCGGTCGTAAAGGTTGCCCAGCCCGCCCCCGACGAGCATGCCCGCGCAGGCGTGGGCGGGCCACTGCTTGGCGTGCGTCCAGGTGCCGAAGGCCCAGGTGACGAACGCCATCGCGATCAGCGTGAAGAAGACGAAGACCCAGCGCTGCCCCGCGCCGATGCCGAAGACCGCGCCGGGGTTGAGCACCAGCGTCAATTCGAGGATGTGGGGGATGACCTCTACCGGCTCGCGGTGGCCGGTCTGGGCGTCGATGATCTCGTTGAGGCGGCGCGGTCCGAGTTCGAGCACGGTCTCCCGCTCTACGACGACCGGGCGATCGTGCACGAATCTGAAGGCGAGGTTTTTGGTCCAGAGGTCGGCGACCAGGGCAATGATCGCGACGGCGAGGAAGACGGCCCAGGCCCGGCGGCTGCGCATCGCGGGTTTGTCGGCCGCGAGCGCGGGCGGCTTTTTGGACTGCCCGGGCTGTGCGTCGCGGGCCGGTGTCACCGGGGCAGCGACCTGCGCTCAAGCTCTCGTGCGGCGTCGATCGAATAGCGGGTCCACGGGAGCTCTTCGAGGCGTTCGGGGCGGATGGGCCGGCCCGTGAGCTCGCAGATGCCGTAGGTCTTGTTCTCGATGCGCTGGAGCGCCTCGTCGATCTCCTTGATGAGGGATCGCTCGGTGGCGGCGAGGTTGAGCGAGAGGGATTGGTCGGCCATCTCCGAACCCTGCTCGGCCATGTGCTGGGGCAGGTGGCTGAGCGAGCCGGAAGATCCCCGCAGCGCGCCCTCTTCGAGGTCGGAGAGTTCCCCGACGAGGACAGCGCGCTTCTCGAGCAGGACCTTGCGGTACTTGGTGAGCTGTCGTTTGTTGAACGGGCTCTTGCGAGGGCCGTCATCGGTCTCGCCGGGGCCGCCTTTGACCTGGGCCGGGGCGTCGGGGCCGGAGGGGATCATGGGCTTGCGGGGGAGCCCGCTGAGCCGCCCGGCGGAGGCGGCGCCGTAGTTGGCTGTCTGCTTTGGGCGGGAGGGACGCGACCGTTTCTGCTGGACGACAGTGATGCCCTTGCGGTTCTTGGGGTCGTCCTTCTGGGCGGTCTGCTCCGGCTTGGGGGCCGCGGGGGGGGTGGTCGACTTGGTCTCGGCCTTCTTTGAGGTCTTTTTGGCAGAGCCCTTGGCGGTCTTCTTCCGGGCCGGCTTCTTGGAGGCGGCCTTTTTGGAGGCAGGCTTCTTGGACGCGGGCCTCTTGGTCGAGGCCTTTTTGGCTGTCGGCTTTCTGGTGGAGGCCTTCTTCTTGACCTGGCCGGCGCCCTTGGAGGCGGACCTCTTTGCGACCTTCTTGCCGACCTTCCGGGTCGGAGACTTTTTGGAAGCCGTTTTCTTCTTAGACGCGGGCTTGGAGGCCGAGCCCCCCGCCTTCTTTGTCACACGCTTGGCGGACGCGGCAGACGCCCCCTTTTTACGGGAGGTCTTCTTGCTGGTCGAGGGCTTTTTTTTGGACACGGTGCGGACTCACCTATGGCGGGTCGGCCGGGAGAGTCCAAACACAACCCTTCACCCCGCCCGAGATTCGGCGGGAGCGTACAGATATGCGGACGCGTTGTCAAGATGGATGCCGTCCGCCCGGATCGGGTCGTGAGTTTTTCCCCGTAGCCACACGCTATTCACGCGCTCGGGGCTTCCTGGAACGCGCCGATTTTGCGGAATCGATCGTACCTTTTGCGGACAAGTGTCTCGGGATCCATCGTCTTGAGGTCCTGGAGCTGCTCGACCACCCAGCGTTCGAGGCGTTGGGCGGCGTCGGCCTTGTCGCGGTGCGCCCCGCCCAGCGGCTCGTCGACGATGTCGTCGATGATGCCCAGGCGGAGGTTGTCTGCGGCGGTGAGACGGAGGGCGTCGGCCGCGGCTCGGTTGGTCGACTCGTTGGCCTGCTTCCAGAGGATCGCGGCGCACCCCTCGGGGCTGATGACCGAGTACCAGGCGTGCTTGAGCATGGCGACGCGGTCGGCGACGGCGATGCCCAGCGCCCCGCCCGAGCCCCCCTCCCCGATGATGATGCTCACCACCGGGACACGGAGGCGCGACATCTCGCGGAGGTTGACGGCGATCGCCTCGGCCTGGCCCCGCTCCTCGGCGCCGAGGCCGGGGTAAGCGCCCGGGGTGTCGACGAGGGTGACGATCGGCACGCCGTACTTCTCGGCGAGCTTCATCTTGGCCATCGCCTTGCGGTAGCCCTCGGGGTGGGCGCAGCCGAAGTGGCAGGCGAGTTTTTCCTGTGTGTTTCGGCCCTTCTGGTGGCCGACGACGAGGCACTTGTGGGGGCCGATGCGTCCGAAGCCGGTGATGATGGCCGGGTCGTCGCCGTAGCGCCGGTCGCCGTGGAGCTCGCAGAAGTCGCGGCAGATCGCGTTGATGTACTCGCGCGAGTGGGGGCGTTCTGGGTGTCTGGCGACGCGGACGGTGTTCCAGGGGCTGAGGTTGGCGTAGGCGGCTTCGAGGAGGCGGCGTCGTTCGGCGGTCAGGTCGTCGATCTCGCTGCGGATGAGGTCGGGGTCGGGGGTGTCGGTCGGGGCGTCGGCCTCGTCGAGGGCGGGGAAGGGGCTCGGGGAGGAGGGCTTCGGGCGGAGGCGCTGCGCCTCGGCGTCCGCGAGACGCCGGCGCGCCTCGGTGAGGCGGCGTTCGACTTCGGTGGCGGGCTTCTCGAAATCCAGGGTGTAAAACGAGGCCATGGGTGATTGTTGGCGCTGGCGGGGGTGGAGATCGACCCAGGACGCTCCGGCGGGGGGTATTGTCGCTTCATGAGCGAGAAGAGCGGATTAAGAGGCGCGCGGGGATCGGCGCCGGCGTTGGCGATGATCGGCGGGGGCAACATGGCCCGGGCGATCTACGACGGAGGCGTTGAGCGGGGGGTGCTCGATCCCGGCCGTGTCGTGGTCGCTGATCCTGAACCGGCCAAGCGGAAGCGGTTTGCGCAGGGCGTGCCGACCGCGGTCGAGGCGATCGAGCGGCTGGAGGCGATCGAGGGCGTGGCGGGCGGCGTTGTGCTGCTGGCGATCAAGCCCCAGGCGTTGGCGGGGCTTTCGGAGGAACTAAGCGGGCGTGTGGCGGGGAGCGGCCGGGTTGTGCTCTCGATCCTTGCTGGGACACCATCGGAGAAGGTGCAGAGGGCGCTGGGTCCGGGGCTGCGCGTGGTGCGGGTCATGCCCAACACGCCGGTGTCGATCGGGCTGGGGATGAGCGCCGTGGCGCCGGGTGACGGGGCGTCGGAGGAAGACGCGGGCTTCGCTGAGAGATTGTTCGCGGCGATCGGGGATGTGGTGCGGATCGGCGAGTCGCAGATGGACGCGTTTACGGCTGTGGCGGGCTCGGGGCCGGCGTATGTGTTCTACCTCGCCGAGGCGATGGCGGCGGCGGCGGCGCGGATGGGCTTCGACCAGGAGACGGCCGAGCGGATCGTGCGCCGGACGGTCGCGGGGGCTTCGGGGCTGATGGACAAGTCTGGCGAGGCGCCGGGCGAGCTGCGGCGCGCGGTGACGAGCCCGGGGGGGACGACGGCGTCGGCGATCGGGGTGATGGAGGAGGCGGGGATGTTCGAGACGGTGGTCGAGGCGCTGCGCGCGGCGAAGGCGCGGGGGGCGGAGTTGGCGCGCGGGGGGTGATGGGGTGTAGGGCGTGGGGTGTGGGGGCGCGGGCCTTTGGCCCGAGGGAGGGTCGAGCAGGTAAGGATCGAGTGACCCGACTCTTCGCTGCGCTCAGAGATCGGCGTCAAGGTGGCGGGGCTCGGTGTCAGCGCTTTTTCGCGACGATGTGGAAGACATGCCAGTGCTTGGGTGTGCCCGAGGCGTCTTCGCCGTCGCGTTCTTCTTCGTTGAAGGTGTCGATGTCGAAGCCTTGCAGCAGTTCGAGGGCCTGTTCTTTGGTGTGGTGGGTGCGGTCGGGGAGGGGGGCCCAATCGTCGCGGTCGCCGAAGAACTGGCCGGCGAAGATCGCGCCGGGTTTGAGGGCGGCGGTGAGTTCCGACCAGAGGCGGGCGAAGTGTTCGGGCGCGCAGAACGGGAGCGAGAAGCTGCTGCTCAGCAGGTCGCAGGCGGGGAGCTGTTCGACCGACTCAAAGGGGAGTTCGAGGAGGGTGAGGCGCGGGTGCTCGGCGAGGCGCCGGACCTCGCGGATGCGCCGGATGGCGTCGGCGTGCCCGTCGATGGCGAGGACACGCCAGCCTTGGTCGAGGAGGTGCTGGGTGTCGCGGCCTTCGCCGCAGCCGAGGTCGACAGCCAGGGGCGGGGCATCCGGATCGATCGGAGAGGCGAAGATTTCCAGCGCCCGCAGGAGTGTTTCGCGGGGCCCGGAGCCGGCGACGGCGTCGAAGTAACCGGGCCAGTCGCGCGTGGCGGCGAACTCGTGCGGCTTTCGGGCCTGCTTTACGGTTGGCTTTGGGGCTTGCTTTTGGGTGGGGGTCGGCTCGGTCATACGCTCAGTCCTCATGCACAAGTCACTCGGCGCATTCATCCGTGCCCTCGAAGAGGCGGGCGAGCTCAAGCGTATCCCCGGGCCGGTTTCGCCCGTGCTGGAGATCGGGGCGATCGGGGACCTTGCGTCCAAGTCCGAGGCGCCGCGGGGGCCCAGCGAATCGGCAAAACTGGCTGACCCGAGATTCTGGTCGCTGGGCGGGCCGGCGGTGCTGATCGAGCAGGTCGAGGGGAGCGACTTTCCGCTGCTGATCAACGGGTGGGGCTCGTACCGGCGGATGGAGATGGCGCTGGGGTGCGAGGGGGGCGGGTTCGCGGAGATCGGCGAGCGGATCGGCGAACTCGTCAAGCCCGAGCCGCCGAGGTCGCTCAAGGACGCGATCGCGAAGGCGAAGATGTTCGCGCCGCTGCTCAAGGTCGGGCCCAAACGGCGGAAGAAGGACGGGGCGTGCCAGGAGGTCGTCAAGACCGGGGACAAGATCGATCTGATGCGGATGCCGATCATCCGGTGCTGGCCCTTGGACGGGGATTTCGAGGCGGTGGGGTATCCGGCGGGCGTGAACGACGGGATAGAAGGGCTCGGGCATCCCGACATCGACGACGCCGAGTGGGCGCGCTCGTATCTGGGGCGGTACATCACGCTGGCGGGGATCCACACGATCCACGCCGATGATTCGGGGGAGGCGAGGCCTTCGAGCCACAACATCGGGATGTACCGTGTGCAGCTTCTCGGCCGCGACCGGGTCGCGATGCACTGGCACATGCACCACGACGGGGCGGCGCACTGGCGGAGTTGGGTGAAGCGGGGCGAGCCGATGCCGGTGGCGATCGTGCTGGGGGGCGAGAGCGTGCTGCCGTACGCGGCGACGGCGCCGCTGCCGCCGGGGATCAGCGAGCTGTTGATGGCGGGTTTTCTGAACCGGGGCGGGATCGAGATGGTGCGGGCGAAGACGGTGCCGCTGTGGGTGCCTGCCAATGCGGAGATCGTGATCGAGGGGTTTGTCTCGCACGAGGCGGGGCCGATCGGGTACGACCCGCGGACGGGTGAGGAACTGGGGCCCGAGGCGGTGTTCGAGGGGCCGTTCGGGGATCACACCGGTTTCTACTCGATGCCGGACCGCTACCCGATCGTGAAAGTGACGGCGGTGACGCACCGCAGGGACGCCGTCTACCCGACGACGGTGGTGGGGCTGCCCCTGCAGGAGGATTACTTCCTGGGCAAGGCGACCGAGCGGATCTTTCTGCCCTTGCTCAAGACGCTGATCCACGACATCGAGGACTACGACCTGCCGGTGTTCGGGGCGTTCCACAACTGCGCGGCGGTGAAGATCGGCAAGCAGTACCCGATGCAGGCGAGGCGGGTGATGCACGCGGTCTGGGGCGCCGGGCAGATGGCGTGGACCAAGACGGTGTTTGTGGTCGACAGCGGGGTCGATGTGCACGACGCGAGGGCGGTGCTGCGGGCGGCGGCGGAGCACTGCGACCCGGCGCACGACTGCGAACTGGTGCGCGGTCCGTTGGACATTCTTGATCACGCGGCGCCCTGGCTGGGCTCTGGCGGCAAGATGGGCTTTGACTGCACGCCGAAATGGCCGGGGGAAGAGGCGGCGGGCGGGCGATCACCGACTTCGCCGAGGCCGATCCCGGGCCTCGAAGCGACCGAGCGGGCGCTGGCGGAGATCCGATCGATCGATGGCGTGACGGGGGCGGCGCACCCGGGGTCGCCTGGGGGCTGGTTGTTTGTGACGACCGATCGGCGCGGGGGCGAGGGGTTCGGAGCGCTCGTTGAGGCGATCGAAGGGGTCGGCCGGGCTGGCCTCTGGGGAGGGCCGGGGCCGGCGTTTGTGGTGATCGTGGGCGAGGGAGTCCGCGTCGAGGATCCCGACGAGGCGCTCTTTCACTGGCTGGCCAACGCCGACATGGCCCGCGATCTGGTCGTCAAGGCGCGGGACGGGCGGGGCACGGCGTACTTCGACAGCACGCCCAAGCTCGAGACCGAGAGCGGGCGGTCGATGCCGGTGCGGGCGTGGCCTCCGCTGATCGAGATGGACGCGGAGGTCCGCCGGCGTGTGCTGGAGCGGTACGCGTCGATCGGCGTTCGCCCGAAGATGGGGCGCGACGCGGTCGGGTGAGCGGCGGTTTGGGAGAAGGCGGGTTCAGCCGCCGATGGACTCGGGGCGTTCGACCTCGGCGACGCGGCGCTGGGTGAGCCAGCGGTCGGCCTCGGCGACGATCTGCTCGTGCAGGCGGAGGGCGTTGAGGCCCATGCCGGCGCGGTTGGGCAGTTCGTTGACCAGGACGCTGAAGGCGAGGGTGCGTCCGCTCTGCGGGTCGATGATGTAGCCCGAGAGGCAGCGGACGCCGCTGATGGTGCCGGACTTGGCGCGGACCTCGTTGCGGACGCGGACTTCCTGGAAGCGTCTGCGGAGTGTGCCTTCGCCGACGGTGGGGATCGAGGCGATGAACGAACCGACCAGGCGTCGGTCGGCGTGCATCGAGGCGAGCCATGCGGTCATGAGGTCGGGTGTGACGGTGTTGGCGCGGCTGAGGCCCGAGCCGTCGCTGACGGCGAGCTTGGCGGCGGCGGCTGGGCCGAGGCGGTCTGCGACGATCATGCGCATGACGGCGGCGCCGTCGTTCCACGAGCCGGGTTTGCCGGTGGTCTCGTGGGCGATGCGCTTGAGCAGTGCCTCGGCGTAGAGGTTGACCGAGTCTTTGTTGCAGATCGCGATGATGTCGCTGATCGGCGTGGTGACGATCGCCAGCGTGCGGTCGTCGGGGAGCTGTTCCTCGTTTGCAGCGAGGCGGACTGCGCCGGATTCGAGGCGGACGCCCTGGCGGCGCATGCGGTCGGCGAGCAGCCAGCCGGCGTAGAGAGGCACATCGTGGAGGGCGACGCGGACGGACTGCCCGCCGGTGCGGACGCTGCCGATGAGCTGGAACTCGTTGCGGGTGAGGTTTCGGATGACGCCGAGGCGGTTGCCGCCCTCGGTGATGGTCCGGGCCCTGATCTCGACGGAGGGGGTGAGCCAGGGCGACTCGGGCTGCATGGCGTAGCGGGCGAGGGCGCCTTCGCCGGCGCCGGGGCTGAAGAAGAACTCGAGGACATTGCGGTGGATGTTCACCCCGCCGACGGCGGCGCAGTAGTGGCGGTCGAGCTGATCGGTGGGCCAGAGGGGGTGGACGGCCTCGCGGTCGAAGACGCGGTCGTCGATGACGAACTCGCGGACGGCGCCGAGCTCGGCCTGTGCCGCGGCCTTGGCGATGGCCTCGAGCAGGTCGTCGGTCGACATGGGCGGCTCGCGCATCGCCAGCAGGCCGGGGTCGGCGAAGCTCGGGTCGCCCGAGCCCTGGAGGACGAGGCGGTCGCCGCTGCGGTAGAGGCGGGTGGTGAACTGGTAATCGGGGCCGAGTGCGGCGATTGCCGCCCCGGTGGTCAGGAGCTTCATGTTCGACGCGGGGATGAACGAGGAGGTCGCGTCGACGGCCGAGAGGGTGCGCCCGGTCTGGAGGTCGAGGATGTGCACGCCCACCGCTGCGCCGCCGATGTCGGCCTCGCCGATGATCCGCTCGATGCGTCTCTGGAGGCCCTGGTCGACCGCCGCCGCGAAGTCCGCGGCCATGAGGAAGACAAGGGCGAAGACTCCCGCCAAGAAGGCTGACGGGCGACGGCGGTGATCGGCTGTGGTCGGTCGCGTCATATCGCCGGAGGGTATCGGCAGGAGGTCGATCCGAACACCAGCGGCGAGGGGGTATGGGTGCAAATACCGACTCTGGGGGACGGCATTGCGGTTTGTCCCGGCGCGGACGGGGTTCGGGCGGGTGATCAGAGAGCGAGGGCGGCTGCACGCTCGGCGAGGTCGATCGCGTCGTCGGCCTGAGCCTTGGAGGTCAGCTCGATCTCGGTCCAGACGCGGGCTCCGACGCGGGTGGCGCAGGCCAGGGCGTCGCGGGCGGTCCGGGAGAGCTTCTCGACCTCGATCGAGCAGACGACATCCGCATCCAGACGGATGCAGACGCGAGGGCGGTCGGGGTCTGGGACCAGGTAGAGGAAGGGTTCGGAGCCCTTTCGGCGGGGGCGATAGGCGAAGGTCCACCGCCAGGGGAGGCCGAGCCAGCCGAGATCTTCGCGGACGCCCTTGATGGCGCCGAATTTTTCTCGGACCATCTCGGCAAGGGGGGCCTCGGTTTCTCCGAGTGGTCCGATGAGGGCCTCGGGGTCGGGCCGTTCGAACTTGTTGCACCAGAGCGTGCGCGGATCGGCCGCGATCGAAGACATAAGCCGAATCCCTCCATCGACGACACCAGCCGCGGTGTCCGATAGGCAGTATACCCGGAAGAGCCCCGGGATGCACGGGGGGCGGCGGATCGGCTAGCATCGCTGCGGAAAGGACCGGGCTGAGCCGTGATGTCGCAGATCCCAGATCCGTTGCCCGACGCTGGGCTCGAAGAGTCGGCGGTGCTCGTGGTCGACGACAACGAGCAGAATCTCGAGCTGATGCAGGCGTATCTCGAGGACCTGGGCTGTCCTGTGCTGACCGCCAGGGACGGGGCGGAGGCGGTGCGGATGGTCGAGGAACACCAGCCGGACATCGTGCTGCTGGATGTGATGATGCCGCGGATGAGCGGGTTCCAGGCGTGCAAAAAGATCAAGTCCGACCCGGCGACCCGTGACATCCCGATCGTTATGGTGACGGCGCTGAACGAGGTGGGGGATATCGAGCGTGCGGTCGAGTCGGGGGCGGACGACTTTCTGACCAAGCCGGTCAACCGGCTGGAGCTGCTGACGCGGGTGCGTTCGCTGATGCGGGTGCGTCAGCTGCGGCGCCAGCTCGACCGGACGCTGGACGAGATGCGCCGCCTTCGCGACGATTGAACCCACTTTCTTCTGCGATCTGAAAACAAACAGCCCCCGCCGGGCGGATCCGGCGGGGGCGTTGTTGCTGCGCGCGGTCGGCGGATCAGCAGCCGGCGGCGAATGCGGAGAGGAAGGCGAAGAAATCGTCGGCGTCGATCACGCCGTCGTTGTTGAAGTCGGCGCGGGGGTCGCCGGCCGCAAAGAGGCTGAGGAAGAGAAAAAAGTCGTCGGCGTCCACAATGCCGTCGCCGGTGAGATCGGCGGGGGAGGGAACCGCGAAGCTCTCTGAACCCTGCAGCGCCCCGGTGGTTCCGCTGGGGTTTTCCGCGTCGACGGTCCAGGCGAAGGTGCCGCAACTGTCGAGCACGCCGGCGGGGACCGTGAATGAGGTGTTCGCGATGTTGTGCTGCACGAAGACGATGTCGTTGAACGATGTGTCCGTGGCGATGGTGAGCGTGTATGAGACGGCTTCTTCGGCGGCCTGCCACTCGAAGACGGGCTCGGGCTCGGTGACGACAGAGCCGGAGACGGGGCCGATGAGCATGAAGCTCTCCGGGCGGCAGTCGCCCTCGTGGGCGAGCGTCAGGATCGCGTCGAGCACCACCGGCCTGTGGTCGGAGGCGATGACCGAGATGTTCTGCTGCGGCCCGCCGAATTGGCTGAAAAACGGGGGGAGCGCGTTGTTGGCCGCGGCGGTGGCCGAGTTGAAGATAAACGCGCGCCGTCGCCCGACGATGCTGTCGGGATAGATCAGGTAGTCGAGCTTGGTGTTTGAGCCGAACGTGGCGCGGTTGCCCGAGAAGACGTCCGTCGCGTTGTCGAACGCGCCGTCGGAGCCGTCGCGGTCGATGCCGTCGCTGCCGCCTGTGACGGCGCCGGCCCGCATCCACTCGGCGGGGCCTCGGCGGTTGTTGGTCGCTTCGTCCTCGTTGAGGTCGCCGCCGTAGATCACGGGCGTGTAGCGGCAAGGCACGATGGCGGGCGGGTTTGAGGTGAGGACCCAGCCGTTGGGGTTGGGGACATTGGAGGCGTCGCCGTAGAAGAACTGCTGGACATAGGAGCTGAGGTTCTGGGCCGCTTCGAGGCGCTGGGCGCGCGACGCGGCGTCGCCGAAGGCCTTGAGGTGCGCGTTGCCGATGATGATGTCTCCGGCGTAGATGTCGCCGGGCAGGTCGATCTCGGCGAACTGCATGCCCCTGATGCCGCCGTTGCCGCCGGGCGCCCAGCCGGCGGGGATGTGGGGGTGCATGTCGCTGCGGAGGGCGGATCCGGTGGCGTTGAGGTCCTTGAAGGGGTAGCGGCTGAGGATGACATTGCGATTGAAGTTATCGGTGATGGTGCTGACGAAGATGTAGGGCATCTCGAAGTCGGGGGCGTAGCGCCGGACATAGGCGGTGACGGGCTGGTTGTTGTTGTAGATGTCGACGCCGCCGTTGATGAACATGTCCATCACATTGGCGAGGACCTGGGGCGAGTCGACGGTCGCGTTGGGATTGATGTTGCTGTTGTCGCCGCCTTCCTGGATGATGATGATGTCGGGCTGGATCGCGGCGACGATCATGGCGAGGGCGTTCCACTGCGTTGGGCCGTCGGTCTTGGTCTCCATCGAGGAGATGCCCTGATAGATGTTGTAGCTCATCACGCGGATGTCGGTCTCATGGCTCTTGGTCCAGTCGCCCTGGCCGGGGCTCCACTGTGCGCCGGCGAGCGGCGCGAGCAGCAGGATCGTGAGCGAGGCGGCGGCGCGTCGAATCTTGTGCATGGCGGGGGTTCTCTGGCTCTGGACGGTCATGTGTGCATCGATCGGATTGCGTAATCGTTCGGGCCGTGGTTCCGGGCGCTGCGAGACGAGTTGTTGGCGGAAGATGATACTCGGTAAGCAAAGACGGAACCCCCGGTTTCCCGGGGGTTCCGCGGTGGAAGATGGGATTATCGGCCTCGACCGTTCGGCGGTGCGGCTCAGCAGCCGGCTGCGAAGGCGGAGAGGAAGGCGAAGAAGTCGTCGGCGTCGATCACGCCGTCGTTGTTGAAGTCGGCTCTGGGGTCGCCGGCGGCAAAGAGGCTGAGGAAGAGGAAGAAGTCGTCTGCGTCGACGACGCCGTCGCCGTTGAGGTCGGGCGGGCAGGTCGGGGCGGCCGCTTCGAGGTGGCCGATGTAGAGGGCGACCTGGTAGGTCTGGTCGACATTGTTCTGGAACTGGCCCGTGCCTGAGCTGTCGTAGGTGATCTGGACGGGGAGGTAGACGCCGCCGGTGCCGCGGGTGTCCTGCTGGCCGATGTCGGCGGGGTCGGTGTTGTTCCAGGCCGAAGCGTTGCCGTTGTTGGACCAGAGCGTGCCGGAGCGGAGAGTGCTGCCGTCGGCGACGCCGATGAAGCTGACGCGGTACTGGGTGTCGGAGTTCTGGCCGTCGATGATGTCACCGACTTCGAGGACCTGCTCGAGCTCGAAGCCGCCCGAGGCGCTGTCCCAGACGGAGCGGAAGAGGCGAGTGCCGCCGCGGCGGAAGGGGTCGCCGTTCGGATCGACATCGTCGATGTAAGAAGCGGCGACGAACCAGATGTTGCCCTTGGCGTCGATGTAGGGGGGGCTGATGGAGGGGCCGGCGAGGTTCGCGAAGTTGCCGAGGGCCTGGAGGCGCCCGAGGTTCTGGCCGCCGGGGCCGTCGCTGATGGCCTTTCCGGAGCCGGGCAGGGTCGGGTCTGCGCCGGCGATCTGGCCTGCGGTGTAGTTGAACGCGCCGCCGTTGGCTGCGCCGAGCACGCTGTCTGGGCCGACCCAGGCGACGAGGCGCCAGTTCTGGTCCGACGGATCGTTGGGGTTCCAGTCCACGGCGACGACATTGTTCAGCGGGTTGCGCTGGTTGCTCGCGCCGAAGTTGGTCTGGTTGTAGGTGACGGCGGCGGCGATGTTGCGCCCGTTGGGGAGGCGTCCGACGGCGACCTGGCCGTTGGCGCCTCTGAAGGCGGTGAGGCTGCGGACATGGTCGAACTCGCCGATCTCTGAGCCGGAGATCGAGTGCCCGCTGACAGGGTCGGAGATGGTCGAGGGGAGGGTGAGCAGGCGGCTCGAGCCGGGGATCACCTCGCCGTTGGCGTCGATCTCCCAGACGAGGATGCTGTCGGTGGGTCCGCCGGTGGACTTGGTCAGGATCGCGGCGGCGCCGATCGAGTCCGGGTTCGTGCCGGTGATCGGGCTGTAGGCGACCGATCCGCGCTGGGTCGAGACGCCGGTGGCGCCGAAGTGGGATCCGCCTCGGCTGACGAAGGCGGTGGGGGGGCCGCTGATGAACTCGTCGTTGAAGTTTGTGGTCATCGCGCGGGGCCCGCCGGCGCGGTCCGCGGGGATGGCCGCGGGGCTGAGGACATTGGTCGTCGCGCCGTCGAGCATGATGTTCGACGAGTCGAGCTCTGTGCCGTCGGAGACGACACTGACAACGCTCGGGTTTCGGCCGAGGGAATCGACATGGACCGAGCCTGTGCCGTTGAAGATGGGCAGGCGGGTGACATTAAAGTCGTCGGCGCGGAAGTAGAGGTTGCCGCTGGCGTCGATCGCGCCGCCGCCGAACTGCGAGCTGCTGGAGAACTGGTCGCCGTTGACCGCTGCGTTGATGCGACGGACATACAGGCGTCCGGGCTCGGAGGGCTCGTAGTTGACGATGGCGACGAGCTGTGTGTTCACGCCGCCGTCAAAGCTCGAGGCGGCGATGGCGAACTGCGTCGTCGGGCCCGAGGGCGAAAGGGTCTGCGTGGGCTGGGTGTTGTTGGTGGGGTGGACGCCGAAGCCCGCGGAGTTCCAGAACTGGTAGAAGGGGGCGGGGGCGTTGACACCGATGAGGTTGGTCTGGCTGATCGAGCCTGCGCCGGGGAGGTTGTTGTAGAACTGGCCCTGGGTCGTGTTGTGCTGCTTGAGCACGGGGGCGACGCCGAAAACATTGCCCCAGCTCGTTGTCAGCGGGGCGAGGTCGACGACATAGTCGGCGATGACCTGGTTGGTCGCGAACGCCTCGGGCGCGTCGGAGAAGGGCGGGGCGTCGGCGATAATGTTGGTGCTGTCCTGGGCGGCGCTGACGCCGCAAAGGCCTGCGACTGCTGCGATTGCGGCGGCGGTCTTCCTGGTCTGCATGATCTGCTTTCTCCTTCGGTGCCTGTGTCTGGCCGAGGCCCCGCGTTGACTCGCAGGGCGATCGCTCTGCGCACACCGACCTGGCGGGCGGATTCGAGCGAAGTCACTTCTGTCCAAGCCCAAACGCGGTGGCGACGAACGACCGCCAACACGCTTGGGACACTCCTCCGTCGCGGACCGAAAGGCGGCTGTGCGCCCCGCCGACCCGCATCGCAAGCATGGTAGCGAACGCCCGGGGCCACTCCATCGGGGGGAGGCTCGGATGGCGCGAAGAATATGTAAACCGTCCGCTGGCAGGGTTGTAAACCGGGCCGGTTACCGGACAGCCCGGCGATCCGCGGGTAGTGCGGATCGCCTTGAGGCGGGGGCATCGCCTACCAGATCGTGAACGATCCGCCGCGGCAGAAGGCCAGGAACTCGGCGAAGCCCTGCTTGTTGCGACCGCCGAGGCGCTCGAAGGCGGTCATCTGGCGGTCCTCGGCGATGTAGAGGACGGTGGGAAAGCCGGGGGCCTCGTAGACGCGGATGCCGCTGGTGGCGTCGGGGTCGTGGTTTGGCAGGTCGTCGATGATGGCTTCGAGGGCCTCGGCGAGGAGGCGGGCGTCGTTGGCGCCGACGCGTTGGCCGCGACCGGTCACATAATCGGCGTTGTTCCACGACCAGGCCTTTGCGGCGTCGTCGGGGGCGATCCAATGCTCGGGCGGTGTGGTCCCTGCGGGGCGCCAGCCGTAGTCCCAGGCGAGGCGCAGCAGCGTCACCCAACCGGCGTTGTTGATCGTGAACTGCCCGTGATTGTTGCGGAGCACCACCGCCATCTGAGTCTGCCCTCCGGAGGACCAAGGGTAGAGGGGAGGCCGCTACGCGTCCTGCTCGTCGGGAAGTCGTGCGCCGGGCTCGACCAGCAGCATCTCGCGGCAGAGGGCGCCCGCGAGGGCGGCGTTGGCCTCGGCCAGGGCGATGTTGGCCTTCAGCGTCGCGCCGCCGGAGAGGTCGTGCAGAGCGGCCAGCAGTGCCGGCGTGACATCCCGCCCGGCGTTGATCGACTGGGCGGCGCGGGATTCGGCTTCTTCCAGCCATGCGCGGAACAGGCCGGGCTCGATCGCGTCGGCCTCGGGGATCGGGTTGGCGACGACGACGCCCCGCCCGGTGCGTTCGAGCTCGAAACGGACGAAGCGGGCCAGCGTCCGGACATCGTCGAAGCGGGCGTCGACGCTCGCTTCGCTCTGTCGCAGATAGAAGGCGGGGAAGGCGTCGGTCCGGAAGCCGACGACGGGGACGCCGAGGGTTTCGAGGGCCTCCCGCGTCGAGACGACATCGAGCAGGGATTTCACGCCGCTGGTCACGACCGCGACGGGGAAGCGGGCGAGCGCGGCGAGGTCCGCCGAGATATCGAGCTTCCGCCCGTAGCCCCGGTGCACGCCCCCGATCCCGCCTGTGGCGAAGACTCGGAGGCCCGCGAGGGCGGCGAGCTCCATCGTGGTGCTGACGGTGGTGGCGGCGCTGGCGCCGTTGTGGATCAGCAGGCCGAGGTTGGAGGTGTTGGCCTTGGGGACGCTCGGCTCTTCGAGCATCTCGGCGAGCTCGGCCCGCGTGACGCCGACGGTCGGAACGCCCCGCACCACGCCGACGATCGCGGGGCGGACACGCTCGGCCCTGATGATCTCGTCGAGGGAGGCGGCGAGTGTGGCGGAGCGATCGCGCGGGACGCCGTGCAGAAGCAGCGTCGTCTCCAGCGCGACATGCGAGGCGGGGGCGCCCTCGGCGCGGTTGTTGAGCAGGCTTGTGAACGGGGTGTTGAGCAAGCGTTCGGTCCTTCGTGCAGGGTCGCCGGTCAGACAGCATAATGCGCCGATGCTGAGCACGACGAAATCGAAGAGCTGTCTGGCCGTCCTCGCGGCCTGTGTCCCGTTGTCCGTCGCGGTCTTCGGGTCGTCGCCGGACGAGGCGGACCGGGCGCCGATGATCGAGATGCCGCAGTGGGCGCACGGGTACCACGGGAACCTGGACCCGGACGAGATCGATCGGCTGCTTGTCGAGATCCCCGACCCGAAGCAGCTTCGCGTTTGGCACGACATGCTGGCCGAGCGTCCGCACCGCGCCGGCACGCCGGGGGACGCGCAGGTGGTCGACCGGCTGGTCGAGATCTTCGAGTCGATGGGTCTTGAGGTCGAGCGCCATCCGTTCTGGGCGTACCTGCCCGAGCCGGTCGACGCGGCGGTCGAGATCCTCTCGCCTGACCGGCTCTCGCTCGCCGTCACCGAGCCGGCGATCGAAGAAGACCCGGACATGGCGCACCCGGAGCTCGAGATCGGATGGAACGCCTGGTCGGGCTCGGGGGATGTGGCCGGGCGGGTGGTCTACGCCAACTACGCCACCATCGAAGACTTCGAGAAGCTGCAAGAGCTCGGCGTGGATGTCGAGGGCGCGGTCGTGATCGCCCGGTACGGGCGTGGGTACCGGGGGCACAAGGCGAAGTTCGCCGAGGCGGCGGGCGCCGAGGGGCTGATCCTGTACACCGACCCGATGGACTCGGGGTACATGCGCGGGCTCGTGTATCCCGAAGGGGGCTGGGCCGCGGGGTGGTACATCCAGAGCGGCTCGCTCAAGACGCTGCCCTGGGCGGGCGACGCGCTCACACCGGGGTACTACGCGGGCGAGGATGTCGAGCGGCTCGACCCCGATGCACTCGATCTGCCGCGGATCCCGGTGCAGCCGATCGGGTACGACGCGGCGCACGAGATTCTCAAGCGGATGACCGGCCCGGGCGTGCCCTCGGGGTGGCAGGGCGGCCTGCCGCTGGCGTACCGCGTGACGGGCGGGGACGAGCTGCGCGTGCGTGTGATGGTCGAGCAGCGGGCGGAGATCCGGCGCCAGGAGAATGTGATCGCCAAGCTCAAGGGCGAGCACGATCCGCACACCTTCGTCGTCGTCGGCGGGCACCACGACGCGTGGGGGCACGGCGCGGGCGACCCGCTCGCGGGGACGGTCTGCATCGTCGAGGCGGCCCGGACCTTCAGCGAACTCGCGAAACGCGGGATGCGCCCGGCGCGCACGATCGTCTTTGCCGCGTGGGGCGCCGAGGAATACGGCCTGATCGGCTCGACCGAATGGGTCGAGCAGCAGCTCGGCGACGGGCTGCGCGACCGGTGCATCGCGTACATCAATCTCGATATGGCTGCGATGGGGCCTCGTTTCAGAGCATCCTCGTCGCCCTCGCTGCGACGGGCGATCGCGCACGCCGCGACGGTCGTGCCGACGGCCGGGAACCCTGAAAAGACGGTCTACGAGGACTGGATGGAGCGCGGCGCCGACGCGGTCTTTGACGACGAGCCCCGGATCGGCGACCTCGGGGGCGGCAGCGACCATGTTCCCTTTTGGTTCCACGCGGGGATCCCCTCGGCGGGGTTCGGCGCGGGCCCTGCTGACGGCGTGAGCTACCACTCCAACGCCGACACGCTGGCCTGGTACCGCAAGATCATCGGTGAGGACTACGAGTCGGCGCTGATGGTCACGCGGATGACCAACGCGACCGTTGCGCGACTCGTCAACCTGCGCTTCGTCCCGCTCTCGCCCGCTCGAGACGGCGTCGCGGCGGGGCGCGAGGCCGACAGGCTCGCACGCGTCGCGATCGAGCGAGGGATCATCGCCGACGGGACCGGCTCGTCCGACGGCGTCGCGCCGAACCAAGAGCAGCTCACGGCGTGGGTCGCGGTCCGCATGATCGGCGAGCACGACGATGTCGGCGATGTCATCCGCTGGATGGAGGAGGAGCGGATGGAGCGGTTGGCGAAGGTGAAGTCCGACGGTGTCGGGGCCTTCAACCGGGACACGATCGAACGCTCGCGGTCGTTCATCGACGACGAAGGCCTCGCCGGCCGCGAGTGGTACCGCAACTTCCTGATCTCGACCAATCCGAACACCGGCTACGGGCATGTGGTCCTGCCCTCGCTGCGCGACGCCCTCGACGCGGGCGACGGCGAGGCGTTCTGGCGCGAGCTGCTGCGGCTCGACGCGATGATCGAGCGGAGCGCGACCCCGGGCGTCTGAGCGAGCCTTCTCCGCAGAAGGGCCCGGGACCGAGATATGGCCGACGAAAAACCACGCCCCGGCGGGATGCGCCGGGGCGTGGTTGTTCGTGTCATCTGCTTAATGGTCCGGGGCGGCCCGGTCGGGGCCGCTCCGGCACAGCGTTCAGGCCGGTGTTAGACGCAGGGGTCAGACGAGGTCCTTGATCGCCTTCATCGGGCGGACCTTGACGACATTGCGGGCCGGCTTGGCCTTGAAGACGGTCTCCTCGCCGGTGAAGGGGTTGATCCCCTTGCGGGCCTTGGTGGCCGGCTTGCGCTGGACGGTGACCTTCATCATGCCGCCGAAGTTGACGGCGCCCGGGCCGGTCCGGGAGAGGTCCTTCTTGCAGATCTCCGCCATGGTGTCGAAGACGGCGGCGACTTCCTTCTTGCTGATGCCCGCGCCCTCGGCGAGCAGGCCGAAGACCTCGCTCTTGGTGCGGGGCTTCTCGGCCTTGCCGAGCCTGACCGAGGGGGTCGAGGCGGCTGCGCGGGTCGAGGTCTTGCGGGCGGTCTTCTTCTTCGAGGTGCGTTTGGCGGTCTTCTTTGCCATCACTGTCAACTCCGTGGGGTCGCGGTCTCCTGCGGGATCCTCCCGCCATCTCCGAGCCCCGAAAAGCGTTTTTGCCTGAAATCGACGGGATTCTGCGCTCCCGACGCCGGCGACGCAAGGGGTATCGGCCGCAAGGGCCAATGAATCACACTGTTTTTGCAGGGTTTTTTGCCCCGGGGGGGCCGGGAGGCCCTTGCCCGGAGGGATTTTCGCCTTCCGACAGCTCCAGAACCAGCGGCGCATGGTCGCTCAGGCGGGCCTCCAACTCCACTGCCGAGAACCGGCACGACCGCAGCGAAACCCCGAGAGAACGGCTCAAAAACGCGTGATCGAGCCTGTATCCCTCGCCCCGCCAGCTCACCCACGAGGCCGCCTTCTCACCCGGGTGCATCGCCCGCCACGCGTCGATGTATCCCAAGCTCTGCAGACGACCCATCAATCGCGAGCCGCCCCGGTGCGCCCGGCGCCTGTCGGTTCCGTCGACGCCCCAGCGTTCGGCGTTGAAATCCCCGATCACCAGGCAGTCCGCTTCCGACTGGGCCCGGGCCGCCTCGGTCAGGTCGCGCCAGAGCAGGCGCGATGCGGTGTGCCGGGTCAGCTCGGGCGTGTGCACGCCGATGACCGCGATCCCTCTCGTACGGCAGGCCACGAGCCGCTCGCGGGGCCCGCAGGTCTCGATCGGCATCGGCTCGGCGGGCCAACGCGAGGCGATCAGCACGCCGTTGATCCCGGGCCCGGGGTCGCTCGACACCTGGTGCTCCAGCCCGTGGTCGGCGAGCACGCCCCGGAGCTGTCCCCCCAGCGATCGCCGGAACTCTGTCAGCACGACGAGATCGGGCCGATGATCGAGGATGGCGAGGGCGATGCCCGGCAGCCTCGCCGTGCCGCCCCCGTGCAGGATGTTCCAGGTCATCACGCGCATGGCGGTTGTTGTCTCGGGCGGGGGGCGGGGGGCGGCCATACGCTCGGCCATGGCCCAGGCACCTTCTTCAGGCGCGCCCCGCGTCGTCGTCACCCGCAAGATACCCGGCGAACTCAGCGTCCGCGGCGCAAGCATCGAACCCGGCCCCGACGAACTCACGCCAAGAGCGCGCGTGCTCGAACGGATCGCCGGCGCCTCGATCGTCGTGACGATGTTCACCGACCGCGTCGACGCGGAGTTCCTCGACGCCGCGGGCCCGGGGCTCAAGGGCGTTTGCCAGTTCGCGGTTGGCGTGGACAACATCGATGTCGAGCTGTGCCGCAGCCGGGGCGTGGCGGTCGCCAACACGCCGCACGCGGTGACCGAAGGCACGGCGGACCTCGCGTGGACGCTGATTCTGGCTGTCGCGAGGCGGCTGGTCCCCGCCGACCGCTACGCCAGGAGCGGGGCGTACCCCGAGAACGGGCCGCTGGGCATGGCCGAGTTCATGGGCGTCGACCTGACCGGGCGGACGCTGCTGATCGTCGGCGCCGGGCGGATCGGCTTCGCGACGGCGATGCGTTCATTGGGATGGGGGATGCGTGTGCTGTACACGGCCCGCTCACGCCACTGGGACTTCGAGCTCGCGCCGCTAAGCGCTCGCCGCGTGGAACTGGACGAAGGTCTGGCCGAAGCGGATGTCGTCAGCGTCCACACGCCCCTGACGCCCGAGACGCGCCACCTCATCAACGCCGAGCGTCTTGCACTCATGAAGCCCGGGGCGATCCTGGTCAACACGGCCCGAGGCCCGGTGATCGACGAGGCGGCGCTGGCCCTGGCCCTGCAAGCGGGCAAACTCTGGGGCGCGGGGCTGGATGTCTTCGAGGAGGAGCCGAAGGTCCACCCCGGCCTGATCGGGCTCGACAATGTCGTGCTCACCCCGCACATCGGCTCGGCGGCCAGACGCTACCGCGAAGAGATGACGGCGATGGTGGGCCAGAACGCCGAGGCGATTCTCGAGGGACGCACGCCCCCGTTCAGCGTCGGTTGATGTTCACGCGCCCGAACTCGAGTTCGAGGTACCGCGCGACATAGTCGACGATCGAACTCGCCTCGGGGATGTCGGGGTTGTTGGTCTGGCCCATCGGCTCGAAACGCATCCCCTTGAACCGGGCGACCGCGTCCTCGACCGAGAGCCCGTACTGCAGCGCGATGCTGAACGCGCGGCAGAAGGCCTGGCACATCCCGCTGATCGCCGAGCCTTCCTTGGAGATCTTGATGAAAATCTCGCCCGGCGAGCCGTCCTCGTACAGCCCGACGGTGAGGTAGCCCTCGTGGTTGTCGACCATGAACTTGTGGGTCAGGGACTCCCGCGTCGCGGGGAGGGCGCGGCGTTGGACGATCATCTTCTGGTCCTTGCCCGGGTCTGACGGGTTCTTTTCGTGCTGTGCCATGCCGGGGTGACAATATCCGGCGGAGGATGCGGATATCGGGCCGGCGGAGGCCGGAGAGCCAGAAATGCGGCGTCCGAACCCCGCTGGAGGAGCGTGGCGAGGGTTTGGGTTTGCTCCCGCCCGGTTCGGAGCCGATACTTCTGTCAGATGGCCGGACACCGGCACGGAGATCGGAAGACCCAGCGGCCCGCGACGAGATCCGTCGGCGCGGTCGGTGTGGCCCTGGCTTTGGCGCTGCTGATGAACACGCCGGCGGCGCTGGCGGGGGCAGCGGCGGCGTCCTCTGCCGGCTCGCCCAAGCTGGCGGTTCGGGGGCTTCACGAGGCGATCGCCCGTGTCGTCCGCGAGATCATCCGCCCGGAGTTCGAGGCCCGCGAGCGTTGCCCGATGGCGGGCGCCCCGGCCCCGGCCCTTTGCGGTTCTGAGCGGATGCGTCTTGCATCGCTCCGTCTTGCCCACGAGCCGGCGCTGCGGACAGTCGCGTCGCAGGGGCTGCTCGGGCTTCCCCCGCCCCTTCTTGCATGAATCGGCGTCGGCCGTCCCGAGTCGCCCGCGATCTTGCGAGGCTGAAGGCGGACGGTCGTTCACCCCATCCCGGGGACGGCGTGCGCGCACGCCGCTCGCCCCGGCGTGCCCGGACGCGTCAGCGTCCCGGGCCAAGCAAGCAGCGACACACACCGAAGACGGTGGATCCAAAGAAACGGTGACCCCCATGGCCAACGAAGGCATCCCGCTGATCGGCCCGTTCCTCAACAAGATGATCGGCTCTCGGAACGAGCGTTTCGTCAAGAAGTACACCGCCCGGGTCGAGGCGATCAACGAGCTCGAGCCCAAGATCCGAGAGATGAGCGACCAGCAGCTCCGCGAGATGGTCGTCAAGTTCCGCGAGGAGCACGACAAGGGCTCGGGCCCCGAAGACCTGATGATCGAGGCGTTCGCCGTCGCCCGCGAGGCGATGGACCGCCATGTCGGCATCCGCTCGATCTTCGACCCCGAGCACAAGTTCGACCCGACGACGCTGCCCGAGTCCCTCCGCGAGCTGTACGCGAGCACGAAGCAGCGGATGGACGAGGCCCCGGTCTACATCCCCCGGACCTGGATGCTCCAGACCCAGCACGACCAGCGTCCGGCCGACGGGGTTCCCGACGAGGACGACCGCTTCCTCGGCGCGGCCGACCCGATCCGGGGCTGGCAGTATGTCGAGATCCCGCTGGAGATCTACGAGGCGGTCCGCGAGCTCTACCCCGAGAGCCGCCCGCCCTTCCGTTCGCGTCCGTTCGATGTGCAGCTCATCGGCGGCATGGTGCTCGCCGGCGGGAAGATCGCCGAGATGAAAACCGGTGAGGGCAAGACGATCGTCGGTCCGCTCTCGGCCTACCTCGCCGCGTGCGTGCGGATGAAGGTGCATGTCGTCACCGTCAACGACTACCTCGTGCAGCGCGACCGCGACTGGACCTTCCCCTTCTTTCACGGGCTCGGCCTCACCGTCGGGGCGATCCATCCTCAGCATGTCCAGCCCGAGGACATCAAGCGGCACATGTACCGCTGCGACATCGTGTACGGCACCACCGCCGAGTTCGGCTTCGACTACCTGCGCGACAACATGAAGCGTCTGGCCGACCAGCAGGTCCAGCGCCGGCGCGATTTCGCGATCGTCGACGAGGTCGACTCGATCCTCATCGACGAGGCCCGCACGCCCCTGATCATCTCGGGTTTGGCGCGCGAAGATAAGCCCCGCTACGACTTCGCCGACCAGCTCGCCCGGCACCTCGTCGAGAAGCAGAAGCCGTGGGACGCGGCCGACAAAAAGGTCCGCGCCTGCGTCGAGACGATCAAGGGTCTCGAAGGCGATGTCCGCCAGGCCAAGGACAAGAGCAAGGTCCCCGCGATCCAGGCCAGGCTCAAGGAAGAGAAGGCGAAGCTGATCGAACTGGAGCGCGACCGCGACCAGTACACCCAGTACTACGAGGTCCACGAAGACCGCAAGAACGCCTACCTGACCCACGAGGGCACCGCCGAGGCGCAGCGCAAGGCGGGCGTCGGCTCCTTCTATGTCGACGAGAACACCGACATCCCGCACCTGCTCCAGCAGGCGGTTCGCGCGCACACGGTCTACCAGCTCGACCGCGACTATGTCGTCATGAACCTGCCCGACCAGTTCACCGGCAGGCCGAGCCCGAGCATCGTGATCGTCGACACCAACACCGGGCGCCCGATGGTGGGGCGTCAGTGGTCCGACGGGCTGCACCAGGCGATCGAGTCGAAGGAGGGCGTCCCCATCAAGGAGGAGACGCAGACCATCGCCTCGATCACCATCCAGAACTTCTTCAAGATGTACCGCAAGCTCGCGGGCATGACGGGCACCGCCGACACCGAGGCCCAGGAGTTCCACGACATCTACGGCCTCGATGTCGTCTCGATCCCCACCAACAAGCCCGTCGTCAGGCGCGACTTCCCCGACATGGTCTACCTCAGAGCCAAGGACAAGTGGGAGCAGATCGTCGACGAGATCAAGACCTTCCACGATGTCGGCAGGCCCATCCTCGTCGGCACCACCAGCGTCGCAAAGTCAGAGATGCTCAGCCAGATGCTCTCGCAGAAGCACGGCGTCAAGCACGAGGTCCTCAACGCAAAGCAGCACGAACGCGAGGGGCAGATGATCACCGACGCCGGACAGCTCGGCGCCGTCATGATCGCAACCAACATGGCCGGGCGAGGCACCGACATCAAGCTCGGTTCCTTCACCCGCGAGCAGCTTCTCGAGCACTGGCTCCGCCGGGGCATCGCGCCCCGCGGCGTCTCCACCGACGCTTCAGAGGAAGAGCTCCGCGCCGCCATCTACCGCAAGATCGCCCCCAACATCGTTCCCGACCTCCGCAAGCGCGAGGCCGAGGAGATGGAGCCCGCCCGGCTCGAACGCACCATGCTCGAACACTGGGCCAGGGAGGCGACCTACCTCTCAGACAAGGCCATCGCCTCCATGCCCGACGATGAGCTCCGCGAGGCCATCAGCCAGACCGGGCGCATGCTCATCCACGACATCCGCTGGTTCAGAGACATCGAGGATCTCGGCGGCCTGCATGTCATCGGCACCGAACGCCACGAGGCCAGGCGCATCGACAACCAGCTCCGAGGACGCTCGGGACGCCAAGGCGACAAGGGCTCAAGCCGCTTCTATGTCTCGCTCGAAGACGAGCTGATGCAGCGTTTCGGCGGCGAGACGATGATGAAGATCCTCCCCCGCCTGGGCCTCAAGGAGGGCGACTCGATCGAGAGCCCCATGCTCTCCAAGCGGATCGAGGCTGCGCAGAAGAAGATCGAAGAGCACATGTTCCACAGCCGCAAGCAGCTGCTGGAATACGACGAGATCCGCGAGCACCAGCGCCAGTACTTCTACGGGATGCGTCAGCGAGTGCTTGAGGGCCGCGATGTCCGCGGGCTGATCTTCGAGTTTGTCGAGGAGTCCGTCAGCGAGGCCGTCGACGAGTACCTCGACCCGATGTTCCCCGCAGAGCGGGCGGCCGAGTACGCCAAGAACCAACTCGACTGCTCGATCCTGCCCGAGCGCCTCAAGGGCAAGGACCTCGCCGAGATGGAGCAGGCCATCCGCAAGGACGCACGCGAAGACGCCCGCCAGAACATCGACATCACCCTCGGCGAGTATGTCCCCATCGAGGGATCGGAGATCTCCGTCGACTTCGACTCGGCGGGGCTGGCCAACTGGGCCCGAAACCGCTACGGCGTCGAGATCGATCCCTCCGAACTCCGTACGGGCGGGCCCGAGGAACGCCGCAATCTCTTCACGAAGCTCTGCGAAGCCGCCGACCAGCGCATCGAGGAGGCCGACCTCTCGGGCCTGAGCGAGTTCCTCCAGCCCGACTACGGCGTGCACGAACTCGTCGCGTGGGCGGAGCGCAAGTTCGGCTTCAAGATCCCGCCCGAGCGGATCAAGGAAGCGATGGAGAACGACGATCAGACGCCCGTCGATGTCGTCATGGACGAGGCCGAGACCCTCTACCGCAAGCGCGAGATCGAGTACCCCGTCGACTACGCCATGGAGCTCACCATGGCGTTGATGCGACAGTCTCCGGCCGACGCGGCCCAGGGCCTGTGCGACTGGGCCAAGCACCGCTTCGGCTACCAGATGGACGCCGACAAGCTCAAGACCACGCCGCCGAACAAGGTCCGCGAGCAGCTCCTCGACTCTTCGCGCCGCTTCGTCGAAGAGAACCGCATCGCCAAGGAGATCGAAGAAGCCCTCGCGTGCGAGACCGACGACGAACTCGACCGCCACCTCAAAGACCGGTTCGGCGTCGGGATCACCGACCGCATGCGTTGGCTGGAGCCCGAGCGTCGCGAGGACGCGATCCGCGCCCGCGTCGAGTCCATCCTCCGCGCCGAGCTTCTCGAGCTCGAACGGGCGGTCCTGCTTGAGACCCTGGACAACACCTGGCGCGAGCACCTCTACGAGATGGACCAGCTCAACGACTCGATCCGCTTCCGCGCCTTCAGCCAGCAGGACCCGCGCATCGCCTTCAAGAAGGAGGGCTCGCGCATCTTCACCGAGATGATCTCGACCGTCCGCGGGCGGGTCACCGATGTCGTCTTCAAGGCCCGCATCAGCCCAGCAGCGATGATCCAGCAGCAGATGCAGCAGCGACAGGCCCAAGAGCAGGCCCGCGCCCAGGCCGAGGCGAGGGCGGGCCAGCAGCGTCAGATGCCCGCGGGCGCGCCCCTCGGCGCCAATATCGCGGGCCCCGGCCTGCCCGAGCACGCCCCGCCCCCCATGCCCGAGAAGGACCGGAGCAAGGCCGAGGAGGAAAAGCCCCTCAGCCCCGAGGAGCAGCTCGAAGCCGCCAAGGCCGCACGAGAGGCCGACAGGGCGAAGTCACGCAAGCGCTGAGGCCCAGGAAACGCCCTCAGGGCGAGCAAGCCCCCGTCGAGCCCAAGCGCCGAGACCTCGACAAATAGCAACCGGCGTCGCCACAGATTCGGCGACGCCGGTTGTTTGTTCTCTGTCAATCCCGCTGTGTGCGGCTTGGCAACCCGCTCAGCGCGCGGGCATGTACCGCCGGGCCCGGGCCTTGCCGTCGTCGGGCACGGGCGTCCCGTCGATGCGGAACTTGTCCATCTCGCCGTTCTTGCAGAGCTTGGCGAGGGCCTGGTTGACGGTCGACTTGAGCGACTTCCACGCCGCCTTGGACTCGTACCCCACCTCGGGCAGCGCCTCGGCGATCTCGTCGGTCGTCAGCGGCTCGTCGTAGTCGGCGAGCTCCCAGATCGCCATGATCGCGTCTTCGATCGTCCGCGGCTTGCCGTTATCCCCCGGCGAAGCGCGGCGCGAGGTCTGGGCGGGCTTGGCCTCGGCGACGGCGGCCTGCGGGGCGGCGCCCTGCTTGCCCAGCATGCCGCTGAAGTTCGACATCCGACGCTGCTGCTCGGAGATCAGGTCCGAGGCGTAGTCCTTGATCTGCTGGATCCGGGCGCGGGAGCGTTCTGCGACGGCCTCGTACGCCTTGCGGGCCTCGCGTTCCTCGACGCGTTCAGCCTCCATCCAGGCGGTGACCTTGTCCAGACGCTCGGCGATCTCGACGAGCGACATATTCTTTACATCTTCATCCGCATTAAAGGGCGGCTTCCATTGGCCCACATTCTCGGGCATGGCCACGACCTCCTGCATATGTCTACCGGGCGCCGGAGCGATTACACATGATCCGGCAGGCTTGTCGTAGCCGTTCCGGACTCGCCTGTCAAAGCAAGTTTGCCCATCTTCCCGCCGTTGGCAAGTTTTTCGTGGTTCTGGGGCCTATTCCGCCGACGCATCCGGGGTGGAGGGGCGTGCGTACCGGACCATGCCGGCCGGGAAGAGTCGCTAAACTGAAAGGGACGGGACGGGGCCGGCCGGGTCCCGACCGATCGCAGCCAGACAGCCCGGGAGGGCCGCCATGCCGAAGTCAGCACCCAGAACCCGCAGACTCGGGGCCCGTGCGGCCCGGGCCTTCACCCTCGTCGAGCTCCTCGTCGTCGTGGGCATCATCACGATCCTCATGAGCCTCGTCGTCACCGCGGGGATCCTCGTGACCGGCGGCGGACGCGAGAGCCAGACGCTCAACACCCTCCGCACCCTCGACCAGACGCTCAACAGCATGGTCGCCGACCTGGGGCGAACGCCCGACCCGTTTGTCGAGATCCCCGGCCGCGCCGGGCTCATCTACCCCGTCGCCGACGCACGGAACATGAACTCCAGCGACCGGGCGATGATCAACTCCGTCGGGCTCTTCCTGCTCCAGGCCGAGGCGCTGGGCCGCCCCGCCGAGAGCATCAAGGGCCTGAGCACCCGCATCGTCCGGCGCTACACACCCCATGAGACGAGCGTTCACGAGAACGACGACGCCATCCCGGAGATGCCCACCGTTTTCGACGGCTTCGGCAACCCCATCCGCTATGTCCACCCCGTCTTCCAGGGCGAGCTCTACGGCAACCCGGCCCGCACCGCCTCGGGCGACGCGAGCCAGCCCGTCCGATTCAACGAGCACCGCGAGTTCTTCGAGCTCGCAGGCCTCCGCCGCCCCGCCGACAAGCAGTGGGGGATCGGCAGCATCCGGCGCAACGCCCAGGTCACCGGCGATGGGCCCGACGGCGCCGCCGATTCCGACGGCGGGATCACGCCCTCGCAGCGACCCTACTTCTACTCGATGGGCCCGAGCGAACGCGTGGGCAGCAGGCGGAACGCCGCGGGCGAGATCATCGAGGACTACAACAAGGACAACCTGTACACGAACGCGCCGAGGTTCGAGCAGCGGCAGTGATTGAGTCCCGGACTTTCGTCCGGGAGGGTGGCCTGTCTTTGTCCCGGGCCTCCGCCCGGGAGGGGGGCCGCGGGATGGTCGGTCCATGAGGGAGCGTGCCGCGGGATGGGTAGTTCCTGATGAGGGATGGGCTTGTCAGCGGCTGCGGCCGGAAGCTTGTCTTCGTCCCGGGCCTCCGCCCGGGAGAGGGCGGCATGGGGCTGGAAAAGCCATCGGCGGCGGGGCTCCGGACGGCACGGCCCGCCGAACCGTGGCTTGCACCCTTCCCAAGCTCCGGCTCACCTGCTCGCCCCTCTCCCGCTCTCGCCCGCCCCCGGCGGGCGACCCCCCACGCCCCACGCCCAACACCCCACGCCCCTCGTCCCGAAAGCACGGCCCGGGGCTTGCTGCCGCCCCCGCGGCGGCTACCATTGGGCCACATCCGGGGTGTAGCGCAGCTTGGTA
>JBJHCY010000016.1:0-71813 GCA_050486265.1 Phycisphaerales bacterium | reverse complement strand
CGCGGCGACATGTGTCGGGGCCACTCCGCTCCGGCTCGCTACGCTCGCCTCCGCTCCGTGCCCCCGACACACGAAGGAACACCAACCGACTCTCATAACGACCGGTACATGAATCGGGGGCAGGTCAAGTCAGAACTCACGCTCACTCGCTGCTTCAGAGCCGTGGCGCGGTCGTGGAGCCGCATGAGGGTGTTTCCATCTTGCAGGAATCGTCAATGTACGACAGAGACATCGGGCTCAAAGAGGAGAGGCTTAGTACCGAGGATCTGTGCAGGTGGTGATCAGGCCTTGTTTGCGATCGAGCTCAATGCGCGGTCGGGATCTTTCAATCCCGCCACGCTCAGCAGCCACCTCTGCACAATTGAACACATGTTTCAATCCACAGCAGAAGGCCAATGACTTCGCTGACGCAAGAAAATGAAGGCGAAGAGGAACTTGGGGTTGTTGAGCAAGGTGGCTTGTGATAGTCTTTCATGTGATCAATAGTATCGAGCCGTCGCGAGCTGTTCAAGGAGACTGTCATGCTGACTCATCGAGAACTCGAGATTGCCGTCGAAATGGCTCACAGCAGCCTTGTGCCTATCGATCAGTTGCCGTACACGCCCGAGTTTGACCGCTTGTACCAAGCATATACCAATCGTCTTGGCCGCCCGGTCACCCAGAGCCACTTCTGGCGAGCACTTACCAATGTTCGCAAGAAAGGCATGGTGGGCAAGCGCTGGCGGTCTGGCGGTACGACTGCGAACTGAATTCAACGGAGCTTTCCAATGCCAGAAGGTGTCAAACTGAAAGTCTGGGGCGAGTACGCCCTGTTCACACGCCCCGAGATGAAGGCCGAACGCGTCAGCTACGACATCATCACGCCCTCCGCGGCCAGGGGCGTCCTCGAAGCGATCTACTGGAAGCCGCAGATCCGATGGGCGGTGCGACGGATCCATGTGCTCAACCCGATCCGCTTCATGAACTTCCGCCGCAACGAGGTCGGCTCCCGCATCCCCGCCGGAAGCGTCCGGAAGACGATCAGGGACGGCGGCGTGCTGGCGCAGGTGATCGAGGAAGACCGCCAGCAGCGGGCGTCGGTCGTGCTCCGCGATGTCGCCTATGTGATCGAGGCCGCCTTCGAACTCCTCGACCCCCAAGACCACCCGGGCAAGCACCTCGACCAGTTCAACCGCAGGGCGGCATGGGGGCAGTGCTTCCACCGGCCCTGCCTCGGCTGTCGCGAGTTCGCGGCCGACTTCGCGCCCCTCGAAGGCGAGCCGCCCCGGTCGAAGCTGGCCGGCACGCCCGAGGGCGACCGCGACCTGGGATACATGCTGCACGACATCGACTTCGAGCAGGGCATGACGCCCAGGTTCTTCCGCGCTGTGATGCGCAGCGGCGTCGTCGATGTCCCCGCCTTCGAGAGCGAGGAGGTGAAGTCGTGATCATCCCGGCGCTTGTCGGCTACTACGACCGGCTGGAGGCGGACCCCGAATCGGATGTGGCGCCCTACGGCTTCAGCCGCCAGCAGATCTCGTTCCAGGTCGTGCTCAGCCAAGACGGATCGCACGCCGAGGTGAAAGACGCGAGGCAGGAGGACAACGGCAAGATGCGGGCGCGCCGTCTCGTCGTCCCCGGCCAGTCCAAGCCCTCCGGTGCGGGCATCAACCCGTGCCTGCTCTGGGACAACGCCCAGTACATGCTCGGCTACAAACCGGACGACCCGAAGCCCGAGCGGACAAAGAAGACCTTCGAGGCCTTCCGAGAGGCCCACACGGCTCTGGAGCAAGAGATCGACGACGAGGCGTTCGCCGCGGTCTGCCGGTTTCTGCGCACATGGGACCCGGAGGCGCAGCGGGACGCGCTCGCCGGTCTGGAGTGCTTGACGAGCTTCGGGGTCTTTCGGATTGCGGGAGAGGAAGACTTTGTCCATGAGCGCCCGGCGATCAGGGCGTGGTGGCGCCGGAGGATGGAGTCTCTCACCGATGGCGACACGACAGCGCCCGGTTTCTCGCTCGTGGACGGTGCGCTCTCGCCGATCGCCCGCCTGCACGAACCGAAGATCAAGGGTGTCGACGGCGCACAGAGCTCAGGCGCGACGGTTGTGTCGTTCAACCAGAACGCGTTCGATTCCTACGCCAAAAGCCAGGGCTTCAACGCGCCGGTGTCGGAGGCCGAGGCGTTCAAATACTGCACCGCCCTGAACCGGCTGACCGGGGACCGGAGCCGGAAGGTCCGCGTCGGCGACTCGACACTGGTCTACTGGACCGAGCGGCCCTCGGCTTTCGAGATCGAGTTACTCCCCGCGGCGTTGTCCGGCTCGACGGACGCCGAAGACGCAGCGACTGCACAGACGCTCCGCAACAGGCTGGCGTCGATCGCCCGCGGCAAACCGACCGAAGACATCGACCCCGAGACGAGATGCTTCGTGCTCGGGCTGGCGCCCAACGCCGCGAGGCTGAGCGTCCGCCTCTGGATGGAAAGCACGGTCGGCGCCCTGGCAGAGAAACTCGCCCGCCACTTCGAGGACATGGAGCTGCAACCCGAGCCCGAAAAGGTGCCGGACATCTCGGTGCGCCGGATCGTGGCCGAGACCGCCCCGACAGGAAGCGGCGGCTGGCCCGACGAAAAAGCCGTTTCCCCGCTGCTGGCGGGCTCGGTGCTCCGCGCGATCCTCGCCGGCGGGCCGTACCCGCGCGCCCTGCTGACCGCCGTGCTCGCCCGCGTCAGGACGGAGGGGCTCGTTGACAATCAGAAACGGAACGACTGGATGAACGCGCAGCACCGTCGCTGCGCCATCATCAAGGCTTGTCTTGTCAGGAACGCCCGCGTCGCCGGACGCGAGATGGAGGTACCAGTGTCACTGAACGAAGATCACCCGAAACCCGCCTACCACCTCGGCCGGCTGTTCGCCGTGCTCGAACGCGTGCAGGAGAGAGCGTTTCCCCGCGAGGGCGGAGGAACGACGATCAAGTCCACGATCCGCGACAAGTACTACGGGGCCGCGAGCTCCACGCCCGCGTCCGTCTTCCCAAGACTCCTCGAACTTAAAAACCACCACATCGGCAAGTTCGACGAACACTCCGGCGGCCTCTCGTCGTGGTTCGAGAAGCTGATCGGAGAGATCATCGAACGCATCGAGTCGTTCCCCCGCCACCATTCCATGGACGAGCAAGGCATGTTCGCCATCGGGTACTACCACCAGCGCCAGGAGTTCTTCCGCAAGAAGGACGACGCAGAGAGCGTCGAACCCGCACGGGCATGAACACCCAGCACACGCAAGCACCGAAAGGATCATCAGCAATGACCACCGCGACCGCATCACCGGCGATCACCAACCGCTACGACATCCTGTTCTTTTTCGATGTCACCGACGGCAACCCCAACGGCGACCCCGACGCCGGAAACCTGCCCCGCATCGACCCCGAGACCGGGCACGGGCTCGTCTCCGATGTTTGCCTGAAGCGAAAGATCCGCAACTATGTCGGCCTGCGGCACGGGGAGGAACCGCCTTACGAGATCTATGTCAAAGAGCGCGCCGTGCTCAACAGCCAGCACTGCCGCGCGTACGAGGCCTTCGACCTCAAGTCCGAGAAGCGTAAGATGCCCAAGGACGAGGCCAAAGCACGGGAGCTGACCGGGTGGATGTGCCGCAACTTCTTCGATATCCGAACCTTCGGCGCCGTCATGAGCACGGAAGTCAATTGCGGGCAGGTCCGGGGCCCCGTCCAGGTCACCATGTCGCGGAGCGTCACACCGATCATCACACTCGAGCACGCGGTCACACGCTGCGCTGTCACCACGGCCGCGGAGGCCGAGAAGCAGCAGGGCGACAACAGGACCATGGGACGCAAGTTCACCATCCCCTACGGCCTCTACCGCGGCTGCATCTACATCAGCCCCAGCCTCGCCGACCCGGACCGCCACGGCACCGGCTTCAGCGAGGACGACCTGGCCCTGCTGAAGGATGCGCTCTCACAGATGTTCGACCACGACCGCTCCGCGTCGCGTGGCATCATGACCCCCGTGCGTTGCTACGCCTTCAAGCACGAACACAAGCTCGGCAACGCCCGCGCCGACCAGCTCTTCAGCCGCGTCAAGGCCGAACCCGTCGAAGAGGTCGTCTCGGGCGCCCGCCCGGCACGCTCCGCAGACGACTTCCGGTTCGTCGAGCAGCTCTCGGAACTGCCGGAGGGGGTGAGTGTCGAACGCTGGGTCTGACCCGATCCGCGTGCCCCGATGGACGAGCACGACCTCATCCCGCTCTCGGCCTTGCAGCACTACCTGTTCTGCCCGAGGCAGTGCGCGCTGATCCATGTCGACGGCCTCTGGGAGGAGAACCGCCTAACCGTCGAGGGAGCGTTGCTGCACCGGCGTGCGGACACCCCCGGGCATCGGACCCGGGGCGTGCCCGCCGCCGGAGCCGAAAGAATCCGCACTGAGCGGGCACTCCCGCTTCTACACCGGGGCCTCGGCCTGATCGGCAAAGCGGACTGTGTCGAGTTCCCCCTCGACGACGAAGGCCGGGAATCACGCCCGCCCCGCCCCGTCGAGCACAAGCGGGGCAAACCGAAGCGAATCGACGCCGATCGGGTCCAGCTCTGCGCGCAGGCCATCTGCCTGGAAGAGATGACCGGGCGTGACATCCCCGAAGGCGAACTCTTCTACAACGCGGTGCGGAGGAGGGAGCGCGTGGCCTTCGATGGATCCCTGCGCAAGACGACGCTCGATGCGATCGACGGCGTGCGCCGCCTCATCCGCTCGAACACCACCCCGCGGGCGCGGTACGCCGCCAAGTGCAAGAACTGCTCATTGCTCAACCTCTGCATGCCCAAGGGGACCGGCCCCTCCCGCGATCCGCGCCTGTATCTGTCCAGATCGATCGAAGCGTCGCTCACTGCCCTTGCGGAGGACAGCCCCGGATGAAACAGCACCTCAACACGCTCTTCGTGCAGACCGAGGACGCGTATCTCGCCAAAGACGGTCTGAATCTCACGGTCCGCATCGACGGCGAGGTACGCCTCCGGGTCCCGGTGCACACCATCGGAGGTGTCGTCTGCTTCGGGCGGGTCAACGCCTCGACACCGGCGCTCTCGCTGTGCGCCGAGCAGGGCGTATCGGTCTCGTTCTGCAACCGATCAGGACGCCTGCTGGCCAAGGTCAGCGGCTTTACGCCGGGCAATGTGCTGCTCAGGCGCGACCAGTACCGCACCTCCGACGACGACGACCGCTCGCTGGCCATCGCCGCGCCCATGGTGGCGGCCAAGATCGCCAACGCTCGCACCACACTGCTCCGCGCAGGACGCGATCACGGCGACCCGGACGACGCCCTCGCGTCCTGCACCGCACGCTTGGCGCACGCCGCGAGGGGCACGATGAGAGCGAAGGACCTCGACGAACTCCGCGGGATCGAGGGAGAAGCCGCGGCCGACTACTTCAAGGTCCTCGACCACCTGGTGACGCTCCCCGAACCGGACCGGGCCGACTTCCTGATGACCGGACGGACACGCCGCCCCCCGCTCGACCGGTTCAACGCTCTGCTGAGTTTCCTCTACGCGATGCTCGCGCACGACGCCCGATCCGCCTGCGAGGCCGCGGGGCTCGACCCCGCCGTCGGCTTCCTGCACCGCGACCGGCCCGGGCGCCCGTCGCTGGCGCTGGATCTGATGGAAGAACTGCGGAGCATGCTCTGCGACCGCCTTGCGCTCTCGCTGATCAACCGACGCCAGATCGGTGCATCGGGCTTCGAGGTGCTCGAGTCCGGACCGGTCCGCATGTCCGACGAAACCCGCCGGGCCGTGGTCATCGCGTACCAGAAGCGAAAGCAAGAAGAAATCACCCATCCCTACCTCCAGGAAAAAACGACGCTGGGCTTGGTGGTGCACATCCAAGCAAGGCTGCTCAGCCGCGTCATCCGCTGCGAGCTGGACACCTACCCCGCGTTCATCTGGAAGTAGCCGTGCATGTGCTCGTGACATACGATGTCAGCACAATCGACGCCGAAGGCCAACGCCGCCTGCGTCGCGTCGCGAGGCTCTGCCAGAACTGGGGCCAGCGCGTCCAGAACTCGGTCTTCGAGTGCAAGCTGACACCGGCCCAGTACGCCTCGCTCAAGGCGGAGCTGACGGAGATCATCGACACCGAACGCGACAGCCTCCGGTTCTACCTTCTCGGCAAGGAGTGGAGCCGACGCGTCGAGCATGTGGGCGTCGACCGCTCGACAGACCCCGACGCCCCCCTGATCGTGTAGGCTGCTCTCCTCCCGCGAACCCCAAGCAAGCCGCCCGACGGAGGAGGTTCGCGAAACGGCGCAAGCCTCTTGAAAAAGCGACATTTCGCGCCAACTCACCCGCCAGGAGGCGAATCCGAGAGCTACAAAGCCCATCGGTTCGCGGAAAACGGCGCGTACCCCCCTCAGCCGCAACGGCTTACAATGGCGGCGTCGCCCCCTCACGGGGGCGCGGATTGAAACGTCGTCGTCGACGAAGTCTTTGAACGCGTACCTGAAGTCGCCCCCTCACGGGGGCGCGGATTGAAACATCCCGTGGTTCGACGACGAAAACAACCGCGCCGCGTCGCCCCCTCACGGGGGCGCGGATTGAAACCCACGATTCCCAACGAGCCTCCGCCACCCCTCCCGTCGCCCCCTCACGGGGGCGCGGATTGAAACGAGGCAGGTAAAACAAGAGCCCGCGAGTGCAAGGAGTCGCCCCCTCACGGGGGCGCGGATTGAAACCTAACCTGAAATACGACGACCTTGATTGGGATCGGTCGCCCCCTCACGGGGGCGCGGATTGAAACCGCTACGAGTGGAGCTACGACCGGCAGGTGACGGCGGTCGCCCCCTCACGGGGGCGCGGATTGAAACTCGAGGACAGCACGGATCGTCAGCAGCGAGCCATGTCGCCCCCTCACGGGGGCGCGGATTGAAACCTGTCGGCTACAAGCTGGGCCAGATCAAGGCCGAGTCGCCCCCTCACGGGGGCGCGGATTGAAACTGGAGCCTGCGCGACACGACGGCGGAGGTTGTCGCCGTCGCCCCCTCACGGGGGCGCGGATTGAAACGCCGGTGCGGAGCGGACCAGGGCGTACATCGAAGCGTCGCCCCCTCCGGGGGCGCGGATTGAAACACTTGGTAATTCCTAACGGTTCTGGACCAAGATTGTCTGTGCGTCTTGTCGGTCGACGCGTTTCATGAGTGCTCGCAGGAGCGGGACCACATCCTCGTCACGGTGATTGTACCGGTAGCAGACTTCGGCCAGGTACAGGTGGAAGTACCGCGTCGGCACGCCCCGGTAGGGGTACAGCCAGTTCTTGGCGTAGCTCCAGAACCCTTCGATGCCGTTGATGTGCTCGCGCCCCGCCGGCCGACCCTTGGACTTGCGGATCAGCACATGCTCGCCCCTCGTTCGAAGCGTAGCGTACGCCTGCCACTCGTCGGTGTAGTACAGGGAGCCCTCTCGTGTGTGCGCCTGGATCTGCTGCAAAACAGCGGCTTTGCTGCGTTGGTCGATCGCCGATGCCGTTGCGTTTGATGAGTCCGAAGACGATGGCCTTGCCGGCGGCGCCCCAGCCGCGTTTGCCCTTGCGGGCCCCGCCGAAGGTGGTCTCGTCGCACTCGATCTCGCCCCCGAACGGTTCCCTGAGTCCCTCTTCGTAGGCCATACACGCGCGGGCCAGGCGGTAGAACCGCTCGACCGCCGGCGCGCTGGCCAGCGGTCTGTGGCGTTGCCTGTAGACCGGGACACCCAGGACGAAGCGTTCGAGGAGCTGGTTCTTGACGCGGGCGGGGAGCCTGCTGGCGCCCCACGCGGAGACGGTCCTGAATCGGTGCCGACACTTCCGGCACCGAAGCCGCCCGTCACCGAGCCGATACGCCCTGGAAAACAGGCACTTTGGGCACTTGGCCATCGCCAGATCCTCGCAGATCTGGTCCAGATTGGCTAGGGATTACCTTCGTCAAAGACGATCCGCGTCCGCCTGGCCATGCTGCGGGCGTTCACGCGGTGGCTGGCCTCGACCAACCGGCTCGCCCGCGATCCCCTCCGGCACATCAAGCCGCCGGCGAAAGGTGACGGCCGAAGGCTCCAGCGCCGCGCGCTCTCGCCCGATGAAGTGCGTTGGCTCTTGGCGTATGTCGACGGCGCGCCGGCGACGGTTGTTCTCCCCAAGCGGTACCGCCGCAAGGGGGAGCTGCGCACCGGGGAACGCCGCATCCGCATCGAGCATCGCGGCCTGCTCTACCGCCTCATGCTCGGCACTGGCTTCCGCGTGAGCGAAACGGCCAGCCTGACCGCCCGAGACTTCCGCCTTTCAGACTCCCCGCCCACGGTGACCGTGCGGGCCGCCTACGCCAAGAACCGGCGCGAGGCCGTGCAGCCCATCCGCCCGGACCTGGCGCGGCTTCTGAAGCCCGTGATCGAACCCCTGAAGCCCGGGGATCGCGTCTGGCCGTCGATGCCGAGCAACATGGCCCCGGTGGTGCGTGCAGACCTCGAAGCCGCACGCGCCGCCTGGATCGCCGAGGCGGGCACCCCCGCCGATCGTGAGGCCCGCGAGCGTTCGGACTTCCTGCGCCATGAGGACGCCGAGGGGCGTCGCGTGGACGCCCACGCCTTCCGACACTCCTTCTGCTCGATGCTCGCCCGCTCCAACACGCCTCTCCGGGTGGTACAGGAACTCGCCCGCCACTCCGATCCCCGGCTGACCATGAGCACCTATTCGCATGTGCGACTGGCGGACGCCGCCTCGGCCCTCGACGCCCTGCCGGGCGAATCCGCCCCCGACTCTGCCGAGGCTGCCGAGGCGCTGGCGACGGGCACCCACGACGCCAACCCCCGCCCCGATGGTGCAACATATGTTCAACATTCTGAGCTCACTTCGGCGCCTGACGGTGCAGAGCTACGCATCGTCGGCGAAGGCCCGGCCGATGAACCGGATCGCCGGAAACCGCTTGATTCAAAGGGTTTTTGCGCCTCGGTGCGTCCCGACGCACCCCGGAGCAGGAAAGCCGCCTGCCGGACTCGAACCGGCGACCTGCGGTTTACAAAACCGCTGCTCTACCAACTGAGCTAAGGCGGCGGTCGCGGGCGGATGGTATGCCCGGAGAGGGCGTGTGGGGCGGCCCCGTTCTGACCCCGGCGACGCCCGGCTGTACGCTCCGGCTCCCGCTGAGCCGCCCCAGAACCGATCCTCAACCGCACGGCGGTCAGCGCCGACGGCGGCAGGCCGCCAGCCCGCCCAGCAGGAGCACGGGCAGCACACCGGGGGCGGGGATGACGACCTTGAAACCCATGAACGGGCCGAAGTCGATCCGCGCCATGCCGACGATCGTCTGCCCGTCCGGGGTGATGTCCACCGCTGCGTGAAGGCGCCAGCCGTCGAGGTCGAGGCCGTACTCATGAACCAAGACATCCTGCAGCGGTCGCGCCCCGTTCACCTCGTCCCAGATGAACGCGAGATCGAGCGAAGAGTTCCCATGGGAGGGGTGATTGAATCGGTCGGCCCAGACGCCGACGATGGTCGAACCATCGTCAGACACTGCGATCGCTTCTCCGTGGGTGTAGTCGGGATGGAGATCGATCAGGTGCGGCGTGAGCGATTCATCCCAATACGCCGGATGGTATCGCCCATCGACTTCGAGTCGGCCGACGATCGTGCCGCCGTTGGCGGCCACACCCCTCGCCATGCCCAAGCCGGAGCCTTTCAGCGTCGTCCGCAGCACGCTGAACCCACCGAGCTCATCCCAGATGATGGGCCGGCGTTGTCCGTCGATCTCTGAGACACCGATATGCCTGTCGCCGGCGTTGGTTGTGGCGTAAAACGCCGAGTACCCTGTTGCACCTTGCGGATGCCCCAGCACTTGCAGCGGCATTCCCTCACGCCACTCCACAAGATTCGTGCTCGGCTGTCCGCCGCCGCCGCCGATGCTGCCCACCGCGACGCTCGCGTCGTAGTTCAATGCAGCAAGGGAGGTCGACTCGCCGCGCGGCGCTGCGAGGCCGAGGCCGGCCCCGCCATGGAGCCAACGAACTCCGCGCCAACTTTCTAGCCTCTGATTCCGGCCCCACCCCACCGCTGACGCACCATCACCAGAGACGGCGCGGAGCATTGCGCCCAGCGGATAGAAGTCCATGGGTGTATTCAATATCTGATGTTCGGCTCCATCCCACAGGAACGATCTGTACGGATCGCCTCCGAATCTCGGGCTTGAGTACCCTCCGACAATACGACCATCGTCGGACACACCGCTCACGAAACTCTGTGTGCTCCCGGGGATCGGCGGCACGAGTGTGAACGACGGCGCCGCAGCAGCGCCGGAAGCAGTCAGAATCAATGCAGCCATCAGAGCACGGGCACTCGCCATTTTCACTCCGTCCCTTTCTGTAAGCTCGATCGATCGCAAGCCACTCGTCGAAGCCCGCGCTGACCACACGCAACCAGAACGAATCTCTCGACAAGCGGCGGCGGGCCGTCCCCGCAAACTCACCGCCGACGCCGCGACCCCGCCAACCCCATCAGCAACACACCCGGCAGCACGCCGGGCGCAGGGATCACCACCACAAACCCCTGCGTGAAGCCCGACGGCGCCGTTCCCCGACCGATGATCGTCCGCCCGTCGGGTGTCACGCCTGTCACGACTTCGAGTGTCCAGCCTTCCAGATCGAGTCCGTACTCCGACACCAGCACTTCGCCCAGCGGGCGGGCGCCGTGCTCGGCGTCCCAGACGAACGCCAGCCGGTCGAAAGAACCCGGATCCGGGCCGAGCCACCAGTTGCCGAAAATCAGCTCGCCGCCTTCGGTCGCGGCGGTCGCTTCGCCGCCGTTGTAATCCGCCCACCGGTTGATCTCGTGAGCTTCGCCCGACGCGTCCCAGTAGGCCGGCACAAGCGACGGATCGACCTCCAGATACCCGAATACGACGCTTCCGTCCGCCGAGATCCCGTTCGCCCGGCCCCTGCCCGAACCATGCGCGAGCGTGGAGAGATACGACGCGCCGCCCGCCTCGCTCCAGGCGACCGGGCGGCCGACTTCCCCGATCGCTTCCTCCGAGACACCAACGAACCGCAACCCGTCGGCGCTCACGCCCGTGAAACCCGACACGATCGGCTCGCCGGGACCGGGCGTAACGGTTTGGTAACCGCCGCCGGAGGTCCAAACCAATGCGCGAGCGTTCTCTGGCCGCATGTCCGCCGAGATCACGCCGCCGGCGACCGTTCCGTCACGATTGATGACCCCCAACCGAGCGTAGCCGGCCGGTGAAATCGGCTCAACTTCCGCGGCGCCAGACTCGTTCCAGCGAACACCGACGACGCGCCCATCGATGAATCCCATACCAACGATGGACCGGCCGTCACCGGAGATTCCGGCGACTATCGCACCGAACGGCGCAAGCACCGCCGGCACATCGAGGTAGCGGGCCGAACCGCCGTCCCAGAAATACGGAACAGTCCCGGTCTCGATCGTCATCGACTCGGCGACGACAAGCCCGCTGTCCGACACCGCCGCGGCGTTGCTGAAATGACTGCCGGGCAGCCCGGGGATCTCAGCGATCAACGGCGCCGCCTGGGCGGGAACAACGCACACCACGAGCGCGATCACGCCGGTGCTTCTCAGAGGCCGAATCATCCCGTCCCTTTCTCTTCTCGTTTTCTGACGCGAGGCCCGCGCTCCATCACGGCCCCTCCATCACCATCGATCGACGATTCCCCGCGATCCGGTCGAATCTTTTGGCCTCTTCCCGACGACGCGATCTGTCGGCCCAACAGAAAGCCCGGCGGGCCCCGAAGGAGCACGCCGGGCGTGGGTTGCGTTCCGGTGAGTCTGACCGGCACGAGGCCGGGCGGGCGGTCACCCGCCGTAGCGGTCGGCCGCGGCGACCCGCGTCTCGACCATGACCTCCTCGATCATCGCGACGAACGCCGGGATGTCCTCGGGGAGGCGCGAGGTGATCAGGTTGCGGTCGCGGACGACCTCTTGGTCTGTGTACCTGGCGCCCGCGTCCTCAACCTCGTCGGCGATCGACGAGATGCAGGTCGTCTCGAAGCCGTCGAGCACGCCCGCGGTCACGAGCACCTGCGGGCCGTGGCAGATCGCGGCGACGGGCTTGCCGGTGCGGAAGAAGTCGCCGGCGAACTCGACCACGCCCTCGTGCTCGCGGATGTTGTCGGGCGCGCGTCCGCCGGGGAGCACCAGCGCGTCGAAATCGTCGACCTCGACCTCATCAACACCCTTCTGGATGCGGAGCTCGATGTCGCTGTTGTACGCGTCCACGACGCCGCGCTCGACCCCGATCACGGTGACTTTCGCGCCGCGGTTGCTGAGGTACGCCATCGGGGCGAGCGTCTCCATGTCGTGCAGACCCTCTCCGGTCAGCACGCCGACGCGCATCCCTTTGAGCGTGGCGTGTTCGTCCTTGTCGGCCTTGTCTCGCCGGTCGTGGTGATCGGCGGCGTAGGCCCGTTCTGTCGCCTGCTGAACGCCCCGCTGATGGTCGGCACGGTTGGTGTTGGGCCCGGCGATGGCGGCGCCCGAAGCGCCGGCGACTGCGAACGCGAGACCGGAAGCGGTAAGATTGCGCAGATTGCGTGTCATGTGACTGTTCTCCGTGTGTCAGGACTGTGGATCTCGGGCTCTTGCCCGAATCTGTCCCGGGCCGTTGACCGGCGGCAGTGTTGCCGCACGCGTCCGGCTCGGGTTGAGCAAAACCAGCCGGGGCCCGTCTGTATTTCTCCGAGCCGCCGCGACCGCGGATTCCGGGCGGGTTTGACGGCAGAAGGCGGGGGAGCCGCCCGAAACAGCGGGACCAACGGGTCGGGAATCCTCCGATGGATGCAGTCGTCGGCCAACACCGGGGCCCACGGGCTCCCCGGCGGCGCGCAAGAGAAACGGCGGCCCCGATCAAGACCGCCGCGGCTCCTGTTGGCCCTGTTCGTCTGGCTCTTTTCGTCGTTCAGCGCTTGCGTCGCGACAGCAGCAGGCCCGAGATCGCCAGCGCTCCGAGCGATCCCGGCGCGGGGATCACCACGCGGAACGCCTGCAGCTCGCCCATCGGGTTCAGCCCCGAGCCGACCATCGTCAACCCGTCGGGCGTGATGTCGTTGACGACATTGATCGTCCAGCCCTGCAGATCCAGCCCGTACTCGCTCACCAGCACATCGCCCAGCGGACGCGCGCCGTTGTCTGCGTCCCAGATGAACGCGAGCGAGCCGAGCTCGTCGGAGGTCGGCGTCTCACGCCAGTGGCCCACGACGACCGAGCCGTCGTCGGTCGCTGCGATCGCCTCGCCGACTTGGAAACCCGGAAGCAGGTCGATCAGCGTGGGGCTGCGCGTCGAGTCCCAGAAGGTCGGGACATTCCTGCCGTCGATCTCCAGCGCGCCGACAACAGTCGAGCCGTCGGCCGAGACATCGATCGCCATGCCGATGTGCGGGCCGGGAGGCGCCATCGGCACGCCGGGCAGCACCTCGAACCCTCCGCTCTGGGTCCATGTCACGGGCACGCGGTGGTTCTGGGTCGCAAACCCGACAAAGAGCGAGCCGTCGTTGGTGACGCCGGTGATGCTCGCCTCGCCCTGAAAGCCCGGGATGTTGCCGATGTTCTGCTCGCCTCCGGAGCTCGTCCAGACCAGCCCGTCGGAGACCGGGCCGAAGAAGGTCTGGTTGACAAAGCCGCCGGCGACGCTCCCGTCGAAGTTGATCGCGTTGAAGCTGCTGAATGTGCCGGGCGCCGTCGAGAGGACATGCGGCGTGCCGGCGCCGTCCCAGCGGACGCCGCGGAACCCGTCGGGCCCGAGCCCGATGGCGACCGCCGAACTCCCGTCCCCGGAGATGGCGTTGATGTACGCGCCGCCGGCCTCGAACCCGGTCGGAAGCGAGAGCGTGTTGCGCGTCAGCCCGTCCCAGATGATCGGCGTCAAGCCGGTCGCGGTCGGCCCGGATGTGTGCCCGCCGATGAACCGCCCGTCGTCTGAAACGGAGGTGACGAGGCTGAAGTCCTCGCCCGGCTCGAACGGCAGCGGCGTGAAGGACGGTACGCCGTAGGCGGCGCCGGCGCACAGCGGGATCAGCGAGGCAAGCACAAGCCTTTCGCGTGTACAACGCATCTCGGTCTCCTCTTCGTTGCACGGAGCGCGAAGCTCCGCGGTCTCTCTCGAAGCCCAAGCCCGCCCACGCGAGCGGGCGCAGGCATCGGACTCAGAGATCGTATTTCGCGCCGCGGGCTGTCGCTACCGACCCCGATGCGCAACTGAAGAATCCGAGTCGGAATCGGTTCAGATATCCTCAACACGATGCGAACGCGGGGGCAGACCATCTCAGCCGCGCTGGCCGTCGCCCTCGCCACGCTCGCGGCGCCACTGATCGGCGGCCTCGCGACGCGACGGTCTGTTGGGACCTGGTACCGCGAGGAGCTCACGCTGCCCCCGTGGAACCCGCCCTCCTGGGTTTTCGGACCTGTCTGGACGGTCCTTTACATCCTGATGGGGATCGCGGCATTCCTCGTCTGGAAGCGGCTTGCGGATCGGGCCGGGCGGACGCTGGATCGGTCCATGAGGCTGCCTCTGGGCTGCTACGCATCACAGCTCGCGCTCAACGCCCTCTGGCCGGTCCTCTTTTTCGGGCTGAAGAGCCCGGGGGCCGCGATGGTCGGGATCGTGCTGCTTTTGGCGGCGATTCTCGCGACAGCGTGGGCGTTCGGGCGCATCCTGCCCCTCGCGGCGTGGCTGCTGGCCCCGTACCTCGGGTGGACGGGCTTCGCCGCTGCCCTCAACGCGGCGATCTGGTGGCTGAACCGATAGCCGAACGCCTCGCGAATGACCTTCCCCGACACCTATCGCCTCACCGCGGCAGCCCCGAGAACGGGCTTGTATCCCCGCGACGATTCGGATATCACATGCATATCAATGCCGAGGCCGCGAGCCAAACCGTCCCGATGTTGGTGGCGGCGGTGTCGATTTCTGACCCGTGCGAGCGTTTGTTCGCACAACAGAGGAGTGATGAAGCAATGACCATGCGACTGTTTGTTTGCGCTCTGCTCGCCGCGGCCGGCTCGGCCTCGGCGCAAGACTCGATCGTCGTTCCCAACGCCTTCGAGAACGATCCCGGCACCGGCGCCTTCCTCGGCCCGCTCGCCAACTCGGTCAGAACGAACCAACTGATCATCCACTCGTCACAACTGACCGGCATCGTCGGCAAAGACATCACCGGCCTCTCTTGGAGGCGAAACCAGACGGTGACGACCGGCTGGCCGAACGAGACGGTCACCTTCTTCAACTACGACATCCTGCTCAGCGACGGCGTGGACCCCGCCGATCGCCAGCTCGACTTCGGCGCCAATGTCATCGGCCAGCAGACTGTCGTCCGCCAGGGCGAGCTGGTCATCAGCCCGTTCGCCTTCCCCGGCGGCGCGTCACCCAACGAGTTCGGCGTCGACATTAGCTTCAACACGCCTTGGACCTACAACGGCGGCAATCTCGTCATCGAGATCGCTCACTCCGGCTTCTCCGGCACCAGCACCTCCGTCGACGCGATCACCGCTTCCAGCGGCGCCCCCTTGGGCTATGGCTCCGAGTTCTCCGCGTGCTGGCAGGGCACCGGCAGTGTCCTCCAGGGCAACTTCAGCGTTGTCAAGCTCTTGACCGAGGGCGGCGCGCCGACATGCCCGCCCGACCTCAACGGCGACGGCGTCGTCGACGCAGACGACTTCTTCCTCTTCCTCAGCCTCTTCGCCGCCGGCGACACGCGGGCCGACTTCAACAACGACGGCGTCATCGACGCAGACGACTTCTTCCTGTTCCTTAACCTGTTCGCTCAGGGCTGCTGAGTCGAAAACGGCCGAGCCTCGCTCGCCGGCCCGAACGCGGGCCCTTAGAATTTGTTCCCTATCCAGGAGAGAAGGAGATTCCAATGTTGACCAACAAAGCCCCCATCGCCACCGTGCTGCTGGCAGCGGGCGCGGCCCTCGCCCAGAACTCGGTCGTGATCCCCAACGGCTACGAGAACACCCCGGGCCCCAGCACCTTCCTCGGCCCGATCCACGGCCAGGCCAGAACCAACCAGTTCATCATCCGCGAGTCCCAGCTCACCGACATCGTCGGCCAGGACATCACCGCCATCGCGTTCCGCCTGCCCGCTTCGGCCACCGACGCGTGGCCGGTCGTCGAGTTCACCTTCTTCTCCTACGACATCTTGCTGAGCGACGGCGTGAACCCATCGAGCCGACAGTTCGACTTCTTCGCCAATGTCGTCGGACCGCAAGACCTTGTCCGCACCGGACCGCTGGTCGTCACTCCGTTCAGCTTCCCCGTCGGCGGCGCGCCCAACGACTTCGGCCCCGAGATCGAGCTCGACCTGCCCTGGCACTACGCCGGAGGCAACCTCGTCGTCCAGGTCCTCCACACCGGGCACGACCAGGGCTTCAGGAACAACGACGCGGTCGGCACCTCCGAGCCGGGCTACCTCACCGAGTTCGCCAACATCTGGCAGGGCACCGGCCCGAGCCCGGTGCAGGGCAACTTCAGCATCATCAAGCTCATCACAGACGGCTCGGATTGCCGGCCGGACCTCAACGGCGACGGCGTTGTCGACGCCGACGACTTCTTCCTCTTCCTCAGCCTCTTCGCCGACGGCGATCCGCGCGCAGACTTCAACAACGACGGTGTCATCGACGCCGACGACTTCTTCGAGTTCCTCAACGCCTTCGCCGCTGGCTGCTGAATACAGCGCAGGGTCTTGATGAAGAACAGGCGCCCCCGCGCAGGCTTGTCCTGCGGGGGCGTTTCTTTTCCACGCGCCCTCGCCGAGCCGCAATGGTCAAGTATCGCCCGCGATCAGCCCGAAGAACACGCCGACAAACATCGCAAAGCCGGACCAGACGATGATGTGCCCGATCGCGCCCGCGCCCTTGACCACCGCGTCCGTCCCCGACAGCAGCAGCCACAGCCCGCCCGTCGCCGCCAGCGAGTACAGCAAACAGACGCCCGCGAACGCCGCGGCACGCCTCCGGTGCGACGCCCGCTGCTCCGACACCGATTGCCCGGGGCTGAGCGAGCTCTTGCGCCGGAGGTTCCAATAGATGTACCCGAACGCGCCGGCGATGCCCGCGGCGAATGTGATCGCGATGCCAAGCGCGTCGCGGTTCTCGGCCATCTCCGTCCAGGCGTCGCCGAAATCGAGCATGAAGATCGCGCCGATCAGCAGCGAGACCCAAACCGTCGAGTAGTGCACCGCCAGCCGCCCCAGCGCCCCGCGCCGGCGGGCCAGCGGGTCGAGGTCGCGGGCGATCGACGAGGCCGGGCCGGTCAGGTAGCGGTCGAGGCACCACTTCGACGCGTCGCGCATCGCGTCGGCCGCCAAAGGCCGACGCCTCAGCTCGCTGTAGCGAGGGGCCTCGATCAGCGCAACGACGCGGGCCTCCTCGTTGCGGCCGCACGCGTCTTGCAGCAGGGAAACCCAGGTCTCGGTAGCGATCTCGCAGAGCATCTCGCGGTCGTCGCTCGCGCCGGTGTATACCCCGTGCACCAGCAGGCCGTCGAGCAACGCACGCCGAACGCCGAACGCCTCCGAGGGCGCCTCGGCGTCCGCCGCGCCGGCCTGGGCCGACCGCCACAGCACCCCGAGCAGGTGCCTCCGGACCGTGACGGCGTCGACAGCCGCGACCCGCGCCATCGCCGAGACGAGCTCGCCCGCATCGGCCCGCTGCATCGAAGCTTCGGACCACGCCTCGGCGATCTCCCCGAGCAACTCGGCCCAGCGCGACAGCTCGCGGTGCATCGACGCGACCGCCGAACCGAGCAGCGCCGCCTCGACGCGCGGCAGCGCCGCGACCAGTTCTCCAGCGATCCGGTCGAGCGAAGCCCTCACCGACAGCAGCGCCTCGCGCGACGCGTTCAGCCCCGACCATGTCTCGGGCAGCGAGCGCGACACCAGCACCCTCGCACGCGCGAGCTCCTTGGCGAGTTCGCCCTCGAGCTCCGCCAGCGTGCCGACGCTCCACGCGGGGTACCCGTAGAGCGCGAACGGCTCGTGCTGCGCCCCGGTCTGTTCGAGGAGTCCGATCAGTGTGCCGCGGCTCGCCGCACGCTCACCGGACGGATCGCCGATGAGGCCCGCCAGACGCAGCACACGCTCGCGCAGGTCCGGCGCGTCTTCGGCGAGCGACGCGAGTTCTGCTCGCAAACGCTGGCCGTCGGCCCGGTCTCCCGCGTCGGCGAACACGGGCGCGGGGGTCGCCTCCGACCGCCAGCGGGCGTCCGCCGCGGCGTCGGCGACGAGGCGAGGAACATCCACCTCCTCGCCCTTGCTGTCTTTGTAGGTCCTGCCCGTGCACACGCCCCAGAGCGACTCGAAGAACGAGGCGTGCGGGCGGCGCACCAGCGCCATGCGCAGCAACGCGTCCGGAGCGAACGACGCCTCACGGCGCAGGCGCCATCGGAGCTGGTGCTCCATCGCGTCGGCGATCACCGACAGCACCGGGCTCCGCTCACCTGAAGGCAGCAACGCCAGCAGCACCCGCGCATCGTCGATCCGGTGGATCGTGCGCACATCGACAAACGACGACGCCCCGGCGCCTCCCCAGTTGAGCACCCGCAGCAGCACCAGCGAGAGCAACGCGTCGCCCGCCCCCGCCCCGTCGCTCTGGGGGGCGATCACCCCCCGCCGACGCAGCGTGGCCGCCGCCCCGCTCCCTGCGTCGAGGTGGCGGGCCGCGTCGAGCAGCAGCGCAGTCAGCAGCGCCCTTGTCTGATCGTCGAACGCGGCCCAACGCTCGCGCGACTCGATGCACGACAGCAGCCGGTCGAGCAGAACAAGCTCGGGCGGCTCCGCCTCCGCCCCCGCAAAGAGCGACCGGTCTGCCTCCCTCGCCGCCGCGCTTCGGCAGACCCAGCCGACAACACCAGCGACCGTCACGCCCTCGGCCCGCCCGGGCTGCGCCGTCCCCTCAGAGGCGTCGATCGCCGCCTCCCGCCACGACGGGTCGCCCCCCCGCTCCCGCCTGCGCCACAGCAGCATCCTCGACGCGAAGAAAGCTCGCTCCAGCGGAGGGCACGCCTCGACGACGACGCCCAACGCCACGGCCCCCCACGCGTCGTCGAGCAACGCCCCTGTCCGCAGCAACTCGTCGGCGCGGATCAGCCCGGCCACGCGCTCGGCGTACGCCTCGCCCGGGCGCGAACGCAGGTGTTCGAGCTGCGCCAGAAACATCCGACGCCAGCGATCGGGTGTCGAACCGCCCGGACACCTCAGCAGCAACGCCCCGTACCGCTGCAGCACCGTCCGCCCCGCCTGCCCGGGCACGATCGCCGGCGTGCGGTCCAATGCGTCCTCGGCGATCGCCCGCGCCTGATCGTCATCCGGCGATCCGTCGACAAGCAGCGCGATCGCCTGCAGCGTCACAGCGAGGTCCGACGCGATCTCGGGAAGCTCGGCCCGACGACCGCCCGACTCGGTCTTCAGCGGCATCGGCGCCAGCCCGAGTCCCGAGTCCGGCATGCCGCGCGCCGCGCTGAGCATGATGAGCACGCGGCGCTGCGTCCGACCGCCGCCGAGCTTCACGGGTTTGTCCAGCGCGACCCCGCGATCCTTCGAGTACCCCGCGATGTACGACCGCAGGCTCTCGGAGCGGTGCAGGTGCCGCCCCAGCGCGACAGCCGCCGGCTGATAGAGATCGGCGACCGAGGCGCGGAAGAAAAAGGTCACAAACGACGCGAGCTGTTCGGACCAATGGGGCGAGCCCGCGACCGCATCCAGACGCAGCCGGAGTTCCTCACGATCGGTCACCGAGGTCCAGTCCGCCCACGCGGCGCAGACCTCATCGCGCCCGATCAGGTCCGAGACTGCCGCCTTCGCACGCTCGCGTGTGATCCCCGCGCCCTCGCAACGGTCGATCAACGCCTTCGCGCCAGGGATGTCGCCGCTCGACAACGCATGCTCGATGATCTCGCGGAGCGTCCGCTCCCGGGCGGCTTCGTCGGGTTGGCTCATACTTCCTTCCGCCTCGGCGTCATCGGTCCGGTTCCAAACCCTACCCGATCCTCTCCTCCGCCCGCCAGCATAGCCGCGTGCGACGCCTTGTCGGACGGCGCCGATTCTAATAGTGTGACCACCGACCACCGATTTCTCGACCGCCACCCAAGCCGCTCTCACACGAAATCCGACCCTCCATGATGCACCCCTCCACGCTCCGGCGTCCGCTCCTGTTGGCCGTCCTGCTCGCCCTGGTCTTGCCCGTCGCAGCGCGGGCGGACCTGCCAAGGGACGGCCTTGTCCTCATCGAGTTCGACGCGAACTGGCGCTACCACGACAGCGACGAAGACCTCGGCGCCGAATGGACCCAACCCGACTACGACGATTCGGGCTGGAGCGAAGGCCCCGCCCTCCTCGGCTACGACACCGCCGACCGCAGAGGCCGCTGGCCGGAGCCCGGCCTGCAGACCGAGCTCAACCCCAACCTCGCCGCCTACTACTTCCGCACCGAGTTCAACTACGAAGGCCCCACAGAAGGCGTCTCGCTCAACCTCCGACACATCATCGACGACGGCGCCGTCTTCTACCTCAACGGCGTCGAGCTCGGGCGCACCGAGCTGATGCCCGAGGGCGAGATCACCCACGCCACGCTCACCACCACCTGGACCAACCCCTCCATCGAGGACGCCGAGTTCGAGCTCGACCCCGCCCTCCTCAGGCGAGGGCGCAATGTCCTGGCCGCCAGCGTCCACAACCAATCCCTGCGCAGCAGCGACATCTGCCTCGGCGTCGAACTGACCGTCACCGAGGACACGGCGATCCCACCCGCCCTCTACCTCACCTGGCAGCGCGACCCCACCACCACCATGACCATCCAGTGGCACTTCGACGAGCACGACCCCTCCGTCAAGCTCGTCTACGCCCCCGCCGGCTCGGACGACTACCGCGAGGCCGAGATCTCCCGCCACCCGATGGTCTTCGTCGGACGCCCGATCTACACCGTTGAACTCACCGGCCTCCGGCCCGACTCGGACTACAAGTTCCGCATCCTCCGCGACCAGCGCGGCGCCTCGACCCCGACCCTCCGCTTCCGCACCATGCCCGCGACCGCCGACGAACGCCCCATCCGCATCGCAGTCGGAGGCGATGTCCATCACCGCTACGAGTGGATGGCCCGCGTCAACACCGAGGCCGCACGCATGGACCCAGACTTCATCGTCTGGGGCGGCGACCTCGCCTACGCCGACGGACGCGAAGACCGTGTCGGACGCTGGCACTCCTTCTTCAGAGCGATGAACGACACCCTCATCCTCGAAGACGGACGCGTCATCCCCGTCCTCATGGGCATCGGCAACCACGAGATCGTCGGGGGCTTCTACTGGGGCGCTCAGCGCGGCAGAGACTCCTACGAAAACACCGACGAGTACCGCGACACGATCGCACCTTACTACTTCAACATGTTCGCCTTCCCCGGCCACCCCGGCTACGCCGCGCTCGACTTCGGCGATTACATGAGCATCATCCTGCTCGATTCAGACCACTCCGGCCCCGTCGAGGGCGCACAGACCGAGTGGCTCGCCGAAATCATCGCAGAGCGCAAGGGCGTCCCGCACATCATCCCCGTCTACCACTACCCCGCCTTCCCCTCCGTCCGAGACTTCTTCGGCGCCGTCCCCACACGCATCCGCGAACACTGGATCCCCCTCTTCGAGCGCTACGGCGTCCGCATCGCCTTCGAAAACCACGACCACGCCTACAAGCGCACCGTTCCCATCAAGACCGAACGCGAAAACCCCGACGGCATCGTCTATGTCGGCGACGGCGCATGGGGCGTCTCGACGCGCGAGGTCCACGCCGCGGCCGAAACCCCCTACCTCGCAAAGTCCATCTCCGAACGCCACTTCATCCTGCTGACCATCAAGGGCGAGACCCAGGACCTCAAGGTCTTCAACGAGCACGGCAGAATCATCGACCACCACATCAGCAGGCCCCTCACCGGGCCCGGTCGCTGACGCGTCGCTCCACCAGTTGCATCGGCGCACCGCGATCGATCTGTGCATCGGCATACCCGCCCCGGCGCAGCGTCGACCCGTGACCCCGGGCCCGAACACTCTCGCAACGCCGAGACGCCCGTGCTGCGCATTCCACGCCCCACACATCCGCGGCACGGACCGCCGAAGAGTTGCACCCCCATCACCCGCACCCCGTTGTCCATCGTTCGAACAAACAAGATGAGACGAATCCATGGCGTCCGCTCGCTGATCCAAATGACCCGATAACGGTTCTTCGACGGTCCCGCGACCCTGAAATCCCGCACTTTCAGCAGCGAACCCCTTGCTTGACAAACAAGCTTCCTCTAGTTTGTGGATCAAGAGATCTGCATCGCTCGCGTCTCGATCGCCTTTCGTGGGGCGCGGCGGGCTTCGCCCGGGACTCGTGGACCGGGTACTTCGAGTAACGAAATGAAGGAGAGAAGAGCTATGATTCGTTGCACAACAGCCCTTGCATCGGCCGGCGTCCTGCTCGCCGCCGGCGCCGCGCACGCCAATGTCCTGACGACCCAGGTGCCCAACAACAACGGCAGCGGCGGCGTCTGGATGGACCTGACCGACCTCTCCCCCGCCGGCGAGTTCCTCGTCGTCAACCAGTTCGACTTCTCGGGCTTGAGCGGCACCGTCGGCACCGATGTCCCCATCGAGGTCTGGACGCGCCCGGGCACCTATGTCGGCAACAACACGGATCCCGCCGGCTGGACACTCACCCAGACGCTCATGGTCACCCGCAACGGGACCGCTGTCACCTCCGAGATGCCCCTGAGCTCCAGCATCGTCGTCCCCGACGGCGGCACCGTCGCCGTCTACCTCCAGGCCCTCGAATCCGGCGGCATTCGCTACTACGGCAACAGCTCCAACCCGCCCGACGAGCTCTACACCGACGGCACGCTCCAACTCTTCAGCAACAACGCAACCACCGCGTCCTCCGCCTTCGGCGGCAGCATCTTCTCGCCCCGCGCCTTCTCCGGCTCGGTCCACTACGAGATCGTCCCCGCGCCGGCCTCTGCGGCCCTGATCGGCCTGGGCGGCCTCGTCGCCCTCCGCCGCCGCCGCTGAGCCGAGTCTCAGACACTGTGCCGCTACTTATGAGTGCCCGCGGTTCCAGCCGCGGGCACTTTTCTTGTTCCTGATGCTGAAGACCAAGCCCATCAAGGTCCAATAAACATCGCCCGGGATCACGAACACCCAGCTTTTACAACGGATTCCCGTGTTCGGTATTGACGATCCCCCGCCGATCATGGCAAACTGCGACGCGAGAGTATTGCACGCCTCTGTCGTGGGGAGTGCAGATAACAAATGTTCCGGCAGGAGGAGATTTAGCATGCGTCCCATCCCCATTGTGCTCGCGGCGGCCGCCCTCGCGGCAGCCTCCGGCGCCGCTTCGGCGCAGGACTTCGCCGTCGTGCCCCAGGCCAACGCCAACGAGCGTGGAAACGGCGGGCTCAACACCCTCGTCCGCGACAGCGGCAACCCGCGCACCTATCAGCAGCAGTTCACCGAGGCAGAGCTCGCCGCTCAAGGGCTTATGCCCGGCATGCCCATGACAGGCATCACCTGGCGCGCCAGCATCACCTCCTCCAACCCCGCGACCTGGCCCCCCGCGGGCGGCGCCACATGGGACGACTACGAGATCACATTCGCCCAGGCGGCGAATCCCATCTCCAACATGAGCAGCACCTTCGCCGACAACATGCTCAACCCCGTCATGGTCCAGAGCGGCTCGCTCCACATCCCCGAGAACTCCTTCGCGAACGACAACCCCGCGGCGCCCGACCCGAACCCATGGGGCCCCGAGATCGCCATCGCCCCGTACACCTATCAGGGCGGTGACCTCGTCGTCCTCTACTCCCACAACGGCAGCGACATCAACAGCAACATCTTCCTCGACCGCGTCAGCAGCGACGACGCCTGGGGACGCGCCATCAGCGCAAGCAGCTTCCAGGCCCCCACCGGCGGAAGCCCCACTTCGAGCTTCATCATCACACGCTTCAGCTTCGTCCCCGCTCCGGGCGCCTCGGCGCTCTTTGGAATCTGCGGCCTCGTCGCACTCCGCAGGCGCCGCTGAGACGCGCAAGACAACACCGACCGGCTTCCAGAAGGCTCCCGTCCTCTTCGGCGGGAGCCTTTCTCATGCGCACACGGTCCGGCCCCTCCGCCGGCAAAGGCTTGACACAGCCGCCGAAATCCGGCAAAGTAGCACAACACCATCCGTTTCGGCCCTCGTCGTGGGGGTCGCCAACGAGCGCATCTGAACCGAGGAGACCGATCGTGACCAGAATTCCAACCGCTCTTGCCGCTCTCGCTGTCGCCGGGCTCGCCGCTTCCGCTTCGGCCCAATCGTTCGCCGTCGTGCCCGGGGCCCAAGCGAACGAACGAGGCACCGGCGGCCTCAACACACTCACCCGCGACGCCGGCAACGCCCGCACCTACCAGCAGCAGTTCACCGAATTCGAACTCGCCGCACAGGGACTCATGCCCGGCATGACCATCACCGGCGTCACCTGGCGCGCCAGCATCAGCGCATCAAACGACCCGACCTGGCCCCCGCCCGGCGGCGCCACATGGGCCGACTACCAGATCACCCTCGCCGAGGCCGCAAACCCCATCTTCAACATGAGCAGCACCTTCGCCGACAACATGCTCAACGCCGTGCTCGTCCGCAGCGGCCCGCTGACCATCCCCGAGGGAGCGTTCGAGAACACCAGCCCCGCAGCCCCAGAGCCAAACCCGTGGGGCTACGAGATCACCTTCGACCCCTACACCTACCAGGGCGGCGATCTCGTGATCCTCTACTCCCACCCCGGAAGCGACATCACCTCCAACATCTTCCTCGACCGCGTCGCCAGCAACGACGCGTGGGGTCGCGCTATCTCCGCCTCGTCATTTCTCGCCCCGTCCGGCGGCAACCCCACCGCTAGTTTCACCATCAACCGCCTCACCTTCGAGGCCGCAGGCCCCACATGCCCGCCCGACCTCAACGGCGACGGCGTCGTTGACGCTGACGACTTCTTCCTCTTCCTCAGCCTCTTCGCCGCCGGCGATCCGATCGCCGACTTCAACAACGACGGCGTGATCGACGCCGACGACTTCTTCGCCTTCCTTTCCGCCTTCGCCGCAGGCTGCTGAACCCAGCGCCCACACAAACCCTTCAAGAACAGACGCCCCCGACGCGGCAACGCCCGGCGGGGGCGTTTCTCGTTCTCGGCGCGTATGGTTCGATCCGACCAAGCACCCAGGAGCCGACGATGGACCTCGACACACGCATCGCCCAGTTCGAGAACATGTGCCGCGAAGACCCCGACAACGACATGGCGCACTTCTCCCTCGGCAACGCGTACAACCAGGCCATGCGCTTCGAAGACGCCGCCGCCTCCTACAGACGCTGCTTCGAGGTCAACCCCGCCATGACCAAGGCCTACCAGCTCTGCGGCGCCGCGCTCATGGCCGCCAACCGTACAGATGAAGCCGCAAAGGTCCTCACCGAGGGCTACAAGGCCGCCGCCGAGCGAGGCGACCGCATGCCCCAGAACGCCATGAAAGAGCTCCTCGAACAGCTCGATGCGCCGATCCCCGAGGTCAAGGTCAAGGAGGCCACCGCCAGCGCCGGAGGATCCTTCGTCTGCCAGCGCACCGGACGCCCCGGCTCCAAACTCCCGCGCCCGCCCTTCAAGGGTCCCATCGGCGAATGGATCCACGCCAACATCTCCAAGGAAACCTTCGACGGCTGGATCGCCCAGGGCACCAAGGTCATCAACGAACTCCGCCTCGACCTCTCCCGCGATCAGGACGAAGCCATGTACGACGCGCACATGCGTGAGTACCTGGGCATCACCGACGAGCTCTACAAAGAGCTCACCGGCAAGGAGCCCCCGAGCACCAACGCCTGACCACACCGCCTACGCGGAACCACCCAAACCCACAAGTCGTTTCGCCGCAAGCCCTTGCGCGCCTGCAACCGCACGCCCATACCCCGCGTAGCGACTCTCGTCTGGCCGGAAACGGCCGTCCGGAGACCCGGGTGGGGACCTAGGGAATCCGGCAAGAAACAAGTGAATCACGCGAATCGCGGGCGGTCTCATCGCACCACGCCGATCACGCCGCGCCGATCGATCAAAGCACGCAATGTCCGACGCGCACCAGTCCGCGCCGAACCGAAAGGAGCGCTGCGACATGTGGAAACTCTGGCTCCGCCTCTTCCCGCCGCTCTTGCTCGAAGAACTCCGAGACCTCGAAATCATCGCGGCAAGACGACGCAGAACGCCCCAAACCGTCGAGGTGAAACCGAAGGCCTGAGAACAGTGCCGCCCCGCGGCCGGCCGCTGTGTCCCCGCTCGCTGGTCGGCCATGGAGGAGAGGGCGGGGGCCGGGTTGTGTACGCACCCGGCTTCCCGCTTTTTTCATGCGCCGTCCGCGCCATCAAACGCACCCCGAAGCTCGCGGCAAACACCCGCAGGATCCGCCGCACCGCACACAACCGAACTCACCGCCACACCACGGCAGCCCGCCTCAACCAACACCCCGATGTTCTCCGGCGTAATCCCGCTGATCGCCAAGTGCGGCACGCCCCCGCACACCGCATCCCCAACAACCTCGCGCACAAACGACGGCCCGCTCAACACCGGCTTCGCCTTCGTCGTGCTCGCAAACATCGGCCCGCACCCGATGGAGTCCGCCCCATCCGAAACCGCGCGCCTCGCCTGCGCCAGATCCGCCGTCGACACCCCCACCAGCAGCCCCGCCCCAGCGATCCGGCGCACATCCCGAACGCCGAGATCCCGCTGCCCGACATGCACCCCGTCCGCCCCGCTCAGCAGCGCGACATCCACCCGGTCGTTCACGATCACGCTCACCCCCGCCGGCCTCGCGATCACCACCAGCGCCCGCGCACGCTCGACCAACTCGCCGCCCTCCATCGACTTCTCGCGAAGCTGCAAACAGTCCGCCCCGCCCTCGATCGCCAGCCGCGCAACCTCGTCCCACGCGTGATGCACGCACAGCGACTCGGTGAGCAGCACGCACACCCGCCACTGCCTCGCCCGCCCCGTCCCCAGCGCAAGCTCAACCCTGCGCGACAGCGCATACGCCCCGTACCGCAACCGCTCGACCTCCCGCCCCCGCTCCGCATCGATCGTCTTGAGCGACTCCTCGATCGCACGCAGCGCCTCGCCCAGCCGCCCCGCCGCGGCCGACGCGATCGCCGGCGTTCCCGCCCGCCTCGCCTCCCCCTCATGGCTCAGCCGAGTCCCGGGGTCGCCCTCCGGATCCCGCCACGCCGCGAGCATCAGCGGATCGATCCCGGCCGCCCCCACCGCCCCCCGCAGGTCGTGACGCAGCGATTTGAACCCCGACGCGACCTCCCCGTCGCCAAGCACAAACCGGGCCAGATCCTCCAGGACCCGGGCCGCCTCGCAGGCACGGTTCGCGTTGGCGTCGATCATCCGGACGATCGGGGGCAAGACTCGTCTCCGTTCGGGGTGTTGTCGGCGGCCGGGTTGTAACGCAGGCCCCAAACACCGACACTAGAGTTGCGATGGTAGTTCTCCCACAGCAGATCGCAGCAAACGCATGAGCAGCCCCTACGACCTCGCCCCCGAGCCCACGCCGCCGAACCTCCCCGGCGCCGTGGTCCTGCGCAAGGAGCTCGACGAGGTCGTCGACGCCCTGACCGCCGACCTGCTCATCCACGCCCTGGGCTGCGTCCGCGCCTTCGGAGACTTCCACATGGCCCTGACCGCGGGCCCCGCGACCGCCCCGGTCTACCGGCGACTCATGGTCGACCCGCCCATGCGGGCCTTCCCCTGGAAGCGCACCCACATCTGGCTCGTCGCCGACCGCCACCTCGACCCCGCAGACCCCGCCAGCGCCTACCGCGATGTCCGCGACTGGCTGCTCGACCACTCCGACATCCCGCCCGAGCAGATGCACCCCGTCCCCTGCGACTCGCCCGAGCCCGCCCGGGCCTACGAGGCCACCCTCCAGGAGAACCTCGCCTGGCGCGAGAAGGGCCAGGACCGCCTCGACTATGTCCTCCTCGCCCCGCGCCTCAGCGAGCACCCGACCTGCCCGCTCCCCGGCGAGAGCGACCACGACCCCCTCATCACCATCGACGGCGATGTCGTCGGCATGACCCGTCGGCTCGTCAACGCCTCGCGCTTCATCGCCGTCCTCGCCACCGGCGAACGCTCGCGCGACGCGATCTCCCTCGCCGCAGACGAGTCCGACCATCCCATGAGCCTCGGCTCGCTCCGCCCCATCGGCGGCGAGCTCCGCTGGTACCTCGACTTCGCTGCCTGCGGCGTGGAGTAACCCTTGCCGCAAGTCTCTGCAAACCCGCGCGTCACTTTCGCCGTCCATCACGAAGACGAGCACATCCTCGTCATCGAAAAGCCCTCGGGACGCGTCACCCAGCCCGGCGTCGGCCACCAGCACGACACCCTGCTCAACGGCCTGTACGCGCTGCACGAAAAACGCCTCAGCCAGCTCGGCGAGAAACGAGACCACGGGCTCGTCCACCGCCTCGACCGCGAGACCAGCGGCCTGCTCGTCGTCGCCCTCTCCCACCAGGCGTACGACGCCCTCCGCGCCGCCTTCGAATCGCGCACCGTCCGCAAGTTCTACTGGGCGGTCGTCAAAAAGGCCCCCACCGAGCCCAAGGGCGTCATCCGCCTGCCCATCGACGAAACGGTCCGGCGCAAAGACCGCTACACCTCCGTCAAACGCGCCAAGATCAGCACCGAGGGCAAGCCCGCCCTGACCGCCTACCGCCTGCTCGCCGAGTCCCCGTACGCCGCGCTCGTCGAAGCCCGCCCCATCACCGGGCGCATGCACCAGATCCGCGTGCACATGAACGCGATCAACGCGCCGGTCCTCGGCGACGAGCTCTACGCCCCGCCGACGCTCAAGAACGCCGCCCCCCGCCTCGCCCTGCACGCCCACCGCCTCGCCTTCGACCATCCGGTCACCGGCGAGCCAATCGATATCCGCTCGGCGTGGCCGCGCGATCTGCGATCGCTCCTGCGCAAGCTCAAGCTCCCTCGCCCGGACCTGCCGGATCAAAGCCCGCGACTCGATGAGGATGACTCAGCCGATGCGGGCGATGAACTCAGAAGCGATGCCGTCGGCGAACAGGACGCCGGCCTCGGTCAGTGACCATCGCCGCGTCCCCGCCTCCGCCCCGCTCTCGTCGAGCAGATAGCCCACCCGCTTCCATCGCTCCGCCTCGCGCTCGATCCGTTTCCCAAGCCCCGGCTCGACCGCCTCGGCTCGACCGAGCACCGCTGTCGCATCCAACCCCTCGCGCAGACGCAGACCGGTCATCACGATCTCCGCCAGCGCCCGCCGAGCGTCGGGGCCCTCGTGCTCGACCAGCGGCGAATAGCCGTCGTCACGCTCCTGCAGATAATCCCCGAGCCTCGCGACGATTTTGTAGCGATGCCCCGCCAGATGCCCGCTCGCCGAGGGCCCCGCCGCGATCCACTGCTTCTGCCGCCAGTACGCGAGGTTGTGCGCACACTCCTGACCGGGCGCGGCGTAGTTGCTCACCTCGTACCGCGCAAGCCCCGCCCGCGAAAGCGTCTCGTTCGTGAGGCGGAACATCTCGACTTCGAGCTCTTCGGGCGTCGGCACAAACTCGCCCTGCTTGAGGCGGATCGTCATCGCCGTGTTCGGCTCGTAGGTCAGGTTGTACGCCGACAGGTGCGTCACCCCGAGCGAGAGCGCCCGCGCCAGATCCCGCCCCCACCCCTCCAGCGTCTGACCGGGGATCGCGTAGATCAGATCGACCGACCGGCGCTCGATCCCCGCGCCCGCCGCCAGCTCGACCGCCCGCCCGACATTCTCCGGGTCGTGCCAGCGCTCCAGGGTCTTCAGCATCGCCGGGTCGAACGACTGGGCCCCGATCGAGACCCGGTTCACCCCGCCCGCCGCCAGCACGCCCATGAGCTCGGCTGTCGCCGTCTCGGGGTTGCACTCGACGGTGAACTCCCCCCCGCCACCACAGATCCCAGAGCGAATCACAGACAGATCGAAGGCCTCGTCCATCGCCGCCAGAAGCTCGACCCACAGCCCCGGCTCGAGCAGGGTCGGCGTCCCGCCCCCGACGAAGACCGTCTCCAGCGGCAGCCCCCCCGAGAACGGGGCAAGCACCCGGAGTTCTCGGACGAGCCTCGCCGTGAACGCCCGCTGCCGGTCGCGGCTGTCGACGATGCTGTAGAAATCGCAGTAGTGGCACTTGTGGAAACAGAAAGGGATGTGGATGTAGAGCGACCTCGCCGGCCCCGCCCCGTTCGGAAGGCTCGGCCCGGACCCGTCCAAACCCATGGCTTCCCGGACCGCGCCGAACACCGGACCCGGGTCGATCCGCGCCGGCATCGAAGTTGGGGATTGCCCCAGAATCGGGATGGAGGTATCGTCGGGCACGGATCGGCGTGGGGCTGGTCCATGTGGCGAGCGCGATCCGAGCCCCGCTCGGGAATCTGGCGCTCCGCCGATGGCCGGAATGTGACTCGGGCCCGCGTGCATCGCGGACCCGCACGAAAGGATAGTCTCGCGTGCAAGCCGCGTTGGTATTCGTCAAAGACGGCAAGATCGAGTCCGAAGCCGCACTCAAGCCCGGACGCACCGTCGTCGGGCGCGAAGAGGGCTGCCAGATCCGCATCCCCGTCGCCTCCGTCTCCCGCAAACACTGCGAGCTCTCCGACGAGGGCGGCTCGCTCAGAATCCGCGACCTCGACTCCTCCAACGGCACCTTCGTCAACAACAAGAAGGTCGGCGAGGCCGAGCTCGCGCCCGGCGATGTCCTCAACATCGGGGGCTACACCTTCGTCGTGAAGATCGACGGCCAGCCCGCCCAGATCGACGCCTCGGCGATCAAGGCCCCGCCGCCCCCGCAGGCCGCCCAGAAGTCCTCCAAGGCCGACGCGTCGCCCGGCAAGAAGGAAGACGCCGGCGGCGTGCTCGACGACTTCGACTTCGACCCCGACGACAGCAGCATCTCCGACTTCGACTTCGACTTCGGCGACGACGACGAAGCGCCCAAGCTCTGACCTCGCCGATCGCCCGGTGGCCGATCCCCCCCGCCCGGCCGGACCGGGTCTGGGGCGCGCCCGCATCCAGCCAAGACCAGGCCAGGATCAGGGCAGGATCAGGGCAGGATCAGGCCCTGACCGCACGCGCCGTCGGCAGCCTGACCCTCGAACCGTCGTCGCGATCCAGCACGATGCAGTCGAACGGGTCGATCGAGACGATCCGGCCCTCGTAGCGTTCGTTCTCGACGACGAACGCACCACGCTCACCCGGCGAACGCTCTCGACGGACCCACTCTGCCGCGAGCGAGTCCCGCGGTTCGCCCCACCTCCCGAGCAACGCCTCCAGCAACACGGGGGCGAATGTCGCGCCGTCGGCGATGCCGCCGCAGGCCGCGAGCGTGGTCGCGCGCGACGCGACCTCCTGCGGCCACGCACTGCGGTGATCGAGGTTGACGCCGACGCCCACAACGGTCGTCGCGCCCCGGCGCTCGATCAGCACGCCCGCGAGCTTGCGCCCGTCGGCGCCGTGCAGGTCGTTGGGCCATCGGATGGCGAGGGCGCCTTCGCCCGCGAAGCGCTCGGCCGCCTCGTGCACCGCGACCGCCGCGGCGACCGACTCTCGCGCCGGGCCCTGCGACGACCGCGGGCGCCCGGTCGCGTCTGCGAAGGCGACGCTCATCGCCAGCGCGTCCGACACGCTGAACCACGCCTTGCCCCGCGTGCCGCGCCCGGCGTTCTGACACAGCGCCGCGACGCACGCGATCGGGCCGACACCGCTGCAACACGCCGCGAGTTCGAACGCCCTGTCCTGGGTCGAGCCGATCTCGGCGTGCGCCTCGACCGCCATCGCCCCGGGCGCCACGCCCCTGAGGGCACGCTCGATCTCCGCGGGCCCGCGCACGCCGATCAGCCCCGATCGTCCCATGTTCGCTCGTCGGTGATGTCCAGCCCGATGTCCGACCACCACGCCCCGTGTGTGAGCGACCCGACGCTGATCCGCTCGACGCCGGTCCTGGAGATCTCGCCCACGCTCTCGAGCGTCACGCCGCCCGAGGCTTCCAGCTCGACCTTCACGCCCAGCTTGTCGCGCAGCTCGACCGCTTCTCTGAGCATCGGCGGGGGCATGTTGTCCAGCAGCACGAGATCGATCGCCTTCGACGCGCCCTTGAGCACCGCCCGCAGCTGATCGAGCGTGTCGACCTCGACCATCACGAACTGCAGCTTCTCGCCGTACGCCTCGCGGGCCTTGGCCGCCATCGTGCGCACGCGCTCGCCGAGCTGTTCCGGCGCGACGCCCGCGATGTGGTTGTCCTTGATCAGCAGCGCGTCGTGCAGGCCGAGGCGGTGCGAACGCCCGCCGCCGCAGCGCACGGCGTACTTCTCCAGACCCCTCCACCCCGGCGTGGTCTTGCGCGTGTCGAAGACGAACGCCCGCCCGGCGAGGTCGATGCGCTCGACAAAGGCCCGCGTTCGCTCGGCGACGCCGCAGAGCCGGCCGAGGAAGTTCAGCAGCGTGCGCTCGACGGTGAGCACGCCCGAGATCGGTCCCTTCAGCTCGGCGATGACCGCCCCCCGCCCCGCGACGACGCCGTCGTGCGTCTGGGTCGAGAACTCGACCCTGCCCCCGAAGGCCTCGCAGATCATCGGGCCCAGGACCAGCCCCGCCAGGGGCCCGCCGGTTCTGTGCACGACACGGGCGGTGATCTCCCGATCCGGGTCGGGCAGGACGGCGCTGGTCGCGTCGCCCCCCTCGATGTCCCCGCCGAGGTCCTCGTCCCGGGCCATCTCGATCAGAGCCCCGAGGCGTTCCTCCGCCCCGTTGTCGAGGCACAGGACCTTGAAAGCGTCGGGCAGGGGGTTCTGCGGGTGGGACTCTTCGATCTCGGGGTTCAGGTCGTTCATCGCACCGATGGTAGGGGCCGCGACTACCATCCCCACCCGCATCCACCCACCACCACACCGCACCCGGACCGACGGAGGAAGCATCCCATGGGCCTGCTGGACGGCAAGACCGGTCTGATCGTCGGGATCGCCAACGAGCGTTCCTACGCCTGGTACATCGCGCAGTCGATCATCGCCCAGGGCGGGACCTGCGCTTTCACCCACCTCCCCGGCGACAAGAACGAGCGCCGCACCCGACGCGCCGTCGAGGCCCTCGGCGTCTCGGACCCGTGGTTGCACCCGCTGGACGCCTCCAGCGACGAGGAGCTCGACAAGGCCTTCTCCGCCTACGCCGAGGCCCACGGGCAGAAAATGGACTACCTCGTCCACTCGATCGCCTTCGCCGACCGCGAGTGGCTGCAGATCGGCAACTTCAACAAGACCCCGCGCAAGGCCTACCTCGACGCGATCGACATCTCCGCCTACACCCTCGCCGCGATGGCGAGCCGCGCCAAAGACATGATGAAGAACGCCGGCGGGGGCAGCGTGCTGGCGATGACCTACTACGGCTCTGAAAAGGTCGTCCCCGGCTACAACATCATGGGCGTCGCCAAGGCCGCCCTGGAGACCACAAGCCGCTACCTCGCCTCCGAACTCGGCCAGGACAACATCCGCGTGAACACGATCTCGGGCGGGTACCTGCGCACGCTCGCCTCGTCGGCCGTCGGCGGCGCCGAGGAGATCAGCAAGCACAACCTCGAACGCGCCCCGCTGCGCCGCAATGTCGAGGGCGAGGATGTCGGGGGCGTCGCCGCCTTCCTCATCTCAGACCTCGCCAAGGGCGTCACCGGCGAAAACATCTATGTCGACTGCGGCGTGAACATCGTCGGCGTCTGACACGACCGAGAACACCCGCCGACAGGGTGTCGTCACCGGCGATCGCCGCACCCGCCCGCTTCCGGGGGGATAACCAGGCGGGATTGCTCAAGCTTCCGCGACACCGACGCCGATTGTTTCAACATGGGAATCTTCGGCACACACGCCGCCCAATCCGTTGCGGGCACGCAGGGCCAGAGCCACATCCAGGCTCGGCACAACCGCATCAAGGAAGACCGCGACTCCCGCGTGAGCAAGCGCGAGGACGACCGCGTCGAGGTCGAGGCGATCGAAGCGCCCGACCGCGTCCAACCGCTGGCCGACGCGACGCACGAGGACGCGCGGGAAGACCGCCGCTCCAAGGACGCCCGGCGCAAGCCCAAGCAGAAAGAGCAAGAGCCGGCCGCCGGTGACGATGACCAGCGTCCGGCCCTCGATGTGCAGGGCTGATGTCGGGGGCTCAAGCCCGGCGCCAAGTCAGGCCGCGGCGGGTGTCGCCTTGGCGACCGACGCCGCCATCGAGACCCTGCGCAACGCTTCGAGGATGACCGCCTTGTCCTGATCGCGTCCGACGAGCCACTCGGCGTGGTCGAGGTCGTCGGCGATGTCGCCGCGCAGATGGTGCAACGCGCCGGGTTCTGACGAGGCGGCGATCAACGCCATCCCCGCCGCCAGACGCCCCACCACCATCGGGTCGTGCTCGTCGGCGTGCTCGATCTCCGACTGGATGAAGCGGTACTGATCGGCCCGGACGCCGTCGTCGCGCTGCACCAGCAGGCGGAAGGCCTCGTGCAGCGCCCGGTGCCCGTCCTCGTCGCGCGAAGCGGCGAAGCGGGCCGCCGCAAGACGCATCAGCACGACCGGGTCGTCGCCGAGGACGCGTGCCGCGGCCTCGACGCCTTCGAGCCGCTCCTCGACCGAGGCGTTGCGCTCGCAGCAGACGAACCAGCCCGAGACAGCCCGCGCGGCGGGGACCAGCATCGCCGGGCCCTCCTGGCGCAGCACGCCACGGACGAGCACATCGCGGAGGTTCAGGAAAAGGGAGGAGGCGTCGGCGTTGGTGTCGCCGGCCTTGACGGCGCCCGCGGCGGCCGAGGCGAGGGCCGCCGCAAGCTCGTGTTCGTAGGGGTCCTCGAAGCGCGGGTGGCCGAGGGTGACCTGCTGGGGGTCGTAGCGGGTGGGGAAGACCGAGGCGTAGGTGGCCACGCCGTCGGGCCGGGCCCAGTCGGCGGGGCGTGAGGCGACCTCGTCGGCGCTGTGGGTGGTCACGACGATGCCCCGCTCAGAGGCGTCGTGGACGATCGCGTCGAAGCCCATCCTGCGTGCGTTCTGGGGGGTGCCGGCCCCGGGCTCAAGGCGCAGCCAGCCAACGCCCGGGCACGAGCGTCCCCCGCGGATCAGCCCCGCGGCGACCGGGCCACTGCACGCGACACCGATGCGGACACGGACGCCCTCCCTCCGGGCGGCTCGCTGGGGCTCGGGTTTGAACGCCGGGGCCTCGTCGTCGGGGCCGGGGCGCCAGACGATCTCGTCCTCGACCGCACGCTCGGGGTCGAGCCGGTCTGCGAGGTTGCGGCAGGCCTTCCGCCTCGCCTCGCCCCATGACCGGGACGCCTTGCACGCCGACTCGCGGCAGCGGCTGAACCACCTTCCGATCAGGCCCGCCCCGGTGTCGCGTCCGTGCTGGGCGAGGCCCAGCGCCCGGCGGACCGCGCCGTCGAGCACCAGCGAGTCGCCCCAGCGGATCACCCCGAAGAGGACCACCGTCGCCCAGACCCCAGAGGGGATCCCCAGCACCGGGTCGGCCAGCCACGAGGCCCCGAGCCAGTACGCCGTGGCGACCAGCCCGCAGGCGCTGAGGAGGGCGACGGCCGAGTACCCCCTCGCATAGAGCGGCGAGAACGACCCCGGTGTGCTTGCGTCTCTTGCGATGTTTGGCTGCATGGGCGGGAAGATCGGCCCCCGCGGGGAGCCGGTTCATCGCTCGCGACTCGCCCGAGGCCCCCCGCCCTGATCCGGGCCCGCGAGGCCTGCCCCTTCGGCACAACTGCTCCCGTTCAACAGTCCGAAAAAACAACCCCGCCGTCGGGCGGGGTGAAGGAGGGTTCGGGGCGCCACGGCGGACTTACTTGCCGGTGAACCAGCGAGCGATCGAGTGGATCGTGACGGCCCGGCCGATGGCGGCGATGGACTCGGTGAGCGGGATGTGCTTGGGGCAGACCTTGACGCAGTTCTGGGCGTTGCCGCAGTCGCTGACGCCGCCGGGGCCCATGAGGGCTTCGAGGCGGTCCTTGCGTCCCTGCTTTCCGGTCTCGTGGAGGTTGAAGAGGCGGGCCTGGCTCAGCGCTGCGGCGCCGATAAAGGAAGAGTCCCACTCGGCGGGGTCTTCTTCCAGGTTGTACTGGGGGCAGGCGTCCAGGCAGCAGCCGCAGCTCATGCAGGTGGAGAGGACATAGCGGGTGGCCTGGGTCTCGGGGCTCTCCTTGGGACCGGCGCCGAGGGAGTAGGTTCCGTCGATGGGGACCCAGGCGTTGATCTTCTTGAGCGCCTCGAACATGCGGAGTCGGTCGACCCAGAGGTCTCTGACGACGGGGAACTTCTGCATGGGCTCGAGGACGACCTCGTCGCCCTCGTTGGGGGCGATGCGTTCGATCAGGGCCGAGCAGGACTGGCGGACCTTGCCGTTGATGAGCATGGTGCACGAGCCGCAGACCTCTTCGAGGCAGCCGGCGTCCCAAGAGACGGGGGTGGTGCGTTCGCCCTCGACGGTGACGGGGTTCTCTGCGATCTTCTGGAGGCACGAGATGATGTTGGCGCCCGGCTCGATCTCGACCATGAACGACTGCCAGTAAACGGGCTTGCCCGGCCCCTCGCAGCGTTTGATTCGGAAGCGGACCTTGCGGGGCTCCCCGTTGCCTTCGGGCATGGGGGCTTCCTTCTTGCTGTCGGGTCCGAGCGGCTCTTTGTCTGCGACCATGGTTGTGCTCCGTCAGTTCTGCGCGACGGCTTCTTTTCTTTCCTGCTTTTTCGCGTCCACGCGTCCGTAGGTTCGGGGGCGGGGCTTGACGAGGCTCGTATCGACCTCGCGGAAGAAGATCTTGTGCCCGCCCGACGCGGGGTCGTACTCGCCCACCAGCGTCTTGAGGAACCGGTCGTCGTCGCGCTCGGGGAAGTCGAGGCGGTAGTGCGAGCCGCGGCTCTCCTCACGCTCGAGGCTCGCCTTGGCGATCAGCTCGGCGATGGCGATCATGTCGCCCGTCGCCCTGATGAAGCTGAGGCTCTGGTTGCTCCACGCCGCAGAGTCGGGCATCACGACCTTCGAGTAGCGCTCGCGGAGCTCGCGGACCTTCTCGATGCACTGCTTGAGGCGTTCCTCTGTCTTGACGACCGTGCACGCGGCGTTCATCTCGACGCCCAGCTCGTTGGCGATGGTGTAGCCGTTGTGCTCGGGCGCGATCTCGCCCCGCATCTGGACGGAGTCGAGCAGCTTCTTGACCTTGCCCTCTTCCTGCTCGACGACGCGGTCGAAGACCCTCGATGGGACGGAATCGGCCGGGGCTTCCCTGACGCGCTCGCCCCTGACATAGTGGACGACCGAGACGCCGCAGAACAGCCCGTCGAAGATGCACGAGAGCAGGGCGTTGGCGCCGAGGCGTGTGGCGCCGTGGAAGGCGAAGTTGACCTCGCCGAAGGCGTAGAGCCCGTCGATGTTGGTCATCGAGTTGTTGGGCGCGCCGATGGCCAGCCCGTGCCCGGGCTGGGCGTCGACGGGCGGGGCCATGCCCGGCCGGTGCTCGCCCGCGGGCGTCTCCGGCGTGTAGTCGCCCGGGGTGAAGGTGGTCCAGAGCCCGCCCATGCTGTAGTGCACGGCGGGGAAGATCTTCATCGGGACCTTGCGCGGGTCGTCGCCGACGAACTTCTCGTAGATCTCCATGATCCCGCCGAGCTTGCGGGTGAGGTAGTCGGGGTCCTTGTGCGTCAGGTCGAGGTAGACCTGGTTCTCGCCGTCGACGCCCATGTGCTGGTTGACGCAGACATCGAAGATCTCGCGGGTGGCGATGTCGCGCGGGACGAGGTTGCCGTAGCCGGGGTACTTCTCTTCCAGGAAGTACCAGCGTTCGTCCTCGGGGATCTGGTTGGCCTTGCGCTTGTCGCCCTTCTTGCGGGGCACCCAGACGCGTCCGCCCTCGCCCCGGGCCGACTCGCTCATCAGGCGGCACTTGTCGGCGCCCGGGATGGCGGTCGGGTGGACCTGGATCATCTCGGGGTTGGCGTACCAGGCGCCGGCCTGGTAGCAGCGTGCGGCGGCGCCGCCGTTGCACATCACCGAGTTGGTGCTCTTGCCGAAGACCAGCCCGCACCCGCCGGTGGCCATGACGACCGCGTCGGCCCGGAAGGGACGGATCTGCATCGTCCGCAGGTCCTGGGCGACGATGCCGACGCAGCGGCGTTCATCGCCCTCGCCCTCGATGACCGGCCAGAGGAACTCCCAGAACTCGTACTTCCTGACCATGCCCTCGGCCTCGTAGCGCCTTGTCTGCTCGTCGAGGGCGTAGAGGAGCTGCTGGCCGGTGGTCGCGCCGGCGAAGTGCGTGCGCTTGAACAGGCTGCCGCCGAAGAGGCGGAGGTCGCGGTTGCCCTCGCTTGTGCGGTTGAACGGGACGCCCATGCGGTCGAGCAGGTCGATGACCTTGGGGGCCCAGTTGGCCATCTCGAGGACGGGGTGCTGGTCGGCGAGGTAGTCGCCGCCGTAGATCGTTTCGTCGAAGTGCTGGTACTCGCTGTAGCCCTGCTGGCGTGCGACCTCGTTGCAGGCGTTGATGCCGCCTTGGGCGCAGACCGAGTGCGACCGCTTGACCGGCACGAGGCTGAACAGGTCGACGGGGACGCCGGACTCGGCGATCCTGACCGCCGCGGCCAGCCCGGCCAACCCGCCCCCCACCACGATCACCCGGTTCTCTGCGCTCATCGCTTCGGCTCCTTCCGGGAGGGGCGATCCTCCGGGCAGTGTTGCGTCAGTTCCTCGTCAGGTTGTTCTGAAGGTTGCTCATCAGGGCTGTTCGACCGATCCGGCCGTTTCGATGCGTGCGGGCCCGTCGGGGACGGTCACCGCGGCTTCGGCGGGCCGCTCTTTGAGGAGCATCCGCTCGACCTCTTCCGCCTCGGCCGGGTCCAGCAGCAGGAAGCCGACGATCGAGCTCCAGCCCGCGACCATCAGGCCCGCGCCGATCACCAGGCAGACGCCGCCCCAGCGGCGCTGCGCCCGCTCGGAGATCGTCAGGCCCCAGGTGATCGCGGCGGTCCACAGCCCGTTGGCGAAGTGGAAGACCAGGAGCGTTACGCCGATGAAGTACAGGGCCGAGACGAGCAGGCCGCCCATCGTGAACCCGTCGAACCCGCCCTGCAGCGCCGCGGCGAGCGTCGAAGCCGCGAAGTTGTGGTCCCACTTGGTCCCGCCGGGGACCAGGAAGGTCCATCCCCATCGCAGCGTGGCGACATGGTAAAAGATGAAGATGATGCCGATGTAGCCCGACCAGCGCTGGAGGGTGTACCGCCAGTTGTCCTGGTAGGCGTAGCGGGCGGTGTTGCTCCGCCCGGTCTTGGCGTAGATGAACCCGAGGGCGGCGTGGAAAGCGATCGAGACCCAGAGGGTGATCTCGATGAGCAGCAGGTGCGGGATGCCGGAGTGGATCCAGTGCACCTCTTCCTGGAAGTAGTGCGCCCCGCCTTGGAGGACCGACGAGCCCTCCGGGGCATGCCCGGCGAACTTGCCCCACAGGATCGACGAGTTGGTCGTCAGGTGGGCGATCAGGAAGACGCCGATCGGGACGATGCCCGTCAGCGAGTGCAGGCGGCGGAAGATGAAGTAATGCTTATCGAAGAAACGCAGGCCAGTGCCCTTGTCGCTGCTCTTTGCTTCCGACACGCGGGTACCTCCGTAGTTCCGGGCCGGACAAGCGCCGCGACGCCTTCGGCCCAGCGGGTGGACACTGTAGCAGCCCGTGTCCGATGAGATCGGCCTGATTGCTGCCAGACAAGAATTTTCGGGTATTTGGGGGCGTGCCGCGGGGTCAGCCGCCTGTCGGTGACTGGCCGCCGGGCATGGGACCGCCGGGCATCGGGCCCGGGCCCCGCGGGCCGGCGACATCGGAGGGCTTGATCTTGCCCTCGGCGATCGCCTTCTCGATGGCCTTGCTGATTTCGGCGAACTGCATGCGGAGCTCGTTGAGGATCGAGCGGAGGGTCTTGTCCTCGCGCTCCGACAGGTTGCCCTTGGTCTTGGCCTCCAGGACACCGAGCATGTCGATGTGGGCCTTGGCCATCTCTGGGGCGAGGATCGCCTTGCCGGACTCGGGGTCGGGGATCGCGCCGAGATACATCAGGGCCTGCGAGGCGAGCATCCGGACGATGTCGTCGAAATCGATGGGGCGGTTGGGGTCGTCCTCGCCCTCGCCCTGCCCTGGCTGATGCTGCTGCTCGGCCTGCTTGAGGCGTTCCTTCTCGGCCTGGGCCTGGGCCTTCCAGTCCGAGTCGACGATGATCTTGGGCTGCTCGGGCTGCTGCTGGTCGGCCATGGTCGGCTGCTTCCTTTCCGTCGCCGCGCGATGTCGGATTCCGCCCTGCGCGGCCGGTCTTTCGTCGGGTCCCTGTCGATTCTCGGGGCACTCTAGGGGTCGGGGGCGGCCGGCGCCCGCAGGATCGGTGTAGACTCCGAACATGAAGCATCGAGCGAGGCTGTGTGTGCCCGGGGCGATGGCGCTGGCGGTCTTGGCCGGGGGCTGCCGGACCGCGGGGTTTTCCGGGGTCGAGTTCTCCCGCAAGGCGACGCCTGTGGAGGCCTCCGCGTTCGCCGAGCCGGGGTCCGACGCGCCGACGAACGCGCAGTCATCCAGGCCCGCCGCGCCGAGCTCGGAGGATCGTCCGCGGACGCTCTCGGTCTCGCGCCCGATCGACAGCGTGGCGGTCAGCGACGACCGGCTCCGCGACGCGCCGCGGATCTCGCCCCGCGAGGCGTCGGGAGGCCTCGACCCTTCGCAGGTCCGTGTCGCCCGGGAAGAGGAAACCGAGCCCGCGCCGGACACGGGCGAGCGGGCCGAGCCCGCCCCGGCGATGCTCCCGATGACGACCGTCGACGCGAAGGTCGGGGACATCAACGGCAAGGCGATCTACGCCTCTGCGGTGTTTCGCAATCCGGACGCGGCCCTGCGCGCCACGGCCCGCCAGGTGCGCCTGGGAGAGATGACCCGCGAGGAGTGGATCGCCCGGACCTCGCGCACGCTGGCGACGACGCTGGTCGAGCTGCGCGACGAAGAGCTTTTGCGGGCCGAGGCGATCTCGAAGCTGCCCAGCGAGCAGCGGCGCTTCGGCGTGCGCGGGTTCCTCGACCTGGTGCGCGAGGGCGAGGCGAGAAGGGCCGGGGGCGTGGGCAGCGCCGCCCGCCGTCGCGCCGAGGACCCGGACCGCACCTACGAGGAATACCTCGAACGGACCGGAACGCTGATGGTCATCCAGGAGCTGATCTTCGAGCCCCTGCGCCGTCGGGCGAGCGTGCCCTGGCGGCGGATCGAGGAGGCGTACGAGCGGCAGTTCGAGCGGTACAACCCCGAGGCGAGCGTCACCTTCCGGATGATCCGCGTGAGCCGGCGCCGGCCCGAGTCGATCGAGCGGATCCAGCACGCGCTGGACGCGGGGCTGCCGTTCGTCGAGGTCGCGGCGATGCCCGACAACGGGTTCGTCTCCGATGTTCCGGGGAGGACCGTCCGCCCGATGACCGGGACGCTGGAGGAGTCGTCCCTCTTCGCGAGCGAGGCGGTCAACGAGGCGGTGCGCGGGCTGACCGAGGGCGAGTGGGTAGGGCCGATCGAGACCGAGCAGTTCGTCTTCTGGATGATGCTCGAACGGATCGACCGCAGGTCGGTCCCGCTGATCGACGCGCAGCGCGAACTCCGGGCGCAGCTCGAGAACACGATGCTGATCGAGTCGCAGGAGGAACTGATCGAGCGACTGGTCCGGCGCGCCAGCTTCACCGAGATGGAGGTCATGCACCGGCGGCTGCTGGAGATCGCCATCCAACGCTACCTCCCGCCCGAGCAGGGCCGCAACGGGGCGAGGTGATGCGCCTGGTCGGGCGCGTCGCCGGGGCGTTCGGCCTTCGCCGCGGCGTGTGGGAGCGGGCGGGCGAGCACCACGCGACCGGCAGCCGCGGCGAGCGCCTCGCCGAAAAGCACCTGAAGAAGCTCGGCTACCGCGTGCTCCGGCGCAACGCGATGCTGCCCGGCGGCGAGGTCGACCTGCTCTGCGAAGCGCCCGACCGCCGGACGATCGTGCTGGTGGAGGTCAAGGCGCGCCGGCTGACGCCCGGCGAGGCCCCGCCGCCCGAGGCCGCGATCACCCATGAAAAGGCCGCCAAGCTCCGGCGCCTCGGCGAGCGGCTCAAGCGCGCCAACGGCTGGACCGACCGCCCGGTGCGGATCGATGTCGTGGCGGTGGAGCTTGCGCCCAAGGGCGAGAAGCGGGCGCCGGTGATCCGCCATCACGAGAACGCGGTCGGATGGTGAGGTTCGGGGTCGGGGTCTGCGAACTGGATGCCCTCGAAGCGGACGCCGTGGGCCGAGGCGAGCTTTTCGGCCGCGGCGTGCTGCTCGGCCAGACCCGCCTCTGTGTTGGACCGGAGGAGCACGGCGTCGATGTAGTACTCGCGGTCCTCGGCGTCTTCGTCGTTCTCTGCGCGTTCGATCTCGCCGAGGCCCGCGTCCCGCAGCACACCCTCGAACGACTCGGCGACGGCGGGATCGGTCGCGGTGAATGCGAGAATCCAGTGCAGGGGCGCCCCCTCGGGCAGCCCGCTGTCGGTGAAGTGACGCAGCCTCCACGCGGCGTCTTCTGCGTTCATCGGCTTTTCGATCTCTTCCCAGTGGATCGCCTCGCAGGAGGTTTGGCCCTCGAACTCGATCCCGTTCTCCTCGGCGAGGTCGGAGAAGGTGCGGACCCATCGTTTGACCGTGTCACGGCTCATCGTCGTTTGGACCACGAGGTGCAACGCTGTCCACTCGGTATCGTCGTCAATGCGATGCGTAGGGACCATCCAATGCTCGAAATCGGCCTCCTTGGCGAACCGCTCGACGAAGCGTTCCCCGAACGCTTCGAGCTTGGCCAGATCCTCGTCGTGGCGGAAACTGAAGATCCAGAGCCGTTCGGTCTGCTCCGGATCGCAATCGAGGTTGTTGATCATGTGATCGAACGACTTGTCGATATCTTCCGGTGTCTTTTTCACGGCCTGACTCCTCGTCGCTGCGCGTTGCCTACGGGCCGTAACTCGACCCGATCGTGAAGGGAACTGTACCGAAGTCTGCGTGCCGGTGCGCGTCGGTCCCCTGCGCCCTGCGCGCCCCCCTATCCACCCGACCCTTCGCGTTGCTCAGGGTTCGGCGTCCAGGGATCGGCGTCCGAGGGCTGTTTACTTCTCGAAGCGGACGGTGTTGCGCAGCCGGCCGACGCCTTCGATCTCGACTTCGACGGTGTCGCCGTCTTTGAGGAAGCGGGGCGGGGTGCGGGCCACGCCGACGCCGCTGGGGGTGCCGGTGAGGATCAGGGTTCCGGCGGGGAGCGTGGCGCCGCGGCTGAGGTCGCTGATGAGGTTCGCGACGGAGAAGATCATCTGGCAGGTGTGCCCGTCCTGCATCGTCTCGCCGCTGACGGTGCAGCGGACGCGGAGGTTCTGCGGGTCTTGGATCTCGCTTGCCGGAACAACACGCGGGCCGACGGGGCAGAACGAGTCGAAGGACTTGCCGCGGCAGAACTGGCCCCCGCTGCCCTTCTTCTGCCACCACCTCGCCGAGACATCGTTGCAGCAGGTGTAGCCGAGCACGAACTCGAGGGCTTTGTCTTCAGCAACATCGCGGGCGTCGCGCCCGATCACGACGCCGAGCTCGGCCTCGAAGTCGACCTGCTCCTCGTTCTGGCAGACCTTGGGGACGACGATCTCGTCGGCGTCGAGGCAGGGCGAGGCGGGGCTCTTGACAAAGACCATCGGGCGGTCGGGGATGTCGGCGCCCTGCTCGGTCGCGTGCTCTGCGTAGTTGCGGCCGATGCCGATGATGTAGCTCACGGGCAGCACGCCCGAAGGTGTCTCGATGCCGACGCCGATCCCGTGCCTGATGATGTTCATGGAGCGAGGGTAGCGAGCCGAAGGCTCGCTAGAGGGTCGAGCAGGAGAACAGGCGAGCAGGCGAGCCGGAGGAGGGGGGAGAGGGGGTAGAGGTCGGGATGGGTGTTGGACTGTGGCCCGGGCGTCTCGCCCGGGCGGAAGCGCTGACGTGCGTTCGAAATCGCTGCGGCGTCATCACCGACAGCATGTTCGCCCGGGCGAGACGCCCGGGCCACGGTCCTTTGAGGAGAACTGTTCGAGGCAATCGAAGGTCCGGCGGTCAGCCGGCGAGGTCGATCTTGCCGGGGTTGGGGCAGAGGCCGGCTCTGAAACCTTCGCCCAGGAGGAGCTCCAGCGCTGTGCGGCCGGGCTCGCCCATGTCGAGGGTCAGCCCGCTGACATACATCGCCAGGTAGCGGTCGACCAGGTCCTCGTCGCGCCATTCTGGGCGGGCGTCCGCGTGCAGCAGCAGGAACCGTTTGGAGGCCTCGGCACTTTCGCGGGCGTGGCGGACGGATCTGCCGAGCAGCTCGGCGATTTCGTCGACGCTGCCTTGGCCGTAGCGATCGTCGAGATCGCGTTTGAGGATATTGAGGCCGAGGGGGAGTGGGAGCTTGTGGGCGATGGACCACGCCTCGCCGAGGTCCATGAGGCGCCGGAGGCCGAGGTTTTCAAAGGCGATCTGCGCCTCGTGGATGAGCAGGCCCGCGTCGGCGTCGCCCTTCGAGACGGCGCCGGGGATCTCGGAGAAGAGCATCTCGCGGACCTCGAAGTCGCGCCCGAGCAGCAGGCGGAGCGTGAGGTACGCCGTGGTGTGCACGCCGGGGACCGCGACAACCGGCGTGCGGCCTGCAAACAGATCCTCGGGCGATTCGGCGTTGTCGGCGTTTCGGACGACGAGCTTGGGCCCGTAGCCCTCGCCCATCGAGGCGCCGCTGCGCGTGATGCGGTAGCGGTCTTTGAGGTACGGGTAGGCGTGGGCGGAGATCGCGGTGATGTCGAGGTCGCCCCGCTCGATGGCGCGCCGGTTGAGGCGCTGCACATCGTCGGGGATGGTCTGGAACCTGAAGCGGTCGGAGATGATGACGGGTGTTCCCTCGGGCCCGTCGACGGGGCGGCCTTCGGGGTCGCGCATGCCGACCAGCGGCCACCACATCACCATGTCGTCGGCGTCGGGCGAGTGGCCGAGGGTGAGCACGGGGCGGGTGTCGGGCACGCTCAGCCCCCTCTTGCCCTGAAACGCTGCACGAACGCGGCGTACTGCTCGGGCGTGTCGATGCCCGAGGAGCGGGTCTGGTAGATCGCGACCGCCATCGGCACGCCGTGGTAGACGAGGCGGAGCTGTTCGAGCTGCTCGATGGATTCCAGCGCGGTCGGGGCCATGTCGAGGTAGGCGTCCAGCAGCCATCGCCGGTAGGCGTACAGGCCGGCGTGCTTGAGGGGTTCGTGCCCGGCGGGGTATTCGCCGCTGCGGGCGAAGGGGATGACCGAACGCGAGAAGTAGACCGCCTCGCCCCGCCCGTTGAGGACGACCTTGACCTTGTTTGGATCGGCGAAATCCTCGCCGTTGGCGAACGGGCCGGCGACGGTGGCGCTGGGGCACTGGCTTGAGGTGATCGCGCCGACGAGCGCGTCGATCGCGCCGGGCTCGATCTCGGGCTCGTCGCCCTGGACATTGACGACGACCGCGTCGCTGTCGAGGCCGAGCTTGGAAGCGGTCTCGGCGATGCGGCTTGTGCCGTTGGGGTGGTCCGGCGAGGTCATGACGGCTTCGGCGCCGAAGGCTTCGGCGGCGGCGACGACTTCTTCGGCGTCGGTCGCGATGACGACGCGGGCGATGCGCTCGGCGGCGGTCGCGGCCTCCCACACATGACGGATCATCGGCGAGCCGGTCTCGGACGCGAGGACCTTGCGCGGAAACCGCGTCGAGCCGAGGCGGGCGGGGATGACGGCGACGGCGTTGGTCAAGGTGAACAACCGATCGAGGAAAGGTGCGCAGAACGCGCACGGACGGTCGATCTCGAAGGTTCTTTCTCGCCCCGGAGGGGCGATGGGTTGTAGCCACGGGTGGAGCAAGCCAAAGGCGCAGCGCAACCCGTGGGAATCGTTGAAAACATAGCATCGCCCTGAAGGGGCGATGGACTTGCTTCTGTCTGATTCCCTTCGACAGTCAACACGGGTGCGCTCGGTTCCTCCGCCCCTTCAGGGCGGCGTGTTTTCACTCGCTTTCCACGGGTTCCGTCCGACTTCGTCGGACTCCACCCGTGGCTACATTCTTGCGCCCCTTCGGGGCTCGCCGGATCACAGAGCGGGTCTCAGAGACACGCTTCACCCACCCAGTGCCCCGCGCCCGGCTCCCCGCGCCCACTCCCCTACTTCAACTCCGCCACCAGCTTCTTGATCTGCTCGCGTCGGTCGCGGATGTCGCGGAAGCCGATCTGTTCGATCGCGATCGCGCTGGCGAGCTTCTCGGCTTCGGAGGCCGATTCGAGGTCGTTCTCTTCGCGGGCCTTGATCGCCAGGGCCTCCATGAGCCCGTAGCGCAGCTCCATGCCGAGGCCGGAGCTCTGGTCGCCGTGCTGCTGCATGCCGGCGCGGAAGGTCTGGATCGCCTCGTCGAGCCACTTCTTGGCGAGGAACGAGCGGGCGAGGAAGCTGAGCGACTGCACGCGGTTCTTCGGGTCGTTCTTTGACTCCTGGAAGAGCGCGATCGCTTCGTCGTAGTTGCCCAGCTCGAACTCGAGCCGCCCGAGCTGGAACTTGAGCGCCACATCCGTCGGGTACGCCTCGACGCGGAGGCGGTACTCCTGCAGCTCCATTTCGAGGAACTTCTGGCGCGCCTTTTTGGCGTTGGAGACGGCCTGCTCGTCGTCGGGGTTCTGCTCGGCGGCGGCGATGTAGTCCGCCAGTTTCCTTTTGGCCTGGCGCAGGCGGATGTCGCCCGCCTGCTGGCGGAAGCGGAACTGGCCGGAATCCTCGTGGGCCTTCATCAGCAGCTTGTACGCGCGGACCTCGTCCTCGGGACGACCGCGATCGATCAGCGCCTTGACGAGCTTGCTGAGCGTCGGCAGGTCGCCCGGACGGTCCTTGAACTCCGCTTCGGCGGTCTGCACGAGACGGTCTTTGATGTCCTCGGTCTTGACGAGGCGGTCCTCGTCGGTGAGCTGCTGCTGCTTGGCGGCGTCGCGGATGTTGGCGAGGAAGCCGCCCGCTTCGCCCGTCTTGTCGTACCCGCCCGACGACATCGTCGCCTGCGCCGCCATGTTCTTGATCCGCGAGGCGAGCGCGGCGTCGGCCGGGTCGATCCGCACGCCCGTGTCGCCGGCGCGGACCGCGAGGTCGTACGCCCCCACCGACGCCGCGGCCTCCATCAGCTTCACGCACAGGTCCTTGCGGGGCTTCTTGTCGCGCCCGATGAGGGGCAGGGCCCGCTCGGCGATCCAGTAGGTCGGCTCGGCCATGTCCGCCCCGTCGACGCCGTGGAGCTTGCTGGCCGTCTCGGCCGCCTTGACGGCCAGGGCCGGGTTGAGCTGCTCGACGCTCCAGTCGAGCAGGGCGCCGAGGAACTTCTGCACCGGGTCCTTGCGTTCAGAGAAGCTGCGCTTGGTCTCGCGGCTGAGCTTGCCCCCGCCCTCTTGGATGAAGACCGTCGCCGACTTCCAAAAGCCCTCAAGGGCGTTCATATCGGAGGGGTCGAGGCGCATCCCGTTGAGCCACGAGGTCATGGCGTACTCGTAGTTGGTCGCCTCGTGCACGGTCTTGGCGTGCTCGAAGAACCGGCGGGCCTTCTCGGGGGAGAACTTCGGCGCCGCCTCCTGCTGCTCGGTCTCGGTCTCCGGGGCGGCGTCGCTCTTCTTCTTTCCAAACAGTGCCAACGGTTCGTTCCCTTCCGGCAAGGCGTACGGTGAGCGATCGGTGATGGTCCAGCCGGTGATCTTATCGACCCCGGGGCGGCCGCGCCCGCTCTGACCATACGATCGGCCGATGACCCCCGATCCCGCCCGCAACGATGTAAATGACGCCCCCGACCCCGGCGCCCTCTTTATCGTCAACTACCCCCATCCGGCCCTCCGGGCCAGGACCCGCAAGGTCGAGCCCGGCGACCCGGGCGTCCGCGCCGTCGCCGAGCGGATGATCGAGCTCATGCGCGAGGCCGAGGGCATCGGACTGGCCGCCCCGCAGGTCGGGCTCTCGTGGCGGATGTTCGTGATCGATGTCCCCAGCCGCGAAAACGGCCGCAACAAGCCCCAGCCCGACGACGGCCGCGCCGAGGCTACGGGCGGCCCGATCGTCTTCATCAACCCCCGCATCCACGACGCCGAGGGCGCCCCCGAGCCCATGGAAGAGGGCTGCCTCAGCCTGCCGGACATCAACGGCGAGCTCCTCCGCCCCCCCAGGATCACCGTCACCGCGACGGACCTGGAAGGCCGGGAATTCACGCTCAAGACCAAAGGCCTGCTCGCCCGCTGCGTGCAGCACGAGTTCGACCACCTCGAAGGCGTCCTGATCATCGACCGCTTCACGCGGGCCGCCGAACTCAAAAACCGCAAGGCCGTCAAGGGCCTCGAACAGACCGGCTGAGGAACGCGCGGCATGAAGATCGGCTTCCTCGGCTCCAGCCCCTTCGCACTGCCCACGCTCGACGCGCTCCAACGCGAGCACGAGTTGGTCATGATCGTCACGCAGCCCGACCGCCCCGCCGGTCGCGGCACGCGCACCACCCCCACCCCCGTCGCGCAGTGGGCCGCCTCGCACGCGCCCGATACCGAGCTCTACAAGCCCGAGCGCATCGGCGAGCGCGACGCGATCGAGCGCCTGCTCCTGACCGGCGCCGACGCGTGGGTCGTGATCGCCTACGGGCAGAAACTGGCGCGGGCGCTGTACAGCCGCGTCTTCATGATCAATCTCCACGCCTCGCTGCTGCCCCGCTGGCGCGGCGCGGCGCCGATCAACGCGGCGATCCTCGCCGGCGACACCGAGACCGGGAACTGCGTCATCACCATCGCCGAGAAGATGGACGCGGGCGAAGTCCTCGCCTCGACGCGCCGCCCGATCGAGCCGGATGTCACCGCCGGGGAGCTGCACGACCTGCTCGCCGCCGACGGGCCTTCGCCGATCCTGCAGACGCTCGCCGACTTTCAGGCCGGCTCGCTCTCTCGGGTGGTGCAGGACGAATCGCAGGTGACGCACGCTCCGAAGATTTCGCGCGACGACGCGTGGGTGGACTTCTCGCAGAGCGCCGACGACTGCCGCCGTCGCATCAACGCCCTGAGCCCCCGCCCGGGCGTGAGCATCTCCGACGGGGAGCAGACCCTCAAGCTCCTGAAGGCCTCGCCGGGGGACCGGCCCGCCTCGGGACCGCCCGGAACACTGCTCGACGCGGCGGCGGGACTGATCGCCTGCGGGGAAGGCACGCTGAAGCTGATCGAGGTCCAGCCGGCGGGGAAAAAGGCCATGGCGTGGGGGGATTTCGCCCGGGGCCGGAGGCTGGCCGAGGGCCATACATTCATGGGAACGCCCCGCTGAGCCCCGGGCGCCCGACCCGCCCACCGAGGCGCATCGCCGTGACCCACCGCGCCAAACACACCACCGCGACCGAGCCGGCAACCCCTCCCGCAGACCGCCGACCACGCGCACGGGCGCCGAGCCCGCGCCCGAGCATGGCCGAGCGGTACGAGTCGCTGACCCACCAGATGCTCTCGCGCTACCGCGTCCGCGTGCGCAAGTGGCGCACGAGCATGTCGGGCTGCGCCTGGGAGGTGAGCTACCGCGACGGGACGGTGTCGAGGCTGATCGAGGCGCCGCGCCCACGCGGGCCGATGTCCGCCGCGGTCTTCCTCCACGAGATCGGCCACCACGCGATCGGGTTCCACACCTACAAGCCGCGCTGCGTCGAGGAGTACTACGCCTGGGCGTTTTCGCTCTCGGAGATGCAGCGCAACGGGATCAGCATCACCGAGAATGTCAAGGCCCGCGTCTACGACGCGCTGCACTACGCCGTGCAGAAGGCGAAGCGCAGAGGCTTGAAGGAACTCCCGGCCGAACTCGCGCCGTACGAGCACCCGAGACGCAAGTAACCGGATTTCTGCGGGACGCTGCGTTGCGGTCACTCGCCCAGGGGCGGGGCGATCACCACGCGGCGCGACATGTCCGACACCCACACGCCGCCGGGCCGTTCGATCGTGACGGCGAAGTGCGCCGCCTCGCCGATCGGGAGGGCGGGGTCGATCGGGATGATGATCTCGCCGATCTTGCCGTGGCGTGCCGCGGCGTTGAACACGCCGCCGCTGACGCGCTGGTTGATCGCGTCCTCGCCGTAGCGGGCGTCGATGATCCAGAGCTGGTACTGCAGCTCGGAGGGGTCGTTGACGGGCAGACCGACGAAGCGCATGAAGCCGGTCTGGGTCTGGTCGTCCCAGACGACATCGCCTTCGACGCCTTCGAGCTCGGGCGGGGCGTCGGGGCCCATCGCCCAGGGCGTCCATTCGATCGGCTCGACGCCGCGCTGGATCAGCGCCTCGCGGGCCTCGGCGAGCGTGGCGCCGAAGGGGGGCTGCTCGGGCGGGACCGCGGGGCGGAACCAGCCGAGCACAGCGACGATCGCGATCGCCGCGGCGACCGCCCAGGGCAGCCATGCGGATCCGCCGGATCTCGGCCCGCCGACGCGGGCGACGATGTCTGGGTGCTCGACAGCTTGGGGGGTGTCAACCCTTCTCGTCTCGTTTGGGGGCGGGGCCGATCTCTTGCCCCCCGGCGGCGGCGGCGCGTCGCCCCCCGACAGCCGGCGCGAGCGGGTGCTGACGAACCGGTCGGCCTTCTGCGCCAGCGTCCGGTGCAAGTGGTCGGGGAGCGGTCCCTCGTCCTCTGCAAAGAGCACCGCGACGGCGCCCGCCGCGAGTTCGAGCGAGGCGTCGTCGTCGACCTCGCCCTCGGCGACGAGGCTGCGGAGTTCGGCTTCTTCGTCGGCGTCGAGGCCGAAGAGCGCCCGCTGGATCAGCAGTTCTTCACCCCGGCTGGAGTAGAGCTCGCTCATGAAGCCCCCCCGTTCGCCTCTGGCGTTGCGGCGAGCAGCTCGCGCAGCTTGATCAGCCCGCGCCTGGCGTGGGTCTTGACTGTGCCGAGGGGCAGGCCGGTGGCTCTGGAGATCTTCTCGTGCGAGAGCCCCTGGTGGATCGACAGGCGGAGCACCCGCTGCTGCTCGTCGCTGAGCTGGTCGAACGCCTCGGAAACCCGGCCGACATCGTCGGAGATCGAGGCGCGGTCATCGGGGGCGGAGACAGACGACGCGGCGCCCTCGGGCACCTGCTCCTCGTTGGGGCGCCGTCCGGCGCGGCGCTGGCGGTCGATCAGCCGCCGACGCGCGATCATGGCGACGAACGCGGTCTCCGACGCGATCGAGGGGTCGTACCGACCGGAGCTCTTCCAGACATCGATGAAGATTTCCTGGACGGCGTCTTCGGCTTCTGAAGCGGTCGGCGTGAGCCGCCGGGCCAGCGACCAGACCAACCCCCCGAACCGGTCCAGACACTCACGGACGGCAGCGGGCTCGCCCGAAGCGACCCGCTGCAGAATCCCCGGCGCATCGGACCCCGAGGGGGCCTTCCGACCCTCAGAAACGCCCGCCGAGGGGTTGTTCTCTTTCCCGCGTTCCACGGCTCCATCGTAGCGCCGGACGCGGCTGACAACCACGGCCACAGCCTTTCCACGGACGCCAATTGGTTGGAAGACGCAGGTCATCGGAGTCAATCTCGTTTGTGTTTTCGCCCGACGCGGGCGCTTCGGATGCCCCCCGGAAAAAATCAACCGGGCGCCCCGAGGCGCCCGGTTGCAAGAGGAGATGGAAGCGTCGCCTTTGTCTTAGTTACCGGGCAGGATGACGGTGTCGATCACATGGATGACGCCGTTGCTCGCCTCGATGTCCGCATTGACCACGCGGGCGTCGTTGACCATGACGCGGTTGTAGCGGTTGCGGATGCGGATCTCGCCGCCCTGCACCGTCTCGGCCCGGCCGGCCTCGAGCGCCTCGTTGCTGTAGACGCGACCGGAGACGACATGATACTTGAGGATCGACGCGAGCCGGTCGCGGTTCTCTTCCTGCAGCAGCGACTCGACCGTGCCGGAAGGCAGCTTGCGGAACGCCTCGTCGGTCGGAGCGAAGACCGTGTACGGGCCATCGCCGACGAGCACCCTCACAAGGCCGGCGGCCTCCGCCGCGGCCAGCAGCGTCGAAAACGACCCGGCATCCTGCGCGACCTCAACGATGTTGTTGGTCTGCGGCAGGATCACGGTGTCGATCACATGGATCACGCCGTTGGACGCCATGATGTCCGTCGCGGTGACTGTCGCGCGGGTGCGGTCGTTGCCGACGCGGACGCGCCCGTTGGACGACTCGACCATGATCCGCTGCCCGTTGACGCTCTTGTGCGCCGGGGCGCCGACGACGGTCTCGGCCTTCGCACGCGCCGGGACGACATGGTAAGTCAGGATGGCGACGAGCTTGTCGCGGTTCTCCGGCTCCAGGAGCGACTCAACGGTGCCGCTGGGCAGCTTGCGGAACGCCTCGTCGGTCGGGGCGAACACGGTGAAAGGTCCCTCGCCCCGCAGCACCTCCGAGAGCTCCGCGGCGTCGATCGCCGCGAGCAGCGTGCCGAACGACCCGGCGGCGCGGGCGGTATCGAGGATGTTGGGCCGACGCTCGTCGGCGCTGCGCCCGTACTGCTGGGTCATCGAAGCGGTGGTGACGCGGGCTTCGTTCTGATTCGCGACGCGCTCGCCGGCGCATTGGGCGGAAGCTGTTCCGGCGGCCATCAGAGTACCAAGCGCAGCGACAGCACCCGTCAAGACACGGTTCTTCATGGTCAAACTCCTTGCGTTCGTCTCCGGCGCCCGTTCATACTCGGCGTCCGGAGTTGGTTGAGTCGGGCGTAGCCGGAAGGCCACTCGCCCCGCGGCTCACGCCCGGACCGGATTGCTCACCGGCCGTGCCAACGCTTTCGGTCCCCGGCGCGCCCGGATGCAGCGAGCGACAGAGAGGCGCAAAACGACAACCGGGGCGGCTTCGAAGCCGCCCCGGCGCTACGGGATTGAAGATTGCGGTATCGCCTTACTGGCCCGGGCCGAGCACGACGATCTCGACGCGTCGGCTCTCGGCCTTGGTCCCGCGCGGGCGGGTCGGGCCGAACGACGCCGAGTAGATGCGGTCTCGCGGCACGCCGCGCTCGATCAGGTACTGCTGCACAGTGATCGCCCGCTCGGCGCCGAGGTGGTCGTTGGACTTCCAACCGCTCCGCCGGATCGGGTCCGAGTCGGTGTGGCCCTCGACGCGGATGGTGTTGTTGGGGTACCGCTGGCGGATCACGCTGACCACACGGTCGAGCGTGGCGCGGGCCTCGTTTCGGATGGTCGCCTGGCCCGGGGCGAAGAGCACATCGCCCGCGACGCCGATCACCACATCGGTGCCCCGCGTCGAGACCGAGACGCCCGAAGGCATCTGCCCGAGGTCGGGCTGGTTGCTCGCCAGCACACGATTCTGCCCCATCTTCTCCATCTCGCCCGAGATCTCGCGGAGCGCCTGGGAGAGCTCGGTGTTGGTCCGGTCGAGGCGCTGGTTCTCCTCGCGGAGCCTGCGGCTCTCGACCTCGAGCGATTCACGCGCCGAGTCGCTGGCGATCACACGCCGGCGGAGCTCTTCGTTCTCATCGATCGCCAGGTCGTAGCGCTTCTGCAGGTCGCTGGCGCAACCCCCGAGAAACGCGCCCAAGCCCGCCAAGAGCACAGCGCGGCCGAACCGGCCACGCAGCAACGAAACCACCATCACGCGCCTCCATTCACGCTTGCAATGCCATCGCCGAGGCGCCGGGCATCCATCGCCCGGTCCGAGCCGCCTCGGTGGTGCAGAATGTAAGGCGCTCGCAACCCGCGCGTCGGCGGAGCCGACAGCCGGACCCGCAAAATACGCAGGCCCCGCCCCCCGCTGCTGGAGCACGACGCGTCGGGCTCAGGGCATCCGGAACGCGCCACGCCCCCCGAACAACCACGCGTCGATCAGCGTCTCCATCCCCGGCCGGAAGAAAATCAAGAGCACCGTCGCGATCGCCAGCGCAGGCCCGAAGGGCATCGCCCGGCGGCTGCCCCCCCAGATCACCCGCGCCAGCACCTCGATGTACAGGGCCACAAACGCCGCGGCGAAGAACGCCAGCACCGGGTGGATCCAGCCCAGGCACGCCCCGACCGCCGCCATCAGGTGCACATCGCCCAGGCCCATCGCCTCCTTGCCGAAGGCCAGCGACCCGGCGATCCTGACCGCCCAAACCACCGCGCCGCCGACGAGGTAGCCGAGGAAGACCCCCGCGATCGCGTGCAGCCAGAGGGGGACCTCCTTCGCAGGGATCATCGAGGCGGTCAGTTGGTCGTAGCTCCAGGGCCCGCCGATCCAGACCGCCAGCTTCCACCCGAGAAACCCGAGCAACGCCGCGGGGGCGAGGAAGGCGAGCTCGCGGATCATCTCCCGGCGTGCGTGGGGGTACTGCAGCCAGAGCTCGGGGTCTTCGCCGACGCCCTTGGCCGACTCGGCCTCGGCGGGCGCGTCCTCGGCGACGCCCGCGGGCCCGAAGATCGCGCGACCGAGGACCGCCGCCAGCACCGGCCCGACAACCAGCCCCACCCCCACCCCGATCGCCGGGATCACGCCCGAAGGCGTCAGCAACCCGCCGATCACCGCGCACACGAAGATCACACCCGCGAACAACCCGACCCGCGGCAGATGGATGTACCGCCGATCCCCGACCGGGGGCGGGCCGAGCTCGTCCTCGGTGGTGCTCGCCTCGATCGCGCCGAAGACGCAGTCGTGGTTCTTCGGCTCGGAAGTGTCGGGGAAGGACTCGCGCTCCCACTGCTCGTAATCCTCGAAGCTGCGGCGGATCAGGCCGAGCCGGATCAGCAGCAGCCCGACGCCCAGACCGACCACACCCCCGATCGCCAGACCGACCCATCCCCAGCCGTTTGGCCCGGGGGTCGGGATCGCGTACGACCAACCCGCGGCCCAACGCCAAGTGCCGGGGCGATACTCGACGAGGAAGACCTGCACGGGGTGGGCGAGGATCGCGACGATCGCGGGCGCCCAGGCGAGTTTCAGCGGGATCATGAAGGTCTTGGCGTCGACCAGCGTCATCGCGACCAATGAGCCGACGAGGATCAGCGTCATGACAAACAGCGGCCAAGTGCGCCTGAACTCGTTGCTCGCCCACGCCGGGTGCACCGACTGCCAGTCGATCCCGAGCCAGTGCATGCTGACATACTGCGCCGGCAGCGTGTAGTAGAGCAGGTACAGCGTCACGAAGAGCAGGGCGCAGAAGAGCTCGACGAGCATGTACTCCGGCGAGATCTTCACCTTGCAGAAGCGGCAGCGGCCTCGGAGAAAGATCCACCCGAAGACGGGGATGTTCTCGCGCCAGGTCAGGCGGGTCGAGCAGGCCGGGCATCGCGAGGCGGGGGTGACCACGCCCATGCCGCGGGGCATCCGATAGACGAGCACATTGATCAGCGAGCCGACACACCCGCCGAAGGCGAACATGAACAGCAGAATGGTGCCGTCGAGGAGGAGCTGGTAGAGGTTGTAGTCCTGCATGGCCAGGGTCATCGAGCGGCTTCCTGCCGGACCACCCTGTTCAGGCGTCCTGTGCGTCCGTGGTTCGGGGGGCCTTGCCGGCCTCTTGATCGGACGCTTCGGCCCGGTTCAGCAGCGAGGCGTTGATCTCCGAGACCCGCTGCTCGGCCTTGTCGAGGATCTCGCGGCTTTTCTTAAGCAGGGCGGAGCCCCGTTCGTAGGCCGCGATGGATTCCTCGAGCCCGTACTCGCCGGACTCGATCTTCTCGATGATGGCCTCGATCTCGTCGAGGGCGTCCTCGAAGCGTTCGGGGTCGTCGGGTGCGGGTCGGGCTGGCTTGGGGTCTTTGGGCACAGAGCGAATCTAGCCGTTGCGTCCGAAAAGATCCAACTGGTCCGGGTCGTCGCGTCGTTTGCGCTTGGCGCTGCGTCGGCGGGGCGGGGGCGGAGAGGGCTTGGGTTGGCGCTCGGTCTGAGCCCGGCTTTGGGCGGGGCCGCTTGGATTACCTGAGACGGTCGAGGTGAACTCGCCGTCGGCGACGGTGGTTCTGAGCTCTGCGCCGGGGACGGCCTGTTGTGTTGAGCGGACGACGGTGCCGTCGGCGAGGCGGGTGAAGGAGTAGCCCCGGCGAAGGACCGAGGCGGGGCCGACGGCTTCGAGCTCGCGCTCCAGCCCTTCGAGCCGGACGCGGTGGTCGCGGAGATCCGCCTTGACAGCCTGGCGGAGGCGGGACTCGATCGGGCGGAGGTCGAGGCGGGTGCGTCTTGCCGCGGCGGCCGACAGCCGCTCGGCGAGGTGCTCGATGCGGGCGCCGATCTTGGCGTGGCGCACGCCCGGGCGGTGACGCTCCAGGCGGAGGGCGAGGCTGTCGAGATGTCGGCGGGCGAACGCGAGGCGGGAAGCCGCGGCGCCGGAAGCCCGGCGGGCGCGCGCGTCGAGGCGTTCGGAGGCGAGGTCGATGATCGATCGCGGGTCGCTGAGGACGGGGTGGCGGGCGGCGGAGGTCAGGCGGTGGCGTTCGGTCTGCAGATGCCGCGTCACGCCCGAGCCCATGCGGCGTGCGAGGTTGTCGAGCTGGCGTCCGAGCGCTTCGCGGTCCGGGATGAGGCGCATCGCGGCCTGCGTCGGCGTGGCGCAGCGGAGGTCGGCGACGAGTTCGGCGATGGTGGTGTCGGTCTCGTGGCCGATCGCCGCGACGACGGGGAGGGGGCAGCGGACGATCGCCTCGGCGACGGCGCGTTCGTTGAAGGCCCAGAGGTCTTCCATGGAGCCGCCGCCGCGGGTGACGACGATCGCCTCGACGCCGATGGCGGGCCCCTTTTCGCCGAGCGTGCTGATCGCGCCGGCGACCTCGTGGGCCGAGCCCTCGCCCTGGACGCGGACATCGAAGACGAGCAGCTCGACGGCGGGGCAGCGCCGGCGGGCGGTGTCGATGATGTCCTGGAGAGCCGCGCCCGTGCGGCTGGTGACGATCGCGATCTTCCGGGGGAAAACCGGCAGCGGCTTCTTGCGCGACTCGTCGAACCAGCCTTTGGCCTTGAGCTCTTCGCAGAGTTGGCGGAAGGCGAGGTCGAGGCGTCCGGCGCCGACGGGCTGGATCGAGCCGACGATCAGCGAGACCTTGCCGCCCTTGGCGTAGAAGTCGACCTGGCCGGAGACGACGACCTCGTCGCCCTCGCGCGGGGTGTAGCCGGCGCGGCGTGCGGCCGAGGCGAACATGACGCAGTTGATGACGGCGCCGGCGTCCTTGAGGTCGAAGTACCAGTGCGTGCGGTCGCGGTAGCCGCTGACCTCCCCCACCACGCGGAGCTTGGGCGGGAGGGTTCGCAGGGCGCCCTCGATTTTGGCGGCCAGGGCGGAGACCGAGAGGGGGGCGTCGGCGGGCTTGTCGGCTTGAGGCTGGGCCCCTGACTTCATTTTGTCGGGATTGAAGGGGAGGCGGGGCATGGGGAGGGGCGCGGGGAGTTGGGCGCGGGGCGCTGGGATTGGTGGGTTGGGGATTGAAGGCGCGGGTGTGGGTCGGTGAGCGATCGGACCCGACCCTTCGCTGCGCTCAGGGATCGGCGTCGAGGTTGCGGGCGTCTGTGGCGGATTCGCCTGATCGCCTGCTCGACCCTCTCGCCCGCCGCAGGCGGGCGCCCCCACACCCAACGCCCCACTCCCTACCCTGCTTCATGCCTCGACCGATCCTGATCAAGAAGGCCCGTGTGATCGACCCTGCTTCCGGCATCGACCGTGTCGCCGATGTGGCGTTGCGGGAGGGGCGGGTGGCGGACATCGGCGAGGCGCCGCCGCTGGAAGACCCGATCATCATCGACGGGGAGGGCCTGATCGCCTGCCCGGGGCTGATCGACCCGCATGTGCATCTTCGAGAGCCGGGGCAGGAGCACAAGGAGACGGTGCTGAGCGGGTCGCTTGCAGCAGCCGCCGGCGGGTTCACGACCGTCTGCTGCATGCCCAACACCTCGCCGGCGCTCGACTCGCCGGAGGTCCTGGCGTTTCTGGCCGACCGGGCGCGCGAGGCGCACTGCCGCGTGTTCCCGGTGGCGGCGGCGACGGTCGGGCGGGAGGGGCAGCTTCCGTCGGAGATCGCGCTGTTGGCCCGGGCCGGCGCGGTGGCGTTCTCAGATGACGGGGACGCGATCGCATCGGCGGGCGTGCAGCGCCAGGTGCTCGGGCTGGTGCGCGACACGGGGCGGGCGTTCATGCAGCACTGCCAGGAGCCGAGCCTGACGCACGGCGCCGCGATGAACGCGGGCGAGATCGCCACGACGCTCGGGCTCGGCGGGTGGCCGGCGCTGGCCGAGGAGCTCATCATCGAGCGGGATATCCGGCTGAATTCGGGGATCGGCTGCCGGTACCATGTGCAGCACATCAGCGCGGCGGGTTCGGTCGATCTTGTGCGCAAGGCGCGGGGCAAGGGCCTGCCGGTGACGGCCGAGGCGAGCCCCCACCATCTTCTGCTGACCGACGAGGCGTGCCTGGGCTTTGACACGATGGCGAAGGTGAACCCGCCGCTGCGGACGAGGGCGGATGTCGAGGCGGTTCGCGCCGGGGTGGCCGACGGGACGATCACGGTGCTGGCGACGGACCACGCGCCGCACGCGGCGCACGAGAAGGACGCCGACTTTTCTTCCGCCCCGTTCGGGATGATCGGGCTGGAGACGGCGCTTGCGCTCTATCACGAGGCGCTGGTGGAGTCTGGGATGCTGGACTGGCCCCGGCTGATCTCGATGATGACCGTCGCGCCCGCGGCCCTGTGCAACCTGGACCGGATGGGCCTGGGCAAGCTGGCGGTCGGCGGGCCGGCGGATGTCACGCTGATCGACCCCGAAAGCAAATGGACGATCTCGGCGGACGACTTTGCCGGCAAGAGCACCAACAGCCCGTTCATCGGGCGCGAGGTCGGCGTGCGCCCGGTCGCGACGATCGTCGGCGGCGAGCTGCACGCCGGGCGGCTGGGCGCGCGGGTGAAGGAACCGACGCCGCAACCGACGATCGGGTGATGGCCGCGGAGGCTGTATCGCCGGGGGCCGGTCGGTTCAGGCGCAGTTGTCGCAGACGCCGTAGAGCAGGATCTCGTGGTCTTCGAGTTTGAAGCCCTTGGGCAGGAGTTTTTCCAAGCCCTTGACGCAGCCGACGAGGTCGAAGACCGATCCGCAGGCGCGGCAGCGGAAATGGTGGTGATGGCCCTTGTCGGAGAGCTCGTAGCGTGCGGGCTCGCCGGGAAGTTCGACGGGGACGAGCCAGCCCTCGTCGACGAAGGCCTTGATGGCGCGGTAGACGGTGGCCTGACCGAGGCCGTCGACATGCTCGCCGGCGAGGTCGAGGACTTCGGTGGGTCCGAGGGGACGGTCGGCGTCTGTGAACGCCTTGCGTATCGCCTGTCTTTGCTTTGTATCTCGCTGCACTGGTCCGGATTTTAGCCGATCTCCGCGGCGGAAGCCTGCGGCGAGGGTGCTGTGCGTCACTGGATCGGCTCAGGGCTCGATGAGGCCTTGGCGGATCGCGAAGCGGGCGAGCTGGACGCGGTCGTGGATATCGAGCTTGGTCATGAGACTGGTGCTGTGGTTGTCGACGGTTTTGACGCTGATGTGCATCGTGGCGGCGATTTCCTTTTTGCTCATGCCGCGGGCGATGTAGCGGAGGACTTCGAGCTCGCGTGGTGTAAGTGGGAGGTTGTGATCGCCGTTGGTGACGGCGAGGCGAGGTCCGTCGCGGTCGATGACGATGCGTTCCCGGATCGGGCTTGAGAACCATGACTCTCCGGCGGCGATCCTGCGGAGGGCGTCGGCCATGACCTCGGGGTCCTCGCTCTTGGTGATGTAGCCCGCGACGCCGCAATCCAGGGCGCACTCGATGTAGCGGTCGTGGGCGTGTCCGCTGAAGAAGACGATGCGCGTCTCGGGTCTTCGCCTGCCGATGGTGCGGGCCGCGTCGAAGCAGAGCGGGCCGGGCATATCGATGTCCATGAGGACCATGTCGGGCTTGGTCCGCAGGGCGAGGTCTACTGCGGCGTCGGCGTCGCCGGCCTCGCCGACGACTTCGAGGTCCTCGTGCCCGTTGAGCCACATCGAGAGGGAGGTGCGCACCAGCGCGTGATCGTCGACGAGCAGGAGACGGATCGGTCTGGTCACCCGTTTGCCTCCCGAGGGTTCGGCCCGGCGAGGTCGCCGTTGACCGCGAGGCGGCGAGTGCGCCTTCCCTGGCGCTGGATGTGCGGGTCTCTCGGTCTGCTGTCGGGCACGCGGCTGGCTCCGGTCTACGCCGGGCGGCGCTCGAAAAGATCCGCCCGCTGGGGCACTCCGCACCGACGGCCCCGCTCGCGGCCGGTGCGATCACTGGGACGGAATGCTACCAAAGACCTACGCGGCCTGCATAGGCCGCAGATGGCCCGATCGGCGGGGGTACTCCCCCTGTCTTGTGCCCGAGGGAGTCAGTTCTCTCGCGGGGCGGTGGTGAAGAGGCGGTCGGCGAGCTCGCGTCTGACGACCCTGTCGCGGAGGTTGAAGTCGGCGTGGTTGTAGATTCGCCGGAGGACATCGGCGTGGCCTCGGGTGACGGAGGTGGGGAAGACCCAGCCGTTTTCGTCGTGGACGAGCGCCATCTCTCGGACGAACTCTCTGCTCGAGACCGAGGCCATGAGGAGCTCGAACCCCCGCTCCTCGATGAACTTCTGGCCGGGGAGGCGTTCGAAGGTAAAGAAGGCTGCGCCTTTGAACTTCTCGTCGCTGACGATGTTGAAGAGCCGTTCGAAATCCGCTGACCCGACGCGAGCTGGGCCGACATCGAGGCGCTCGCCGTGCTCGTCGATGAGGTGGGCGCGCGTGGTCTCGATGATTTCAGCACGGACGAGGCGGTACTGGATGCCGTTGGCCTCGTAGACATTTGAGCCGCGGCGCCGGAAGCCGCGGTCACGGGCGTTTGCGAAGACGATCTTCTCGGCCTCGGCCATGTGTTCGATGACATCGCCGGAGCGGAAGGCGCTGTCGATCTCGTTGACGGCCCTGGAGGTCGAGTCCGAGCGGCCGCAGCCGGAGAGCGTCAGGAAGGCGACGATCATCGCGGCGACCATGGATCCGAAGGTGCAGAAACGGAACATCGTGGAGCCCTTTCCCCGTGTGCGGGCCCGAAGCGCACCGGCGCCATCGGACCGGCTGGTGTGTTGCCCGTGTATGCGGAATGTACGAAAGATTGCGCAGACGGGTCAATCCCCGGAGCGACGCCGGAGACAGGACGGTAGACTCCCGACCCCATGACCACCCAGCGCGAGTCAGACACGGGTTCCCCGGAGCCCGTACGGAATGCGGACGGCCACGCCCTGCAGATCGAGGGCCTGTCATTTGCCTACTCCGGCGGCGAGCGCGTGCTGGACAGGCTCTCGCTGACGCTCGGGCGGGGCGAGCGGATGGTGCTCAAGGCCGGTTCCGGCGCCGGTAAGAGCACGCTGCTGCATCTGATCGCCGGACTGCTCGATCCGGGCTCGGGCAGGGTGCTGATCGACGGGACGGAGATCCACCGGCTCAAGGGCGCGAAGCGCGACCGCTTCCGCGGCTCACAGATCGGGATGATCTTCCAGACCTTCAACCTGCTCGATGGGTTCAGCGCTTTAGAGAATGTGACGACGGCGATGATGTTCTCGAAGATCCCAAGGGCCGAGCACGACGAGCGGGCGCGGGCGCTGCTCAAACGGCTGGGGATCGATCGGCATCAGGCGCCGCCGCAGTCGCTGAGCGTCGGCCAGCAGCAGCGCGTGGCGGTGGCGCGGGCGATGGCGTGCCGGCCTTCGCTGGTGCTGGCGGACGAACCGACGGCGAGTCTTGATCCGCAGAACGCCGCCGAGGCGGTGAATCTGATCCGCGAGGTGTGCGCCGAGGAGGGGGCGGCGCTCTTGCTGGTGAGCCACGATCCTTCGGTGGCGGCGGGGTTCGAGCGTGTCGAGGAGTTGGCGGCGGCTGCGCCCGCAGGAACGGGGAGCTGAGACCGATGGCGATGAGCGGATTGAAGATCGTCGCCCGGAGCCTGCGCGTGCGGGCGGTGTCGACGCTGATCAGCGCGTTCAGCGTGGCGGTGGCGGTGGCGATGCTGCTGACGCTGCTGACGCTGAGCAGGGCGAACGATCGGGCGTTCGAGGCGGGGACGGGCAACGCGGACCTGATCGTCAGCCGCGAGCCGAGCGGGCTGGTGTCGGTGCTGAACACTTTCTTCTACGCGGGCGCGCCGGTGGATTACATCGACTGGGCGTCGTTCGAGCGTCAGCTGAACAGCCCGGGGCCGAGGCGGATGCCGCCGATCGCGCTGATCGGCGATACGGGTTGGTACATCCCCGTCGCGATCGGGGACAGCTACCGGGGTCGGGCGGTGCTGTCGACGACGCCGGAGTTTTTCGAGAAGTTCACGCCGCGGGCGGGCGGGGACGGTTGGCGGTTCGCCCGTGGCGGTCCGATCGAGGGGGCGTTCGATCTGGTGCTGGGCTCGGACACGGCGCAGGCGACGGGGCTTGCGATCGGGGAGATCGTGCACCTGACGCACGGGGCGCCGGGGCCGGGCGGGCAGCTTCCAGAAGATGCGCATGTGCACACCGACTTCGACTTCCGCGTGGTCGGGATTCTGGAACGGACGGGGACGGCCCACGACCGGGCGCTGTTTTCGCACATCGAGGGCTCGTGGCGGATGCACGCGTCGGACCTCGGCGATGAATCGGCGCGGGATCTCGAAACGCCGGTCGCGCCCGCGCACCAAAAAGTGACGGCGGTGCTGATCAAGGCGGGCGGGCGTCCGGGGTCGACGGTGACGGCCGCGTTTGCGCCGCTGCAGAGCGACCTCACGCGCATGACGGGGCTGACGATCGCCAACCCCGCGACCGAAGTGCGCCGCCTGCTGCGGATCGTCTCGAACATCGACCAGGTGCTGATCGCGATGGCGGGCGTGATCCTGCTGAGCTCGGGGGTGAGCATCCTGCTCTCGCTGTACAACTCGATGGCGACGAGGCGGCGTCAGATCGCGGTGCTCCGCGTGCTGGGGGCGAGCCGGCGGCGGATCTTCTCGATGGTGATCGCCGAGTCGGCGTTCATCGGGCTGCTGGGCGGCGTGGTGGGTGTGGTGCTGGCGGTGGTCGCGGGCGGGCTGGTCGCCCAGGCGCTCTGGATGCGTGTGGGCGTGATGCTGGACCCGAGGCTCGAGCTCATCCCGGTGCTGTGGACCCTGGGCGGGACGGTCGTGCTGGCGGTTCTGGCCGGGCTTGCGCCGGCGGCGGTCGCCTACCGGACCTCGGTGGCCGGGAATCTTCGCCCGCTGGTGTAGGTTCAACGCGAGACCGACCGATCCGGTTTCGGAGGTGTTAGACTGTGACCATGATGAACCGCAAGCGTGCAAAGCTCATCGCCTTGGCCGGAATCGCCGGTCTTCTCGCCCTCCCCGGGGCGGCGAACGCCCGAGCGATCTCCGCCGACGACGCCGACCACGCCGAGCTTCTTGAACGCCTCGGCCGCATGACCGCCGGCGTCGCCCGGGCGACGCACTCGGCGCTGTCGGGGCGCCCGTTCAACGGCGTGGCCTCGACGCCCGATGCCGAGAGCAACGGTGACGACGCGACGGTCGCTACGACCGACGCCCCGGCCGGGAGCATGACCCGCGCCGACGACGGCTCGTTCGTGATCGACGGCATCCGGATCACCGGCGAAGGGACGCAGGCCTCGCCCTACCGCGTGCCTTGGGATCTTCTGGTCGCGGCCCAGCGCGTGTACGACCCTCGGGCGGGCAACGAGGACGCACCCGAGTGGGTGAAGCTGCTCGACGGCAAGCATGTGCGCATCAGCGGGTACTTGCTCTTCCCGGTCGTTCGCGATGATGTCGACGAACTGCTGCTGATGATGAACCAGTGGGACGGTTGCTGCCTCGGCCTGCCCCCCACCGCGTACGACGCGGTCGAGGTGCGCCTCGAACGGCCGCAACGCGTCTCGCGCTGGACGACGAACTTCGGCACGCTGACCGGCAAGTTCCAGTGGGACCCGTACCTGTCCGCCGGCTGGCTCGTCGGGCTGTATGTGATCACCGACGCGAAGCTCACCGACGAGTCCGGGCGGAACATGCCCGACCACTAGCGCGGGTGGAACTCTTTTGAAACAAGGCCGCGACCCTCAGGGGTCGCGGCCTTTGTCGTTGATGGACTGCGCGGGGCTCGGAGCGACATCAGAGCCAGGGGCAGGCGGGGCGTTGCTCGGGCATCATCACGCGGATGTCTTCGGCGGCGTCGGGCGCGGGGCTGGCGAAGATCGCCGCGAGCTGGCGGTTGATCTTGGCCTTGCGCGACCTCGACCAATCGATGTACTGCCCGGCGACCCAGAGGTAGCGGCCCAGCGCGCTGCGCGAGCCCTTGTGGCCGGAGAGGCCGCGGAGGCGGCGCATGTTGGACTCGAACTCGCGGTAGCGGCTGGACTCGTCGACGACATAGGAACGGCCGCCGAGGTGGAAGCGGAGCGTTTTGGCCGCATGAACATCCATGACGGGGAACCGCTCGGCGTCGATGAAGTAGTGGGCGAACTTGGAGGCGAAGCCGTGCTGCTTGCGCTTGGAGGGCTTGCCGGAGGCCTGGGGGATGTCGGCGAGGCGGTCGACGATCATGGGGTCGGCCGGGTCGGCCTTGGCCATGACGCGTTCGATGTGGCGTGCGGCGAGCCGGCGCGAGAGCACATGCGGGCCGGCCAGCGCGTTGAGCGCGACGACCTTGATCAGCACCTCGTCGCGGCCGAACCCGGGCAGCCGCGAAGCGAGCGTGACGAGAGCCGCCTCGCCCTCGCACTGTTCGGCCAGGCGGCGGTAGAGCCGGTCGCCGGCGTCGACCATCTCGGAGGTCAGCAGAACGGGACGGGCGTTGCCGGCACGGTCGGTCTGGGCCTCGGGCACCGCCACGGGGCGGACCACCACAACCGGGGGCTCCCTGTCGGCGCCTTCACGGGCCTCGACCGGCGAGGGCTTGGCCCGGGCGACCGGTGCAGCACCCTTTGCAGCACCGTCTCTGGCTTGCGGGACGGACTGCTGGGCGGGCTTGCGGGGCTGTCGTTTGGGGGCCGCGGCGGCGGCTTCGGGCGTCGCGGCTGGGGTGTTGGGAGTTTGTGCTTGGCGCGGGCGAGCGGGACGGGGCTCGTGCTGGCGGTCCCAGAGCCCTGAGCCGTCATTGGCGGTGCGGGCGCTGCGGGTGTTCTGATCGTCCATGAACGGCTCCCGTGGTTTGGAATGGAGACTATAACGCGCCGGACGCCTCTCCCGCACCGGAACCGCCCAGATTCACAGGTATGGGCGAGGGAAAGTTGCGGCTGGTAAGGAACCGACAGCCGCGGAGCGAGGGCTGGTTGACCGGGAGCCAGCGGCTTTCACCGAGCCCCCACCGCGGCCGATTGGGACCGCGGCGGAAGCCCCCGAGTTGGGCTCGGACAGTCGAGCGGGGGCGAGGGTCAGGTGTGCGTCGCGCATCGGCGTTGGCGAGGGCCGGCTGAGATTGCCGCGGCGGACGGACTCGGCGTAGTATCCGCCCCGAAGACGGTCCGACGGACCGGCTGCGGGCGCATAGCTCAGTTGGCTAGAGCGCTGCCGTCACATGGCAGAGGTCACAGGTTCGAGTCCTGTTGCGCCCATTTCTTGGTTTTCCCGCTCGGAGCGAGTCGGAGAACTTGCCGGGCCGATCGATTACTCTCTCGGCCATGTTTTCACACCATGTTGCTCTCGCGCTGGTCTGTTTGTCCGTGGGTTGCCTTGCAGTGGCCGCACCGTCCGCGCCGCTGCGATTTGTTGATGTCACCGCGGGCGTCGGCCTCGAAGACGGGGACGGGCCGATCAGCGCGGCGCATGTCGCGGCGGTCGACCTCGACGGGGACGGGATCGACGATCTTGTGGTCGGGCGGTCGAGGGTTTTTCTGAACCGGCCTTCGGCCGAGGGCTCGGGGCGGGTCTTCGTCGAGGTGGAGGAGACCGGGCTGCCCGAGCTTCGGCGCGGGGATGTGATGGTGTTTGCGGATCTCGACGGCGACGGCCTGCCGGACGCGATCGTCGCTCGGTACCTCGATGAAAACAGGGAAGGATTCGAGCCTCCGCATGAGGGCACGCCGCAGCGGGTCGCTTGGCTGAGGGGCAACGGCGACGGTACCTTCGGCGTGCCGCTCGGCGCGTTCTACGAGATCGAAGCGGCGCGGGGCGGGACGGCGTGCGCGATCGCCGTGGGCGACCTCGATCTCGACGGCAGGCTCGACATCGTTGTCGGCCACTGGTACGAGCACTACGGGCGGAGCTTCGCCGGCATGCCGAGCGATGTGCTGCTGCAGCGCACCGGCGACGACGGCGAGATCCGGTTCGAGCGTGTTGATTGGCCGACCGACGGCGTCGAGTTCGATCCCGAGACCGACGCGGGCGGCAGACCCACCTACGGCGTGATGATCGTCGATCTGCTGGGCGACGCGGCGAAGGGCAACCGCCCTCAGATCCTCGAACTGAACTACGGGCGGCGCTGGAACCGCCTGTGGATGTTCGATGAAGACGGTGCGTGGCGCGATGTCGCGCCGGAGGTCGGGCTCGACGGCGACGAGATCCGGCACGGGCGGTACCCCGATTGGCTCAAGGAGCGCGCCAGAACCGATCCACGCTTCGACCGGCCCGACGAGCGGCCGTTCCGGGCCAACGGCAATTCGTTCGACGCCGCGGTCGGCGACATCACCGGCGACGGGCGGTTCGATCTGCTGCTCACGGAGATCACGCACGGGTGGGCGGGCGAGAGCAGCGACCCGACGCGGGTGCTGGTTCGCGCCGATGGCGAGGAAGGGCCGCGGTTTGTCGAGCGGGCGCCGCTCTCGCTGGATCGCAGCCCGGGCGATCCGACGATCCTGGGCTGGAACCAGGGCGACATTTACGGCGCTTTCGCCGACTTCGACCTCGACGGCCGGCTCGATGTCATGGTCTGCTCCAGCGACTACCCCGACAACCAACGCCTGCGGATCTGGCGTCAGCAGGAGGACGGTTCGCTCGTTGATGTCACGAGTTGGATCGGGATCGACCACATCGGCGCCGGGCAGCCGGCGATCCTGGACTACAACGCCGACGGGCGGCCGGATATCGCCGTGGGGCAGAGTTTCAATCGGCTGAACGCCGCGCAGCGGGCGGGGCGGACGCCGAGGCTCAGGCTCTTTGAGAACGCAACGCCGGAGAGCCCCGACCGGCGGGCGCTGTCGCTGCGGCTGGAGGGGGATCCGGAGCATGGCGTCAATCGCGCGGCGATCGGCGCGGTCGTGCGCGTGACAACCGAAATCGACGGACGCCGCTCAACGCAGACGCGGATGGTCGTCGGGCCCGGCGGGCACCAGGGCAAGCAGCATTCGCTGGAACTGCACTTCGCGATCGGTTCGGATCCCGCCGAGCGCGTGGAGATCCGGTGGCCGGACGCCTCGGGCAGCGTCACGGTGCTGAGCGGTCTCGACGCGGGGCGGCGCACGGTCCGGTTCGAGCCGGATTGACGGGGTATTAGCGGGGCTCGGGCGATTGGGGGTCGCTTACGACCCTCTCGCCCGGCTCTTGTGCTCGTCGAGCCACGCCTCCATCCGGACGGGCGTCTGCAGGCCGACGCGCCGGTCGACTTCCTCGCCTGAGGGATCGAAGATCTGGATCGTCGGCAGCGCTCTGACGGCGTGCTGTCTGGCGAGCTGGTGCTGCTCGTCGAAGTCGATCGAGGCGATCACAAACGAGCCGCGGAGCGTCTCGACGACCGCCTTGTCTCGATACGCCTCTCGGTCCATCGTGCGGCAGGGCCCGCACCAGACGGCGGTCCATTTGACCAGGAGCGGGCGGCCGAGGCGTGCCGCCTCTCGCTTGGCTTCGTCGAGGTCGCCGATCCACGCGAGCTCGTGCTCCGACTGCGGGCGTTCGGGCTCGGCGGGGCGGTCTGGGATGACCGGGGCGTCGTCGGTCGCTTTGAACGCGCCGGTTCTGCCCGAGATGCAGATGCCCGCGAGGCGGAAGGCCTGCCCGTCGATGAAGAAGGGGTCGTTGATGCCGATGCCGGTGCGGGCTTCGGTGGTGAAGACGGCCGCGGGATCGTCGGCGGCTTCGGGCCGCTCCGGCGCGGGGCCCATCGGCGTGAGCGTCCACCGGTCGGCGCCGGTGTAGAGCGCGTCGTTGTTGGCGTCGATCACCTGGATGCGGAACGCGCGCCCCAGGAGCGAGACCTCGCCCTCCATCCACGAACGACGGGTGTAGCGCAGGATGTTCGACTCCTCCTCGCCCTCGCGCGGGTAGGTGTGCCAGAAGCTGAACTCGTGCTCGACGAAGTCGCGTCGCTCGGTGCGCCGGGGGCGATCGCGGTCCTTCTCTTCCTCGTCCTGCGGCTTGGGTGTGTAGTCGATCGCGAGCGTGACGGGCGCGTGCGTCACCCACATGCGGCCCCGGACATCGCGGGCCTCGGCGGTGAAGACTTCGCGGCCGGGGTCGATCCTGCCGTCGGCGTTCGCGTCGATGACGAGGATCTCGCGGTGCGGGTTGTCGGGGGCGGTTCTGGCGAGCATGAAGGGACGCTTTGCTGCGTGGGCCGGGCCGATGGCCATCTCGCCATAGACCGGGTCGATGAGCTCGGCGGCGAAGGCCCGGATCGGCTCGGGCCAGTGCTCGGGGAGTTCCTCCGACCACTGCATCTGCGTGCCTCTGGGCGACCATGACAGGCCCCGGCCGGCCTCGGAGGGGAGCACCGGACGGAGCTCGATCGAAGCCTTCGGGGCGATGGAACGGTCTGCGGGCTGCTCCGACGGTGCGCCGGCGAACACAGATCCGACGGCGAGCGTCACGACTGCGGCGAGGGTGAGCGTCTTCATCCCCTGAGCCTATCAGAATCTCCGGTCCACGAGGCGAAAACACGCGGGGCGGTCCGCCTCTGCGTCACAGATTTGTTCGTGGCGGGCGAGCCGGCGATCAGCAGCCTTGGGCGAAGAGATTCAGATAGAGGAAGAAGTCGTCGGCGTCGATCACGCCGTCGGCGTTCATGTCCGCGACCGGGTCGGCGTCGGCGAAGAGGCTGAGAAAGAGGAAGAAGTCGTCGGCGTCGACGACGCCGTCGGCGTTGAGGTCGGCGACGCAGGGCTGGCCGAGGTCGAGGGCGGCCTGCACGGCGGCCGCGGCGTTGACGCGCCCGTGTCCGTATACGGGGTTCCAACCGGGCGCGCCGAGATCGTCGGCGGTCGACTCGAGCAGGTCACGGATCTGTGTGTGGGTGAGGCCGGGGTTGACCGAGAGCATCAGCGCCGCGACGCCGGCGACATGCGGACAGGCCATCGAGGTGCCGGTCTGGTAGGTGTAGGTGTTGGCGCTGAAGAGCGTGTCCCATGTCGAATAGACATCGACACCCGGCGCGACGACCGACATCTCGGGCCCGGTCGAGACGAACGAGCCGATCTGGTCGCGGTTGTCGGTCGCGCCGACGGCGATCACCTCGGGCAACGCCGCGGGGACGGAGATCGGGTCGGTCGGCGTGTTGCCGGTCGCGGCGATGAGGGTGACGCCGGACTGGTGGGCGTAGGTCGCGGCGGCTGCGATGAGGCTGCTTGTGCCCGGGAAGCCGAGGCTCATGCTGGCGATGTGCGCGCCGTTGTCGGTGCTCCATGTGAGGCCGTTGGAGATGTCCGACTCGCTGCCGGTGCCGAAGACGCCGAGCACGAGGATCGGCATCAAAGAGACCTCCCACGCGACGCCGGTGACGCCGACGCTGTTGTTGCCGACGGCGCCGATGATGCCGGCGCAGTGTGTGCCGTGGCTGATCAGCCAGCTGTCATTCGTGTTCGAGTTGTTGGCCTGGACATTCCTGCCCGGGACGAGGTTGGCCTGCAGATCGGGGTGGCTGGAGCTGATGCCGGTGTCGAGGACGGCGACGACGACATCGCTCGAGCCTGTGGTGATCGCCCAGGCCCCCATCGCGTCGATGTCGGCGCCGGCGACGCCCGCGTTGCCGCTGATCGTCTGGCCGGTGTTCAGCAGGCCGTACTGGAGATTGAACGAGGGATCGTTGGGCATCGTCAGGACGCCGCCGATCCCGTTGAGTTCGGCGGACTCGATCGCGCCGCCGATGGCGTTGAGCTGCGCGACGAGCGCGGGCGTGTCCGTGCCGGCGGGCAGGGTGATCGTGAAGTAGCGGTCGAGGCCGATCTGCGCGGCCAGCTCGGCGTTCGCCGGCGGCGGATCGATCGATGCGCCGACCGACTGTGCGCCGAACTCTGTGAGCACGCCCGCGATCGCGGCGGTCTGCGGCGTCTGGCCGAAGACCCAGCGCCCGTCGCCGGCCAGCACGGGCGCCGCCCCCGGCGCGACGCGGACGATGATCTCGGTGGACATGTACCCGCCCATGACATCGGGCGCGTTGACCGGGCCGCGATAGGGCTCCCAGGCCGGGGCGTCGGCGGAGGCGGCGCCGGCGAAGACCGCGATGATCGCCGCGCAGACGATCCGGGATCGCTGCTCTGGGCGGGGCCGGGCGACAGACGGATCTGCAAACATCGCAACCTCTCGTTCGCTGAAAAGGGGGGCTCAGCGTCCGCATCTCGGGTCCCCCGGAGTGAGCCCCGATGCTCCGGGCGAGGCGGCATGGTAACAGAAGTGCTCGCTGCGCTAAACAGGTTCGGTCCATCTCGCTGACCGGAGGCGGAACGGGTCCGGGAACATCGCCTCCCGTCGTGCTCTCGGAGCTGCACTTCCATTGGAAGTTTGCGGCCCGCAGTGCGTCGGTGTTACCTGGAGCGGGGCGGAAGGCGGAGAAAGGGACAACCTGATGCGGGAGGGTCGATGCCGCCCCTCACCCACGAATCCGACTGGCGCTTGGGCATCGCTACGCATTCGTCTCCAATCAAAGACGACCCATGAAACACCCGGCGCGGGAAAGTCGATGCAAACCTTCCGAGACCGTCTATGGGGCCCTCGCCGATGCCAGACTCCGCCGATCTGATCGCACATCCCGGTTCGGATGGCGACCGCGCACGGGCGGCGATGGAGCGTCTGCTCGCCCTTGCGAGCGAGGTCACCGGTGCGCCGATGGCCTCGGTCTCGGTGCTGAGCGAGGAGAGGCTGATCTTCGCGGCCCGCCACGGCTTCGACCTGCCCGAGATGCCCAGCCGCGAAGGGATCTGCACCACCTGCGTGCTCAGCAAATCGCCGCTGATCGTCGAGGACGCGCTGGCCGACCCCCGGTTCAAGGACCTGCCGCTGGTGCGCAGCTTGCCGATCCGGTTCTACGCCGGGGTGCCGGTGGTGGAACGGACCGGGCGGATCCGCGCAGCGTTCTGCGTGTTCGGCGCCGAGCCCCGGAAGATCCCCGCCGAGCATATCAGGATGCTCGGCGAGCTGGCGTCGGTCGCGGCGGAGCTCATGCATCTCGCGGTGGTGAGCGAACGGCTCTCTACTGCGACCGAAGAGCTCGCCAACAAGCACGAACGCCTGACACTGCTCTCGCATGTCGCGGCGCACACCGACAACGCGGTCATCATCACCGACGCCGAAGGCCGGATCCGGTGGGTGAACGACGGGTTTATGCGGATCACCGAGTACACGCTCGATGAGGTGGCCGGCAGGACCCCGGGTTCGGTCCTGCACGGCCCGGGCACGGACCAATCGACCGTCGCGTTCATGCGTTCGCGACTCGCGCGAGCTCAGTGACCTGCCCCCGATTCATGTACCGGTCGTTATGAGAGTCGGTTGGTGTTCCTTCGTGTGTCGGGGGCACGGAGCGGAGGCGAGCGTAGCGAGCCGGAGCGGAGTGGCCC
>JBJHCY010000015.1:0-83979 GCA_050486265.1 Phycisphaerales bacterium | reverse complement strand
GCACACGCGGAACACGCCGTCGCCGCTGAGACCCAAGCCCCCGAAGATCCGCAAAGCGACACCGAAAGAGAAGTGGATCGCCTACACCATCCACCCGCAACACGACGCTTAGTTCACGGCGTTGCCCGAAGGGGCGCGGGGTTGTAGCCGCGGGTGGAAGCGTGCGCAGCACGCTGGAACCCGTGGAAAGCGTCATTCACTATCCCCCGCTCTGAAGGAGCGGAGGAATCGCACGATCAACACCACGCCTTCCTTCGCCCCTTCAGGGCGAGGTCTCTCTCGTTCCGCTGTCCACGGGTTGCGCTCCGACCGACGCTGCGCATCGGCCTGCGCTCCACCCGCGGCTACAACCCATCGCTCCTTCGGAGCGAAGGAAACGCAAGCGGTGGTCGGATCTCGCGCCGCCATCCGACGCAAACTCCGCATGCTGCGACACAATCGATCTCGCTTGAAGCGACATGACAGTCCTGCCGAGGGAGGCCCGTCATACGCACGGCCAAAGTGTCAGCACTGTCAGTGATGTCTCCGCCTGTGCGGCCCGCCGAGGTCGGTGCATCGGATGCACTTGTGATGTGCGCGGTGACTTTTGCGAGGTGTTCATGCGCGGGTGCGTTCGCTGAGGAATGTGTATGAAACGGCACCGACCTCCTTCGGAGGTCGGCAGCACGGTTTTTGATTTCGGAATGGCGACCGGCGCTAATCGCCCCCGTCGGAACGCCCGCCGCCGCTCGGGCTGCCGCCTTCTCCGCCTCCGCCCGAACCCCCGCCTTTGTTGCGTCTTCTGCGTCGGCGTTTCTTCTTTGAGCCGCCCTGTGCGCCTTGGGGACGGTCACCTTGTTGCGTCTGCCCTCGGTTGTCGCCCTGGCCCTGGCTTTGGGGTTGGCCTTGGCCCTGTCCTTGGCCGCTCTTGCGTTTGCGTCTGCGCTTCTTTTTCTTCGGCGCGTCGCCGGTGTCGGGGCGTTGCTGCGGCGGCGCGCCGGTCTCGGTGGCGGCCTGGTCTGTCGGTGCGTCTGCGCCCGCGCCTGTGCGTTGGGCGTCGCGTTTGGGTCGGTCGCTTCTGCGCCCGGAGCGGTCCGGCCTTTCGGGGCGTTCTGTGCGTTCGGGCCCGCGGTCGCGCGAGCGTCCGAAGGCGGGGCGGTCGGGCTCGGCGACTTTGCCGGTGGGCGCGGTGATCTCTTCGACGGGGAAGGCGACGCGTCGGCGGACGCCGTCGAGTTCGACGAGGACGAGCTGGGTGAGGATCTGGGCGTCGATGACGATGCCGTCGCCGTCGGGGGTGCCGACTTTCTTCTTGCGTTTGGGGAGTCGTTTGCGGAGGGTTTCGTAGGTCTCGTCCTCGTAGCGGAGGCAGCACATCAGGCGTCCGCACCGCCCGGAGATCTTCAGCGGGTCGAGCGTGGCCTTCTGGGTCTTGGCCGAGCGCATGCTGATCGGCTTGAGGACCTTCAGGAAGTTCTTGCAGCAGCAGTACTGCCCGCAGCGTTCGTAGTCGGCGGTGAGCCGCGCCTCGTCGCGTGCGCCGACCTGGCGCATCTCGATGCGGCAGGCGTGGGCGTCGGAGAGTTCGTCGATCAGGGCGCGGAGGTCGACGCGGTCGTCGCTGGTGTAGAAGAAGGTGAGGCGTTCTGCGCCGAGGATCGGCTCGGCCTCGACGATCTTCAGGGCGAGGCCGAGGCGTTCGGCCCTGGCCCTCGCGTCCATCTTCAGCCCGTGCTTGGACTGTTCCAGGCGGGCCTGGGTGTTCATGTCTTCGGTGGTGGCGACGCGGAGGGCCTTGCCGGTCTGGGTGAAGGGGTAGTCGCGTCCGCCGGAGTTCTCGATGTACTCGAGCATCTCCTTTCGGGTGACGCTCTTGGAGCAGCCCGCGTTGGGGCAGGTGCTGGTGAGCATCTCGCCGATCTCGGTGCCGCGGAAGGTCTGGACGACGATTTTGGAGCCGCAGCCGGGCTTGGAGTCTCCCTCGTAGGGGAACTCGCCGACCATCTTCATGAACCCGTAGCGGACCACCATGGTCTTTGGGGCCTGGAGGCGCTCGTAGGCGAGGCGGTCCTGCTCTTTTTCGTGCTCTTCGAGATCGGCCTCGAACTGAGGCAGGGGATGGATGGGCATCGGTGCTCCCGGTGTGCGGTTCGGGCCCTATGGGCACAACGCCCGGGGTCGCCGGGTGATGCGGGTGTGGCCCCGTGGTCTGTTGGCGTCGGGCGAGTTTGCGTTCCACCCCGGCGGCCCGACGCGCCGGGGTTGATCAGGGTGCGGCGGGAGCGCCGTCGCTGGGGGATTGTCGCCGCGCGGGGACGGAAATGCAAGGAGGATGGGGTTGGGCGCGGGGCGCGGGGTGCGGGGCGCAGGGGAGGAGCGCGGCCGGAGGCCGCAGGCTGTCTATGGGGTTGGGTCAAAAAAGATGCGGGTGTCTTGATGACACCCGCGGTGTGCGATGCTCTTCGTGCGACCCCGCGCCCGGCGCCCTGTTCCCAGCGCCCCGGGCGAAGCCCTCAGTTCCCGCCCGCGGCTCTGCGGGCGTCTGCGAAGAGCTGGGAGAGGTTTTGGCGCTCAGCGAGTTCGAGGCGACGGTTGCCGCCGATTCGGTAGACGAAGACTTCTTCGGTGCGCTGGTCGAGCAGGACGAGGACATCGTCGGTGCCGCCGTCGGCGGTCAGGACGGTGTACTGGCCTGCGGAGGAGACCATCTCGGCGTTGGCGGCCGAGCCGATCAGGCGCCCCGCCTGGGAGAGGATCAGGGCGAAGACGACGATGGCGCTGGCCCAGAGGGCGGCGTCGCCCGAGAGGCGGAGGCGGGCCGGGGCGTTGTGGACGGTGTTTTCCATGGTTCGTCCTCTCACCGGCCCGGCTGGGCGCGGGCGTCCTGGGGGATGTTGCGGTAGCCGATGCCTTCGAAGTTGCGTCGGCCGCTGTTCCAGCGGAGGACGACGAGCTCTTCGTTGTTGGCGTCGACGATCCAGATGGCGCTGGAGTTGCCGAAGTTCAGGCCGCCGGCGACCATGGTGTAGTCGCCCCGGGCTCTGCCGGGCTGGTTGGAGCTCGCCGAGGCCTCGGGCATGACGGCGACGAACCCGAGCACGAGCAGCAGGACGCCGTTGAGCGCCAGGAGGCTGCGTGTCTGCGATTTCTTCATGATGGGGTCCCTTGGAGGGGTGGGGCCGCGGGGCGTCAGTCCTGGTGCCCGCGCTTGCTGGGCAGGAGGTTCGCCCCGACCGCGACCGCAACGACCAGGATCAGGAGGAAGAAGCTCAGGATGATCGGCGGGTTGGCGAACTCGCGGATCGCCGGACTGATCGGCAGGTCCTGCTGGGCGCGGGCGGCGCCCGCCAGCAGCAGGGGGGCGAGGAGCGCGCACACCCTCAGGGCGGCCGGAACGCACGGCATGTTGGTCCGCTTCATGCCCAGATGGTACAGCACGGGCCCCCCCCGCTCAAGCCGCTGGCTTTCAAGGTGTCTCCCCGGGCGTCTTGGGGGCCTTCGCCCGCAGGGTCAGACCGACAGAGGCTGGTGCAGCGGCGGGTCGGGGAAGAGCTCGGCCCCCTCCTGACGGCCGGGGCGGCCCGGGCAGAACGGGCGGCTCAGACTCTCGAAGCTCGACGCGGGCAGGTCGACCGTCCGCCACTTGCGGCTGCGCGGACGCATCGCCCGCACATAGTCATCGAGCAGGATCGATCGCAGGGAGTACCAGCGGCCCTCGGCGGCGCAGATCTCCTGAAACAGGCCGTCGGGCGGCTGGCTGCGGCATTCGTACATGAAGACGAACGCCGCGCAAAACCCCTCGCCGAACAGCGACTCCCAGACCCGCAGCGAGGTGATGTCGTCCTCGGTCACCCACGACTGCATGGCCGAACGCGGGGCGGGGCGGAGGGGGTCGCCCGAGCGCGGCTCGGGCAGTTTTCGCCCCTTGACCTCGACGAGGAGGGACGGGGGCTGGCCGTAGATCACATAGTCGAACGATTTCAGCCCCGGCGGGAGGTCCGAGCCCTCGGGCAGCAGGGTCTTGCGGGCCTCGTTGACCGAAACAAACGGCGTCCGCCGCCCCCGGAGATAGGCCTCGAAGGCCCGCTCGTAATGATGCCGTCGCTGTCCCATGTGGGGAGTGTACGGGGAAGTGGGGAGTGGGGCGCAGGGTGTTGAGCGCGGGGCGCTGGGGAGGAAACGGCCTTCGGCCGCGGCTTGTCATTGCTTTTTAGCGCCCAGAACCCGGGGCCTCGGCCGCAGGCCGAAGCGATCCCTGCGCCCAGCCCCCATCGCCCGCTCTCACCACCCCCCGCGAGACCGTGGAATCAAAGGCGGCGCGGACCGATTTGCCGGACCATGCGATCGCACAGGCGATCAGGCCGGGCGGCGCTGGGTCGACAGGCGGATGCCCTGCTGGTACCGCTCGACGGAGCGGTTCATCGCCATGACGACATGGTCGGTCCGGTTAAGGAACTCGCACCGCTCGCGGAGCTGGGGGACCTCGTAGCGCTCCAGGAGAAGCATCACGAAGGCGTTGGCGAACGAGGGCGTCATGATCTCGACCCCGGCGAAGTCGATGCGGACGGGCTGGCCGGCGTCGAGGGCGCGGAGGACAGCCCTGGCCAGCGACATGCCGTCGGTGGCGGAGCGGAGAAAGTGGTCTTGGATCGGGACTTCGACCATGGCCGGGCTCTTCATATCTGTTTCAAAATATGGGGGCAAACGCTCTTGCTGGCCAAAGAAAAAACACCCCCGGCAGGGCTCGAACCTGCGACCTTCGGTTTAGGAAACCGATGCTCTATCCAACTGAGCTACGAGGGCACGCCGGACCGCTCGGTCCGGGAGTTTCAGTGTAGCGGGGGCGGCGGGGGGTCGGCCAGTGCGGGCCTTCGGGCGGGGCGCTGGGTGTGGGGCGCGGGGCGCTGGGGGATGTTGCGGCCTTCGGCCGCGGGTTGTCTTTGCTTTCCGAGCCTCGGCCGCAGGCCGAAGCCGTCCCTGCGCCCAGCACCCAGCACCCTGCGCCCACTCTCCCTCCCGCTGAGACTCCGGAATCAAGGGCGCATGCGATCGCCCAGGGCGTGGGGCTCAGCTCCGGGTGAGGGCGAAGACGACGGCCGCGGCGAGGATCAGCAGCCCGATCGCGATCACCAGGCGGCGGACTCGGATGTGGTGCATCGCCGGCATGGGCGTTCCTTTCCATCGGCTCTCGCTTGGGCGCTCCCAGACGCTTGAACCCGACTCTTCGCTTCGCTCAGAGATCGGCGTCCGCCCCCGAGGCATCGGCGATCGCTCGCCTCTCGACTCTCGACGCTCTCCCCTCTCGCCCGCCACCGGCGGGCGCCCCCCACGCCCCCCACGCCCCCCACGCCCCACACCCGACTCCCCACGCCCCCCTCAGGCAATATTGAAGCGTTCGGAGCGGATGCGATTGGGGTCGACGCCTCGGTCGAGGAGTGCTCGTTCGGCGTCGTTCATCAGGGGTTCTGGGCCGCAGATGTAGTAGGTCCAGCTGTCGTCGTCGGCGGGGGGTGCGTGCTTCTCGATGAGTTCGGGTGTGATGAGGCCTTCTTCTGTGATGGCGGTGCTGTCGGCCATCTCGCCGGGATCGCGCATCACATGGACGAGGTGGAGGTCGAGCTCTTCTCGCATCTGTTCGAGTTCGTCCTTGAAGACGATGTCTTCGGGCGAGTTGTTGGCGTAGAGCATGACGAGGCCGCGGGCTTCGTCCCGGGCTCTGATTGTTCTGAGCATGCTCATCGCCGGGGTGACGCCGATCCCGCCGACGATGAAGGCGAGGTTGGGCGTGGGGTCGTTGGCGTGGTGGAAGGCGCCGTAGGGCCCTTCAAGGAGCGCTGTCCTGCCGGGCTCGATCTTGTCGAGGCTGCGTGTGAAGTCGCCGAGGGCCTTGATCGTAAAGGCCGGGCGGGCGGGGTCGGTCGCGCTGGAGCTGAACGAGAAGGGGTGCTGCGCGAGCGTCCAGGGCGACTCGCCGAGGGTGATCCAGGCGTACTGGCCGGGCTTGAAGGGCATGCCGTCGTGGCCGACCGCTTCGAGCACGAGCGTGCGTGTGTCGTCGGTCTCGCGGATGTTTTCGGCGATGCGGTAGGGCGTTTTCTTGGTGAGCCACGGCGTGAGGATCCGCATGCGGACGAGCAGCGTGATCGCCAGGACGCCGAGGGCGACCCAGATCGCCTGCTTCCAGAGGACGGAGGTGTACCCGCCTTCGTTCCCGACCATCACGACATGGGCGGTGCCGACGAGGACGACGAAAGCCGAGAGCACGCCGTGGGTGAAGCGCCACCACTCGTAGGCCATGCCGAGGCGCTTGCGGAACAGGGGCAGGACGACGACGAGCAGCAGGGCGCCCATCCCGGCGCTCAGCGCGAACGCGCGCGGCGCGTTGACGCTCGGGTTGAAATAGGCCAGGTAGTCGCTATCGCTGGCGATCAGCAGGATCGGGTGGGCGAGCACGAAGATGAACGCGATCACGCCGGCCTGCGCGTGGAACTGCAGCATCGTGTCCTGGCCCAGCGAGCCGGCGACGCTCGGGAAGCGGGCGGTCAGGGCGAACTGCGCGCCCATCATGCTCAGGCCGACAAAGCCCAGGGCGACGCCGAGCTCGACCCAGAACCCGCGAGGATCGGGCACGGGCCCGAGCTGCGACAAGACCAACGGCAGCAGGACAAAGAAGAGGTACAGCCCGATCCAGAAGGCGGCGGCTCTCTTTGGATACTTGGTCATGGCGTGCGGCGCTCCCCCCGAGAGTAGGAAGATAGGGCGCGGTCAGGCTTGCGGCTGCGCGTCGTCGATCGCGACGCTCGGCAGGAGTTGCGGCACGCCGTCGACGATCGGGTACGCAGGCCCGTTGTCTTCTGCCTGCGCGAAGGGCTTGGCGTCGCGCTCGATGCGGAGCAGGCGGCTGCCGGTGATGGGGCAGCGGAGAGGGTCTGGGAGGAAGTCGGGCTCGTCTGGCATGGGGAAGTATTGGGGCGCCCGCCGAAGGCGGGCGAGAGAGTCGAGGGGTAGAGAGGCGAGAGGAGGTGGGGGGGTGTCATGGATGTTCGGCCCGACTCTCCGCTGCGCTCAGCGGTCGGCGTCCTCGCTTGAGTCTTTGCTGATTGCTTGACTCGCATCTTTCACACCCAGGATCTGAAGGCGACTTTGGTCGGTCTGTCGAGGTTTTGGATCAGGTAGCGCAGGGCGTCGGCGGCGTGGTCGGCGCCGTCTTTGACGGGCTTCAGCGAGGTCGGGTCGTCGGCGGGGAAGCGGTAGCGCTGCAGCGATTCGATCAGCTTCGGGCATTCCTTTGAAATGTACAGGCCGGGGCCTCGCCCGTCGGCGGGGCGGAGGCGGGCGCTGACCAGTTCGATCCCCGCCAGCAGCGGGATCTTTCTCGCCTTGATCTGCAGCCCGGCGCGGCGCATGAGTTCGATGTTGCTCGTGCCGGTCTGTTCGTGGCGGTTGCGGCCGGCGGGGTCGGCGCCGATCCATTCGACCCTGGGCCACGCGCTCTCGCGTACGGCGGCGATGTGGTCGTCGAGCACCATGCCGCTCTGGACATGCTCGCGGACGATGTAGAGCACGCCGCGGGCGTCGAGCCCGGCGTGCAGGAAGACGGTGTCGGACCTGAAGCCGAAGTCCATCCCGCCGATCCACGCCCAGCCTTCGCGGCCGGGCGGGATTTCGCCCACGACATGCGTGCGCGGGTCGAACTCGGGGTAGACGCAATCGCTGCGGCTGGGCCTGAGCGAGAGCATCTCCGCCTCCCAGGTCTGTTTGGATACGCGGGATTTGAGGGTCTTTGCGTCGTCGATGGAGATGTGCCCGGCCTCGTCTTTGCCGCGTTGCTTTGCGCCGCCCTTGCACTCGCCCTGCAGCGAGCACGCATCGCAACGGTGTTTGTCGCTGCAGGCCTCGAGCACATCGACGACGCCCCAGCGGAAGACGCTTCGTCCGGACTCGGGCGCTTCCTTGACGATGCGGAACATGAGCCCGTGGGGTTTGTGCATGGTGCTGAGGGCCTCGACGCTGCCCCGGACGAGCTGGTCGCCGCAGCGTTTGCTCATGGTGACGAGCTGGGCGGCTTCCCAGATCTCGGGGTCGAAGAGTTCGACCTCATCGCAGCGGAGTTTCTGCACGCGCGTGCCGCGGACGGAGGTGTGCGACTGGGCGAGGATCTGACACTCCGAGCCGTTGGTGAGCTTGACGCCCTTGCGTGTGACGCGTCCTTCGATGAGGGGCGAGAGGGCGGGGTTGTCGAGGAGTGCCGCGAGGTGGGCGTGCATGCGCGAGGATTGTTCGAGCGAGCCCCCGAGGATGCGGACGGCGATCCCGGGTTTGAAGACGAGGTCGAGGAGTGTGGCGACAGCGCCGAGGAAGGTCTTGCCCCCGCCTCGGTTGGCCCAGACGACGCAGTCGCGGTCGTCGGGGGTTTCGGGGTTGATCGCTTCGGCGTCGGTCGGCGGCTCTTCGAAGAAGGCGAAGCAGAGGTAGTCGAACGGCGAGGCGTGGCCCGCGATCAGGGGCGAACGCGGTACGGTCAGGCCGAGGACTTCCTGCAGCCATCGGTGCAGGGCGGCCTTGGATTTCGGGCGGGCCCAGCGGGAGTCGTCTTCGGGCTGGGTGTCGGGCTGGGCTTCGGGCTGTACATCCGGCTTTGCTTTGGGCTGGCGATCAGGCATCGGCATCTCCCCCTCGTGAACCGATTGTGCGACTGGCGGTGCGGTTACGGGCCGTGGACGAAGACGGCGCGCGGGGCGATGATCGCCGCGCCGGCGACGGGCGCGATCTCGCGCGCCGGGTGTGCTGCGAGTTTGCGCGTGGCGCGCGAGGCGGCGGCCCAGCGGACGAGTTCGTCGGCGAGGTCCGGGTCTTTGTGCAGGCGTCGGGAGATGCCGGCGCAGAGGAGGCGTTCGGGCGTGATCGAGCGTTCGTCGAGGGCGCGCCTGAGGGCGAGGTCGCGCGCGGGCGGCGGCGGGTGGACGCGGCGCATGCCGCCACGCTCGAAGACGGGGCAGAGCGAGCCCATCGTCGCGACGGCTTCGGTGAGGTCGGTGAGCGGCCGGTCGAGGTAGGCTCTGACGAGGCGCCGGCCGACGCCGCGCCCGCGGTACTCGGGCGCGACGATCACGCGGGCGATCCGTCGGACCAGCGCGTTGACCCTGCGCGCGGCGAGCTTGCGGTCGCTTGTCGCAAAGAGTCCGGGCCAGGCGAGCGCACGCCAGCGGGCGTTGAGCGTGGGGAAGCAGACGACGAGCACGCCCGCGAGTTGTTCTCGCTGCGGATCGATCGCGCGGAGGGTCAGGGCGCGGAGCGCCGGCTTGCCGGCGGCGTAGTGCAGGTGGGCGAGGCGCTGGTAGTCCGCGTCGGTCCCCGGCTCGATGCGGAGCGGCTGTTGCACGCGGGCGGTCTTCATCGACTTTGTGATTTCTGGCGGGATGCTGGCTTTGGGATTGAGTTCGGTGTGGGTGCGATGTGTCGCGGCGGCGGTCATGGGTTCCCCCTCTCGATGCGTGCGGCTTGCCCGGCGCTGTCGATGTAGACCATCGCGTCGGGCGACAGGACCGAGGCCAGGCGCTCGGGCGCGCCGGCGCTGACGATGCGGGCGCCGGTGGATCGGGCCCACTTGCGCATGGCTTCGGCGATCGATGCGGCCGTCGGCTCGTCGAGGGCCGACCACGCCTCGTCGATCAGCAGCCATGCGGCGCGGCCATGTTCGGGGCGGTGTTGTTCAGCGCGGTGTTGTTCTGCGCGTCGGAGGGCGATCGCGAGCCGCAGGCGCAGACGCTGGCCCTCTGAAAGTTCTGCCGGGAGGCGTCCGAGCAGCTTCGCCTCGCCGAGGCCGGCCCTGGCGAGGGCTCTGCACGCTTCGGCGACGGTTCCGGGGACGAGGTCGATCGCGGGCGCAGCGCGCAGGGCGGGGCGGGCGTGGTCGATGCGGAAGACGGCTGGGTGTGGGTGGGGGCGTTCTTTGATGCGTTGATGGAGGAGGGCGAGGGCGGAGGACTTGCCGCTGCCGCTGGGGCCGCTGATGAGCACGGTGCGTCCGGGCTTTGCGGCGGCGAAGGCGAGATCGGCCGCGGCGCGGGCGGGGCCGAGGTGTGCTTGGTCGCGGTTTCGCGGGGCTTTGCGCACGCGGAGGCCGAAGGCGCCGGCGGCGATCCGCAGGCGGTCGCCGGGCGTGACGCTTGTGGTCAGTGTGGGGCGGTTCATCGGCGCCTCCGGTCTGCGCGGGGCGGGCCGAAGGCGTCGTCGTGCAGTTCCGCGTCGGCGAGGGCTTTGATGATCGAGCGTTGGGCGCGGACGGTGTGGAGGCTGAGGCGGAGCTTTGCCGCGGCGGTGCGGATCGAGAGGCCCTCGATGACGCAGGCGTCTGCGACTTTGCGTCGTGTGGGCGTCCACGCGTCGCGGTGGGCGAGCACGAAGCCGTACTCGGGCGAGAGGACGCGCCGGACGAGCGTGCGGACGCGCCGTCGGACGACGGGGGCGGGGAGGTTCATGATCGCGGCGAGCTCGACGACGGGTCTGCCGTCGCGGTAGACGGCGTCGAGGAGGGCGCGGTCGCGTTTGGGGAGGGCCGCTGCGCGGTGTCCGACGCGTTCGGCCATGGCGCCTTCGCGTTTGCGTCGGAGGTCTGCCGCGGCGTCGGGGTCCCAGGCCCGCTGGTCTGTCTGATGCATCGGATCGGCCCTCATCTCTCGCCCTTGCGGGCGTGTGTGCAGGGCCATGGTTCCCCGGGGCGGGGGTTGTTGCAAGGATTTTGTTTGGTATCAACGGGAACGGGCGCACAGGCGTGGTCAGTGCGCCGTGCAGCGGTGATGTCGCTGACTGGACGGTGTCAGCGGAGCGGGCGATCGACCCGACTCTTCGCTTCGCTCAGAGCTCGGCGTCAAGGTTGTGGGGATCGGTGGCGGGACCTTTGCTGTGATGTTCGCCCGGGCGGGACGCCCGGGCCACGGTCATTTGCGAGCGCCCGCCGGAGGCTGATTCACGAAATCTTCAGTGTCGGGCGCTTTGTGCCCTGGCCGAGGCTGGCGAGGGCGACCTGGCTTTCGAGGTTGGCGACGAGGCGTTCGAGGGAGCGGGGCAGGGCGTCGCCTCCGGCGGTGTCGGGGTCGAAGTTGGCCGAGGCGTCGCCGGTGTCGGAGTTGGCGCGGAGGGCCATGTTGATCGGGACCGCGCCGAGATAGGACAGGCCGAGGCGTTGGGCCATCTGCTCGGCGCCGCCGCGGCCGAAGATGTCGTACTCCTTCTGGTCGTCGCCGATGAAGTAGCTCATGTTCTCGACGACGCCGAGCACATCGACGCCGAGCTGCTGGAACATCCGCGCGGCGCGGACGGCGTCGTCCTGGGCGACGCGCTGCGGCGTGCAGACAACCACGGCGCCTGTCAGGCGCAGCGTCTGGGCCATGGTCAGCGGGATATCGCCGGTGCCGGGGGGCAGGTCGATGATGAGGTAGTCCAGCTCGCCCCACTCGGTCTGCTCGGCGAGTTGCTTGAAGGCGCCGTGGGCCATCGGGCCGCGCCAGACCAGAGGCTTTTCGGGGTCGACGAGTTTGCCGATGGTGACGGCTTTGATCCCGTGGACGAAGAAGGGCTGCAGCTTGCCCTGGTGGACTTGTTGCTCTTCGCTGTGCAGGGCGAGCATGGTGGGCAGGGATGGGCCGTAGATGTCGCCGTCCATCAGCCCGACGGCGTGGCCCTTGCGCGCGAGCCCGACGGCGAGGTTGACGGCGACGGTGCTCTTGCCGACGCCGCCTTTGCCGGCGCCGACGGCGATCGCGAACTTGACGCCGGGGAGGCCGGAGGATTCGGATTGAGGAGTTGGGCGCTGGGCGCCGGGCGCTGGGCGCTGGGTGCTCGGTGCGGGGGTCTGTTGCTGTGGGCCGGCGTTGAAGCGTGCGGTGTGGATGACGGCGCCGGGCTTGTCGACGAACTCGACGGTGAGGGACTGCAGGGGCGTGCCGGCGTCTTTGAGGCGCGCCCCGACGGCGTCGTGGGCGGCTTCGGCGATCGCCTGCATCGAGTTCTTGTCGTCCAGGCCCGGGATGTGGAACTTGAGGCTGGTGTAGGCGTCGCAGGTGGCGACCCACTCGAGGCGGTCGGCGAGGGTGTTTTTGCCCTCGACAGCCAGGGCGTCGGGGAGGGGGATCTTGGCGAGGGTGTCGGCGATGTCCTGCTTGGTGACGGTCATGGGTGTGTTCTTCCGAGAGGATGGGTTGGGCGGGTCGGGACAGTGCCTTCGAGGGATGCTAGCGCGTGGGTGCAATGCCTCCCGGGCCCGGTGCGTTGGGCATGGCAGAGCAGTCAGCGGGCCGGCATGGGCTGCTGCGGGGCCGGCCAACGAACACACGCACGCCCGGAGCCCGGGCGATCAAGCAGGAAGGAACAGCATCATGCGGTACGGCAATGCGACATTCGGCGGGATCCGGCGGGGCCTGGGTCTTTCGGCGGCCGCGGCGGTCGTCGTGTTCTCGGGCCTGGCGGTTTCGGTCTCGGCCGAGCCGGAGCGTCAGATCCTCCGCGGGCCGCAGGTCGGCGAGCGGGGCGAGCGACAGGCACAGCGGGGCGAGGAAATGCGGGCCGAGGGTCGGGCGCAGATGGCCGAGCGGGCCCAGGAGCGTCTGGCGGTGGCCGCCGCGATGGGGGCGATCCGCGTGCTCGCTTCAGAGCGTGCGCCCGAGGGCCTCGCTCTGAGCGAGGAGCAGGCCGAGGCGATCCGGAAGATCCAGGCCGAGCACCGGGCCGAGGTCGTCGCGTACTTCCAGGAGCACAAGGGCGAGGTCCGCGAGCTGCTTGTCAAGGGCGGGTTCGATCGGGCCGTCGAGCTGCTCGACGAGGACCGGTTGCGGCCTGAAGGGATCGAGCGGGTGATCGGTTCGGTGCTCCCGATGCCGCAGGGCCCGATGGGGCGTGGTGAGGGCGAGGGACGGGGCGGTGCGGCGGGCGAGCGTGACGGCGCTCGGATGCGCGAATGGCGGGAAGAGCGTCGCGAGCGGGTGATGCGTCAGGCCGAGGCGATGCGGGACATGACGCCCGAGCGCCGCGAGGCGATCCGCGGGCTCGTCGAGCTGCGCCAGGGGGCGCCGAGCCCGGTGGCGGCGGCCCGGAAGTCGATGCAGCAACTCAACGAGGGCCAGCGGGCGTGGGTGACCGAGCGTGTCGAGGCCGCCCGCCAGCGGGCCGAGGAAGTCCGCGAGCGTCAGATGCGCCAGGAAGAGACGCGCGAGGGTCGCCAGCGTCGCCAGGGCGGGGGCGAGCGTCAGAACCGTCGTCGCGGTGGGGGCTGACCCTTCCGGCCGGTGTTCCGACAGCCATTGTCGTTTGCGCCGCCCTTCGGGGCGGTATTTTTATTGGCGTGCCGCGAGCGGGTGTCTTCACAAACGCCCTGGGGGGTAAACCGGGGTGGACATCCTCTTGCTGGCGGCGTATTCGGGAACAAATGGAAAAATGGGTAAGTTCTGAACCCTATCGGGTCTGGATGCGTACCCTGTTTTGGGTGAACTATTCAGGGGCTTTGAATGTGAATACGACGGGTCTTGAGCAAGAAATCATGTCAAGAATTTACGCCATCTCCCAAACCGCCCGATAAGACCTGTAGAATCATTCCTGATCTCTCTCTCCTCCAGCGGGGCGCTGTCTACCGATAGCGCCCTGCTTTGTTTTTGGCGAGCGTATTATGCGGAATATCGCGTATGCGTGATGATTGGTTGATGGGCGTCGCGCCGCTCCGCTGGCCGGGTTGGGTCTGGGCCGGCTCGGTACGATCCGCCCCATGCCGACCGACGCCTCAGCCCAAAGAGCCGCAGCCCTGTTCGATCCGTCGTGTCCTGTGCTGGTCACCGGCGTGGCGGGGTTCATCGGCTCGCATGTGGCCCAGGCGGTGCTGGCCCGTGGGGGCGCGGTGGTCGGGGTCGACAACTTCGATCCGTACTACGACGAGGGGCTCAAGCGGGCGAATCTCCGCGAGATCGTCGGGGGCGAGGGGGGCTCGCGGTTTGTCTTCCATGAGGCGGACATCACCGATCAGGGGGCGATGGAGGGGGTCTTCGGCGAGGCGAAGCCGGGGAGCGTGGTGCACCTGGCCGCCAAGGCGGGGGTGCGCCCGAGCATCGAGGACCCGGTGGGGTATGCGCACGCGAATGTGACGGGGACCTCGGTGGTGCTGCGGGCGGCGGAGCGTGCGGGGTGCGGGCGGATGGTGGTCGCCTCGTCGAGCTCGGTGTACGGGAGCTCGGAGAGGACGCCGTTCGCTGAGTCGGACGACATCACGCGTCCGATCAGCCCGTACGCCGCGACGAAGCTGGCGACCGAGGCGGTCTGCTCGACGCACGCGCACCTGACGGGGATGCCGACGGCGTGCCTGCGGTTTTTCACGGTGTACGGCCCGCGTCAGCGCCCGGACCTTGCGATCCGGCTGTTCATGCGGAAGATCTCGGCGGGCGAGGCGATCCCGTTTTTCGGCGACGGGTCGACGAGCCGCGATTACACCTTCATCGACGACATTGTTTCGGGCGTGCTCGCGTCGTTGGAGCGTGTCGTCGAGCACGGGTACCGGGTGTGGAATCTGGGGAGCGATCGGCCGGTGACGCTGCGCGAGCTTGTCGAGACGATCGGCGGGGTGGTTGGGCGCGAGCCGGTGATCGATCGGCGGCCGATGCAGCCCGGGGATGTGCCGCGGACATGGGCGGATCTGACGCGGGCGGGGGAGGAGCTTTCGTACCGTCCGACGACGGCGTTGCGGGAGGGGCTTGAGCGTCAGTTTGCGTGGATGCGTTCTGTGGGCGAGTGCGGTTGAGGGGCTCGGGCGTCGCTTTCGGCCAATCAACGACAACCGCCCGGGTTTGCGCCCGGGCGGTTGTGTTGCTGCGAGTTGAGCGGAGGTTTATTCGTCGTCGGGCGGGGAGACGCGTCCGTCGCGGGTGACGACGACGCGGGGCCTGCTGGGCCTGGTGACGACGCGACGCTCGGGCTCGTCGCCGAGCCTTGAGAGGACCTGGTCGGAGGGTCCGGCGATCATGGAGCGTGCGGTGCGGAGCTGGCGGGTCTGCTCGGGGCGCTGAAGGTTGGGTGTGCCGGGGAGGGGTCCGCCGGAGGTCCCGCCGCCGCCGCCGATGAAGCCGCCGGAGGAACCGCCGCCGCCCCCGCCGCCGCCGGTGAACCCTCCGGATCCGCCGGTGCTGCCGTTGTTGTTTCCGCCGGATCCTCCCGTGTTTCCGCCTGATCCTCCGGAGTTACCGCCCGATCCGCCGCCGGGTCGCATTTCCGGGGGGATGGAGAACATCCAGGATTCTGCGGCGATGAACGATGATGATCTCGGAATCGCATCGAACATGAGAGGGATGTAGCCGTTCTCGGCTGCGTGCACGGCGTCTTCGATGCGGATTGCGTTGGTCGCCGGCGTGCCCCGTTCTCGTCTGTACTGGTCCCACCGGAGCGCCGCCCAGATTTCGTGCCCGGGGTTGAGCATGTCGGCAAGGTAATGCGGCGCTTTGATGTTTGTGCGCTCAGATGGGGATGGGCCGTCGTTTATATCTCCGTATCCGCGAAGGTACATTGCAGCAAGATTGTTCAAGATGTCGCACTGTCTTGGCTCAAGGACAAAGGTGACGCCGGGGTATCTGGTCGAAAGCACTTCGAGCCACTCGACGCCGTCCCACAGCGGGAGCGTGAAGGCATCCATGCCGACGAACTCGACGCCGGCTTGGACGGCCAAGTCCATCTCTCTGAAGGCATGTTGACGGTGTAGGGGATTTCGAATGTCGAAGTCGACAACTTCTGGTCGTTCTGGGTTCCATGCGGGCATGTACTTCCCGGTTCGACCCCACCACAGGCCGAGCGACTTGCCGGCGCGTGCGACACGCGGGAACCCGTCGTTTTGATCGAGCGCTGTGCGGAACTCGGGCGAATCGAGCCAGCGGCTGGTGAACTGCCAGGGGAAGTTCTCGGCGGTCTGATAGAGCCCGGTCGGAGCCCATACGAGCAGGCGTTCATACTCGGGGTTCGACGCGATCAGTGCCGAGACGGTGTCGCGGAAGCCGTGGACATCGGGGCGTCCGCGCGCCCAGCCGTCGGGGTTGGTGGATCCCTGCGAGCTGGCGGTCGCGATGGGGTATCCGATGACCGGCTCGGTGTTGCGCTGGTACTTGACGGGGCCGTACTTGTTGGTGAAGTACTCCTGGTAGGGCTTGAGCGTGCGGATCCATTCGTCGGGCGTGTCGGAGAAGCGGACGGTGAAGGTGTACTGGCGTGTCTCGCCAGGGGCGAGCATGGCGGAGTTGTCGACGACGCGGCTTGTGGGCCCGTACTTGGAGAAGTAGATGTAGATCACCCAGCCCTGGCCGCCCTCGCCGGTGTGGTTGCTGCCGGGTTCGGCGCGGTAGGCGAAGGAGACATCGTGCTTGTACTCGAGGACGGGGTACATCGCCGAGACGCCGACGGCGACCTCATCGTTTGCGAGCACCGCGACGGGGGAGTACAGGTCGCCGGGATAGATCTCGACGATGGGCTGGACATTGCTGAGCGACATCGGCCGGTCTCGCCCGCCCCAGCGCATGTCCGGGACATTGATCTCGCTGCCGAGGGTGAATGTCGCCAGGGTGATGACATTCTGCGGGCGTTCGCGGGTGGAGGGGTTGATGAAGGTGGCGATGAGGTCGAAGCCGTCGTCGCGGGGGACGACCTCGGTGGTGGGCTGTACGCCGTCGCTCGGCCCGCTGTTTCGTGAGGAGATGGCGGGGCCCCTGGGCGCCATGACGAGCGTGGCGTTGTCGGCGGTGCGGACCTCCGGTCTTCCGTTGACGAGTGTGACATCGAAGGCCGGTGCGGCGGGGGTCTGCGTGCCTCCCGTCGTGCCCCCGGATGTGCCGCCGCCGATGACGATGGTGGTGCACCCGGCCATCGTGCCGGCGCCGATCAGGACAAGTCGTGCGAGGGTTGACACGATGCGCTCCTTCCAATGCGCCCGTGGGGATCCGGGCGTTCGATCGCAAGGAGGATGTCGGCTCGGCGGGGCTCCCGCGTTGGCCGGGTGTGGTGTGCGTCCGGAGGCCGCCTGTTCTGGTTGATGTATTCCGCGCATTCGACAAAGTCTTGCCGGGTTCCCGCGTAGGGTCGAGGTCCGGGAACGGATTACCAGTCCCAGATCGGCTTGGCGGGGGCGGGGGGCGGCGAGCGTCGCGGCCCGGATTCCGGATGGGTGGGTAGTTCTTCCGGCGCAAGGTCGACCGACGCGTCCTCAGGGGCCGGTCCGTCGTCTCTGGCAGGGCCCACGCCTTTGGGGTGCAGAGGCGCAAAGCCGGCAAAGACCGGTCCGAACATAACACGGACCGCCAAGAGCAAAAGGAACAGGAAGAAGTAGCTGAAGACCACATTGACAAAGAAGAGCGGCGTGTCCCCTCGAGGCAGGGCGAAGATGTTTCCAAGCACACAGCCCAAGGCAGCCAGGGCGTATGGGTTCCAGTCGAATCGGCGGACCGCCTCATCGAGAAACCTGATAAAGACACCGAAGAAGAGCGCGTAGTAGACGATCCCGAACCACTGCGCCTCGGCCCACCCGTGACCGATGATCCCTGGAGCGAGGTTCGCCTGGGCCCTCATCTGCTCTTGGATTTCGATGCCGAGGCCGACCGGCTTATCTGGCCACAGCGCTCGGGGTATCGGGTGAACAATCGCGTAGTAGGCGCCGGCGAAGACGCTCTGATCGTAATAGTCCGGGTAGAAATCCATGATGAAAGTGGTGTTGTACGGCGTGTCTTGATTCAGGTTGGCGATCATCGCGCGCGTATCGATCCGCGGGTTGGTGATCACCTGCAGTAACTGTTGGGCGCGGGTGGTCGCGGTCGCGTCGCCGGTCGCTATCTGGTGACGCACGGCGGAGTAGCCCAAGAGCAAAAAGAGACCGATCGCCGCCGGTACGGCGACCTTCGCGGCGACCGCCGCGCGGGAGTTGAAGCGGAGCCTGAAGTAATACCACATCCAAAAGACCGCAAGAAGTACGGAGAGAATGCCCCGTCGCCCAGCGGTTCCCGCGAGTGTGGTGAGCGCAGCCACCGCCAGCACCGAGAGGAAGATGCTCCAAGCAAGCGGATTAAATCTCTTGGCGAGAAGAAAGTAAGTCGCCAGACCGACAGCGGTCGCGGCGAGTGCGCCTCGGACCTGAAAGACGATGAGTCCGAATGCGGTGAACTCGCCACGCGTGTAGATCAACGAGCCGATCCCGATCACCAGCAGGATCGCGATGGTGACCAGAAGCCCCGGTGTTGAAGGATTCATGGTGACATTGGGGATCAGCTTTGCGGCCGGCCTCAGCGGACCGCCAAGCTTTTCACCCAGCAAGTACACCGCGAGGAAGAGCGGCTGGGCGAGAGCGAGCAGCGTCTGCCCGTTGCTCGGAGCGGCGGCGCCGAACCCGCTTGCGAAGAGAATGCCGGCCGACAGGTAGAAATATCCGAATCCCAGCAAGAAGAAGGTCTGCATCGAGAGCAGTTCCTGGCGACGCTGGATGAAGGTGCGCGCCAAGACCGCCACGACGGCGATGAGACAGAGCCATGAGCTGAGAAGGAGAAGTCCGGGCATCGACGCTCGCCGTGGGATCGCGCTCTGGACCCCGTTCCGCGGGGCCTCTGGGTGCAGTGACTATCGGCCCGGAGGGTCGGGCGATCCACCCGGCGGTGTCGGGCGGCCCGAATGTCTACGCGGGGGACGGGGCCCCGGTTTGGCCCAACTCTCGGTTCGGGCGGCATCGCCGGGAACCGCCGGGCCCTTTCAGGATCCGACCAGATCTTTGTAAAGCTCGGCGGACTTGCGGGCGATGCCGGGCCAGGTGAAGCGATCGAGCACCAGCTTCCTGCCCCGTCTGCCCATTTCGGCGGCCAGCGCCGGGTCGCGGAGGATTTCGAGGATCGCCTCGGCGATCGGGCGGGGCTCGCGCCGGGTGATCGTGCCGGCGCCGGCCTCGCCGACTTCGGGGAAGTTGCAGCCCATCGAGACCACGACGGGTGTTTCAACGGCCATCGCCTCGGCGATCACCAGCCCGAACGACTCGTGCTCGCTGGGCAGGCAGAAGCAGGCGGCGTCGCGCATCGCCTCGAACTTCGCCGGGCCCCAGAGCGGGCCGACGACACGGACGCGGCTATCGAGCCCGGCCTCGCGGATCTGCTGGCGGAAGCCAGCCTCGGAGCCGTAGTCCGGCCCGGCGACGACAAGGCGGACATTTGAGTCTTCTTTGGCGATCCGTTCGAACGCCTCGCCCAGGATGTCCAATCCCTTGACCGGGTGGAGGCGGCTGAGGAAGAGGATGTAGGGGTCGTCCGCCAGTTCCGGGTGGGCGGCGCGGAAGCGGCCGGGCTGGGGGATGGGCTCGATTTCCTCGGGCTGGACGCCGTTGGGCACGACCTCGACGCGGCCCTTGTAGCCGTAGCGCTTGATGCAGTCGGCCTCGAAGCGGCTGATGGCGTGCATGGCGCTCGCGGCGTGGATCATGCGCTGGTAGCCGAGGGCGAGGGCGAGGCGTTTTTTGAGGCGTGACTGGGTGAGGGCCCAGGGGTCGAGCATGCCGTGGGGCGTGAGGACGGTGGGCAGGCCGCGTTTGCGTGCTCTTGCGGCGCAGGCGCGGATGAGGCCTTCCCACATGCCGTGGAGCTGGACGAGCTGGACGCCGTGATCGCGGATGAGTGTGTCGAGGGTGTCTGCCGCGGCTTTGCCTGTGACCTTTTCGAGGGGGCCGCCTTGCGGGGCGTGGTGGATCTTCAGCTTGTCGGCGTTGGGGGTGTCCGAGAGGTCGAGGTCGTGGTCGGAGGGGTAGGCGAGGATGCGGACCTCGGTGTCGGGCAGGCCGGCCTGGGCGGCGGCGAGGCGGGTGACGACGATGGGCGGGCCGCCGGAACGGGCGTCGAGGGTCGAGATGATGTGGACGATGCGCATGAGCGTGAGAAATTCCGGGTGGTGCGCCGTCGGAGCGCATCGGATTGGTCGATCACGAATCGGGGGTGCGAGGCCGGTATCATCGGCTTGGCGGGGCCGGCCGGTCGCGGGAGTTTGCAGCCGGAGACTTTTCGCACGACGGACGCCCGATGCCAGAGACGGAGCACGAACCGGCGCAGGAATCTTCCCCCAAGACCGGGGGCGGGGTCTTCCAGCGTCTGGACACCTGTGCCGCGTTCCCGTACGCCAAATCGGAGTATGCGCGGCGGCTGCTGTGGGTCGTCATCGACGGCTTGGCGGTCCGCTGGGTTCCGGGCCGGTTTGTGGGGTGGCGCCGGTTCTGGCTGAAGCGGTTCGGGGCGAAGATCGACTCGACCTGCAACATCCGGCCGGGGGTGCGCGTGCGCCATCCGTGGCTTTTGGAGATGGGGGCGTATTCGACGCTGGCCGACGGCGTTGAGGTGTACAACCTCGGGCCGGTGCGGATCGGGGCGCACACGGTGGTCTCGCAGCGTGCGCACCTGTGCAACGGGACGCACGATTACACGGACCCGAGCCTGCCGCTGTTGCGTCCGACGATGGAGATCGGCTCGGGCGTGTGGGTGTGCGCCGAGGCGTTTGTGGGTCCGGGGGCGAGGATCGGGGACAACGCGATTGTGGGCGCGCGTGCGGTGGTGAACGGGAAGGTTGAGCCCCGGGCGATTGTTGCGGGCAATCCTGCGAAGTTTGTGAAGGAGCGGCCGGCGCCGGTGCGTGCTGTGGGAGGTGCTTCTTGAGCGGCGGAGTCGAACGCGGGGCGTTGGATCTTGCCGGCGAGCGTGCGCTGGTGACGGGGGGGGCGGGGTTCATCGGCTCGCACATCTGTAACGCGCTGCTGGAGGCGGGGGCTTCGGTCTGCGTGCTCGACGATCTTTCGACGGGGCGGCGCGAGCGTGTGCCGGAGGGCGTGGAGTTCATAGAGGCTTCGGTGCTTGATGATCGTGCGATGGCGCGCGCGGTCGAGGGGTGCTCGGTGGTGTTTCACAAGGCGGCGATGGTGTCGGTGGTGCAGAGCGTGGAGGAGCCGCAGCGCTGCATGGATGTGAATGTGCAGGGGACGCTGCGTGTGCTCGAGGCGGCGCGTGGTGCTGGGGTTCGGCGGGTGGTGCTGGCGTCGTCTGCGGCGGTGTACGGGGGCGAGCCCCGGTTGCCCAGCGCCGAGACCGATCCGGTCGATTGCTGGTCGCCCTACGCGATGAGCAAGGCGGCGTCGGAGCAGTTGTGCCGTTCGTACTCGATGTGTTACGGGCTGAGCACGGCGAGCCTTCGGTATTTCAATGTGTACGGCCCCGGGCAGGACGCGAAGTCGGCGTACGCCGCGGTGATCAGCGCGTTTGCGGATCGGCTCTCGCGCGGCGTCGCGCCGGTGATCCACGGGGACGGGGGGCAGACGCGCGACTTCGTGTTCGTCGAGGATGTGGCGCGGGCGAACCTGCTTGCGGGCTGGTGTGCGCGTGAGCTCAGGGGCGAGGCGATCAACATCGGGACGGGGCGTGCGGTGACGCTGCTGGAGCTTTTCGAGCAGATGCGTCGGATCTCGGGCGCGGCGGTCGAGCCGGAGTTCGGCCCGGCTCGCGCGGGCGATGTGCGTCATTCGCGGGCGAGCGTGGAGCGGGCGTCGGGGCTGATCGGATTCACGGCGGGCGCTTCGCTGGCCGATGGTCTGGAGCGGACGATGGCATGGATGCGAGGGAAGGCGGGCGTATGAGCGAGTCAGCAAAGGCGTGGGAGGGCCCGCGTCCCGACAGCGGTTCGGGGCTGCACCCGGTCTCGGTGATGATCCTGACCAAGGACGAGGAGATCAACATCCGCGCGTGCCTGGAGTGCCTCGGCTTCAGCGACGATGTGGTCGTGTTCGACAGCTACAGCACCGACAAAACGCTGGACATCGCTCGCGAGTTTCCGAATGTGCGGGTGGTGCAGCGGAAGTTTGATAACTGGTCCGCCCACCAGAACTGGGGCGCGCAGAACATCGACTTCAAGCACCCGTGGGTGCTGTACATCGACGCCGACGAGCGGCTCGACCACGCCTTTGCGACCGAGATCATGAAGACGGCCGACCCCGCTTCTTCCAAGGCGGCGTTCCGGCTTCGGCGCAAGGACATGTTCCTCGGGCGCTGGCTGAAGCGCGGCACGCTGTACCCGACCTGGATCGTGCGCCTGTACCGCCCCGAGAAGATCCGCTACGAGCGGCTGGTGAACCCGGTCGCGATCGTCGACGGCGAGATCGGCGAGCTCAGCGGGCACCTGATCCACTATCCGTTCAGCAAGGGCATCGATCAGTGGTTCGAGCGCCACAACAGCTACTCGGCGTTCGAGGCCGAGGAGATGCTCAAGGTGATCGGCGGCAAGCGCCGGCCGATCACGGGGCTTTTCTCGAAGGATCCGAACGATCGGCGGGCGACGCTGAAGGACATGTTCTTCAGGCTGCCGCTGCGGCCGCACATCAAGTGGCTGTACTACATGTTCTGGCGCCGGGCGTGGCTGGACGGGATGCCGGGGATCACCTACGCGCGGATGCAGTACCTGTACGAGTACATGATCGTGATCAAGGCGCGCGAGCGCCGGCATTCGGCGAAGCTGGAGCGTGAGGGACGGGGCGGCTGATCGGGCGGGCTCTTCTTCGCCCTGGCTCAGCCTTTGGCGCGGCTGAGCAGCTTGCGCGTTTTCATCAGCGAGTTGTAGATCGGCTTGAGGATCACGCCGGCCTTCTGATTCCTGCGGACGAACCGGTCGACATCCTTGGCGAACCGCTCGCCCTGTTCTTCGATGCGGCGCTGGAGCAGGTCACCGGCGAACTCGTGCAGCTCGAGATCGAGCTCGTTTCGGCTCAGGATAAGCTCTCGCTGGGACGGGTCGATCTCGTTCGGTTTCGCTCTTTGCTTGTTGACATTCGACCGGCCGTAGGCGAGTCCGCGCCAGCCGAGCTGTCTGCCGAGCAGGACAACAGACTCGTCGAACCGTTCCATGATGCCGACGAAGAACATCTCTTCGAGCCGCTTCTTTGCGAGCTCGAGCATTTCACGGTCGACTGCGCCGACAGGCCGGGTGTCGATGACGCCGTTTTCGCCCGCGAGGTAGCGGATCTGCGCGTTGTCAGTCTGCCAGACCGGGTTCTCGGGGAGTTCTTCCAAGAACTGTTCGAGTGTGGTGTCCGCATCGATGAAGCGGTTCTTCTTGCAGAAGGCGTAGACGCTGAGCGTTCGGTCGACGGGTTCTCGGATGACCGTCATATAGCGGTGCGGGCCGGGGAGCCGTTCGTGGATGCCGTAGGCGCAGTGGGCTTCGAAGAAACACACGCGTTTCTTCTCGCGTTCGGGCAGCGACGCGATGGCTTCGACGCGTTTGTCCAGCCCGGCGACATCGTATTTGCCCAAGACAGTGCTGTGGGCGAGCAAGCGCGTCGGCGGTCGGGTGACCAATCGTAGCTTCACCATCCGGCTGAGCGTCGTGCCAGCGTTCTTGGGGATGTGGAGATGGATCAGGATTCCGTGGTCTGACATTGCGGGAACTCGACGGGATGGATCGGTGTCTGTGGGAAGGTGAATCCGGGATTCCGAAGGTGGATGGAGTGATAAATGAAGGGCGGGTGGGAGCAGATAGTCAAGCCATCAGAAACCGGCTTCGCTGGGGGGCGTTGCCCGGAGTATCTGTTTGATGTAGTGGGGAGGCACTGTGGCGGCAGAAAAATCGTTGAAACAATGATTTTGTTTTGAATTTATTCGCCAAATCCTCTGGTCTGGTGTTGACGCTCGGATTGATGTCCGGTAAGGTGAATTGGGTGATGAGCGTGGATGCAGGATTCATAGGGACTAACCACGGGAGGCCCGCTTTGCATTCAATAGATTAGGCCAGTCGATCAAGGTCAGTCCGTCGCTCGTTGATCTCTGTGCGCTGGTAGGAGCCGTGGCTTCCTGTTGGCGCTAGAGAAGCAGTGTGCTCATTGGCTGGCATTTTGGTTGTAATTGTGAAACAAAGACTTTGCCTGTGTTGTGCGGGCACGATTCAAGGTTGTTTGCTGCGCAGATTTTTGACTTCGCTCGAAGTCGAAGCAGCAATCGCATGCCGGTGAAAGGAAGGTTTCTGGTGTTCATTTCAAAGTCTGCTATGTCTTCATTCGTGGGCGCTCTGGTGTTGATGTCTGGAGGAGTCGCAATCGGTCAGACTGGTTCGAGTGTTGCGGGTGTCGATTACACTGCTCCCGCTCCGCTTGCCGGGACCTCTTTCAGCAACTTTGTCGCGTTTGCGGAGGAAGCTCGAGACCTGACCGAGAACTCTTACAGCTACTTCGTGCCCGACCGCCGTCCGATCCTGATGCTGAAGCTCATGGACGGGAGCAATCAAAGCCCGTCAAACCCTTGGGGGTTTGCCGGATCCTTCATCAACGGTAGTGGTGATGCTCTCTCTCCAGATCCGTCGGATCCGTTTGCGCCCTTCCTGTCGCAGTCGAACGGTGTTCCAGACTCTGCAGACTGGTTGCTCAACCGTCTCGACCGCGGGTGGGAGATGGGCTTTCGGCGGTTCGCCTTCTGGACTCCGGGCGGGGACATCGCCAATGTCAAAAACAGAATCACGCCGTCTGTCTTCGACGCGTTGCCCACGCATATCCAAGATACCTATGCGATCTACTTGGCCGCGTGGATCGACGATCGGATGCTGGAGGATCCGACGCTCGAGGTCGGGGTGTATACCGGCGGATATGTGAGCGAACACGACACACCTTGTCTTGAGACCGGAGATGGATATGAGTATGCCAATCCATCACAGTCTACCTATGACTGCTCGGGCGTGGTCGGCTCGCCGACCCGAACCGATCCATACGACCAGAGCGAATCGGATCTTTTTCGAGACTGGCTTGAGCCGTGGATCGACTGCGGATTCAACGCGTTCTGGTTCGATAGCTGGACACCGTGGGACCAGGCGGTGTACGGGAATGTCGTCGGCCCGGTTGCGCTCTACACGCGTCAGTTCAACCCCGACTATGCCGGGATCAAGATTGGCGGTGAACCGCTCCATTGGCTCGGCAGTTCACCCAACAACTTTGATTGGGACGGCCTTCATGTCGCTCCGGCGTTGACGACAGGTGGGAATACGGCGCACGGATCTCCGGACTTGGTCAACAGCCAGTACATCAGTTCGATCGATGATATCGAGGTCGGGTTCTACTTCGAGAATGATTGCCGGTGCGACAACGGGAACCGTGTTGAGCGATACCCTTTCTACGACATGCTCGACAGGCGGAACAGGGGCTTCATCCTGCATAACTTTACATTCCAGGTGACCCCTTCCACGCCGAACATCGAGCGTGTCATCCGCTTCGCCGCCAAGGACGAGAACGAGTTCTGGGACTACCTCATGAGCAACCCGATCAACGCGGCCGACTTCGACGGTGACGGCGTTGTTGACTGCTACGACCTCTACCTGTTTCTGGAGATGCTCAACTCTCCGGTCCCCGACCCGTCTTTCGTGTCCTACGCGGACGGGGACATCAATGGCGACGGTGTCCGGGACGCCGACGATTTCTTCGCGTTCCTGTCACTGCTCTCCAATGCCGGAGTCGATGTCTCCGGTTGTGATATCGAGAACGGCAAGTACTCCGACAGGCCTGAGAACTACTGCGAAAGAGTTGCTCAGCCGTGGAACTGCAACTGAAAGGCCACTGAGAGGCGGGCAGCGTTTCAGTGGTCTGATCTCGCCTGCCCCGTTGCTCCGTCGGCTTAATGCATGCATTTTCGGAGCCGCCCATTGCGGGCGGCTCTTTTTTCGTGCCGACGGTCAAACCCGAGACGGGCGGTTCTTTGTCAGAATAAAAGCGTAGTGTCGATCCGATCAGGAAGGCGATGCCGCCAAGAGCATGCGCAGCAAGTGCGGAGCCGCATGCTGATGGCGGGTAGCTGCGTCCTTTGTTTCTCTCGGAGGGGGTTGATGTTCACGAGGGATGCTGGGGGGCGGCTTCGCCAGCGGAGTGCAAGCCAAGCACCTCGGCGCAGGTCGTCCACTCGTGCTCCTGCAGCAGCCTGTGGAGTTTGCCCGCGGTGGTGTCCAGGCCGACATAGCACTTGAAGCGCCGGTGGGGGGGCATCTTGGCTCTGGGGCAGTCTGGGGCGAAGTCGCGGGGGTGGAGGTAGACGACGGTGGGGCGGCCTTGGGCGAGCTCGTGCTCGATGCCCCGGTTGATGAGCGTGTAGGGGAGGAGGCGGAGGTAGCCGCCGCCGGAATAGCACATGCGCTTCTTGAAGGGTCCGAAGCCGACGGGGGCGATGGACATGGGCAGTTCGGCGATGGTGCGTCCGCTCGGTGTTGTCAGTGTGTGGGGGCCGGGCTTGCAGGCGTAGCCGCCGTGGCCTCGGGTTCCGGGGAAGAGGCTGGCGTCGTAGCGGATGCCGCAGTCGAGGAGGGTGTCGAAGGCCCACTCCGTGCCGGGTGTGATGCTGAAGGACGGCGCGCGGAAGCCGCGGATGTCGGCGTCCGGCGCGGCGTCTTTGATGACGCGGATCGAGTGCTCGAGGTCTTCGCGGAACTGCTCGGGCGTCAGCTCGTAGACCTTGCGGTGCCAGTACGAGTGCGTGCCGAGCTCGTGGCCGGCGTCCGCGATGCGTTTGACGAGGGCGGGGTGGCGTTCTGCGATCCAGCCGAGGATGAAGAAGGTGGCGCGGGCGTTGTGCTCGGCGCAGATTTCGAGGATGAGGTCGGTGTAGCGTTCGACGATCGAGCTCTCGTCGCTGAGCTTGGGCCAGAGCGCGGGGTCCTCGACGGCCTTGACCTCGACGATGTGGAACCAGTCTTCGATGTCAAAGGAGAGGGCGTGGGGCGTGGGGTGTGGGGTGTGGGGGGGCGGAGATCGCTCGGCCGGCCCGGCGGCCGGCTGAGCGATAGGGAGAGGGGGTTGGGTGTCCGGGGGGGTCACTTAGGTTCGCGCCTCGAGAGAGCGTATCAGACCCCTGAGGATTCGCCCGACCCGATCGGCCTGTTCGAGGATTGGGCCAGCATTGTCTTCGGTCGTGATGGAGAGGCGGGTCGCGAGGATGAGGTGGGTCTCCAACTCCTTCAGGCTGCCGTTGGCGATGCGGAGGAACCTGATGTATTCGGGCCTTGATCCGCGTCCGTACCCCTCGGCGATGTTGGCGGGGATGGATGCGGCCGAGCGTCGGACCTGCTGGACGAGACCGAAGCGTTCATCGCTCGGAAAGTCGGCGGAGACGGCGTAGCAGGTCTCGGCGAGGTCCATCGCGTGCTTCCAGGCTTCCAGTTCCCGATACGACTGCAATCCCACGCTTGCGTCTCCCCTATCGCCCCACGCCCTACTCCCTACACCCCCCGCCTCAGAAGAACCTACGGCCCGCGGCTCGGAATCTCGCCACATCTTGCTTGGTCGGCATTGAAAAGTGGGATTGCAGCTCTTCGGGGTTGGGCATGAGGTCTTCGAGGTCGCCGGATTCGACTTTTCGGACGCACTCGATGATGGCTTCGGCGGCGAGGTCTTTGCCTCGGGCCATGATGTCTTCGAGGGTGTCGTGGGGGTGCACGCGGTAGGTCTTCTGCACGATGATGGGGCCGTTGTCGAGCTTGCGGTCGACATAGTGGACGCTGACGCCGCCGAGTTTTTCGTTGTTGGCGAGCGTCCAGAAGCTGGGCATGAGGCCGCGGTAGCGGGGGAGGAGGGCGCCGTGGCAGTTGACGATGCCGTAGGGGGTTTGCTGGCGCAGGGCCTTCTTGTAGAGCTGCGTCCCGCTGATCGAGACGATGAACTCGACGCCGAGGTCCCGGAGCTTTGTGCGGAACTCCTCGGAGTTGACATCCTCTGAGGTGTGCACGGGGATGTTGTACTTTCGGGCGACGGCGGCGACGGTGTGGCAGCGCTTTGTCGATCCCATCAGATCGTTGACGACTTTGCCCTTGAGCTTCTTGACGATGTAGTTGCGCAGCTTCCACTGGAAGTACCAGGGGCCGTACATCTTCAGGAGGTCGACGGCGGTCTGGAAGACGGTGCGCTTGCCCTGCGCGACGGACTGGATGTTGACGCCGACGGTCGAGTCGCCGAACTCACGGAGGTACTTGTCGAGGACCTTGGGGAGGTAGAACGGGTCGTTCTGGATAAAGACATACTTTTTCAGGGGGCGGCCGGGCAGCGGCTTCTCCCACGGGCGCTCCTCGTTGCCCGGGGCGATGTCGGCGGCGTATCTCGCCCGGACCTTCTCGACCTCTTCGCTGCGCCGGGCGCCCGCTTCGTCGAGGGTGGGGCCGTTCTCGAAGGGAATGCCGGTGTCGGCGACATCCGGACCTGAGCGAGGATCGGTTCGGGGGTCGGATTGGGTCACGGGCGTGCTCCGTGGGTAGGCGTGGGGGCCGGAGGGGATGTCGGGGCCGGGGAACCCCCGGGGGTGGTGGGGCTATTCGGCTCCGGCTATTCGGCCTGGTCATTCGGCTGGGGCCGGAGCAGTAGTATCGGCCGCAACCGGGGTCGGGTTCGCCTGCCCCTTTGAGGGGTTCTGTGCTTTCGAGGCGTGGGCATCGGAGTTGGGGGCGCCGAGGCCGGTGACTTTTTCGAGCAGGCGTCGCCACTGTTCGCAGGCGTTGTCGCGGCTGTAGGCGTTGCTCAGGGCGGCGCGGGCGTTGTCGCCCATGGCGCGGGTGCGGTCTGCGTCGGCCGCGAGGGCGCGGATCTGCTGGACAATGCCCTCGGCGTCGCCCTGACGGACGGTCAGGCCCGCGTCGTGCTCGGCGAGCACGCGGGAGAGCTCGCTCTTGGGGTTTCCGATGAAGATGCAGGGCCGTCCCGCGGCCATGATGCCGAACAGCTTGCAGGGCACCATGATTCCCTCGACACCTTCGAGCAGTGTTGCGAGGTGGACATCGGCGCAGCTCAGCGAGGCGTCGAGCTTCTCGCGCGGCTGGTAGGGGGCGAGCACGCAGTTGGCGAGGTTGCGTTCCTTGACGAACGCCTCGACGGTTTCTTTCTTCTTGCCGCCGCCGGCGAAGACGAAGCGGATCGTGTCGTCATCCTTGAGCATCTCCGCGGCGCGGCACATGGTGTCGACATCGTGGCCGATGCCGAAGTTGCCCGAGTACATGACGACGAAGCGGTCTCCGAGGTTCCATTCCTTGCGGTACGGGTTGTCCTCGCGGGCGATGGGCCTGACCTCGTTCTGGTCCGACCAGACGCCGATGTGGACGACCTTATCGGCGGGAACCTTCTTGGCCAGCACGCGCTCTTGCATGCAGCGGCCGAGGACGACGGCCCTGTCGGCCCGGCGGAGGCAGAAGCGGTTGACGCCCTCGAAGAAACGGGTGAGCGGGGAGCGGGGCTTCATGACGCCGCAGGCGACGGGCAGGTCGGGGTAGAGATCCATCACCCAGTAGACAAACTTCGAGCGTCGAAAGACGCGGGTGAGCCAGCCGACCAGCGCGATGAACGGCGGCGTGGTGAAGCAGACAACGACATCGTGCCTGGGCCCGAAGAGCACGGCCCGTCCCGCGGCGAGATAGAACAGTCCGAAGTCCGCGACGCGCGCGAGGATGCCCGCCTTGCCGAAGAGGCTCTTGCCGACGCGTCGGATCTCGACGCCGTCGACGGTCTCGCGCTTGGGGAGGGCGGCGCCCTTCTGGCCGTAGATCGAGCGGCTGGCGACGGCGGTGACGCGGTGGCCGTGCCTGACGAGGTGTCGGGCGAGGTCGTCGGCGTGCTGGGCGGTCGCGGCGACATCGGGGTAGAAGACCTGGTTGAGCAGAAGGACGCGCATGGGGCGTGCGGATTGGCTTGGGGGCGTGCTCATCGGGTCTCTTGATCCGGGGGAGTCTGCGGCTGTGGCGGGTTTGTGTCGGAGGATCGGCTTATCGCTTCGATGAGATGTTTTTCGGCTTGCTCGGCGCTGGGGACGAGGCGGATCGCGAAGCTCGGGCCGGTCCGCTGGCGGGGCTGGTCTGCTGATGGCGAGACCCAGACGAGGATATCGCCGACGCCGCCGGGGCGATCGAGACGCTTTACGCGGGAGATCGCGCCGGTGTCGAGGGTGTGGAGGATCCAGCTTCGTTTGCGGAGATGGATCGATGTGAGCCCGCCGGGGCCCAGGGCGTACGCCGCGCTGCGGAGTTCGCGGAGTTCGCTCATCGGGAGGAACATGGCCGCGGCGAGCATCCACGCGAAGAACGCGAGCCCGAAGGGCACAAGCACCGTCAGCGGCGGGAGGACCTCGGCGCGGTACTCCATCAGCAGCCCGGGGCTGAAGCCGAGCGAAAACAGCGCGAGCACGAGGGCGATCAGGCCCGTCAACGCAACAGCCTTGAGGATCGTCCGGCGGGCGGCGAGCCTGATCGCCTCGGGGTCGGGGCGTGCGGCCCAGGTGGCGGGGGCCGTGACTTCGTCGTGGAGGATCGCCGCGGCTTCGCTCGGGATGCTGTCTAAGAAGGCTTGCGAATGTTGTGATGCCTGATCCCTGCCGTCGCAGCCGGCTCGGCCCGATTGGAGGGCTGTGCGGAGTGCGCCGGCGTCTTGCAGGCAGAACAGGCCTTCGAGCTTTCCGAGCGCCGGGGGGCGAGGGGTGCGAAAGATCAGGTCGGCCGAGCCGTCGTGGTTTCTGTGTATCGCGTAGTGCTTCAGATCCTCGAGATCGCACGCGATGACGCCGGTTTCGCCCTCTCGGTTCGTATTGATGATGAAAAGTCGGCTGTCGGTCACGACGGAGGAGGTTCGGCGCGGACTCCGATCGAGGGCGACCAAGGCGAAGAAGATCACCACCCAGAACAACACAAAGAGCCCGAACTCGACAAGCAAAGTCGGGAGCCGATCGGGCTCGATCATTGCGTTGACCGCGATCCCCACGATCAGGAAGGGCGCGATCATCATCAGGAGGAGCAAGCCCAACGGGCGAAGTTCGTGGAGATGCAGCAACTTGCGGCGCGAGGCCGATCTCGACGGCCCCGACGCCCACAGCACCCGTTCGTCCCGGTCTAGCTTTGCGCTGACCGCCTCCGCGTCCCGGGCGGGCAGGGCTGCAAGCGCGTTCACGCCGTGGCCGCCTTGGTGTGGGCGCGGTACCACTCGATGGTCTGCCTGAGGCCGTCTTCGAAGCCGGTTTCTGCCTGCCAGTTCAGGAGGGCTTTGGCGCGCCGGGTGTCGAGGCAGCGTCGGGGCTGGCCGTCGGGCTTGGTGGAGTCCCAGCGGATCTCGCCTGCAAAGCCGGTCAGGCGGGCGATGAGTTCGACGAGGTCTTTGATGGTGATCTCAAAGCCCGCGCCGAGGTTCACCGGCACCGGCTCGTCGAGCGATTCGGCGGCGCGGATCACGCCTTCTGCCGCGTCCTCAACAAACAGAAACTCGCGGCTGGCCGAGCCCGTCCCCCAGCACTCGATGTGGTCTCGTCCCTCGTCGACGGCCTCGACGCACTTTCGGATCAGCGCGGGGATGACATGGCTGGTGTGCAGGTCGAAGTTGTCGCCGGGGCCGTAGAGGTTCACGGGCAGGACATACGCCGAGGCGAGGTTGTATTGGCGTTGGTAGCCGTCGAGCATGACCATGGCGGCCTTTTTGGCGATGCCGTAGGGCGCGTTGGTCTCCTCGGGGTAGCCGTTCCAGAGTTCTTCTTCCTGGAAGGGGACGGGGGTGAACTTGGGGTAGGCGCAGATGGTGCCGACCTGGACAAACTTCTGCAGCCCCCTTTTGCGGGCCTCCTCGATCAGGTGGAGGGCCATGGCCATGTTGGCGTAGAAGTAGCGTCCGGGATTGTCGCGGTTGGCGCCGATGCCCCCGACCTCCGCGGCGAGGTGGAGGATCACCTCGGGGGCCATGTCGTCGTACATGCGCCGGACACCGTTTTCGGTGGTGAGGTCGTAGTCGCTGCGCCTCGGGACGAGGATGTCTGTGCAGCCGCGCGCGGCGAGGCGACGGCAGACGACGCGACCGAGGAAGCCCGAGCCGCCGGTGACGACGACGCGCTTTGTGGAGAGGTCGGTCTGTTGGGTCATGTTCGGGCGTCTCCTCGCGTCAGGTGCTGCGTGGCGGGCGGATTCGTTCGGCGTGGTATCGTCCGCCCCCTCGTCGGGCGTGAGAAAGCGATTCTAGGGTTTGCGTGCCCGACGCCCCCACAGATGGCCCGGGCAGCGGCGGCGGGCCGATGGCGCAGCGGGACGAACCGGGGTACGGCGTCGGCGTATCTCGGGTTCTGGTTCGGGTTTCTGGTCCGGGGTTCGGGCGTTGGGCTTGGGCGTGTGGCCCGCCCTGCAGGCCGGGCCGGGGATGGCCGATAGGCCCCGAAGACCGGATCCGCCCGACGCGCCGCCGGCGCAGCACCCCCTGAACACGGGCACGGGCCCGCCAGCAGGAGAACCCCGTGAGCGAGACCAAGCGAGCCCTTATCACCGGCATCACAGGGCAGGACGGGAGCTACCTCGCCGAGTTCCTCATCGACAAGGGCTACGAGGTCCACGGGATCATCCGGCGCGCCAGCAGCTTCAACACCGAGCGCATCGACCACCTCTATCTCGACCCGCACATCCGGGGCGGGAGCCTCAAGCTCCACTACGGCGACCTCTGCGACGCCAACTGCATCGGCAAGCTGATGCACGACATCCGGCCCGACGAGGTGTACAACCTCGGGGCGCAGAGCCATGTCCGCGTTTCGTTCGACATGCCGCTGTACACGGCCGACACCGTCGCGATGGGCGCGCTGCGCCTGCTCGAAGCCGTCAAGGACTACCAGGAGGAGACGGGCGAGCTCGTGCGGTATTACCAGGCGTCGAGTTCGGAGCAGTACGGCAAGGTTGTCGAGACGCCGCAGAAAGAGACCACGCCCTTCTACCCCCGCTCGCCCTACGCGTGCGCGAAGGTGATGGCGCACTGGGCGACGGTGAACTACCGCGAGAGCTACAACCTGCACGCCTCGTGCGGGATCCTGTTCAACCACGAGAGCCCGCGTCGGGGCGAGACCTTCGTGACGCGCAAGATCACGCGTGCCGTCGGGCGCATCAAGATGGGCCTGCAGGACAAGGTGTTTCTCGGCAACCTCGACTCGAAGCGCGACTGGGGCTTTGCGGGCGATTATGTCCGCATGATGTGGATGATGCTCCAGCAGGAGACGCCCGACGACTTCGTGATCGCGACGGGGCGCTGCATCTCGGTGCGCGAGTTTGCGCAGATGGCGTTCGAGCACGCGGGCCTGGACTTCGAGAAGCATGTCGCCTTCGACCCGCGCTACCTGCGTCCGGCGGAGGTCGATCTGCTCTTGGGCGATCCGTCCAAGGCGAAGAAGAAGCTCGGGTGGGAGCCGACGACCAGCGTCGAAGAGCTCGCCGCGATGATGGTCGAGCACGATATCGAACTCGCCGCCAGGGAGAAGACGCTCCGCGACGCGGGGCACCGGCTCCCGGCGCACCAGGGCCACGATCAGTAATCGGATCGCTCGCGTTCGATTCCCGGCGATCGTTCATGATCTGGCTTGATTAGGCCTGATCAGGGCGTCGGGTCTGTGCGCGTGGGCAGCTCCAGGCGCAGGGCCTTGACCGCCTTCACGCCCAGCCCGCCGGGGATGATCGAGAGCGTGTCGCGGAGCTGGTCGGGCAGCATCACGCGGATGATCCCCGCGTACACAAGCCCGTACACCCCCGCGACCACGCACGCGACCAGCAGCGGCAGCACACGCCCGCTCTGGATATGCAACGCCGCGAAGAGGTGGGGCAGGCCGATCCACGCCGGGGCGCCGAGGCCGACGGCGAGCAGGTACGGCTTGAACGCGCTGAACACCTTCGCCCACGAAACGCCCCTGTTGCGGAGCTGGACGATCATCATCGTCGGGAACATCGCGAGGTTTGCGGCGCCCACGCCGATGGCGATGGAGGTGGCGGTCCCGCCGATAAACGCGCCGGCGAGCGAGCCGGCGACGGTGGTGACGCCGCAGGCGAGCAGGACGAGGAACTGCGTCTTGAACGCGCCCATCGCCATGTTCCACGAGTTGATGAGGGTGATGAGCGAGCGCAGGGGGATGACGGCGCAGAGGATCTGCGTGGCGATGACGGCGCCCGCCCACTTGCCCTCGTAGAGCGCCTGTTCGAGCGCGGGGAAGGTGATCGAGATGCCGATCATCGCGGGCGCGGTGATCATCATGAGGGCGCTGAGGGTGCGAGTGACGGCCGAGGCCTGGCGGGCGATGTCGTCCTTGATCTTCGAGAGGATCGGGAAGAGCATCTCGCGCAGGCGCATCGAGAGCAGGGCGAGGGCCTGGAAGGCGATCATGTAGGCGAAGGCATACACGCCGACGGTGTCGGTGTCGACGATCGTGCCGATGAACATCTTGTCGCCGTGGGTGTGCAGGGCGTCGGCGGCCGCCGCGAGCAGCAGCCACTGCGACTGCACGAGGATCGGTGGCCAGAGGGCGAGCGAGGGCAGCCGACGCCCCGACGGGAGCCCGACGATGCGCAGCAGCACGACCGTCTCGATCGCCGCGACCGCGAGCAGGGGGAGCACGAAGCTCAGCGGCCCGAACCCAAGCACCGCCAGCGCGATCATGCCCGCGTACTGGATGAAGCTCATCCAGATGTTCAGCTTCGCCTGCAGGCTGTAGCGCAGATCGATCAAGATCCTTGCGTACATGACCGGGCGTGCGGCGGCGATCAGCACCGTCGCCGCGATCACATACATCATCTGCTTGAGCTGGGGCTCGTCGTTGGCCAGGGCGATCGCGGGCGCGACGCCGACGAGGATCGCCGCGATCACGGTGTTCAGCGCGACGCTGATCCAGAGGCACTGGGGGGCGAGGCGGTCGTACTCTTCCTCGCCGCTGCGGACGAGGATGTGCTGCACGCCCCCGCTCTGGAACGCGCGCACGAGCGCCGCCGAGGCGAGCGCGATCGCGTAGACACCGAAGTCTTTGTCGTCGAGCAGGTAGCCCAGAACGAACAGCGAGAGCGCCCCGAGCAGCTTGACGACGATCATCGTCAGCGCGAGCCACGCCGCGGCGATCCCCGCGGTCTTCGCGTACCCCTCGCTCACCGCACCTGTTCCAACAACGACCGGATCTCGCCGGGCCGTCTCGCGGCGTGATCGATGTGCTCGAGCTGGATCAGGTATTGCAGGAAGCGTCTGGGCATGGTCTTCTCGGCGCGTCGGTCGGTCAGGCGTTGGAGCGTCCACGCCGCGACCCGCGGCGCCCTCGCGGGGTCGCGTCGTGCAGCGTAGAGCCCGAGTCTGAGCAGTGCATCGGCCATTTCGATCGCCCTGCCCGAGAACCTTGCGCCCGTTCCCGGTTTGCCGTAGGGCAGGTCCGCCGCCTCGGGGTAGGCCCGGGCGATCGCCTTGGTGTGGATGTCACCGAAACGGGCGAGGTCCTCGGCGGGGACGGAGGCGAGGTTGTCGTAGAGTTCGTGGTCGAGGAACGGGGCGTAATAGGTGGGCACGAAGCCGAAAACCCGCGTGGTGCAGAGGACCACTTCGCGCCGCGTGCGCGACCGGGCGTACCAGCGTTCGACCGGGTTGGCCTCCCCCTCGCAGTCGCGGAGCAGTTCGGCCGTCCGTTCGACGACGCGCGAGCGGTCGTAGTCGCGCTGGCGCCCTCGCGGGATGAACGGTTCGATGCTCTCTGCGGGGATCTCGTGCTGGCGGATCAGCTTGGCGGCGAGTTCTTCGTAGCGGCCCTCGGCGAAGAGCCGCGCGTGGTCCGCCCCGGACTTCTTCGACTCGGCGAGCCCGTTGCCCGCGATCCCGTCGTAGGCGAAGGCCGGCGCAAGCTCCCGCAGGCGCGGGCGGAGGATCTCCGCCCAGGTCCCCTCGTCGGTCAGCAGATCGGTGCGGAGGTTGCGCTCCTTATCGAGCTCGATGAGCGAGCGCGTCCGCGTGACCGTTTCGTGCTCGACGCCGACGCGTCCGGCGACCTTGGCCGCGGCTTCGGACTCGATGTCTTGCAGCGCGGGGTATGGGTTGGCCGTCAGGGTGCGCTGCGGGGCCATGCCCTGGCGGGCGAGTTCGAGGATGATGTGGCGCGAGTCGCGTCCGGCCGTCAGGGGCATCGCCGTCTTCTCGGGGTCGCACGGGCGGCGGCCGATCGCGCCGCGAAACCCTTCGACAAACGCCTCGATCGCCCGATCTTCCGTCCACTCCCTGGGCGGGGCCGGCGTGTACGACCCTGTGACCGACCAGCGCCCGTCTTGGATTGTCGCGGCGGCGCGCGGGGGGAACGCCTTGATCTGTTTGAACGGCGTGTCGTCGCCGAGGTAGAAACCGAAGCGCAGGAACGCCGATCGAGCCTCGTGGTCGGGCTCGGGGTCGACGCCCTCGGCGAGCAGGCGCAGCACGCAGTTGGAGGCCCGGAGCACCGACGCGCCGTTGCGGCTCTCGATCGCGTAGAAGCAGGGGTGCATCCCGTAGCGGTCGCTGAAGAGGCGCAGGCCGCCGTTCTTGAACGACCATCCCGCGTAGACCCCGTCGTCGATGGTGTCGGTGGTGCTCGGTACGCGATGGCCGAACTCGGCGTGCAGATCGCCCGCGGCACGGGTGGAGCCGCCACCGAAGGCGACTTCGATCAAAGATGTGTCGGTCACGGGTTCCCTTCCCTCGTGTGCCCGACGCCGACGATGATCGGACCCGGAGTGCTCGCCCGGCCTCAAGGCCGGCGAACAATCGGGCCGATCGCGGCTCCGGCGTCGGCTCGGCCCCCCTCGTAGGGGGCCGCCTCTCCGCCAGACCATACGGACGCCCTCGGAGACGGTTCATGAAGCCTTCAGACCCCACCCCGCTCTTCCTCATTACCGGCCGGGAGCGGTACGGGCCGAGGCGGGCGGCGCTGGGGCTGGCCGACCATCTCCGCACCGCCGGATGGGATTTCGTCTTCGCCTCGCTCGAAGACGAGGCCTTCACCGCCGAGGTCGAACAGGCCGGACACAGGGTCGTGCGGCTCGGCGTCGGGCGAGCGCCGGGGCTCGAAGCCGGGGGCGTCGGTAGGGTCAAGGCCTACCTCCAACTCAGGGCGTACGAGCGCCGTGCGGCCGAGCGTGTCGCCGCGGCGGTCCGCGAGAGCGGCGCGGGCGTGATCCATGTCCGCTGGCCGAACCTCGTCGGGCTCGCGGGGCGGGCGGGGTCGCTCGCGGGCGTGCCGACGCTCTGGCACATGCCCAACATCGTCGGGGGCGGATACCCCTTCGACTTGAACAAGCGGATGTACCGCCGCATGTGCCGCAAGCGGTCGATCCTACCGGTGGGCAACAGCCGCTACACGGCTTTGACGGTGGGGGGCGACATCCCGCGGACCTGGATCTACCTGGGGATCGACAAGGCACAGTTCGACCCCGACCGCTCGACGAGCCTGACCCGGGCGGAGGCGGGTTTGCCGGAGGGGGCGCCGGTCGCGGGGATTATCGGGCGGATCGAGCCGAGCAAGGGCCAGGACCGGATCGTCCGCGCGATGGGGCTGCTCGGCGAGGCGGCCGCGGACCTGCACCTCTACCTCGTCGGCGGGCCGACGGAGGGCGCGTACGCCGATTCGATCCGGGAGCTCGCCTCGTCGCTGGGGCTGGCCGGCCGCGTGCACTTTGCGGGCGAGGTGCCCGACCCTGTGGCGAACTACAGGCTGATCGACATCTCGATCAACGCGCGGGTCGACCCCGAGCCGTTCGGGCTCAGCGTGATCGAGTCGATGATGATGAGGCGGCCGATCCTCGTGCACGCCTTGGGGGGGCCGGCCGAGACCGTGCTCGATGGCGAGACGGGCTGGCATGTGCACGACCCCTCGCCGGAGTCGTTCGCGGCGGGTCTGCGCAGGGCGCTGGACGCCCGGGCCGACTGGCCCCTCCTGGGCGAGCGGGCCAGAGAGCACGCGATCGAGCGGTTTTCGAAAGAGGTGTACGCGGACCGTTACATGGAGGTCCTGCGGAAACTCGCCGTCGAGGGTGTCCGTGGCTTTGCGGACGGCGCATAGCGGTGTGATACGCTTGTCTGTTGGCCCGGGGGTTGGCCCCGGCCGAGGGGAGCGTTGTCATGAGCGAGTCCGCAGCGTCCGGAGCGTCGGCGACCGCATCGGCCGCCGCGATGCCCATGTGGAAGATCATCGCCCTGGTGGTGTCGGGGATTGTCGCCGCGAGCGGGTTGGGGCTGATGGTCTACTCGGGCGTGACGGCGCCGGATCCTGCGCCGCGCACCGCCCCGGAGGGTCCGGGCGAGCTCGACCCCGGCGCGACGGGCTTTCTGCCCGGCCAGCCCCGCACGGGCGACCCCGCGCCGGACCCCGACCCCGCCGACGAAGACCGCTGGCTGGACGACTACTCGCCGGCGATTTTCCGGCTGGGCTTTGCGTTCTTCGTGGGCTTTGCGCTGGGGTACGCGATGAAGACCTTCTTCAAGATTGTGCTGATCATCGTCGGCGTGCTCTTGTTCACGCTGCTCGGCCTTGAGCACATGGAGTGGATCTCGGTGAATTGGGACGAGGTGCGCGGGGGGTACGACTCGGCTGCGGGGTGGGCGCAGGCGCAGTTCGCCTCGTTCGGCGATTTCGTGAAGGGCGCCGTGCCGAGCACCGCCTCGGCGATCGGGGGCCTGGCGGTGGCGCTGAAGAAGTGAGCCGCCGGCTTAGAAGCCCCAGATCATCGGCGTGAGCATGATGCAGAGGATCCCGCACAGGATGGTGAGCGGCCCTCCGAAGCGGATGTAGTCCCACCACGAGTACCCGCCGGGGCCCATGACCATGAGGTTGGTCTGGTATCCGATGGGTGAGGCGAACTCGCAGCTGGCCGCCACCGCGATCGCCACGGCGAAGGGCATGAAGTTCAGGTCGCCCGCCTGGGCGATGCTGAGTGCGATGGGGAACATCAGCACCGCGGCGGCGTTGTTGGTGATCATCATCGTGAACACGGTCGTCAGCAGGAAGACCGAGGCGAGGATCGCCCACGGGCCGAGGCCGCCCGCGACGGCGAGCAGGGATTCGGCGATCGCCGACGCCAGCCCCGTATCGCTCATGGCGTGCCCGATGCCGAAGGCGGCGCCGATCGTGATGAGCACCTGCCAGTCCATCGAGGCGCGGGCCTGCGCGCCGGTGCAGCATCGGGTGGCGACCATGAGCCCCGCCGCGGCCATCGCGGCGACCACCGGCTCGAAGACGCCGAGCGTGATGGTGATGATGAGCCCGGCGAGGATGACCAGGGCGAGGATGGCCCGGTCGTGCCGCAGGGCGGCGGGGCTCTGCAACTCGCTGACGAGGAAGAAGTCGGTGCTGTCGCGGTATCGCTCTGCGAAGCGGTTGGGCGCTTCGAGCAGCAGCGTGTCGCCGGGCTGCAGGCGCACATCGCCGAGCTTGCCCTTGACGCGTGCGCCCTGGCGGTGCACGGCGACGACGACGGCGTTGTAGCGGGCGCGCATGCCCGCCTCGCGGATGGTGCGCCCGACCAGCGGGCTGGCCGAAGCGACGACCGCCTCGATCAGGCGCATGTTGGGCCGGTACCCGTCGGGCGTCGGCCCCTCGTCGGCGACGGGCTCGAGGCCCTTGATCTTCTGGAGGTCGACGACCGAGTCGAGCACCCCCACGAACACCAGCACATCGCCCCCGAGGATCACTTCCTGAGGCCCCACGGCGATGATCGTGTTCTCTTCCCGCTCGATGCGGCTGAGGAACAGCCCCGGCAGGTTGCGAAGGCCGGCCTGCTCGACGCTCTTACCGATGACCGGCGAGCCCTCGCCGACGCGGAGGGCGGTGGTGTAGCGCCGCAGGTTGCTGGGCCCGTTTACGGTCGGGCCCCCGGTGTTGGGCAGCAGCGAGCGCCCGAAGAGCAGGATGTACGCGACGCCGCAGACCGCGATCGGCAGGCCGACGGCTGTCAGCGTGAACATGCCGAAGCGCAGCGGCTCACCCTCGGGCCCCCGAGCGTCGTATGAGATCAGCATCCCGGCGACGACGACGGTGGTGCTGGTGCCGATGAGCGTGCAGATCCCGCCGAGGATGCTCGAGTAGCTGAGGGGGATGTACAGCTTGCCTGCGGGCAGCCCGGACTTCTTGGCGACCCCCGAGAGCACGGGCAGGAAGATCGCGACGATCGGCGTGTTGTTGATGAAGGCGCTCATGCCGGCGACTGGCAGGGCCAGGCGGGCCTGGGCCTCCAGCACGGTTTTGGGCCTGCCGAGCATCCGCTCGCTGATGAGGTTCATCGCCCCGGTCTCTCGCATCGCGGTAGCGACGACATAGAGCATCGCGACGGTGATCACGCCCGGATTGGAGAAGCCGCGGAGGGCCCCGGCCGGGTCGAGCACCCCCGGAACGAGCAGTGTGAGCAGCGCCCCCATCAGGATGACATCCGGCGCGTAGCGCCCCCTGACGAGCAGCGCCAACATCAGCACCAGCACGCCGCCGGTGAACCAGGCGTCCCATCCGAGTGCTTGCAAGGCTGAGTGCTCCAGTGCGGAACGCCGGTTCGGGCGGTGGCCTTGACGGGGGAGCGCCCCCGGTGCGGGTCTCCTCGGCCCGCTTCGCCCTACGAACGGACGAGTCGGCGTGCAGGCGGGTTCATCGGCGGCCGATCAACACCGATACGAACTTTGACGCCGAATCCATCGTCGGCAAGGCGGTCGCGCATGATGAAGAGCTTCGCCAAGACATTCGGTTTCCGCCACCCCCTGCTCAGGCGGGGCGAATCCGCCGTGGCATGGACAGGCCTCGGTCTTCTGGTTCTCCTGCTCGGCTCGATCGCCGGGGCGGCCTGGTGGGCCAAGGAGAGCGCCGAAAGGGCCGAGACCAGAGCCTGGTACGCCAGGGCCGACGCCACGCTCGGCCTGATGCAGGAAGCCGGCGCGACCCTGCTCAAGGCGGGGGAGTTGACCGCCTTCCGCAGGCTGGTCGTCAACGCCGCGGATTCCGGACAGGTCAGGTCGCTACTGGTCACGCTGGGCGACGGTCGGGTGATCGCTTCATCGGAGCCGTCGTCGGTCCGGTTCGAGGACCCGCCCGAGGGGCGTTGGCCTTCGGTTCCCGCCGACGCTTCGGGCCCGCACACCCGCGTGCTGCAGGTCGCCGGGCTGGGCTCGGTGCTGCTGGAGGTCGACCCGGGCGATGTGCCCCCCGCCAAGGCCGAGCTCGACGGGCTCGTGGGCGTCGGGGTGATCGGGGGGCTGGCTCTCGGCGGGTTCATGCTGATCTACCGTCGGATGCGCCGGGGCTTCGCGGCGGTGGGGGCGGTCCGCGACGCGGTGCTCCTTGCGGCCTCGGGCGAGAAGAACAACGGCGCCCTCCGCGTCGACGCCTCGCTTGGGAGGGCGGCCGAGGCGTGGAACAGCCTGCTCGACGACCGCGAGGAGCTGCGCCGTCGCGTCACCAAGGAACGCGCCGGCGAGCAGCTCGGCTCCAGGCGCGAGCGGCGCGGCGAGCTCACCGAAGCGTGCGACGCGCTCTGGCAGGGCATGCTCGTCGTCGACGAGCACGGCACGATCCGCTACGCCAACGGCGCCGCCTCTGTCTTCCTCCGCGCAGAGCGAGCCAAGCTCACCGGCGCGAGGCTCAGCGATGTCGTCGGCGACGAGAGCGTGACCGAGGCGATGTGCGATGTCGCCAGCGGACGCGTCCGAGCCAAGAAGACCCTCGAGGTCGAACGGGTCGACGAGAACGACGCGGGCGCGACCGGCGTGCTGCGCTTGGGCATCCGCCCCCTGCGTCGCGAGGACGGGGCCGGCGCGCTGGTGATGATCGAGGACATCACCCAGCTCCGCGTGGCGGAGCAGGCGCGTCACAGCTTCGTCGCCCAGGCGACGCACGAGCTGCGGACCCCCCTGACCAACATCCGCCTGTATGTAGAAGAGGCCCTTGAGCTCGACGAGCACGAGGTCGCCGAGCGCAGCCGCTGTTTGAATGTGATCAACCAGGAGACGAGGCGCCTGGAGCGTGTCGTCTCCGACATGCTGAGCGTCTCGGAGATCGAAGCGGGTTCGCTGCGGCTCAACACTGGCGAGGTCAGGCTCGACCAGCTCTTTGTCGATGTGTCGGAGGACTTTGTCGCCCAGGCGCAGGCCAAGAAGATCGACCTCGCCTTCGATCTGCCCCCGAAGCTGCCGGCGATCAGGGGCGACCGCGACAAGCTCGCGATGGTCCTTCACAACCTCGTCGGCAACGCGCTGAAGTACACGCCCGAGGGCGGCGAGGTGAAGGTCCGCGTCGAGGTCACGCCCGGCGAGCTCATCGTCGAGGTCAAAGACAGCGGGATCGGCATCGCCGAGGGCGACCTCGAGCGGGTGTTCGAGAAGTTCTACCGCGCCAGCGACGGGCGAGTCAAGGACATCACGGGCACGGGCCTGGGCCTCTCGCTGGCCAGGGAGATGGCGCGCCTGCACGGCGGGGATATCACCGCCGAAAGCGAGATCGACAAGGGCAGCACCTTCACGCTCCGCGTGCCCGTGAGCGCGGGCGCGACGCTGCAGGCCGCCTGAGACAGAAGACCGGAGGTATCGCGGTGCAGATCGAGGAAGACCGGCACGGCGCCGTGACGGTGCTCAAACCCAGAGGGCCGCTGACCGAGGACGACGCCTCGGGGTTTCTGGCGCGCGTCAGGGAGTCGCTGCGTTCCAGCCTCGGGCGCTTCGTTGTCGATGTCTCGGGCGTCCCCTATGTCGACAGCGCCGGGCTGGAAGCCATGATCGACGCGGGCGACGCGCTGGAGGAGAGCGGGCTCTCCCTGAAAGTCTGCGGTATGAACGAGACGCTGCGCGAGGTGCTTGATCTGACCGGGCACGCCGGCAGGTTCGAGCGGTACGAGGATGTCCAGACCGCGGTGCGGAGCTTCCTGTGAGCGGACCGCCTCCCAACACCGGCGCCAACAGCCCGCCCGACGACGCCCGGAACGGGCCCGGGCAGAAGCGACCCAAACGCGCCCGCGTGGGCGAGGTGCTCGTCGAGCGAGGCGCGCTGACGCAGGAGCAGCTCGGGCACGCGCTCGCCCAGCAGAAGGCGACGGGCGCTCGACTCGGCGCCGTGCTGGTCGAGCAGGGCGTCATCACGCCCGGCGTGCTCGTGCGCGCGCTGGCCGAGACGCTGGGCGTCAAGGGCTGCCAGCTCCGACACGGGCTGATCGACCCCGCCCTGCTCAGGCTCGTGGGCGCCGAGGAGTGCGAGCGGTTGCGCGTGATCCCGATGTTCCTCGTCAGGGGCGAGCTGACGGTCGCGATGACCGAGCCGCAGAGCCTCCCGACGATCGACCGCCTGCACCAGCTGACGGGTCAGACGATCCGGCCGGTCTTGGCGCTGGAGGCGAACATCCTCGAGTTCGTGCGCAAGTACGCCTCGGGCGATGTGGATGTCGACGAGTTCCTCACCAGCCTGGCCGAGTCCGATGTCGAGGTCGTCGAGCGCGAGACCGTCGACGAGGGGCCGACCACCGACCTGGACCGGATGGTGCAGGGCAGCCCGATCGTGAACCTTGTGAATGTCGCCCTGCTCACCGCGATCAAGAGCAAGGCCAGCGACATCCATGTCGAACCCGACAAGCGCGGCACGCGGATCCGCAGCCGCGTCGACGGCGTGCTGCGCGACCTGATGAAGCCCCCGCCGGGGATGCACGCCGCGATCGCCAGCCGCATCAAGGTGATCGGGAAGATGGACATCGCCGAGAAGCGGTTGCCTCAGGAGGGGCGCGTGCGCATCCTCGCCGAGGGACGCGAGATCGATCTTCGGGTGAGCAGCATGCCGACGCTCTTGGGCGAGAAGCTGGTGCTCCGGATTCTCGACAAGGAAAACCTCCGTGTCCGGCTCGACGAGCTGGGCTTCAGGCAGGAGGCGTTCGAGACCTTCAGCCGCGTGCTCAGCCGCCCTCACGGGCTGGTGCTCGTCACCGGCCCGACGGGCAGCGGCAAGACGACGACGCTCTATTCCGCGCTGGATCTTCTCCGCAGCCCGGAGCTGAACATCGTGACCGTCGAGGACCCGGTCGAGTACCAGCTGGACATGGTCAACCAGATCCAGGTCAACGAGCAGATCGGCATGACCTTCGCGCGCGCCCTGCGGAGCATCCTGCGCCAGGACCCCGACATCATCATGATCGGCGAGATCCGCGACGAGCCGACCGCCCGCGTCGCGGTGCAGGCTGCTTTGACCGGGCACGGCGTGCTCGCGACGCTGCACACCAACGACGCGCCGGGCGCCGTCGCCCGCCTCCTGGACATGGGCATCGAGTCGTACCTGCTCTCGGGCGCGGTCAACGGCGTGGTGGCGCAGCGTCTGGCCCGAACCGTCTGCGCCGCGTGCCAGAGCAAGTACTATCCCACAGAACGCGTCCTCGCCGACGCCGGATTGCTCGACATGCGGGGCAAGGCCTTCAGAAAGGGCCTCGGCTGCCAGCAGTGCCACGACTCGGGCTTCCAGGGACGCGTGGGCATCTACGAGGTCATGGAAGTCACCGGCGGCATCCGGCGCATGATCCACAACTCCGCGCCCACGCACGAGATCAGAGAACACCTGCGCAACGGCGGCGCGCTCTCCCTCCGCGACGAGGGCGTCCTCATCGCCATCGAGGGCAAGACGAGTCTCGAAGAGGTTCTCCGCGTCACGCACATCGAGGACACCGACGCCCAGGAACCCGGGAAGGCGGCGGCATGAAACGCTTCGCCTACACCGCGTACAACGCCGACGGCAAGGCGGTCCTCGGGCACACCGAGGCCGAGACTCGGCAAGAAGCCGAGGATCACCTGCGAGCCAGGGGTTTGTTCGTCGACGAGGTCCGCGAGGCGGACGCGGCGACGAGTTCGGCGCGCGCCGCGGGTTCGGGGCGTGCCGGCGGGCTCAAGCAGGTGGCGGTGTTCGCGCGCCAGCTCGCGGTGCTCGTCACGAGCGGGACGACCGTGGTCGACGCGCTTTCGGCGCTGGAGAAACAGCTCACCGACGGGCCCTGGAAGAAGACTGTCGCGGATATCAGGAAGCGCGTCGAAGAGGGCGAGCCGCTGAGCGAGGCGATGGCGGCGTACCCGCGGTCGTTCGATCATGTGACGCGGAGCCTGATCGCCGCGGGCGAGAGCTCGGGCAAGCTGGCGTTGATGCTCGACCGCGTGGCCGCGCTTGCGCGCAAGCGGTACCACACGCGGAGCGCCGTGATCGGCGCCCTGGTCTACCCGGCGCTGCTGATCACCGTCTCGATCGGCGTGCTGGCGATGATGATCGTCTTCGTGCTGCCCCGGTTCACCGGCATGTTCGAGTCGCTCGACGCGACGCTCCCCCCGTCGACCGAGGCGCTGATCGCGGTCAGCGAGTGGGTGCGGGGGCACTGGCCCTGGCTGATCGGCGGGCTTGCGGCTTGCGCCACCGGCGCCGTGCTCTGGGCGCGCACGCCCGCGGGCAAGGACGCGTCGGACCGGATGGTGATCCGCCTGCCGTTCTTCGGATCGATCGCGCGTTCGTTCGCGACGGCGGCGACGGCCCGCCTGCTCGGGGTGCTTCTGGAGAGCCGCGTGCCGCTGCTGGAAGCCCTCACGCTCACGCGTGACGCGAGCAACAACAACGAGTATCGCAGGCTTCTCGAGTGCGCGTCCGACGCCGTCGAGCGGGGCGAGAATGTCAGCGCCGTCTTCGAGCGATCGGGCCTGATCTCGCCCGCGGTCGTCGAGGCGATCCGCAACGGCGAGCGCACCGGCAATGTCGGGCAGATCCTGACCCACATCGCCAACTTCATCGACGAAGATAACGAGGTGCTCGTCAAGTCCCTGACGAGCATCCTTGAGCCGATCATCCTGCTGGTGCTCGGCGTCGTGGTGGCGTTCGTCGCCATCAGCATGTTCCTCCCGCTGTTCGACCTGACGGCCTCTGCGCCGGGGGTGGGCTGATGACGAGAAAGAGCTCAATCGGCGTGTGGATCGATCCGGGCTGGATCGCCGCCGCCCAACTCGAGAGAACCCGCGAGGGTGTTTCCCTCCGGGCCTCGGTCGTGCTCGAGCGCGGCCCCGGCGCGGGCGAGGTTCTGTCTGAGGACGAGGCGCAGCGCCTCGTCGGCACGCTCGGACGGGCCGGGTTCACCGGATCCGCCGTCACCCTCGGGGCGGCGGAGCCTTCGCTCGTCAGCGCCCCGCTCGAGATCCCGCCCGTCTCCAGCGGCGCCCCCGTTGAGAAGATCGCCTCGGGCGAACTCGCCAAGATGTACCGACTCCAGCCCGGGTCGTTCGGGGTCGGTGTGTGGGACCTGCCCGCCCCCGCGGCTTCGCGCGATCGCCCCGGCGTCATGGCCGTCGCCCTGCCCCATAAATCAGCAGAAGCGTCGATCGCCCCGCTGGAGGATGCGGGCCTCGATGTCGCCGCGATCGATGCGCACCAGTCCGCCGCGGCCCGCGCCCTCTCGCTCATCGTCCCGCAGGGCGAGGGCGCGGTCGATTGCGTCGTCGACTTCGGCTCGGACATGGTCCGCATCGTCGTCGTCTACGAGGGCGTGGTGGTTTACACGCGCTCTGCGAAGCAGTCGGGCGTCGGTGATTTGGAGCGCAGCGTCATCGAGTCGCTCGACCTCGACGACGATGTCGCCTGGTACGCCCTGTACGCCGTGGGTCTCGACGACAGCGACGAGCGGTGGGAACTGCTTGGCGATGTGCGCGAGCAGCTCCGCGCGTGGGCCGAGCCGATCCAGCGCGAGACCGCCGCCGCCCTGGACTACGCCAGGCGGCGCCACCAGGCGGACGGGGCCGGGCGCCTGCTCGCCGCGGGGCGTCCGCCCGCGGGCGTCGCGGCGCTGATCGCCTCGTGCTGCGACACAGCCGACACCGTCCCGGCCCTCCCGGGCCAGTCCGCCGCCGACCCCAGGCTCGTCGTGGCGGCGGGCCTTGCCGCGAGGTTCGACACATGACCCGGCACACCTGCAACCCGCCGATGATCAACCTCATCCCGCCTGCGCGCCGGATCGCGCGCCGGCGGTCGGGGCGTGTCCGCCTCTGGCTGGGCGTGCTGGGCGTGCTCGTCCCGCTCGCGGGGCTCTTTGTCGGCGCGGCGCACGCGCTGCAGGCCGACGACAACCGGGCGGAGTCCATCGCGCGCCTGGAAGGCCGGATCGCGCAGGTGAACCTCTCGGTTTCCGAGCGAGCCGGCGAGGCCCGGGCCCTCGCCCAGCAGATGGAGTTCGCGAGGGCCCTGGGCGACCGCCCCGCCTGGCACCACCTCCTGGGGGTGATCGCGGGGGCTCTCACCGACGAGGCCGGCATCCGGCGCCTCTGGCTCACACAGACCGACCGCGGTCGCGTCCTCGAGCTCGACGGCACCGGCGCGACACAGGCCGAGGTCTCTCGGTTCGTGCTCGCGCTGGAGAACACGGGCCTGTTCAAAAGAGCCGAGCTCCTCGAGGCACGGCGCGAAAGCCGCGAGGGCGCAGACCGCGGCGTCGTCTTCAAGATCCGCGCCGAACTGATCGGGGAAACGCGATGAACCTCAAAGCAACGCTGCCGATCGATCTCGCCGGCGCCGCGTGCGTTCTGGCGCTGGCGGGGGGCGTCTTCTTCTTCGGGGTCCGCCCGCACATGCTCGCGCGGTCCGAGCGTGCCCAGGCCGCAGAACGCGAACAGAGCCTCCAACGCGTCCTCGATCAGGCCCGAGCAGAACAGCGACGGGTCGAAGCGGACCTCCAGAAAGCCGCGGCCGACATCGGCGCTCGCTTGATCGAGCTCCGCCCGGTATCGGACCGGAACCGCGTGATCGCCGAGCTTGCGGGCGTCGCCGCGGACGCGGGGCTGCGGGTCGACAGCGTCTCGCCCGGCGAGGCGCAGCGCGGGCGTTTGATGACCGTCACGGGGATCCGGCTGGCCGGGCGGGGGGATCCGGGCGCGTTCGCGGGCTACCTCAAGTCTCTGCACGAGTCGTTCCCTGACATCGCATTGCGGACCATGGAGGTCGTCGCGTTAGGACAGGAAGCCAAGGACGGTGTTTCGTTCTCGGTGGATCTTGCCTGGCGTGCGGATCACTCCGAGGGCCCCTGAAATAGCGGGGCCGAATCGCTCATGCCCCCCCGGGATCGGTCCGTTTGTTGGGGCATGAGCAAGTCCAGACGCGTCTACGCGGGAATCCTGGTCGCCGCCGCCGGCGGGCTGATCGTCGACATGGCCCTGCTGCGTGACGCCTCGCCATCGGCGGGCGTCGTCGGCGCGGCCCAGTCGCAGCCTTCCTCTTCCGAGCTGGAGGAGGCCCTGGCCCAGCTGCGCGAGCACGCCCCGGCCCGGAGGTCTGCGCTGGCGGAGGCTCTGGACCTCTTGGGCACCAACGCGCCGATCGAAGACAGCAGCCGCACCGCCTTCGGCGTCCCCGCGTCGATGCGGGCGGTCGCCCAGATCGCCGAGCAGCAGCGGGACGAGCGGTCCGACGACGCCGACCGGAACCGGCTGCGCGTCAGCTCTGTCGTGATGGGTCAACGCCCCGTGGCGCTGATCAACGGACGCATCTACGCCGCGGGCGAGACCGTCGAGCCCCAGGGCTGGACGGTTCGTTCGATCGATCGGGGCGGCGTGGTGCTGGAGCGGGAGGGCCGGACGATGGTTATCGAGCCCGCGACGGGTCGATAACTTCCGATCGACAAGCACCGACAAAGGCTTGCGTCAAGTCGGGACGCCGGTCCGACGATTCAAAGGACGCACCGGGGGCTTTCCGTTCAGCTCCTCCCCCGGCGCCGAAAACATCTTCCAAGGGGAAATATGCCATGCACGGCGCTTCACGCGGATTCAGCCTGATCGAACTTGTCATCGTTGTTGTCATTCTGGGCATCATCGGCGCCATCGCTATCCCGAGGATGAGCCGCGGCGCCGAGGGCGCCGCCGAGGCCTCGCTCGTCAGCGATCTGGCGAATCTGCGTCGCGCGATCGAGATGTACCAGGCCGAGCACGACGGCAACTACCCCACCGGCGCAGACATCGCGACGCAGCTGACGCAGTACAGTAACGCCGCGGGCGCCACGAGCGCGACCCGCGACGCGACGCACATCTACGGGCCCTACCTGCGCGAGATCCCGGCCCTGAAGGTCGGCTCCAAGCGTGGCCTGAGCGCTATCGGGACCACGAGCGACGCCGCCGTCGCCTGGCTCTACGACCCGGCGACCGGGACGATCAGCGCCGACCTGCCCGCCGCCGAGACCGACGCCTCCGGCAAGCCTTTCCGCGACTATTGATCCCGACCTCTCCTCTTGGGGAGTGAGTGATGCCCCGTTGGAGCAGGAAGCCTGACAACGGACGCCCGCGCCCGACAAGGCGCGGGCGTTCCGCTGCGCTGCGGGGGTTCACGCTTGTCGAGCTCGCGTTTGTCGCGGCGATCATCGCCATCGCGGGCGCCATCGCCGTCCCCCGCTTCACCAACGCGCACCACCGCGCGAGCCTCTCGGGCGCGGCCGACCGCATCAGCGCCGACATCGACCGCGCCAGGCGCCAGGCCGTCGCGGCCGAGTCCTACGCCGCCGTCGGCTTCAACGCCGACGATAACCGCTACGCCGTGGGCTGGGACGGGGGCGGCTCCAGCTACGCCGTCGAACTCGGCGAGTCCCCGCTCCGCGTCCGTCTCGAGGCGTTCAGGGGCGGCGATCACGAGAACCTCATCGTGTTCTGGCCGACCGGCCTGTCCGGCACGCCCTCGGGGCTGGTGATCTCCAACCGCGGCGCCGCGATCCTCATTCTCGTCGACCGGGCGGGCAACACCACGCGCGAGGTCGGGGGCGACGCCGAAGAGCTCGTCAAGAAGCTCGAGCTGCTCTTCCCGGCCGCGCCACCGCCCGACGACGATGAGGACGACGAGGACGACTCCGGCTCATCGGGCGGCCTGCTCAGCGGGACGATCAACACCGTCACCGGGCTGCTGTGAGGGGTGCGATCTTGCGCAGCAGAGGCATGACACTCATCGAGCTGCTCGTCGCCCTGACGATCACCGCGACGGTGATCGGCGGGCTCAGCTCGGCGATCATGATCGCCAGCCGCGCCGCGCCGCAGTCGGGCGACCCGCTCAAGGCCCGCCTCGACACGCTGCACGGGGCGGACCTGCTCGCGGCCGAGCTCGCCGGCGCGGTCGAGATCACCGAGGCCGAGGCCCGCTCGATCGCCTTCCGTGTCCGGGACCACGACGGGGGCACGCGCACCGTCCGCTATCACTGGTCGGGCGCGACGGGCGACCCGCTCCTCCGCACCGTCGGCTCTGGCGAGGATGTCGAGGTGCTCGCGGGCGTGCAGCGGATGGTGATCCGCTACGAACGGCAGCAGGGACCTGTCGCGCCTCGCACACAGACCCACGACGAGTCGCTCATCTCGATCATCACCGGCACGGACGACGACCGCTTCACGATCAACGATCAGTCCGCGATCACCCAGCCCTTCGATCCGGACCTGCCCGAGGGCGCGGTGAAGGCGACCTTCACCGAAGCCCGCGTGATGCTGCGGCGGAACACGCTCCTGCTCCCTTCAGGTACAGTCACGGTGCAGGTCCGGCGGTTCAACACCGAGACCAACGCACCGGGCGAACTGCTCGCGTGGGGAGAGACCGGCGTGTCCGGCATCTCGTCCTCGTTCGAGGTCGTCCGCGTGCCGCTGACTTCGCGTGAGGCGGCGATCGACGGCGGACCGCTCTGCATCATGGTCGTCTGCGACAATTCCTCGGGCGTGACCGCGGCGATCGACCGTGATTCGAAGCTCGGTGACTGGAGGGCCTGGTACCGCCAGGACCCGACGATGGCGTGGGAGGAATGGAGCAGCAGCCGGCGCCTCGTCCACTCGGTCCGCGCGATCCCGACAACGAGGACCGACCCCGACCCCGCGCCGATCCGGCGCGTCACGATCGAGATCGACAACGGCTCGCGCCCCGTCCGCGTCGGGTCGTTCATCAAGCCGACACCGGGGGCCTCGCCGTGAGCCGCCGAAACGCCCGTCGCGGGCTGACCATCATCGAGGCGGTGATGAGCGTCATGGTCACCTCAATTGTGCTCGTCGCCGCGCTGGAGACGCTCGGCATGGTCGGCCGCTCGCGCTCGATCACCGAGCGCCACAGCGTGGGCGTCATGCTCGCCGAGGACCTGCTCGCCGAGGTGCTCTCGCGTCCTTTCGACGACCCGGGTACGGCCTCGCCCATCGAGGGCAAGATCGGCTCCAGGGCCTCGTTTGTCTCGATCGCCGATTACCACGAGTGGCGGGCATCGCCCCCCCAGGACATCACCGGCGACGAGCTGACAGCGCACGCCGCCTACGAGCGCCGCGTCGCCGTCACCTTCGTCGACGACGAGCTCAACCCCACGCTCGCCGATACGGGCGTGCGGATGGTCACCGTCGAGGTGTTCCGGGGCGGCTTCCCCGCGGCGAAGATCTCCGCCCTGCGCACGCGCGGTTTCGACAAGGTCGCACGAGCTGCGGAGGACGGATCATGAGGCGCCGGCGCGGATCGGCCTACATCCTCGTGCTGTCAACAACGGCGCTGGTGACCGCCGCCGGTCTCGCCGCCGTCATGGTCCAGCACGCCCAGGCCCAGAGCGCCAAGCTGACATCCGAGGCAACGCGAGCGAGAGCAGCGGCCGCCTCGGGCGTCGAGCTCGGCGTCCACCTGGCCCTGGCAGACCCCTCAGGCTGGAAGCAACGCTACGACGGCCCTGTCGACATGGACCTCGACGGAGCACGCCTCGTCCTGAGCGCCCACGACCCCGCCAGCACCGAAACGCTCTCGACAGACCCCGCCCAGCCCTTCGTCGTCGCTTCCTCGGCGCAGGTCGGCGGCGCCAGGGCGAGGCTCCAGGCCACCGTCGTTCCGGCGACCGCCACCGGCCAGGATCCCTGGGAAGGCTTCACGCTCGCGGGGCGCTGGCGGTTCAGAGAGCAGGGCGCGTCCTTCGCCTACGACGAGATCGCCGCAAACGACGGACGCCTCCACGGCTCGGTCGTGCAGAACAGATGGGCCCAGATCCCCTACGACCCCGGCGCACGCTCGATGGCGATATCGAGCTCCTCCCATGTCAGCATCATCCACAACCCGCACCTGGAGATCGAGTCCGGCGCTCTCGCCTTCTGGTTCTTCACAACCTCATCTTCCAACAGCCAGACCATCTTCTCCAAGCAGGCCGGCGGCTCCAACACCGGCGGCGGGCTCAGAGTCACCTACCACAACGACCAGGCCGTCAGAGCGGTCTTCTACGGCAGCGCCGGCAGCACCACACTCACCGCGACAGGCCTCAGTCCGAACCAGTGGAACTTCGTCCTCGTCCGATGGGACGGCGCGGGCTCGTGCGCGATCTACACCAACGGATCGTCCCGCCATGTCCGCCTCCTCCCCGCCCGATGGGGACTGGGCATCGACGACGGCGAGACAAACCCCGAGCCGATCGCTCTCGGCGTCTCCACCGACGGCGCAAGCTCCGGATCGACCTCGCCAAACACCAACCCCTTCTCTGGACGCATCGCCGATGTCGTGCTTCTCAGCGGCGTCATCTCCGCACAGGATGCGCTGGACATCTACACCCGCTACACGGCCTCGCCCGCCTGGCTGTTCGCGATCGACGAATCGTCGTGGGTCCGCGGGCACAGATAAAGCTCACCGCGCCGCCCGCTGGTCGAGCTCCACCGCCATCTTCTTGACGCGGTCCTCCCACGCTTCGCTCGACGCCTGCGTCGAACGCAGGCGCTCGGCGTAGAGCGGGAAACTCATCGGCGTCAGCGAGGGCGGCTCGACGAAGACCATCGCGCACGAGGCGACCGTGTCGAGCGCAGCCTGCAGCCGCTCGATCTCGAGCTGCCCCTCCAGCACCTCGCGCCGGGCCTGGCCCAGCAGGCGGTTCTCGGGGTCGAACTGCTCGAAGACCTCGAAGAACATGTCGCTCGACGCCTGCAGGTGGCGGGCCGGCGTCCGCTGGCCCGGATAACCCGTCTGCGTCAGGCCGGCGACGCGGGCGATCTCGCGGAACTGGCGGCGCGCCATCTCCGTCGCGTTCAGCGCGTCGAGCAGGTCCTGCACCAATCCGTCGGGCGAGAGCAGCTCGCGCCACAGCGCCCCGTCGAGCTCCAGCGGCGTTTCGGTCAGGATCTCCAGCCCGTAGTCGTTGCTTGTTGCGCTGACGGTCAGGGGCGACCGCCGGACCAGCCGCCACGCCAGCACCGGCGCAAGCCCCTCGTGCGCCAGCCGACCCGCGAACGGATAGAGAAACACATGCCAGCCGACCCGCGTCCTGACCCGCTCGATCAACAGCTCGCCGGGCGCGGGCAGCTTTGACACGGCTTTTTGCAGCTCAAGCAGCGGCATCGCCGTCCGCATCTCGGCGTCGGCGTACACGCCCTCGCGGGCCTCGGCGAGGCGGTCCAGCACGCCCCGGGCGAGCTGCGTGCTCAATGGCATGCGCCCGCCGTTCCATCGAGGCACCGCGCCCCTCTTCGACTTCGCGGGCGTCACGATCGCCGTCATCTGGCGCAGGCGGACGAGTTCGAGCACCCTGCCCGCAAAGACGAACCGGTCGCCGGGCATGAGCCGCGTGACGAAGCTCTCTTCGATCTGCCCGAGCACCTTGCCCGAGGCGTACTTCACCTGCACCGCCTGATCGGAGGTGATCGTGCCGATGCCCATGCGGTGCAACCGAGCGATCTGCGGCGAGGCGACGACGCAGCGCTCGCGGTTGTTCGCGCCCGCCTCGCGCGCGATCCTTCTGTACTTGTCGTACGCCGTGAGGGCCGGCCCGCCGTGCTCGACGAAGCTCATCGCCCACGCCCACTCCTCGTCGGAGAGATCGCGGTAGGCCCATGTGCTGCGCAGCTCGTCGAGCAGTGTGCCCGCTTCGAACCCGCCGCCCGACGCGACGGTCACCATGTGCTGCACGAGCAGATCCAGCGGCTTTTCCAGGGGCCTGCGGCTCTCGATCTCGCCCGCCTCCAAGGCCGTCCGTGCGGCCGAAAACTCGACAAGCTCCATCGCGTTGGTCGGCACGCCGACGATCACGCTCGTCAGCCCCGGCGAGTGCCCGCTCCGCCCCGCCCGCTGCACCAGCCGCGCGATCCCCTTCGGGCTGCCGACCTGGATCACCCGGTCGACGGGCCGGAAGTCCACCCCGAGATCAAGGCTGCTCGTGCAGACCACGCACTTGAACGGCCCCAGCGGCGACTCGCCCGAACGCAGCGCGTCCTCGACGGTCTTCCGCTGCTTCTTGTCGAGCGAGCCGTGGTGGATCCCCACGCGCCCGATCCAGTCTCGGCGCAGGTCCATCAGCCGGCGGAACCAGATCTCCGCCTGCGAGCGGGTGTTGGTGAACATCAGCGTCGTGCGCGCGCCCTCGATCTCGGCGATCACCTGCTCGACCAGTCGCGTGCCGACATGCCCCGCCCACGGAAACCGCTCCAGGCTTTGGGGCAAGAGCGTCCGGATCTCGACCGGCTTGGGCTCGACGCCCCTGACCAGCAGCGGCTCATGCGCCCGAGGCCCGACCAGCGCCCGCGCCGCCTCCTGCGTGTTGCCCAAAGTCGCGCTGAGCCCCCATGTCCGCAGGTTCGGCAGCCACGCCCGGAGTCTGGCCAGCCCGAGTTCGGCCTGCACGCCGCGCTTGGTGCTCAACAGCTCGTGCCACTCATCGACCACGACGCAGCGCAGCGTTCTGAACAGCGATCTCGAGTCCGCGTAGGAAAGCAGGATCGACAGGCTCTCGGGCGTCGTCACCAGCGCCGTCGGCAGCTTCGACTTCTGGCGCGATTTGACCGTGCCCGAAGTGTCGCCCGTCCTTGCCTCGACGCTCCAGCCGAGCCCGAGTTCCGAGACAGGCGCCAAGAGCGATGCGCAGGTATCGCCCGCGAGCGCGCGCATCGGCGTGATCCACAGCACCCGGATCGGCGGCGGTTCGTCGGCGACTTCCCCGCCCCGTTCATCCAGCCACTCGATCACCGGCCCGAGCCAGACGCTCAGCGTCTTGCCGGTCCCGGTCGGCGCGTGCACCACGCCGCTGCGCCCGCTCGCGTACCCCGCCCACGCCTCGCGCTGAAACGGGAAAGGCGTCCAGCCGCGATCGGAAAACCAGCGTTCGACAGCAGCAAGCCCCGCGTTCACGCCCCGCCCCCTTCCTGCGCCGCAAGCAGGGCCTCAAGGGCCGCCATCGTGTCGGCCTCTTCGGGCGGCTTGCCTGTCCGCCAGCGCAGCATCCGCGGGAAGCGCACGGCGATCCCGGACCGGTGCCGATCGCTCCGACCGATTCCCTCGAAACCGAGCTCGAAGACCAGTTCGGGCCTGACCCTGCGCACCGGACCCATGCGCCCGATCGTGTTGTTGCGCACGAAGCGGTCGACCTTCTCGATCTCCTCCTGCGTCAGACCCGAGTACGCCTTGGCGAAGGGCACGAGCTCGCGCCCGCCCTCATCTTCATCCGGGCCGCTGCTCCAGACGCCGAAGGTGTAATCGGTGAACAGCCCGCTCCGGCGTCCGCTGCCCGCCTGCGCGTAGATCAAGACGCAATCGACGCTGTACGGATCGAGCTTCCATTTCCACCAGCCCGGGTCGGCGGGGTCGGGGTTTTTGCGTCGGCCGACGCCGTAACGCGAGAGCCGGTGCTTGAGCATCAGCCCTTCGGCGCCGCGCGATCGTGCCTCGGCGCGGACCTTCGCGAGGTCGTTCCATGTCTCGCCCTCGACACGCCCAGAGATCTTCAGCGCCGGATCGCCCGAACGCTCGACCACGCGGGCCAGCCTCGCCCGTCGCTCTTGCAGCGGGAGCGAACGCAGGTCTTCGCCGCCGTCTTCGATCAGGTCGAACGCGACGAGCACGGCTTCATCGCGATCGAACAGCCCGGGCTGCACGACGGGCGCGACCTTGCGGTTCAGGCGTTGCTGGAGCTCGGCGAAGGGCCGCGGGGAGCCGTCCCGCCAGATCAGCACCTCCCCGTCGAGCACCGTGCCGTCGCCGAGCGAACGCCCGATCGCGACGAGTTCGGGGAACTGCTCGCCGATGATCGCCTCGCCCCGCGACCAGAGGAGGGTCCGGCCCGCGCGCCGGATGAGCTGCGCGCGCACGCCGTCCCACTTGTACTCGGCGATCCAGTCCTCTGGGTCGCCCAGCGCATCGTCCAAGCCGTCCTCTGAAGCATCGAGCTGGTGCGCCAGAAAGAACGGGTAGGGTCGCGCCGCGTCGTCGGCCTTGTCTTCGGCGCGAAGCAGCGCCAGGTACGCCTCGGCGCCGGGCGAAAAGCCCCCGGCGAGCCGGTGGTCCATCGCCGCGAGCTCGACCCCCGCGACCGCCGCGAGCGCGCGCACCACCAGCTTCTTCTGCACGCCGACGCGGAAGCTCCCGCCGATGAGCTTGTGAAAGACCAGCTTCTGCTCGCGGCTCAGGCCCGACCATGTCTCGCGCAGCATCCGGATCTGGCTCGACTCGTCCAGCCCCGCCATCGCCTCGATCCGCTCGCGCACGAACCGGTGCAGCGGCTCGTCTGTCCCCTGCGGGCGATCGTCGGGCAGGAGCAGCGAGATCGTCTCGGAGAAATCGCCCACCTGCTCGTGGCACTCAGAAACCAGCCACGCCGGCACACCCGAAACCTCCGACACCGCACGGCGCAACACAGGCGACTGCACCGCCCGCCTCGGCCGGTTGCCCGTGAGGATCGCCAGCACGATCGACGCGTCTTCGGGCGGCGCATTCGAGAAGTACTCGATCAGCAGGCGTTCCTTTTCGCCGGTGCGGGTCGTCGCGTCGAGGGCCGTGTAGAGGTCGGTGAATCGCCTCATCCCGAAGCCTCTTCGGTCTCGGGCCCGTCGTCGCGCTCGGTTCCGAGCTCGCCCTCGTAGCGTGTCGGCACGACGAAGCTGTCGAGCCCCTGCTCGGCCAGATACCGCGCAAGCTGGCGGCTCGAACCGTGCGTGACGCCCACACGCTCCGCCCCGCTCTCGCGCACTGTGTCGAGCAGGCCCGGCCAGTCGGCGTGGTCCGAGAGCACGAACCCGCGGTCGACCGGCCTCCAACGCCGTCTGCCGCGCACACGCATCCAACCGCTCACCATCGCCGTCGAGAGCCCGCCCGGCCCGGCGAACCTGCGCAGCCATGGCGTCCCCGCGGCCGACGGCGGCGCCACGATCAGCCCGCGCCCCTTCAGCTCGCCGGCCGTCTCCTTGTTCGCGTGGACGGTCACGGGCAGGCCGATCCCCGCCTCGGCGTACGCCTCGTTGAGCCCGAGCACCGCGCCGTGCACGCCGATCGGCCCGATCGAGGGCTCCAGCGCCCCGAGCACGCGCTGCGCCTTGCCCAGCGCGTACGCGAAGACCACGCTCGTGCGCCCGTCGCGGGTGTTCTCCCGCCACCACGCGTTGATCTGCGCCTTGACCAGTTCGTCGGGGTCCCATCGGTAGATCGGCAGGCCGAAGGTGCTCTCGGTCAGCAGCGTGTGGCAGCGGACCGGCTCGAACGCCTCGCAGGTCGGGTCGGGCCTGGTCTTGTAATCGCCGGTGACCACCCAGGTCTCGCCGGTCTTGGCGTGCTCGATCCGCACCTGCGCCGAGCCGAGGATGTGCCCGGCGGGGAAGAGCGTGATCCGGGCGTCGCCCATCTCGATCGTCTCGCCGAAACCGATCGGGTCGATCGACGCCCCCGCGTGCACCCGCCTGGCGAGCACGATCTTGCCCGTGGGCGAGGCGAGGTAGCTCTTGCAGCCCGGCGTCGCGTGGTCGGCGTGCGCGTGCGTCACGATCGCCCGCTCGACCGGCTTCCACGGGTCGATATAGCAACCCGCGGCCCGGCAGAACAGGCCGCAGTCGGTCACCTCGACAAGCGGGGCGGCGCCCATGACTCTGGTATATAGGCGGGTGTTCCGGGGGGCGGGATCCATTTCCGGCGGCTATGGTGCCATGAAGCGAGACCCGGCCCTACTCGATCCCAAGGGGGTCTTTGCCGATGGCCAAGAAGAAAACCGCCGACGCAAAGACGACGCGGAAGACGCGTCCGCAGTCCGGACGCCTGATCGTCGTCGCCAACCGCCTGCCGGTGCACCGCGTGCGCCAGGGGGGCAAGTCCGTCTGGAAAATGAGCCCCGGCGGGCTGGTCACCGCCCTCGAACCGATCCTGCAGGACACCGGCGGGGCGTGGGTCGGCTGGTCGGGTTCGACCGGCGCCGCCCCGAAACCTTTCAAGAGCGACCGCATCGCCCTCAAGCCCGTCGCCCTCTCGAAGGCCGAGCTGGAAAGTTTCTACGAGGGCTTCTCCAACGCCACGCTCTGGCCGCTCTACCACGACGCGATCCGCGTGCCCGTCTTCCGGCGCAGCTGGTGGGCGGCCTACGAGAAGGTGAACCGTCGCTTCGCCGAGGCCGCCGCGGCGGTCTACAGGCCCGGCGACACCGTCTGGGTGCACGACTACCAGCTCCAGCTCGTGCCGGGCATGCTGCGCGAGCGCTGCCCCGACGCGAAGATCGGTTTTTTCCTGCACATCCCGTTCTGCTCCGAAGAGCTCTTCGCCAGAATCCCCAGGCGCAAGGAGATCCTCGAAGGCATGCTCGGCGCCGACCTGCTCGGCTTCCAGACGCGCCTTTCCGGCCAGAACTTCGCGCGCACCGCGAGACGCTTTACGAGCGCCACGGGCAAGGACACCGAGCTGCACTTCGGCGACCGTGTTTGCCGCGTGAGCAACTTCCCGATCTCGATCGATTTCAAGAAGTTCGAGGGCCTGGCGACCTCGGCCGATGTGCTCGTCAAGGCCGAGCAGCTCCGCCAGAAGCTCGGGCCCGAACGACGGATCCTCCTCGGCGTCGACCGCCTCGACTACACCAAGGGCATCGATGTCCGCCTGCGCGCGATGGAGGATGTGCTGCGGCGCGGCAAGTTCACCGCCGAAGATATCGTCTTCATCCAGGTCGCGGTGCCCAGCAGAGAGAATGTCGATGAGTATGTCCAGATGCGCAGCCGCATCGAGGAGCTCGTCGGACGCATCAACGGCCAGCACTCCGAGACCGGGCGCGTCGCGATCCACTACCTGCGCCGCAACCTCGCCCACGAAGAGCTCCTGGCGTACTACACACTCGCCGAGGTGATGCTGGTCACGCCCCTGCGCGACGGGATGAACCTCGTCGCCAAGGAGTACCCGGCCTGCCGCCTCAAGAACGACGGCGTGCTCGTGCTCAGCGAGTTCGCCGGCGCCGCCGACGAGCTCAGGCAGGCCGTCACCGTCAACCCATTCGACATCGACGGCGTCGCCCACTCGATCGAAACGGCACTGCGCATGAGCCACGCCGAACAGAAACGACGCATGACCGCGATGCGGAGATATCTCAGAGCCCACGATGTCTACGACTGGGCGAACAGCTTCCTCGGAGCCCTCAAGCAGTGAGCAACACGAACACCGGCAACGAAACGGGCGAAAGCCCCCTTCCCAACGGCCTCGACCCCGAGCTGACCGAGCGCCTCGACGAGATCGCCCGCACGCCCTGCCTCCTCGTCGCCAGCGACTACGACGGCACCATGGCCCCGATCGTCAGCGACCCCGAGAAAGCCTTCCCGATCCGTGAAGCGGTCGTCGCCATGCGCGTGCTCGCGGGGCTGCCCTGCACCGTCGGTGTCATTATCTCCGGACGAGCGCTCGCCGACCTCGCCAAGCTCACCGGCCAGCCCGCGGGCGTCCGCCTCGTCGGCAGCCACGGCAGCGAGTTCGACGCCGGCTACGCCGACCGCCTCACCAACGAGCAGCGCTCCCTCCGCGAGAAGGTCATCGAGCAGCTCAACGAGATCGCATCGGGCGCAGAAGGCCTGACCGTCGAAACCAAGCCCTCGGGCGCCGCCCTGCACTTCCGCAACGCCTCGCAAGGCGACGGCGAGAAGGCCAAAGACGCCGCGCTCGAAGGCCCGGGCTCGCTCACCGATGTCATCGTCAAGCACGGCAAGATGGTCGTCGAGCTCACCGTCTGCACGACCCACAAGGGCGACGCGCTGGAACGCATCCGCCACCGCGTCGGCGCGACCGCCGCCCTCTTCATCGGCGACGACATCACCGACGAAGACGCCTTCAAGACCCTCCGCGGGCCGGACCTTGGGATCAAAGTCGGCGAGGGCGAGACCGCCGCCCAACTCCGCATCGCCGACACCGGCGACGCGGCCCGAGTCCTGGCCTATGTCGCCGAGCGCCGCGCCGCGTTCCTCGAAAGCGCCGCCTGCGTGCCGATCCAGGACCACGCGATGCTCAGCGACATGCGCACCATCGCGCTGGTCACCCCCGAGGCCCGCATCAACTGGCTCTGCTGCCCGCGCATCGACTCGACTCCGGTCTTCGCCGACCTGCTCGGCGGCCCGGGCGCGGGCTACTTCAGTGTCCGCCCCGTCGGCGAACGCCGCGCCCCCCAGCAGTTCTACCGCGAAGACTCGTTCATCCTCGAAACGCGCTGGCCCGGCGTCACCGTCACCGACTACCTCGACTGCTCGCAGGGCAGGCCGAACCAGCGGGCCGGACGCACCGACCTCACCCGCGTCATCTCCGGCTCGGGCAAGGCCGTCATCGAGTTCGCGCCGCGCCTCGATTTCGGCCGATCGGCGACAACGCTCATCCCGCGCGAGCACGGCCTCACCGTCGGGGGCCACGCAGACCCCATCGTCCTCCGCTCGCCCGGCGTCGAGTGGAAGATCATCGACGACGGGCCCCACCACACCGGCATCGCCGAGGTCGACCTCTCCAAAGGCTCGGTCCTCCTCGTCCTCCGCTACGGCACAGGCAGCGCCCAGCCCGCAAGCCTCACCGAGGCCGAGCGCAGAAGGCAGACAGACCGCTTCTGGCGCGACTGGGCCGCGACGCTCCGCCCCTGCGCCGTCGCAGAAGAGCTCGTCCAGCGCAGCGCGCTCGTCCTCAAGGCCCTCTGCTACGGGCCCACAGGCGCAATCTCCGCCGCTGGAACCACCAGCCTCCCCGAGCACATCGGCGGCGTCCGCAACTGGGACTACCGATACTGCTGGCCCCGCGACGCCGCCATGACCGCCTCGGCCCTCTGCCGACTCGGCTCCTCCTCCGAGGGCCTCCGCCTGCTCGACTGGCTCCTCGGCGTCATCGACCGCCTCGGCTCGGCCGAGCACCTCGCCCCGATCTACACCGTCAACGGCAGCGACCTCGGCGTCGAGGCCGAGATCTCCGAGATGATCGGCTACGCCATGTCTCGCCCCGTCCGCGTCGGCAACGCCGCGGCCAAGCAGGTGCAGCTCGATGTCTTCGGCCCCGTCGCCGACCTTGTTTATGAACTCATGATCGCCGGCGCGCCGCTCTCCTCAGAGCACTGGCGCCTCGTCGAGGCGATGGCCAACGCCGTCACCCACCGCTGGACCGAGCCCGACCACGGCATCTGGGAGCCCCGCCGCCCCGTCCAGCACCATGTCCACTCCAAGGCCATGTGCTGGGTCACCCTCGACCGCGCCGCCAAAATCAGCGAACAACTCCTCGGCGAAGAACGCGAAGACTTCCGCAAAACCGCAGACAAAATCCGCGAAAAGATCCTCGAAAAAGGATGGTGCAAAGACAAACAGGCCTACACCGCCGTCTACGCAGGCGACGAGATGGACGCCGCCGTCCTCACCATCGGTCTCTGCGGCATGATCGACCCCAAAGACCCCAGGTTCGCCAGCACGATCAAAGCCGTCGAGAACGAACTCCGCGTCAACGGCGCCCTCTACCGCTACCTCTACGACGACGGCCTGCCCGGCGAAGAGGGCGCGTTCAACCTCTGCACCGCGTGGCTCATCGAGGCCTGCGCCGCCTCGGGCCGCGAAGACGAAGCCCGAGACCTCTTCCAGACCTACTGCAAAATGGCCGGCCCCACCGGCCTGCTCAGCGAAGAGCACGACCCCCACGAAAACATCGCCCTCGGCAATGTCCCCCAGGCCTACACCCACCTCGGCCTGATCAACGCGGCGCTGCGGCTGGAAGGTTTTTTTCCTTGCTAGATGGCTCTTGGTGTATAAACTAAGGTGCTCACATGTGCTGTTAGAGGAGATCTGCGATGGCCTTAAAGAGATCAAAGCTGGGATCACCGAGCTTTTGCTTGAGCCAAGCCAGCTTCGGCAGGATGGTTGGCAAGTATGGGCTGGGCAAAGTCCAAGACTTGAGTAATAGCGACGCGGCCTCAATTCGATCATTTCTTGGAGATGCAAGCAAGACAATTGGCGTAATGACTTCGGGATTCTTGCCCTCTCAGACGGACAGCTGCTGGCCAGCTGCTATTGAATGGGTCAAGCACGAGCCAAAGCCAAAGCCGGGTGAGCCAGATATTAATGTCTACCACTATGTGATCGGAGAGCCGTACGATTCTGGGCCAAATGCTGGCCGGTATCCGGCTTGGCTAGTTCCAGCAAAGCTCCAGAAGTCGACCGTTCCGCACTGGCCTAGCGGCGATCTAGATCAGATACTAGAGAGTTATAATTTAGGCGATCCGTCCAAGCCATAACCATAAACCGCTCTCCATTAGTGATTCGCAAGGCATTCCCGCTCGCACGCCACTCTCAGGCGCATACTCTGCATCCGATCTCCCTGTTGCCCACTTCAATGATCGATAGGGTATCTTCATGAACGAAGCTACCGAGAATTCTCGGCACAAGGTATCCTCTGACGCCGTCGAAATCCTCGGTCGCGTTCTCGTCGGTGATGACCCCGCAAGACGGGCGGCCGCCGACAAAGCGTTCGAAGACGCCGTCATCGGCCAGCTCATCTACGACGCGCGGACCGCCGCCGGTCTGACGCAGAAGGAGCTCGCCGAGCGGATCGGCTCCGACCAGTCCGTCATCTCCCGGCTGGAAAGCGCGGACTACGAGGGCCACACGCTCAACATGCTCCGACGCATTGCCGCCGCCCTCGGCAAGAGGCTCGACATCCGCTTCATCGACGCGGCCTGATCCTCACCCGCTTCCAGAACGAAGCCCCCGCACAAAAACACTGGCGGACAAGCCGCCAGTGCTGCAGATCTAACTTCTCCCGCAGACCTACGCGAACGACACGCCTTCATCCAGGTACACATCCTGGATCGCGTGCAGCAGTTTCACGCCGTCCTTCATCGGGCGCTGGAACGCCTTGCGTCCTGAGATCAGGCCCATCCCGCCGGCGCGCTTGTTGACCACCGCCGTCCGCACCGCGTCCTGCAGGTCGCTCTCGCCCTTGCTCTCGCCGCCGGAGTTGATCAGCGGCACCCGACCCATGTACCCGTTGGCGACCTGATAACGGCACAGGTCGATCTCGTGCCCGCCCTTGCCGTTCTCGTCCGAGCCCGAGAGCTTCGTGTACACCTCGGTGCGGAACTTGCCGTACGACGAGTCGCCCGAGTTGAGCGCCTTGTACCCGCCGTTGTTGGTCGGCAGCTTCTGCTTGAGGATATCCGCCTGGATCGTCGCGCCGAGGTGGTTGGCCTGGCTGGAGAGGTCCGTCGAGGTGTGGTAGTCCGTCCCCCCGACCTTGAACGCGTTGTTGCGCAGGTAGCACCACAACACGCACACCATCCCGTACGCGTGCGCCTCGGCGAACATCTCCGACACATACTGGATCTGCTCGGTCGAGTGCTCGGAGCCGAAGTAGATCGTCGCCCCGACCGCGACCGCCCCCATCTCGTAGCACTGGCGGATGTTCCCGAACGGGATCTGCTTGAACTGGTTCGGGTAAGTTAGAAGCTCGTTGTGGTTGAACTTCACGAGGAACGGGATCTTGTGGGCGTACTTGCGCGCCACGGCGCCCAGCACGCCGTAGGTGCTTGCCACCGCGTTGCACCCGCCCTCGATCGCCAGCTCGACGATCCGCTCGGGATCGAAGTACTCGGGGTTGGGGGCGAAGCTCGCCCCGGCCGAGTGCTCGACGCCCTGGTCGACCGGCAGGATCGACACGAACCCCGTCCCCCCCAGACGCCCGGTGTTGAGGATCTGCTGGTAGTTCCGCAGCACCGCCGGGTTCCGGTCGGTCTGCGAGACCACGCGATCGACAAAGTCCGGCCCCGGCAGGTACATCGCCGACTTCGAAATCGTGCGGCTCTCGTGCCCCAGCAGATGGTCGGCGTCCTTGCCGAGCACTTCGCGGACATTGATCGTCAGGTCGGGCATCACGGTCTCCTCGATCGGCGGGGCCGAGCCCGCACGCTGTCGTTCTTTCGTTGCCGCCGGGCCTCCATTGGCCCCTCCGGAGGGGCAGTTTATGGGCCCCCGGTGCGTGAGTCCCGCCGGATCCAGCCGCCCGCCACGCAACACGCCCACGCCAAACGCTTGCGGCCGGATAAGCGGAACCTTACTCCATTACGGGGGCTCCAAAATACCCAATCGGAAGCCCCGGGCTGGCGTCCGGCCCCATCGACAAGAGAACGCCATTCCGGACGCCGATCTGCACAAGCGGGGGAACGAATCGGAAAGGGGTCAGCAAGGATGCGAGACTTCATCGAACCCAGAAACACTCGACGCGGCCCGGCCATCCCGCCCGGCGGACGCCGTCGGCTCAGAGAACGGGTCCGCCTGATCACGGTGCGGCTCGACGGCTGCCCACCCGCCGTTCCCGAGGACCACGCCGCCATCGACGCCGCCTGGATCGAGCGGGATGTCGCCCGGTCGGCCGGTCGCCCGGCCATGGCCTTGGACGCCGCCGACGCCGCCGTCATCATCCGTACAACGATCATCGGCCGCAGAAACTTCCGGTCCGATCGGGGGGCGTCAGGCTGAAGGGAGGCTCCCTTGCGGCCGATGTTGGCTTGGGCGTCTCCCCGCCCGACGACCGTGGGGGCAGAGCAAGCCGTTATTCCAAGCCCCCAGCACGAGGTGGCCATGACACGCATTCTCCTGGCCGACGACGAAGTCCATATCACCAGCCTGCTCGCGCGAAAGCTCGAACAGAACGGACTCGAAGTCGAGGTCGCCCACGACGGCGAGGAAGCCTGGCTCATCGCGCAGGAACGCACGCCCGACGCCGTCATCACCGACCTCCAGATGCCCTACATGAACGGCGCAGAGTTCGTCGAACTCCTCCGCGGCTACACGCCCACCGCCGAAATCCCCATCATCATGCTCACCGCCCGGGGCTATGTCCTCGAAGCCGACAAGGCCGACCGTCTCAACATCGCCGCCGTCCTCCCCAAGCCCTTCAGCGTCCGACGCGTCGTCAGCCTTCTGGAGAGTCTCCTGGCCGACCGCGCCGGCCCGGGCGCATCGCTCAGGGAGGTCGCGTGACCGGTCCGTTCCAACTCGGCAGCAAAAAGGACCCGGGTCAGCGCGTACGCACCCGGTGCTCGGAGCTTGGTCTGGCCGTCTGGCGGACCAACGCCGCGGGACTCATCCTCGAAGAGCCCTTCGGCGACGGTCTCCTCGGCCTCTGGCTCCGCGCAGGGCCCCTCGGGCGTCGCATCGCCTCGACCACCAGCCAGTGGGACGGCGACCGCGAGCCCGATCTCCACGAGCTCTTCACCGGCTGCTGGCTCCTCCCCCTCGCCGAGCGCCGCCGGCGCAGGCTCGTCGGCTACACCGTCGCCCTCGCCTTCGGGCCAGAGGGCCTCCAGCAGCCCGAGTTCGAGGAGATGTGCAAGGCCGCCCAGCTCCAGAGCGCCGCCGTCAGACGCGTCATGCGCTCGTGGGCCAACCACGACAAAGACTCCTGCGCGCGCCTGCTCCAGATGCTCCGCTGGATGTACGAAGACCAGCGCGCCATCGCCGAGCACGAAGAGGCCGTCGAGACCTTCACCGACCGCCTCGGCAACGCCTACGAGACCATCGACCTCCTCTACGCACTCGGACGCTCGATGAACGAGCTCGACGAGCCCGAGACCTTCCTCCAGGCCTCGCTCGAACGGCTCCACGAAGCCGCCGAGTTCGCCTGGGCGATGCTCGTCTTCCCCGAAGGCGTGCACGAGGGCGTGCCCACCCGACGAGACTCGTTCTCCGCCGGCAGGCCGACCATGTCGTTCCCAGAGATCGAGAAGGCCTCACGCGCACTCATCGAAAAGCTCGGCATGCCCGACACGCTGACCATCTGCTCGGATGTCGAGGGCTTCGAGCCCGACGGCGGGCCACAGGTCGTCGTCCAGCCCGTCCTGCGAGAGCAGGGCCCCATCGGCTGGCTCCTCGCCGGCGAAAAGGGCGGCAACGACCCCCAGGTCTCCACCTACGACACACACCTCATCGAGGCCGCCGCCGGATACCTCGGACCGTTCCTCGAAAACGCCGAACTCTACCGCGAGCAGAAGGCGCTCTTTGTCGGCATGCTCAAGGCGCTCTCCGCATCGATCGACGCCAAAGACCCCTACACCTGCGGCCACTCCGCTCGCGTCGCCCACCTCTCCGCCTGCCTGGCGCGCAAAGTCGGGCTCGATCCGCGAACCGTCGAACGCATCCACATCGCAGGCCTCGTCCACGACATCGGGAAGATCGGCATCCCCGAGCACATCCTCGGCAAGACCAGCCGCCTCACCGACGAGGAGTTCGACGCCATCAAGCGTCACCCCGAGATCGGCCACCGCATCCTCCGCGACCTCCCGCAGTTCGACGATGTGCTCCCCGCCGTCCTCCACCACCACGAACGCTGGGACGGGCGGGGCTACCCCACCGGCCTCGCCGGCGAAGACATCCCCCTCTCCGCACGCATCATGGCCCTCGCCGACACCTTCGACGCCATGAGCTCCACCCGCGCCTATCGCCCAGCGATGAGCCGCGACAAGGTCCTCGAAGAGTTCCGACGCTGCTCGGGCTCCCAGTTCGACCCCAGCCTCGTCGACCCCTTCCTCTCGCTCGACTTCGCCAGATACGACCAGATGGTGGGGGAGGCCCGCGACCTGAGCACAGACCTCAAGGCCGCCTGAGAACACCGATCAAGACGATCGCACGGCCAAGCTCTTGGAGGCGTCGACTGCCGCTGAGAATCGGGAATCAGGGGCGCAGGGAGTGGGGCGTGGGGCGCTGGGTGTGGCAGCGGCCTTCGGCCGCGGGTTGTCTTTGACTTTCCAACATTTCAATCAATCCCTGAAAGCCAAGCTCTGCAGTCAGCCTCGGCCGCAGGCCGAAACCACCCCCGCGCCCCGCTCCCAGCTCCCAGCGCCCGCGCCCGACCCGTGGTACAGTCCGCCTCAGGTGCAACAGAACGCCGTCCAGTTCGCAGGCGAATCGCTCGAACTCCTCCCCGCACCCGCGGCGTGGTGGGGGGCGCAGCGCACGCTCTTCGTCGCCGACATCCACCTCGGCAAAGCCGAAACCTTCAGAGCCTCGGGCGTCGCGGCGCCCAACGCCTGCACCGCCCACGACCTCGAACGCCTCGCGTCGCTCGTCGAGTCGACCCAAGCCCGGCGCCTGGTCATCCTCGGCGACCTGCTGCACGCAAGGGCGGGCGTCACCGAAGCCGCGGCCGAGGCCTTCCGTGCCTTCGCCGCCCGCACCGGCCCGATCGAGACCGTGTTGGTCAGAGGCAACCACGACCGGGCCGCGGGCGACCCGCCGGCGCCGTGGATCGTCTGCGTCGACGCGCCGCACAAGCTCGGGCCGTTCACACTCATGCACGAGCCGCCCGAGGACGAAGGTCGAAACAAGCCAAGCGAGCCCGCCTCGCCCGAGAACGGCGTCATCTGCGGCCACATCCACCCCGTCGTCACCCTCTCGGGAGGCTTCTCAAGGCTCCGCGCCGCGTGTTTCTGGCTCACAGGGACCACGCTCGTGCTCCCCGCCTTCGGCGTCTTTACCGGGGGCAAACGCGTCGCGCCCCGAGCGGGCGACCGCGTCTTCGCCGTCGGCCCCGACCGTGTCGCCGAAGCCCCGATCGCCGCGCGGGCCCCGCGCAGGTCCGCCTCGCGCGCCCGTTGAGCAATCGGCAGACGCAAAGCGACAGACCGTACGCCTCATCCAACGCCTTGTCCGCAGGCCTCATGCGCCGTTCGCCATCGAAACGCGGGCGCAACGGATGCATTCCGGCCGAGGATCTCCCTCGCTCGTTCAGACCCGCTTGAGCACCACCAGCGTGATGTCATCGGTCCGCGGCGCGTCGCGGCAGAACTTCGTCACCTCGCCGATGATCGTCCGCGCGATCCGCTCGGCGCTCTCCCCAGCGTTGCGCCGGATCAGCTCTCTGAACGCCTCGCGCCCGAACATCACGCCGCCGGGATCGCGGGCCTCCCAGATCCCGTCGGTCCCGATCACGATCACCACGCCCGGCCCGGGGCACTCGCACTCGTGCGCTTCGTAGGGCCAGTCCCGCTCGATCCCCACCGGGATCCCGCCGCCCGTCAGCTCCCAGAACGAGTCCGCCGCCGGGTCGTACACGATGGCCGATTCGTGCCCCGCGTTCACCCAACGCAGCCGACGGGCGCCGCCCTCGCCCTCCGGGTCGATCATCATCAGAAACAGCGTCATGAAGTGGCCCAGACGCACATCGTGAGCCAGGTGCCGGTTGATGTCCTCGACGATCTCCCGCGGGCAGTCCGTCGCGTCGGCGCTCCGGCGAAGCACCGCACGCGCCGTCGTCATCAACAGCGCCGCGGCGACACCGTGCCCGCTCACATCGCCAACCGTCACCGCCCACGCCCCGCTCCCCGAGCGGATGAAGTCGTAGTAATCCCCGCCCGTCTCGTCGCAATAGCGGCTCAGACCGTGCGCGTCGAACCCCTCGATCGCCGGCGAATCCCCCGGCAACAGCCCGCGCTGCACGCCCATCGCCAGGCCCAGCGACTGGCTCATCCGCAGGTGCTCGCGCAGCCTCGGCATCATCTCGTTGAACGCCGCCCCCAGCTCGGCGATCTCGTCGTTGCCACGGATGTTCGTCGTCGCGTCCAGATCGCCCGAGGCCAGCTTCCTCGCCGCAGAAGCGACATCGTTCACTCGCCTCGTCACAGTCCTCGACGCCAGGAGCGCCAGCAGCATCGTCGCAGCCGCGATGCCGACGGTCATCGTCAGCATCACCGTCATCTCGGTCTCCGTCCGGCGCACCACCTGGTCGCGCATGTTCACCGCCGAACGCACCACCGGCTCCGTCGGCGTGATGAACATGAAAAAGAAGCTCGGATCGCTCGCGAACGGCTCGAACGCCGCCATCGACGCCTCGCCCCGGAACACGATCTCCCGGACGAGCGAGACCGAACGCCCCTCCGCCGCCCGCTCGATGTCCACCAGCAACCGACGCACGCGATCCCGGTCCTCGGCCCGTTCGAGCCCCTCGAGCATGAACGGCTCAAGCAGCGGCGGCTCCTCGGCCGCGCGCCACCCCCGCACCCCGTCCCCCCGCTCCTCGGTCTTGGAGAACACGCGCAACCGCTCATCGAAGTGCGACGCGCCGCGAGGGATCCCGATCAGCAGCGACACCGGCACCTGCGAGATGTCGTCCACGGGGATGCCACGCAGCACCTCGTCGATCGCCACCTCGATCCCCGAAACGCCCAGAAGCTCCCCGTCGGCGTCACGGAGCGGACGCACGCACACCATCCCCGCGGTTTCCGTCACAGGGTCGATCACCGGCATCGTCCAGACCGTCTCGTCGGCAAACTGCGACGCGCGCTGGTACCACGCCGTCTCACGAGCGTCGAACCCCTCGGGGTACCCGCCCGTCGCCGGGTACGACATGTACACACCGCTCGAAAGCGCCACGAACTGGTGACGCACCAGGTCCCGCCGACCCTCCCGAAGCTCGAGCATCAGGTCGATCAGCGGGCGCACGCGCAGCGCCGCCTCCTCCACATCGCGAACACCGACCGCCGGCGCAGGCACGAACACCGGCTCGGCCAGGCTCAGCGCCACACGCTCGGCGCCGTTCGCACCGTCGCGACGGACCATCAACTCAGACACCACCATCCCCGGCGGCCGACGCCCCTCGTCGATGTCTTCGGCCGTCCAGAACGAGGGCGGCGCCGCCGAAGAGGCGGGCTCGCGCAGACGCCGCGTCGCCTCTCGCGCCTGCGCCAAAACAAGCGTCTCGACCAGGCTCTTCTCCTTGTCCAGGAGATCGGTGTACGACGCCACACGCCGACGCAGATCCCCCCGCGCCCGCGAAATCAACTCCGCCTCGATCTCCTCGGCCAGACCGGACCCGAAGCTCAGCGCCGCGCGACGGCTGGACAGCCCGACCACCAGGATCGGCGCCAGCGCGATCAGAAGAAGCAGGATGAGTAGCTTGGTCCGTAGCCGCATGGGTCCGCCGCCGGCGCCTCTCCCCCGAGCAGGCGATCACCGAAGCGGATACTAACCTGCCACCCCAACCCGGAATAGCCCCAACCCGGAATAGCTCAACCCCGATCGACCCGCTAGCCGCCCCCGCCCAGAGCCCCCTCCGGCAGCATCCCCAGCACCTCGGCGACCTTCGCGTCCCGCTCCGGGGCCGTCTCGGCCAAAATGTTCACATGCCCCAGCTTCCGCCCCGGCCTCGCCGCCTTCTCGTACAGGTGCACCCGCGTCCCCGCCACGCCCAGCACGCGCCGCACATCGGGCAAGCACCCCACGAGGTTCACCATCCCCGCGTGCCCCAGCGCCCCCGTCTCGCCCAAAGGCAGCCCAAGCACCGCACGCACATGCTGCTCGAACTGCCCGCACGCCGCCCCGTCCATCGTCCAGTGCCCCGTGTTGTGCACCCGCGGCGCGAATTCATTGGCGATCAGCCCGCCCCCCGTCTCGAACAGCTCGACCGCCAGCACCCCCACATGCCCGAGGCCTTCCATCAGCCGCGTCGCGTGCGCCCTCGCCGACGCCTCGGCCTCCGCCGAAACCCCCGGCGCCGGCGCGACGCTCGTCAGCAGGATCCCCTCCCGATGCACATTCTCGGTGATCGGAAAAAACCGGCACGCCCCCTCCGCCCCCCGCACACCCCCCCGCACGCCCACAATCGAAAGCTCCCGCGTAAACGGAATCAGTTCCTCAAAGATCGCCCCGCGCCCCCCGCGCCACGCCTCGGCTTCCTCCAGCTCCGAACGCTCGCGGACGACCACCTGCCCCTTCCCGTCGTACCCGCCCCGCCGAAGCTTCAACACCCCAGGAAGCCCGACCTCCGCCGCAGCCGCCTCCAGCGCCCCGTCGCCGTCCACCACCCGGAACCTCGCCACGCCGAACCCCGCGGAGGTCAACGCCTCACGCTCGGCCGCCCGATCGCTCGCGGCAACAAGGCTCGCCGCCCCCGGACGCACCTCGACCAACGCCCCAAGCCGCTCGACCGTCTCCGGCGGCACATTCTCAAACTCGTAGGTCGCCGCGCTCAGCCCGCTGGCGAACCGCTCGATCGCCGCCCCGTCCTCAAAAGCCGCGGTGACCAGTTCACCCACGCCCCGCGAACACGCGTCGGTCGCGGGGTCGAATAGGCGTGTCGGCACGCCCATCGCCCGCGCCTCCAGCGCCAGCATCCGCCCGAGCTGCCCGCCCCCCAAAACCCCCAGCACAAGACCGCCAAGCAATTCCCCGCTCACGCCCGACCCTCATCGACAGGCGTCGTATCCAAGGGCGAGCCCAGCACGGCGTTCGTCCTCGCCGCCTTGTACCGACGCACCGCCTCGGCGTGCTCGCCCCCAAGAATCGACGCCGCCAGAATCGCCGCGTTGATCGCCCCCGCCTTCCCGATCGCCAAGGTCCCAACAGGCACGCCCGCGGGCATCTGCACGATCGAAAGCAAGGAGTCCATCCCCTTGAGCGACGCGGACTCGACCGGCACGCCTAAAACCGGCAGCACCGTCTTGCTCGCGCACATCCCCGGCAGGTGCGCCGCGCCCCCAGCGCCCGCCACGATCACCCGCAGACCCCGCCCCTCCGCCTCAGACGCGTACTGAAACAACAGATCCGGCGTCCTGTGCGCCGACACCACGCGGCACTCGTGCTCAACCCCCAGCTCCGCCAGCGCCGACGCGCAGAACTGCATCGTCCGCCAGTCCGATTGAGAACCCATGATCACGCCGACGAGTGGTGATGCCGCCATGCTGCCCCGCTGTCTCTGCCGCGCGATCATACCCGACCCCGCCCCCCAACGCGCCCGGCCCGCACCGCTACCGATCGCCCGAACTCCCGCCACGCGTCGAAGCCGCGCCATCCGCCTGCCCCTCGTCGAGCAGGTGCTCAGACTGCAGCGTGTGCGTCTCGGGGTCGTAACACCCCTCCAACTCGTCCCTGGCCGTCCGCTCCCAGATCGGCACCCGCACAAAGTACCCCGCACGCGCGATCAGGTGCGTCGCGATCGGCGTCGTCAGAAAGATAAACAGCACCACCAGCGTCGCCTCGACCGCGACATTCAGGCTCTTGAAATACATCGCCACGGCCATCACCATGCACGCCACGCCGAGCGACCCCGCCTTGCTCGCCGCCTGCATCCGCGTGTACACATCCCGCATCCGCACGATGCCCACCGCCGCCAAGAGAAACAGCAGCGTCCCCGACACCATCAGCAGGATCACCAGGGTGTCGGCGATAAAGCTCAGCCAGTGCTGGCGCAAGAGATCGAAAAACTCGCTCACGGGCGCGCCCTCCGCTCGAGGTACATCGCAAACGCCGCCGTCGCGAGAAAAAGCACCAGCGCCATCACAATCCCCACCGAGAGCAGCACCGGACGCTGCGTCACGATGGCGAACAACGCGATCACCCCGACAGCCTGAAAACCGAGCAGGTCCAGCGCCACAACGCGGTCGCACAGCGTCGGACCCCGCGTCAGACGCCAGATCGTAAAGAGAATCCCGATCGCAAGCACCACGCCCGCGACCCCGAAGATCGTCCCCAGAACCTCCTCGTGCAGCCAGGTCATGTCGTTCATCGCGTCACCTCCAGCAGGCGACGCTGGAAGCCCTCGGTGATGTCGCGCTTCGCCTCTTCCGGGTCGTCCACATGCATGAAGTGGATGAACAGATACCGACGGTTCTCAGACACATCCATCGTCAGCGTACCCGGCGTCAGCGTGATCAGGCTCGAAAGAATCGTGATCTCCGTGTCCGTCAGGTCGTCCTGCAGCGGCACCGCCAGAATCATCGGCCGCAGCCGACGCAAGGGCATGATCGTCCACACCGCCATCTTGATGTTCGCGACCACAAGCTCCTTGAGCGTAAAGAACGCGAACCCGATCCCCTTGAACACCTTCTTGAAGTACGGGCTCTCGCGGTCCGAAGGCGAAGACACCCACAGCACGATGTACCCCAGCACAAACCCGATCGCAAGGTTCGCCGCGTTGAACGGCTGGATCGCCGCCGCCCAGGCCCCCGCAAGCAGGAAGTTCGCGATGAGCTTGCTCATCGGCCCTCCCCGGCAGACGCCGCCTGCGCGCCCGGCTCGATCCAACGCTCGCCGATCCCCCCAGGCAGCGAACGCAGATACTGCTCGTCCAGCACCGCGCGGATGTACGGCGAACGCTCGATCAGCTCGTGGCCCGAACGCTCCGTCACCCTGTAGATCGGCGCCGCAAACACGCTCACGCCGATGATCAGCACCACGAACCCCGCCGTCACCCCGTTCATCCACGCGACCCCGCGCGTGTTGTCCGGCTCCGGCGACTTCTCGGGGTCGTCGTCCTCGGGCCGGGCCTTCCAGAACGCCTCGGCCCAGATCTTCGTCATCGAAAACAGCGTCAGCACGCCCACACCAAGCGACACGCCCACGATCCAGTACTCGCCCGCCCGAACGCCCGCAACCACGAGAATCAGCTTGCCCCAGAACCCCGTCAGGATCGGGATCCCCGCCAGCGCCATCGCCGAGAGCATGAACATCAGCGAGAGGAAGGGGCGTTCTTTGTACAGCCCGCCCAGCTCTTTCAGCTCGCCCGTCCCGCGCAGCCGGTGCACCACGCCCGCGACAAAGAACAGGTTCGTCTTCGCCAGGATGTTGTGGAGGATGAAGAACGCCACGCCGCCCAAGGCCATCGCCGCCGTCGCCAGCATCGCCGGCCGGTCCGCCTCGGGCGCGTCGGCCATCCGCTCGAGCACGAGCAGCGCGATCGCCAGGCCCATCACCATGTACCCGATCTGGCTGACGATGTGGAAGCTCAGGATCCGCCGGATCTCGTACTGCGCCGCCGCCCCCAGCACGCCCGTCACCATCGTGAACGCGGCGATCCACAGCAGGACCTCGCCAGCCGCGGGGAAGACCGGCGCGAAAATCAGCGTGTAGACGCGCACCATCGCGTACACGCCCACCTTCGTCAGGATCCCGCCGAACAGCGCGCTCACCACCGGCGCCGGCGTGTGGTACGACGCCGGCAGCCAGAAGAAGAACGGGAAAATCGCCGCCTTGATCCCGAACGACGCCATGAACAGCACGGCGATCGCAGCGATCACCGGCCGCGCCTCGTCGCCCGCCGAACCGAGCTTGATCGCGATGTCCGCGAGGTTCAGGCTCCCCACCAGCCCGTACAGCAGCCCGACCGCCGACAGGAACAGGCTCGAAGAGAGCAGGTTCAGCGTCACATACTTCAGCGCGCCCTCGAGCTGCCCACGCTCCCCGCCCAGCGTCAGCAGCACGAAGCTGCTCATCAGCATCACCTCGAACCACACATAGATGTTGAAGATGTCGCCCGAGAGGAACGAGCCCGACACCGAAGCCAGCAGGCAGTGCACCAGCGTGTGGTACGCGTGCTTCTCCCGACGCGCACCGATCGCGCCGATCGAGTAGAACACCACCGAAACCGCAACAACGCCGTTGAGCAGCACCATCAGCGCCGACAGCGTGTCGGCCACCATCGTGATCCCGAACGGCGCCCGCCACCCCCCGATGTCCGCGGTGAGCACCCCCGTATCGAGCACCCGCACAAACAGCAGCACCGAGCAGGCAAGCAGCGCAAGAGCCCCCGCGATCGAGAGCGCTCGCTGCAGCGCCACCGACCGCCAGGCCATCATGCACAGGAAGGCCGTGAGCAGCGGGATCGCGATCGGGCTGACGACGAGTGCGTTCATCTATCGGTGGTCCGCATGTTGTCCAGGTCGTCGGTCCCGACCTCCTGGTAGGCCCGCTTGACGAGCACGAGCGTGAACGCCGTGATCGCAAAGGCGATCACGATCGCAGTCAGGATCAGCGCAAAGGGCAGCGGGTCGGCGAATTCGCCCTCGATCCGCGTCTGCCCCTCATCGATCAGCCCCGGCGCAAGACGCTCCATGCTCCCGTCCCGCTGCGTCGCGGCGCAGGTGAAGATCAGCAGGTTCGCCGAGTGCCCGATCAGGATCAGCCCGATCGTCAGCTTCACAAAGCTCCGACGCATCATCATGTACAGCGCCGAGGCGAACAGCATCCCGATGATCACCGCAAGCAGCAGGCTCATTCAACCACCTCCTGCAGCGTGAAGATCATCGTCAGCACAACGCCCAGCACCGTCAGGTACACCCCGATGTCGAACAGCACCGGCGTCCCCAGCTTGATCGGGTCGTCGAAGCCCAAGACAGGCGCCTCGAACCACAGACCCTTCAAGAGAGGCCCGCCCGCCGCGAGGCTGAAAAAACCAGACACCAGCGCCAGAGTCAGCCCAAGCCCGACCATCGCCAGCAGGTTCACACGCAGCATCCGCCGGGCGCTCTCGACATCGAACGCCATCGCCTGCAGCGCAAACGCAGAGGCCGCCAGCAGCCCGCCCACAAACCCGCCCCCGGGCGTGTTGTGCCCGCGCAGCAGGATCACCACGCTCAGCAGCAGCAGCAGGGGGAGCAGAAACCGCGACGCCGTCTGGAGAACCAGGGAGTTCATGCGTCCTCCCCGCCGAGCTCGACAGGCGGTCCTTCTCGCTCGGCCACCGGCGTCCCCTTGTGGTCGTCACGCAGCTTCATCAGCGTGTACACCCCGATCGCCGCGATCCCAAGCACCACAAGCTCGCCCAGCGTGTCAACACTCCGGAAATCCACAAGGATGATGTTCACCAGGTTACGCCCGTACGCCGACTGCCCGTCGGGCGTCACGCCCATCGCGTCCGGCATCGCCGCCTCGTTGAAGTACGCAGAGATCGGGGCGAAAAGCTCCTGCGAACCCGCCGCAAGCACCAGGCACGCCATCACGCCGCCGAAGGTCGCAGCAAGCAGCAGGTCCATCGTCCGCACCGCAAGCCCGCTGTACACCGCAAACCGCGGCAAGTGGTACACCACCAGCACGAAGATCACCACGATCAGCGTCTCGACCGCAAACTGCGTCATCGCCGCGTCGGGCCCGCCGTACAGCGCGAACACCACCGCCACCGCGTACCCGATCACGCCCAGCACCGCGACCGTCGCCAGACGCGAGCCCAGCCGAGTCGCCACGATCGACGAGACGGCGATCGAAAAAATCAGCACCCACTCCAGGAGCCCCGTACGCTCGAAGTTCGTACCCACCGAGGGCAGCGACCCCGTCCGCCAGATCGCCCACGCGAACATCCCCAGGATCGCCACCAGCGTCATCTTGATGTAGACCTGCAGCGAGCCGTTCTGCAGCACACGCGTCTGCGCCCACGACCCCTTCGTCAGCCCGAGCATCGCGTAGTCGTACATCTTCGCCGGGCCGACAACGCCGTCGAGCTTCGCAAAGGGCGAGGTCGCCTTCAACCACATCCCGCGAGCGAAGTAGAGCACCACGCCGACCGCCGTCGCCAGAACGCCCAGCCCCAGCGCCAGGCTGATCTCGTAGTAGTAAAACGCGTCAAGCCGAAGCACACCCTCGACCGGCGCGCCCTTGATCGCTTCCGCAGCCGCAGTCACCACCGGCGTCGCAAACAACGCCGGCGCCAGCGCGTACACGATCCCCAGCACCGCCAGGATCACAGGCGCCGCCAGCATCGGCCAGGGCGCCTCGTGCGCGTGCTTCTTCGGCTCACGCTCCGCCTTCCCGAAGAACGGCTTGAACCCCGTCATGAGCGCGATGAAGACCGTAAACGAGCCCGCCGCGATGATCAGCGCCGTCAAGAGCGCCGTCAGCGGGCCCGCGTCGAGCCCCGCCTTGATCATCTTCTCCTTGGCCACAAACCCCGCAAGGGGCGCCAAGGGCACGCCCGCCATCGAGATCCCGGCAAACAGCGCCGCAAGACCCGTCGCCGGCATCGCCTTGAACAGCTTGCCGATCTCCGCAACATCCTTCTCGCCCGCCTCGTGGTCCACGATCCCCGCAACGAGGAACAGACAGCCCTTGAACATCGCGTGCGCCAGGATGTACGCCGCCGCGGCTTCAGGACGCCCCATCCCCACCAGCATCACCATCACGCCCAGCGAGCTCACCGTCGAATACGCAAGCAGCCGCTTGTACAAGGTCTGCCTCGTCGCCAGGTACGCCCCCACAAACATCGTCGTCGCCCCGAACCCGATCAGCAGCCCCTCCCAAAGCCCCTCGGCAGTCCCCGTCGCAAGGTTCGGGTGCAGGCGGGCGATCAGGTACACGCCCGCCTTCACCATCGTCGACGAGTGCAGGTACGCCGAGACCGGCGAGGGCGCAGCCATCGCCGAGGGAAGCCAGAAGTGGAACGGGAACTGCGCGCTCTTGGTCAAACACCCCGCAAGCACCAACGCCACAATCCACGGATAGTGCGCGTGCCCGCTCAGCCCCTCGGGCAGCTCGCTCATGTTCCACACGCCGCCCGATACACCCGCAAGATCACCCGCCGCGAACGCCAGCACCACGAGACCGGCCAGCATCGCCAGCCCGCCCAGCCCCGTCACCATCAGCGCCTGCAGCGCCCCCGTCCGCGACTCCTTCTTGTCGTGGTTGAACCCGATCAGCAGGTAGCTGGTGATGCTCGTCAGCTCCCAGAAGATGAACATAAGGATCAGGTTGTCCGCCAGCACCAGACCCAGCATCGAGGTCATGAACCCGATCAGGTAGGCGAAAAACCGCCCGATCTGGTGGTGCCCCCGCATGTACGAACCCGCGTACAGCAGCACCCCCGAACCGATCAGCGTCACCAGCAGCGCAAACAGCAGCCCCAGCCCGTCAAGCCGGAACGACATCTCCAGCCCCAGCTCCGGCAGCCACGCGAACGACTCGAAAATCGCCCCCCCGTCCGCGACCGCCGGGATCTTGCTGGCGAACCACCCGCCGATCCCGAGCGGAAACGCCGCCAGCACCACACCACGCGCCGGACCCGCGTAACGGCACACCCACGGCGCCGCAACGCTCAACAGCGCGAGGATGGCGATCGACAGCATCATCCGAACCGGGCTCCTTCTTCCGTCTGTGTCCGGCGGCGGAGTAGTTGTAACGCCCTCCCGCACCCGGTCCACGCGGCGCGGACCGAAATCGTACCGGACCCTACAGTCGCATCTGGAGCCCGTTCATCGGCTCTTCGACCACCCGGGATGTGCGGATTGCAACCCCGCAAACACCCCGCGCACGCGACCTCCTACCCTCTCCGCCCCTGATCCACCCCTTGTCCCCCTTGAACAGGCCGATCGAATCCATCCTCAAAGAGCGTTTCGGACACGACACGCTCTACCCCCTCCAGCGCCTCATCATCGAACGCGTCATGGCAGGGCGCGACGCCCTCGTCGTCATGCCCACCGGCGCCGGCAAAAGCCTCTGCTTCCAACTCCCCGCCCTCGCGCTCCCCGGAAAAGGTGACTCGCGAGGCGTCGCCCTCGTCTTCAGCCCACTCATCGCCCTGATGGAAGACCAGGTCGCCGCCCTCCGAAAAAAAGGCGTCGACGCCTCCTACATCAACTCCACCCTCGACCGCAAACAACGCGAAGAGCGCATGGCCGCCCTCGCCCGCGGCGAATTCGAGCTCATCTACGCCACACCCGAACGCATGGACAAACCCGCCTTCGTCGAGGCGCTCGCCAAAGTCCCCGGCGGCGTCAAGCTCCTCGCCGTCGACGAGGCGCACTGCATCAGCAAATGGGGCCACGACCTCCGCCCCGCCTACCAACGCATCGGCGAGTTCCGACGCCTCCTCGGCGAGCCGACGACCATCGCCCTCACAGCCACCGCCACCCCCAGAGTCAGGGAAGACATCCGTTCCGTCATCGGCCTATCCCAAGAGGACATGCCGCTCTTCGCCGCGCCGATCGAGCGTCCGAACCTCTCGTACCGCTCAGACGAAGTCTGGTCCGACAAAGATCGGGCCAAACACATCATTGACCGCTGCCGCCAAACCCGCGGCACCGGCATCGTCTACTTCGCACTCATCAAGCACCTCGAACACGCCCGGCGCGAGTTCAAAGCCGCGCTCGAAAAGGCCGGCGTCGAACGCCGCATCGAGATCTACCACGGCAAGCTCGACCCAAAGGACAAAAAACGCGTCTACAGAAGGTTCATCAACGCCAAGCCCGACGACGCCCTCCTACTCCTGGCCACCAACGCCTTCGGCATGGGCGTCGACAAGCCCGACATCCGCTTCATCGTCCACGCCCAGATCCCCTCCAGCGTCGAGGCCTACGCACAGGAGACCGGCCGCGCCGGGCGCGACGCCGAGCCCAGCACCTGCCAACTCCTCTTCGCCCAGGACGACATCGCCGTGCAGCGCCAGTTCATCGAGTGGATGAATCCCCCCGCGCACCTCCTCGCCGAGATCGGCCACGCCATCGACCGCCGCTACGGCGACGCCGGCCACGCCGACTTCGACCACGACGAGCTCTACCTCGATGTCATCGGCAAAGGCCGCGGCGACGGACGCTTCGAGTACGCCCTCATCACCCTCGAAAAGCTCGGCGTCATCGAGCCCGCCTCCGCCCCCGGGCGCTACCGCCCCGTCCGCCCCCTCACCGACAGCGACCTCGACCCCGAAGCCATCGAAGAGAAGAAAAAGCAGGACCTGCTCCGCCTGCTCGATGTCGTCCACCTCGCCCGGTCCCCCGACATCAAGGCATACATCCACGACTACTTCAAGCTCGACCCGACGCCGATTCCCTAATAATAGGTGCGGATGTCTTCTTCGCGCTTCCTTGACACAATCAGGCTCGATCGATTATCAATGCGGCGCTAAGTTTCGGCCCTGCGGATCCGATAGTCCCGGATCCCCACGATCGCAGAAGGAACCTCCGCCCATGATCGGCCCGATCCGCAACACCGCCGCTTCGACCATCGCCGCGCTCGCCGCGCTCGCCCACGCCTCGCCCGAGCAGGCCCACCGGGCCGAGCTCCTCTCCGACGCCTCGCAGCGCATCAGCCTGAACAACCCCGACGAGTTCCCGCTACGCGTCACACTCCTCTCGCGCTTCACTTACAACTACAACTACAGGCAAGACCGCGACCTCGACAACAACTCCACCGGCGGCTTCCGCGCCCACCTCAACCGAATCGGCCTCCGAGGCAAGCTCGACGACAACATCGAGCTCCGCCTCCTTCTCGACGCCGACCCCGACGGCGGCGATGTCGAGATCCTCGAAGCCTTCGGCGTCTTCAAGCTCACCGACGAGTTCACCCTCAATGTCGGCCAGAAGAAGCTCCCCTTCACACGCGAGCAGCTCAACTCGAGCGCAGAGCTCACCGCCGTAGACCGATCGCTCGTCAACCGCGTCTTCACCCAGGGCCGCTCGCAGATGGTCGAGGGCGTCTACACCCAGTTCGACTCGCGCTTCATGGTCGCCTTCTCCGACGGCCGACGCGCAACAAACAAAGACATCGGCGACCCCGACACCGCCGACTGGGCCTTCACCGGACGATTCGAGCAGAAGTTCGGCCAGGGCGGATTCGGACGCTACAGCGGCTACGGCTCATGGCGGGGCGGCGAGTTCGGCGCCCTCCTCGGCGTCGCCGGACACTACCAGTCCGGCGGCGACACCGGACGGACCGACGACTATGACCTCGGCGCCGCAACCGCAGACCTCACGATCAAAGGCGACGGCTGGGGGCTCGCCGGCGTCTTCGCGTGGCAGAATGTCGACCGGGACGGCTCGTCGTTCAACGACTTCGGCGTCACCGCGACCGCTTCCTACTTCATCGAAGAGCAGTGGGAGGTCTTCTGCCGCTACGACGGCGTCTTCGCCGACTCCGACCGCGAAAACTCGCGCGATCTCAACGCACTCGCCGCCGGCTTCACCTACTACTTGGTCCCCCAGAGCCACGCCCTGAAGTTCACCTTCGACGCGCAGTGGTTCCTCGACCGCCAGGAGGGCGGCCTCCTCTCGCCGAGCAACAGCCAGGGCCTGCTCGCCAGCGACCGCGCAGACCAGTTCAACCTCCGCGCCGCGATCCAGTTCCTCTACTGATCACCGTGCGAAGCTGAAATCTCCCGTGCCGCCGACCTCCAAAGGAGGTCGGTGCTTTGCATTGCGCATCGCGCAGCGAGCGCCCTCACCCCTTCCTGTTCTCAAACAGGTAGTGCGAAACCAACCACTCCCCGCCGCCCGCAAACCCCCAGAACTCCGCGCACGCGATGAAGAATGTCCGCCAACGGTTGAGCCATTTCCTCGCATCACCCTCGCCGTAGGTCTGCCCGAACAGCTCAAGGATCCGCTCGCGGTGCGCGTCGGTGTTCTTCAGCCACGCGTTCGCGGTCTTCTCGTAGTGCTCGCCCGACAGCCGCCAGTGCTCGGCGATCCGCATCGAACGCTGGAACTCGAACAGCAGCCGATCCCCGGGCATCGTCCCCCCGGTGAAGAAGTACTTGCCGATCCAGTTGTTGTCTTCCTCGAAGTGGTACGACAGCTCGCGGTGCGTAAAGATGTGCACGAACAGCTTGCCCTCGGGCCTCAGCCAACCCGAGATCCGCTCCAGCAGCGCGTCGTAGTTCTTCATGTGCTCGAACATCTCGACGCTCACGCACCGGTCGTACGCCGATTCGTCGTCGCGGAAGTCGTTCATGTCCGCGGTGACCACGCGCAGATTCTCAAAGCCCCGCGCCTTCGCCGCAGACTCGATAAACACCCGCTGCGCCCCCGAGTTCGAGACCGCCGTGATCTCGCTCTGCGGAAACCTCTCGGCCATGGAGAGCGACAGCGAACCCCAGCCGCAGCCGAGCTCCAGGATCCGCTGCCCGTCCTCGATCTGCGCCCGCGCGCACACCAACGCCAACGCCGACTCCTCGGCCTCCGCCAGCGTCGACACCCCGTCGGGCCAGTACCCGCACGAATACTTCAGCCGAGGCCCGAGCGCCAGCTTGAAAAACTCCGGCGGCACCTCGTAGTGCTGCTCGTTCGCCTTCTCCGTCCGGATGGCGATCGGCGACTCCAGCAATCCTTTCACGAACACGCGGTGGCGTTCGTGCAGCGTCTCGATGTCCGCGTCCTGCATCTTCCGCAGCATCTTCGCAAGACGCGCCGAGATCGCCCGGCGCAGCACCGCGTCGGGGATCCGCCCCTTGTCGATCAGCGACGCGTACCACGGCGCACGGGGTTCGGCGTGCAGGCTGCTCGCGCTCAGTGTCGTCTCGCTGCTCATGATCGCTCCGTCGCCGGCGTGCCGTCCGCTTTCAGCGGCTCGGCCGGCTTCTTTGGAAACCAGGGAAAAAACGCGCTCGTCTCCTGCTGATACCGCCGGTAGTCCTCCCCGCGCGACTTGATCGCACGCTTCTCCGTCGGCGGGATCCCCGTCACCTTCAGCACAAGAAACAGAATAATCAGCGGCGAAAGCACGCCCAGCCAACCCAGCGGCGCCGCAAGCGCCAGCACCGCGTAGCTCACCCAGATCACCCACTCAAAGAAATAGTTCGGATGACGGCTGTACCGCCACAATCCCACGCGGCAAGTCCGACCCTTCGCCCCCGGATCCTTCTTGAACTTCCGAAGCTGCCAGTCCGCCAGGCTCTCACCGCCCACGCCGACGAGCCACAGCGCAACACCCACATAATCCAAGAGCCCAGGGAACGGACGCGGATCGTTCACAATCAGAAAGAACGGCAGCGCCAGCACCACCACGCTCACCGCCTGCGCCTGATAGAACACGAAGAAAAACCGCTGGATCTTCTGCGGCCCGATCGACTCGCGCAGGTCCTGGTACCGCCCGTCCTCCTCGCCCTTGAGCACGCGGTCGGTGAGCAGGTGCAACGCCAGCCGCGTTCCCCAGACCCCAGCGAGCACCGCGATCAGCACCCGCCGCCCGGGATCGCCGTCGGCGAGCAACGCAACAATCCCCGCCGAAGCCCCGAGACTGAACGACCACCCGACATCCACAACCCCCGCGTCCCTGATCGCCCGCTGCACAAACCACAACACAAGCATCAGCCCGCAAGCAAACGCGGCGACCGCCCCGATCTGCATCAAGATCGTTTCCATCAGCAAGCGCCCTTCAGCCGAATGCTCCGCATAGATCGACGACACAAAGCAGACCTGTGGCACTGGCGGCTCGCCCGCCAGTGTCTCCTCCCTGCAACAAGTCCACTTCCCCCTCGCCTCCCGTGCTGCCGACCTCGGCCCCATGAACAGCCCTTCAAGGCCGATGCGCCCGATCCACAACGCCGCGGACCCTTCGATTCCGGTGCCAATCCCCGCCCCGAAGGGGCGGCTGAACCTTGCCACGGGTGAGACGCCGCGAGACGCGCCGCGTCGAGCGAGTCGAACCCGTGGAAAGTCGCCAAAAACACCTCGCCCTGAAGGGGCGAAGGAACCTCCCCATCCAAGCAACACACTACCCCGCGCCACCGACCTCGGCCCCAAGAACAGCCAATCAAGCCCAATGCGCTCAACCCGCGAACAGCCATCCGAGCATCGCAAGCCCCAAAACCAACGAACCCATTCACCAACGACGACAATCCACCGCCTGATTGCAACTCCCCAAAACGGAGACACCACCCCATGACCCAACCACCCCGCTCCTTCGACACCGGCGCCCTCGCCCTCGCCGCGACCTTCGCCCTCTCCATCCTCGCCTTGCTCGTCCTCTTCGTCTTCTCATCCCTCGAAATGAGCCTCGGCGCAGGGCTCCGCGCCGTCGCCTCCACGCTCTGGGGCGTGACGACGCTCGTCGACCTGTACATCGGGCTCATCTTCATCGCCGTCTGGATCTGGTTCGTCGAACGAGGCCGCTGGCCCGCGCTCGTGTGGACGGTCGCCCTGGTCTTCACCGGCAACTTCGCAACGGCCGTGTACATCCTCCAGCGCGCCCTCCGCAAGAAAACCGTTGCCGCAACACTCCTCCCCAACGAAAAATGACCCCGTTCTCGCGTCCGCCCGGCAAACCTGCAAACAGCGCTCGCCCTACCGAGTCTCGTGGCACAGGCGTCTCGCCTGTACCTACAAAAACTCCGCCCCGCGAGGGGCGCAGGGTTGTAGCCACGGGTGGAGCGGCCCGAGACGCGTAGCGTCGCTGGCCGCGCAACCCGTGGAAGTGTCACAAATCTATGATTCGCCCTGAAGGGCAACGCCGTGAACTGAAGGGAAGAATTTTCAGCAATCGCGCATGAAAAAAGGCGTTCCCTGCCGATCCGTAGTTGTCGCGACAGAAAGGCAGGGAAGCCGTGGTTACCGATCGAT
>JBJHCY010000014.1:0-87215 GCA_050486265.1 Phycisphaerales bacterium | reverse complement strand
CGCCGAACGATCGATCGGTAACCACGGCTTCCCTGCCTTTCTGTCGCGACAACTACGGATCGGCAGGGAACGCCTTTTTTCATGCGCGATTGCTGAAAATTCTTCCCTTCAGTTCACGGCGTTGCCTTTCAGGGCGGAAACAATGTAACAACTATCTCCACGGGTTGCGCTCGGCCTTTGGCCTCGCTCCACCCGTGGCTACAGCCCTGCGCCCCGTTGGGGCTTTCAGAGTTGAGATGTCTGAGCTCGCCAAAAAAAAACCGCTCCTTTTCGGAGCGGCCTTTGATGTCATTCGTTGCCGAAGGTGCCCCATCCGTCGATGTGGCCGCCGAGCGGTCGTGCGATGTCGTCGAGTTCTTTCTGGAACGCGAGCACGCCTTCGAGCGTGAGCATCATGCGGGTCGAGCAGGTGACGGTCCAAGTCGTCTCGCCGTCGTCCTGCTCGCCGGTGATGCGGTACCCGAGCGGGCGGCACGCTTCAGCGATCTTGTGCGCCGCGTCTTCGTCGTTTGCGGCGATGTGAAAGTCCACGAACATCGGCCGCTTCGCGGAGCTGCCGTCGTTCAGCACTCTCTTGATCGCGTCCTTGTCGCTCTTTGACACGCGCCCTCACCCCATATGCTGCACAACCGCATCTCCGAACTCGCTGCACTTGAGCAGCTTAGCCCCCTCCATCTGGCGTTCGAAGTCGTAGGTCACGGTCTTGGCCGCGATCGCGCCCTGGACGCCGTTCACGATCAGGTCCGCGGCTTCGGTCCAGCCCATGTAGCGGAGCATCATCTCGCCCGAGAGGATGACCGAGCCGGGGTTGACCTGGTCCTTGCCGGCGTACTTGGGGGCCGTGCCGTGGGTGGCCTCGAAGATGGCGTGGCCGGTCTCGTAGTTGATGTTGGCGCCGGGGGCGATGCCGATGCCGCCGACGCAGGCGGCCAGCGCGTCGGAGATGTAGTCGCCGTTGAGGTTCATCGTCGCGACGACATCGTACTCGGCGGGCCTGGTCAGGATCTGCTGCAGGAAGGCGTCGGCGATGACATCCTTGACGATCACGCGACCGGGGTCGGTCTTGGCGTGGCCCTCGTTGGTCGGGCGGTGGGTGATGCCCGGCGCGCCCTGGGGACGGTCGTAGACATGCCAGGGGCCGCCCTCGAAGGGCGTTGCGCCGAATTCCTCGACGGCCGTCTCGTAGCCCCAGTCGCGGAAGGCGCCCTCGGTGAACTTCATGATGTTGCCCTTGTGCACAAGGGTCACGCTCGTGCGCCCGTTGTCGATGGCGTACTGCAACGCCGCCTTGACGAGGCGGCCCGTGCCCTTGCGGCTGACGGGCTTGACGCCGAAGCCGCTGGACTTGGGGAAACGGACCTTCTCGTAGCGGCTCTCGAAGTGCTTTTTGAGGAGCTTGCGGAACTCCTCGCAGTCGTCGGTGCCTTCCTGGAACTCGATGCCGGCGTAGATGTCCTCGGAGTTTTCGCGGAAGATGACCATGTCGGTCAGCTCGGGCTTCTTGACGGGGCTGGGCACGCCGTCGAAGTACTTGACCGGGCGGAGGCAGACATAGAGGTCGAGGATCTGGCGGAGTGCGACATTGAGGCTGCGGATGCCGCCGCCGACGGGGGTGGTCAGCGGGCCCTTGATGCCGACGAGGTATTCCTTGAAGGTTTCGAGGGTCTCTTCGGGGAGCCAGTCGCCGGTCTTGTTGTGGGACTTCTCGCCGGCGAGGACTTCCTTCCAGTGGATCTTGCGCTTGCCGGCGTAGGCCTTCTCGACGGCGGCGTCGAAGACGCGGACTGAGGCGTTCCAGATGTCCGGGCCTGTGCCGTCGCCCTCGATGAAGGGGATGACGGGCTGATCGGGGACCTGGAGTCCGTCCTTGGTCTTCTTGATGGCCTCGGGCATCGGTCGTCTCCTCGGGATGTCTCTGACGCGCCGTGTGCGGCGTGGAGGGTGTGCTGGTTCTGGCGGGGGCGTCACGATCCTGCCCTACCGGACCCCAAGGGTAGGGTTGGTCGGGCGGTCCGGGGAGGCCCCCGCTACGCTTGGCCTGCTCCGGGCCGCGGCGCCCGCGGACACGCGGTTTTCCGATCGTTTGCTCCCTTACCGCCGGAGTTTCTCCGGTCTTCTGATCAGCGCAAGGATTCGATCGATGACGACAGGCGGCACGCCCCGATTCGCCGGACTGCCCACGGGCGACGACCTGAAAGAAGCCGCCCGCGAGCTGCTGACCCGCTGGCGCCCGGCGCGAAGCTCGCACATGCTCGCCGACGGCGTCGTGCGGTTCACGGCGCCGGGGATCGGGCCGACGCCGCCCTTTCCGGGCTACGAGCACCAGCCGGGGCTCGGCGGGCCGCTGGTCGGCGACTGGCGGCTGAAGCCGAAGTTCGGCGCCGTCGGACGCAAGAACAAGCGGCGATATGTCGCGCGCGTCTCGCCCGGGCCGGGCGCCGACTTCTACGCGACCGGCGAGGTCGCCGGACCCCTGCGGCGGAACGGGCGACGCATCAAGCTCTACAACTTCGATTCATACGGGTACAACGACAAAACGCCCGCGCTCTATCAGAGCCACCCGTGGGTGCTCGGCCTCCGCTCTGACGGGAGCGCCTTCGGCGTGCTGTTCGAGACGACATGGCGCGCCGAGCTTGATTTGCGGGGAGACAGGATCGTCTGCCGCAGCGAGGGGCCGATCGGCGGCGTAACGGTCATCGAGAAGAAGCACCCGCAGGAGGTTGTCGAGCGCCTGTCGCGGATGACGGGGCTGATGCCGATGCCGCCGATCTGGGCGCTGGGGTTCCAGCAGTCGCGGTACTCGTACGAGCCGGACGGGCGCGTGCGCGAGATCGCCGATCAGTTCCGCAGGCGCCAGATCCCGTGCGATGTCATCTGGATGGACATCGACTACATGGACGGGTACCGATGCTTCACCTTCGACAATGAGAAATTCCCCGACCCCGCGGCCCTCAACAAGCACCTCCAGGACCTCGGTTACCGCACCGTCTGGATGATCGACCCGGGCATCAAGGCCGAAGAGGGTTACGGCGTGTACGACGAGGGCAAGAAGGGCGGGCATTTCCTCAAACTCCCCGACGGAAGCGAGGCGCGGGGCGAGGTCTGGCCCGGCCAATGCGTCTTCCCCGATTACACGAGGGAAGAAACGCGGCGCTGGTGGGCGGGGCTGTACGAGAAGTTCATCGCCACGGGCATCGATGGCGTCTGGAACGACATGAACGAGCCCTCGGTGTTTGACGCCGGCCCCGAACGCACACTGCCCGACGAAACCGTGCACGAGGCCGACGAAGAACTCGGCGGCAAGGGCCCGCACACACGCTACCACAACATCTACGGCATGCAGATGGTCCGCGCCACGCGCGAGGGCATCGCAAACGCAAGACCGGACCGGCGCCCGTTCGTGCTGACGCGAGCCAACTTCATCGGCGGCCAGCGCTACGCCGCGACATGGACGGGCGACAACCTGAGCGAATGGCGCCACCTGCGCTGGTCGATCCCGATGGCGCTGAACCTCGGGCTGAGCGCCCAACCCTTCGCCGGCCCGGACATCGGGGGCTTCGGGGGCGAGGCGGACGGCGAGCTGTTTTCACGCTGGATGGGGATCGGGGCGCTGCTGCCGTTCTGCCGCGCCCACTCGTCGAAGGACACGGGCGCGCACGAGCCGTGGTCGTTCGACGAGATGTGCGAGAAGGTCTGCCGCGCGGCGCTGGAGCGTCGGATGCGGCTGATGCCGTACCTGTACACGCTGTTTTTCGAGGCGTCGCGGCTCGGGCGTCCCGTCGTGCGTCCGCTGTTCTTCGCCGACCCGCACGACCTCTCGCTGCGCGACGCCGAGGACGCGTTCCTGCTGGGCGGGTCGCTCTTGGTGCAGGCGGATGTGTGGGAGGACGACTTTGCGCCCTCGGCACCGCCTCGCGGGATCTGGCGCCGGTTCGAGCCGCTCGGCGAGATCGACCCGGCGATCACGGACCGCCTGCCGACGATCCGCGTGCGGGGCGGAGCGATCCTGCCGCTGGCCCCGGTGGTGCAGCACACGGGCGAACTGCCCGGCTCAACGCTGACGCTGATCGCCTGCCCGGACGAAAACGGGCGTGCCGAGGGCGACCTGTTCGAAGACGCGGGCGACGGACCGGCGGACTGCTCTGGCCCCTACCGCCTCAGCCGCATCACGGCGGAGCGGCAAGGCGACGCTTGGCGCGTGCGGATCGAGCACAAAGAGGGCGACTACTCGGCCCCGGAGCGACGCGTCGAAGCGTTCGTGCTCGTCGACGACGACCATCTTGAGCGGGCGGAGCTGGTCGGGAGCGACGAAGGCTGAGCCGGAGGTCGTCGCACAGTTTCAGAAGCGGAGTCCGACCCTCAAACAATCTCAACGATCTCGAATTCCTTCACGCCGCGGGGCGCGCGGACCTTGATCTTCTCGCCCACGCGCGCCTTCATGAGCGCCTCGCCCATGGGGCTGTTGAGGGTGACCTCGACGACATCTTCGTCGTCGCCGCCGGCCTCGCCGACAAGTCGGAAGAGGTCCTCGTCTCCTGAGTCGGTCTCGCGCAGGCGGACGGTCGTGCCGAGGAAGACAACGCCGGCCTCGGCCGCGGCGTTGTTGTCGTCGATCACCTGCACGCGTTGGAGCCGGTCTTCGAGTCGCCGGATCTCGGCCTCTTCGAGGCCCTGCTGCTCGCGCGCGGAGTGGTACTCGGCGTTCTCCTTGAGGTCGCCGAGCTCCCGTGCTTCGGCGATGCGTTCAGAGATCTTGGAGCGGTTTGCGATCAGGTCGCGCAGGCGCTGCTCCAGCCTCGCCTTTTCGTCCTTGCTCACGAACTCCATGGTTCCGGCTCCTGCTCATCTACGCGGAAACGCCCGGGCGGGTGGGCCCGATCGGCGCTGCGAAAGTCTACTCACGGTTCAGGTTTCGTTGCGACGCCTGCGGCAGGCGATCATCGCAATGCCCCAGGCTCCGGCCGCCGCCAACGCCGTCGCGCCCAGCGACGCGCGGTGCGCCGGGCCGATCATCGCAGCACGCCCGGTCCAGGGGCGGTCGCGTGCGATCTCGTAGATGGCTGTCAGCGGCGAAAGCATCCGGGCGGGCCTCGAAGCGATGGCGTCGGCGCCGGGCTCTCTCCCGGCGTCGGCGAGGGCGACAAGCCCCCCCGACAGCACCAACGCCAGACAGCATAGGACCCCCACCGCCCGTGTGCCCGAGCGGGGATCGCCCCCGTCCCCCGCCCTCGGAGGCCCCTGCGTGCACGCGATCACCGCCCCTGTCAGCAGCGTCCAAAGCACAAAGAGCAACGACAACGCCAGCACCACCTGCCCGTCCCACCGGGCCAGCCAGAGCTGCGGCAGAATCAACGCGTGGCCCGTGACGATGATGATCGCCGCGTCCTTCAGCGTCGCTCTGACGCCGCCCTCTCTGGGCATCGCTTGGCTCAAGCGCATCAGAGGCCAGAGCAGCCCGACGCCGACCATCAGCATCAACAAACCGAGGCGCGCCGAGGGCCGAAAGGCGACAGGATCGAACGAGGCCATCCCGCCCGAACGCGCGAACATCGCCGCGGCGCAGAACATCAGATAGACCGTCCAGAGCAGGACGAAAACACGGGGTTCACCCCTTCGGTGCGACCAATCCGGCGCGTTCTTGGGGGTGCGCCCGAAAAGATCGCGGTCGGGGCGCGCCGGGCGCTCGCTCGTTCCGGGTGGCACGGCTCGCCGAGCCGTGTCTTCTCCTACCTCGTCTTCTGCTCCATGTGGCACAGATCTCCGAGCCGCATCCCCTTCCCCATCTCGGAACAGATCCTCCGCATCTCGGTCCCGCCCGGCAGCCGCACCTTGCTCAATGTGCCCCTCGTCACCTCGCGCATCATCGGGACGGTCCGGGCTCGGGCGTTCGGCGCTCATGGCCTGCGAGCCGAGTCGTGCCTGACGATCTGGTTCTGCACAAGGTCGTAGACCGCCCCGCCCTCAAGAAGCCAGTCGCGCCAGCGCGACTCGGCGAACATCGCGCGCAAACGCGCGAGCTTGTCTTCGTCAGAAGGTTCTTCGGGGTTGAACACGCCCGTCGGCCCGCCCCAATACACACGCGAACGCGACCGTCCGTCGCCCGCCGCGTCGCGGCTCAGACGCACGACCAGTTCCAGCCTCCGCCCCGTGTTGAACGGGGCGAGGTCGATCTCGGCGATCGCTTCGGCGTAGGGCTCGCCCGAGAGCATCGAGGCGAGCGCCAGCCCGGCCTCGATGTCGTTGCCCGCCCAAAGCGAGGCGTAGTCCGGCCTGCCGTCGGAGCGGCGCGGCGCTTCGTGCAATGTGTTGGTGACCAGGAGGAGGGCAGGGCGCGAGCCTGCAGGACGCCAGAGCAAGGGCATCAGCTTGCCCTGCGTCGAGACCAGACGGTCCCCCTCGCGCGTCCGCACATACGCGGCGGGCCTGCGCCACACGCCCTCGACCTCGATCGCGCCGTCGGCGGCGCGCCGAACGATCGGTCGTCCCTCGAACCACCCGCTGCGCTCCAGCTCGTCGCCCACGCGGGCGAGCTGCGTGCGCGAGAAGGGCTCGCGGTCGTTCTCGGCCGCGGCGAGCGCGAGGTCCTCGATGTCGCTCCGCAGCGCCGGGGCGAGCCAAGCTCCGCGGTCTCCATCCGGCCAGAGCACGCGCACCGAGACGGGCTCTGCGAGCCTGGCCTCGGCCGAGGCCTCGCCGAGGCGGCCGATCCCGATGCCTGTCCCCAAGGCCGCGCCGACGCCCGCCAGAGCGAGCGCCACGCCCGGGAGGACGCGCCGAAGCCGCTCTGTGTCGACCCGCTCCCACAAAGGCGGGCCGGGCTTCTTCTTGCGAGGCGACTTCTTCTTCTTTGCGTTGCCCTTCCGAGCCATGTCACTCCCAACCGCTCAGCGATTCAAAGTTTGTTGATCTCTCTGTTGTCGCTCACGCGCCGCGGGCCGCCGCCAGTTCCACAAGCTTTGCGCAGAGCTTCTCCATGGGCATGCCCGCGGCCTTGGCCGCCATCGGGAACAGCGAGGTGGGCGTGAACCCGGGCATCGTGTTCGCTTCCAGCAGCCACGGAACGGACCGCTCGTCCATGATGAAGTCCACGCGGCAGAGGTCGCGCACGCCGATCGCGTCGGCCGTCAGCAGCGCGTGGTTCTGCACCGTGCGCGACAGGTCGCCGGGGAGCTCGGGGTCGACGAGGTACTTCGTGTCGCCCCGTTCGTACTTGGCGTCGTAGTCGTACACGCCCGAGGCCGGGACGATCTCGATGACCGGCAGCGCCCGACCGTCGAGCACGGAGACCGTCAGCTCGCGGCCTTTGACATAAGGCTCGGCGAAATAGCGCCGCGACGGGTCTTTGGCCGCGTCCTGGCGCACCGCCTCGATCGCCCGCCTCCACGACGCGTCGTCGGTGCAGATGTACACGCCCACGCTGGAGCCGTCGCGAACGGGCTTGACCACCACCGGCAGCTCGCCGGGAGTGTCCGCCCTCGCCGGATCGACGGGCATCTTTGGGCTGATGCGCACGCTCGGGGCGGCGGAGGCGAGCTTCGCGGTCGCGATCTTGTCCATCGCGATCGCCGCGGCGTCCGCGCCGCTGCCGACGAACGGACGCCCGAGCTGTTCGAGCATGAGCTGCAGCGGCCCGCCCTCGCCCCACGGCCCGTGAAGCACGGGGAAAACGACATCGCCCCGCATCGCCTTGAGGTCGTCGAGCGTCGGCTTGTCGATGGTCTGGGCGTTGACCTCGTAACCGGCCTCGCGCAGCGCGTCGGCGACGCCCGCCGCGGATCGCAGCGAGACGGGCCGCTCCCTGTCGGGGCCGCCACCAAGCACAAGGACGGAAAACATGGGATCAATGCTCCTGGCAAAGCCCGGGCGGCTCAGGCCCGGCGCGACCAGACCACAACCTCTCGCTCAAGCTCGACGCCGAAGCGTTCACGCACGGCTTCGGTGACGCGGTCCATCAGCGCGATCACTTCGCCCGCGGTCGCGCCGGGCGAGGTCACGATGAAGTTCGCGTGCCGGTCGCTGACCGTCGCGCCGCCGATCGTCATCCCCTTGCACCCGGAGCGGTCGATCAGCAGCCCGGCGGGCACAACCTCTCCCGCGCGTCCGATGTCTTCAAGGTCGGCGTCCAGCGTCGGGTTCTTGAAGCAGCACCCCGCCGAGTCCGCCCCCATCGGCTGGCTCTGCGACTTGTACCGCATCACTTCCTTCAGACGCTCGCGAGCGACGCCGGGTTCGCCGGGCGTCAGCCCGAACTCGGCCGAAGTGATCACGAGCTCTTCCAGCCCCGATCGCCGGTAACCGAAGGGAATCTGCGACCGTTCAAGCACGACGCGCTCGCCACTGCGGTTCATCGCGTTGACGCGGACGACACTGTCGGCGACCGAGCCGAACTTACCGCCCGCGTTCATGCGCACAAGCCCACCCACCGTGCCCGGGATGCCCCCGAGACCCTCGAGCCCGCTCAGCCCGGCGCGGACGGTGTCCAGCAGCAGGCGAGGGAAATCGCAGCCCGCCCCGGCGGCGACGCGTCCCGTCGCCTCATCGATGTCTTTCTCGACGAACACGCCCGAGTCGAGCACGACGACCAGCCGGTCGGTCCCCGCGTCGTCGACGAGCAGGTTCGCCCCGCCGCCGAGCACGACGAGTTCCGGATCGACGCTGAGGCAGAGCCGCAGCTCCTGCTCGGTGCGCGGGCGGGCCGTGCGATCGGCGCCGCCCCCGATGTTGAACCAGGTCGGGATCGGCGCCCGCTCGCTCAGCCCGGGGATCGCGATGTCTTGAGCGTTGCTCACGCCTTGCCCTCCGCCGCGTGGACCGGCGCCGGACCGGTCGCCAGATAGTCGCGCGCGACCTGCCACACCGGGCCCGCGCCCATGACGACAAGCAGATCGTTCTCGCGGCAGAGGTTTTCGAGCTGCTCGACAATCGCGCCGAACGGGTAGAGGTGCATCGCGCGCACGCCCCGATCGCGCAGGCGATCGACCAGATCCCCCGCCGTCACCAGGTGCTTCTCCGCCTCGGTGTCGCGCACGAAGTAGATGTGCGGCACGATCACGATGTCCGCCTGCGAGAACGCGCTGGCGAACTCGTCAAGCAGGAACCGCGTCCGCGAATGCTGGTGCGGCTGAAACACACAGATCAGACGCCCCCCCCGCTCCTGCGGCTTCTCGCTCCCGCGAAGAGCCCGCAGCGTCGCGTCGATCTCCGTGGGGTGATGCCCGTAGTCGTCGTACACGCGGACGGCGCCCTCGGCCGAAACCCGCCGGTCGCCCAGCCACTGACAACGCCGGTCGATCCCGCGGAACTGCGCCAGCGATCGCGCCCCCGCCGCAGCGTCGCCCCCGAGGTGGATCGCCAACGCGAGCGCCGTCGCGGCGTTCATCGCGTTGTGATCGCCGGGCATCCGCGACTTCCACTTCGCCAACAGCACGCCCTTGCGCGAGAGCGAGACCATCTGCTCGGACGCGTCGAAATCGACCGTCCAGTCCGCGCCGGGTGCAAAGCCGATCGTCTCGACCTTGGCCTTGACGCCCGCGGTGACCTTCTCGCGGTGAGCGCCCTGATGGGCGATCAGCAGGTACCCCCCCTCCTCGGCAGGGGGGAGCAGGCGGGCGAAACCGTTGAACGCCGTGATGATCTCATCGATCGAGCCGTAGATATCAAGATGATCTTCCTCGACCGAGGCGATCGAGGCGATCGTCGGCGCGAGGCTGTGGAACGATCGGTTGAACTCGCACGCCTCGGCCAGGAGCAAGCCCGGCCGCTGCGCGTACGACCCCGCGGGGACCCGCTCGGCCCCGACGCGGTGCCCGCTGGGCGAAGCGAAGACGGGCGAGCCGATCGACCCGGCGTCAAGCTGCGAGCAGCTCGCCCCGACGATGACCGACGGGTTGAGCCCGAGGTCGACAAGGGTCGCGCCGAGCATGGCCGTCGTGGTGCTCTTGCCGTGGGTGCCCGCGATCGCGACGCCCGTCGAGCGGCGCATGAGCTCGCCCAAGGCCTCGGCGTAGCGGAGCACCGGCACGCCACGGGCCTTCGCCTCGGTCACGAGGGGGTGGGTTTCACCGACCGCGGCCGAGGCGATCACCAGATCGCACGCCCCGGGCAGCGATCCGCAGTCGCCCTCGGGCCGAACCGAGATCCCGTTGCGGGCGAGGGCCTCGGTCGCGGGCGAGACCTGGGCGTCGCAACCCGACACCCGGGCCCCCAGCCGCGAGGCGAGCCGGGCCAGACCCGACATCCCGCACCCCCCGATCCCGATCATGAACACATCGCGATCGAGCAGACGGACACCCGCCTGTTCGGCGGGCGATCCGGTCTCTTCGAGGCTCGGCGGGGCGACCCTGACGGGGCGCGACTTCAGCGGCAAGGGGGCATCCGTTCCCATAGTCCTGACTGTATCGGACGCCCGGGGCTCAAGCGGTCAAACAGACACACGCCGTGGCCCACCGAACTCGGGCGAACACCCCCGCCCGAGTCCCGGGGCGCTACGCTCGTTTCGTGGACCCCACGCTCCCTTACAAACTCGCCTGCCTGTGCGACCTCCGCGACGACAAGGGGCGTGTGCTCCTGCTCCGCCGCAAGCGGGCCCCGAACCTCGGCCTCTGCTCGCCCATCGGGGGCAAACTCGACATGCACACCGGCGAGAGCCCCGCCCAGTGCGCCCGTCGCGAGATCATGGAGGAGGCGGGGATCGACATCCCCCTCGACCGCCTGCACCTGGGCGGGCTGATCTCCGAGACCGCCTTCGAGGGCAAGGGCCACTGGCTCCTGTTCTACTACCGCGTGCTCGGGACGGTGAAGGTCGAGGCGAAGGAGATCCCCGAGGGCACGCTCGAGTGGCACGAACCCGATGCAATCGACGATCTGGAACTCCCAAATACCGACCGGGAGATCATCTGGCCCATGATCCGGCGTCATGAGCCGCCGAGGCCGGGCGCCAAGCCCGGGTTCTTCGCGATCCACATCGATTGCTCTGAGGGGGGGGTCCGATGGACCGTGCATCAGGAACTGCCTCCGACCCCGTCGGTCGCCCGAACACCTCTATAGTGGAAACGATGTTCAGGCGGAACACCCCGTCTCCGACCGCCGCGAGCCGGCCGAATTGCCCCTATGGGGGAGTCATCCCGTCGCTCCGACGGGTGTTGATGTTCGCGACCGCCCTGCTGCTTGTTTTCACGACCATTCCCGAGACCAACCGGGCTTTCGCCCAAAGTGAACGCCAGCCCCCCCAGGCCGGGGCCGCGGCGCCCGGCGGGGCGCAGGCCCCTGCGGTCCCGCTCTTCCGCCAGGCCCGCAATGTCGCGGTCATCACCCTGCGGACGGGCGACCGGCCGATCGACTCGGTCACCGCCAAGAGCTTCATCCGGCGACTGCGGATGGCGGAGAACCAGGGCGCCGACGCGTTCGTCGTCGAGCTCGACACGCCCGGCGGCGAGATCGGCGCGGTGCTGGACATCTGTGCCGCCATTAAGGCCTCGACAATCCCGAACAGTGTCGCGTGGATCAACACCAAGGCGTTCAGCGGGGGCGCGGTGATCGCGTTGGCCTGCCGCGAGATCGTGGTCCATCCGCAGGCGACCTGGGGCGACGCGTTGCCGATCGCCGCGAGCCCGCTGGGGCTCATGAACCTGCCCGAGCAGGAGCGTGCGAAGTTTCTTGTCGGGCTGCTGGTCGAGGTCGTGGACTCCGCCCGGCGGAAGAACCGCGAGCGGTATATCTACGACGAGTACATCGTGCAGGCGATGCTCACCACCGGCGCGCCGCTCTGGTGGATCCGCAACAAGGAGACCGGCGTCGAGATGGCGGTGAACCGAGAGGAGTTTGTCGCCCTGTTCGGCGTCGAGCCTCCCCGGACCAACCCGGTGGTGACGCTCCGCCCGGGCGACGAGGGGCCGCCGACTCTGCGGCCCTACCCCGCCCCCGACTCGACGACCGGCGCCCGCCAGAGCCTCGATCCGGACCGGGCCTTCCAGCCCGCCTCGCCGGTGCTTGAGAACCTTCGCGCGGATGTCGACGACAGCCTCGCGAGCATGAGCGTCGGCGCGAGCAGACGCCCGAGGATCGACCCCGGCGAGGCGGACAAGTGGGAGCTCGTGGGCTTCGTGACCGACGGAAGCGTCCCGCTCACGCTCGCGGCCGACGACATGTTTTTTCTGAACCTCTCGGCCAACAACCCGGCCAACCGGCCGATCCGGACCGACGAGGAACTGAAGGACTGGTTCGGGGCGGAGAACCTCAGCCGCCTGGACCCGCTCTGGTCGGAGGGGCTGGTGCAGTTCATGACCAGCATGCCGGTGCGCGGGCTGCTGCTGGTGGTCTTCCTGCTGGCGCTCTTCATCGAGATGGTCACGCCCGGGGGCGGGTTCGCGGGCGTCGTGGCGGCGGTCGCGCTGGGCCTGCTGCTGGTCCCGCCGATGCTCATGGGCATGGCGACCTGGTGGGAGATCGTCGCGATCCTGGGCGGGATCGTGCTGATCCTGCTGGAGATCTTCGTCTTTCCCGGGGTGGGGGTCGCCGGGATCACCGGCGTGATCCTGCTCTTCTTCGGGCTCCTGTTCACCTTCGTGCCCGACAGCGGGCTCTTCCCCGACACCGAGCAGCAGCAACAGGACATGCTCTACGGCTTCCTGACGATGGTGCTGGCGATCGTGACGGCTGGCGTGGGCATGTGGATGATCTCGCGCCACTTCAAGACGCTGCCCCTGCTGCGGGGGCTGGTGCTCGCCGACGGCCCCGGCGATCAGGGCGAGGGGATGCTCGAAGCGATGGCGCCGGAGCGTCCCGCGGGGCCAATGCCGGGATCGATCGGCGTCGCTTCAAGCACGCTCCGGCCCGTGGGCGTGGTGGACATCGAGGGTCGGGCGATCGACGCGGCCGCCGAGAGCGGGTACATTCCCGCGGGCACCCGGGTCAGGGTGGTGGAGAGGCGCGAGTTCGATGTCGTGGTCGAGCTGGCGGATGAGGATGACGAGCCCGGGCCCGACGGACGCACGCAGGACCAACCCGAGACACGAACGGACAACGCCTGATGGAAGAAGCGATGCTCATCTGGGGGCTGGCCCTTCTGGCCGCCTCGGTCCTGCTGGTGGTGCTTGAAATCTTCGTCCCCACCGGCGGCATCCTGGCGGTGACCGCGATCCTGACCGCAGCCGCGGCCGTCATCTGCCTCTTTATCCACGACACGACCTGGGGCCTGATGGGGCTGCTTTCGGTGATCATCGTCGGGCCGTTGGTCGGGTTTTTCGGGATCCAGCTCTGGACGCAGACCAAGATCGGCCGGGCGGTCATCGGCGGGCTCAGCCCGGAAGAGGAAGAGGCCCGGAGGCGTCAGGAAGAGGAGCGACGGCGCGAGCGGGACAACCTCGTCGGCAAGACCGGCGAGGCGATGACCGACCTCAGACCGATGGGCGTGGTGAAGGTCAACGGCAAACGCTACGACGCCTTCGCGGAGATCCGCGTCATCAGCGCGGGCACGAAGATCCGCGTCACCAGCGCTCAGGGCATGGACATCCGCGTCCGCCCGGCGGACGAGACGACGGCCTGACATTTCCCTCCGCTCGGCCCGGCAGGGCTCGCCCGCGCCCGACCACAGCCGGACGCCAGCGGGTATACTCGGACCACGACGGCTCGACCGAGCCACGGGAGAACTGCTGCTATGCCCCAAGGCGGACTGATTGTCGCGATTATCATCGTCCTGCTGGTTCTGGTCGTCCTGTTTGTGGTGATCGGCCAGTTCGTCAACCTCTGGATCCAGGCCCTGCTGTCCAACGCGAGGGTGAGCCTCGCGTCCATGATCGGGATGCGCCTGAGGAAGGTCGACCTCCGCACGATCGTGCTCAGCAAGATCCGCGCGGTGAAGGCGGGCCTGAACATCTCCGAGAACGCGCTGGAGACGCACTACCTCGCCGGCGGGCGCGTGCCCAATGTCGTCTCGGCCCTGATCGCCGCCAAGCGTGCCCGGATCGACCTCGACTGGGACACCGCGGCCTCGATCGACCTGGCCGGGCGCGACATCCTCGACGCCGTGACAACGAGCGTGAACCCGAAGGTGATCGACTGCCCGAGCCCGGGCGGCCCGCGCAGCACGATCGACGCGGTCGCCCAAGACGGCATCCAGTTGAAGGCCAAGGCCCGCGTGACGGTGCGGACCAACCTTGAAAGACTGGTCGGCGGCGCCACCGAGGAAACGATCATCGCCCGCGTGGGCGAGGGCATCGTCACCACCATCGGCTCGGCGACCTCGCACAAGGCGGTGCTCGAGAACCCCGACAAGATCTCGAAGGTCGTGATGGACAAGGGCCTCGACGCGGGCACCGCGTTCCAGATCCTCTCGATCGACATCGCCGACATCGATGTCGGCGAGAACATCGGCGCCAAGCTCCAGGCCGACCAGGCCGAGGCGGACAAGCGCCGCTTCCAGGCCGAGGCCGAGAAGCGCCGCGCCATGGCCGTCGCCCAGGAGCAGGAGTTCAAGGCCGAGATCCAGAAGAACAAGGCCCTCGTCGTCCTCGCAGAGGCCGAGGTCCCCAAGGCCATGGCCGAGGCCTTCCGCAGCGGCAACATGGGCATCATGGACTACTACCGCATGAAGAATGTCGTCGCCGACACCAGCATGCGCGATTCCATCGCCGGCGGGGGCAAGAGCCAGTCCGACGGCTCGAACTGAGAGCCCGAGAGCGTCATCCGCGCGCCGCCGATCCCCCGATCGGCGGCGTTTTTCATTGATGGGCCGGCGTGTTCAGCCGCCCGGTTCGGGCGTGCGACCGAGCAGTTCGCCGAGACGCACCGATCGCGACAACTCGCCGGCGAAGATCGGGTTGTCGGTGTCGGGCGCTTCGTCGATGCTCCGGTCGAGCAGCGGGTGGGCGTGCTGCGTCCGGGGCGAAACCGACGGGCCCGATCGGCCGAGGACGGACATCGCCTCCGGGCCGGCACGCGTTCGTCCGAGCGTCCGCGGGTCCTGACGGGAGGGGCCGACGGCGGAGCCGTCGAGGCTCGCGGGCCTGTAGGCGAAGGGGTCTTCGGTTCCGGGGGGTGGGCCGATGAGGAAGACGGTCCCGGGTGGAATGTCGGTGACGGTCCCGAAGGGCGTGCTGTAGTAGACCGACCTTGGGAAGCGCGCGGTGATCCCGCCGCCGATGCGGAAGTAGACGCCCGACTGACTTTGGTCGCGGTAGACGCGGTCGAAGCCGACGGGCAGGCGCAGGTCTCTGGGCTGCACGAGCATGTCTCGACGCAAGGGCGCCGCGTCTTGCGTCCCCGGTGTTACAGGCACAAGCCCGTGCTCGGTCGGCACGCCCGCGGCCGCGCCGGGCCAGAGGAGCAGGGCGCAGAGGCCCGCGGTTGATCGGATCGCGGGTTGTACGGCGTTACCGGTAGACATTGAACTCCATCCGGTGGACCGATCTCGGGTTTTCGGGGTCGAGTTCTTTGAGGGCCTCGCCCGTCGCCTTCCATCGGTACAGCGCGTTGACCCACTCCTGATCGACGCCGGGGTGGCCCGAGCTTCGCAGAACTTCGACGATCACCGCGTCGCCTCGTGCGTCGAACGAGATCCGCACCAGGACAGGGGTCCGAGAGGCGAGCAGCTCGGTCGGGATGCTGAACCTCGGCGGCACGCGTGTGCTGATCTGCAGGCCCTCGCGGGCGATCACCTGCCCGGGGGTGATACGGGTCGGGCGCTGGGTGCTGGCTGCCGGGGATTCGGCGTCGGAGCGGGCGCCGTCGATCCGGCTCTGCTCGGTCGAGGATCCGGTGTCGGGGCGGTCTGGCGATGGGCCGGCGGCCCCCGTCTCGCTGGATTCCTGCCCGGGCGGGCGGGGGGAGGTCGCAGGTTCGGCCGATGCGGGGTCGTCGGGGCGGGCGATGTCTTCTGCCGGATCGGCCTCTGAGGCCTCGCCCGGGAGTGTGACGGCCTGTTTGGCCTCTGGGACCGGGGGCTCGTCGGGGAGTTGCGCATCGGGGAGCGCGGGTGCGGTCAGGCCCGCGTCGGGGACCGCTTCCTGCTCGGGGCGGGACTCGGGCTGATCGGCTTCGGGCTCGGGCTCCGCCTGTAATTCGGGCTGGGACTCTTCGGGTTCTGATTCAGCGGGCTCAGATTCAGCGCTTTGGGGGCTCTCCGGAGCCGCGCGGTCTTCGGGGGAGAGGGCGGCCTGCTCGGTCCGGGCCTCGGGGGCCTGGTGCTCCTCCGGGGAGTCGAAGCCGAGCCAGACGACATTCATCGCCTTGCTCTGATCGACGCCGGGGGTGATGCGGGGGTCAGGGAGCGGGGGGAAGGCTGCCGCAGCGAGCGAGCCGCCGACGCCGGAGGTGAAAAGCCAGATCACCCCGACATGGGCTGCGACGCTGAACGCGAGGCCTGCGACGAGAGAGACGCGTCCGGGCGATGGCTCGGGCGTCCTGACGCTCTGGATGTTCTCGGTGCTTCGGCGTGCCATCGGCCGCCCCCATCGGGTCGTTGCGTTCGCGCGACATGCCCCGGGGATTTTACGGGCGTCAAAGCGGGATCAACCCGGGCCGGGGTCGGGCTGTTCCTGTCGGTCTGCGTTTGGGCGGTCTGGGCTGGGGCGACTCGGGCTGGGGCGATCGTCGCCGGGGGCCTCTTCGGGGCGGCCGATAAAGGAGAACTCGGTGATGCCCTCGGCCGAGAGGCGGTCGAGGAGCCTGAGGAGATCGCCGGTCCTGCCGCCCTCGTCGGTGGCGATGAACAGCGGCATGTCGTCGCGTCCTTCGCGGAGGTCGCGGATGCGGTCGGCGACGCGTTCGGCCTCGACGGGCTCGGCGTTGAGGTAGAGGCGGCCCGAGGCGTCGAGAAGGAGGGTGATGGTCTCTGGGCTGCCCGAGCGTTCGCCGGCGCCGAGAACGGGCAGGTCGATGCGCAGCAGGTTCACCCGCTCCATCAGCACGAGGCTGAAGACGAAGAAGGTGAGCAGGAGGAAGACGACATCGATCAGAGGCGTCAGCTCCAGGCGCGGCTCGGTGCTGGTGCGTCGGATGCGGCGCATGGAGTGGATCCTTGGCGCGGGGCGTCCGCCGGGAACGAGAAGAGTGAGCGCGGGGCGCTTGGAGCTGGGCGCAGGGGCTGCTACGGCCTGCGGCCGAAGCTTGGCTCGGGGTTTCGGTTTGGGGCTTTGGAAGGCAAAGATAGCCCGCGGCCGGGGGCCGCTGCCTCACCCAGCGCCCCGCGCCCCACACCCCTGATCCTTCAGCGTGGCTCGAGCAGGTAGCTCCGCCCGCCCCATTGGACCGGGCGGCCGGACTCGAGGTCCCTGGCCGCCTCGATGAACAGCCCGCCGAGCAGCCAGTTGGCGGCCGGGTTCAAGGGCACGCTCCAGAGGGGGAAGCCGCCCCGCCTGTAGATGTACCCCATCGCGAGCAGCCAGGCGCCCAGGCCGAGCGCCGACAGCCCGCCCGCGGCCCAGCGTGCGAGCTCCGGCGCCTGCGTAGGGACGATCGAGAGCAGCACCCCGGCGAACGCGCAGGCGGGCAAAACGGTTCCGATCCATCGGACGCGCCACGCGTAGCGGTGCAGGCGAGAGAGCTTTCGTTTGGCGCAGTCGATGTAGATGCGCTTCCAGCCCGTGCGGAAGGCGTCCCAGCGGTCGTACATGCGGACGCGGAGCATGCGGTCGCTCATGAAGACGCCGACGCGGAGATCGAGGTCTGCGGCGAGGCGGGCGAGGGCCATGTCTTCGAGCACCGCTTCGCTGACGGCCTCGTGCCCGCCGAGTTTCTCGTAGGCGTCGCGGGTGAAGAGCATGAACTGGCCGTTGGCGAAAGCGCGGCGGTGATCGCCCGAGCCGTTTGCCCTCAGAATGGGGTACTGGTAGAGCAACTCGACGCCGCAGGCGGGCTGGACGATCTTCTCGAACCAGGATCGAGCGCTCAGGTCGGAGACATAGCTGAGCATGTCGAGCTGGCGATCGCGGACGAGCGCGCAGGAGGCGGCGACGAGCTGGGGATCGAAGACGGTGTCGGCGTCGGCGCAGATGAGGTGCGAGGCGTACTTCGCGGCGTCGGACGCCCTGAAAGCGGTCCACACGGCGTTGACCTTGCCCGCCCAGTCCGCGGGGCACTCGGCGATTTCGATGATCTCGAAACGGTCGTCGCCCTCGGTGAGCTCGCGGGCGATCTTCAGGGTGCCGTCGGTGCAGCGGTCCAGTGCGAGCACGAATCGGACGGCGGGGTGGGTCTGCTCGCGGAGGGAGGCGATCAGCTCGGCGATCACGCCCTCCTCGTTGTGGGCGGGGACGATCACGCAGACAGGTTCGGTGCAGGGCCTCTCGCGGGCCGAGGCGGCCCCGTCTTTGGCGGAGGGAAGGGCCTTGAGCGAGCGGTGGATGCGGGCCAGCCCGACGCTCCAGTAGACCAGCAGCACGACGGCATGGGCGGCGAGCAGGGCGAGCGCAATGGTCCAGAGGATCTGCATCGAAGCCCCGACTGTAGACCGACGCAGGACCCCTACACTCGTCAGATGAGCCCCCGAAGCCGCAGAACCCGCCCCGATGACCGCGAATCCGTGCCCGCGTTGTCGCGCGAGCAGTGCCGCGAGCTGGATCGGCTCGCGGAGGATCGGTACGGGCTGACCGGTCGTGTGCTGATGGAGAACGCTGGTCGGTCGCTGGCGGAGGCGGCGTTGTCTCTGGCGGGGCCCAGGCCCCGGGTGCTGATCGTCTGCGGGCCGGGGGCGAACGGGGGGGACGGGTTCGTCGCGGCCAGGCACATCGCCAACGCCGGGATCCGCGTGGGGGTGGTGACCCTCGGCGAGCCGGAGGCCGGAAGCGACGCGGCGGCGAATCTCCGGGCGATCGAAGCGATGGAGATCCCGATCGCCGACGGCTCGGATGGGGCGGCGCAGGCGATCGAGCGCACCGTCAAGCGTCTGGGCGGGTGCTCGTGCGTGGTCGACGCGATTTTCGGGACGGGGCTGAGCCGTGCGCCGGAGGGGGCGCCGGCCGAGGCGATCCGGACGATCGTGCTCCTTGGCGATCGGGGGGCGGAGGTGGTCTCGGCGGATGTGCCCTCGGGCCTGGACGCCGACACGGGCGAGGCCCTGGGGGACTGCGTGCGTGCGGACCTGACGGTGAGCTTTGCGTGCCGCAAAATCGGCTTTCAGAAGCGGGGTGCTTCCGCGTACCTTGGTGAGGTGAGCATCGGGGAGATCGGCGCGCCCGCGGCCTTGGCGGAGGAGCTGGCGCGGGAGGCGGCGCGGGTCCCGGCCGAGAACGGGGGATCGTGATGGCGGTACGGATGGAGCTTGCGAGGATCCTGATCCGTGAGTTGACGGACTATCAGCTCATCGAGCTCCGCGAGGTGCTCGACGAGACCGAGGACGACGACGGGACGCCGGCGGAGGCGCGGACCTTCCCGATCGTGATCGGCCTGCCCGAGGCGCAGGCGATCGAGCGTCGGCTCAAGGGCGTGCCGATCAAGCGCCCGCAGACGCACGACCTCTTGGCGACGATTGTCGACGAGCTGGGCGGTTCGCTGCAGTCGATCACGATCACCGACCTGGCCGACCACACCTTCTTTGCGACGCTGGACATCCGCCGCGGCGACGGCGAGTTGTTGCACATCGACTCGCGCCCGAGCGACGCGATCGCGATCGGGATCGCGGGTGATGTGCCGATCTTCGTGAACGAGCATGTGCTCGAGGCCGCGACGCGCGATGAGCTCTGAGGCCGGCCGAGCGAGCCCGCAGCCGCGCGACACCGACCCGCGCGTGCGCCCCGCGGTGTATCTCTCCGACGACATCCCGGGGATCGGGGGCGAGATCAAGCAGCGGCCCGAGGACTTCCTCGTCGAGGAGATCCCCGCGTACCCGCCCTCGGGCGAGGGCGAGCACATCTTCATGTTCATCGAGAAGCGTTCGCTCTCGACGCTTGAACTTGTCGCGATCCTCGCGCAGCACTTCGGCGTGGCCAAGACGGCGGTGGGCGTCGCGGGGCTGAAAGACAAGCACGCGATGACGCGCCAGGTCGTCAGCGTGCACACGCCGGGGAAGAAGGTCGGCGACTTCCCGATGCTGACCGACGAGCGGATCGGCGTGCTCTGGGCGGAGCATCACACCAACAAGCTGCGGCGAGGTCATCTGGCGGGCAACCGCTTCTCGATCCGGGTGCGGGGCGTCTCGCCGACGAATGTGCGCGAGGCGTACGCCGTGCTGAACAGGCTCGAACGCGAGGGCGTGCCCAACCGGCTCGGCGAGCAGCGTTTCGGGTATCTGGGCAACAACCACCTGATCGGTCGCGCGATCGTGCTGGGCGAGCACAAAGCCGCGCTGGACCTCATGCTCGGCCCGGGCGAGCTCGACGACCCGAGGCAGGAGGCGGCGAGGCGCGCGTACGTCGAGGGCGACTACGGGCGGGCGCTCTCGAACATGCCCCGCCATCTCGCCTCCGAATGCGCGGCGTTGCGCGTGCTCTCGCGGGGCGGAACGGCGCAGCGGGCCGTCAAGTCGATCGGCCGCACCGTGACGGAGTTCTACCTGTCGGCGATGCAGTCGGCGGTGTTCAACGCGGTGCTCGACGAGCGGCTGACGGCCGGCACGCTCGCCGAACTGCACGATGGCGATATCGCCTTCAAGCACGACAACGGCGCGTGCTTCATGGTCGACAGCGAGACGGCGGCCGACCCTGAAACGGCGCGTCGCGCCGCTTCGCTGGAAATCAGCCCCTCGGGCCCGATGTGGGGGCCGAAGATGATGCGGGCCTCGGGCCGGACCGATGAAACCGAGCTCGCGGCGCTGGAACGCTTCGGCCTGACTGTCGAGGCGGTGACCGAGCCGGCGGAAAAGATCCGGACGAGCTTCGAGGGTGTGCGGCGCCCGCTGCGCGTGCCGGTGAAGGACACGGATGTCGAGGGCGGTGTCGACGAGGTCGGGCCGTATGTGCGCGTCGCGTTCACGCTGCCGCGCGGGGCGTTCGCGACGGTGGTGATGCGCGAGATCATGAAGCCCGAGCGGACGGGAAGGCCGATGACCGACCCGGCCGAAGACAAGGACCGATGAGCACGGAGCGCGAGATGTCCGAGCACGAGCCGATCCGCCTGGTCTGCTTCGACTGGGGCGGGGTGATTCTGAAGATTTGCCGCAGCTTCGCCGAGGGGTGCGCCGCGGCGGGCCTGCCCGTCCGCGCCGATGTGCAAGATACGGCGCTCGCCCAGCACCGGCGCAAGGTCGCGTGGCGGTATCAGCGGGGCGAGCTCTCGTGCGAGGAGTATTTCAAGCTCGCGTCAGAACAGACGAACGGGCTCTACTCGCCCGACGAGGTCCGCCTGATCCACGACGCGTGGCTCTTGGAGGAGTACCCGGGCGTGGGCGAGCTCGTCGATCGACTCATCGCGACGCCGGGGGTGGAAACGGGCCTGCTCAGCAACACCAACCCGCGCCACTGGCTGCGACGGCTTCCCGGCGGTGTCGACGGCCTCCCCCACTTCCCGACGATCGAGAAACTCTCGCACCGGCACGCGAGCCATTTGCTCGGCGAGGCGAAGCCCGACGAAGCGGTGTACCGCAAGTTCGAACGCGAGAGCGGGTTCGACGCGCCGTCGATCCTGTTCTTCGACGATCTGGAAGACAACATCAACGCGGCGAGGAACGCGGGCTGGAACGCCGTGCTGATCGATCACGAAGGCGATACGGCGGCGCAGATTGATGCGGTGCTTCGGCGGCTGCGGGTTTGGGGCTGAGCATGCCCCCGGACGCGGGGCCGGGCGCATAGTCGCCAGTAATCGGCGGCAGGACTCTTTGCACGAGGGAGAGGGACGATGGCGCTGTTCAGAAGATCCGGGGTCGGTCATCGCCCGGTCGCTCTGCGGATCGGGTTGCTGTCGCTTCTGGTTGTCTTGCCCGGCTGCTTCGTGCAGCGGCACGGCGAGCCGGGGGCTTTAGCGAACCCGTCCGAGCCGATCGCGTGGCCGGATCGCGATCTTTCGACGCCTCGTGAGCTGCTGGAACAGACACCGGAGCGGATCTTCGCGTATGAAGCCTTCGACGATGATCGGGAGGACGAACTGCCCGAACCGGTCGCCGCTCGCTTGGCGTCGCTGGTCGACCCGGAGACCAGACGCCCCTCGCACGAGGTCCACCACGCGATGCTCACAGGGCGGGGCCTGCTCCGCGTGTATTCAGATCTTGAGCGAGCGAACAAGGCCGATCCGGAATCGGAGTACATCTACGGCTTCCTGCCCAACGCAAGGTTTTTGACCTCGCTGCGGACTTCTTCGCCCGAATTCTCGCGCCGCAAGGAGCGGCAGCGCAGGCTGAGCCGTGACTTTTTTATCCGCCACGATGACAGGATGTACCGCGCGATCGGCGTCCGGCGAACCGCGCTCTTTGAACGCATCGCGCTCAGCCATGGGATGGCCCTGCACCTGCCGACCGAAGCGCCCGAAGACGCCCGCGGCGTCCTGATCCATTTCACTGCGATGTACGGCACGAGCTTCGAGCGGCGCGTGACCGAAGCCCTGCGGCGCGAGGGCTGGCTCGTGCTGAGCGTGTCGACCGAGTCGGGAATCGGCTCGCCCGTCAGCGAAGAGGCGACGAAGCGAATCGATGAGATCCGGGAGGATCTGACGACACGATCCTTACTGGAAGCGGCGTTTCTCGAACAATCCCGGGACGAATCGCAACCGGACGACAAGCGGGCAGAAGCCCGAGAGCTTCACGAATCGCTCGTACGAGACCGGCGGCTGCTGATAGATGAGGCCGCGCGGCTGAGCCGCGGGTTCTACCGGCTGTGCGACGAGTCGGATGTGGACGGCGTCGCCGCCGCGATGGCGCATCGCGTCGACGACCGCCTGGCCGAGCACGCGTACGCCGCGGAAGCTGCGCTGGACTACGCGATGGAGCGGTTCTCGTTTCTGCGCGGGCGTCCGGTTGCGGTGATCGGGTTCAGCGCCGGGGCGATGCCAGCGGTGACCGCCTCGGCGTATCTTCGCGAGCGGATCGATGCGGTCGTGCTCGTCGGGGGCGGGGCGAACATCGCGGAGATCGCGATCAACAGCTCGCTCACCCACGGCGGCGTGCGATTCGGGTGCGATGATGAAACCCCGACACAACGCGCGCTCTTCGGCCCGGTCGCTTCGCGCTATCTCGATCACTCGGTGCTCGATCCGTATCACACGGCGCCGCTGCTCAGGGATAAGCCGGTGCTGGCCGTGCGTGCCACTCGCGACACCTGGGTGCCCGCCGAGACGGGGAGGCTGCTGCAGGAACGGCTCGGCGAGCCCTCAAGCCTGACCCACACCGGCGGGCACCGCACGCTTTTCTTCTTCCTGCCCCGGCACGCGGATCGGATCACGAGATGGCTGGAGCGGGCGACGGGTTGAGTGTTCGGCGGGCGAGGACGCCGCCAGAAGCGTGCCGAGTGTTGCCGCTGTGTTCGCACGGGCGGGACGCCCGTGCCACGCTCCGATGACAGCGCCGCGGGGCTTTGCCTCTAACCCTCCGGGTCGATCGCGACATCGAGTTCGAGCATCGAGGGTTGCCGGCACGCGTCGTCGGTGCAGGCCTGGAAGCGCAGGGCGAGCACGGGCGTGCCTTCCCATTCGCCTTCGAGCTCGACGGCGACCTCAAACTCCTGATCGCTCTTGTACACGAGGATCTCCGGGGCGTCTTCGCCCGCGAAGGGCGGGCGGTAAGGCTCGCCCTTGGGATAGTCGGCGTAGGCGGCAATCCCCTTGCCCCCGGTCACCAGCACGCGCGTCGGAATCAGGCCCATGTCGGCGGCTTCGGGCCCCGGGTCGGCCGCGAGGATGTGCCAGCCCTCTTTGAGGCGCAGCACGATCTTGAAGATCGCGGGGCTTTCGGGGCCGACGCTCACGCGTTCGGTCTCGGCGTAGATCTCGACGGGCGTGAAGTCGGCCTCGGGCTGGACGAAGTCGGGCTCTTCCTGCGCTGCATGGTCGTCGGGCTCGGCGAAGAGGTGCGGGGCGGCCTTTGGCGCTTCGGTCTTGAGCAGGCGGAGGAGGGCCCGAGTCGAGTTGATCGTGCTCGCCGGGTTCTCGCGGACCAAACGCGAGACGGATTCGAGCAGTGCGATCGTGTCGTTGAGCGGCTCGGCGTCGTCAGCGGCTTCGGCGAGATCGATGAGGGCGTTGAGCATGAGCGATGTGCCGCAGGGTGTTGCGCCGTCGTGCGTCGAGCGTGTGCGCACGAAGAGCTCCGATGCTTCGGGCTCGGCGTCGAAGAGGACGCCGGGGGCGTCGGGTGAGGCGAAACGCTTCATGGCTTCGGCGCGGAGGTTCTTGGCGGCTTCGAGCCAGCGGCCTTCGCCGCGCCCGGCCTTGTGCAACTCGGCGAGTGCGGAGATCATCGCGCCGTAGTCTTCGAGGAAGGCGGGCGGGCCGAGGCGGCCGCCGCGCCATGTGCGGTGCAGGCGCCCGTCCGGCGCCATGGTGTCGATCACGAACGCCGCGGCACGCTCGGCGGCGTCGATCGCGTCGGGACGCTTCAGCAGCACGCCCGCTCTGGCCATTGCGCCGATCATCATGCCGTTCCACGAGGCGATGATCTTGTCGTCGGTCCCCGGGGCCTTTCGCCGCGACCGGGCGTCGAGCAGCGCGGCCTTCACGCTTGTAAGGCGCTGAAGGAAATCTGTTTCAGAGAGCCCCATCTCGCGGGCGACATGCTCGGGGCGGTCGGTGAGGCGGAGGACGCTCTTCGGGTCGTCCGACGGATGATGCGGGTCCTGGAAGTTCGGGCCCTTGTCGACACCGAAGACGCGCTTGGCGAACGAAGCGTCGTCCTCGCCGAGCGCGGCGTCGATTTCTTCTGCGGTCCAGAGGTAGTTCAGGCCCTCGCGCCCGTCGACCTCGGCGTCCTGGGCGGAGGAGAAGCCGCCGTCCGGGCCGGTCATCTCGCGCAGGACGAAGTCGATGATCGCGTTGGCGGCCGAGGCGTGGAAGGTGTCGCTGTTCGCCTCGGCCGAGGCCGCCAGCACTTCCAGAAGCTGCGCGTTGTCGTAGAGCATCTTCTCAAAGTGCGGGACGGTCCAGTGCCCGTCGACGGCGTAGCGGTGCAGGCCGCCGCCGACCTGATCGAACACGCCCCCGGCGCAGATCTTGTCGAGGGTGAAGCGCAGGGCGTGGTCGATGGCGTGCCCGGTGGCGTCGTCGCCGGCGACGCCGACGACCTCGGCGAGGAAGCGCAGGTTCGGGCCCTGGGGGAACTTGGGCGCGCCGCCGAAGCCCCCGTGCGTGCGGTCGAACGAGCGGAGGAGAACACCCGCCGCGTCGGCGACCTGGCGGCTGCCGAGCGTGGCGGTCTTGGGCGAGACGCCGAGGTGCTCGCGCACGGCGTTTGCGATCTCTTCGGCGTGATTGATGACCATTTCGCGCTGGTTGTCCCACGCCTCGCGCATGCCTTCGAGGACCTGGGGCAGGCCGGGGACGCTGCCGCGGGGCTCGGGGGGGAAGTAGGTGCCGCACCAGAAGGGGCGGAGCTTCTCGGGTTCGAGGAAGACGGTCATGGGCCAACCGCCCGAGCCGTGGAGGAGGAGGGTGGCGGCCATGTAGACATCGTCGACATCAGGCCGTTCTTCGCGGTCGAGCTTGATGCAGACGAATTTTTCGGACATGTCGCGCCCGATGTCCTCGTTCTCGAAGGACTCGCGCTCCATGACATGGCACCAGTAGCAGGTCGAGTAGCCGATCGAGAGGAGTATGGGCACATCGCGCCGTCGCGCCTCCTCGAACGCCTCGGGCCCCCATTGATACCAGTCGACGGGGTTGTGCGCGTGCTGGAGGAGGTAGGGGCTGGAGGCCTCGGCGAGGCGGTTGGCCGGGCGGGCGGACGGAGTCCCTGAGCCGCTGTCGTTGTGTGCCATACAGCAGCGTACGCGCCGCGGAGGCGGGTTCCCTTCCGGGGGCTTTGGGGTCGGGACGCTCAGCGTCCCAGCGGCTTGATGAGCAGGGTGGTCACGCCGCCGGGCGCGTCGGGCAGGCGGGCGGGGAGTGTCGCGGCCCGCGAGCCGGCGCGCTGGCGGGCGGCGCCGACGGAGCGCGCCGCGGCGACGCTGGACTTGAGCACCGCGTCGGGCGGGAGGCGGACGGCCGTCAGCGTCGCGTGTGCGGTGACGACGCGGATGTCGTCGGGGTCGTCGTTGGTGCAGATCGCGTCGTGCTCGATCTTGAAGGCCTCGCTGTAGCGTCGGCCCGCCTCGGCGAGGTCGGCGCGTGAGGTCTCGTCGGGATCGTCGAGCACCATGCGCAGGGCGCGGTGCAGATCGGCGAGTTCGGGTTCGAGCCTTTTGCGCGCGTCGAGCAGGCGCTCGGCCTCGGCCTGGATGACCACGGGCAGGCACATCGCAAAGAGGCGCTCGCCCATCCGCTCTTCGGCGCGTTGCGCGATGGAGGTCGGCGTGGCGCGGGCGACGCAGACGCCGTAGCGCGAGGCGAACGCGTCGATCCCCGCGGCGACGGGGACGCTGATCGCCGGGTCCGGCCCGCCCTTCAAGACATCGGCGGAGATGACATCGAGGGATCGCTCGTCGCCGTCGAAGAGCTCGGGTCGCATGAAGGGGCGGAGCTCGGCGTAGCGGTCGTCGGCGGTGATGCGGTCGAGGGCCTCGCGGACATCGCCGGCGGGGTCGTCGCCCCCGAGCACGGGCGTGATGACGCCGGCTTTCCAGAGCGGCATCGACCAGCTCCACGACTCCATGAAGGCGAGGTAGCCCGGGGCGAGTTCGGTCGCGCGACGGACATCCTCCTCGCGCTGGTGCGCGCTGGGCGTGGGCATCATCGTCACGACTCGTTCGGCCAGGAGGAGCGCCGCCATCGCCGGCGCTTCGCGCGTGGTCAGGTGGTAGGGGCTGACGGCCATCAGCATCGGCCGGCCCCCTCGGAGTTGTCGCGTGCTGTGCGCACAGTGTCCTGACTTTCGCGCCGGTTGGCGGCTACGACGAGTAGCCCTTGGGGTGCTTGCGCATCCAGTTCCAGGCGGAGGCGATAATCTCGTCCAGATCGGTTACCTGCGCCTCCCAACCCAGTTCGCTCCTGATCCTCGAAGGATCCGCGTACAGGCGTGCGGGGTCGCCGGGCCTGCGGTCGGCTTCGCGGACCTCAAAGTCGACCCCTGTCACCCGTTTGGCCGCGTCGACCACCTCGCGGACGGAGTACGGCCGGCCGATCCCGATGTTGTAGCGCCGGTCGTCGCCGGGCTTGAGGGCCTCCATCACGCGGACATGGGCGTCGATGAGGTCTTCGACATGCACATAGTCGCGCTGGCAGGTGCCGTCGGGCGTGGGGTAGTCGGTGCCGAACATCGCGATGTGCGAGCGCGTGCCCATCGCGGCCTGCAGGATGACCGGGATCAGGTGCGTCTCGGGCGTGTGGTCCTCGCCCAGGAGGCCCGTGCGGTCCGAGCCGGCGACATTGAAGTAGCGCAGCGCCGCGAACGCGACCGGGCGACCCGCCTTCTGGCGGGCGTGGGCCCAGTCCTCCAGCACGCGCTCGAAGACGAGCTTGGAGTAGCCGTAGGGATTGATCGGCTCTTTCGGGCAATCCTCGGGGATGGGGACCATGCGGTCCGGGGGCTCGCCGTAGGTCGCGGCGGTGCTGCTGAAAACAAACCGCTCGACCCCCGAGGCGTCGCACGCCTTGAGCAGGGCGATCGAGCCGGCGGTGTTGTTCTCGTAGTAGTCGATCGGGTCGTCGACGGACTCGCCGACATACGCCTTGGCGGCAAAGTGCATGACGGTGTCGACCGCGTGCTCGGTGAGCAGCTCGGCGACGCGCCCGGCGTCGGCGATGTCGCACTGCTCGAAGAGCAGGCGATCCGGGTGACGCTCGGCGAGCAGCTCCATCGGCTTGCGATGCCCCCGGAACAGGTTGTCGATCGCGACGACCTTGTGGCCCTCGGCCAGCAGCCGCTGCACGGCGTGGCTCCCGATGAACCCCGCCCCTCCTGTCACCAGCACTGTCATCGAAAGCCTCCGTCAGGACCGGGCCCGGCCCGGACGATGTAGGTTCCGCGGTCGCCGGGTCGGATACGCTCCGGCCCGGCGGCGCCCTGCATCGGCCAGCAGGGTAGGGTCCGGCCCCGATGCCGGCAGGAGTAGGCGTTGACACAACCACCGGCAGAGCACCCGAACGCAGACCCCGCCTCCCCCACGCGCCGCGGCTTGCGGCCGCTGGATGCGCTCGGCGTCTTTGTGCGCGGGTTCGCGATGGGCATGGCGGATGTCGTGCCCGGGGTTTCGGGCGGAACGATCGCCTTCATCACGGGGATCTACGAGCGGTTCATCAACGCGCTGGCGTCGGTCTCGGTCAAGCCTCTTGGGCTTTTGGCGAGGGGCAGAGTTCGAGAGGCGATCACGGGCGTGCTGGCGTTCCACTGGGGGACGCTGATCCCGATCGCGCTGGGCATCGGCATCGCGATCGTGACGATGAGCAAGGTCATCACGACGCTGATGGACGAGCAGCCCGGGCCGATGTACGCGTTCTTTTTCGGGCTGATCCTCGCCTCGGCCGCGATCCCGCTTGCGAAGATGAAGTCGTTCGGCGTGCGTCACGGGGTCGGGATCCTCGCGGGCGCCTGCGCGGCGTGGCTGATCGTCGGGTTGCAGCAAACGGGGCTGGAGCTGGAAGAACGGGCCGTTGCCGGCAACGCAACGGTCGCCGTCTACCCGGGCAGGCTGCGCCACCCGGGCGACCTCGACGAGGTGCTGCAGACCACGGCGGCGATCGGCCAGCGCGAGAACCTCACGCTGCAGCCGGTTGTGTACGACCCGAGATCGGTGCTCGAAACCGACCCCGAGGGCGTGGTGGTGTTCCGCGACAAGGCGGCGTTCGAGGCGTGGATCGAGACGATGCCGCCGGCGGTGGTGCTGGGCGAGAGCCGCTCGGGCCTCGTGTATGTGTTCGTCTGCGGGGCGATCGCGATCAGCGCGATGATTCTGCCCGGGCTGAGCGGTTCGTTCCTGCTGCTGTTTCTCGGGCAGTACCACGCCGTGTTCGGCTCGCTGCACGCGCTGATCGGCGAGACGCTGGCGCTGCTCGGGCGGACGCAGGGGCCGATCACGGAGCTGACTGCTCGCGGGCTGGTCTCCGACGCGGTCTTCTTCGGCGTGTTTCTGGCGGGGATCGGCGTGGGGATCTACGCGTTCAGCCGCGCCGTTTCGACGCTGCTGGACCGGGCGCACGACCTGACGATGGCGGTGCTGACGGGGATCATGCTCGGGGCGTTGCGTCTGCCGGGCTCGATCGTGCTGGACGAGGCGTCGCGAGCCGCGAGCTCGGGGGCGTTCTGGCTGAGCGTCGCCTGGCCCGCGGCGGTCGGCGTGGCGATCGTGGGCGTGCTGTTTGTGGTCGATCGGCGGCGAGAGCGGATCAACGGGCGGCGCGACCTGCCGGCTTGAGCCACCCGCCCATCGGCTCACCGCGCTTCGAGAGCACGCGCAGCAGCACGATTCCCGCGATCACCATCAGCACGCTGAGCCACTGTCCGCGGCTGAGGCCGAGGAGTTGCTGCGTGCGCAGGTGGGCGTCGGGCAGGCGGACGAACTCGGTGAGCACGCGTCCGACGCCGTAGGAGATCAGGAACCAGCAGCCGACAACGCCCGGCTTTCGCGGCACTCTCGCAACGAACCAGACGACCAGCCCCACCACCACGCCCTCGGCGAGCGCTTGGAGAAGCTGCGAGGGCGGGCGCGTGTTGATGAGCGGCTCGAGCTCGCGGGCGAGGGCCGCGTCGCCCTGCTGGATGCGGGAGAGCAGTTCGTTGAACCGGCTCGCAAAGGCGCGGTCGGGGTCGGCGGCGGCCATCACGCTTTGGCCGAACTCGGGGCGGTCGACGAACCCGATCAGCAGGCGCTGCTGGGTTTCGGGGAGTTCGCCGAAGCGTTCGAGGGCTTCCTTGGGAAACTTGACGCCCCAGCGTGGGCCCGGCTCGCCGTAGGGCGCCACGACGCGTCCGAGCAGTTCGCCGTTGACAAAGTTGGCCACGCGTCCGAGGAAGATGCCGAAGGGCGCGGCCAGGCAGACCGCGTCGGCGATGTGCAGGGGCGGGCACCGTCCGATCCGCTCGCCCCGCTCGTCTTTGAACCCCTTGCTGATCCACCAGCAGGCGAGAAGCCCGCCGATCATGCCCCCGTGGCTGGCCATGCCCCCCTTGTTGATCATCACCATCGACCACCAGGGGAAGGACGCCTCGAACGAGATCAGCAGCGAGGGTTGGTAGAACAGGGCGTAGCCGAAGCGCCCGCCGATGACGACGCAGAGGGCGAGGATCAGCACGGCGTCGGCGGCCCGCTCCTTGGGGATCGCCAGCGCCCCCCGCCCCGAGAGCCAGCGGAAGACCGCCCAGGCGATCACGAAGCCGGCGACATAGCTCAGGCCGTACCAGCGGACCCCGAAGTCCCCGGTGATGCGCCAGAGGAACGGGTCGAGATCGTGCAGCCAGGCGGAGGCGGGAAAAAACATGGGCGGGCGGAGTGTAGAACTCCGCCCGCCCGATGCGGTCTCAGGCGAGGGTCAGGGGCCTCGGGAAGCGTCAGCGGTCGTTGACCTGCTGGTAGCGCCAGAGCGGGTCGTCGGAAGCGTCGATCCGCTCGATGATCTCGTCGATGGCGGCTTCGAGCTGCAGGTCGCGGCCCTTGGCCTCCATCTCGGGCTTCTGGAGGACGAAGATGTCCGGCTCGGCGCCGTTGTTCTCCATGTCTGTGCCGTCGGGGAGGTACCAGCCCCGGTAGGGCCGGCGGACGCGGCTGCCGTCGATGAGGGTGAAGGCGCCGGTGGAGATCACGCCGCCGTAGGTCGCCTCGCCGACGAGCTTGCCGCGTCCTGATGTCTTGACGGCGTGGGCGAAGATTTCGGCGTTGGAGAAGGAGTAGCTGTTGATGAGCACGGAGATGGGCCTCTGGTAGGGGTAGATGTAGCGGCGGTCGCGGGGATAGTGGTCGGGCTGGACGAGGTCGGGGTTGGTGCCGCGCGGGACGGTGTATGCGTGGGCCGGGGCGGTGAGGGAGGCCATGAGGTAGTCGGTGGTGGAGCCGCCGCCGTTGTCGCGGACATCGATGAGCAGACCCTCCTTGCCGTCGGCGGCCACGAAGAGGTCGTGGATGAAGGTCTGCAGCGAGGGCTGGTTCATGCCCTGGATGTGGAGGTAGCCGATGCGTCCGCCCGAGCGTTCCTCGACGAACCGCCTGCGGTCGAGGACCTCGTTCTCGTACATCAGGTTGGAGTACTGGCCTGAGCTCATCGGGGTGATGAGGACGAAGCGGGTGCGTCCCTCGGCGGTGCGGGTTTCGAGGAGGACCTCACGACCCGAGGTGCCCTCCAGGGCGGCCATGAGGCACATGTCGGGGATCCCGTCGCCGAAGTGGTGCTCGTTGACCGCGACGATGACCTCGCCCTCGTGCAGGCGGGTGCGGTCGGCGTCGGCGGGCGAGCGCGGGATGACATGGGTGACCTTGTGCCCGCCCTCGACGGGCTCTGTAAAGACGCCGAGGAAACCGGTGAGGATCGAGGGCGAGTTGTAGCTGTCACCGCCGGAGATGCCCAGGTGCGAGCCGTCGAGCTCGCCGAACATCATGTTGACGACGGAGTTGAAATCGGCGCTGGTGCGCGTGGCCTGGGCGAGCTGGAGGTAGCGCTGGGTCTTGCCCTCCCAGTCGAGGTCTTTGAGGGTCGGGTGGTAGAAGATGCGCCCGATCGTGGTGACGGCCTCGTAGAACTTCTGGGTCTGCTCGGCGACGACATCGACGATGATGCGGGCGTCGATGGAGTAGGTCTTGGCGCCGCCTCCGGTGACATTGGCCGAGCGTGCGACGCCGCCGACTGTGTAGGTGACGGTATCGCCCTTGAGGTTCATCGAGACATTGCTGACGCCGCCGGAGTGGACGGTGCGCCGAGCGCCGCCCCTGGGGTTGACCGACCAGAAGCTGTAGTCGCTGCCGATGCGAGCGGTGAAGAGGATGCGGTCGCCCGCGGGGGTGACGGCGACATCGTTGGCGCTGCTGCCGCCGGAGGTCAGGCGACGCAGGCGGAGCCACGCGTCTTCGGCGTCGAGCTCGTAGGCGTCCTGGGGCTCGTACTCGCCCGCGTCTGAGAAGTCGGGCGGGTCGATGGGGCTCGCGTTGCGGGCCTGCCTGGCGGCGCGGGTGAAGTAGGCGTCCATCTCGTAGTCGGGCATCTCTTCGAGCGACTTGTCGAGGAAGACGGTCCAGATGTCGTAGCTGAAGGTGCTGTTGCGCCGGTCGCTGCGCCAGGCGACGACCTTGCCGTCGGCCGACACGCGCGGCATCGTGTCGATGTCGGGGTGGCGGCTGAGGTTGATCTCGCGGAGGTCGGGATCGTCGAGGTCGAGCAGGAAGACATCGGAGCCGAAGTTGAGGTTTGTGCGGCTGAAGACGATCTGGCGGCTGTTGCCGAGCCACTGCACATCGGGCTCGCTCCACCACTCGAAGATCACGCGGTCCTCGCCGGTGGCGAGGTCGCGGAGGATGAGGTCGCCGCGGTCGCGGAGGTAGAGCATGCGCCGGCCGTCGGGGGCGGGCATGGGCTTGAAGACATGCTCGCCGGTGTGGATGAGCGGCTCGGTGTCGAAGCGGAGGGCCGACTCCCAGCGGTCGCCGGGGGAGGGCTTGTCGTCCTTCTTCTCTTCTTCCTTCTTCTCTTCCTTTGCGGGCTCGGGGCGGGTGGTGCGCGAGCCTGTGATTTCGGCGGTCACACCCTCGGCCGTCGCCGTCCCCGAGAGGGACTCGCCGTCAACCTGGAGGTCGAACGAGGCGGAACGCCCGTCGAAGGTGACGGTGAAGGTCATCGAGCCGTTGGAGATCGAGACATCGGTCGCGGGCGCTTCGAGCAGCCCGTAGGCGCTCAGGCGGATCTTGTAGTCGTCCCCGTCGCGCTCGACGAACATGGTGAAGGGGACACCGGCCTCCGGGAGCGGCTCGGGCCCCTTCGCGGTGCAGGCCCATTCGCCGGCGAGCGGGTCGACCTCGCCGCCGTTGCGCTCCGGCTTGGCCGGCGCAAGGCCGTCGTCGAGATCGATCTGCGCGAGCGAGACCGAAGCCCGGTAGATGCTGCGGACGCCTTGTTCGTCGGCGGAGAAGTAGAGGTAGGTGCCGCAGAGCGACCAGGCGAGGTCTTCCTCGCGTGCGGCGGTGTTTGTGACGCGGCGCGTGTTGCGTCCGTCGGCGGTCGGGCGGACGAAGATCTCGCCTCGCGTTGTAACGGCCATCGTCTTGCCGTCGGGGCTCATGACCGCCTCTGAGGCGCTGGAGCTGATGTTCATAGGCCTGATCTCAAGGCCGTCGAAATCGGGAGAGGCGAAGACCTCGATCGCGCGGGGGCGTGCGCGTCGGTCGGTGAGGTCGATGGTGTAGAGGGTGTCCCAGACGAGGAAGACGCCGTGCTTGGCGTTGGGCGAGGCGGAGAAGTGTCGCACGCCGTGCGCGATGGTGATGTCATCTTCTGAAGGCGCAAAGCGTGTGAGCTGGTGGAGCCTGCGCCGCTCGGCGTCGGTGGCGCCGGTGTCGAGCCTCCAGAGGTTGTTCTGTCCGTCGCGCGAGGAGACGAAGACCACCGAGCCGTCTTCGGTCATGATCGCGTCGAAGTCGTTGCCGTCGAACTCGGTGTAACGCTTAAACTCACCGGAGGGCATGTGGAGCGAGAAGATGTTCATCGAGCCGCTGCCGCGATAGATCGGGCGGTCCCACTGGTAGCGCCCCTTGGAGAAGAGGACATGCTCGCCGTCGGGGGCGGCGGTGGGCATCTGGCCGAAGGCGTCGGTGATGCGCTGGATGGCGCCGCCGTTGACCGGGACCTTGTACATGCGGGGCTGGCGGTCGATGGCGCGGTCCATCATCGACGAGAAGTAGAGGTAGTCGCCGCAGGCGGAGAAGCTGCCGAGGTTGAAGAACTGGTTGACGCGGGTGACGCGCCTGGTCTGGCCTCCGACGACGCCCGTGTCCTTGCGGATCAGGGGCATGACGAAGAGGTTGCGCGTGCCCTCGCGGTCCGACTCGAAGGCGAGCATCGTGCCGCAGGGGCTGAAGGCGCTGCGTCCCTCGTGCGAGGCGTGGGTGGTCAGGCGAGTGGCTGCGCCGCCATCGGCCTTGACTGCCCAGAGGTCGCCCGACCAGGAGAAGACGATGAGATCGCCGTCGGGGCTGATCGAGGGCTGCTGGTGATAGCCGATGCGGAAGGGCTCTGAGGCGAGGCCGGGCGTCGCAAAGGCGACGGCCGCGATGAGCACAAGCAGAAGACGAGCGGCTCGGAACATGAAAAGCACCTCTGCAGGTTGTATCTGTCGCGCCGGCCGGCCCCCGCGATGGGCCGTCGACGATCGCGCAACTCGGCGCGCCGGGCGAACTTCGGGTCAACCGCCGGGCGAGCCCCGGGTTTCAATACGACCGTTGATATCGGCACAACCCGCCCCGCCGCAAGCCCTCAGCTGCGGTTTCCGCCCCCGCGCAGGATCGGCCAGGGCGGTTCGGGGGTTATCGGGCAATCTGGTGTTGCATGCGATCGGGCGGCGTTCGAGAACCAGCAGGTTCTGCGGCCTCCGACGCCTCGCCCGAGACCGCGCCCTCCAGCAACAAGCGGTGGATCGACTCGACCTCGCGGACATGCGCGGGATAGCTGTGGAGCTTCGAGACGGCGTGGACCTCCGCCGGGCTCGGGATCGTCACCTCGCCCGTCGCGACGCGACGGATCCGCTCGGCCAACGCCTCGGGGTCTCCGCCGGGAAACAGCAGCCCGTTGCCCAGACCCTCGTTGGCTTCCGAACCCGGCGAGCCGGGCTCGACCACCCACTCGGGCGGGCCGCCGAGTCGCGACGAGAGCACGAACTTGCCCGCGTGCAGAAACTCCAGCAGCACCAACGGCGAGTTCTCGAACCAGACGAAGGGCAGGATCCCGACATCGAACTCGCCAGTCGCGGCGAGCAACTGGTCGGTGTCGTACCCGCCGAGGAACGAGACCTCGGGGTATGGCGCAAGCCGCTTGCGGTGGATCGCGTCCGGGCCGGCGGCACGGACCAGGAACTGGCACCGGCGGCGCACTTCGGGGTCGAGCAGCGGGATCGCCCGCACCAGCACATCGAGCCCCTTGTTGTGGCGCACCGTGCCGAAGAACGCCAGACGCAAAGGGCGACGGGCGGTCTGGGGATCCCACGGACGCACCCTGTAATACGGCCACCGGCGCACGCGCCGGTTGATCGCGTCGAAGTGAGGCTGGCCGAGGCGCACCTGGCGGAGCTTGGACGGCTGAACACCCATCGACTCGTACACGCGGCACATGAATCCGCTTGGAGGCGTGACGAGCGAGGCCTCGTTGAGCATCTCCACGCCCTCGACGCGGCGCTTGCCGTAGTTGTTCAGGACCTGCAGATGATGCGTCGCGTTGAGGAACCGCTCGTTCTGGTCGATGGGCGATCGGCCGAGCTCGGGTGGGAGCTCTTCGGGGTCGATGTCGTAGCGTTTGGCGATGGTGCCGTCGTGGGTCGGCTGGTCATCGACCTCGAAGCCGAGGGCGAGTTCCTGGTCCGGCGCCGATGTGTCGGGTTCGAGGCCGTTTGTCCTGAGCTCGCCCCGCTTGAGTTTGACACGCGTCGTCAGCATCGCGCGGACGAGATTGCCCGCGGGCGCGCCGAACATGCGGAGCGCCGTCTGCTCGAGTCGCCGACGCACTTTGGCGTTGAACGGGGGCGCGGGATCGAAGCAGCTCTCGCAGCGCTTGCCTCCCTCGTAGTCGGTGCAGACATGCGTTTCGTTGTAGAGCAGATCGACCTGGGGGCAGACGGGCCAGTAGTTGTGCGTGGTGATGACGACGGGCCGGCCGCTGCGCCGGATCGCGCCCACGAGGTCGATGCTGAAGCCCTCAAGCGAGTGGATGTGCACGCTCTGGGCGTTCTGCTCGTCGAGCCATCGGAGGACGAGGCCCGTCTGCTTCGGGCACGACCGCTCGCGGTCCATGTTCTTGAAGTTGAAGAGGGCGGGGGCGAGATTGGGGCTGTTGAAGAGGCGGTAGCAGTCGATGCCTCGCCAGCTCTCGTGCTTCCTGATGAACGGGCCCGGCCGGAACGAGTACTCAAACCCCGACCGCAAATACACCACGCGGTGGCCCGAGAGCGCCAATCCCGACGCGAGGTCGGAGGCGGAGAGGTTGTACCCGCTGCCCTCCTTGCCCTGCAGGCTCAGCCTCGCCCAGCCCAGGAACGCGATCGTCATCGGACGATCGGTCGTCGGCCAGCCCGGGGGCGGGGTGTAGGGCTCGGCCTTTGCAGAATGCCCCCGGCTCATGCCTTCGACCCTCGCGGCTCCGGGCCGTGCGGCGAGCGCCGGAGCTTGAGCATCGTCCGCCCGACTCTCGCCATGCAGGCGATCCTCGCGCCCAGCGGCTGCCGCTCGACGACGGCGCTCTCGGGCTTGGAAGTGTCGATATGCACCGCCGCGGGGGCGGCCAGCAGCGGGAAGTCGTTCTCGTGATCGAAAACAACGCACGCAACCGATCGCTTGAACAGCAGCGGGAACTGGCGCCTGATCTTCGATCGCTTGTTGTCAGAGTACACGACGCGCTGCGCTTCGCTCGCGCCCTCGTGCGCGCCGGGAACGCGGTTGTGCACCAGCTCGATCCAGCGAGGCGAGATCCCCGCATCGCGCGCCGCATCGCGCAGCGCCGCCGCGGCCTGCAGCGCACGCTTGTTGGGGCAGCAGAGGACAACGCTCGCCCCGGGCTTCGCCGCGCCCACGCTCCGGAGCGCCTCGGCGAAGGGCTCGGGGCCGGGGATCTGCATGTCGAGCTTACCGCCACGCCCCTGCATCGCGTCGGCGACGCTGCGCCGGACGATCTCGGCGTGCACGAGCCTCCGGCGCAGCACGGCACGCATCGCCTCCTTGAGCATGCGGTCGCCGTGACGGCGCCACATCCGCTCGCTGTCGGCTGGCGGGAAGTTGTTCTCGATCATCCAGAGCAGGTTGCGTTTGGCGTAGTAGAGCCTCGCGGGCGTGAGCTTGTGGTGCCAGGGCGTGTGGTACACGACCGCGTCGAGGTTCAGCACGACCCGCTTGCCCGCGTTGCCGAAGCGCAGGCACCAGTCCGCATCGTCGCAGTAGATGAAAAACCGCGTGTCCCAATAGCCGACCTCGCGCACCGCGCTCCAGCGGGCGAGCAGCGAGCACGCGCTGACGACATCGACCTCGCGCAGGCCCGTGTACCCGTCGCCACCCTTAGGCCCCCCCACCGTCTCCGCCCACGCCTCGTGCGTGCTGCGCCGGGGATGGCCGGGCTCGGGCTCGTCGGCCATCACGCCTTCGCTCGGGTTGAAGTAGATCGTCGACTCGATCGTCCGCTCGCGGTCGCCCAGGTCGACCGTCCGCGAGCCGACAAGCCCGATCTCCGGATCGGCGACCGCCGCCCCCACCAGGTGCTCCAGCGCGTCGGGCGGCAGGTCGATGTCGTCGTCGACCAGCCACACGAAGTCCGGCCTCGCCTCCGAACCCGCGCCGTCCATGAACGCCTCGACCGCGCGGAAGCCGGTGTTGAACCCCCCGCACCCGCCGAGGTTCGCCGTGTTGCGCACGATCGTGAGCGATCCGAACCCGCCCCGGTTGGGCACGCCCTCGTCGCGCTCGCGGACGCTGAAAGCCGGCGCCTCGGCCCGCTCGGTCGGGTTGTCGACGATGCGGTCCGGGCTCCAACGCTCGGTCAGGAGCGCTTCGGTGCCGTCGGTCGAGGCGTTGTCGATCACGAAGACATGCAGGTACTCGGTCGGGAACCGCTGGCGGCTCAGCGCGTCGAGCACCCGGTCCACATCCGACGCCCGGTTCCAGGTCACGATGCAGACACCGACCGTCGGGGTCGCGACGGCGTCTTTGGCCTTGCCGCGACGGGCCTGGCCTGCCTGCTGTTCTGGTCGGATGCCGGTCAAGGCGGGGACTCTACGCCACCCGGGCCGGGCCCGCCCCGTCATGGGGCTGCAGAGCCCAAGAGCGAGGCGTACACCGACTCGATCTCACGAACATGGGCCGACATCGACTTCGGCGCCCGCACGCCCGCCCTGAGCTTCTCGACCAGCCCCGGCTCGCCCACGAGTCTCCGGATCTTGTCCGCCAGGTCCGCCGCGTCGGCGCCCCTGAACAGCAGCCCGTTGACCCCGTCCTCAATGAAGTCCGGGATGCCGCCGAGCTCGGCCCCGAGCACCGGCACGCCGCAGGCGAGCATCTCCATGACCGTCTGCGGCCCGTTGTCCCACCAGACGGAGGGCACGACGCCGATATCCGCCCCGCCGATGATCCAGGGCACATCTTCGTACTGGTACGCGCCGCTGTAGGTCATGCGACCGAGGCGGGACTCGATGCGTCGGAACCGGGACTCGATGGCCTTGGCCCCGGCCGCGTGGACGCAGAGGTGGATCCGTTCGAGTGTTTCGGGTTCGAGCGATTCGATCGCGTCGGCGAGCAGGGGCAGGCCCTTGTAGGGGTTGTGGAAGCCGAGGAAGAGGAGCTTGAGCAGGCCGCCGTCGTTGCGCTCGGCGCGGGGGCGTGGCGGGGCGACGGCGCCTGGGCTCTCGTGAACCAACTCGGCCATGCGCGTGCCGATCGTGAGCGTCTGCACGCGGGCCCGCTCGACGCCCATCGCGCAGAACTTCTCGGCGACGAAGCGTGAGACCGCGAGCACGCGGTCGCAGGCGTTCAGCGCGTCGATCATCGCCGCCCGGCGCCGGGCGTACGCGTTGGGCGGGCGATCGCTCTCGGGCTCAGGGGTCGGGGTGTTGTCGAGGGGAACAGGCGGCGTTGGCGCGCCGGCGACTTGGCCAAGGATCCGCAAGGTCGAGCCCCGCCGATCGGGCACGGCCAACACCATCTCGCGCCCCACGGCATCGGCGCTCTCGACCACCACGCCCGGCAGGGGCTCCTTGGGATCGGCTCGCTGCGGGCCGCCGAGACGCTTGGGCTTGCTGTCTTCTGCGCCGGGCTGGTCGAACTTTTTCGGGCAGTTGACGCAGTTGTGCCCGTTGTCGAAGTCCCGGCAGGGCAGCACCCGCCCCTGCATCAGGTACACCTGGGGGCAGATCGTGTGGTAGTTGTGCAGGCTGTAGAGCACCGTCGCGCCCGCCCGCTTGGCCGCGTGGATGCAGCCCGCAGTCAGGCCCTCGATGTTGTGGAAGTGGACGACATCGGGCCGGAGCCACGAGAACAGGTCGCCGACCTGTCGCTCGAGCTCGGGGTGGGTGATCTCGCCCTCGGGGCTGTCGAACTGTAGGTGGCTGGGCGCACGCACCGGCGAGTTGAAGACCTCGTAGACGGGGATCTTCAGCCAGTCGGGGTGGCGCCGGATGTGGCAGGCCCCGCCTCTGGCGTCCCGCCTGTACGCGGTGCCGGCGCAGAGGCTAAAGACCTCGTGCCCGAGGTCGCGCAGGGCGAGGGCGAGGGACTGGGCGTAGCCGTTGACCCCCCCGCCGACGGAGGCGCCGTGCCAGATCCGGGCCCAGTTGACAAGAACGATGCGCATCGGAGGGCTGCGACTATAGAGCAAGGCCCCCGCCGACACCCGCCGCGCGGGCCATCACGCCGGCCCCAACCCGGATAGGCTCTGCGTCCGGCACCACGAGGCGGAGCAGACGCATGATCGAGCGGGATGTCGAAGGCAAGCACGAACGGATCTACGAAGCCAAGCGCGGCGCGGGCGACCGGCCGGACCGCGACCGGGCGGCCGAGGCGGGCTACCCCCCAGACTCGGGGCCGGAGCAGCAGGTGCTCTTTCTCCGCCCGGCGATGTTCCGCGCACGCCCGATGATGTTCTCGCTGCTCTGGCTGCTGCTCCTGGCGGGGGGCGCTGGGTCGGTGTACTTCGGGGTGATGTCCCGGGGCGGACAGTACGGGCACTGGCTCTGGGTCCCCTCGGTGCTGGTGATCCTGATCGCGGTCGTCTCGCTGATCGCCTGGCGGATCCGAACGCTGGGGGAGTCGCTCCGAGTGACCAACAAGCGTTCGATCCAGCGCCGGGGGCTCTTCTCGAAAGCCACCAGCGAGGTGCTGCACGACAACATCCGAAACATCACCATCAGCCAGAGCTTCTGGGAGCGGATCTGGAGGGTCGGGACGATCGGCATCGCCAGCGCCGGGCAGGAGGGCATCGAGATCCAGATCGCCTCGATCCCCTCGCCCGACAAGGTCCGCGAGGTCATCGACCTCTACCGCCCGATGGACTGAGCCGGACGCATATTTCTCACGCATAAGACGCATCTATGCGGCACGCGATGGCGGGGTTATGGCCCGCATCAACCCGGGCCGATAGACTCTTGGTTCAGGGCGAAAACGCCTCGGCGCTCTGCGGGTGGTTCAGGAGGCGCGTGTCCGGAGGTTCAGTTTGCGTTTGCTCGCCAAAGCCAGACTCAAGGCGTTCGGGGTGCTCATCGGGGTGGGTGTCGCCGCGTTCAGCGTGATCTCGATTGCGGCGTTGCCGATGGCGGCGGTCGTCGGGGTGGCCATCACCGCCGTTGCGGTCGCGGTCAGCAAGATCGGCGCGCAGTTCGACCAAGCGGTCTGCCACTCCTGCGGCGAGAACCTGCAGGGCCAAAGGGCGGGCGCGTACGGCGTGATCTGCCCCAACTGCGGCGCGCTGAGCGAGGTCTCGCCAGAGGCGCTGCGCGAGACACGCGAGGCCTGAACCGGCGACGCTGATCCAATTTCACTCGCACGGGCACAACAAACAAGGAATGAAAACGGCCCGCTCCTCGGAGCGGGCCGCTTGTGTTTCATGGGCTCGGAACGCGGCTTACGCGTCCTTCTGCTTGGCCTTCATCTTCTCGGCGAACTCGTCGGCGGTGATGTCGGTGACCTTGGCCTTCTTGACCAGTTCGTCCATGGCCTTGTGCTCGCGGATCTGGCTGAAGATCTGGCCGACGCGGTTGCGCCGGATCAATTCCTGGCGGAGCTTCTCGGGGCGGACGCCCTGCTCGGAAGCGAGCTGGGCGATGCGCCCGTTCATCTCGCCCTCGGTCACGGTGACATCCAGATCGTCGGCGATCTGATTGAGCACGAAGAAGAGCTTCAGCTCGCGGACGGCGCTCTTGTCCGACGAGGCGCGGAGCTCGGCGATGTGCTCCTCGATCTCGTTCTCGGGCACGCCGCGGTAGGCGAGCTCCATCCGGCGGCGGTCGAGGGTGCGTGCGGCCTGACCCGCGGTGAGGCGCTCGGGCAGCTCGATCTCGGTGTGCTCGACGAGGTAGTCGGCGATCTGCTGACGCATCGCGACCTGCTGGCGGATGATGGCGCGCTGCTTCAGGCGGGTGCGGACGGTCTCGCGGAGTTCGTCGGCGAACTGGAAGCCGTAGCGGTCGACGACCGTGTTCAGGTCGGCGGGGATGATGCGGTCGACGCGGTCGACCTCGAAGGTGATGGTGAGGTCGGTGCCGCGGATCTCCTCGACCTCGTGGTTGTCGGGGCCCTTGACCTTGATGGTCACGGTCTCGCCGGGCTTGGGCAGGCCGACCTGCTTGGCGAAGTCCTCGACCATGACGCCGAGGACCATGCCCTTGCCTTCCTTCTCGGCGGGCGGGACCTGGACGACGGCGCCGGGGATGTTGTAGAACTCTTTCTCTTCCGAAGCGCCCGAGGGGGTGCCGCGCATGATGCCGTGGCCGGTGAGGTAGTCGCCGGGCTCGGGCGTCTCGCGTTCTTCGAGGTCGCCCTCGTTGATGCAGATCTTCTCGACCTCGGAGGCGACCATCTCGTCGGTGACCTCGAACTCGGGCTTGAAGATCTCGATGCCCTCGATCTCGGGCATGGTGAACTCGGGGGCGACCTCGATGTCGATGGTGACGCTCAGGGGCTTGCCCGGCTCGAGCACGAGGTCGGGCAGTTCTTCGCTGATCGGGTCGCCGACGACCTTGAGCTTGTGCTCCTCGACGGCTTCCTGATAGGCGCTTGCGACCAGGGCGTTCTTGGCCTCGTTGCGGACGGCCTCGCCGAACCGCTTCTGGACCAGCGCTCGGGGAGCGCGGCCCTTGCGGAAGCCGGGGAGCTCCGCCTCGGAGGCCAGGGTCAGGATCGACTCGTCGAGCTTCTCGTCGACCGCCTCGGCCGGGATCTCGATGACCAGCTTCTTGCGGCTGGGACCGGCGTCCTCGATGCGGGTGTTGCTGCTGGTTTCTTTGGTCGCCGAATCGGACATCGCGGAGGTACTCCCGGATCGTTGGACTCGAGGGTCCGTGGTCGGAGATGGCCGGGTCTGGCCAATCTGGGTTCACATAGCGGCCGCGCCCGGACGGGCCGGAGCGGCAAGGCCGAAAGTCTAGCCCCGACCCACGCGCATGCGAAAGGCGGGCGGGCAGATTGGGGGATCAGGGGCGCGGGGTGTGGGGCGCGGGGCGCTGGGGGAGGCGGCGGCCTCCGGCCGCGGCTTGTCTTCGCGCACCCGCACCCTGAACCCAGCCTCGGTCGCAGGCCGAAGCAACCGCAGCGCCCAGCCCTCTGCGCCCCGCGCCCGCTCACCCCGAGGCATAGGATCCGTTCGGTATCGGGCGTCGGCCCGTTGGAATGTGTTGCCGGAGTGGCGGAATGGCAGACGCGGCGGATTCAAAATCCGCTCCTGGAGACAGGGTGGGGGTTCGAGTCCCCCCTCCGGCATTGCGATTCGACTCTGAACGGGACGGGAACCGGAAGGGCCGGACGGACGAATCGGTGAGCACTCGCCCTTGAGGGGCGCCCGCCAGCCCCGGCGGGCGGGGCAAGTGAAAAACAGGAACGATGCTGGGAAAGGACGGCCGCCCCCGGGCGGCCCGAGCCCCGAAACCAGACCCTCCGGTCGGTACGGCGGCTGGACCCCGGGCCCGGACCGAGTATCCTCTTTGGCATCAAAGCCGGCCTGAAAGACAGGTCGGACCCTGGCCGGGCGCACAGCCGGTCGGCGGGGTCGCGTCGGTGACAGCCCGGAAGCACGGGCCCGGCGAGCGAGCGAGAGCACATTTTTCGAGGAAGGTTGACCACCATGGCCGAGGGCGGCGAGCAGCAGGGTGCGCAGGGGCAGCAGCGTCAGATCCAGCTCCGGATCGACGAGAGCAAGATGCACTCCACCTATTCGAACACCATCCGGACCTCCACCACCGCCGACGAGGTGGTCATGGACTTCGGGATGAACCTCCCGATGCAGAACCCCGACGGGCAGCAGGCTCTGCTGTTCTCGATCGGCAGCCGCGTCATCATGAACTGGGTCGGCGCCAAGCGACTGGCGATCAGCCTCGGGCAGGTCATCCGCCAGTACGAGGAGCGCAACGGCGAGATCCAGCTCCAGCGTCAGCCCCAGCCCGGGACCGGCGGCGGCGCCGGCGGCCCCCGCCTGGCCGACGACTGATCTCCGCAAGTAGTACCGCGGGGGGGATCGGGCAGACCCCCCTGTCGAGAGCCAACCGACGATGAGCACCGGATCCACGAGCCAGGGGGCCGCGCTGCCCGCGGCCGAGCACCAGCCGGCGAACCTCGCCCCGCAGGGCGATCGCGTCGCGGAACTCCGCGGCTTTCTCGGCGACCTGGTGCGGGCTCAGGCCGAGCTCGTGGGTGCTGTCGCGGGCGGAGTTTTTCTGGCCGGCTCGGCTCAACGCCGGGCCGGTCTCTTTGTGCGCTGGCCCGAGGCGGGGGCTCCGGGCGACCTGCCCGACCTCTTCGGCGGGCCGGCGCTGCAGCGTCTTGAGAAGATCGCGAGCGAGGTGGTCGCCTCGCCCCGCCAAGCCGATTCGCAGGTCGCCGGCCGGGTCGACACCGTCACGGTCGAGACCCCGGGGGCGCTGTACGGCGCCGAGCCGGTGCACCGCGTGCTGGCGTCGCCCCTGATCGCCGACGGCCGCGTCGAGGGCGCCAGCGTGCTGGTGATGCCCGCCGGGGCGTCGGTGCCCGGCGAGCGGGCGTTGGAACTTTTGGCGCTGATGGGCGCGCGCTTCGAGGCGTTCCTCTGGCGTCAGCACGCGATGAGCGAGGCGCAGCACCGCGTGCTGCTCCGCGAGACGCTCGAACTGCTCGACGCGTCGCAGCAGGGCGCCGACGCGCGGACGATGGGCTCGCTCATGTGCCACGAGATCCGGCGGCGCTTCGGCTGCACCCGGGTCTCGATCGGGCTGATCCAGGGCCCGGCGGCGGTGCTCAGGCTCGCGGCCGTCAGCGGGTCAGAAGATCTGGACAAGAAGGGTCCGGCGGCCGAGGCGATCGAAGCCGCGATGGAGGAGTGCGCCCTCCAGGACATCGAGGTGCTCTACCCCGAGCCCCCCGAGGCGGCCAACGACCCCGAGCAGCGGCGCGTCAGCCGTGCGCACGACCGGCTGAGCCAGAAGTACGGGCCGTCGTCGATCATCAGCTTGCCGCTGCGTGTCGACGGGGACCTTGTGGGCGTGGTGACGATGGAGCGCGAGGCGGCGGACCCGTTCCCGCCGGCGGCGATCCCGCTGCTGCGTCTGGTGGCGGAGTTTGTGGGCCCGGCGCTCTGGACGAGGCGGCTCGCCGACCGCGGTGTGTTTGCGGTGATGAAAGACCGCACGCTGGAGGTCGGCTCGACGATCGTCGGCCCGAGGCACACCCTCGTCAAACTGATCTGTCTGCTGATCTTCATTGTGTTCGCGGCCGGAGCGCTCGTGCCGATCCCCAAGCGGGTGACGGCGGACGCGGAGCTGAAGTCGTCGGTGGCGAGGACGATCGTGCCCCCGTTTACCGGCGTGCTTGAGGAAGTGCTCGTGCGTCCGGGCGATGTGGTCGCCGAGGGCGATCTGTTGGCCCAGATGGAGACCGGGCCGGTGATCTTGGAGCTCGACGAGTTGCTTGCGCGTCGGGCGAGTCTGGCGCTGCAGCGAGACGCGATCCGGGGCCAGGACGAGGTGAACGCGGAGGCCGCGGACCTGCAGATCCGGGAGCTCGAGGCGTCGATCGCGTTGATGCGGGATCGTCTGCGTCGTGCGGAGATCCGTGCGCCGATCGCGGGGACGGTCAGCCGCGGTGATCTGCAGGATTATGTGGGTGCGGTGATCGATCCTTCGCAGCCGCTGTTCGAGGTTGTGGGCCGCGATCGGGTGGTGGTGCTGCTCGTAGACGAGCGTGACATCGGGATGGTGCACCGGGGGCAGGAGGGGAAGCTGTCGAGCCGCGCCAGGCCCGAGGACCGCGTGGGGATCGAGGTGGTGCGGATCAATCCGGTGGCCGAGCCGGACCGGGGCGGGAATGTGTACCGGGTGGAGGCTTCGATCCTCGACCGGGGCGGGGACGCGCTGGACTGGCTGCGAGCTGGCGAGACTGGGATCGCGCGCCTGAGAGCCGGGCGGACGACGGCTCTGGGCGCGCTGTTCGGGCCGATGGCCGACGAGCTGCGTCTGCGGCTGTGGTGGTGAGCCCCCCACCGGTGCGGGGCACACGCCGTCGCAGATGAAGATAGACGGACTTGGAGGACGCGTGGCGTTCGAACTGCTCAGACAGGACCCCGAGCCCTCGTTCAGCGAGCGTTGGCACCGCGTGGCGGACAAGCGTCCGAAGGTGAGCCCGCACGCGCAGGTGGTCCGCCAGCAGTTCGGTCCGGAGATCGCGTTTGTTGTCGAGGACCCCGCGTCGGGGCACTACTACCGCCTGACGGAGGCGGCGTACTTCTTTCTCGGCATGCTCGACGGGACGCGGACGGTCGACGAGGCGTGGCAAGCCGCGTGCGCCCAACTCGGGGACGCGGCGCCGACGCAGCGCGAGTGCGTGGACCTGCTTGCGCAGCTGCAGAAGTTCGGGCTGCTGCTTGGGACCGACCCGCTGACGCCGGAGATCCTGGCCGAGCGTCACCGCCAGAGCAAGAGCGAGCGCTTTCAGAAGCGGACGGGCAAGTTCATCTTTTTCAATGTGCCGTTGATTAATCCCGAGCGATGGCTGGAGCGGACCAAGCACCTGTACAAGCCGTTGTACTCGAAGTTCGGGCTGGTGCTGTGGCTGCTGCTGGTGGGGAGCGCGCTGTTCGCGTTTCTGTCCAACTGGCGGAAGCTCGGCGACGGGTTCAACAACTTCCTCGACCCGGCGAACCTGGTGTGGCTGGGCGTTCTGTTCATGTTCATCCGGGCGATCCACGAGTTGGGTCACGCGACGGCGTGCAAGGCGATGGGCGGGCGGTGCACCGAGATCGGCGTGATCATGATCGGCGGCGTGCTGCCCCTGCCCTACTGCGACGCGACGAGCGCGTGGCGGTTCCCCGAGGTCTGGCGAAGGGTGCTTGTTTCGGCGGCGGGGATGATGGTCGAGCTTGTCGTCGCGTCGATTGCGGTCTTCGTCTGGCTGACGGTCGACCCGGCGACGCTGACGCACGCGCTGGCGTTCAATGTGATCGTGATCAGCGGCGTGACGACGCTGATCTTCAACATGAACCCGCTGCTGCGTTACGACGGGTACTACATCCTCAGCGACATCACGGGCTCGCCGAACCTGGCGCACCGGGCCAAGGAATTCTGGAGCTACCTGCTGCACCGACTCGCGTACGGCGTGAAAGGGCTGCGGGCGCCGCGGGTGCGGGACCGGAAAGAGGCGTGGCTGCTGGGCGTGTACGGGGTGATGGCGCCGCCGTACCGCATCCTGATCGGCTTGAGCATCGTGCTGCTGATCGCGTCGCAGTACGCGGCGCTCGGGATCATTCTGGCGGTGGTGCTGGTCAGCGTGATGTTCGTCTGGCCGGTGCTCAAGGGGATCGGACATCTGGCGAGTTCGCCGAAGCTGGTCGGGCGTCGGGTGCGCGCGGTCGGCGTTTGCGTCGCGTTCTTTGCGCTCCTTGTCGGGCTGATCGGGCTGGTGCCTGTGCGTTCGGGGTCGACGGCCGCGGGTGTGCTGGAACCGGTGAACCGCGCGGCGCTGCGGGCGGGCGAGAGCGGGTTTATCACGCAGATCCTGGCTCGTTCCGGGCAGGAGTTGGAGGCGGGCGACCCTGTGTTCGTCTTGCAGAACGCCGAGCTTGTTTCGGAGTACGAGCAGACGCTTGCTCGCCTTGAGCGGGCGAGGCTGACATTCGCCCGGGCGACGGAGAAGTCGCCGGCGGAAGCGGAGGCGGCGCAGAACCAGATCCGCACGCTGCAGGAGCGCGCCGCGCAGCTCGCGGACCGCATCGATCGGCTGACTGTCCGTTCGCCGATCGGCGGGCAGTATGTCGCCCTCGGCGGGGCTGGGACGGGCGAGCACCTGGTGGGGCGGTATGTCCAGCGGGGCACGCTGATGGCGATGGTGATGACCGCCGACGAGTTGGTGGTCAGGGCCGAGATCAGCGACCGCGAGCGGGCGTATGTCTTCAGAGGGACCGACGAAGAGATCGTGACGGTGCCCGCGACGATCCGCGTGCGGGGCAGGGCGTTCGATGCGATCCCCGCCCGCGCCAGCAGCATGGCGCCGGTCGCCGCCGCGACGGTGAGCAACCCGACGCTGACGACTCGTTACGGCGGCGAGATCCTGCTGGACCCCAACGACCCCGACGGTCAGCGGACGGTCTATCGCTACGCGACGGTGATCGTCCGCCCCGAGGCCGAACGCGACACGCTCCAGCCCGGGCAGCGCGTGCGGGTGCGGTTCTCGGCGCCGGAGGCGTCGATCGGGCGACAGGTGCTCCGCAAGGCGAGGCAGTACCTCACGGGCAGGTTCGGGGTATGAGCGATCTCGCCGAACGGTTTTCTGGGCGGAGGCTCGACGCGCTGCTCGACGGTTCGCGCGGGAGTTCGCCCTCGGCACGGCTGTGGCCCGGGCTCTCGGGGCGCACAAAGCGGCGCCTGCCGTTGAAGGGGCTTGACGCGGTCGCCGAGCGGGCGCGGGGCGTGGCCGGGCGGCGGAAGGCCGGTCGGAAGCTGGCGGCGAGGGCGGGCAGAATCCTCGAAGACGCGCGAGCGATCGCGGACCTCGGCGACGAGGGTTTTTTCGAGCGCGTGCGCGAGGCGCGCGGCGCAATCAGGCTCTCGCGCGACGACGCGTCGGCGATTGACCGGGCGTACGCGCTCTGTGTCGAGGCGGTGCGTCGCACGCAGGGGTTTGTGCTGCACCCCGAGCAGGTGATGGGCGCGCTGGTCATGGCCGACGGGTGCTGCGCCGAGCTCGCGACGGGCGAGGGCAAGACCGTCACGGCGATTCTTCCTGCGACGATTGACGCGTGGCTCGGGCGGGGCGTGCATGTGATGACTGTGAACGACTATCTCGCCCGGCGCGACGCGGAGACGACGGGCCCCGCGTACGCGCTGATGGGGCTGCGCGTCGGCGTGCTGACCGACCAGAGCAAGCCCGAAGATCGGGCCGAGGCGTACCGGCGAGACATCACCTACATGGCCGACAAGCAGGCGATCTTTGATTTCCTGCGCGATCGGCTGGTCGGCCCGGTGCAGCCGCGGCTCGGGCCGTTGCTGATGGACGAGCTCTTCGAGCCGGCGCGGATGGGCGAGCAGGGCGCCGAGCACTGGCGCGACCGGATCGTGCAGCGCGGGCAGTACTCGGCGATCGTGGACGAGGCGGACAGCGTGCTGATCGACGAGGCGGTGACGCCGGCGATCATCGGGGCCGACACGGAGCTTGAAGGGGCGGGCGCCGAGGCGCACGGCGTTGCGGCCCAGATCGCTTCGACGATGGCCGAGGGCAAGGACTACAGCGTCGATCGGCGTCTGAAGCGGGTGCGGCTGACCTCGGCGGGGCGCGACAAGGTCGCGAAAGCGGCCGAGGGCCTGCCCCCGTTCTGGAGCGGGCCGAGGAGGCGCGAGGAGTTGGTGCAGCTTGCCGTCAAGGCGAGGGAGCTGTACCTGCTCGGGCGGGACTATCTGGTGCGCGACGGGGAGGTGACGATCGTCGACCGCTCGACGGGGCGTCTGCTGCTCGGGCGGCGGTGGCAGCTCGGCGTGCATCAGGCGGTCGAGGCGAAGGAGGGGCTGAAGATCTCCGGCGACAGGAGCACCAGCGCACGGATCAGCTACCAGCAGTTTTTCCAGCAGTACCGGCGTCTGAGCGGGATGAGCGGCACGGTGTGGGAGGTCGCCGACGAGCTGTGGCGCGACTATCGCCTGCCGGTGGTCCGGATCCCGACGCACAAGCCGGTGATCCGCAAGCACGCGAGTGACAGGGTCTTTGCGACCGAAGAAGCGAAATTCCGCGCCGTTGCGGCGAGGGTGGCCGAGCTGAACGCCAAGGGCTCGCCGGTGCTGGTGGGCTCTCGGAGCGTGAGCGATTCGGAGCGGCTCGGGCTTTATCTGCAGGAGCGCGGGGTGGACTGCCGCATTCTGAACGCGACGCGCGAGGCGGAGGAGGCGGAGATCGTGGCGCAGGCGGGGCGCTCGGGCTCGGTGACTGTGGCGACGAACATGGCGGGGCGGGGCACGGACATCACGCTGGACGCAGAAACGCGGCGGCTGGGCGGGCTGGTGGTGATCGCGACGGAGCGGAACGACGAGCGCCGGGTCGACCGCCAGCTGTACGGGCGTGCGGGGCGTCAGGGGGACCCGGGGCGGGCGGAGACCTTTGTTTCGTTGGAGGACGCGTTGATCAAGGAATTCGGGTTTGACCCCCTGACGGTCCTGTGCAGGCTGTCGCCGGGGCCGCTGCGGCGGATCTCCGCGGGGTTGCTCTGGCCCCTGGCCCAGCGGACGGCGAGCGGCCGATTGGCGGTCAGGCGGGCGGAGGCGGCCAAGAGCGAGGCCTGGATCGATGTGGCGATGCACGAGGCGGCCAGGTGAGGCGGCCCATCGCGGACAAGGCCGGAAGAGTGAACACTTCCGGCCGGTTGGCGGTATAGACGGGGCGTGCGGGCGTCGTCTGCGCTTCGCTGGCTCGGCGTACGGGCTTGGGCCGTGTGGCCCGGGGCGGGCGGTGCGTGTTCAATAGCCCCGGGGCCCGAGCGCAGGAGGCGTCCGAGCGATGGGTGATCAAACGGCGGTGGTGTCGGGCGGGCGGGGCGTCTCGGCGGAGCTTGAGCAGGAGGTCGCGTCGCACAGCGAGCTGTTGCGCCGGCTGCTCGATTCTGTCGAGCGGGTGGTCGTCGGGCAACGGCCGATGGTCGAACGCCTGCTGATCGGGATGCTGACCGGGGGGCATGTGCTCTTAGAAGGCGTGCCCGGCCTGGCCAAGACGCTGACGGTCAGCACGCTGGCGCGGACGATCCATGCGAGATTCAACCGCATCCAGTTCACGCCGGACCTGTTGCCGGCGGACCTGATCGGGACGCTGATCTACGACCCCAAGAGCGGTGATTTCACGCCGCGGAAGGGGCCGATCTTCGCGAACATCCTGCTGGCCGACGAGATCAACCGCGCTCCGGCGAAGGTGCAGTCCGCGTTGCTCGAGGCGATGCAGGAGCGGAGCGTGACGATCGGGGACACGACCTACCCGCTGCAGGAACCGTTCCTGGTTCTGGCGACGCAGAACCCGATCGAGCAGGAAGGGACCTACCAGCTGCCCGAGGCGCAGGTCGACCGGTTCATGCTGAAGCTGACGATCGATTATCCGAGCAAGGACGAGGAGCGGGAGATCATCGACCGCATGGCCTCCAGCCGCCCGCCGGTGGAGGTTGAGGCGGTGATCGATGTGGAGGAGATCGGGGCTGCGCGGACTGTGGTCGACAAGATCCACCTCGACGAGCGCGTGCGGGACTACATCGTGGACCTTGTTCGGACGACCCGCGAGCCGGCGCTGTTCGGCTTAGAGAAGCTGGAACGGTACATCGAGTTCGGGGCGTCGCCCCGGGCGTCGATCGCGCTTGCGATCGCGGGGCGGGCGCACGCGTTTATGCAGGGGCGGGCGTTCGTGACGCCCGGTGATGTCAAGGCGATCGCGCCGGATGTGATGCGTCACCGGGTGATCGTGAGCTACGAGGCGATGGCCGAAGAGGTTTTGCCCGACGACATCGTCCGGCGGGTGCTGGACAAGGTGCCTGTGCCGTGAGCGAAGAGATCCAGAGCCCGGTCGGGGCGGGGCGCGTGCGTCAGCTTCGCTTCCGCCCCAGGCGCCGCGTTGAGGAGATGCTCGCGGGGAGCTATCTCTCTGCGTACAAGGGGGAGGGCCTGGAGTTTGCGGAGGTGCGGGCGTACGAGCCGGGCGACGATGTGCGTTCGATCGATTGGAATGTGACGGCGAGGACCGGCAAGCCTTTCGTGAAGCGTTTTGTTGAAGAGCGGCGGCTGACGGTGATGCTGCTGGTGGACATCAGCGCGTCGGAGAGCTTCGGGACCGCGGGACGGCCCAAGCGCGAGGCGGCGGCGGAGGTCGCGTCGCTGTTGGCTTCGGCCGCGGGGCGCTCGCACGACCGCGTCGGGCTGCTGCTGTTTTCCGACCGGGCGGAGCTGTACATCCCGCCCGGGAAGAGCCGCCAGCACCGGCTGCGGATCGAACGGGCGCTGCGTTTCCACGAGGCCGGCGGTCGTGGGACGGACATCGACGCGGCGATCCGGTTTCTCGGCGCGGTGCGCAAGCGTCGGGCGATGGTGTTTCTGGTGAGCGATTTTCTGGCGCCGACGGATTCGTATCGCTCGGCGCTGAACCGGCTGGCGCGTCGGCACGAGGTGACGGCGGTGCGGATCGAGGACCCCAAGGAACGGGTGCTCCCGCGCGTGGGGCTGATCCGGCTGCGCGACGCGGAGACTGGACGCCAGCGCGTGCTGGACCTCGGTCGGTCGGCGTCCAAGCGGTACAAGGAGGCGTGGCGAAGCAGAAGGATCGAGACCGACCGTGCGTTTATGAGCGCCGGCGCGTCGCTTGTGGATATCACGACCGACGCGGCGGCGATCGATCCGCTGTCGAGGCACTTCCGCGCGAGGTCGCGACGATGAGGCTTGCATTGGCAGCGATCCTGGTCGCGGGGCTGGCCGCTGCGGCGGCGGGCGCCCCCAGCGGCGCCGGGCCTTCGACCTCTCGCGCTGTTTCCGGTGACGCGGAGATCGTCAAGAGCCTGCGCCCTGGGGAGCTGACATTGGCAGACGACCTGGAGATTCAGATCGTCTCGCGTGTCAGGCCAGGGTTGGTGCTGCTGGAGCCCGCGGCGTTGGAGGTCGAGCCTCGGGGCGGGGAGGACGGCTGGGCGAGGCTTTGGCGGGACGCGGGGCTTGAGGCGATCGGGGTCGCTCGCAGCGCGCCGAGGCTCGAAGAGGGCGATGACGGGGCGTGGATCGTGATCGAGCGCACGCTGACGCTCGAGCCGCCGCTGCCGGGCGAGCACGCGACCCCCTCGCTGTCGTTTGTGCTGCGCGGTCCAGACGGGAGGGAAGAGACGCTGTCGATCGCTTCGATCCCGTACCGCGTGGTCTCGGTGCTCGACGACGGGGGCGAGCGGGCGGAGCTGGAAGTCGGCGAGGCCCGGGGCTTGTCGGCGTGGGAAGCGCCGGCGCCGTTCCCGTGGGTGCGGACGATGGCGTACGCCCTGGCGGGGATCCTGGTGCTGCTTGCGGGGGCGATCTTGGCGATGGTGCTGCTGACGCGCCGGACGACGCGGAGCGTGCTCGACCGCCTGCCCTCGCGGATCGACCGGATGCGCCGGAGTGCGAGCGAGAGCGATCACCTTCCCGGCGTCTGGGACGAGGCGAGCGATCTGTTCGCCCGCTGCGTGAGCGAGCGGCTCGAACCGGGCGCCGAGCGGCTGGAGCACGAGGAGATGGTCAGCCGTTCGTCGGGCTGGTTCGGGCTCTCGGCGCGGGACCGGAACAGGCTGGCCGAGCTGCTTCGCGAGATCGACCGGGTGCGATACGCGGGAGAAGAAGCGACGCGCGAGCGGACGCTGGCGATGCTCGACGATCTGGAGGCGGTGCTCGGGCGCATCAAGGCGGCGTCGGACATGGTCGTGATGGAGATGCAAAGCGCCGCTGAGCGCGGCGGGGAGGCCGTGGCGTGATCGAGCACGTGGCCGAGCCCGGTGTGCTTTGGCTGCTGGCGCTCTTGCCGGTCGCGGTGCTGTGGTCTCTGGCGCGTCGTCGTCGCGCGGCCGTGGTCTTTTCGTCGCTGGACCTCTTGGGCACGGTGCGTCCGGGGCTGCGGACGAGGCTGCGATGGCTGCCGATGGCGTTGCGTCTCGGCGCGGCGGCGTGCCTGATCGTGGCGCTGGCCCGCCCGCGCGAGGATCTCGGCGTCACGCGGCTCTCGACCGAGGGCATCGCGGTGATGCTGGTGATCGACCGGTCTGCGAGCATGACGGCGCCGATGCACTTCGGCGGGCGCCGCACGACGCGGTTCGATGTCGTCAAGGATGTGCTGGGCGACTTTGTGCTCGGCGACGACACCGGGATCGTCGGGCGCAGGGGCGACATGGTGGGCGTGCTGTCGTTCGCCGGGTTTGCGGAGATGACGGCGCCGCTGAGCCGCTCGCACGAGGCGGTGGTCGAGGCGGCGCAGCGGACCGAGCCGGCGCCGCCCCGCGAGCCTTTGGGCGGCACCGCGATCGGCGACGCGCTGGCTCTGGCGGTCGCGAAGCTCGAGCGGGCCGAGCAGGACATCGATCGCATCAACAGTTTGCGGGGCGAGGTCGGTCTTCCGCCCGAGTTTGTGATCCGCAGCAAGGTGGTCGTGCTGCTGACCGACGGCGAGCAGAACCGCGGACGCCTGCTGCCGATGGAGGCGGCGCAGATGGCGGCCGACCGCGGGATCAAGCTGTACACCGTGGGCGTGGGCGGCTCGGGCGGTTGGGTGACGATTCCGGGCGATCGGCCCGGCGTTCGGATCCGCATCAGCGACTACATCGACGAGGCGCAGCTGCGGGCGATGGCGGAGTTGACCGGCGGGCGGTACTGGAACGCCCAGGACGCCCAGACGCTGCGCCAGATCTACCGCGAGCTGGACACCCTCGAGCGAAGCGGGATCGACACGGGCGAGATCGGGGCGTACGAGGAACGCTTCCAGCGGTGGGCGTACCTGGCGCTTGCGCTCCTCTCGGCGGAACTGGCGATCGGGTGGACACTCTTTCGGAGGCTGCCTTGATCGGCGCCGACACCATGTTCGAGGGCGCACGCTTGGCCTCGCCGGACTGGCTGGCGGCGTTGTGGCTGCTGCCGGTGGTCGCGTCGATCCTCGCCAGCGCGCTGGTGATCCGTTCGCTGCGGCTGCGTCGCCTGGCGGACAAGCCGATGCAGGCGAGGATCAGCGCCGGGGGCGGGGGGGCGCGAGCGGTGGTCAAGGGCCTGCTGGTGCTGGGCGCGATGGCGTGCGTCATCGTCGCGCTGGCCCGCCCGCAGTGGAACGAGCGCGAGCGGACGATCACGCGGACCGGGCGGGATGTGGTCTTCCTCGTAGATGTCTCGCGCAGCATGCTGGCGAGAGACCTTCTGCCCAGCCGCCTTGAGTGGGCGAAGGAGCAGATCAGCGGCGTGCTCCGCGAGGCGAAGGGCGACCGGATCGGGCTGGTTGCGTTCGCGGGCGTGCCGGTGGTGCTCTCACCCCTGACGCTGGACTACGGGTTCGTAGACATCGAGGTCGAGGGTCTGGCCCCGGAGATCGCGCCGGTGGGCGGGACAAAGATCGGCGACGCGATCCGGCGGACGCTGGCGGAAGTGTTCGACAGTACCGAGGGCCGGTACCGCGACATCATCCTGGTCAGCGACGGCGAAGACCAAGACTCGTTCGTCGAAGAGGCGGCGCAGGAAGCGGCCGAGGCTGGCGTGCGCATCATCGCGATCGGCGTGGGCGACCCGGCGGGCTCGACGATCCCGGTGGGCGAGCCGGGCTTTGAACGCCCGCTGAGCTTTCGGGGCGAGACCGTGCGAACCCGGCTTGATCGAGAGACGATGGAGCGGATCGCGCGGGTGACGCACGGGGGCGCGTATTTCCATGTCGCGACCGACCGGATGGATCTGGCGTCGGTCTACAACGACATCGTGACGAGGGCTCGGGGGACTGAGACGGACGATCTGACGGTCGTAGAGTACGAAGAGAAGTTCCAGTGGTTTGTGGGCGCCGCCCTGCTGCTTCTGGTGCTGGAAGGATTGATCGGTGCGACGCGACGCAACTAGTTCTGACCGAGTGGTCAAGGGGGGGCGCAGTCGCGCGTGGCGCCGTGTCGGCCTCGCGGCTGCGCTGTTGGTCTGCGCGGGTCAGGCGACGGCGCAGCGGACCGGGGAGCTGATGCACCGCGGGGAACTGATGCTCAAGCAGGGCCTGCCCGAGGAGGCGTCGGTCGCGTTCCAGCAAGCCGCCGAGCTCGACCCCTCGAACGCTCAGGCGATCTACAACCGTGGGATCGCCGTTCTGGCGCGGGGGGACCGGACGCTCGCGGCCGATCTGTTCCGCCAAGCCGACAGGACCGGCGCATCCGAGGGGCTCCGGGCGAAGGCCAGATACAACCTCGGCGTCGTGCTGTTCGAGCAGTCGCGGGAGACGGTGAAGGAGAACCCGGAAGAGTCGATGCGGCTGCTGCGCGACAGCGCCCGGGCCTTCCGCGGATCGTACCGGCTCTCGCCCGACGAGCAGACGCTGAAGAACATCGAGATCGTCCGGCGAGCAGAGGGGTTGGTCGCCGAGCAGCTCGAGTTGCGTCGGCGGTTGAACGAACTCGCGGCCGAGGAGCAGGCCCGGCGCATCGAGGAACAACGCCGCTCTCGCGAAGAGCGAAAGCCGGAAGAGCGCCAAGACGAGCCGCTCGACGAACGGATCGACCTGCCGGAGCCGGAGCCCGACGAACAGGCCGAGCCCGAGTCGCCGGAGACGCCCGAACCCGGCGCAGAAGTCGCTCAGCAGGAAGGCGATCCGCAAGAAGGCGTTCAGCAGGAAGGCCAACCTGCGGCCGGTCAACCCGATCCGTCCGGTCAGGCCCAGCGGGGCGAGGGCGAACCACAAACCCCGCCGGGTGGAACGCCTCAGCAGGGGCCGCCCGAGGGTGCGGCAGAGGGTGAGACACCTCCCGGCGCGACGCCCGCCGGCCCGATGGACCAGCCGCAGCAATCACCGCAGGGCACGCCAGAGTCCGGTCGTCCCGAAGGCGCTCGTGGGCAACCCCAGCCCGGCGAGCCGGGTGCTGAGCAAGACCGTGCCGGGCGTCCTCAGCAGGGGCCGTCCGGATTCCCGCCCGGGCCGCCCCCCAAGCCCGAGGCCGGCCAACGCCAGCCTGAAGGCGGCGCGGAGTCTCCGTTTGAGCCGCAGCCCTGGGAACAGCCCCCGCGCGAGCCGGGTGGTGAATCGGCAGACAACCGATCGCCCCTGCCGGGCGAGGTTTCTGAACGACGGCGGGAGCCGGAGACCGGAGCGGGGCCCGAAGCGCCGCCGGAGTTCGGACCCGAGTTTGGACCAGAAACGCAGCCTGACCCTTCAGAACAAATGCGGCCCGACCCTTCATCGCAGGACGCGCCGACGCCTGAGACGGGCGAGCCTGCCGGCGGTGCGCCGACAGACCCGCAGCCGGAGCCGAGCGGGCCGCCCGACATCGATCCGGAGGAGTTTGTCGAGCGAGCGAGGGAGCTGATGGAACGGCTGCAGGACGCGATGGAGCGTGCGATCGAGTCGGGGTTCGTTGTCGGCGACCCGGAGGAAATGGAAGAGATCGCGCGCGAGCTCAGAGAACTGCAACGCCAGGCGGAACAATTGCCCGAGCGGCCGACGGAAGCTGAGCAGCAGCAGTTCGCCGGGAGCGATCCGTCCGGCGAGACCGACGATCGAAGACAGGACGATCGCCTTCTCGAAGCGATGCAAGAGCTCGCCGAACGGATGCGTGACGCGGGCGAAGTCGCCTCGGATTCGCCGCGGCGCGACCCGGTGACCGACGCGATCCTCGATCAGGAGCGACACGACCGGAACCTCATCCGCGAATACCAGCGTCGCTCGCTCCTTGGGCGTCCCGCGCAGGCGGAGCGTGACTGGTGAACGCCCGAACACTCCCGCTGATGCTGTGCGTGCTGCTTGTCGGTCTGTGGCCCGGGGCGCCGGTGCTCGCGCAGGCGACTGTGAATGTGCGTGTCTCGCTGGGCGAGCAGGGGTCGCAATCGGCGAGAGCGCAGATCGGTGAGCCTGTCGAACTGGAGGTGCAGATCGTCGGGACGAGCGAGGCCTCGCGCCCACGCCTGAGCCTGCCCCCGGGCCTTCGCCTGATCGAGAGCGACCGGCGGATCAGCTTCGGTGTCTCTGACATTGTGCACGGACGCCGCGTGGAGCGGCAGCTTCCGAGCGTGACTTATTCCTTCACTCTCGTCGGCGAGCGGGCGGGACGGTACACGATCCCCGAATCGACCGTCGAAGCCGCGCGGCGCACGCTCGGGGTGCCTTCGTCCACACTGGAAGTGATCGATCCGGTTGCGCCGGATGACTTCCGGCTTGAACTCCTGCCCGAGCGTACGGTGCTCTTCGCGGGTGAGCCGGTGCGGCTGCTGGTGCGATGGACCTTGGGCGCTTCGCCCGAGCGCCCAAGGTTTTCCGGAGAGCTCTCGCCGCCGGGTGTGCGGCTGCTGACGCCTGAGGACGACCGCTGGCACCGCGACGCCGAACGCACGCACCGTCTGGAGCTCTTCGACGGGCCCGGGTTCGCGGCACTGCGCCGGATCGATCGTCCTGACGCCGAGACAGAGTTCGCGCTGGAAGTCGAACGCCTGCTTCTGATCGACGAGCCGGGACGGTTTGCGGTCGGGCCGCTGACGGTCCGTTTCAGGAGCCGCGGCGTCGGCGCGGGCCAAACGCCGCTGATGAGCTTCGCCGACGCGGTCGAGCTTGAGGTTCGGCCGCTGCCGGAACGGGGGCGGCCTGAATCATTCTATGGGCTCGTGGGCGAGGTGAGCGTCTCTGCGGAGTCTGACAGGCAGGACGCCGGGGTCGGAGAGCCGGTGCGTCTGCGGCTGACGATCGAGGCCGGCGAGCCCGCGTCGAGGGTTACGGCGCCGGACCTGTCGCTCGATGAGCGGTTCACTTCCCGTTTCAAGGTTCCCGCCAACGGCTGGGCGCTGGATTCGGCGACGCCCCGTTCGCGCACCTATGCGATCGCGCTGCGTCCGCGTGCCGACAGCGTCTCGGAGATCCCGCCGGTGCGACTGGCGTATTTCGACCCGCGAAGCGAAGAGTACCGCGTGGCGGAGAGCGAAGCGATCCCGCTGCGGGTACGGCGCGTCCGTGAGTTGACTGCCCTCGACGGCATCGGGGCGGCGCTCGACGACGCGGGGCGCTCGCCCCTCGTCGACAGCGAGGGGGGCGTGCGCGCGAACTTCACGGGCCCCGAGTTGCTGGTGAACGAGTCGCCCGATCCGCTGGAGCGCCTGCCCGCCCTCGCGTGGCTGCTGGTGATCGGGGGGCCCCCGCTGCTGCTAGTTGGCGCGGCCGCGGTGCGCTACAGCCGCTCGCCCTCTCGCGAGGCGGTGCGCAGGCGGGCGACGGCGTTTGGGCGTGCTCGCGCGGCGATGAAGCGGAAAGCCGGGGCCGAGGGCGTCGCCGAGGCGATCCGCGTATTCATCGGGATGCGCTTCGGGGTCGAGCCCGCGTCGGTGACAGAGAGCGACTGCCGACGACTCGTCGCGTCGGCGATCCCCGGGGCCGAGGGCCGCTCGCTGGGGGCGGAGGTCGGCGGCGTGCTCGCGGCGTGCGACGCGCAGCGGTACACCGGCGGCGCACCTGCGGAGGGCCGTAAGCCGCCGAACCCGCAGCAGGCGGAGGAACTGCTGCGCAGCATCGACGCGCTCGCATCGCGGCGGGGAGGCGAGGCATGAACACCCGGTTTACACTCATCATGGCCGTGCTCTGCTGGGCGTGTTCCGGCGGCGCGTTTGCGGTCCCGATGTCCGACGCCGTGTCGTACATCGAGCGGGCCGAGGCCGCGTTTGCAGAGGGCGCTGCGATGCACGCCGAGGGCGACCGCGGGGCGCGTTCGCGTTTCGCCGAAGCTGCGGCGTTCTACGAGCGGGCGATTGAGGCCTCGGGCGTTCGAAACCATCGGCTCTACCTGAACCTGGGCAACGCGGCGATGCTCTCTGGCGATGTCGGGCGTGCGGTCTTGGCGTACAAGCGGGCCGATCGACTTGCGCCCAGGAGCGGTCGGGTGCGCGAGTCGCTGGCGTTCGCGAGAATGTCGGTCGGTGTCGAGCTTCGGCCCGACGCGAGGGAGCGTGGCCGGGCGCTGCTCCTGGCTTGGAGAGGGCTGATCCCCAGGCAACTGCTGCTGGCCGGCTTTGTTGGCGGATATGCGTTGTTCTGGGTTGCGCTGGCGTTCGGGGTCTTCCGGCGCAGCCCTCCGCCGACGCTGCTGGGTGTTTCGGCCGGGGTTGCGGTGCTGTCGATCACGCTGCTGCTGGTCGAGCGGTCGATCCTGCACAACGCCGAGGAGGGGGTGGTCGTCTCCCCCGCCGGCGCAGAGGCGAGGCTGGGGCCCGGGGAAGGGGTGTACGCCCCGGCCTTCGACCGGCCGCTGGCGCCGGGGGTGGAGGTGCGGATCTTGGAGAGCCGCGACGGCTGGCTCCGGGTACGCCTGCCCGACGGGCGTGAGGCCTGGACGCCGCAAGCGGGTGTAGAACGCGTCTGATCGGGCCCCGAACGATCCCGGAGGCCGGCCCGCGGACACCCGTGCGGACAAGCAGGTGGACAGACCGCCCCGAGCGGCACATACTTCCGCCCAGCCCGCGGGGCCGACCCCGAGGCGTGCGCCACCTTAGCTCAGTTGGTAGAGCGGAGCTTTCGTAAAGCTCAGGTCGGGGGTTCGAGTCCCCCAGGTGGCTTTGCTGCTCCGGCGTGCGTCGGGACGCGTCGGAGTGACAACAGCCATTGCTTCGAATGGTTTCTGGCGATCCGGCTCTCGGGCCTGGCCTTCGCGGACGATGCGCAGTTCTGCACCGGCGGGCGCAGAAGTGTGCACAGAATGTTGCACATATGTTGCCTCAACGGGGCCGCGGAGGGCGTCGTAGGCGCCGGTCGCTCGGGCCTTGTGCGCCTCGGTTGTGTGGGGGGCGTTGTCGGGGGCTGCTTCGCCCGGCTGGGCGCGCTGTGCCGGCGCGGCGTCCGCCAAACCATGCGAATGGGTATTCATCGTAATCCGGGGCGGATTGGTGGGTGAGTTCCTGCACCATCCGGACTGGCGCGTTGGAGCGGGCGGGCACAGAGCAGTAGGTGTTCCCGAAAGCGTGCGCTTTGACCCCGCTTCGAGCGTCACGGCTTGCCCGCGTGCCGCGGCGAACGGATCGAGTTTGCGTCGAGCGCCGCGAAGTTCGCGGGTTCGTCCTGCAGGCGGACCATCCGTCGGCCTGTGTGGACCCTGCCGTAGGCGTCGGTCGTCTCGACCTCGATCACATGCAGTCCTTCGGCGAGTCCGGATGTTTCGACCTCGAGCGTCCAGTGGTGATCGGTGACGACCGGCTGGCTGAGGGGTCGCCGTCCGGGCGCCGCGTTCGCCCATTCCACGCTCTCGGCGCGGCGCCTGGCGTAGTTTTCGTCGATCTTGCTCGTCTGTGTCATGGTCCGCCACGAGCCATTGTCGCCGATGCGGAGGCGGGTCGTTGAGAGCGGGCCGCCGTCGAAGACATTGACGCTGACGGCGAGCGGCTCGCCGCGGCGAGCGACTTCACTGACATCGATGTGCATCTGCTCGTCGGGCCTCCCGCCGAGTTTGCGGTAGCCGACGGTGAATCGCGGTCCGTCGAACTCGACGAGGGTGTAGCCTCGGGGCACGCCGTCGCGTTGTGTGGAATAGGGGATCCCGCGCCGGTCGGGCTTGCCGGTGTACCAGCTGCCGCAGATCGCCCCGACATTGTGGTGCAGGTGATGCTTGCCCTGAGCGTTGTTGTAGCCCCGGTCGGGCCCTGCGACATGGTGGTGGTTGATGTGCGTGTGGCCCGAGGCGCTGAATGTGTGCGGGTGGCCGGAGAGGATCTCGAGCAATTCCTCGGCCTGCGGCGTCGAGTGCACTGTGTCCTCACCCTGGAACGCGAAGAGCGGGATGTGCATCAGCACGGCGATGGCTTCGTTTGTCGGGACATCCTTGACATACTGGCGGACGAGTTCGAGCTGTTCGGGCCGGATCCTGCCTTCGTAGTTGCCACGCTGGGGCCAGCCGTCGCGACGAAGGCCGCGGAAGCCTTTCCAGTAGACATTGTTCAGGACGATGAAGTGGGCCTTTGCGTGCTGGAAGATGTATGTCGAGGGTCCGAAGGTCCTCCGGAAGGCCGCGTCGGCGTGGGCGTCGGTGGGGCTCATGAACTCGATGTCGTGATTGCCGACGATGTTGTACCAGCGGAAGCCGCTCGCCGCGTTGGCGTCGTTGTAGAGGGCGTGCAGGTCGAGGTTGTCGCCCACGAGGTCTCCCATGCCGACGCCGAACGCGACGCCCTCCAGGTCGGCGAACGCGTCGGTGGCGTCGCGGGAGTAGAAGAGCGCCTCCTCGACTGTGTACGGCTGCGGGTCGCCGAAGAGAACGCACTTGAACTGATCCGGCTCGTCGACCGCTTCGAGCTCGAAGTCGATCGACGCCGGCAGATCCCCGGTGGGGGCGATCCCGGGGAAGATGAAGTCCTCGTCGGGCGTGCCCGCGGGGACATGGTGGCGGAAAAACTGCGGCAGGTTCTTTGCGTTTGCCGGCGGGCGATACCCGCGGGGCTTGACGACCCAGAGCGTCGTGTCGTCTGTCACCTCGATGCTGTACCGGCCCGCGTTGTCGGTGGTGGCGAAAGTTAGGCCGTTGGAGACCTTCACCCCCGCCAAGCCCGCTCGTCGGCCCGATGCGTCGGTCGCGTAGACGATCCCCTTCGCACGCCCGTCACGCGCGTTGCCGCGGACTGGTGCGGTGAGTCCGAACATCGAGCCTGCGGCGGCGGTCGCTCCGACATAGCCGAGGAACGAACGCCGTGACAACGGGGGAAGGTTCACTTGCTTCACGCGGATACTCCGGGCGTAGAACGGGTGTGTGCTAACGAGAAAGGTCGCTGACGCGATCTCCGCGTCGGGGTTCAGGGACCAGCGGTCATCGACAGGGGGGCTGATTCCGGGGCAGGACTACGGGCTCACGAGACACGGACTCCGAAGGCAAGGGGTTCGGCAGAAAGCGGAAGCTACCGGGTTTGTCGGCCCCCTGCCGCTGCATCTGATCCGCTCGGTCACCTTCTGGACCCTCTGCTTCGCTGGCGCTGGAGCCCGGGACTGCCGCGGCCCCGAGAGGGTCAGTGTGGCGCCCGCTCTCGCCCTGATCAAGAGACACATCGGGGCAAGCGGGTTAAGTTTCGGTTCAGCAATCCGAAGAAGTTCGGGCTGCGTCTGCGCACCGGAGTGATTCTGACCAATCCAGCCTGCTGAAGTCGGGGCGTTGCTCTTGGTCTTGGCGGAGAGGGTTCGGATCAGCGACCCGGTTGCGAGCGCGAGCGAGGCGGGGCGTTCGCGCAGCATGCCGGCCGCCGATCCACCCGTGCAGACTCGGCCAGACCTCCAAGGGCGCGGTCCCGATGAATCCAGAAAGAGACCGGCCGCCCTCGTGCGGTGTTCGAGGGCGGCCGGTGGGAAGGGGAGCTTTGGGAAGTCGTTGGCTTACACGGTGAAGTCCGAGACGAGCGTTCTGAGGCGTTCGGCCTCGGCGGAGAGGGCCGAGGCGGCTTCGGCCGCCTGCCTCGCCGCGGTGCTCGCCTCCTGCGTCCCCGAGCTGATCGTCTCCATGGAGCAGGTCACCTCGCCGCTGGCTTCGGCCTGCTGCTGGGCGGCGGCCGAGATCGATCCGATGAGGCGTTCGACTTCCGCCGCCGAGGTGACGATCTCTTCGAGCGCGCTGCCGGCGCTCTCTGCGAGTTGCGATCCCTGGGTGACCTTCTCGTTGCAGAGCTGGATCCGCTCGACCGTGTGGCGGGTGCCTTCCTGGATGGCGGTGATGCTGCCTGCGACCTCGAGGGTCGCCTGCTGGGTTCGCTCTGCGAGCTTGCGGACCTCGTCGGCGACGACGGCGAAGCCTCTGCCGTACTCGCCCGCCCTTGCGGCCTCGATGGCCGCGTTGAGCGCGAGGAGGTTTGTCTGATCGGCGATGGAATTGATGACTTCGAGGACCTCGCCGATGCTGGAGGCTCTGGAATTGAGCTTCTCGATCTCGGTCGCTGTCGAGGTCACCTCCTGGCGGATCTGCGCCATTTCATCCACGGTCTTGCGGACGATGTCGCCCCCGCCCGAGGCCCGCTGTCCGGCCTGCTTCGAGCTGGACGCGGCCTCTGAGGTCTGGCTGGCGACCTCAGAGACACTGGCGGACATCTCGCTGATGGCCGCGGCGACCTGTGTGGCCGAGTGCTCCTGCGAGGTCAGCGTGCCGGCCATCTCTTCGGCGGATGCGGCGATCTGCGTGCTCGAACTGGCGACCGCCTGGGATGAATTGACGACCTCGGACACGACGCCCTGCAGCGAGCCGACAAGTTCGTCGAACGAGCTTGCGACCTGTCCGATCTCGTCGCGTTGCTGGATGCCGACCCGCTTGGTGAGATTCTTGCTGGTGGCGATGTCCTTGGCCACCCCAGCGAGGCGGGCGAGAGGACGCCCGATGGTGAGCCTGACGAGGAAGACGAGCAGACCGAGCGACACCAGCACGAGCGGAACAAGGATCATCATCGCGTCTGTGGTGAAGCCCGCGACCTGGGCGTCGACGACCGAGAGCGGCATCTCGACCTCGAAGGCGCCGTGCATGTCGCCGATGTTCCAGCCCTCCATGCGGAAGCCGAGGATGTCGCGGTCTATCCGGTTGCCGGCCTCGTCTTTACGGCCGTAGGTCGCCGGATCGCCGTGGCACATCATGCAGGACGCGTCGAGGCGGATGGCGCGCATGTAGGTGTAGGTGTTGGTTTCGTGATTGATCCGCCCGAGCGATTCGGCGCCTCCGGCGTTGGCCTGTTCCCGAAGGTCTCGGAGCATGTCGGCGCGGAAGGACCCCCGCCGGGGCTCGTTCTCCGGATTCCTGGCGTTGAACGCCGGGACGCGGAATGTGAGGTTCTCGCGTTCGGCTGCCTCGCGTGCGGCGGTCCAGCCCGCGACCACCGGGATGGCGTTGTAGAACCTGGTATCTCGGTAGTGGCCTCCCTCTTCGATTGATTCAACGACCTCCGCGATCAGGGACTCCGTGTCGAAGACGCCCGCATCGAGCAGCTTTGCCGTGTGGTTCTTCGCTTCGTCGGCGACGGCGGTGAATGCCGCGGCTTTCTCGGCCATAGCGGCTTCCATACCAGCGCGGTGCTCGGACACGAACACGCTGTAGGCGACGGTCATCACCACGGCCACCATGACCGAAACCGCGGCGACTATCTTGGTCGAGACTTTCATTCCTCCAACCACTCTCTTTGCTGCGGAGATCGGGCCGGCCTTCTCGGTGAGGCCGGCGTCGCCGCGCTGATCCTGCGGGGTGTTCGTCTTTGTCACTGGGTGTTTCCTTTGTCATGTCCGGCGTTGCCATTTTGCGGGCGCGGGCCGGCGGCGCCCGGAAGCTCTGAGATCTCTCGCCGGAGAGCGTCGAGTTGGTCTGCGTTCGCGGTCAGCAGCATCGAGAAACGAGACAGCGCCTTCGAGATCCACAGCAGTGCGTCCCGGTACTCGCCAGATTCCGCCGAGACCGTCGCCCGCTGGTACATATCCGGATCGAGCCACTGCGGTGTTGGTTCGGTGCTCATGGGTGCTCCGTGTTTGTCAGCCCGCGGTGCGGCTCTGCTTCGAGCAGGCCCGGACCGTCGAGATAAGCTGGATTGGATCGAACGGTTTGCTGATGTACCCGTCGCAACCGCACGCGAGACACTGCGCTCGGTCTTCGGGCATCGCGTGGGCGGTCGCGGCGATGATGGGGGTCTGGCACCCGATGCTCCGGAGGAGCTCGGTCGCGGTGTACCCGTCCATCTTCGGCATCTGCATGTCCATCAGGATCACTTCGAACGGCGGGGGCGACATCAGCGGGCCGCCGAGGCGCCCGTCGATCGTGAGGCGGCGTACCGCGTCTTCCCCGTTGGCGACACACTCGACAGCCGCGCCGGCCGTCGCCAGGTAGTGCTCGATGAGACGGACATTGTCCGGGCTGTCCTCGGCGACGAGCACCCTGAGCCCTTGGATCGATCGGGCGGGGTCGAGCCCGGCGCGCGGCTCATCGGGACGGGCGAGCCGGAGCTGCGGGCCGGTCGTCTTCAGCGGGACCGACAGGGTGAAAGTGCTCCCCGCTCCCGGCGCGCTGCGGACATCGATGTTCCCGCCCATCGCGACGGCGAGACACTTGGATATGCCGAGGCCGAGGCCCGTTCCTCCGAACTTTCTGGTTGTCGAGCTGTCGGCCTGGCAGAACGACTCGAAGAGGATCGGCAGATGCTCGGGCTCGATCCCGATACCGGTGTCGCTGACGCTCACCCTGAGCGAGCGGGGGCCGGGCGCGTCGTCCGCCTCGACCCTGATGTCCACGGTGCCCTTCTCGGTGAACTTCACCGCGTTGGAGACCAGGTTGGTGATGATCTGACGCAGCCGGGTGGGATCGCCGGTGACGAGTTGCGGGACATCGGGCTCGACCCGGCAGCCGAGCAGCACGCCCTGCGCTCTGGCCTTCTCGGCGTAGAGGGACGCTGCGTCCTCCACGACGGCGCGGATGTCCACCGGGATCTGTTCGAGGGTCATCCGGCCCGCCTCGAACTTGGCGAGATCCAGGATGTCGTTGAGCAGGTGGAGCAGGTGGCGCCCCTGTCGGCGGATCAGGCCGAGGTACTCCCGGTTTGTCCCGCTGATCGCGGCGCCAGACTCGGCGAGGAGGTCCGCGTAGCCGAGGATCGCCGTCATCGGCGTCCTGATCTCGTGGCTCATGTTGGCGAGGAACTCGCTCTTGGTTCTCGCCGCGGCCTTTGCAGCGGCGACCGCCTTCTCGAGTTGCGCGTTCTTCTGTTCCAGCTCAGCCTTGGAGGTTTCGAGCGCCTCGACCAGTTTGGATTGCTGCTCGGCGGCCCACTCGAGCTCCTCTCTGTGCTGGAGCAGGTTGGCCTCGTGCGCCTTCTCCTTGCTGATGTCGAAGCGGACGGCGACGAAGCGATGCACCCGGCCGTTCTGATCGAATGTGCAGCAGACGGCGGTGTCGACCCAGTACTCACGGCCGCCCTTGGCCCGGTTGCAGACCTGGCCCCGCCAGACATCGCCTCTGAGAACCGTTCGGTACATGTCCATCCAGAAGTCTTTGGCGTGCCGGCCGGAGCTGAGCAATCGGTGGTTCTGCCCGATCAGTTCTTCCTTTGAGTATCCCGAGATGCGGACAAACTCGCTGTTGGCATGGACGATGTTGCCGCGGGCATCGGTGACCGCGACGATCGCGGCTTTGTCGATCGCTGCGTACAGGGCGCCCAGATCGGCGTCCAAGAGCGGGTTCGAGAACTGGCCTGAATGCATGTCGGTCGTCGGCATGTGTTAGTTCCGTGCACAGCCCGCAAGGGACAGCCCAAGCCCGCCCCGGACGAGCGGCCTTCGCCCGGTCAGCGCGGGCACGGACAGCGGCGCATGCTTGCCGATCGTCGAAGGCGGAGGGGCGTCGGCCTGAGGGTGTGCGTGTGAACCGTCGTTCATGGAACGAACAGTCGGACGCCCGAGCGGTTGACTTTTCGTTCTGGGTTTCGTGCGCTCTCGGTGCGCCGCGGTCGGTTGCGCGACCAAGCGGCCCGCCGATGCGTCTCAGATCCTGCGAAGCGGGTCGGTCGCTCAGAATGCGAGTGCAAACACTGAGGAATACTTGATTTTGATTGTCTCAGTACGATCCCTGCGGCTTCGCGCGTATAAACACCGATAGGCTCCGGGCAGAGGGCTAATGAGCTGAACAAGGGATCTTGTCTATGGCGAGTGCAGGTCGTCGGGGTGTATCAGAGGATGGCGCTGTTCGGTTGACCCCGTCGCAGCACCGCGTGCTCGAACTGATCGCGGAGGGACGGACGACCTCGGAGATCGCCGGCATACTGCATCGTTCGGCACGAACCGTCGAGACACACCGCTACCACCTCGGGAAGAAGCTGGGGGCGAGAACGCAGGTAGATTTGGTTCTAAGGGCGCACGAACTCGGCCTCATCGAAAGTCCCGAGTCGCTGCCAAAGGCGCTGGGAAGATCCGTTTCGATGGGCAGGCCCTCGCTCGTGCCGGAGCGGGAGATCGGCGCACTCACGGTGCTCGACACCGGTTTTCATGCGGGTTCTGGGAGGGCGTCACTCGCCACGCTGCTGTCTCAGATGGTGCTCGCGTTCGATGCTCGGGCGGCGTTTGTATGCCGACCGAGAGATCAGGAAACGGCCTCGACCTATATGGTCAGTTCGCAGCGCGAGGTGGGCGGGGAAGCGTCGTGGCCGCTCGATCACTGCCCCGCCCCCCGGCTCGCGCCCGGTGAGGTCGGCCAATTTGAGGTCGGGTCTCTTCACGAGAGCGTCCGCGCCGGACTATCAAAACTTGCCCCCGGCGGTCCTCACTTGGTTGTCTCGCTCTTGTATGAAACGGATAACCCCATAGGAACACTGGGAATTGTGCGCGACCACCCGCTCGATCGGGCGGCGATGAGCGAGACCCTTTTCCGCGCGTGCGCCGCGAGGGCGTCGGCGGAGTTCGCGTACCAACTCCAGACCGATGAAAACTACTGCCTCCAACGGATGCTCGATCTCCACGACCGCATGCCCGGCCACGGGATCTTGAGGTGGGAGCGGTCGAGCGGACAGATCAAACTCTCCGCGACAGCGGCTGCGACGCTCGGCCTGCCCCCCGGCATGGGGACGCTGAGCGAGTCCAGCCTGCTGCGGATGGCGACCGCTAATGGAGACATGAATCGAACGGACTATGTTCACGACCGCATGCGGTCGGGACATGACTTTACCGTCGAGCTCGCCCCCGGCCGCCCCGGCCTTGACAGTCAGAGGCTCACGCTCCACGCCTTTCCGTGCTGCGCCAAAAAGTCGGTCTGCGACAACTATCTCGGCACGCTGATCGACCCCGACGCCGAGGCGGACGGACCCGCTTCGACAAGGGCCATGGCCCACGCGACCGTCTCCCTTTGCGCGGATCCTGCGGTGGTCGTCAACCTGCGGGGGGCGATCATCGCGGCGAACGCGGCATGGCGTGAGCTCGTCGCTGGACTCGGCGAGGGGCCGCAGAGCAACTACCTCGCGGTTGCCCGGCGGTTGCTCGACGAAGAAGCCCTCGGCGGTCTCGACGGGATGCTCGAAGGGCTCGGCGCCCAAGCCCCCACCGGCGAGCAAACCTTTGACATAAGGGACCGCCTGGACGGATCGGCACGACTCCGCATCGAGGTTGTGCCCGGCGGCGCCAGCCGGACCGCCGTCATCCGCCACATCCGGATGGATGAGGGCGCCGGCGTCGAGCAAGCTCGGCAATGCCGCGGAGGCCAGGATTGGCCCGCCGACGCCATCGGGTGGGTGTTCGAGCGATCTTCCGACCTCATGTGCCTGTGCCGCCTCGACGGCGTGCTGCTGCGGGCAAACAGGACCATGTGCTGCGTCTTGGGCCGCGAACAAACGGAACTGGAGGGCCGACCCTTCATGGGTCTGTTCGCCGATGAGGAATCCTCGCGCGTGCACGAACTCGTGGCCCGCCTGGCTTCCGGCGAGAGCCTTGACAGAGTGAGCGTCCGCATGAAGCACTCCTGCGGGGACGAGAGAGTGATCGAGTGGTCTTGCACACCTCCTCTGCCGGGGGGCGACACCTTCATCCCGATCGGACGCGATGTCACCGCGAGACACGCAGCCGTCCGCTCGCTGCTTGGCGGCTGAACGGACCGCGAGGGCGCGAGTGGTCACGCCCCACCGATCCACAGAGGAGGCGGGGCGTAAACAAAGAGGAGTGCGCCGGGATCTGATTCTGTCCGGCCGTATCTGACTGAAGGGGCATCAGGGGAAAGTGTGCAGTGTCTGACTTCCAGAACGAGCCGGACAGGATCCCGATGCCTCAGGGCGTCGTCGGTTCGTGCGTGGTCGGCGGGCGGGGCCCGCGGCGTTTGTAGACGAGCCACACACCGACCGCAGCGACCGCGAGGCCCAATAGGTCGGTGAAGATCAGTCTGTCACGGAATGCGATCCACGCCATCAGCATCGTCACCGGCGGGCTCAGATAGAACAGACTGGCGACGCGTGTCGCCTCTTGCTTGGCCAGCAGCCGCCACATCGCCCAGTACGCCCCGAGAGAAACGGCGACCACGAGCCAGGCCATCGTCGCCACGAACGGCGCCGTCCAGCGAGTCGCGAACCCTTCGACCAACCACGCGGGGATGAGCACCGCCAGGGTTGTCGCGACGCTCTGAAAGAAGAGGGTGGAGTCCAACGGCATCGGCGCCCTGCTTGTATGGCGGGCCCATCGCCGTTGCAGCAGGCTCGCCGCGGTAATCCCGATCACCGAGCCGAAGGGCAGCAGATAGCCCAGCGCCGGAACATCCGAGTCTGCAGAAAGGCGGGCCCCCACCGCGATGGCGACGCCGCAGAAACCGAGGATCAGGCCGAGCCATTGGCGCAGCCCGGTCCGCTCCCCGACGACCAACCCGGAGAACGCACCGGTGAGCAGAGGCTGCAGCGCGGTGACCAACGCGATGATGCCGACGGGTACCGCCATGTCGATCGCAACGAGCACGCAGCCGAGCCATACGCCGTGAGCGAGGACACCCACCACCGCTGTGTGCCGGACCACCCGTCGCCCGGGCCAAGCCCATCTCCCGCTGGCGACCAGCCAGAGCCCGAGCAATCCCGCGAGCGCCGCGTAACGCCACAGGAGCAGCGTCCATGGGCCGGTATAGGGCAGGCCGTACTTGGCTCCGATGAACCCCGAGTTCCATAACAGGACGAAAACCAGTTCCAGTCCGAGCAGGCCGCAGATGAGACTCTTGAACCGCGTCAAACTTGGTCCCAGATCAGTACGGAGACCGGGTTCGGGTGCGAATCGGCCTCTCGGTCGTGACCGCTCTCAAGGCCGGCGAGTTGCAGGTTCGTGCGTTTCGGCGGGACGGGTGAGGGCGGCTCTGATTGCACTTTTCTCCGATCTTGTGCCGGCTGCAAGGCGCCGAAGCGAGCCTCCGCAAGTTTGGTTGGCCCCGGCGCTCTTTGCTCGTTGAAGATTGTAGTGTCAACACCCGCGTCCTTGCCGCCTTCGATGCATCGACCGGCAAAGAGGGTTTACGCGTGCCTTCTCCGGTAGTGGGCGGCTTCGGCACTGTTGAATGGCAGGAGGCGACGCGGGATGCTCCGCAAGCGCAGCGCCACGACATCCCCGGCGACCGTTCAGTGTTCAAGCCAGTGACAATCGGAGACGAGACAGATCCCGCCGTAGGATTGCAGCAGCGGCCGGATCGATCCAAGGAGAGTGTCGGCCTGCTCGTTCGTCGCGGCGACGAGGATGTATGCGTTGGTTGATACGCCGCTGACCTCGTCGGCGTGCTGAAGGCCTCGGTCGCCCGAGCCGGCGACATTGTGCAGGACGGTGTAGCCGTCGCAGCCGGCCTGTCGGAGGCGATCGATCGCCCGGCTCAGGTGCAGTGAGTCGACGACGATCTCGATGCGTTTCATCGGACGGAGCGTCATGGCGTCCACCACCATTGAATGACCCCGAAGTACAGGGGGATGCCGATCGTGATGTTGAGCGGGAAGGTCAGGCCGAGCGACATGGGTACATAGAGACTCGGGTTCGCCTTCGGCAGAACCAGCCGCAGCGCTGCGGGCACGGCGATGTAGCTGGCGCTGCCGAAGAGCACCGCCAGCAGGAGCGCGTCGCCTGGCGACAGGCCGAGCAAGGCAGCGACAACGATGCCGATGCCGGCCTGGATCGGCGGGGCGAGGAGTGAGAATCCGACGAGGAACGCGCCGGACCGGCGGAGGTCAGAGATGCGTCGTGCCGCGACGATGCCCATATCCAGAAGAAACAAGCAAAGGATAGCCTGGAAGGGGTCTTTGACCAGCGGCTTCATCATCACCCAACCCTGCTCTCCGCTGAGATAGCCGATGACGAGGCTGCCGAGCAAGAGGAGGATCGCGCCGTTGGCGACCCCTTCGTGCAGCATCGTTCGCCATGATGATCCGTTCGGCGTCGGTGTCGCAGGATCACGATCGGCCAAGCGAACGAGGATGATCGCGGTGATGATGGCCGGAGACTCCATCAACGCCATTGCGGCGATCATGTACCCGCTGTATGCGATCTCCGCGCGATCGAGGAAACTGATGGCGGTGATGAAGGTGACGGCGCTGACGGAGCCGTAACACGCCGCGATCCCAGCGGCGTCTGACGGCTTCAGACGCGACCGGAGGACGAGATAGCCCAGCACCGGCAAGAGCGCGCTGGCGAGGACGGCTACGCCCAGCACAAGAAGCACCGATCCGTCCAGACCGCTGCGGTGCAACTCGGCGCCGCCGTGAAAACCGATCGCCAGCAGCAGATAGATCGACAGCGCCTTGGCGGCGGCGGGCGGGATCATCAGGTCCGAACGCACCCAGGTCGCCAACATGCCGAGGGCGAAGAACAGGATCGGGGGCGAGAGCAGGTTCTGGGTCAGGACGGTCGGGTCCAATGGCGGTCCTTTGGCGGCGGTGACCGGGGAGACAATCGCATGGGTCCTGCGTCGGGCGGCTCGGTGTCGGCACACCCCCCCTTACTGTCTTCCGGTAGTGCTGCGGTTCGGTTGGTGTTCCTTCGTGTGCCGAGGGCATGGAGCAGAGCGGTCCCGCGTAACCGCGATCGAGCAAGGCCGTGAACGCCGCGGGGGGTCGGCGACCCGGCGGCGAGCACGATCGGGGGCGATTGTACTCAACTCTCCGAATGACGCGTCCGCCGCGGCATCGCGCTCACCCTCGAACTCCCCCAAGGCCGGCGCACCGCAGCGGTCCGCTACGCTTGACCCGGATTCCAGGCCCACGATCGGCGCCGCGTTCAGGGGTCGTGATGTCGCTGACACTGGCCATCTTGCCCATCGCCCTGCTCATCGTCCTGATGACCGCGCCTGGCCCGCGCCGCTGGCTCCCGCTGCCGGCCCACATCGCGCTCCCGGCGGTGGCCGCCTTCGCGTACCTCCTCCAACTGCTGTGGTTCCGGGCCGGGTCGCCCCCCGTTGGCGAGCCGCCCGGCCCCGCTCAGCCCGGCCGCTGGATCCACGCCGCGGCCGTCGACGGCGCCCTCTCTGCGCTCACCCCGATCGGGATCGTGTTCGGCGCGGTGCTCCTGTTCAAGACCATGGAGGTCTCCGGCGCGATGCGCGTGCTGACGGGGCGCATCCGGAGCCTCAGCCCGCACCCCGTCGCACAGCTCATGCTGGTCGGCTGGGGGTTCTCGTTCCTGATCGAGGGCCTCTGCGGGTTCGGGGCGCCCGCCGCCCTTGCCGCACCCATTCTCGTCGGCCTCGGCTTCCCTCCGGTCCGCGTCGCGGCGATGTGCCTCATCATGAACAGCGTGCCTGTCTCGTTCGGAGCGGTCGGCACGCCGATCTGGTTCGGCCTCGGTGAGCTCGGGCTCGGTGCCGAAGAACTGCTCACCGTCGGGACCAAGGCCGCGTTCATCAACGCCGTCGCGGCCCTCGTCATCCCTGTCCTGGCCCTGCGTGTGGTGCTCTCTTGGCGGACCATCCGGGCATCGCTCGGGTTCATCCTCCTCATGACGCTTTGCACCGTGCTGCCCTACGCGTTCATGGCCACGCACTCGTCCGAGTTCCCCTCGATCATCGGCGGCATGTCGGGCACGGTCGTCGGCGCGATGCTCGCCTACAAGCGTGTCGGCCTGTCGACCATCGCGGAACCAACACGGCTACCGCTCCCCGACTCCCAAAGCCCCGAGCACGCCTTCGGGACGATCCGAGCCGCCAGCCCGATCATCGCCGTTGTCCTGCTCCTCGCGCTGACCAGGATCGAGCAGTTCGGCCTCCGCGCCCTGCTGACAACAGCCAGCCCGGCGGCGGATCTCGACCTCGGACCGATCGGCAACGCCTGGATCACGCCCGGGCTGGTCGTCGGCCTCCGCGACATCCTCGGCGTCGATGTCGCCTGGCGGATGCCGCTGCTGTTCGTGCCCTTTCTGATCCCGTTCGTTGTCGTTTCTCTGCTGGCGATCCCCGCGCTGCGGATCCGGCGCGAAGCAGTCGTCTCAGCTTGGAGAGACACGGTCAAGCGCCTCGCCCGCCCCGCGGTCGCCCTCGTCGGCGCGCTCGTGCTGGTCAAACTAATGATGCTCGGAGGCGAGTCTGCGCCCGTCATGCTGATCGGGCGCGCCATGGCCGACGCCGCCGGAGACTCGTGGATCTACCTCGCACCGCTGCTCGGCGCGCTCGGCTCGTTCTTCTCAGGATCCAACACCGTCTCGAACCTCACCTTCGCGCCCGTCCAGGCGGCGATCGCCGAGTCGCTCGATCTGGAGATGACCAGCGTGCTGGCGCTGCAGACCGTCGGCGGCTCTCTGGGCAACATGGTCTGCATCCACAACATCGTGGCTGTAGCCGCGGTCATCGGCCTGCGCGACAGACCGACCGTTGGCGAGGCGCCCGACGCCCTCCACGGCGGCGTCGCCTCGATCCTCCGCCTCACCATCGTGCCGATGCTGATCTACGCAGCGATCGCCGCGGCGGGCGCAGCGCTGCTCTGATCGCTTCAACGCGCTCCGGGGGGAGGAATCGAACCCGCGTGAACATTCTTCCGAGTCCGCCGGGCGGCTCTGGATCCGCCGCCTTGCCGGGCTACGGCGCGGGTCGGCGGGACCGGGCCTTGGGGGACGAACGCGCGGCTTCGGTTTCTTGGGCTTCGGTGTCCTGCCGCTCGCGGGGGTCTCTGGGCTCGAAGCGGATGCGGGCGGCGCCGAGGAGGGTGCCCGTCGCTTCGGCGAGGTCGATCTGGGCGATCTGGTAGTCGGTCAGGGCGCGGATCTCGGCGAGCTGGGCCTCGGCGAGACGGGTCGCCGCGTCGAGCACATCCGTCGATGTGCGCACACCCGCGTCGAACTGGTTCTGCTCGCCCCGGAGCGTGCGTTCGGCGGCGATGATCGACTGCCTTGCCGCGAGGATCCGCTGCCAGTTGGATTCGAGGTTGTCGATCGCGTTGAGGACCTCCTGCTCGACGACCTGTTTGCGTGAGTCCCGGCTGGAGAGACGCTGCATGCGCGTGAGCATGGCCTGGGCGACGCGGGCCTCGGCGGCGTTGTTGCCGATCGGCATCTCGAAACGCAGGCCGACGGTCCACTCGTCGAAATCGGCGTCCGCGGCGTTGCGGAAAGCCCGCCCGGCGGAGCTGCCGAGGCCTCGGAGGGCGTAGGCCGCGTCGAGGTCGACGCTCGGGAGGAGTTGGTTTTGTGCGAAGTCGATGTTGGTCGCGTCCTGGGCGAGGCGGAGCTCGAATTCGAGGAGTTCCATGCGGTTTGCGACAGCCGCGTCGATGAGCGGGGCGGGGCTGAGGGCGTAGTAGACGGGGTCGGGCTGTGTGGCGGTCTGAATCACGGTCTGCGAGCCGAGGCCGAGGCCGGGGGCGTTGACGATGCGCTTGAGTTCGCGCTGTTCGAGGAGGACGCTGTTTTGCGCGCGGATGATCTGTTCGAGGCGTTCGGCGACGCCCGCCTCGGCGCGGATGATCTCGAGTTCGGGGGCGACCTCGGCGCGGACGCGCCGCTCGGCGCGACGGAGTTGCTCCATCGCGAGTTCGTACTGGCGTTGGGCGACATCGAGGGCCTGCCTCGCGGCGTACAGCCTCCAGTACGCCCGCTCGACGCCCGAGAGCTGGCGGATCACCGCGAGCTTGGTGCGCGCATCGACGGCCTGGCCCTCCAGCGATTGGATCCGGATGGCGGCGGTGTTGGTCCAACGCCCGGCGTTGCGCAGGAGCGGGACCGAAAGCGAAACGCGCGGGTCGGCGGTGTAGGAAGGGTTCAGCGTGGCGAAGCGGTTGTCGGTCTCGGTGCGCGTGAAGGGGAGCGAGACGGTGGCGCTCCCGCCGGTGCGCAGGGGGATGCGGACGCCGGCCTCAGCCGAGTCGCGGATCACCGAGCTGCCTTCGAGCTCCGTTGCGGTCGGTTGCTCGGTGTCGACGCGTCTGGCGTTGGCGAAGAGGGCCCACTCGAAGGCGGCCTCCTCCTCACGCAGGCGTTCGCCGGCGATGACGGGGTCGGCCAGGGCGACGCGGAGGTCGAGGTTGCGCTCAAGCGCGATCGCGCGGGCTTCTTCGACGGTGAGTTCGTAGGTTTCCAGGCCGGCGAAGGGCTCGGGCGGGGCCTCGTCGCGCGTGCGCTGCGCCATTTCGCTGACCACTTCGGAGTACCGCCGCGGCTTTGTGTCCGGCTGGGCGGCTTTTTCGAGGTCCATCGCGTCGATCGCGCGGAGGCGCTCGGTGGCGATCCGCATCCCGCGTTCGGCCTCGGTGGTGCTGAAGGGTGAGGCGCAGCCCGCTGCGGCGACGATCGCCGCGCCGAGTCCGACAGACAGGACAGCGCGACTGGTGCTGGAGAATTGGTTGCGGGGGTGTCTGGCTTGCATCGGTTCGGTCTCGGCGCGTTACTCGTGGCGGAGGGCGACGATCGGGTCGAGGCGTGCGGCCTTGATCGCCGGGTACATCCCGAAGACGACGCCGACGCCGGCGGAAAACCCGAACGCCAGCGCGATCGCCCAGACGGGGATCTCCGCTTGCTGGAAGGGGAAGTTGGGGATCGAGCGCAGGGCGAGCGTGGTGGACTGGCCCAGGATCAGGCCGATGAGCCCGCCCATGACGCACAGCAAGACCGCCTCGATGAGAAACTGCGTGAGGATCACGAGGGGGTTGGCGCCGAGGGCCTTGCGCAGGCCGATCTCGCGGGTGCGCTCCGAGACTGAAACAAGCATGATGTTCATAATCCCGACCCCGCCCACCAGCAGCGAGATGCCCACCAGCACCCCCGCCGCTGCGGTCAGCCCTGCGCCGACGGCGCGGAGCTGGTCGAGCGCGCTCTCGAGGATGAACATGTCGAAGGTGTCTTCGTCCTCGGGGCCGAGCTGGCGGTGCTTGCGGAGGATGTAGCGGATCTCCTCGCGGGCCTCTTCGGCGACGCCCGCGGCCCGGAGCTGGACGATCGCGTCCGACCAGGGCGTGGCGACCATCGATCGGGTGGTGCCGTAGGGGATGTAGACCTCGACGCGTGAGTCTCCGCCGCCGAACATGGCGGGGAGGCTCTGGGTCTCGACGACGCCGACGACGAGGAACCGCCTGTTGTTGACGAGGATGTACTCGCCGACGCCCCCCGAGGCGAGGCGGAGCTCGCCGACCGCGAAATCGTTGACGATCGCGACCTGGAGGCGGTTCTCCGAGTCGTTGGTGTTGAACGGACGGCCGGCGACGATCGAGCGGTTCTCGATTTCGAGGTAGTCGGGGTCGATCCCCTGCACGCGCACGCCGTCGAACTTCCGATCGGCGTGGAGGACGGTCGCGCGGAGGCCGGCGCTGAGGGCGATCGCGTCGATCGTGGTGGCGTTGTTGCGCAGGGCGTCGGCGTCGCCCGGGAGGATGCGGACATCCTGCCACGAGATCGTGCCCCGCATCGAGTCGGGGACGGTGCCCCACAGGTGCATGCGGCGTGCGCCCAGCGACTCGAACTCCGAGAGCACCCAAGTGTTCAGCGAGGAGACTGCGGCGATGACCGTCGTGATCGCCCATACGCCGATCACGATGCCCAGCGTGGTGAGCAGCGCCCGCGCCTTGTTGTTGAGCATCTGGGCGAGGGCGAAGAGCACGGTCTGCACGACGAAGCGGGCGGGCATCATGGCGACACCCACCCCGGGCCGTCGGCGCCCCCGTTCGAGCCGTTGCCGATGTTGGGGCTGGCGTTCGGACCGGTGCTGCCGTAGACCCGCTGGTGGGCGATCGTCGCGGCCTGTTCGAGCCAGGCGATGTGGACGGGGTCGCGCGTGGTCGGGCTGTCGGAGACGATCAATCCGTCGCGCAGGCGGATGATGCGGTCGGCCCAGCCGGCGATGTCTTCCTCGTGGGTGACGATGACGATCGTCTGCCCCTCCTCGTGCAGGGCCTTGAAGAGCTGGAGGATCTCCTCGGAGGTCGCCGAGTCGAGGTTGCCCGTGGGCTCGTCGGCGAGGATAAGCGAGGGCTGGTTGACCAGCGCCCGGGCGATGGCGACGCGCTGTCGCTGCCCGCCCGAGAGCTGGCTCGGGCGGTGGCCGGTGCGGTTGCCGAGGCCGACGCGCTCGAGCGCCCGCCTGGCGCGACGGCGGGAGCCCCACCAGTTGCGCTTGGAATACAGCAGGGGGAGCTGGACATTCGCCAGCGCCGTCGAGCGGCTGAGCAGCTCGAACGACTGGAAGACGAACCCGAGCTTCTCGTTGCGGAACCTCGCGAGCTCGAAGGCGCCCATGTTCTGCACGCCTCGGCCGTCGATCTCGTAGCACCCGGCGGTGGGCTTGTCGAGCGCGCCCATGATGTTCATCAGTGTGGACTTGCCGGAGCCCGATGCGCCCATCACGGCGACGAACTCGTTGGGCTCGATCGTCAGAGAGACGCCCGCGAGCGCGTGGACCTCTTCCCCGCCGAGACGGTAGATCTTCCGGATGTCGCGGAGGACGAGGCTCATCCCTCGGGCGTCTCGCCGGTGCCGGCGGTCTCGGTGGTGCGGGCAGGGCCGGCCTCGACAACGACCCCGCTCTCGCCCTCAAGCCGGACCGTGTCGTTGTGCTTGAGGCTGCGCAGGACGCGGAAGGGCCCGGAGATCACGCGGTCGCCCTCTTGCAGGCCCGCGAGGATCGCCGTCTCGCGGAGCGAAGAGGCGGAGGTCTTCACGCCTCGCGCGACCGCCTTGCCGTCGTTGTAGACGAAAACGATCGAGGCGAAGGTGCGGTCGCGGTCGATGTTCGAGTCGCCCTCGCGGACCACCTGGGGCAGGTCTTCGACCCGTTTGTCCTGCACGGCCTGCGAGGGCACGACCAGGGCGTCATCGAGCGCCTCGACCTCAATATCGACATTGGCGGTCAGCCCGGCGAACATGCGTTCGTCTTCGGCGTCGAAGACGATCTCGGCGTCGAAGACGCGGGTGCCGTCGGCGCCCGCGACGCCCTCGCGCGCCACGCGGATGAGCTCGCCGGGGAAGACGCGGTCGCCGAAGCCGTTGATGTAGACGCGGACGGTCATGCCCTCGCGGACGCGTGCGACATCGACCTCGTTGAGCGCCGCGATCACGCGCATGTCGCTCAGGTCGGCGATGGTCATGATGGTCGAGCCGATGTTGGAGATGGTGCCAAGGGCGACCTCGCCCGGCTTCATGTTCACCCGCGTGATGGTGCCGTCGATCGGCGAGCGGATGACGGTGAAACCGAGGTTCTCGCGTGCGCGGGCGAGGTCCGCCTCGGCGATGCGGATGCCGGCCTTCGCGGTCTCGACATTGGCGCGGGTGCGCTCCAGCGAGGCGATCTGGGCGGAGAGGTTGGCGCGCTGGCGGTCGAACTCGGCGCGGACCGCGTCGAGCTCGGACTTGGCGATATCGCCGGAGGCGAAGAGCGTGCTGAGGCGTTCAAAGTCCGCCGCCGCCTTGTCCATCGAGGCGCGCGTGCCCTCGATCGAGGCCTCCTCGGCCCGCAGGGAGGCCCGGGCCGCGGCGAGGCCCGCTTGGTCGGCCGAGAGGCGGGCCTCGGCCGCTTCGACCTGCGCTCGGATCTCTTTGTCGTCGAGCGTGACGACGACTTCGCGCGAGGAAACATACTCGCCGTCGAGTTTCGGGATGGTCGCGATCTGCGCCGAAACGCGGGAGGAGATGTTGACGGAGGTGGACGCCCGAACGGTGCCCGGGGCCGAGACCACCCGGACGACGCGGTCCCTCCGGACCGGCGTGACGCCGACGAGCTCGCCCCGCGCCGCCTCGGCCCGGGCCTCCATGACCGACTGGACCTTGGGATAAACGAAGGCCGCGCCTCCCCCCACCACCAGCGCCAACACAAGCCCGACGCCGACGGTCCACCGAAGGATGCGAAACAGCTTGCTCAAACCGATGCTCCTCCCGCCGTCCGCGTCGAGACCTTCTCGGCGGTGTACCGAGCCCGCACCGAACCGGGTGCGATGAGCTTTGGGAATCCGGCGGCTTGGGTTGCAGACATTATCCGTGTGGAATGCTCGACCGCTCCCGAAGTGCGGGCGTTCAGGAGCCCGGCTCCGGTTCCGCAGGCTCGGACTCGGACACAAAGACCCGTGTACCGGGGAATGCGTCGAGCAGGCCCTCGTGGCTCTCGCCCCGGGCTCGGAGCACGCTGATCGCGGTCGCGAGGGCGTCGGCTGTCGCCGCGTCGGCGGCCACAACGCTGACGGTCTCGCTCCAGACCAGGCCTCGCCCGGTCTGGGGGTCGATGATGTGGGAGTAGCGCCTGCCGCCCGCATCGAGGTGCTGGTGGCTGTCGCCGGAAGTCGAGACGCCCGCGTGCTCGATGACGATCGGCCGATCGCCGCCGGGCAGACCGATCCGCCATCCCTCGCTGCCAGGCGGCGCACTGCCGACGGCGATGTCGCCCCCGAGGCGGACCATCGCGCGCTCCACCCCGCGAGCCCTGAGCACGGCCAACGCCTCGTCGACCGCGAACCCCTTGCCGATCCCGCCGAGGTCCAGGCGGATCTGCGGCCTATCGAACGCGACGGCTTGGCTGCGCCGGTCGAGCCGGACCGCCTCCCACCCGACGCGAGCCGCGGCCTCATCGAGCCGCCCGTCCGACGGGGGCGATCCGGCAGCTCGGGCCTCGCGCCAGAGGAGTGAGTAGGCGCCGATGGTCGGGTCGAACGCGCCGCCCGAAGCCTCGGCGATCCGGATCGACTTCCAAAGCACCCGGAAAAGATCCTCGCTGATCTTGTGAGGCTCGCGGTCTCCACCCCGGTACGCGAGATCCGCCAGCCGCATCAGCTCGCTGTCGACCCGGTAGTCACTCATCACCGCGTCGAGCCTGTTCATCCGGTCGAACGCGGCGGCGGCGTGCCCTCGCGCCGCCTCCTCGTCCGAGGCGTACAGGACCACCGACGCCTCGGACGCCATGATGACCGAGCGGAACTCGAATCGCTGGAATGCGACCCCTGAATCCTGAAACCGATCGTTCCCCGCGCACCCGGTGAGCCAGCAGCACGCAAGCAGAAAGATCATGGGGCGAAAGGCCCATCGATCTGATACGCTGTAGTTTGCCGAACCGGAGCCGTGCATGGCCCCATGCTACGAGTACCGAGGAGCCGCCGGGGTGTTGATTCGTGCATCGTTTGTGATCGCTGCGGTCGCCTGGGTCGCCGACGCCGCGCCCGAGCCGTTCGTTCAGCGCCTGGATGGCACGACGCTGGAGATGCGCATCGTCCCCGTGCAACGCCCAGGTCCTGACCCGGCTCAGGACCCAGCTCAAGATGTGAAGCCTCACCGAACGCTCTGGATGGGCGCGACCGAGGTCACATGGGACTGGTTCGACGCCTTCGTCTACGGGCTCGACGAGGCCGACGCCGACGCGGGCGAAGCCGACGCCCTGACCAGGCCCAGCCGCCCCTACATCGCGATGGACCGCGGCTTCGGGCGTGCCGGCTTCCCCGCGATCTCGATGACCCACAAGAACGCCGAGGCCTTCTGCGCGTGGCTCTCCGCCCGCACAGGCAAGACCTACCGCCTGCCGACGGCCGAAGAGTGGCTCGCCGCATGCGCCGCCTCGGGCGTCGACGAACACACCCTCGACAAGCACGCCTGGCACCGAGGCAACAGCAACGCCAAGACCCAGCCCGTGAGCGCCAAGCGCGCCGACGCGAACGGGCTGTACGACCTGCTGGGCAACGCCGCGGAATGGGCGACCGATCGCGACGGCAAGCCCGTCGTACTCGGGGGCTCGTACCTCACGCCGGCGGATGCACTTTCGTGCTCGATGCTGCAACGCCCGAGCCCGGATTGGAACGCCAGCGACCCGCAGTTTCCCCCCAGCGAGTGGTGGCTCGCCGACGCGGGCTTCGTCGGCTTCCGCGTCGTGCTCGAAATGCAATCCGAATCGCCGAGCGGCGACAGAGAACCTCGCCCCGCAGATCAGGACACCGATCGACCATGAGCTATAGCGAACGAGATGTTGCAGGTCGCCCCGGGCTGGGTCTGGGGCGTCGTGATTTCCTGAAGGTCGCAGCGGCGGGCGCCGCGGCCGCAGCCTTCCCCGCATGGGGCGCCTCGGGCGGGACCGACCGCATCCGCGTCGGGCTGATCGGCTGCGGCGGACGCGGAACGGGCGCCGCGGTGCAGGCGATCCGCGCTGACCCCGGCGTCGTCATCACGGCGATGGGCGACCTCTTCGCCGACCGCCTCGACAACAGTCTCGCCCGCCTGAAGGAGCACTTCGGCGACCGCGTCGAAGTCGGCGAAGACCGACGGTTCACCGGCTTTGACAACCACCAGCGCGTGATCGACAGCGGCGTCGATGTCGTGCTGCTCTGCGCGCCGTCCCATTTCCGGCCGGCGCACCTCGCGGCGGCGGTCGCGGCGGACAAACACATTTTCTGCGAAAAGCCGATGGCCGTCGACGCGCCGGGCGTGCGCTCGATCATCGAGTCCGTCGAGGTCGCGCGGAAGAAGCGGCTCTCTTTGGTCTCCGGCTTCTGCTGGCGGTACAGCAGCCCCGAGCGTTCGACCTTCGCCAAGGTCCACGACGGCGCGATCGGCGACATCCGCGCGGTGCACACGACCTACCACGCCGCGCCCATCCGCCCGCCCGAGCGAAAGCCCGAGTGGTCGGAGATGGAGTGGCAGATCCGAAACTGGTGGCACTACAACTGGGTCAGCGGCGACCACATCGTCGAACAGGCGTGCCACAGCGTCGACAAGATCAACTGGGCGATGCGGGGCGAGGCGCCCATCCGCATCACGGCGCTGGGCGGACGCCAGGCGCGACCCCCCGAGCGGTTCGGCAATGTGTTCGACAATTTCGCGGTGATCTACGAATACGCGAGCGGCATCCGCTGCTTCCACACCTGCCGACAGGTCGCCAACACGCCCTTCGACAACACCGACTTCATCGTCGGATCCAAGGGCAGGTGCTTTATCAACGGCTGGGCGCCGAAGCACGAGATCGACGGCGAGACAAACTGGGCGTACGAGGGCGACCGCCCCAACATGTACCAGGTCGAGCACGACGAGCTGTTCGCCTCGATCCGCAGCGGCAAGCCCATCGACGACGGCGAGTTGATGACCCTCAGCACGATGATGTCCATCGCCGGACGCATGGCCGCCTACACCGGCCAGTGCATCACCTGGGAGCAGGCGATGAACTCGGAGGAAGACCTGACGCCGAAGCGATACGAGTTCGGCGAAATCGAGACGGCGCCGGTCGCGGTGCCGGGCGTCACGCCTTTCCGCTGATTCACCACTCGCCCCTTCCATCACGGAGCGTTGACCATGCACCGCGACGCACCAAGGCCGATCGATCGGCGGACATTCCACGCCATCACACTCGCCGCCGCGGCTTCCGCCGCCATGCCCGGACTTCGCGCCTCGGGGGCAACGCCCGAAGTCCGCCCCGTCGAGCTCCGCCACGCCGTCAAGTACGAGATGGTGCGCCACGACGGATCGGTGCTCGACAGGTTCAGATCGCTCAAACGCCTCGGCTACGACGGCGTCGAGATCGCAAGCCCGAACGAGCTCGACCCGCAGGAAGTCGCCGACGCCCGCGACGAATCCGGCCTGAAAATCCACGGCACCGTCTGCTCGACGCACTGGAGAGTCCCGCTCTCCCACCCCGACGCCGATGTCCGCAAGCGGGCGGTCGAGGGCGTCGGGCTCGCGATGCAAGACTGCCGCCGCTACGGGGGCGACACGGTGCTGGTCGTGCCCGCGGTCGTGAACGCGGAGGTGTCGTACGCCGCGGCGTACGAGCGGTCGCAAGCGGCGATCGCCGGCCTCGTCCCGCTCGCAAAGGAACTCGGCGTGCGCCTTGCGATCGAGAATGTCTGGAACCACTTCCTGCTCAGCCCGCTCGAAGCGGCCCGGTATGTCGACGGGTTCGAGACCGACTCGGTCGGCTGGTACTTCGACATCGGCAACATCGTCAACTACGGCTGGCCGACGCACTGGATCGAAACGCTCGGCCCGCGCATCTTCAAACTCGACATCAAGGACTTCAGCCGCAAGAAGCGCGACGAGGAAGGGCTCTGGCGCGGGTTCGGCGTCGAGATCGGCGAGGGCGACTCGGACTGGCCGGGCGTCATGCGGGCCCTGGCCAAGATCGGCTATTCGGGCTGGGCGACCGCCGAAGTGCGCGGCGGGGGCGAGGACCGCCTGCTGGAGATCAAGCAGCGCATGGACGCGGTCTTGCGCTAAAGCCCCTTATCGATCCGAGCCGAGCTCACGGACCCTGATGTTGCGGAAGCGGACCGGCCCGCTGTGGTTCTGCAGGCCGATGTACCCCTCGCGCCCGTGGCGTTCGGGCGGGCAGGTCCACTCGCAGACCGTGACCCCGTTGAGCACGACCGTGTAGTCGTGCCCGATCACCGAGATCACGAAGGTGTTCCACTCGCCGGGCGGGTTCGAGGCGAGCGTCGTCGCCGGGGCGTGGTTGTAGATCGCGCCGGTCATGTGCTCGCCCTCTTCGATGTCATAGATCTGGATCTCGTGGCCCTTGCGCACCGCGTCCCAGGGCGAGTTTGGCGGCTCGTGGAACCGCACAAACACACCCGAGTTGTCGCTCGCGGTTTCGTTCTTCCACTCGATGGTCAGCTCGAAGTCGCGGAACCTCCGCCGCTCGTACCAGAGCATGCCCATCCCGCCCGTCGCCAGCAGCACGCCTTCGGGGCCGGGGTTTTCGTGAACAAACTCGCCGGGACCGGTCATCGCCCAGCCGTCGGTCGAGCGACCGTCAAAGAGCGTGTACACGCCGTCGGCGTCGGGCGTCGGCGCGTCGCCCGCCCAAACGATCGCGTTCGAGATCATGCCGACGAAGCGTTCGTCTTCGAGCGTGAGCGAGTCACGCCCGAGCACGGTGTAGAAGACCCGTCCTCGCCCGAGGCTTTTCTCCCAAGCGACGGGGTGCGGCATGATGTCGTCCGCGTCGATGACCGGCAGCGCCCGGGCGAGCACAAGCGAGCCGGATTCGTCGATCCCCCTCAGTCCATGCAGTTCGGCGTCGAGCATCCAACCGCCGGGCAGCCCACTCGTGACCGGGTGCTCGGCCGCATCGATCCGCACACCGATCCGGCCGGTCGTTGCTGGAGATCTGAGCACTCCGCCGATCAGCCTCTCGAACGCAGCCCCGGACACCTCACCCGCAGGCGCATCGATCCCCACAAAGCCCCCGCCGTCGCGCACACGATCGACGAGGCCCTGCCTGAGCTCCGGCGAGAGCGCGCCGAGCCAGGCCCGCCCATGCGCGATGACGACATCGAACTCCGCAAAACGCTCCGCCCCGGCCAGCACCACGACGCCGTCGTCATCCCCCGACTCGGGAACATCGAGCAACGCCCGCCGGAACTCGAAACGACCGGGGTGCAGCGCGTCCAGCCGTCGCCAGAGTGAACCGTCCGCCCCAGGGTGCTCGGTCGACAGCACCAGCGCCCGAACAGGACCTGGGTCGGACGCCTGCGCATCGGAGGCCCCCGGTTCCGCGGCCGCGCCGAAAGCCACGAACCCGCAGCACACACCCAACGCGATCAGACCGAAGGCCACCTGTTGCTTCATCAACGGCTCCGTCTCTTGAGGGTTTTCTTTACTATACACGATCGACCGACCGCCACCCCGGGGCCGTGCGAAGGCCCGCTTTCGGACAGGAGCCCGCGACAATGAAGCAGCCCCCGCCCGCCCTGCTCTCGCGGCTCTCGGTGATGATGTTCATGCAGTACGCGATCTGGGGCGCGTGGCTCCCGCTGCTCTACCTCTTCCTCAGCCGCCACCGAGGCTTCGGCGACGCCCAGATCGGCTACCTCTTCATGATCGGCGGGATCGGCGCCGTCTTCGCCCCCTTCATCGCCGGGCAGATCGCCGACCGCTTCTTCAACACCGAACGCTACCTCGCGATCAGCCACATCGCTGGCGGGCTGCTCGTCTGGCAGCTCGCGTGGATCGACGCCTACTGGATGTTCTTCCTCTTCTCATTGTTCTACTCGCTGATCTACTCCCCCACGCTCGCGCTGACCAACTCGATCTCGTTCCACCACCTCCCCGACCGAGACCGGCAGTTCGGCAAGGTCCGCGTCTGGGGCACGCTCGGGTGGATCGCCGTGGGCATCGGCATCGGCCAGTGGCTGCTGCACCGGCACACGCCCGCGGGCGCGGGCGACGCCGAGCAGCTCGCCGCCCAGGCCGCCGGCATCGCCGACGCCTTCCGCCTGAGCGCGATTCTCGGCGTCGCGCTCGGGCTCTACTGCCTGACGCTCCCCGCGACACCCCCCGCCAGGGGCGAGAAGTCCAACGCGACACTCAAAGCCCTCGGCGAGGTCCGGCGCCAGCCGCTCGTCACGCTCTTTCTCATCGCGGTTCCGATCTCGTGCATCCACCAGTTCTACTTCGTGCACACCGGCGCGTTCCTCGGCACCTTCCAGGCGGGTTTCGGCGATGTCGATCTGGCCGCGACGATCAACCGCGTCTTCGGCGTCGGGGGCGGCGGGCTGATGACGATCGGGCAGATGTCCGAGATCCTCGTCCTCGCGCTGATCCCGCTGTTCGCCCGGAAGTTCTCTCGAAAAACGCTGCTGTCCATCGGCGTTTCGGCCTACGCCGCGCGCATGGCGCTCTTCGCCTATGTCGACGCGATCCCGCTCCCGCCCGTGCTGACGCTGATCCTGGGGGTCGCCCTGCACGGCGTCTGCTTCGGATGCTTCGTCTTCATCGCCTTCATGGTCGTCGACGAACAGACCACGCCCGGCGTCCGCGCCAGCGCCCAATCCCTCTTCGGCACCGTGATCTTCGGTGTCGGCATCATCGTCGGCAGCGTCTTCGCCGGGCAGATCGGCGAATGGGCCCGCACCGACGGCGTGATGGACTACACCCGCCTGTTCAGCGTGCCCATGTGGCTCGCGCTTGGTTGCCTGGCCGCGCTGCTCGTGTTCTACCCCGGCGGACGCGTCGCGGTCGTCGAGCCCGCACGCCCCGCAGACGAACCCGCCGAACCCGGCAATCATCCAGAGCGATGATCTGCAACATCCTCACCATCGCGGGGTCCGATCCCTCCGGCGGCGCCGGCGTGCAGGCGGACATCAAGGCGATCTCCGCCTGCGGGGCCTACGCCATGGCCGCGATCACCGCGCTGACCGCGCAGAACACGCATGGCGTCTCCGGCGTCCACCTCGTCCCGCCCGGCTTTGTGCGCGACCAGATCGACGCGGTCTTCGACGACATCCGCGTCGACGCCGTGAAAGTCGGCATGATCGCAACCGCCGAGATCGCCGAGGCGGTCGCCGATGCTCTCATCACCCAGCGCCCGCCCTTCGTTGTCATCGACCCCGTGATGGTCGCCAAGAGCGGCGACCGGCTCCTGGACGCGCGGGCCGAAGAGGCCGTCCGCGCGCGCCTGGTGCCTCTCGCCGATGTGCTCACGCCCAACCAGTACGAGGCCGCGGCGCTCCTGGGCATCGAACGCCCGTCGTTACCGTCAGAGCAGCGGGACGCGGCGGCCGCGCTCCGCGCCCTCGGCGCACGGGCGGTCCTGCTCAAGGGGGGCTTCGAGCGGGCCGACCGCGCCGGAACGGCCAGCGACGACCTTTTCGCCGACGAAGAGGGCCTGCATTGGTTTAACGCCCCGCGGCTCAAGACCGAGCGGGTCCACGGCGCAGGCTGCACACTCTCGGCGGCGATCGCCGCCCTCCGCCCGGGAAGCCCGGATCTCCGCTCAACGATCGGCGCGGCCAAGGCGTACATGCACGGCGCGATCGAGCGAGCAGGAGTGCTTTCAGTGGGCGGCGGCCGCCCCCCGACCCACCACTTCCACCGCCTGTGGAACTGACCGATCGGGAGAGCTTCAGACCGAGCGATCCGGAACGCCCCGAAGGTTATAGGACGAAATAGCATCCGGTTTTTTCGTCCCGCTTCGCGGCCCCATAGATACCGGATCTCCGAATGCCTCGTGAACAAACCTTGATCATCCGGTTTCACCAACCCGCACGACCCGTTCAGAACCCAGCGTTTTCGTTGATTCCCGCGTCGTTCTCTTTGACAGCTGCCGATTGGCCCTTGAAGTTGACGCCGCGATACGGCAAACTGCGGAGTAAAGGTTTTCCCGGGTCGCGGCTACACCGTGGGTTCCAGCCGCTCCGGTCCTTCATGCTTCAGAAGAAGCGCGAGGAGTTCAAGTCATGATCAGTAGGTGTGTTTCCCGAATCGCAGACCGTCGGATGACCGCGTCGCTCGCAATCGCTCTGTTCGCAGGGCACGCCGCCGCCGCCGTCATCAATGTCCCCGCCGACCAGCCGACCATCCAGGACGCGGTCAATGTCGCCAACACCGGCGATGAGATCGTCGTCGCCGATGGCACCTACTCGGGCTTCGGCT
>JBJHCY010000013.1:0-89474 GCA_050486265.1 Phycisphaerales bacterium | reverse complement strand
GCCCCGCGCCCCGCGCCCCGCGCCCCGCGCCCTCCAGCCCATGACCTCGACCGGGGTCGCACCTACACTGTCCGCCCATGGCCAAGTCACGCGAAATCAAGAAGCGGATGAAGGCGGTCGGCAACATCAAGCGGATCACCCGCACGATGCAGATGATCGCCACGAGCAAGTTCAGCCGCGCCCAGCAGGCCGCGACGGCGAGCAAGCCCTACACCCAGGCCCTGCTCGACCTCGTCGGCCAGCTCTCGCGGATGGAGGGGGCGGACCACCCGCTGCTCTCGGGCGTCAGCGGCGCCGAGAACAAGCCCGAGCTGACGCTGATCATCTCCAGCGACCGCGGGCTTTGCGGGCCGTACAACGGCTCGATCCTCCGCACCGCCCTCCGTCACCTGCGGGCCAACGAGAAGGCGTCGTCGGGCGCGATCGAGGTCGTCGGCAAGAAGGGCCTGGGCGTCCTGAAGTTCAACAACATCGGCGTCGAACGCCACCACGCCCAGTTCGGCGACAAGCCGAAACTCGACGAGGTGCAGAAGCTCGCGGCCGAGTACACCGAGCGGTACGCGTCGGGCGAGTTCTCCGCGATCCGCGTGATCTACATGAAGTACATCTCGGCGGGGCGCCAAGCGCCGGAGATCATGCAGCTCCTGCCCTTCAAGGCGCCGGAGACCGACGGCGGTGAGGGCGGGCCCGCCGAGGGTTCGTCGCGCTCGCTGCAGTTCGAGTTCTCGCCCGACGAGGCCTCGCTGCTGGAGGCGATCGTGCCGACGGCGGTCCGGACCGTGCTCTTCCAGGCGTTCAACGACGCGATCGTGTCCGAGCATGTGGCGCGGATGGTCGCGATGAAGTCCGCGACCGACAACGCCGGCAAGATGGGCAAGGACCTCAGCCGCAAGTACAACCGCGCCCGCCAGGCCCAGATCACCACGGAGCTGACGGAGATCATCTCCGGCGCCGCGGCTCTGGAGTAGCCTGAACAAGCGTGAGAAAAAACAACCGGCCGGACCCAGAGGTCCGGCCGGTTTTCTCTTGTGTGCGACCCGGCTCGGGCCCGACGGTTCAGTCGCCGCTCTCGTCTCTGGTCTCGGTCTGGGCCGGGTCGGGCGAGGGCCCTTCGGGCTCGGGCTCGACGAAGGGCTCGATCGTCTCGATGACGACGGTGATGCGTCGATCGGGGTCGATGAAGGCGGCGAAGCGCTCGCGGACCTCTTCGGCGGTGATCGGCTCGTAGTCCTCGATGCGGATGAGGGCGTCCTCGATGGCGATGCCGCGCCGGGTGACGGCGCCGAGCACATTGTGGGCCCAGTAGGAGTGGCCCATCCAGGCGCCGTCGAGCTCGTTGGTGATGGCTTGAAGGGCGATCTCCATCTCGCCCTCGGTGGGGCCCTCGGTCGCGAAGCGATCGATCTGGGCGTGGAGGGTGTCGGCCATGTCGGCGGCCTCGCCCGGGGCGATCATCGCGCCAAGGAAGAAGACGCCGAGGCTCGAAGGCCCCTCGGCGGGCATCGAGCGGGCGACCACCGCCGTCGCCTTCTCGGCCAGGCGGAGTTCGTGGTCCAGCCGGTTGCCCAGGGCGTACTGGGCGATGTGCATGGCGCGCACCGTGGGGATGTCGGCGATCTCCAAGCCCCGGAAGCCCGCAAGCGCCATCGACCGGGGCGAGTCGCTCTCGACCCACGCCTCGGAACTGACGGCCTCTGCGGGCGTGGCGACCCGATCGGCGTACGGGCGGAGCTCCTCCGGCGAAGGACGCTCGCGCGCCGGCAGCGAGCCGAAGTAGCGACGGACCAGGTCCATCGTCGGCTCGACCTCGACATCGCCCACGATCGCGATCTCGATCGGACGCTCGTTGAACGCGGTCCGCATCCACGAACGCAGGGCGTCCGCCTCGAGCGCGGCGATGTCCGCATCGTCGAGCGGGTGCATCGGGCCGCCGCGATCGGGGCTGATCACCAAGCCGAGCTGGCGGGCGAACATCGCCGTTGCCGACTCCGTCGAGATCGTGATCCGCTGGCGCTGCACCTGCTTCCAGCGTCGGAGGTTGGCCAGGTCCACGCCTGGGTCGCTCAGCACCGCGTGCATGACGCGGAAGCCCTCCTCCAGCGTCTCGGGCGTAGCGCGCAACCGGTACTGGATCGCGTCGGGGGCCATCTGCCCCGAGAACTGCAGCCGCTTGGCCCCAAGCGCCTCGCGGATCGCACGGGCGCTGTGCTCGCCCGTCTCGGGCTGCATCAGCATCGCCGACGCGGCCTCGGCCATCCCCGCCTCGCCCGGCCCTTCGATCAGGCGTCCGCCGCTGACCTGCACCGAAGCCTCGATCATGCCCGCCCCTTGGCCGTGCGGCATGACGATCACGCGGATCCCGTTGGAGAGCCAGAAGGCCCAGACCTCCGGGTCCTCGTGCTGGGTCATCTCTTCGACATGGCCCGGCGAGGGCCTCTCGCCCAGGAGCGCGTCGAGGCCCTCGGGCTCGGCCGCGGCAGGAAAGGCGAGCAGCAGCAGACAGACAACGGCAAACAGTCTCGTGGCGTTCATTCGTCTCGTTCCTCCACTCCCCGCTCTCCGGGGGGTCGCTTCATGTACAGGTGAACCGCCGACTTGCCGTAGATGTGCGTCTCGGGCCCCAACGCGAAAGAAAAGTTCAGGTCGACGGGCGTCTTGGCCGGCGGCTGGTGAGGCTCGGCGGCCATCGGCTCGTCGTCGGCTTCGTCGGCGAGGGCTTCGATCTCCTCGGCGTCCAGCGGGCCGTCACGGTCCAGATCGTAAACCACGCTCTCGTCCTCATCCCGCCTCGGCGCGGGAGCGGGCTCCTGGTGAAAAAAGGGCCACGGGGTCCGGAGCACGGCGTAGCCCGTGTCGTCGAGCTTGGCGATCAGGCGCTCGAACTGGCGCACGAACCGCTCCCACCCGTCCGGGTCGCGCACGAGAGGGAAGGGGGGGTCCAGAAAGATGATGTGGGCCGGGTCGGGGCAGCGCATCAGCGCCGCGGGCCCGAGGGCGTCGCCCACGACCAGCTCCGCCCGGTCGGCGCAGCCCAGCTCCTCGATGTTCCGCTCGATGAGCTTGGCGATGTGCCGGTTCTTCTCGATGAGGACGACGCGCTTGGCGCCGCGGCTGACCGCCTCGAGCCCGATCGCGCCGGTGCCCGCGAAGGTGTCGAGCACGGCCTCGCCCTCGAAGTGCCCGCGTAGGAGGTTGAAGACCGCCTGGCGGACATGGTCGGGCATGGGGCGCGTGGTCGAGGCGTCCTTGGGTGTGTGGAGCCGCCGCCTCTTGAATTCACCGCCGATGATCCTCATCGGGCGAGGAAAGCGGGCTGGAGGGCGGGAGTCAAGCCATGTAGTTCAGACAGACAATCGACAGGTTGTCGAGAATTTGCGCCGCTTGTGTGCCGCTGGTATATAATTGAGGGGATGGGCTGGTCTCGGTAAGGCGTTGTGAGCGTTCTCGCGCTCAGGCGAGCCTCATTGGGGTAAGTGATGAGTGAGCGGGCAGACATATTGGTCGAACGGTTGAAGGAACTTGGTCGAGAGCGAAGGGAAGCACAGCAGAGGTTGTGGGCGATCCAGTGCCGTATTGACTCCATTAGTGAGCGGAGCGAAGCGATTCTTGGAGCGTTGCGCGATCGCCATGAGTCTAGCGGGAGCCGGACCTCTCACCATCGCAAATCGATGGCCTGTGTTAATCGAAAGTGTTCTCGCGGAGTTACTCATGTGGTGCGAGCAGCTGTGAAGTGGACACCGCTCAATGAGTTCACTGCAGATGACTTGATTCTCGACATCGAATGCCTCGGATTGGCAGGGGATGCTGTGGTGACAACCGAAGCGGTTCGCAAAGTTCTGGCTAGGTTCGCGAGAGACGGATCGGAAACTATTGAAGTTATAGAAAATGGGGTGGGGCCCAAGCCCCATCGATATCGGAAGAAGTCCACAAAGGAAGGTGGGCTTCACCCAGATAGGGGTTTGAATGCCACGGACACGGCCGCCGCCAAGACTTTCTGTAGCAAGCGGCATTAGTCAAAAAAATGTCCTTGAGCGCTGGCACGCTCAAGGACACTGCGAGCCAAATGCGTCTCTCCACGCGGTCGGGACCGGCAAGTGCCGGTGGCTACTCCCTTGGGTAATGCTACCACGGCCGCCGCCGAGCATCAACTCCTGCAAGCGTGCTCCAGACGGCAGGAGCGGGGTGTCGTTGTTTGAACACTAATCAAAGAAGGAAAGCAAATGATAAGTGTTCGTTCGTACTGGCGCCGGCCGCCCTATTCGTGGCCGTGGGCGCTCAAGACGGTTCATGTGAGTGCTCACATGCGTGGTCGCCCTTCGCGAAGGCGCGAGCCGTGGCGTCGCTAATGGCTGAGAGCGGCTAGTCCCCGCTCACAGCCAAGAGGCAAAGCCTCTACCTAACCAAAGCTCCTCCGTCCGGCCCTGCCGGGCGGAGGTTTCTTTTCATTCGTGCGGATGAACGGATCAAGCTTGAGAAATCTTCACTTACCCGTGAACCTCCGCCAGGTTTCAACCGGCAGAGCAGCCTTTCGGCTACCCCGCCGCTTCTCCCTCCTCACGGGCGGACGATCGTGGCCCCCGTGCATGAGGTGTGATTCGGTGATTGCGATCGCGTCAGCCCACGCTCTGGTTCTCGTGTTCGGATTCCAGCGACTCGATCCGGAGCGGGCGGGCGAGCGGGGCGGGCTGGCCGGTGACCGCCTGCCAGAAGGGTTCGGCGTGCCCGTCGTCGAACCAGTTGCGGAACTGGCCTCGCGGCTCGCGGGCGTACCGCTCCAGCGCCGGGCCTCCGACGAAGATCCCCCGCTGGATCAGCAGCAGGTCGTCGTCGACGAACTCGGTCTCCGCCGCGACGCCGAGCATCGCGTCGACCAGACGCCCGAACAGGCGGGCGTTCTCCTTCAGCATCGCGTCGGCGTCGTGCCAGATGTAGAAGCGGTAGCGGCTGGGCGGCCTGCCCGGGAAGACCGGGCGGCTGCGGAGCATCGAGACGATCCCGCGCGGGCCGTCGATGCGGCGCTCAAGATGCTCGCCCGGGATCAACCGTTCGAGCTGGTGACAGAACGAATCGATGTCGCGCATGAATCGCCCGTAGAGGACGCAGACCTCAGCGCCGCGGAGCCCGTCGATGAAATGGGTCAGCGCCGAGGCGAACCGCACGCGGTGTCTCGCCGAACCGGACCACGCGACAAGGTGCTCCTCGTCGAGCATCTGGAGCACATCGGGCTGCCAAGCCCCGGCGAGCACCGGCGATTCGGTTGGGCGAGGGATCGCGCTCATCGTAAATCCGCGGCGATACCCGCGGCGTTGTCCTCGTGGACCACACCTTCCAGCAGAACAAAGACCATTCAGCGGGCCCCACGCCGCCGCGCTACGACCCTAGTGTGCACCCGTTTCGGAGGATCACCAGCGAGTCGGCGGGAAGATCCGAGAAATCCGCACAACCCGTTCAGGTGTGCGGATCGAACCATCGTCCGCAAACGACAGATCTTCCCCAGATTGTCACCGAAGGCTGCTGGAAGCGGTCCGCCGCCTCAGTCGACGCGGTCGAAGACATACCCGCTGTCGACAGCGCCCCAGACCTGCTCGCCCCGGGCGTTGAAACCGCGGTCCCACGAATCGATGCGGTTCGGGGTGATGCGGATGTGGCTGGTCGCGTAGTTGGCGCCCGATAACTGGCTGGGGCAGCCCCGGCCGATCGTCGAGCCACGGAAAGTCTCCGGCCCGTCGGCGTGGATCACGACGGTGCACCCGTCGAGCCGGTCGACGGTCTGCGGATCGAGGTCGGCCATCGGCTCGGCCCTTCTCCAGGCGCCGACGAAGCGGGCCCGGTCGGGCAGCAGGTAGGTTTCGAGCTCGAAGACCCCTTCCTCGGCGGGGCGGAGGCGGTAGATCCGCTGGCGGTAGGGGCTCTGGGGTTCGGCGGCGAGCGCCTGCTCGATGTACATCCAGACGCCGTCATTGCGCTCGGGCCAGATGCGGACGATGTGCATACGGACCTGCGCGAAGCGGTCGGGGGCCTCTGCCGCCTGGGCTTCGTTGGAAAACGAGCCGGTCATCCAGCCGGCGAGTCTCTCGGGGCTTTGTGATGGGGCGGGACGGATGTTCCCCTGCGTTGGAGGGTCCGAGGCGCAGCCGAAGAGGGCGACGGCGGGGGCGGCCAGCAGCACGCCGGCGATGAGGCGGGCGATCGGGCGCGGTTGCGGGCTGGGCATGGCTTCGGCTCCTGCGGCGCTAGGGGTCAGTCGGCCTTGGGCGACCGCCTGGCGCCCGCGGCCTCACCAGAGCCAGACACGACGACGGGTTTCAGGCGCTTCTCGCCCGAGCCCGCGACCGACGACCGCTCGTGGGTCGCGGCCTTGCGCCCGTCCTCGGTGGACTGGTACACGATGCCGATGGTGGTCTCGGGCTCGCCTTTGAGCCAGCGGTTGACCAGCTCGACGCCCTGCATGAGGGTGTGGTCGGTGTTGGAGACCTCGTACTTCCACATGCCGAAGCGGCCGCGGCTGTAGATCCCGTGCTGTTCCAGCCAGGGGATGACCTCGGCGAGGACCTCGTCGCGGTCGACGCTGGGCGTGGGGTAGCTGTAGTCGGCGTGGTAGCACCAGGTGGTGACGATGTCGTCGCGTTCTCCGGGTTCGAGCAGGCCCGCGTTCTCCAGGCCTTTGATTGTGTCCTCGATGACCTTCGATTCGTCGACGGGCTTGTGGTCAGAGCAACTGGTCTCGCAAAGGAGGGAGTAATACTGCTCCTTGTCGGGGGTCATGTTGGGCGAGTAGTTGCTGAGGTAGGTGACGCGGTAGAACGGGCAGTTGTCCTCGGGGAAGTACATCCAGCTCTTGGTGCTCGGGCAGGGGCGCTTGACGCCGACGCCGACCATGTAGCCGCCCGAGTGCAGCAGGCGTGCGGCCGTCTCGCGGATGCGGCCCGGGACATCGCCCTGCAGGATGTCGTTGCAGAGCCGGTCGACGGGTATCGCCGAGAGCAGGAGGTCGTACCGCTCCTCTGTGCCGTCGGCGAAGCGGGCGGTCTTGGAGGCGAGGTTGATCGCGACGAGCTCGCGTCCCAAGGAGAGGTGTTCTTGCACGGCGTCGCCGATGCGCTTGTAGAACTCGCCGGTGCCGCCCTTGAGGGGGTACTTGAACTGGTTGTTGGGGCCCCAGCCGTAGTCGTCGTTGTCGAGGACGAGGTTCCGGAGGGCGCGTTCGTAGTCCAGGACGGCGACGCGCTCGCCGATCCAGGTCTTGTTCATCATTTCTGGGGGGTGGGCCCAGACCTTGAAGTTGTACGGACGCATGAAGTACTTGGCGATGCCCTCGCCGAAGACAGCGTCGATGAACTCGCCGAAGTTCTTCGCCTGCGCCGGGCCGGGGCCGGTCGCCTGGGCGCGGATGAGTCCGATGAGGCACTCGCAGGCGACCTCGCGGGGGAGGTACTTGATGTTGTTCTGGAAGGGGTAGGGGACCCAGCGGTCCATCATGCGGACCCAGCTCTCGCGGTTGTTGAGGGTGAACTCGTCGCCCATCATCTTCTCGAAGAGCTGGTCGTAGTAGTCGTAGTGGCTGAACATGACATGCCCGCCGATGTCCCAAGTGAAGCCGTGGTCATCGGTGAAGGAGCGGGCGAGGCCGCCGGCCTTGTCGTTTCTGTCGACGACGAGGAAGTTGGTGTAGCCGAGTTCTTTGAGCCTGTAGGCGGCGCCGAGGCCTGTGGGGCCCGCCCCCAGGATCAGGATGCGTGGCTGCGTGCCGGCGGGGATCGCCGGTGCGGAGTGCGGCTGAGATTCTGTGAGCATGTGGGTCTCGCGCGGGGCTCGTCCCTTGCGTGGCAAGTTGTAGGCGCTGGGGTCGGCCGCGGGGCGGGCCGGGGCCCGGACCGGGGGAATTGCCGGGATCGGGCCGGGCCCGAGGCTACGCATTATTCCGTACCCTTGGCGACCTGTGGGGGAAAACAACTGTGTCGGCTCAAGCATCGGCGTAAGGAAGTACGATAACCTCTCTTCGGCGGGTGAACGCCCTGATCCGGTGATGTCTCGGGGCGCTTCGTGCACCAAGCCAGATGGGGAAGTCCGGTTTTTTCTACGCGGGATCTGGTGGTCCCGCGGGCCCGCGGGGGCGGGAAAACTCGTAGATTGATTTCAGATCTGGAGGGCCTTGCACATGTCCATCGAGTCCGGTCGTGAACTTCAGCGCACGCTCGAGCGCACCTCTCTGCTGACCGAGGCGCTCTGCGGCCTCCCGGCGGTGGCGACGCTCGACTGGGCGGACCTCGCCTCCGAGGCGATGGCCTCGATCGGCAACGCCTCGATCGCGGTGACGATCATCTGCTCGATCGACGGCGGCGGCGTCATCGACACGATCGAAGCGGTCGGTGTCGCGAGCCATTCTGACCAGGTCGATCCGGCGGATCTCTCGGGCATCCGCGCCCGCGCCGACAGGCTGGTGGCGTTGGGCTTTGCGCCCGATCTTGACCAGCTCGGGCAGTCGCCGCTGATCGGCCCGGCCGAGCGTCTGCTCGGCGGGCGCGACTGGCGTCTGGGCCCTCTGGGCAAGGTGATGGGCGACATGCAGGTCGGCGGATTGCTCGTCGGCGTGGGCAAGCTCGGCGAGGCGGAGAAGGGCCGCGTGCTGATCACGCTGATCGCCCCGACGCGGAGCCTGGTGCACGACCACCATGTGCAGCAGCTCGGCGCGACCCTGCCGCTGCTTGTGCGTCGGACACTGCTGGCTGTGGGGCCTGTCTCGACGGGCACGAGCAACTGGCTGACCGAACGCGAGCAGCAGGTGCTCGACCAGCTCTCCTTGGGTAAGAGCGTGCGTCAGATCGCAGATTCGCTTGGCCGCAGCCCGCACACGGTGCACGACCATGTGAAGAACCTGCACCGGAAGCTGAACGCTTCGAGCCGCGGCGAGCTGATCGCCCGCGCTCTGGGCCACCTCCCGCGTGGCACGCGGATCCGCCATCGCGGGGCGGACGCGATCGAGATCGCGCCCAAGCCGTTCGCGAACCAGACGCTTCGTCTGACGGGCACCGAGGCGGCGCTGAACGAGGCCGAAGTCGCCCAGGCGATGAACCGCGACGCGGTCTGACCCGGTCCCGATGGACACAAACAAAGACGGCCCGCCTTGCTCGGCGGGCCGTCATTTCTTGCGCGGGTGCGGAAGAGTCAGGAAGCCGGTTCGGCGGGTGCGGGGGCTTGGGGGGCGTCGCCCAGTCGTTGCTGGACCTTGCCGGCGATCCGCCGGGCGAGGTGGGTGTCGCGCCGGTGGGCGACCCAGTACTCGGGCGTCATCCGCCGGGGGTAGAGCCCCGCGTCGACGAACGAGGTGCTGCGCCGGATCGACTCGGTCTCGATGCGTCGGTTGGGACGGTTGCGGCGTTCGATGACAACCTCGACGAACATGCGGAGCTCGTCGTCGTGGGTTCGAAGGTCGGGCAGGTCGGTCGGGGCCATGGCCTGCGACTCGATGCGTTCGTCGTCGGGGGGCTCTGGGGGATGGAAGCTCACGCGGACCAGCCGACGCTGGGGGTGGATCGTGTCTTCGAGCTGCTGGGCGGGGGTGGACTGCTCGGTGTCCCAGAAGGTGAACGCGCCCGCGGACTGCTTGGGGCGGGTGGTGATGACGCCTGCCGCGGCGTCGACACGCTCGAGCTCGAAGCGGGCCTCGATCAGGGCCTCGCGTGCCGCCTCGAAGGCTTCGGCGTAGCGGCCGGGGGCGACACCGATCTCGGGCGAGGGCGCGGCGCCCCGCATCGAGCAGCCTGGCAGGGCGCAGGTCACGAGAGCGAGCAGGGCCGCGAGTTTGGCGGGGAAGTTCTTCACCGCGTGGAGGCTAGCCGAACGGGGATCGGGTGTCACGCCCGGGGTCTTTCGGCGCCGAGCCTGTCGGTCTCGGCGTCGATCAGTTCCCAGAGCCTCTGGACATGCTCGATGCGGGTCGCGGTGCCGCCGATGGCGGCGCGGATCACGATGCGGTCGGGCTCGCCCCCGATCGCGGGCAGTGCGGCGTGGGTGAGGAAGACCTCGCCGGTCGCGTTGAGGCGATCGAGCAGCTTGGCGGTCCGGGCGTCGGTGTCGGCGAAGCTCTCGCCCGGGAGGGGGCGTGGGCGGAAGCAGACGAGGTTGAACGGGCGCGGGGCGCAGAGCTCCAGGCGCGGGTCCTCGGCGATTTTCGCCTCCAGGGCCGAGGCGAGGGCGGTCGCGTGGCGGATGTGCGCGCGCAGGCCCTCGATCCCGTAGTGGCGGACGACGAACCAGAGCTTCAGGGCTCTGAACCTTCGCCCGAGGGGGACCTGCCAATCGCGGTAGTCGATCACGCGTCCGGACTCGGTCTCGGCGTTTCGGAGGTACTCGGGCAGGATGCTCAGGGCGTCGACGAGGGTCGAGCGGTCGCTGGTCCAGAAGAGGTCGCAGTCGAAGTTGGTCAGGAGCTGCTTGTGGGGGTTGAAGCAGTACGAGTCGTAGAGGTCGAGGCCGGAGAGCATCCAGCGGTGCTCGGGGCAGACGGCCGCGGCGCCCGAGTGCGCGCCGTCGGCGTGCAGCCAGCCCCTGAAGCCGACGGCTCTTGCGGCCCGTGCGATCTCGCCGAGCGGGTCGACGGCGGTCGAGGCTGTGGTGCCGACGGTCGAGCAGACGAAGACCGGGGCCCGGCCCGCCTTGATGTCGCGTTCGATGGCGACGGCGAGGATGTCGGCCCGCATGGCGCCGGCGTCGTCGGTCTCGATGAGGCGGACGCGCTCGTTGTCGCGCTGGGCGCGGGCGACGCCGGCGATCATCGCGGCCTTGATGACCGACGAGTGCGCCTGGGTCGAGGCGTAGACGACCGGCTCGCCTTCGAGGCCGAGGCGCTGGACGCGTCTTCTGGCGGCGACGAGGGCGATGAGGGTGGACTCGCTGGCGGTGCCCTGGATGACGCCGCCGCCGTTGTCGCTGGTTGAGCGGAAGTCTGCGGGGAGGTCGCAGGCCTCGGCCATCCAGTCGAGCATGCGTGTTTCGATCTCGGTGCATGCTGGGCTTGTGCGCCAGAGCATGCCCTGGACGCCGAGTCCGGCCGAGAGCAGTTCGCCGAGGATCGCCGGCCCCGAGGCGTTTGCGGGGAAGTAGCCGAAGAAGCCCGGGTGCTGCCAGTGGGTGAGGCCGGGCTGGACGATGCGGTCGATGTCTTCGAGGATGCGTTCCCACTCGGGGTCGCCCCCGGGCTCTGTGGGCGGGTGATCGGGGAGCATCGCGGCGGTGTCGCCCGGGTCGGTCTTGGAGAGGACGGGGCGGCCCTGGACGGTCTCCATGTAGCGGGCGATGTACTCGATGAGCTGGACGCCGCGCTTGCGGAACTCGTCGGGCGTCATGTGCCCGGGCGGCGGAGGGGGGTCGATCATGGCATGAGCGTAGCGGGGAGCGCAGGAAAACGCCCCGGCGCGGGGCCGGGGCGTTCATGGGTTGATTGGTTGTGGACTCGCTGCGGGCTCTTAGCAGCCTTGGGCGAAGAGGTTGAGGAACTCGAAGAAGTCGTCGGCGTCGATGACGCCGTCGTTGTTGATGTCGGCGCGGCTGTCGCCGTCGGCGAAGAGCTGGAGGAAGAGGAAGAAGTCGTCGGCGTCGACGACGCCGTCGTTGTTGAGGTCGGGGATGCAGACGGGGGTGGGGTCTGTCGAGATCCGTGCAAAGGCGTCGCCGCGGTTGGTTCCGTCGCCGGCTTCGATGTTGATCAGCGCGTAGACGAAATCATCGTTGCCGATGAAGAGTTGGTTGCCCTTGAATCCTCTGATGAAGGCGTCGTTGTCGAACTGGCCGTTGCCGTCGAGGTCGATCGGGTCGCCCTTGCGTGCGAGGACGGTGTTGTTGAGAACGGCGACCTCGGAATCGCCGTCGGGTCCGGTGGTTTCGAGCACCCAGAGCTTGTCGCCGTTGTCGTAGCCCTTGATGGTGTTGATCGAAGTGACGACTTCATCGATCGCGCCGCCCGGGACGGGGTCGCCGGACTGGAGGATGAGGTTGCCGCCTTCGACCGCGTAGAAGTCGCCGTTTTCGAGGCGGCCGCGGGCGTACCACTGGCCGTTGGGCGACATGGTGACGGCGACTACGCTGTCGACAAAGTCGTCGCCAAGCGGGTCGAACCTTTCGAGCTCGATGTCACCATTGACGAGGAGAACATCACGCTCGGGGAAGACGGGATCGTTCGGGTGTTCGCCGAAGCGGACCTTTCCGAGGTGCGCCCACGCGGACCCATCGGCGGAGATGGCCGAGGCGAAGGCGTTGCCGCTGACAGAGCGGAGGAAGTTCATCGGTGTGACTTCGGAACCGCGCTGCAGGAGCGCGGGGTCCTGAATCGGGAAGCCGCGCCAGATCGCGGTGTTCAGCAGTGATGAGCCGACGCTCATGTTGCCTGCGTAGACGATGCATGTGCCGTTGCCGGCGACGCTGAGGATGCGGAGCGAATTGCCGAGGTTGCCGTTGCCGCCGGTCATGGTGACGCCGGTGGCGAAGTCCGACCCGTTGATGAGTTCGGTGATTTCGCCGGTGGCGGGGTCGAAGAGGGCGAGGCCCTCGTTGTTTGCATTGGTGACCGTGCCGCCATCGGCGCGGAAGTTAAAGAAGACGCGGCCGTCGTTGGCGACGCCGAGCTCTGAGTTGAAGAAGCTGAAGCCGGAAAAATTGGGGAGGAATGTGGCGGGCCCGTCGTTGGTGAGGAAGGACTCTCCGTTCGTTCCCGAACCGGTCACCAACGCACGGACCGTGTCGCCGGACGCGTTGACCGCGAACACCTGGAACGCCCAATTGGCGCCGTTGTCCGATCCGTGAAGTTGGCTGATGGAGCTGAGCGGAGCGCGGATGTTCAGGTCGGGCCGTCCCGGAACCGCCGACTTGCCGCTCTCGGGGATGCCCGAGTAGATGATCTCGACCTGGCCCTGTGCGAGGCCGGCCGCGGCGACGACGCCTGCGGCACAGACAGCTCCGAATCGCTGCATACGCATGTTTGATCCTCTCATCGTTTTTCTTCGTTCACGCCGGCGCAGCCCTAAGGGGTGCGGGGGGTCTTGGGGTTCGTGCCCGGCCGGGAATCCACCTGAACCGGGCGTTGTATCAGAGTAGAGAAAGCGGATAGACGGATCAAGACCGAACAGGCGGCGGGCGGGCTGGCGTCATAAAAACGCGTCCTGTTCGGCTTGAACAGAACGCGGTGAGAAGTCGGGGTGTGTTTCCGGACTCGCTCGGGCTCAGCAGCCCTGCTTAAAGAGGTCGAGAAAGAGGAAGAAGTCGTCGGCGTCGACCACGCCGTCGCCGTTCAGGTCGGCGATGACGCGGTTCTGCGCCGCGAACATCTGGAGGAAGTAGAAGAAGTCCTCGGCGTCGACGACGCCGTCGGGCCTGCCGTAGGCCGGGTCTTCGGGATCGGTCGAGCCGGTGAAGTCCGCGAAGCAGCGGGGGAGGCTGCAGGAGAGGCCGAAGGTCGGGCCGAGGGCTGTCTGGGCGACGGTCATCGCGGTGGCGGCGCCTGTTGTTCGGTTGATCTCGTAGACGGTGTTGTTGAAGTCGTTGACGCCGACGAGGGTGTCGCCGTCTTCGCACCATGCGAGGCCGTCGATGTTCCAGAAGCCGCTGCCGAGGCTGCCGATGGTGGTGTAGGAGCCGTCGGTGGTGTCGTACTCGATGAGGAAGGCGTTGGGGAAGATGTCGCGGGCGCCGTAGAGCGTGCCTGTGTTGGCGTCGAAGGCGAGGCCTGCGACGGAGCCGCCCTGGCCGACGCCGATGGGCGTGGCGGCGGCGGTCTGGGTGTCGATGGAGAAGAGCTGGCCGCTCGTCATGTCGGTGCCGTAGAGCGTGTCGGTGATGGGGTCGTAGGCGAGCGAGTCGATGCGTGGCGCGCCGACGATGGTGCCGATCTGGGTGACTTCGAGGGTCTTGTCGTGCATGGCGTAGAGGACGGGGCCGACGCCGCTGGCCATGAAGTGCAGGTCGCTGTTGCGGTCGAAGGCCATGCCCCTGATGTTCAGGCCCATTTCCGCGGATTGGATGAAGCGGCCGGTGTCCATGTCAACGGATCCGATGCGGAACTGGGTGTTGGTGCCGATGAAGAGGGGGCGCTTGGGGGGCGGGGGCGGTCCCTGGCAGACGCCCTGGGGGTTGTCGAGGGCCTGGCGCCACGATGTGCGGTTGACGGCGGTGCCTCTGTTGGCGGGCGGGTTGACGCCGCTGAGCCCGCAGCCCGCGTGGGAGTGGACACCGATGACGATGTTCTCTTCTTCCCAGAGGATGGCCGAACCGGAGTTGCCTCCGGTGGTGTCGGCGGAGTGGTAGATCGTGGTGCCCGAGAGGAGGTCGTAGGGGCCGACATGGGTCTTCTGGGCGAGGTACCAGGTGGGGTCGACGGGCGAGCTGGTGCTGCCGTAGCCGGTGATGCGGATGTTCCTGCCGGGCTGCGCTGCCGGCGCTTCGAGCGAGAGCTGGTAGCGCATGCCGTAGGCCTGATAGGGCCTCAGCCCGGTCTCGGAGTTGGGGAAGACGCCGAAGTAGGCCCAGTCCTGTCCGACGCCGGAGTTTTCCATCTGCATGGACTCGGGGTCGACGGCGTACTGGTCGGCGGGCGGGGGGTGGTTGATCTGGCCGAAGGTAGCGCCGCTGGAGAGGGGGACATTGAACTGGATGACGCCGTTGGACTGGACGCAGTGGCCGGCGGAGCCGACGCAGGAGAACGCGTCGTCGAAGATCCAGGCGGTGCAACCGGCGGGGAGATAGCGTGCGGCGCGGTTATCGAAGCTGAGGACGCGGTCGTCGCTGCCGCCGCAGATGGACTCGGGCTGTGCGATCTCGCCTCCGGCCCACGCGCCGACGACGGTGACCTGGTTGTGGCCGGACTCGTGGGAGGCGATGATCTCGACGAGGACGGTGTCGCCGTTGAAGTAGGCGCTGGTTTGCTGCCACTGGCCGATGTGGACCTGATTGAGGTGCTGCATGGCGCCGTCGTGGAGGGAGGTGATGCGGAGGATGGCGCCGTCGTCTGAACCGGGCGCGCCGCCGAGGAGGACATCCTCGAACCGGAGGCGGAGCCAGCCCGCCTCGGGCACATGGATCTCGCGGGCCCAGACGACGGTGCGTCCGTCGCCCCGTTCGGCGCGGACGAGGCCTGAGGAAATCTCGAAGTCGTAAAAGGGGATGTCCTCGGGGTTGATCGGGACATCTGGCGTGGCCTGAGCGATGCCCGCGAAAGCGAGCGCCATGGCGAGGCCTGCCGCGGCCGAGAGTCTTCTGGCGTGCATGGGGTTCTCCGTCTGCTCCCCTCCCCGGGGACAGGTCTTGGCGACGGCGAGCGTGACGGGGAGACCCCGGCGGGGCGTCGCCTTGCGTTATTGGACGCGACAGGCCCGGCTCGGCAGCTCCAACAGCCGTGCGCGAGTCTTCACTGGGTGGAACCTACTTGGACGAGGCCGCGCGGTCAAGGCCCAACCGCGACATTCACGCGGCGCGTGAACTCCGGGCGTCGAGGTCCAATAAACCCCGCCCCGGCCGCAAAGCCGGGGCGGGGGAGAGTTGACGGTCAAGCGTGTGGGTTCAGCAGCCTGCGGCGAAGGCGGAGAGGAAGGCGAAGAAGTCGTCGGCGTCGATCACGCCGTCGTTGTTGAAGTCGGCGATCGGATCGCCCGCAGCGAAAAGGCTGAGGAAGAGGAAGAAGTCGTCGGCGTCGACGACGCCGTCGTTGTTGAGGTCGGGGGGGCAGGTCGGGTCGCCGGGCTCTGCGTCGGTCGTCCAGACGCCGGTGCCGGTGGCGAGCATGAGCCTGGGGTTGGGTCCCCCGGCGTAGCCGAAGGCGCGCGAGACGCCGGCGTTGGCGAGGCCGGTGTTGAAGGCGCTGAAGGACGCGCCCGAGTCTTCGGAGCGTTGGACACGGTCGTTGTTGGTGCGCAGGGCGTAGAGGATCGAGGGGTTGTTGGGATCGACGCGGACATCACGGATCGGGAGCATGTAGCCGGTGTTGGCCCATGTCTGTCCGGCGTCGGTGGTGATGTAGAGGCCTCCGGCGGTGTTGTGTCGGTCGGCGAGGTAGAAGCGTTGGATGTTGGTGGGATCGGGCTCGAGCCACATGCCCTGGACGCCGATGGGCAGACCGGTGTTGGATGAGGCCCAGTTGTTGCCGCCGTCGGTTGAGCGGATGACGCCGCCCTCCTGCGGGGTGCTTGTCTTCTCGAAGGATGCGAGGACGGTCTGGTCGGTCCCGTCCTCGACGATCTGCAGGCCTCGGACGGGCGTGTTGCCGTCGATGTTTTCGAAGACCTTGTCCCATGTGACGCCGCGGTCCGTGGAGCGCCAGACGGTGCCTTCGAATCCGGCGACGCCGAAGTCCTGCCCTCCGGAGTAGATCAGGTCGGCGTTGTTGTCGCTGAAGCGCATGACCCAGAGGCGTGTTTCAAAGAGCGTTCCCTGGTCCGGGCCGAGGAATGTCCAGTCGCCGTTGGCCTCGCGCCTGTACAGGGCTTCCATGACGCCGCCGCTGGTGGGCCCGTCGTTGATGACATGGAGGAGCCCCTCGGGCGAGTAGGCGACGGTGTTGTAGCGTGAGCCGGGGAGGCCGGTTTCGAGCGACCAGCTCTCGCCGCCGTCGGTGGAGGAGTAGATGCCGCCGCTGTTGAGCGCCTGGAAGGCGAGGGCCATGTCGTCGGGGTTGTTGGGGTTGGAGGCGACGGAGAAGACGCTCAGTGCGCCGATACCCTGGGAGCTTGGCGTGACGGTGTTCGCTGCGTCGGGGCTCCTGAGCACGCCGATCGAGTCGGCGCCGAAGAGCATGTCGCTCGAGCTGCCCGGCTCGAAGCGGACCGACTGCATCGAGATCGCCGAGGTGTCGCCGACGCCGAACGACCAGGTCTGCCCGCCGTCGGTGGAGCGGTTTGCGCCCTGCGTCGTCGCGGCGTAGAGGATCTGCGGGTTTGCGGGGTCGGCGGCGACATCGCGCACGACGAGGCTCGGCCACGAGCCGTCGCTGAGCTCGGTCCAGTTGACGCCGAGGTCGGTCGAGGCCCAGACGCCGACGAACTGCGAGCCGAACTGCTGGCCGCCGGCGACGATGAGGCGCCCGTCGATCCAGCTGACGCTGTTGATGGGATTGCCGGGGAGGCCGAAGGAGCGGTCGTTCCAGGTCTGGCCGCCGTCGGTGGTCACCCAGACCGCGCCGCCGCCGAACGCGCCCGAGAAGCCGACGGCGACATTGTTGGTGTTGGCGGGATCGATCGCGATCGAGCGCCCGGACATCGGGGTGGGCATGAGGGGGGTGACATCCTGCCACGAGAAGCCGCCGTCGGTGCTGCGCAGCACATTGGCGGGCTGGCTGCCCAGCGCCTCGGCGACGCCGGCCCAGACGATGTCTGGGTTGGTGGGGTCGACCTCGACGGCGAAGGTCTGGTCGTTGACGCCGAAGCCGAAGAGTTGCTGCGTCCATGTGGCGCCGTCGTCATCGCTGCGCCAGACGGCGTCGAACGAGCCGACATAGGCGCGACCGTTGCTGGCGAAGGCGACCTCGTAGACGCTCAGGTTGCCGATGGCGGACACCTGGCTCCATGTGGCGCCGCCGTCGGTCGAGCGGTAGAGCGTGCCGCCGGTGCTCCCGCCCGGCGCGACGCCCGCGAGCACCACGCCCGGGGCGGTGGGGGAGGCGGCGACATCCATCACATCGCCTCCGAACGGGCCGAGGGCCTCCCACACACCCGAGCGGACGCCCGGGCCCGAGCCCGGGTCGGAGGCGTCGCCGGTCGCGGTGTGCGCGATGGCGCGGCGGCCCCGATCGTCCTCCTGGACATGCTCGACGGGGCCGGCAACGGCGCAGGCCGCAAGCCCGGCCGCCGCGAAAACTGCAGCGATCTCACTGGTGGTACGACACATCGGTCAATCTCCTCGAATCCCGCCCCCGGGACGACCACCGACACGGACGGCGGCCGTTGCCCGAAGGCATCGCCAGTTCGTGCGAACGCACGGATGCGTCAAGATAACCGAAAGCGTCCCGCGTCGCGACGCCAGTCGTGGATCGTGAAGGAGATATTCGATTGTTCTAGAACGCGCCCCGACCATGCTCTGCAAGCATGAAAACGCCGCCCCGGAGGGCGGCGTGTTTATGCTTGCGTTGAGATCGAGACCGAGTCTCAGCACCCCTGCGCAAAGAGGCCGAGGTAGTCGAAGAAATCGTCCGCGTCGATCACGCCGTCATTGTTTACATCGGCCCGCGGATCGCCGGCGGCAAAGAGCTGCAGGAACAGGAAGAAGTCGTCGGCGTCGACAACGCCGTCGCCGTTGAGGTCGGCGGGGCAGTCGGCGACTGGGGTTGCGGTGTAGACGCCGATGGTGCCGTTCTGGAAGAAGATCGAGAAGCCGATCTGGCCGTCATCGTTGATCGAGATCGGGCCGTTCATGACCTGGATGCCGGTGAAGCCGCCGAAGTCGAAGCCGGCGGGGAGGTCGCCGAGGTCTGTGGGCATGAGTTGGCCGGACTCGACGAGCTTGACGATGTTCTGCCCGTCGCCGATGTAGAGCGCGGTGCTGACGCCGTCGCGTGCTCTGAAGGCGGTCCATCCGCTGGAGTTGATCGCGGGGCCGAAGTTGATGAAGTCGCTGGAGATGATGTCGAGGTCGCCGGGCTGTGCGATGCGGACTTCGTCGGTGCCGTCGTGGGCGTAGAGGGCGTACTGGTTGGTCGAGCGGAGGCGCCCGTAGTAGGCGAGGCGTCCGTCCTGGCTCATCGAGACGCCGTTGGCGAAGGCGTTGTAGGGGCCGGAGGGCGTGCCGTCGGCGATGGTGGTGACGCCGCCGCCGGGCTCGAAGCGGACGACCATGTGGTTGTTCGAGCCGTCGAAGACCTTCAGGCCGAACTGGCGCGCGTCGTTGAGCACTGGGGTGAAGATGAAGGAGTAGTCGGGCTCGGTGGTCGATGCGACGAGGGTCTGCTGGCGTTGGTTGTTGGCGTCGAACTCGTCGATGACGAGCTTCTTGTCGCTGAAGCCGAAGTCGCCGCGGTAGCCGATCGCGCCGTCCGTCGTGATGCGCAGGCCGGAGAAACCGGCGACGCCCTGGCTCCCGCCGGCGGGGTATTCGCGCACCAGAGCGCCCTGCGTGTCGATGACGATCGCGCCGGCGTTGGAGAACCCGAGCTCGGGGATCGCGATGCGCCCGTTGCGGACGCTGATGCCGGAGCTGTACACCGGATCGTTCGGATCGTTGGCGGTGAAGATCGGCCCGCCGACGCCCCCGATCCCGTAGAAGATCCCCTCGGTCACGCCCGAGCCCCCGCCGACAAAGCGGATGGCGACGCCCCCGCTCTCATCGATCACCGCGGCCTGGCTGGAGAGCGAAGTCCCCTGCGCGAGGTTGAACGCGGGGATGTTCGGGTCCAGCGAGGAACGGGCCTGGAGCTCGAAAGTCCACTCGGTCGGCAGCGTGGCGCCCGCGCCTGCGGCGAGCGAAAGAGCGGCGGCGACGCCGAGACGGGTCGTGGTGCGGTGCATGGTGATCTCCTCCGTGCGGGCGGGGCCGGAGCCCCGCGGGATCTGACACACCATTGGACGCGATCCGGCGGCGAGAGTCCAGCCCGAACAGGCAAGGAGCGCGCAAAGAGACCCGGGCCGGATTGCGGCCCGGGCCCGAGAACACCGGTTGGCCGCCCTCGGGCTTGCAGCGAGGGCGCGTTTCTGCGTCGGAAAGCGCGGCCGTCAGCGGGCCGGTGGTGCTCGGCGCTCGCCGGCATCTACTTGCTGCGCATCCGTTCGATGAGTTCGATCACCTCATCGGGCACGCATGGCTCGACCGATGTGATCCGCCTGGGTTCGAACGTGACGGATAGGTTTTCCTCGATGTAGAAGTACTTTACGATGTAGGCCCTCGGCCATGCGTAACCCGGGGCGGAACTACTCAGCGAGTAGCGGCCGTAGCTCCCGGATGCTTCGTAGATCGCGTCGGGTTCTCGGAAGCAGTTAGCGACAGTCTGTCGAGACATCCCGATGCGAAGGCTGTCTGCTGAAACCGTGCTCGGCCGCGGACAGCACGCCGTAACGCCGAGAGCGGCGACCGCGGCGCCGATGCACGAGATTGCTGCGGATCTATCCAGTCTTTGCACGATCGGGACTATACAACAGAAGAGCGACGGGAACTCAGCACCCCTGCGCAAACGCCGCGAGGAAGGCGAAGAAGTCGTCGGCGTCGATCACGCCGTCGTTGTTGAAGTCGGCGCGGGGGTCGGCGTCGGCGAAGAGCTGGAGGAAGAGGAAGAAGTCGTCGGCGTCGACCACGCCGTCGGCGTTGAGGTCGGCGATGCAAGGCGATGCGACCGGCGCGACCCAGTCACCGGTCGGGTCGGTGATGCCGGCGCGCGTCACGGTCAGCTCGCCAGAACTCGTGCGGTCGCAGTCCCACGCGATCAAGTCGAGGCGGCAGACGCGGGCGTGCTCGTGGTTTGCCGCGGCGTGCGGCAGTGCGATCGAGCCCGAATAGCCGGTTCCCTGGGCGAGGATCCTCCAGTGTTCTTCGGTCAGGGTCGCAAGATCGGCCAGAGGGTGAGGACCCGCGACACGCTCGACGGTGATCGCTTCGATGTCGCCGGTGTCTGTCGCGTTGAGCACGACGCCGGTGAGACCGAAGATGTTCTCGCCGGTCGCGGGTTCGAAGGTTTTGCGGATGACGCCCCGGTTGTCGAGCTCGCCCCTGACGAAGATCCTGTTCAGCGGCTGCACCTCGACGAGCGTTGTGCCTTCGGCGATCACCAGATCGGTGAAGAAGGTGTTGGCGCCGAGATCGATACGCAGCGGGTCGGAAGTGAGCGCGTCGAAGATGACGGTCGATGTGCCGCGGACGAAGCTGCCGGAGGTCCGGACGAGGTCACCGGAGAGCACGAGGGTTGAATCGCCGAGGTCGATCGTGCCGACGAAGTGGCGCAATCCCGGCGCCGTGACGAGGCCATCGAGCAGAAGTGCGCCTTCGACATGCACGAACTCGCCGGGCCCGAAGACGTCGACATCTCGGAGGGTCCGGCTGCTGCGGTTCTCGAGCGACGCGCCTTGGGCGATGACATACGCCCCGGTGTCGACGGATCCCGGCGTGTTGTGCAGGACCAGCGACCCTTCGTCGACGAAGACAAAGCCTTGGTTGTGCAGCAGGCCGTACCAGAGGGTGGCGCCCTGCCCGTCGCGGACGATCGTTCCCGCGGGAAGGTTGGTGAAGGTGTTGACGCCGAAGGCCCCTTCCGAGGTGATCTCGACCAAGCCGGCGTTGTTGAAGGACGCGGCATCGGAAGTGCGGGGAGAGACGGCGCCGGACTCACGGAAGACCGCGCCGGAGTTGTTGACCGTGATCTGGCTGGTGAAGTGGCGTGTGCTCGGGCCGGTGATATGCACGAAGGCGTCTTCGTCGATGCTCAGGACGCCGGCGCCGCCGATGTCGCCCGATTGCCAAAGCAGCCGATCGGTGATCTTCAGCCCGCCCTGCACCGCGAGCGCGAACGGACCGTTGTCGAGTTCGAGGCGTCCGAGCGTGAGTTCGACACCCGCGGGGATTGTGATCCGTGTCGATTCGGAGATCAGCGTGCCGCCGCCAAGGATCTCGACCCCCTGGTCCAGCGTGTGCAGCGCGAGGATGAACCGGAGCCTGGCGTTCTCGGCGATGTCGATGAGCCCGGTGCTGAACCCTTCGCGGTTCCCGCTCGACGAGCCGCGAACGATCAGCTTTCCCCTCTGGATGAAGAGAGCGCCTTCGTTCTCGAAGATCGCGCCGATCTGGACCTCCGAGTCGGCGTCGACAACAAGGACGCCCTGCGGCTTGTTGCGGAACGGCGTCAGGGTGGTGATGGCTCGGATATTGGTGCGGTCTTGGTCTGTGATCGTCCAGAGCCCCTCGTTGATGATCTCGGGCGTTCCGGCGCCCGATGTGTTGATCAGCCCGTTCGAGTGGACGACTTCGCCCATGTTGACGAGCGTGATCGTGTTCTGCAAGGTTTTGTTGCCGTTGGTGTCGAGCGTGGCGACGCAGTCCTCACCGATGGTGAAGACACCCGAGCCGCCGAGATCGCCGCCCGACCAATCGAGTCTGTCTGTAACGGTCATCGTGCCGTTGACGGCGAGTATGCCGCTCTGGAGTTCGAGGAGTTCTGGCGTCGTCGCGACATCGGCGTCGAAAGTGACCGTCGAAAGCGAGGCGCGGATGCGGAAACGGCCCGAGCCTGCAACCGAGAACCCCGCTGCGTATCGCCTCGCTCCGGTGACCTCGAGCGTCGCGCCCGGGTCGATCAGATACTGACCGGTATCGATGGCGACGGGACCCGCCGCGCTGGCGATGTTCAGTGTCCCGCTGCCGACGATCACGGCGCCCTCGTTCTGGAAGGCGGTCGCGATGCGTGCGGCGCCGGATGTGGACCGTGCGACGGTCGCGCCGGGGTGATTGAAGAGTTTACAAGTAGAGATCGCCGTGACTTCTTGGGTTCCGGCGCTGTTGACCAGCAGCAGCCCGAAGTTGTGGACCTCGAAGGCCGAACTCCAGCAGGTCAACCGGCCGGACTGGATCTCCAGCACGCCGAAGTTGTGGAGTTCGATCGGGCGATCCGCCGCGGATCCGAGCCGACCGCTGACGGTCGCATGGTCATGTACGCGCCGATCGGGATAACGAGCGTGCCGGGGCCGCTGATGGTGCCGCCGGTCCAGACCCCGTCTTCGAGGATCGTGAGGTTGCCTCCCTGGATGAGCCCGCCGTTGAGACGGAGCGAGCCGATGGTGATGTCGCCGTCGAGATTGACGGTGCCGCCGTTGATGATGGCGGTGTCTTCGGCGCCGGGCACGCAGTCGCCGTCGCCGCAGTTGAGCCAGTTGGCGGGGTTGCTCCAGTCGCCGTTGGAGCCGTTCCATGTGCAGAACAAGGGCGGGTCGCAGCCCTCGGCGCGGGCCGTCGCCGGCGCAAAGATCAACACGGCCAGACTGGCGAGCCAGACGGCCCGCACCGACGATGCCTTCAGCGGCATGATGTCCTCCCCATCGAGTTCGGCGGCGCGAAGCCCCCGTTGCCTGCGGCGTGCGCCACGCTCGAAGCGAGCGCGTACGGCGAGGGCCCAGTTTGGCGGAGAAGGCTTCCCGATTCAAGCGCGTTTGAACAAAAAGCGTCCTGTTGGATAATCGCGCGGGATTGTCGCTGCGCAATGGACTGGATCTGCGTGGGCTTTGGGCAGGGTGTTGTTCGCCCATGAGAAAAGGCCCAGCTGCGCTCAGCGGGGCCCGGCTTGCCATTGCGGATGTCCCGGACTTCAGCAGCCGGCGGCGAACGCCGCGAGGTACGCGAAGAAGTCGTCGGCGTCGATCACGCCGTCGTTGTTGAAATCGGCGATCGGGTCTCCGGCCGCAAAGAGCTGCAGGAAGAGGAAGAAATCGTCGGCGTCGACCACGCCGTCACCGTTGAGGTCGGCGGGGCAGGCGGCAGGGATGTCGACGGTCCAGCTTGCGCTGTCGGTCAGGTACAGGTCGCGCGCCAGCGGGTCGCGGACGAACGGGGTGTTGTCGGTCACGACCGCTTCGATCAGCACCGAGCCGGAAAGCCCGAAGGCCGGGTCGCACGGGTCGAGCGTCGAGCCGCTAAACGCCAGCGGCACGCCGTCGGCGAACCACTCGATGTCCAGCGCGTGATTGAACGGCTGGACGGGCGTGACCGTCAGCGGCTGGCAGCCCGAGACCGTGCCCTGCGCCGGGAAGACCGCGTCGATCGGGCGGACGAGCTTGTAGATCTCGATCACCAGCGCCTCGGCCGAGGGGGCGTTGAAGGGGCGGTTGAGGCTCCGCATCATCGAGTTGTTGGTGGGGCGGTAGACGCCCTCTTCGCTGTAGCTCGAACCCTCGAAGGTCGAGTGCATGCCGTCAAGGGCGGGGATGTTCTCGCCGATCCAGCGGTGCCACTTTCGGCTTTGGGCGAGCTGCTGCTGGGCGGTGTAGATCGACGAGTTGGGGGCCGCGGGCTCGCGCCCGGTGTAGACGGTCGGGCCGCCGTAGTCGTACTCGTCGGCCAGCTTGCCCAGCGCGTGGCCGATCTCGTGGATGATGATCTGCGAGGCGGCGCTGTTGTTGGCCGCTGCGGTGCCGATCGCCAGCGACGGGTAGCCAGCGCCGCCGTATTTGTTGCTGTTGGCCAGCGCGATGATGAGGTCGGGCTGGGCGGGGTTTGTCGCGGCCTGCGCGAAGGCTCTTGCCGCGTTGGTGTTCACGCAGAGCAGGCGCTCGATGTCATTGCACCAATAGCGCATGCCCAGCGCCGTATTGCGCCACAGCGGGAAGGTCGGGTCGTGGCTCACGCCCGATTCGTTGCTCACGATGTCGACGCGGAAGACCTCGAACAGCGGTTCGTAGGTCCGCAAGGGCTCCTCGGCGAAGACCTGCTGTGCCGACACCTGCACGCGGTGGGCGTAATGGGCGAGCTCGTTTTCGAGGTAGCCGTCGCCGAGATACACCGTCCGCACGCGGTTCTGGCCCGGGCTCTCGGTCAGGTCGCCGAAGGGCAGACGCTCGACCCCGACGATCGCGCCGAGGTCGATCTGCGCCGGCGGGTCCGCGGGGATCCGGGCGAACCCGCCCTGCAGACGCCCGTCCTCGCCGACCCAGTCGTAATGCACCGGGACTTCTTCCGCCCAAGCGACGCCGCAGGCGAGCACAGACACAACACCGAGAGTTCGGATCAACATGCGCGGGCCGCTCCTTCCCCCATTGGCCAACCGCCCCGGCGAGCGGGGCGGACGGGAGAACATTCCTCAAGATACAGGTTCGGGGGCCGGGGGCAAGGGCGGCGGCGGCTTTTCAGCCGATCCGCTCCTCTTTCAACTCCCGGCTCATCAGCCGGTCGATCGCCTCGATCGGGTCCATCCCGTCAAACAGCACCGCGTGGACCGATTCGACGATCGGCATCTCGACCTCGTGGCGCAGGGCCAGGTCGACCACCGCCTTGGTCGTCCAGACACCCTCGACGACATGGCGCGTTGCGGAGAGGTATTCGTCGAGCTTGGCGCCCCGGCCGAGCGCCTCGCCGCAGGAACGGTTGCGCCCCTCGGGGCTGAAGCAGCTTGTGGCGAGGTCGCCGACGCCGGCGACGCCGAAGAAGGTATCGGGCCTTGCGCCCATCGCTTCGCCGAGGCGGGTGATCTCGGCGAGGCCGCGCGCCAGGAGCGCGCTCTTGGCGTTGTTGCCGGCCTGCAGGCCGTCGAGGATGCCCGCGGCGATCGCGATCACATTCTTCAGCGCCCCGGCCATCTCGACCCCGACCAGATCGTCGTTGGTGTAGACGCGGAGCCAGCGGGTGCTGAAGAGCGTCTGCACTTCCTTTGCGAGCACGGCGTCCGCGGAGGCGGCGATCATCGTCGCCGGCAGGCCCCGGGCGAGTTCGGCCGCGATGGTCGGCCCGCTGAGCGCCCCGAGCGGGCGCTCGCCGAGCACCTCGCCGATGACCTGCGTCGGGCGGAGCAGCGAGCCGTTCTCGATCCCCTTGGCGACCGAGACGACGGGAGCCTTGGGCGGGGCGTGGGGGGCGAGGCGTTCGAGGGCCTCGCGGATGTGCTGGACGGGGACCGCCGCGACGATCAGGTCGGCCTTGACGAGCTCGGCGTCGTCGAGCATGACGCGGACGCTCTCGTGGAGGGAAAAACCATCGAGGCGGTCGCTCTTTCTGGTCTGGCTGAGGCGACCGGCCTCGGCCTGGTCGTGGCCCCAGACGCGGACACGCGGCACGGGTCGCTCGCCGCTGCCCTTGGCGGGGTCGCCCGAGGTGAGCAGGCCGGCGCAGGCGAGGCCCATCTGGCCGAGGCCGAGGATCGCGATCTCGGCGGGGCGGCCGGGTGGAGCGAGCGTCGGGTTCGGGTTGGGGTTGGTATCGGGCGGCATGGTCGTCTCTCACAAGATAGCCGACCCGCGGGCCTCGAACCGGACAGAGAACCGGACGCCGAACCGGGCCTTGGCGTCTGGCGTACCATCGGCACGGAATCTTTCTCCGGAGGGCCGAGGGCTATAGCCCGGCCCGCGCTGTCGTCGGCGGTCTGCCGGCGAAGCTCGGGCTACACGGCCTCCGCCGACCGATCGCAGACTCGGGCCGCTACGCCCCGCACGGAGCGTCAAAACCATGCATCAGACCGACAGCGACCGAAGCCCCGCGCACAAGCATCATGTGAACGAGTGGGGCGGGCACCAGGGCTGCGCCCACAACGAGATCGCGAAGATCGAGACCTACCTCCCGCTGTATCTGGCGGGCGGTGTGCTCGTGCTCGTGACGCTTTTCTCCAAGGGCTTCGGCGGGCTCTTCCCGGGCTTCGGCTTCCTCCCGCCGGACATCGCCGATGTCCCCGCCCTGATCGGCGCGCTCATTTTGGGCACGCCCCTGGTGCTCGCGGCGATCAAGGAACTCCGCAGCCTCACGCCCTCGTCGAGCACGCTGGTCGCCCTGGCGATCGTCGCGGCGTTGGTGACGGGCGAGTACGCGACCGCCGGCCTCTTGGCCTTCGTGCTGCTGCTCGCCGACCAGATCCTCAGCCGCACGGCGTTCGGCGCCCAGCGGGCCATCGAGGACCTGATCAACCTGACGCCCGACATCGCCCGCATCGTCAAGGAAGACGGCGCCGAGGAGGAAGTCGACCTCGACAAGGTCAAGGTCGGCATGACCGTCCGCGTCCGCCCCGGCGAGAACCTGCCGGTCGACGGCATCGTCGCCTCGGGCCGCTCGACGATCAACCAGGCCTCGCTGACCGGCGAGGCCATGCCCGTCGAGGTGCAGCAGGGCAGCGAGGTCTACGCCGGCACGAGCAACCTGACCGGCCAGTTCGACATGACCGTCAACCGCGTGGGCGAGGACACGACGATCGGCAAGGTGACCGAGCTGATCCGCGAGGCGGAGACCAGCCGCACGCCGCGCCAGCTCCTCATCCAGCGCGTCAGCGAGTTCTTCGTCCCGATCGCCCTGATGATCGCGGGCCTGGTCTGGTTCATCAGCAGCCAGAGCGAGTCCGCGGCGGTCCGCGACCAGGCGGCCCAGCGGGCGATCACCGTGCTCATCGTCGCCTGCCCGGCGGCGCTGCTCCTGGCCAGCCCGTCTGCGATGCTTGCGGCCTTCGCCGCCGCGGCGCGCCTCGGCATCATGGTCAAGCGCGTCAGCACGATGGAGACCGCCGGCAGCTGCGACGCGTATGTCTTCGACAAGACCGGCACCATGACCACCGGCAAGTTCGAGGTCTCGCGACTCGTCCCCGCTGAGGGCATCGAGGGCGCCGAGCTTCTGCGGGCCGCGGCCGAGGCCGAGGTCCACTCCAACCACCCGCTCGCCCAGTCGATCGTCAACACGGCGCGGGCCGCACGGATCGAGCCCGAGGGCACCGAAGACTTCGAAGAGATCCACGGGCGTGGCGTCCGCGCCCGGACCGGCCAGGGCGAGCTGCATGTCGGGCGCGCCAAATGGCTCGTCGAGCTCTTCCCCGACATCGAGACCCAGATCGCCGACATCGAGCGCAAGATCGAGGGCATGTCGGGCGTGCATGTCGTCCGCGACGGCAAGTACCTCGGCGTGGTCGGCCTTGAAGACAAGGTCCGGCGTGCGACCCGCGGCGTCGTCGGACGCCTCCGCGAGCTCGGCGCCCGCACCGTCGCGATCTTCACCGGCGACAGGCTCTCGGTCGCCAAGCGGGTCGGCGTCGCCGTCGGCGTCGACGCGATCGAGGCCGAGTGCCTCCCCGAAGAGAAGCACGAGCAGATCCACCGCCTGACCGACATGGGCTACACGGTCATGATGGTCGGTGACGGGATCAACGACGGCCCCTCGCTGGCCGCGGCCGATGTCGGCGTCGCGATGGGTCTGGCGGGCTCTGACATCGCGGCCAACTCGGCCGATGTCGCGCTGATGACCGACGACCTCAGCCGCATCCCCTTCCTCGTAGAGCTGAGCCGGCGGACCAAGCTCATCATCGCGCAGAACATCGCCGCGTCGATCCTGATCGTGATCGTCGGCCTCGTGCTGGCGTCGACGGGCATGCTGGCGGTGCCGGCGGCGGCCCTCTACCACTTCGCGGGCGAGATCTTCGTGCTGGCCAACAGCTTCCGCCTGGTCCGCTTCAGCGAGAACTTCCACTCCTACGAAGAGCCGACGCAGAGCGGCCCGAAGCGTCGCGAGGCGAGCATCCGCAACCTCGGCGCCGCGGCCCAGCCGGCCTGATCTTCAGCACAGTCAAAGAAACAACACAGTCAAAGAAACAAGGGCGGACGCTCCGGCGTCCGCCCTTTTTCATGTCAACCGACGAACGCCGCGCAAGGACGCCGACCTCTGAGCGAAGCGAAGAGTCGGGTCAGCGCCCCACACCCCACGCCCCCTACAGCACCGTCCCGGTCAGGATGAGGATCGAGATCCCGAAGTAGATCAGCAGTCCAGAGACATCCATGAGCGTCGCGATCAGCGGCGCAGAACTCGACGCCGGGTCAACGCCGAGCCTTTCGAGCAACAGCGGCAGCGACGAACCGACGATCGCGGCCCATGTCACGATCGCGAGCGTCGAGCACGCAATCGCCGCGCCGACATGCAGCGCATAGTCGCCCTCGGTGATCCCAAGGATCTTGATCGCCTGCACGATGACAAAGCCCAGCGTGCCGAGGCCGACGCCGAGGCACGCCCCGGTCAGCAGTTCCCGAGCCGCGACCTTCGGCCAAAGCCCGGGCCGGACCTCGCGGAGGGCCAGCGCACGGATGAGCAGGCTGGCGGTCTGTGTGCCGGTGTTCCCGCCAGTCGAGATAATCAGCGGGATGAACAGCGCAAGGATGACCGCCTCTTCGAGCTGCGCCTCGAAAGCGCTGATCACGCTGATCGTCACGGTCTGGAAGAGAAACAGCACCACCAGCCACGGCAGCCGTTTCTTGAGCATCGTGCCCAGGCTCGTCGAGAGGTACCTGTCGTCGAGCGTCGCCACGCCGCCGAGCTTGTGGATGTCCTCGGTGGCCTCTTCTTCGGCGATGTCGGCGACATCGTCGAAGGTGACGATGCCCAGGAGCACGCCGTTGGCGTCGACCACCGGCAGGGCCGAGCGGTCGTAGTCGTTCATCTTGCGGACGGCCTCTTCCTGGTCGTCGTCGACGCGCAGGGCGATGAAGCGTCCGTCGAGCAGATCGGCGACTTTCGTCTCGGGGTCGGCCAGCAGCAGCTTGCGGATGTGCAGCTCGTCGGCCAGTCGGTGTTTGGCGTCGATCACGAAGACCCAGTTGAGGGTTTCGGCGTCGTGCCCGAACCGCCGGATGTTCTCGAGCGCCTTGGCGACCGTCCACTCCGGGCGGATGCGGACATACTCGGGGCTCATCAGGCGCCCGACCGATTCGAGCGGGTAGCCCATGATGAGCTGCGTGTGGCGCCGGGTCTCGGGGCTCAGGCGTTCCATGAGCGCCCGCGCCACCTCCGAGGGCAGGTCCTCGAAGAGGGCCGCGAGGTCGTCGGGGTTCATGTCCTCCAGGACGCGCCACGCCCGCTCCTCGCCCAGTTCGCTGATGATCTGCTCCTGCACCTCCGGGTCGAAGTACGAGAAGACATCCGCCATATCTTCGCTGGGCAGAATGCGGAACGCCAACGCCGCCTGCGGCGGGTCGAGCTCGGCCAGCAGATCGGCCACATCGCGGTGGTCAAGCTCGCGCAACGCTTCGCGCAGCTCGCGGAAACGACGCTTCTCGAGCAGTTCGATCAACTCCGGCAGCAGCAGGCTCGCGGTCGGATTCATAAGCAGACTTTAGCGGCCGACCCCGCCGACGCCCGCCCGCCCCGTTCACAGACCGACCAGCACCCCGAGATCCGAAAAGCCGACCGGCTCTTTCGTGTAAAACGGCTCGGCGTGCGTTACGCCGATGCGGCTGCCGAAGTACCGCGCCGACGCCTCCACCCACTCCACCACGCCCCGGTTCTTCTCGGGCAAAACGAACTGCGTCCGGTACGCCCGGATCGAGTCGAGCTTCGGCCCGAGGTACCCCGTGATGTCCATCACAAAGCTCGGGTCCGCCACCCATCGCAGGTGCGTCGCGTAGTAGTAGAACAGCCATCGCGGGTAGCACGCCTCGCCCGGCGTCATCCCCTCGGGCGTCGGCATCTCCAGCTTCGTCAGTTTCGCGTCGAAACGAGCGTCCTCGACAATCCGCGTCACAGCCTTGTGGTCCGGGTGGGCGTCTTCGAAGTACGGCACAAAGACCACATCGCTCTGATGGGCCCGCATCACGCCCGCCACCGCGTGGCGCGCCTCGATCGTGTGCTCGACAAACCGGTTCTTCAGCCCGATCGTCACGCGCGCAACCGGCTTGGCCCCCGCCTTGTCCGGCCCGGGCGAGAGGATCTTCGCGGCCGCTTCGGCCTCGGCGGCCCGTGTCACCGGGTCGCCGTAGGGCGTGGGCTCGCCGTCGGTGACATCCAGCAGCAGGACATCGTGCCCGAGCTCGGCCATCTTCGCGATGGTCCCGCCCATGCCCAGTTCCTGATCGTCGGGGTGGGGCCCGACCACAAGGATGTTCGCCATCGCGCGTGCTCCGCTGTAGCGTCGAGGTTACAGGGTCAGTCCGGCCGGTCGGAGACGACGACCAGCCCGTACAGCGTCGGACCATTCTCGTCCCCGCCCTCGCCCTCGACATCGAGCTGGGCCAGGTACAGCCGGTCGGGCGGACGCGTCGCCCAGAACCCGCCCGGCCTGAACCCCTCGCCGAACTCGTCGCGGAACTCGTCGAGCCGGTACGAGCGGCTCTCGCCGACATCCAGCGGCTCGATCGGGCGGCTGTACCACCGGTTCAGCCAGAGCGTCGCGGGCCCGAAACTTCTGGCCGTGGTGTTGGTGAACTCGACCCGCCCCTTGCGCCTGAAGACCTGGATGTCCAGCGTCTCGCCCTGGGCCAGTTCGGCGGGATAAGGCCTCGCGTAGGTGGTGTCGATCCGCATCCCGGCGCACCCGCCCAGGCCCGCGCCCAGAACAGAACCCAGGACAAGTGTCAGGGCGAGGAGGCACGCCGAGGCGCTGAGCCGCGCCGATCGCCGGTGTGCGTCCGCCCGTCGCCCGTCAGATCGCTGTCGCATCGCTTCCCTTTCCTATCGTCTGGCCGATGGGCTGCAGCACAGGCAACGCCACCCCGCCGACACCGGCCGTCGCCCCGGGCTCGGGCGCGATCGACGCCGGTGCGGTCGCGCGCCGCCTCGGCGAGCGCGGGCCCGACCCGCGTCTGGCGGCAATCGTTCCCGCCTTCGACGCCCCGTTCTTCCAGGCCGGCCTTGCAGGGTACTCCGACGCGGCCATGCGCATCATCGCCCGCCGACACGGCTGCCCCCTCTGCGTCACCGAGGCCCTCCTCGACCGCACCCTCCTCGCCGGCGGCAGAGGCTTCGCCAAGGCCGACCTCGGCGAACTGCACGACAATGTCCCCGGCGGCGACGAAGACCACCCCCTCGTCGGCCAGATCATGGGCTCAGACCCCGCCGAGATGGCCGCCGCGGCCCTCAAGATGATCGAGCAGGGCCGACGCCCAGACCGCGTCTACCGGCAGATGGCCGAGACCTCGCCCAGCGGGGCAAGTGCCGAGGCCGCTCACGAGACCCCGGGGGGCTCGAACGGTCACGACCCGGCCGACACCTTCGCCGCCATCGACATCAACCTCGCCTGCCCGGTCAAGAAGATCGCGCGCAAGGCCCGGGGCGGGCACTGGCTCGCCGAGCCCGAGGGCGCGATCGCGATCGTCCGCGCCGTGCGTGAGGCGCTGCCGACGCGGGTCCCGGTCACCATCAAAATCCGGCGCTCGTTCGACGACACGCCGGAGATGGCCCGCAACTTCGACCGCATCATGGACGCGACTTTCGAGACGGGCGTCGCGTGGGCCACCGTGCACGCGCGGACGGTCCAGCAGAAGTACATCGGCCCCAGCCGCTGGGACCTGCTCCGCGAGATCGTGGCCAAGAACCCGGGGCGCGTGATCCTCGGCTCGGGCGACATCTGGTCGGCCCCGGACATCTTCAGGATGATCGAGTACACCGGCGTCGCCGGCGTGAGCGTGGCTCGCGGGTGCATCGGCAACCCGTGGATCTTCCGCCAGGCGCGCCAGATGATGGCCGGCGACCCGCCGACGCCCCCGACCATCGACGAGCAGCGCGAAGTCCTGCTGAGCCACTTCGAGCTCGCGATGGGCGTCAACGCGCAGATGCGACGCCCCGAGCTGCACACCGCCAAGGCGATGCGCAAGTTCGGCATCCGCTTCGCCGCCCATCACCCAGAGGGCGAGCGGGTCCGCAAGGCCATGATCGCGGTCGAAAGCCTCGATGACTGGCGAAATGTGCTCGATGAGCATTACGGCGTGCGCGACCAACTCGCGGCTCGGTGAGCAGTGCTGCAAACCGCAGCGCCCGCCTGCGCCGCCGACCTCGCAGGCGAGGTCGGTGCGCTAGACAACCAAGGGCGCGAACCGATCCGCCCCGACGACGACGGCCCCCATCACGCCAGCCGCGAGGTCCGCGTCTCCCTGCGGCTGTCGCCCTTGTCGCTCTGGTACGAGATCCGCCCGTGGTAGATCGAGGCGACGGTCTTGCTGATCGACTCGGTGATCGTCCGCAGCTCGGCGAGGGTCAGGTTGCACTCGTCGAACTGGCCGTCGAGCAGGCGCCGGTCGGCGATCGTCCGCACGAGAGTCTCGATGCGTGAGGGCGTGGGTTCGGCGAGCGTGCGCGTGGCGCTCTCGATCGCGTCGGCGAGCATGAGGATCGCGACTTCCTTGGTGCGCGGGCGCGGGCCGGGGTAGCGGTACTCGAACTCCTCGGGCCCCTCCAGCGACGCCGGCGCGGGGGCGGTCGCGACCGCCTTGCCCTCTTCTGCGGCTTCCTTCTGCGCCTTCTCGGCCTTCCGCTGGGCCGCTTGTTCCTGCGCCTGCTCCTGAGCCCTGCGGTAGAAATACTCGACGAGCGTCGTCCCGTGGTGCGCCTCGATGAAGTGGACCACCGGCTTGGGCAGCCCGTACTCGCGGGCCATCTCGACCCCGTCCTTGACATGCCCGACGATCACCAGCAGGCTCATCGCGGGGCTGAGCTTGTCGTGCTTGTTGGGGCCGCCGGCCTGGTTCTCCACGAAGTACTCGGGCTTGTTCATCTTCCCGATGTCGTGGTACAGCCCGCCGACATAGGTCAGCAGCGAGTCGGCCCGGATCGAGTCCGCCGCCGCCTCGGCGATCGACGCGACATTCAGCGAGTGGTTGTAGGTGCCCGGGGCGCGCATCTGCAGCTCTCGGAGCAGCGGCTGCTTGGGGTCGCGCAGCTCCACCAGCGACATGCCGGTGGTGATGTCGAACACGCGCTCGATCGTCGGCAGAATAAACATCGTCAGCGCCGCGACGAACACGCCCGTGATCGCCGCCAGGAACGCGTCACGCCCCGACTGCCCCAAGAGCGCCGGCGTCACCGGGCCTTCCAAGAGGTCCGCCAGCGCCGAGCCCAGGCCCAGCGTGATCGCAAGCGTGATGCCCATGCGGATCAGCGTGTTGCGGCTGCGGATGTCCGGCAGGTGCCAGACCGCCACGCCTATCCCCGCCCCCATAAGCGCCAGCGTCGACATGGGCGCACCCGTCGACAAACACACCAACAACGCAAGCAGCCCGCCGACCGCCAACGCCGTCCGCTGGTCGTACGCGATCACGATGATCACCGCGGCGAAGATCACCGGCGCCGTCAGCGTCACCACCGACAGCTGCGGGAACACAACCGTCCCAAGGCACGACAGTAAGGTCGCCAGCCCCAGGAGCCCAGCCATCCAGCCCATGCGCGACGGGCTGGCGCGTAGACGGGGGCAGAACATCGTGCAGTACACCGCACCCGCGATCAGCAGCAGCCCCACACCGAGCCCGATCGAGAACCGCTTCAGCGCCAGCGTCCACGCCGGACGCTGCTCGCGGAACCTCGCCATCTCGATCTGGTGAAGCTCGTACTGCGACGCGCTGAGCACATCGCCCCGCCGGAAGATGATCGTCCCGCGCGGCACCTCGCGACGCTGCGCCGGGACCGCCTCGGCGGCACGCTGCTGCGCCTCAAGCGTCGCCGTCTCGTCGAAGCGGTAGGTCGCCTTCGGCTCGCTCTGGAGCCGAGCCGCGACCGCCTCGGCCTGCCCGTCCCGGAAGCCCGCCGCCCACGCCAGGCGCGACGCCTCCCGTTCGAGCTGGCGCCGGTCGCCCAGGTTGATCGCCGACTCGTCGGAAACCGGCCGGTTGACGCGCCCGCGCAGCTCGATGAACTTCTCGCCCCGCAGGCCGACCTGGCTCTCTCGCTGCCAGGTCTCCTCGTCGAGGATCGGCGTCTCGCGGAGCAGCTCGACGAGCTGCTCGACCCCGCGCCGCCACGCCTCGCGCTCGCGACCCTCGTCGGCCGCGACACGCACCGCGTCCATACGCTCCTGCGTCAGGCCGAAGCGATCGACGATCCCGGCCTCAACATCCTCGATCGTCTCGGCGTTCTCCAGCGTCCGCGGGAGGTTCAGCAGCGACGAGCGGATCTCGTCGAGGACGCCCGCCTCTTCGATGTACACGCGGGGCGTCCGCTGGCGGGCCTCCGCCTGCGCCGCCTGCGTCGCCGACTCGTCGTGGATCTGCACCGGCACGCGCACCTCGCGCGTGATGGTCATCACGCGCCCGGGCGCCTCGATCGGCCGCTCCCGCGTCCAGACCGCCAGGGGCGCGCACAACGCCGTGAGCAGCAGCACGATCACCACCGCCCAGCCGAACTCGCGCGAACGCAGCGCCGTCAGCAGCAGCTCGGACTTGGGCCGGTCGCGGAGCCTCCCGACATCGCCGGCGCGTCCCTTCGCCTTGCTCCGTCCGGTTCTGGTGTGTTCTCTGGCCATCGGCTGCTCAGCCCGCCTCTGTTTCAACAGGCCGTTCGTCCCCGTACGCCTCCAGCACCCGCTGCACGAGCGGGTGACGGACCACATCCGCCCCTTCCAGCCAGACGCTCTCGACCCCCCGCACGCGCTTGAGCCGGCGTACCGCGTCGACCAGCCCGCTCTCGCCCGGATCGGGCAGGTCCACCTGGGTCGGGTCGCCCGTCACGATCATCTTCGAGCCGTGCCCCATGCGGGTCAGGAACATTTTCATCTGTCCCCGCGTCGAGTTCTGCGCTTCGTCGAGAATGATCACCGACCCGTTCAGGGTGCGACCCCGCATGAACGCCAGGGGGACGATCTCCACCACATCGCCCTCCATGAACCTCCTGATCGTCCCGTAATCGGCCATGTCGTGCAGCGCGTCGAGCAGAGGACGCAGATACGGGTTCACCTTCGCCTCCAGGTCGCCCGGCAGGAACCCCAGCTTCTCCCCCGCCTCAACAGCCGGGCGGACCAGCACCACCTTTTTCGCCCGGTGCTGCTTGAGCAGGTGCACCGCCGCCGCCACCGCCAGAAAAGTCTTGCCCGTCCCCGCCGGACCCACCCCGAACACGAGGTCGTTGGTCCGCATCGCTTCCAGGTAACGCTCCTGATTGGGGGTTCGGGCGACGACGCGACGCCCGCCCGCGTACACATCGAGATCCCCCTCCCAACTCAGGGTGCCCGAGGCCGCACCGGGCGTGTGCGATCGGCCACCGAGTCGGGCCCGGGCCGATTCGTCGGCGATCAGGTCCAGCACCTGCTCGCGGCTGAGCGACTCCTCACGCCCCGCCGCCGCACCGATCTGTTCGAGCACATTGCGCGCGACCGCCACCGCGTCGGACTCGCCCCCGATCCGGATCGACCCGTCCACGCTGGAGATCCTCACACCCAGCGCTTCACGGAGCATCTTGATGTTGCGGTCGGCCGAGCCGACCACGCCGACGCCGTCGGGGCCGTGGGGGATTCGTATCGTGATCTCCACGCGATCCTGTCTCCGTCGCGCCCCCGGCGGTGGCGCGGACCGATCTCCCGTCCGGCGGCCTTCCGGCCACCCTTCCAGACGGGAACGAGAGTGTAAGCGATCATCCGTCACCGGCCCCACCCCTTTTCTCCCTCCTCGGCGAACACCGGCCCGAGAAGATACGCATGGCCCGACCCACCGAGTTCCCAGTCCTCTCCGCACGCCGAGCCCCGATGGCCATCCCGATCGCAGTAGTTATCGGTCTTCTTGCCGCCTCGGTCGCCGGCTGCGCAAACGGGGGCGCGCCAGAAGGCCCACGCTTCGCCGGCGATCCCTCGGTCATGCGGGCGATCGGCGACGCTGCCGACCTCGACGCCGCCGTCGACGCCGCGATGATCCGGGCCGAGCTGGCGATCGTCCGCGCAGGGCCAGGCCCAGAAGGCGGCCGCCGCTACGAGCTGATCGATGCCCAGGGCCGGCCGGGCGAGCTGGTGATCACGCCGGTGGGCGAGAACGAGTTCACCCTCCGGGCGAGGCTCGGGCGGTTCGGCCGCCCGTCCGACGAAGATCGTTTGATCAGGGCCGTAGCGAGGCGCCTCCGCCAGCTTCACGGGGTCGATGTCGCCCCGCTTTCTCGCTGACGCTTCTTCGGCCCCTCGGCGGGCGTGCCGAGGCACCCGGGCAGCTCGAACCAGACGGTTGTCCCGCTCTGCCAGACCGACTCGAGGCCGACGCTCCCGTCGAGGTTGCGGACCGCGTGCTTGACGATCGCCAGCCCCAGCCCGGTGCCGCGCCGACCGGAGCCGGTTCTGGCGGGGTCGACCTGATAGAAGCGCTCGAAGACCCGCGGCTGGTCTTTCAGAGGGATGCCCTGGCCCTTGTCGATCACCTCGAAGCGGACGCCCTCCGGCCCGCGTTTGGAGAGAACAGGGCGACCGACAACGCGGACCGTCGTGCCGGGGTTAGCGAACTTGGTCGCGTTCTCGATCAGATTCTTGAGAATCATCTCCAGGAGCTGGCGGTCGGTCCGAAGGCCCTTGAGGCGGGGGTCGAGCTCGAAGGCGAGCTCGATGTTCCGCTCGTCGCAGACGCTGTCGAACAGGGCGCCCAGGCGCCCCGCCATCGCCCAGGCGTCGACCGCGTCACGGGCGATCGTCGCCTCGGGCGACTCCAGGCGCGAGAGGTCGAGCAGATCGTTCATCAGCTCTTCCAGGCGCAACGCGTTGGACGCGATCATCTGGACCAGCCGCTCCTGCATCGGACCGGGCTCGACGCCCCCGTCGCGGAGGGTCTCGACGGCCCCCCTGATCGAGGCCAGAGGCGTGCGCAGCTCGTGCGAGGCGTTGGCGACGAAGTCGGTCTTGAGTTGCACGGCGGTCGCCAGCTCGGTGACATCGCGGAGCGTCATCACCACGCCCCGCCTCCCGACGCCGCGCCCCAACGCGGGCGCCGCGGCGGCCTCAAACACCCGGATGCCCTCGGGGCGTTGCAGGCGGACGCGCCCGGAAACGGGAGGTCCGGTCGCGGCAGACTCGTGCAGACGAAGCAGGTCGCCCTGGGTGAAGAGTTCCTCGATCCCCTGGCCGACCAGCGGGGCTTCGCGCCTGGATAAGAAGAGTTCGGCCGCGGCGTTGGCGACGCGAACCAACCCGTGCTCGTCGGTGGCGATCACAGGAGCGTCGATCGCGTCGATCACGGCCTGCAGGGTCGAGAGGCGCTGGCCCGACCGGGCCCGGCGCTGTGCTCTGGCGCGCCGCTGGGACCGGAGGCGGCTCAGGCGCGCCGAAGACGACGCTCGGGCGTCCCGAATCGTCCAGAGCGAGGCGATAAGGCCGACGCCGACCGCAGACGCCCCGGCCCAGAGGGGCAGGCTGCCCGCCAGCGAGAGGACACCGGCCCCCAAGGCAAGGGCGCCGCACCCCGCAAGAGCGGGGACGGGCGCGTGGTGGAGAGGGCGGGTCGGCATCGGACTCTATAGAAGGACAACCGGACGCGGGTTCACTCGGCCTCGGCCTCGGCCTTCAGCGTCGCGCGGTACCCAACGCCGCGGACGGTCTGGATCAGCCCGGCGTGGGGCCCGAGTTTCTTGCGGATCGAGGTGACATGGACATCGATCGTGCGCTCGGTGACGGTGATGCCCGGGCCGATGGCCTTGGCGATCAGCGCGCCGCGGCTGAGAACCCTGCCCCCCGCCTCGATCAGCGTGGCCAGCACGCGGAACTCGGTCAGGGTGAGGCGGATCTGCTCGCCCTCGACGAAAGCCTCGTGGGTGGAGAGGTTGACGGTGACGGGGCCGAGTTCCTTTGTTTCGTCCTCATCGCCCTCGGCCCGGGGCTCGGCCCGCCTGAGGAGGGCCGAAACGCGTGCCATCAGAATCTTCATGGAGAATGGCTTGGGGATGTAGTCGTCGGCTCCGACCTGGAGGCCGATCAGCTCATCGACCTCCTCACCCTTGGCGGTGAGCATGATGATGGGGAGGGTGGCGGTGGCCTTGTCGGCCCGGAGGCGGCTGGCGAGTTTGATGCCGTCGATCTCGGGCATCATGACATCGAGGATGGCAAGGTCTGGAGTCTGTTTGGCGATCTTGGCGAGCGCTTCTCTGCCGTCGTGGGCGATGACGGCGTTGTAGCCCTCTTTCTGGAGGTTGAAGGCGACCAGTTCAGCGAGGTCGCGTTCGTCGTCAACGACGAGGACGGTCTTGCCTGCGGACATGTGGATACCCCTGTTTGGGGTGCGTGTTTGTCGGGCCTTGCGGGGTCCGTTGCGAGCGGGATCAGCATACGGGGAGGGGGGTGCAAGACGCCAGCGCGTGTTTGTGTGGATTCGGTGAAGGTGCGGGCTCGGTCGTTCGGGGGGGCGTATTGAGGAAAAATCGGGGGGATGAGGGAGAAAAATCATGCGTTCACGGGCGGATCGTCCGAAGAAGTGTTGACCAAGAGTTTGCGACCGCTAGCAACGGGCGTATACTCTTGCCCTCCGACGGCTCACGGGGTTCTCGGGCGTTTCCAGCCCGTGCCGCGAGCGGGGGGATTCAGGCCCGTCGGCGTCGGCGGGCGAAAGCGTGGGGCGTACATACCGGAAGGTGTGTGTGCCGGTTCGAACGGTGTGGATCGCACTGGCCGTGGTGGAACGCGGCCCATTGGTTCGAAGCAAGGAGTCTCAGGAAATGAGTCGGATCAAGTCCTTTGGTGTGCTCGCCGGTGCGGCGATCGCCCTCGCTTCGAGCGCGGGCCTCGCAAGCGATGTTCAGAACTCGCAGCGTGCAGAGCTTCTCAGTGACGCCCAGAACCGCAGCAGCCTGCTCGCGGCCGGGGCTAACGCCTATCACGAGAACGGCCACTTCGGCCTCACCGACAGTGCTGGCAACAACAGCATCAATGTCGGCCTCTTCGGGCAGTACCGTCACTTCTTCAACTTCGGGAACAACGAGGAAGACCGCGGCAACAGCGACTTCGCCCACGGCGGCCAGCTGTCCCGCGTCAACCTGTTCTTCTTCGGCAATGTCGGCAGCCCCGACTTTGAATACTTCATCCAGGTCGGCGCCTCCGGGCTCGGCGACTTCGGTATGGGCGACTTCGACTTCGACAACGGTGACGGCCCCGGCGCCAACTCGTCGTCGATCGACCTGCTCGACTTCATCGGTACCTACAACTTCGAGAACGGGATGTTCTTCCAGTTCGGTCGCGGCCGCCCGCTGCAGACCTTCGAGGCCGCCCCGGCGCAGTACCAGCAGGCCATGGAGCGCTCGCTGGCCTACGAGATCCTGGGCACCGACCGCCAGGAGTTCTTCGGTCTCGGCTTCGGCCAGGACGCGATCGAGGGCATGGTCTACTTCAGCGACGGCGCCCGCTCGGCCGGCACCGATATCGGCGCCTTCAACTCGGCCGACTGGGCCCTCGGCGCCCGCGTCAACGGCTACTTCATGGGCACCCGCGACCAGTTCTCGGGCAACTACCCCGGTCAGTCGTTCGTCGGACAGAGCGCCTTCCGCGGCACCCCCGAGGGTCTGCGGGCCGGTGTCGGCGGCCTGTGGCAGAGCGGTGGCGACACCGGCTTCACCGCCGATGTCGACGCGTTCTTCATCGACGCCGATGTCGAGTACCGCGGTGACGGCTTCCGCGCCGCCGCACACTTCTACTACGCCCACATCGATCCGGACGAGGCCTCCTCGACCGATCACTTCGCCTTCGCGGTCCGCGCCGGCTACTTCGTCGACGAGCAGATCGAGCTCTACGCCGGCTACGACGGCCTCTTCTTCGACAGCGACCTGGGCATCGACGAGGACAACCAGAACCTCATCCGCCTCGGCGTGAACTGGTTCCCCATCGAGCGCTCCTACGCCGTCCGCGTCACAGGTGAGTTCTTCGTCGCCTTCGACAAGACCTCCGGCCTGATCGAGGCCAACGAGGCCCTGACCGGTATCGGTCTCGGCACCGCCGGGCTCTCCCGCCACAACATCCTCGGCAGCGACGACGGCTCCGAGTTCGGCTTCGGCATCCAGGCCTCGCTGCTCAACTGACCAGCGTTCCTGACCGAGTCTGAAAAACAACTCCGGCCCGGGCTTAGCCCGGGCCGGATGTTTTTTGAGAAAGGGTGTTGGGCGTGGGGGCCCGGCTTCGCCGGGCGAGAGAGGCGAGCCGGAGTTGAGGAAGATCGGGCCGTGGGTCGATGTGACGCTGGCGGCTTGCCGGACAGTGTCTTGGCGCGGCGGGAAGGGACCCGACTCTTCGCTTTGCTCAGAGGTCGGCGTCCAAGTTGTGGAGATCGGTGTCAGCGCTATCGCCCGGGCCACGATCTTTCACGCGCCCTGCGCTGGGCGCCTGGCCACCGGAAACACTGGCGGGCAAGCCGCCAGTGCCACAGATCTGTCGCCCTAAGCCCTGATTTCGGCGTTCAGATCGTTTCTGAAGCGTTGGATAAGGGCGTCCATCTGGGGGTCGACCTCTTCGTGGCGGAGGGTGCGTTCTTCGTCGCGGAAGCGGACGCGGAGGGTGAGGGACTTTTTGCCCTTGCCGACCTGCTGGCCTCGGTAGACGCCGACGAAAGCGAGGGATTCCATCTTGTCGGGCGAGGCGTCGCGGACGATCCGCTCGACCTCGGCCCACTGCGCCCGCTCATCGAGCACGAGCGAGAGGTCGCGTTCGATGCCCGGGAACTGGGCGAGGGGGTTGACGGCGGCCTTGGGCGGGTAGAAGTGCACGAGCGCGTCGATCTCGAGCTCGGCCGCGACAGCGGGGATCTGCAGGTCGTACTGCTTGAGCACGCCCGGGGCGATCAGGCCGATCCAGCCGATGTTGCGGCGAGGCGATTCGGGTCCGGCCGCGAGCATGACCTTGGCGCAGGCGCTTGCATCGAATGCACTGCAACTCGGGGAGTGGGGGTCCAGATCGAGGCGGGCGTCGGGCCCGGCCATCGCGCGGGCGAGGGCTTCGATGACGCCGCGGAGCTGGCGGACGCCGGTCTGCAGGTCGTCTTCGGAACGCTTGCGTCCGGTTCCCGGGACATCCATGAGCATGGCGAGTCGGCGGTGTTCGTCGGTCTCTGGGCCATGCTTGCCGGGTTTCTCGGCGAAGACGGCGGAGCGTTCGTAGAGGCGGACGCCTCCGGGCGGGTCGGCCTGGGCGTGCTGGTTGGCGCGTCGGCAGGCGAGCAGGCCGGGCAGGACGCTGGGGCGGAGGGTCGGCTCGGCACCGCGCCGGTCGTCGTCGACGCTGATGGCGGCGAGACCGTTGGGCGTGAAGGGCTCGGCGGCGGCGGGTGAGACGAAGCTGAAGGTGACGGTCTCGTAGAAACCGAGCCCGGTGAGGACCGAGCCGATCTCGCGCAGCGCCCGCTGTTCTTCCTGCGGCGGCTGGACGCGGAGGGCGAGCATCTCGGCGACGGGGACCGCGTCGAGCCCGCGGGTTCGGGCGACTTCCTCGATCAGGTCGATCTCGCGGGAGAGGTCGCCTCGGAAGGGGGGGATTTCGCAGCGGAGGGTGTCGTCGTCGATCTGCTCGACGCTGATCTCGAGGGCTCGGAGGTTGTGGATCATCTCGGCGACGGGGATGGTGTCGCCGAGGATCTCTTCGCAGCGGCTGGGGCGCATGTCGACCGAGCGCGGCTCGGGGAGCGGGGCGCCCTCGTCGAGCATGCCGTCGGCGAGCTCGCCCCCGGCGACTTCGAGGATGAGTGCGGCGGCCCTTGCGGCGGCGTCGGGGATTTCCAGGGGGGAGACGCCTCGCTCGAAGCGGTAGCTCGCGTCGGTGCGGATGTTGTGGGCCCGGGCGGCGGTGCGGACGGTGACGGGGTCCCAGGTCGCCATTTCGAGGACGATGTCGACGGTCTGGTCTGTGACTTCTGAATCCTGTCCGCCGATGACGCCGGCGAGGGACTGGGCCCGCTCGCTATCGGCGACGACGAGGTCGGTCTTACGGAGCTTTCGGGCCTTGCCGTCGAGCGTGGTGAGGGGCTCGGCGTCGCGTGCGTAGCGGATTTCGAGGGTTCGGCCGGCGAGGCGGGCCAGATCGAAGACATGGCAGGGGTGGCCGAGCTCGAAGGTGATGAAGTTGGTGACATCGACGATGTTGTTGATGGGCCGCTGGCCGACGGCTTCGAGGCGTTCTGCGAGCCAGGCGGGGCTGGGGCCGACCTTGACGCCCCGGATGACGCGGGCGGTGAAGCGGGGGCAGACCTCCGGCGTGGTGTTGCGGAGGGTGAGCTGATCGGCGACGGGGCCTCGGCCTCTAGAGAGCTTGAAGGGAGGGAGTTTGAGGCGTCTTGGGGTTGCAGCGGCGGCGGAGGCGGCGATTTCACGCGCCAGACCGACATGGCAGAGGCAGTCGCCTCTGTTGGAGGTAACCTCCACATCGAGGAAGGTGTCGCCGCTCGGGAGCGGGCGGACTTCTTCGAGCGGGAACCCCGTGGCGGTGAGGAGCTCGTCGGCTTCGTGTGCCGTGAGGTCGCCCGGGCTGAGGTACTGATTGATCCAGCGGAGGCTGATATCCATGGGGCAGAAGGGTAGACGCGAAAAGAGCGCGCACGGGCGTTTGGCCCGTGCGGGGTGTGGGGTGTGGGGCGTGGGGTGTTGGGTCGCCCGGCTTTGCCGGGTGAGGGGGGAGAGGCGAGCAGGCGAGCAGGCGAGCGGAGGTTGGGTAGAGGGGGGAGACAGGGCTCGGCGAGCCGTGCCACTTGGGAGGGGAGACTGGCGGGCGAGCCGCCAGTGCCACAGGTCTTTCGTGCTGGCGTTGTTGTTTGGTGTTTTGGCTTCGGGGTGTACGACGGCGTATCGGACGGTGGAGAACTTGCCGCCGGATGACTTTGCGTTGGCGGTGACGGTGTATGCGCCGCCTGCTGAGGGTGAGCGGCCTGCGCGTTGGGCGAGGCCGGCGCAGTACATCGTGGAGCCTGACGGCTCGCTGCGTGCGGCGATCGGTGAGGGGGCGGTTGCCGCGAGCTATCCGGCGCGGACGCGGACGCTGGACCATCGGCAGGTTGAGCGTTTGTGGCGTCTGCTCGAGGATTCGGCGTTGTTGCGTCCGGACCATCCGTTCCGGATCGCGTCGGCGGAGAGCTTTGTGCCGTTGCCTGATCGGCCGGTCGCGGTGATCTCGGTTTCGCGCGAGGGGCGTCGCGAGATCGTTGCGGTGAGTGTGGATGCGGATGATGCGGACGGCGAGGCGGCGCGGCAGCTTGTGGATCGGCTTGCGGGGTTGGCGTGGCAGCGATAGGGCTTCGCCAGGGCGCGGGGAGTGGGGCGCTGGGCGCGGGGTTCGGAGTAGGCGGGACGCATGTGCCACGAGATTGGGTAGGAGGCTGAGGGAAGAGTTCCATCAACTGTTTGATGGCGAGGCGGAGTTCTTTGGCGAAGGCGCCGTTGATGGGTTCGTGTTGGGCGAGGTTGCAGAGGCGTTCGTGGATGAGTTGGCGCGTCGCCAGTTCTATGGCGGGGGCGCGGAGTTGTTTGAGGGCTCGGAGTGTTTCGAGGGCTGATTGGAAGGCGGGGCGTGAGGCGAGGGCGAGGATCTGCCGCAGGGTGAGCTCGTGGGTGCGGCTGAGATCGAGCTCGGAGAAGCCGGGCTTGCACCAGTCGTCGAGGAGGGCGTGGGTGGCCTCTTCGATCTCTTCGGGGGTGAAGTCAGCGAGTGGGTCTTGTGCGGCTTGCATGCCGCGAAGGTATGGGGTTGGGGGTCGGGTTCAAGGGCGAGGGGGTGTATCGTCGTGTTTTTGCGCGCGCGGGTGGGTGGTCTCTGCCAATGCGATAGGTATCCGTTTCGCACGCGGCCTGCATTTTGCGTTGCTTGAGGTAGAAAGGGCTTGGCCTCGGCTCGAGTAGCCGTTAGGCTGTGGTTGTGTCTGGGCGTCCTTCGTGCGAGCGCCACTGATCGGGGCGGATCGATGGTCAAGCTCTCAGTGAAACTGGTTCTGCTTGCGGCGACTGTTGCGTGCGTTTCCTGCAGACAGGCGGTGCAGTATGAGGAAGAGCTTCATGCGCTCCCTGCGCCGGGTGTGGAAGCGCTTCCGCTGACATTCCTGGCCGAGCATCCGCTCGGTGATCCCGAGACTTTCACCCGCATGAGCCCTGAGAAAAAGGTGAGAGCGGCCTACGAGCATGCGGCTCTATGGAAGAAGCCGATCACTGCAAGGGAGCTTGAGACATTCTTCGGGCACAAGGGCTCCCGGTCTAGACCGAATCGAGTGACATGGGTTTTTCACCGAGCAGGCATCTTTTTTAGTGCGACTTTACCGTCGGATGACAGTTCTGATGACGAGCCGGTTGTTGATGTGTATGTCGGAACGCTGTATCGATGAAGCTTGCGGTCTTTAGTTCGTTGCAATCTGTGTTCTTTGGTGACTGTGTGGTGACGGGGTGTGTTGGTGAGCGGGTTTGAGTCAGGCGTGCCGCCAAGGGTTCCTCCGCTCCTTCGGAGCGGTTTTGTTTTTGGGGATGCTTTCCACGGGTTGCGCACTGTCCTGCGCTGCGCTTCGGCCTGTGCTCCACCCGTGGCTACAGCCCATCGCCCGTTTTGCGGGCGAGGCGCTCGCGGAGCGAGCGAGAGAGTCGAAAGGGAGAGAGGCGAGAGGGTTGGTAGGGGTAGAGGTCGATCGGGGGAGGAAACCCGACTCTTCGCTTTGCTCAGAGGTCGGCGTCGAGGGGTAGGGATCGGTTTGTGATGTGGATCGCTTTGGGGGAGCACCTACTTCCTTTGGAGATGGGAGGCACGACAGTGCGGTCATGGAAAGTGCTTGTGTGGTCGGTTGTTTGGCGGTAGACTCGGCGGAGATGGGAAGGAGGGCGGCGGTTGCGTGATGGTCGGTACAGTTTGGATCATTTGTCGCCGCGGGTGCGTGGGAAGCTTCGTGTGGTTGCGGGTCTCTCGTTTGTTGCGATCGGGTTGCTGTTTGTGGCGGTGTGGCGGCTTGTCACTCAGGGGCTTGCCGCGGCGATCGGGCCTCGTGAGTTTCTTGGGGTCGAAGTGTCTGAACAGAGGCTGGGCGGCACGATCGGGCTCGTGCTTGTGGGCGGGTTTCTGGTCGTTGTGGTGAAGCTGCTGCCCGGGCGTGTTCGCTGGTTTTTGTACGCCTTCTGGATGAAGGATGGCGAAGACAAACCTGTGAGGCGGCCTGGGGCGCTGGAGTACAGCCCGGTTCGGATGCTGAGGCTTGCGGCGGTTGTTGTGCCGATTGCGTTGCCCGTGATGTTCGCGATGATGACGCTCGATGCGTTTCTTAGCGCGGTGGCGATGGTTGTCGTGCAGCGGTTTTCCGAGTCGATGTGGGGGCAGGATATGTACCCGCTGTTCGCCGCGGTTTGGGAGGAGTCTTGGTGGCGGCGGACTGGATTTATGCTGTTGCTGATGGTCGCGATTCTGATGACGATTTTCGGTGTGGCGCAGGCGATCAATGAGCGTCGTGCGGGTCTTGCGCGGCGCGGGGGCGTTGTCGGGGGCTGATTCTCATTGTGGTGAGTTCCTCCGCTCCTTCGGAGCGGTTTTGTTTTTGGGGGCTTTCCACGGGTTGCGCACTGTCCTGCGCTGCGCTTCGGCCTGTGCTCCACCCGTGGCTACAGCCCATCGCCCGCTTTGCGGGCGAGGCGCTCGCTGCGCGAGCGAGTGGGTCGAGGGGGAGAGAGGCGAGAGTCGAGAGGGTTTGTAGGGGTAGAGGGCGAGCGGGGGTTTGACCCGGCTTTTTGCTTTGCTCAGAGGTTGGTGTCGAGGGTTTGGGGATTTGTGGCGGGGATGGAGTTTTGATTGTTGTAGATTGCTTGTGGGGAGCACCGACCTCCTTTGGAGGTCGGTGGCACGACGGTGGGATTGTCGGTGGTGGGGTTGGTGTCGATGGGGGTGTGACCCGGCTCTTCGCTTTGCTCAGAGGTCGGCGTCAAGGGGGTGGGGATTGATGGCAGCGCGTTCGCCCGGGCGGGACGCCCGGGCCACGGTCTGTTTCGCGCCCTGCGCTCTGCGAACCCGGCTCGGTGGGTCGGGCAACGCTTGGCTTTATGCTTCTTCGAGGCGGCCGTATTCGGGGTCGGGGGTGTTGGTTTTGTCGCCGGCGAGTGTTGCGGCGATTCGTTGTGCGTGGACATGGCTTGTTTCGATGAAGACTTTGGCGCGTTTCTGGCTGCCGCCGGTTGCGGTGCCGGCGACGAAGAGGCCTTGGATGTTGGTCTGCATGGTTTCGCGGTCGAAGGCGGGGTGTTGTTCTTCACCGATGAGTTCGACGCCGAGTTTTTTGAAGAGGGTTTTGTCCTGGTCGTAGCCGGTGAGGAGGAGGACGAAGTCGCTTGCGGTTTTGAAGCGTTCGCTGCCGTGCTCTTTGATTGCGTCGGGGTTCAGGCGGCGGAGTGTGGTTGCGCCGGGCTCGAAGTTGTCGGGGACGGTTTCGGGGTGGAAGACGATGCGGCCCTTGTCGATGAGCCATTCGAGCTCGGGCAGCAGCCAGTACTTGATGCGTTCGGGGTCGAAGCGGTCGCGGCGGTAGCTGACGGCGACCTTGGCGCCGACGCGGTAGAGGCGGATCGCGGCTTCGACGGCGGAGTTCTTGCCGCCGACGATGAGGACGGTTTTGCTGTAGTAGTGGTGGGGGTCTTGCAGGTAGTGGGAGACCCACGGGGTTGTGGTTTCGCCTGGGACGCCGATGAGGCGTGGGAGGTCCATGTTGCCGGTGGCGAGGATGAGGTTTTTGGCGAGGACGGTTTCGGTGGGTTGCGGGCTTGAATTGGGGCTGGCGGGGCCTGATGGTTCGCGGCGGAGTGTGAGGCGGAAGCGGGAGGACTCGGGGGAGGGCGCGCTGTGCGCATCGATGCGTTCGGCGTCGATGAGCTTGGTGTAGGTTTCGATGGGGAGTTTGTATTGTGTTGCGACGGCGCGGAGGTAGGCCATGTATTCCTCGCGTGTGGCCTTTTCCTGGTCGCGTGTGACGAGGGGGACGCCGGCGATTTCGAGGCGTTCGGGGCTTGAGAAGAACTTGGTGCCGGGGGCCCACCAGTCGAGGGTTGCGGCGATGGGGCCGGCGTCGATGTGTCGGGCGTGGAGGCCGCGGCGTTTGAGGAGGGCGGCGGTCTCGATGCCGATGGGGCCTGCGCCGACGATGACGATGTCTTCGGTTTTCTCCAAACCGTGGTGTCCTGTGGTTTGTGCAGCGGGGGTCAGTTTGCGTTGCCAGTGTCTTCGTGATCTGCTTCGGATTGGTTTTCGTATGAAGCTTCGTTTTGTGGGTCTTCGCCTTCGAGGACTTTCCAGATGTCTTTGACGACCCATGACATGGCGTTCTTTGCGTCGCGTGTTGCGGCCGCGATGTGTGGGGTCAGGTGGATGTTGTCGATGTCGAGGAGTGGGTAGTCGGGGCCGAAGGGTTCGGGCTCGTGGACATCGATGATTGCTGTGGCGCCGGGGTGCGCGATCATGAACTCGGCGAGGGCGAAGGGGTCGACGAGGAAGCCGCGGGCCGCGTTGATGAATACGGCGTCGGACCGCATTCTTCCGAAGGCGTCTGCGTCGAAGAGATGACGGTTTTGGGGGCGGCCGTCGGCATGCAGCGAGATGATGTCGCTTTCGGCGAGGAGTGTTTCGCGGTCGACGGGTGTTGCGCCGTGGCGTTGGTCTTGGGGGATGTCGCGGATGTCGTGGTAGAGGGTGCGCATGTTGAGGGCGGCGGCGATGCGGGCGAGGCGTGAGCCGATGCGGCCGCAGCCGTAGATGCCGAGGGTGAGGGTGGAGAGTTGGCGTTCGGAGACGAGCTCGTTTCTGAGCTTGTTCCAGTCGTTTTCGGCGAGGGGTGCGTGGAGGTAGAGGCGGTGGCGCGTGGCGTCGAGCATGCTTGCGACGACGAACTCGGCGACGGCGTCGGTGTTGGCGCCGGGGGTGTAGACGACGCGGACTGAGCGTGCGCGGCAGGCCTGCAGGTCGATGTTGTCGAGGCCGACGCCTGCGCGTCCGACGACGCGGAGGTTGGGGGCTTTGGCGAGCAGGGCGTCGTCGGCTCTTGTGTAGGTGCGGACGATCAGCGCGTTCGCCTGGGCGAGGGCTTCGGCAAAGGCGGGGTCGTCTGCGGCTCGTTCGATGACGGTGCAGCGCTCGCGGAGCCAGCGGACGGCGTCCTGGGCGAGGGGTTCTGCGATGAGGACGGTCGGCGGCTTCACGCCCTCTACCCCCTTGGGCGTTGCCGGCACGGGCTCAGGCGGACGCGTCTTCGGCGCGGTCTTCGGCGTCGTCGTCTTCGTTGATTGCGGGCTCGATGATGGCGGACATGGAGCCCTTGCACTCGATCATGAGCGGGTCGCGTCCGAAGGCGTGGATCTGGTCGCGCTTGAGCTCGGCGAGTTCTTTGTGGGTGGTGGTGCAGACGGCTCTGCCGAAGCGGTCGACGGTCTGTGCGATGAGGAAGCCTTTCTCGGGCTGGTAGCCGAAGACGGACTTCATCATGGCGATGACATACTCGTAGGTATGGTGATCGTCGTCGAGGAGGACGACGCGCCAGAGCCAGGGCTGCTTGGTGTCTGTTGACGCGTCGGTTTCGGGGCGTGTGGTTGTCTGCGTCATGGTGTAACTGTATCGGGTGGAAGCGGCCCGGCCGAGCCCGAAATTGTTTCCGGACCTTGGGGGCTTGAAAAGGCGGTTTCGGCGAGCTCGATGGCTCTGGCGAGGGCGGCGGCCTTGTTGACGGTTTCTTCGAACTCGGCGTCGGGGTCGGAGTCGGCGACGATGCCTCCGGCGGCCTGGAGGTGGTAGAGCCAGCGTCCGTCCGGTCCGGGTTCGGGGCCGACGACGATGGTGCGGAGTGCGAGGGCGATGTCCATTTCGCCTTCGAGGCCGGCGTAGCCGATGCCGCCGCCGTAGGGCCCGCGGCGGGTCGGTTCGATCTCGTCGATGATCTGCATGGCGCGGACTTTGGGGGCGCCTGAGATGGTGCCGACGGGGAGTGCGGCTCTGAGTGCGTCCCATGCGTCGAGGCCTTGGCGGAGGACGCCGGTGACGGTGGAGCTGATGTGCATCACATGGCTGTAGCGTTCGATCTGCATGACGCCTGGGAGGTCGACGGTGCCGGGCGCCGCGACGCGTCCGACATCGTTTCGTCCGAGGTCGACGAGCATGATGTGCTCGGCGCGTTCCTTGGGGTCGGCGAGGAGTTCGTGCTGGAGCGCGAGGTCTTCTTCGGGGGTGTCGCCCCGGCGTCGGGTGCCGGCGAGGGGGCGGTTGGTGACGACGGGGCCGGCGTCTTCGTTGCGGACGCGGCAGAGGATCTCGGGGCTCGAGGCGACGAGGACGCAGCCGGAGGTCTGCATGTAGACCATGTATGGGCTGGGGTTGACCGAGCGGAGCGCGCGGTAGACATCGAAGGGGTCGGCGGGCGAGGCTTTCTCGAAGCGCTGGCCGAGGACGACCTGGAAGATGTCGCCGGCGCGGATGTATTCGAGGGCTTTCTCGACCATCGCGCGGTGCTGTGCGCGGGTGATGTTGGACTGAAGGTCGCGCTTGGGGCCGGGGCGGTCGATGCGGCCGAGGGGGAGTGGTTTGCTGTGGCGTTGGAGGAGTGAGACGGTGTGTTCGAGGTCGGCGATTGCGGCGTTGTAGGCGTCGGTTGGATCGGTTTGGTCGAGCGTGACGAGTCGGACGACATGGACGGCGGATTCGGCGTGGTCGAAGACGACGATGGTGTCGTAGAAGCCGAATTCGAGGTCGGGGAGGTTGCGGTCGTCGTGCGGAGCGTTCTGGAAGGGGAGGCGTCCGGGCTCGGTGTAGCGGACGGTGTCGTAGGCGGCGTAGCCGAACCAGCCGCCGAGGACGCAGCTTGGGAGGGGGGCGCCGGAGGTTGGGCGGATGAGGGTTCGCTCGCGGGTGGCCTGGCTGAGGACGCCCATGGGGTCTTTGCAGGTTGTGGTGGCGCGGTCGGCGCCGTTGCAGTCGATGTCGGTGAGCTGGTCGGCCTTGGCGATGATGCGTCGGGAGGGTCGTGCGCCCATGATCGAGTAGCGGCCGACGCGGTCGCCGTTCTCGACGGATTCGAAGAGGAAGGATGGGGTGCGTCGCTGGTCCGGGGCGACGAGGCGGCGGTAGGCGAGGACGGGGGTGAGCTGGTCTGCGAGGAGACGGACGGAGAGGGGGAGGACGGGGATGGCGCCGCGGCTGGAGGCCTCGGCGCGTGCGAGGGCCGCTTCTGCGGTGAATTCTTCGAGAGTCAGGCTCGGCATCGGGATCGAGTGTAGAGCTTGGGTGGGGCGCGGGGCGTGGGGACAAGGGCGCGGGGCGCTGGGAGCTGGGCGCAGGGGCGGCTTCGGCCTGCTGCCGAGGCTTGGGTTGGGGATGTCGGCGCACCCTTCATTTGGAGTCTTCGAGGGAGGCGGCGCCTTCAAGAACCAGATCGTTCGATTGCCCTGGCGGCCTCGTCGGTTACCCTGCGCGTATGCGAACAACGGTCAGGATCGTGCGTCGGGCGTGGATCGGCTTGATTTCGGGCGTGCTGGCGGCTTCGCCTTGCGCGATCGCCCAGCCGATCGAGGGGGTGAACCTTGACGAGTTGCCCGAGCCGGTGCGGCTGGGCGTGCGGGTGGAGATGCACCGGCGTTCGCACGGCGTGATCGACGCGCTGGTGATCGTGCCCGACGGGATCAGCTATCTGCACGCGGTTGCGGCGTGGACGCCGGAGCGTCGGTTTCCGGTGCTGATCGATGACGGGTCGGCGGAGGCGGCTGAAGACATCGGCCGGTTTGCGCGGGGGTTCAAGCCCGCGGAGGTGTTTCGGTGGTCGCATCCGGGGGTGATGCCGCGTGAGGGGGCGGAGAAGCGTCGCCTGATCGAGAAGACCAAGCGGGGGATCTGGGGGCTGCCCGAGGACGAGCCGGCGGCGAAGTCGTGGAAGACCGACCCGAGGCTGGCGCCGGGTGTTGTGGTGATGAACGAAGAGGACCCGGCGTGGACGGCGGGGCTTGCGCTCGCGGCGGGGCGGGCGCAGCCGATCGTGTGGTCGGAGCGGCTGGGGCACATCGGTGAGGAGATGGCGCTGCGGGATGCGGAGCGGTTTGCGCGTTTTGTCGAGGAGGCGTGCGAGGCGACGGGGCTTTCGTGGCGGGAGACGGGCGACAAGCTCGACAGTGTGACGATCGCGATGCGTGCGCCGGTGCGGCTGAATAACGGGCAGCGGATCGTGGCGCTGACGGACTTTGTCGGTCGGCACGGGGACGATCCTCGGGGCGAGCAGCGGTGGGGCTGGACCGGGCACATCTTCGGGGGCGAGGCCCGTGCGGCGTACATGGCGATGAGCGCGCTGTTTTACAGGCCCGAGGAGGCGTGGCTGTTCAACGGGTACCAGACCTCCGGCAGCCCGTGGACGGAGTACAACCTCGCGCCGGCGCGGGAGCATCTTGAGGGGATGGGGATGCGGGTGGCCGACCAGGGCAGGGCGGGGTCTCACCGGGCGTGGCAGCTCGCGGCGCAGCGTGTGCTGCGTGCGGGACTTGTGATGGTCAACTCGCGCGGGATGCGCGATCATTTCGATCTGAACCCGGGGCAGGCCAGGCCGGGGGATATCCCGGTGCTGGATGTGCCGGCGGCGGTGTACTTCATCCACTCGTGGTCTGCGGTGCACCCGGGGACGCGCGGGACGGTCGCGGGCCGTTGGCTGGAGCGTGGGGCGTTCTGCTACTTCGGGTCGACGGACGAGCCGTTTTTGCAGTCGTTTTTGCCCGGGCCTGCGGTTGCGCAGCGGCTGCGGTTTCTTGTGCCTTGGGGTGCGGCGACGCGGATCGATCGTGCGCCGGTCTGGAAGTTGGCGGTGATCGGCGATCCGTTGTGGGTGGTCGGGCAGCCTCAGCAGCGGGAGCGGGTTTCGCCGCCGCTCGATGATGCGGTGGAGGTTCGCGGGCGGATGGCGGCCGCGGCGCGTGAGGGGCGGCTAGAGGAAGCGGTGCGGCTGCTGGCTTTGATGGGACGGGACAGCGATGTTGCGTCGTTGGTCTCGTCGGCGTTGCGAGACAATCCTGAGAAGGTGACGGCGCGGCTAGCGGAGTCGGCGTTGATGCCGGTCTTCAGGGCGGGGCGGGGCGAGGACTTTATCGAGCTGTACCGGAAGCTCGGCCCCGACGAGGCGAACGACCCGGCGAGGCGGGATGCGCTCTGGCATGTCGCGCGGCCGATGCTGGAGGGGTCCGAGCCGGAGCGGGTGATCAACCTTGTGCTCGATCATGTGCGTGAGGACGAGACGGGGAGTGACGCCGCGGCGATCGCGCGGGCGATGGGGCGAGCTGGGGGGGCGGGCGCGGCGATCGCGTATCTCGATCGGGTCGAGGCCCGGAACGACCGGGATCGGCGCGCGATCGAGGCGGCGAGACGGAGGCTGCAGGGGCAGCCGTGACACGCGAAGCAGATTGAATCTATGTTGTCGGCGAGCGGGGTCGGTCAGTTGCCGACGCGGTCTCCGGCGCGTTCGACATTGCGCTCGGTGCGGTCCGCGGTGCGGTCGACGCGTTCGGCGGTGGTGTTGGCGCGGTCGATGTTGTCCATGGTCTTGTCGAAGGACTCGCAGCCCTGCATGGCTGCGGCGAGCGCGGCGCCGAGGGTGAGTGCGGAGAGAGCCTTGGTCTGCTTGCGCATGGTGAACACTCCTTGTGGCGTGGTCCGATGATGTGTGTCGGGCCCGAGCCGCTCGGGACCTCCCGCAAGGGTGCAGTCTACAGAGCGCAGCCCGCCATCGCCAACGGCGGCCCTGCGGTTGGGCGAGCTTTCGTGGTTTGGTTCGTTGTGTGCGGGCTGCGCGGCGTGCGCGGGTGTTTATCAGGTGGGACGCGAAGGTCAGAGGCTGGGTCGGATCGGCCTGGCGGCGCCTGTCGAGACGAGCCAGATGCCGATGAGCACGAGCGCGCCGCCGGGGATCGCCCATGCGGAGGGGAACTCTCGGAGGATGATCGCCGCGGCGATGCCTGAAGCGAGAGGGACGAGCAGGTTGAGCATCGCGGTGACGAGGCTGGAGAGTCGCGAGCTGGCGATGGAGTAGGCGAGCGTGGGCAGGGCTGTGCTGAATGCGCCGAGGCCGATGAGGAGCATCCAGCCGCGTGCGTCGAAGGCGGCTGCGCCGAGGCCGTCGCCGGAGACCGCCAGCCAGAGCAGGACGGGCAGGCCGAAGGCGCATGTGACCGCGGCGGCCACAGGGGCGGGCACGGCGCGGGCTGAGTGTCGCGTGCGCGAGCGCGAGTAGACGAAGCCGGCCGAACAGATCGCCGCGCCCAGCGCGATCGCGGCGCCGAGCAGTGGGCTGCCGGGCCACTCGCCGCCGTTGGCGAGGCGCGGGAGGATGCACATGGCGACGCCGATCAGGGCGGAGGCGAGGCCGCAGAGCTCGCGGGATGTCGGGCGCTTCTCGAAGAGCGTGCGCAGGATGAGGACCCAGACGGGGGATGTGCTGATGATGAGGGCGCCGATGGCGACCGGGAGGTGGCGGTAGGTCATTACGGCGAGGGCGAAGTAGCCGAACATGAAGGCGCTGATGCCGAGGCTTGCGGGGTGGCGCATTGCGTCGTAGAAGGCGGTGCGCCAGCGCCGGACGATGAGCACGGCGGGGGCGAGCACGGCGAAGGCGATCGAGACGCGCCAGGCGAGGATCTCGGCGTCCGGCAAGCCGCCGACGAGGCGGATGAAAACGCCGGGCATGGACCATGTGACGATGAGGAGGACGGCGCTTGCGGGGCCGAGGCGGTCGGGTTTGGGGGGTTGGGCTTGCGGGTCGGGGGCGGGCATTGAGGCGGATTGTTGGCTGGGGGTGTGGGGTGTGGGGTGTGGGGCGTGGGGCGTGGGGCGGGAAGGCGTTTGCTGTAGACTGCCTGGGTGAGAGGGCGGAAAGCCCGAAGGGAGGCCGACATGGAGACCAGCGTGACACAGCCGCCTTGCGGCGCGTTCACCTCGTGGTTGCGGGCGGGGCCTGCGTTTGGCTTCGCGTTGATCGGGTTTGTCGCGCTCGGGACGGCGATGGTCGGCGCGCCCGGTTCGCCGATGGGCGAGCCCTATTCCGGTGTGGGCGAGTTGGTGTATTTGGCTCTGGTGCTCGGGGCGGTGGCCGCGGCGCCGATGATTGCGGCGGTATTGCTGTTTATTGGGGCGGTGATTTTGGTCGCCGGATCGGTGCGGGAGCGGGTGGTCGCGTTTGTTGAGGCGATGTCGCGGCTGACGCCGCACTTTGGCGCGGTCGCGGTGGGGCTGATCGTGCTGGCCGTTGCGTCGATCGTGTATGCGACGGCCGCGCCGAACATCGACTGGGTGCGGGGCGATCCGGGTCTGGCGGGCTGGCACGCCGCGGCGATGCTGCCGTTTTCGCCGCTGGCGGCTTGGGGGGCGTTTGTTTTGATGCGGCGGCGTGTTGGTCGGTCGCCTTGAGCGAAGTTCGCTACGCTGCCGCTATGAGTGAACATGCTTTCCGGGTGAAGAACCTTGATCGGCGCTTCCGGGCGGCGGTCGGTGAGTTCTGGGTGACGCGAGGTCGGCAGGATCAGGCTCAGGGGACGGGTGGGGAGCGAGATCGTGGAGGGCGAGCCGCCGTTACCGGAGGCGGGCACGGCGATGCGATCATCGGGCTGCTCGCGTCGTTGCTTGTTGAGAACGGGGTCCCGGAGACATCGATCTTTACCAAGAGGCGTTCGGTCGATCTGCCGCTGTACTTCCGGCCCTACTGAGATTGGGATCTGGTTGTTGTGCACGAAGGGAAGCTTGTCGCCTGCCTCGAGTTCAAGTCGCAGGTGGGGCCGTCGTTCGGCAACAACTACAACAATCGGGCGCAGGAAGCCGTCGGCGACGGGCACGATCTGGCGGTGGCGTACCGCGAGGGACTGTTCAAGCCCTCGCCGAAGCCTTGGTCTGGGTTTCTGATGCTGCTCGAAGATGCGCCCGGTTCTCGATCGCCCGTAGCGGTGCGGCGAACACACTTCGCAGCCGACCCGGAGTTCGAAGGCGCGTCGTACGCGAAGCGATACGAGATCACGCTGACACGCCTTGTTCGAGAGTCTTTGTACAGCGCCGCGTCGTTGGTGCTTTCGTCGCGGGGAAATCCGCCGAAAGTGGCCGTGCCGAGCGAGGAACTCGGACTCAGGCGGTTCGTGCTGTCGATGATCGCCCACGCTTCGTCGGTGATCGCCGAGTAGGTTTCGCTTCGATGACCTCGACCTCGGGCGATGGTCGCCCCAGCACACCCTCGGAGGCCTCGGCTTTCACCCGGCGTGCGGCTCTGGCGAAGTAGTCGGGGTCGATTTCGGTGAGGATGCTGTTTCGGTCGGCGCGGATCGCGGCGATGCTGGTGGTGCCGGTGCCGCCGAAGGGGTCGAAGACGGTGTCGCCTGTGAAGGAGAACATGCGGACGAGGCGGTAGGCGAGCTCGACGGGGTACGGCGCCGGGTGGTCGCGTGTCGAGGCGCCTGTGAGGTCTGTCCAGACCGGGCGGAACCACTTGGCCTGTTCTTCCTTGGTCAGGCGGGATGTGGCGCGTTGGTCGTCGGTCGGCTTGCGGTAAGCGCCGGGCTTTCGGAGCATGAGGATGTACTCGACATCGTTCTTGATGATCGCGTTGGGCTCGTAGGGTTTGCCGAGGAAGCCGCCGCCGTTGCCCTCGGCCTCGAACGCCGCGTTGGCGATCTTGTTCCAGAGGATCGGCGTGAGGTAGTCGAAGCCGAGCCTGCGGCAGCGGACGGAGATATCCGCGTGGAGGGGGAAGACATGGTGGCGCCCGTTGTTCTTTCGGCGCGCGACACAGACATCGCCGACATTGCAGACCAGGCGTCCGCCGGGCGCGAGGATGCGGAAGCAGTGCGCCCAGACCTTGTCGAGCTCGTCGTGGAACGCCTCGTACTCGTCCATGTCTCCGAGCTGGGAGGGATGGTCGTTGTATTCTTGAGGTTGAAATAGGGTGGTGAGGTGACGACGAGGTGGACGGATTGATCGGGGATCCAGTCGAGCTCCCTCGCGTCGCCGAGCCGGAGCGTGTGGCGTGTGGCCGGGCCGTCGTAGGGGCGCAGCTCGGGGATGGCCGTGGCCTCGGCGCGGCTTCGGCGCACGGACGGCTTGGGGGTACGGGCCTCGATGATGCTTCTGGGTGAGGGCACTCGGATCCTCCGGGGGCACGCCATGGTAGCGAACATTTGCCGCCCGCGGAGCGTTGTCGGCTGCTTTGGTAGGCTGGCCGAGCAGGCCAAGGAGACCCGCCTATGCCGGAGATCGAGGTTGTTGTCGACGACATCACGCTGCTGGAGGTGGATGCGATCGTGAACGCCGCGAATTCGCGGCTGATGGGGGGCGGGGGTGTGGACGGGGCGATTCATCGTGCGGCGGGGCCGGAGCTGCTTGAGGCTTGCCGCGCGCTGCCCGAGTATGCGCCGGGGCTGCGTTGCCGCGAGGGTGATGCGGTGGTGACGCCGGCGTTCGCGTTGCCTTGCCGCATTGTGATCCACACGGTCGGGCCGGTGTGGAACGGGGGCGGGGAGGGCGAGGCGGAGACGCTGGCGAGTTGCTACGAGACCTCGCTGAGGCTCGCGGCCGAGCACCGGGCACGGTCGGTCGCGTTTCCTTTGATCAGCACGGGGGTGTATGGGTATCCGGCGGACAAAGCCGCGGTGGTCGCGGTGCGGACGGTGCGTGCGACGCTTGCGGAGGTGGGGGTGGTCGAGCGGGTGGTTTTGTGCGCTTTTGATGAGGAGGCGGCGGGGTACCTGGTTGAGGCGATGGAGGGGTGAGGGTGCTTAGGGCCCCGGTCGGTTGAAGTAGCGGTCGAGGTAGATCTGCAGGCGTTCGGCTTTCTCCTCGTGCGAGGGCACAAGGCCCCGGAGCGAGCGGAGCATCCAATCGTGCGTCGGGAAGGCGTACAGCACTTCCTCGAAGGCGTCGGCGTCGTAGCGGGGCTGGTGGTATCGGCGCTTGGCGAGCGTGAGCAGGGCTTCGTCGACGCGGTCTGCGAGGCGCCAGAGCAAGTCGTCGTCGAGCAGCAGGTGGCCGAGCTCGTCGATGTTGATTTCTCGCCTGATGAGGCTCTCTGCGATCTTTCGCGGCAAACGCGTTGGCAGGCCTTCCCAGACCGCGGACCAGAAATCTGGTTCCCAACACATTCCCCGTGTCTCCCTGTGCAGGCGTTCCAGCATCCGGTCGATCAGCCTTGAAGGCGGCGCGGGATCCCAGAAGTCGTTGTAAACCCAGCGAGCGTCCGGGATGTATGGCGCGATTGCGAGCCTGTCGACGAACGCGGCCGCGGACACATCCAGGTCAGGATGACCGAGATCCGGAAGGGGCAGACGGCCGGAGTCGATGCGTTCGATCATGACCGCCAGCCATGCGGCGCAGGCTTGTTTGAGTTCGTGCGGGTCGGGCGGTTGGTGGTGGTGCGGTGTTTGCGGCTCGGTCATCCCATCCACTCGAATTTCAGGCCAGTTGTTCGGCGCAGGCGTTTGAATTCTGCCTGTGTCGGGCAGGCGATGATGATGAATTGATCGCCGGGGTTCAGGCAGGCGAAGCGGCGTTCGGTTTGTCTCGCCTTGTGGAGCGACGCGATGAACTCGAAGAACTCCGGGTCGGCCCAGTCGTCGCAGATTTCGGGTTTGAAGCGGTGGGTTTGCCCGTCGAGCCGGAGCTCGACCCAGACCTCGCCGGCGTCGATGTCGACATGATCGCGGGCGTGCTCGACCGGGAGCGTGCCGGCAGAGATTCTGACCATGTCGTCGATGAGACTTGTGTATGCGCCATGGTCCTCGATGCATTCGAGGTCGATGTTCCAGAGGTTGTTTGAGAATTGCCTGCCGTGGGGTTCGGCGTCGACCTCGCTGCCCATGATCTCTGCGAGGAGAAGGTACGGATGGGACTCGTACTGTTCGTGCGGGTAGGAGAGGAGCAATTCGTAGGGCGTTCTGCCCGGGTTGAGCCTGATGCCGCAGGCCTCGAACGCGCGGAGCTGTTCGTCGAGCGATGCGGCTTTGGGTTTTCTTCGGAGGAAACCGGGCATCGCGTCCCTTCCGGCCCCGGCGCGGCGTGCGGGGCCGTCGGGAGTTTACTTGGTCTGGATCGTCGTCGGCAACGCGGTGTGGATGAAAAACCCCGGAGCGGTGCTCCGGGGCTTTGGGGTTGTTGACGCGCGGTGTAGGGGTTTAGCGTCGGCGGCGGGTGAGGGCCAGGCCTCCGATGCCCATGGCCATGATGGCCGAGGGGGCGGGGATTCGGATGGCCATTTCGAGCTCGCGGCCGTTGGGGGTGGGATCGGGGAAGGCGCTGAGGGTGAGGATCTCTGTCCAGCTGCCGTCGGTGGTGTCCCAGATGCCGTAGCTTCCGTTGCCGCCGGAGGTGTAGAGGGCGGCGTGGAGGAGGTTGGTGGTGGGGTCGAAGTCCATGCCCTGGGCGAAGTTGGTGACGACGCCGCTGAAGCCGACGAAGGTCCCGACACCGGAGGACTTGTCGATGGCCCACAGGCCGCCGCCCTGGCCTGCGGTGGAGCCGAGGACATGGGCGAACATTCGACCGTTGTTGTCGACGGCGATGTCGATGACGGAGCCGATCGGGTTGCCGAGTGCGTCGACGAAGTTTCCGACGGAGCTGGAAGCGCCGGTCATGGGATCGACGGTGAAGAGTTCGTTGGTTCTCGATGTGTAAAAGGTTTCTGTGGTCGGGTCGACGGAGAGGCCTGTGGGGTTAAGGCCCTGGAAGGGCCCGGTGATCGTCGGGCCTGGGGTGAAGGCTCCGGTGTTGATGTCCAGGGTGCCCATGCGGAGGGCGGTGGTGCCGAGGCTGTGGTCGACGATGTGGAGCACCGATCCGGCGGTGTTGAAGTCCATCGCGAAGGTGGTGTAGTCGAGGTTGCCGACCGGGCCGATCTGCGTCTGGTCGATCGGATCGTTGACGGGGAATGAGAACAGGTTGGACTGCGCCGCGAAGCGGAGGTCGAACGCATAAACGACGCCCTGGGCCATCGCTGCGGCCGGCGACAGGGCGAGCGCGGCAAGGACCGCGGCCGAACGGAGCTTTCTCATCACGATACTCTCTCTCTTCGTGCGCGAGCCGCCCCTCCGGAACACCCGGCGGGTCACGCCCGTGCTTGTTCTCTCGGCCCCGGGACACATCGCGGGGCGAACGGAGTGTAATCCGGGGCGGACAAAAACAATCTCAAAATATGAAAATTTAGTTTGTCATGGGCCGCCGGCCTCGGCGTCGGCGCGTGCTCCGCCCGTTGGTTCAGATCTGGCCCGTGGTTCAGGGGCTTCGGCTGAGTTGCGAACGAAATCCGTCAGGCCGGGCGAAATGGCTCGCTGGAACGATATGAAGGCCTATGCGGACTGTGCGATTCGTCTTCGGTACGGCCGCGGCCGGTGTGCGGCGGCGCGGCCCGCCGCCGAGAACGGCGAAGTGGTCCATAACCTATAAAGTGATCGAGTTAGGAATCGAACGGCGCTGTTCGCTCGCGACCCGCGGCTCGCCTATTGCAGAATCTCGACCCGCGTGGACTTGCCCTCTTGCGCCTCCCACCGGACTTTGAGCTGCAGGAAGCGTTCGATCACTTCGGCGTTGGTTTCGGCGTGGCTGGTGAGGGGGCCGGTGCGGAAGCTGCCGCGGCCGGCCAAGGCCATCGGGAGCAGCAACTGGTCGGCGAGGTGACGCCAGACGGGGACGCCCGAGGCGAGGTAGGCCCGGACTTCGGCGATGGTTTCCTCCGCGACGGCCTCGGCGCTGACGCCGAAGCGGCCGAAGCCGGTGAAGACCTCGGTGACATGCTCGGACTCGACTTCGATGCTCAGGATGTTGCCCGGGCCGAAGCGGTCGCTGAGCTGTTCGATTCTGAGCGATTCGGCGCTCCAGCCGAGCTTGCGTTCGACGACCGCGAGCTCGCGCTTGGCGATCTCGCCGGGCAGGGCGGCGATGCTCGCGACGGCGCTGCGCCCGATGATCTCGCCGCGGTCATCGAGTTCGAGCGGGGCGAGGGCTTTGCAGGGCTCGATCTCGGCGCGGACGAAGCCGCCGCCGGCGGGGTAGAAGCCGTGGCGGACGAGTTCGATCTTCAGGCGGGGGCCGAGGCGTTCGATGAGCGGGGCGTAGGCGCGGGAGAGGAACTGCGCGGTGGGGGCGGCGGGGTTGTGCGTGCCGCCCTTGACGGTCACGGTCGACGGTGCGTCCGTGGTCATGAGCGCGGGCAGAACAGTCTGGAGGACGAGCGTCGTGCTGCCGGCCGTGCCGATCGCGAAGGAGTAGTCGCCGGCGCGGATCTTGCCCGGGTAGAAGACGAGCGAGCGGGAGCCGATCTCGGCGCCGATCGCCTTGCCTTCGCAGACGGCGCACGCGGCTTTGACGGCCGTGAGGTGCTGGCGGAGCAGGCCGGGTATGGCGCGGCCGGCGCGGATGTTTTCGATGCGGAACGGGCGGCCGGTGACCATCGAGAGCGAGAGCGCGGTGCGGAGGATCTGGCCGCCGCCTTCTCCCTCGTCCCCGCCCTTTGCGCCGTCGAGCTCAATCATCGGCCTTGCTCCCGTCCTTGATGACGAACTTGGCCTGCAGACGCGCGACCTCGCTGGCGAGCCCCGCGAGCTCGACAGAACGCAGCACCTCGTTGAAGTCCTTGTAGGCGTCGGGGGCTTCGTCGATCGGGTACCTGCGGCAGTTGGTCAGGATGTCGCGGTCTTCGAACGAGCGGTCGACCTCGGCCTGGTCGAGGGTTCTTGCCGCGGCTTTGCGGCCCATGATCCGGCCTGCGCCGTGGTTGACGCTGTAGCAGGACTTCTCCGCGCCGGGCTCGGCGACCATGACCGACGAGCCGGCCTGCGGGTTGCCGGGCAGGAGGATCGGATGGCCGGTTTCGTGAAACGGCGTGCCTTGCAGCGCGTCGTGGCCGGCGGGGAAGGCGCGGGTTGCGCCTTTGCGGTGGACCCATTGGGGGCGGCCGTCGACGGTTTCCTTGCGTGCGATGTTGTGGCTGATGAAGTAGACCAGTCGGCCGTTGACGCCGGGGAAGATCTCCTGGAACGCTTCGAGGACGAGGGCGTTGATGAGCAGGTGGTTGACGGTGGCGAAATTGGCGCCGAGCGCCATGTCGTCGAGGTAGGCGTCGGCCTCGGGCGAGCCGAGGGGCGCGTGGACGAGCTGGCGGTCGCCGCCGGGCAGCGGGATGTTCCACTGTTCGAAGTGGTCCTGGAGCGCGCGGAACTGGTGCGTTGCCAGGTCGTGGCCGAACCCGCGCGAGCCGCAGTGGGAGAGGAAGGCGACGCCCCCGTCGACGAGGCCGAACGCCTCGGCCGCGGCTTTCGCACGCTCGCCCTCGCGGAGGCGGACGATCTCGCACTCGCCGAAGTGGTTGCCGCCGCCGTAGGAGCCGAGCTGGCGGACCTTGCCGGGGAATCGTTCGTGGAATCGCGGATCGCGTTTGTGGAGTTCGAGGCGTTCGCGGAGCGCGTCGTGTGTGGCGTCGTGGCCGGTGTGGGCGCTGTCTTCGCAACGGTCTGCCCACTCGGGCGGGATGCCCAGGGCCTCGCAGACTTCGCGCGAAGCGCCCTCGGCGACGACGCGCTCGCCCAGGTCGAAGCGGACGGGGCGCGACTTGGGGACGCTGCGCTGGCCCCGCCCTGCGCCGGTGGGCGTGCGCTGGCAGATCGCGTCGATGAGCGCTCGGCGTGTTCTCTTGTCGGCGATGGCGTGCTCGTCGAGGTCGAGGGCGAGGAGGCTCATTGAGCATTTGATGTCGACGCCGACGGGGCCGGGGTAGATGTGGCTGTCGCTGGCCATGACGCAGCCGACGGGCGTGCCGTAGCCGATGTGCGCGTCGGGGTTGAGGACGACGCGCGTGACGCCGGGCCCGCGAGCGGAATTGATCGCCTGCTTGATGCAGCCCTCGTCGAAGGTTTTGCGGATGGCGGGCGTGCCGATGACGGTGATGGGTCGTCGGTCTTTGGGCAGGGGGAGGATGGCCTCGGCCTCCCCGGTTTCGATGAAGGGGATGTTCATGGGAGGTCTCCGTTGGCTGCGGTACAACGCTACACGATCAAACGCCCCGGCGGGGATCGAACCCGCGACCTCCGCACATTTCGGATGCGGTGCTCTGCCGCTGAGCTACGGGGCTGACGGCGACAAGTTGTGTGAGACACCGTGCTCTACCAGTTTGAGCTACCGCTCCAAGGCGTGGCCTGAGAACGAGCGGGATTCGAACCCGCAACACCGGGGAGTTTAACCTGTAGTCCCACGGGCATTCGCCGTTGTTTCTTTGTGCCGGGGCGCCGCCCCGGGCTTCTGCTTCTGCTGTACGGACCGGAAGAGCGGAGCGATGGCGGTGACAAAGGTGTGCGAGAAGTCACGCCCGTTCCCGGGCAGACGCCGCATCGGCAACCGCCTTGCAGCGCGCGGGAGTCGAACCCGCTTCCTCCCGAAAGAGGTACGCCTGTATTCCCGCAGGCATTCGCCGCCATCGCCGCGACCTTCCGGCATTCATAGCACCTCCTAACCAAGGGTTCGGGCCGGCCCGGCAAAGTCATGTTCGAGACCTTGCACGAGTGTTGTTCATGGAGTCCCGTCGGCATCCGGAACCGGCCCGACCTTGATCGATTCATTCTCTGGTTCTGGCGGCCCCCGGCCCGATTGCCGGGGGCCGTCGCCTCCCCTTTGCCGTCGTTTCAGATCGAGACTTTCTCGATGACTTCAACCCAGTTTCTGTTTCCGAGCTCTCCGCGGAGGAACATGCCGATCACATCGAAGACGGCGTCGTTGAAGCCCCCGACATTCAGGATGTCCTGTCGGTCGGGCGTCTGCGACGAGGCGTAGGGCTGGAGGTCGATGCAGACCATCCGGGCGTTCGGGCAGCGTCGCTTGAGCAGATGCCATTCGTGCATCGTTTTGGTTCCGTCGTTCCACATTGATCGGTGGGAGTCGATCCATGACTCTGAGTCTGAGATGTAGATCACCGTGTCGGCGTGTTCGTTGCGGGCGTTGAGTTCGCGCAGCGGCGCTGAGCAGTTCGTGCCTCCCGACGGCATCTGCGCGAGGATCGTTGCGTTGGTCATGACGGTGTCGGAGGGGCTGAGCCGGACATCGATCGCCGACTCGTTGAACGCAATCACTTCCGTTTCCGGGTTCTTGCGGACAATCGCCGAAGCGATCAACGAAGCCGCATCCACGCAGGTCGCTCGGGCGGACGCCCCGCGGCGATAGCCGGTCACCGGGCTGTGCATCGAGCCGGAGACATCGACAAACACCCATGTCTTGCCCTCGATCGCGGGCGTTCGTTCGATCGCGAACTCCATCGCGGCCTCGATCGCACGGAGTATGGCGCCCGGCACATCACTCGACGCGGCGGAGTACGCCATGAGCAACTGATGCGCCATCGCACCCGCGCGGCGGACCTGCGCCGGATCAGCGATTCTGTCGGCGATGAGCTTGACCATCTCGCGGTCTCTCAGCACGCCGTGGCGTGCGTAGGCGTTGAGGTTCATCCGTGTGGTCTGCCATGGCGCGTTGCGGGCGATCTGCGTCCACGCCTCGGTCGGCAGGGGCAGGTGCGTGAGCATCTGGAACGGGACATCCGGTGCGGCGTGAGCCCGACCCCGCGCGAGTTCCGCCTTGAACCGCTCGTATTCGCGGACGATCGGCGGCAATGCCTCGGCGTCGTGCTCGCGGCCGATGAGGTATCCGTACAACGCTTCGCGGCTGGCGGTCTCCGGGCTGGGGCGGACCATCTTGAGGATGTCAACCAGCGATGGGTTCCTGCCGATCGAGGCGAAGAAGATCGCCTCGTCGGTGCGTTCCGCCAGCCACTGGCGAACCAAGCGCTTCGGCAGCGTTCCCAAAGACTTCCGACCGACGACTCCCGATCGCATGATCTGCACGAAGTTGCGGAGCATGCGGGGCGTATCGATCACGCGATCGAACACCTCCGCGAGCAAGCCCGGCGAACGGACGCTGAGCACCGCGCACAACAGCGCGGGCATGTCTTTCATCCGGCCCTCTCGGCGGCAATAGAGCGCCGCTCGGGCGATGAACTCGGGCTCGACCGCCATGCACAGGCGCAGCACAACATCGAGCTGCTGCGCGTCGGTCGCGTAGAAGGTGTGGTTGAGGCAGCCTGTCGCGGCGTACTGGGCCAGCGCCTGGTCGGGGGCCATGGAGTACGCCATGCCGCCGGCCTCGTTGACCGTGTCGGCCGGTGGGGGCAGTTCGCCTCGGGTCGTGTTGAAGAGTTCCTTGTTCGCCATCTGCGCCCTCCCGTGTCGGTGCGGGGAGAGGCATTGCACAGCCCGTGCCAAACCGGCTGTCGCCGCTGGTCGGCCAGAGAAAACCCCTCTGGAGGCATCAACAAGGCCGACTTTCAGAAAGATCGTATTTTGATTGGGTTGTGACGATCGGACATATGCCGATGATCTGATATAGTGATTTATCCAATGGAATCGTCTTTCGGAGCCCCGCCGTGCCGTCTCAGCCAACCCGAACCGTCGTCCTTGGCATGCTCGGCACCACGCTCGATATCGGGAAGGGGCCGAAGCGATGGCAGCGGTGGCGGCCGACGGTTTCGGTCTGTCAGCACGAAGACCTGCTCGTCGACCGCTTCGAGCTGATCCACGACCTCCGCTCGACCAACTTCGCGCGGCTGATCGAGGCGGACATCAACACCGTCTCGCCCGAGACCGAGGTCGTCAGGCACACGCTGGAGTTCGAGGACCCGTGGGACTTCGAGGAGGTGTACGCGGCATTGCACGGGTTCGCGACGGCGTATCCGTTCGACACCGAGCGTGAGGACTATCTCGTCCACATCACCACCGGCACGCATGTGGTGCAGATCTGCAACTTCCTGCTTACCGAGGCGAGGTACTTCCCGGCCAGGCTGCTGCAGACCGGGCCGCCCCGGCGCGATACGCCGCGGCCGGGCACCTACAGCGTCATCGACCTCGACCTCTCGCGCTACGACCGGCTCGCCTCACGCTTCGAGCGCGAGCACACCGACGCGATCGCTTCGCTCAAGGGCGGCATCGAGACCCGCAACCCCGCCTTCAACCGGTTGATCGAACGGATCGAACTCGTCGCCTCACGCACGACCGACCCGATCCTCATCACCGGGCCGACCGGCGCGGGTAAGTCGCGCCTCGCGGGGCGGATCTACGAGCTCCGGCGGCATCGGCGGCTGGTCACCGGCGAGCTCGTCGAGGTGAACTGCGCCACGCTCCGGGGTGACGGCGCGATGTCGGCGCTCTTCGGCCACCGCAAGGGCGCGTTCACCGGCGCGGCTGCCGATCGGCCCGGGCTTTTGAAAGCCGCGGACGGGGGCGTGGTGTTTCTCGATGAGATCGGCGAGCTCGGGGCCGACGAGCAGGCGATGTTGCTGCGCGCGATCGAGGAGCGTCGTTTCCTGCCGCTGGGGGCGGATCGCGAGGAGTCGAGCGATTTTCAGCTCATCGCCGGGACCAATCGCGATCTTCCCAAGGCGGTGCGGGAGGGCTCGTTCCGCGAGGATCTGCTGGCGCGGATCGATCTCTGGCAGTTTGCGCTCCCCGCCCTGCGCGACCGGCCCGAGGACATCGAGCCGAACATCGAGTACGAGCTGCAGCGGCTGGCGCGGGAGCGGAACAGCCTGGTGCGGTTCAGCGCCGAGGCGCGCGAGCGGTTTCTGCGGTTCGCCGCGGGGCCGGGCGCGGCATGGCCGGGCAACTTCCGCGATCTTTCGGCCGCGATGACGCGGCTGGCGACGCTCGCGCCGGGCGGGCGGATCACGGCGGAGCTTGTCGACGAGGAAGCGGCGAGGCTGACAGAACGATGGGCCGGCGCCGCGGCGCCCTCCGGCGATGAGGCGGTCCTCGCCGAGTTGTTCACGCCCGAGCAGCTCGACGCGATCGACCTGTTTGACCGGGTGCAACTGGCGGCGGTGGTTCGGGTCTGCCGCGGGTGCAGGTCGATGTCCGAGGCCGGACGCCAACTCTTCGCGGCGTCGCGGGCGCGGCGTTCTTCGGTGAACGACGCCGACCGTGTCCGCAAGTTTCTCGCTCGGCACGGGCTGAGCTGGGAGCGTGTGGCGGGGTAGGTGGCGTTTAGAAATCGTGGCGGACGCGGAGGAGTCTGACGCCCTGCGGCGTGGGCATCAGCGTGTCGAACCAGGCGGCGCCTTCGTGGCGGTAGCGGATCTGGACGCCGCGGATTTGGCCCGCGTCGAGCATGGCGCGGGCTTGCTGGAGCGTGGGTTGTGCGGCGTCGCCGACCATGCCGGGGCCGTGCTTGACGATGATCTCGTCGATCTGCGTGAGCGTGCCGATGTCGCGGAAGAGTGCGTCGAGCGCCTCGGTGTCGAGGATCGCGTCGCTCATCGGCGGCGGGGGCGGGTCTTCAGGGTTCACGCCCGGGCTCCGGGTCTTTGGGGTTGTCTGCGGCGGGGTCTGTCTGTGGGGTTGCGAAGGGGTCGGAGACCATGTTGGCGTCGAGCTCCCACGGAGCGGGCGGGGGGCCGGGTTTCGCTTTGGCGGGCTGGGCGGCGCGGCCGGGTGTTTGCGGCGGCGATTGCTGTGCAGTCTTCGGGTCGGGGCGGTGCTCGGTCGGGAGGAGGAGGACGGCGTTGTCGGGCGCGGGGCAGACGAACTGGCAGACGCCGCAGCCGGTGCAGGCGTCCGCGTTGATGGTCGGCTTGCCGATCGTGACTTCGATGGCGTTTTCGACGGGGCAGTGCTCGGAGCAGACGCTGCAGAAGCTGCCGTTGTGGGCGAGGCAGGAGACGGTGCTGATGCTCGCGGTCCCCATCTTGGCGGGGATGTCCGGGCTGAGAACGCCGGGATCGCAGGCTTCGACGCACGGCGTGTCCGGACACATCGTGCAGGGCTGGCGCATGGGGTCGATCATGGGCGTGCCCGCGGCTTTGCGGAAGCGGTCGGGCGCGTGGACGATCGCGCCGGGCGGGCAGGCTTTCAGGCAGGCGTCGCAGCGCGTGCAGTCGCGGAGGAAGCGGTCTTCTTCGATCGCGCCGGGCGGGCGGAGGATGGGGAAGGAGGCGCGGCGGGCGCTTGGGGTGTTGGGGGTATTGGGGGGGGTGTCGGTGCGCCCGTCTTTGTGTTCGGCGTCATCGGCTTCGGCGAGCACTTCGTCGATGCCGTTGAGCATCTGGCCGAGCATGTGGCCCCGGAGGAATCTCCTGCGGCTGATGTCTGGCTGGTCGGGCATCTAGTCCGGTTCGGCGGGCGGGTGCTGCTGGAGGAAGACGGGCAGGCCTGGGAGGAACGAGGGCAGGTCGTCGTGGACGCCCTGGTCGAGCACGGCCGAGGGTGCGTGGCACTGCATGCAGCTGGTCTGCCAGGGGTGGGAGGTGCGGATGGGCTCGGGGCCCTTCGGCCCGTGGCACGACATGCAGTCCTCGCGCATGAATGTTGAGTGGGGGATGGTGGGCGGTGCGCCCTCCCACGCGCGGCCGCCCTTGCCCGACGAGAACAGGCCCTCGAAGAGGTTCTGGAACTCGCGCGTGACGCGGAGGTCGCTCGCGTCCGTTTCGACATGGCACTGCGTGCAGCTGGGCATGTAGGCGTGTGACATGCGCGGGGCGTAGACCTCGTTGATGGTCAGGCCTTCGGCGTGGCAGGCCATGCAGCTCGCCGATGTCATCTGGTCGGCGGGGTGGGGGATGGTGGGGGGCGCGCCGTCGAAGGCGCGTCGGGAGGCGCGGGCTTCGAGCAGCGCCTGGCGTTCGGCCTCGTCGTGTTCGACGGGGGCGAACAGATCGACCTCGGGCTGCTCGAGGTCGGCGAGGTTGCTCTGCCAGTCGCGGTTGGGGCCGTGCGTGCGCCGATCGAACTCGGCGTAGGTCGTGGCGGGGATCGCCTCGCCCCGGGGCGCAGGCGTGCGTTCGAACTCGGCAGGCTCGAAGGTCGGCACGCCTTGACGCATGCCCACGACCAGGCCGACGAACGAGACGCCGATCACGCCGGCGAGGAAGAGCTGCGTTGCACGGCGCGTGGTCTGGCTCGGCGCGGGGTCGGCCTGCGTGTCGGTGTCGGGCTTCATGTTTTCGGGCTGGGCCAAGGCTTACTCCCCCCGTCTCGGATCGGGGCGGGGCGCCGAACCCTGCGCGACGGGCGTCACGCTGACGGCGCACTTCTTGTAGTCCGGCTGGCGTGAGAACGGGTCGAACAGGTGGAGCGTGACCTCGTTGATGAGCTTGGTCTCGTCGAAGAAGGGGACGAAGACCTGCCCGCGAGGGGGCTTGCCGCGACCGTTGATCCAGACCGGCAGCTCGATGCTCCCGCGTCGCGACTCGACGCGGACCATGTCGCCCCGCTGCACGCCGATTTCTCGCGCGTCGTCGGGGTTGAGCTCGGCGTACGCGCGGGGGACGGCGCGGTGCAGCTCTGGGATGCGTTGGGTCATGGAGCCGGAGTGCCAGTGCTCGATCACGCGCCCGGTGTTGAGCCAGAACGGATACTCCTCGTCGGGGATCTCGGGCGGGGGCTCCCACGGGCGGAACCAGATCAGGGCGCGGCTGTCTTTGGTGACCGAGTGGTAGAAGTCGAACTCCTCGCCCTCGGCGACATACGGGTCGTCGAAGCCGGAGAAGCGGAAGCGGGTCTCGCGCCAGCTCCCGTCGGGTTGCTCGACGACGGGCCAGCGCAGCCCCCGGGCCTTGACATACTCCTCGTAGGGCGCAAGGTCCTTCTGCTTGATGCGCGAGAAGGGCCGGTACTCCTCGAAGAGGCGCTGGTCGACATTGGTGTCGTAGTAGTGCGCCCACTCCCAGATCGGGACCTCGTTTCCGTCTTCGTCGCGGGTCTCGAAGAGCCACTTGCCGTCCTTGTCGCGCATGCCGGGGTGGCCCATCTCCAGGAGCTTTCGGGCGACGGCGACGAGTTGCCAGCAGTCGTCGCGCGCCCCTTCGGGCGGCTCGACCATCTTGAACCAGTGCTGGGTTCGGCGTTCGGAGTTGCCGTACATCCCGTTCTTCTCGACCCACATCGCCGAGGGAAGGATGAGATCGGCGAGGCGTGTGGTGGCGGTGGGGTAGACATCCGAGACGATGAGGAACTTGTCTTCAAGGTCCTTCTTGCGGTTGAAGAGCTTGTGGAGGTTGGGGAGGGTCTGGCCGGGGTTGGTGACCTGGACCCAGAGGGTGTCGATGTCGCCGCCCTCGGCCTTGGGCGTGCAGAAGTTGTCGAACATCGCGACGGTGTGGTGGCCGGGGGTCGGGTGGATGCGTCCTGCGGGGACATTCCAGAGTTCTTCGGCCTTGGCGCGGTCGGCGGCGTTGGCGACCATCAGCCCGCCGGGGAGCAGGTGGCAGAGCGTGCCGACCTCGCGGACGGTCCCGCACGCCGACGGCTGGCCGGTCAGGCTCGTCGGCGCGTCGCCGGGCTTCCCAAAGTGCCCGCTGAGCAGGTGGATCCCGTGGACGAGGCAGTTGATCGCCGTGCCCCGCGTGTGCTGGTTCATCCCCATGCACCAGAGGCTGGTGATGCGGATGTCTCGCCTGCCGAACAGGTCGCCGAGCATGCGGATCTGCTCGACAGACAGGCCCGAGAGCTCGGAGACGCGCTCGGGCGTGTACTCCTCGACCGCCGCGGCGTACTCCTCGAACGACATCGCCTTGCCGGTCATCAACCCCGGGTTGTCCGGGTCGAGCTGGCGGAAGTTGCAGTGGTTCTCGACGAACTCGCGGTCGTAGGTCTTGTTCTTGATCAGCAGGTGCGCGATCCCGTTGGCGATCGCCAGGTCCGCGTGCGGCTTGAACTCCAGGTAGTGCTGGCAGAGGTCGGTGGTGCGCGTGCGGCGCGTGCTGATATCGATCAGCGTCACCTCCTCGCCCTTCGCTCGCCGGTCGACGACGCGCGAGAAGAGCACGGGGTGCATCTCCGCGGGGTTGTTGCCCCACATGATCAGCACATCGCACTCGTCGAGGTCGTCGTAGCAGCCCGCCGGCTCGTCGACGCCGTAGGTCGAAATGAACCCGGTCACCGCCGAAGACATGCAGAGCCTCGGGTTGCCGTCGATCTGGTTGCTGCCCAGGCCGGCCTTCATCATCTTGTTGGCGACGAAGCCCTCGCCGATGGTCCACTGCCCGCTGCCGTAGATCCCGAAACGGTCGGGCGCCTGCATGATCTTCTCGGCGACGATCTCGACAGCCCTGTCCCATGAGATCTCTTCGTAGCGTTCGCCCCGTCGCAGCAGCGGCTTGGTGAGGCGGTCGCTGCCGTAGAGGATCTTGCCGACATGGTAACCCTTGACGCAGAGGAGCCCGCGGTTGACATCGGCCCTGACATCCCCGGCGATGGCGACCACGCGACCGTCCTTGACGCCCACGCGGACATGGCAGCCGGTGCCGCAGAAGCGGCAGACACCCTTGTTCCACTTCACGCCGGTGTGCGGGTCGCGCTCGCCGTCGAGCACGGGAAGGCTGATCGCCTTGGAGCGTGCGGCGCCGGCGGCAACGGCGGTTGCGGCCGCCATGGCCGAGGCCTTCAGAAACGCCCGACGGTCTGTGCTTGGGATGGTGGTCATGGTCGTCCGGTCCTGGTGGGTGGGTTGTTGGTCGGCGCTTCGAGCGGCGTTTCGGTCGGGGCGTGCGGTGTGTCGTCGGAGGCGTCGGTGCAGACGAGGTCGACAAAGAGCACGCCGGGCAGTTCGTGCAGCCACAGCCAGACCTCGCGGTCGGCTTCGCTGCAAGGCGTGTCGACGACAACGGGCAGGCGGAGGCCATGCGGTTCGCCGGTAGAAATCGCGTTGTGGTGTTTGATGGCCTGAAGAGCGCCGTCGCGTTCGCGCCGGTCTTCGCTGAGGCTGATGATCAAGCCGCTGACGGGCATCGGCGCCGCGCTCCTGACCGGCGCTCCGGAAAAGTCTGCGCCGCGGTTGCTGGAGGATATGCAGAGCCTAATGAACTTTGCTAGGATCCGTCAACTTGTTGCGGCCGATCCACACTGCTTCCGGCCCGTGTCGCTCAGCAGCAAAAAACACTGTTGAGCCAAGGGCCTGAAAGGCACGACGCGATGATGCGTGGGCGCATTCTGATCCCGGCGGTTGTGCTCGGGGCCTTCATAATCAGCATCGGTTTGGTGCGGATCATGACGAGCGCCGGCGGGGGTTCGCAGAGCGAGTTTCTCGCCGCCACAATGAGCACCGAAAAAGTGCCCGATGAAACCCCGCGCTGGCTTACAGAAATTAGTTTGCCCGACGGCCCGCCCCGTGTGGTGACAGATCGGGTGGATTCCCTGGGTCGCGCCGTCACCGTTTCGTGCGCGAGCTGCCACGCCAACTTCGACGCCAACACGCGCCGGCGCAGCGCCGACGAGCCGCCGATGACCTTCCACCAGGGTCTCGCTTTCGAGCACGGCAACCTCTCGTGCGTCTCGTGCCACAACCCCGACGACTACAACGCGTTGCGCCTGGCCGACGGGACGCGGATCGAGTACCGCGATGTGATGCTTTCGTGCGCCCAGTGCCACGCCCCCCAGGCGCGCGACTACGAGCGGGGGCTGCACGGGGGCATGACCGGGTACTGGGACACGACGCGCGGGCCCCAACGCCGCAAGAGCTGCATCGACTGCCACGACCCCCACGCGCCGAAGTTCCCGTCGATGACCCCGACCTTCAAGCCGATCGACCGGTTCCTAGAGCCGCGCCGCGACGACTGATCCCCGCGGGCCGACACCGGCCCGAGAGACGACCCCCCGGGAGCTGTTCCCATGAGCGAAAGCGAAAAACGCACCGTCTCGCTGCCCGTGCTCGGGGAGGTGTCGCGCCGTACGGCGCTCAAGGCGGCGGGGGCGACCCTCGGCCTCGGCGCGTTCGCCGCCGCCGTCTCGCCCCTGGCCAGGCTCCGCGGGCAGATCTCGGCCGAAGAGTTGATGCAGCGCCACTACAAGGAGCTCTCCGACGACGACAAGGCCCGGATCTTCAAACGCCTCGAAGACGAGGCGAAAGAACGCTACGGCGCCGATGTCAAAATCAAGGACCAGAAGCCGATCCCCGGCGTCCGCTACGGCTACGCGATCAACCTCAGCGTCTGCAACGGCAACGGCGCCTGCATGGAGGCCTGCCACCGCGAGAACAACCACGACCGGTCCACCAACCAGTCCTACATCCGCGTGTTCGAGATGCCCGTGGGCACCACCGACTTCAAGCACGGCGACTCGACCTTCACCCACGATGTCCCGCGCGAGGGCAAGTACTACCTCCCCGTGCAGTGCTTCCAGTGCGACAACCCGCCATGCGTGGATGTCTGCCCCGTCGAGGCGACCTGGCAGGAGGAAGACGGGATCGTGGTGGTGGATTACAACTGGTGCATCGGCTGCCGGTACTGCCAGGCGGCCTGCCCCTACCACGCCCGCCGCTTCAACTGGAAACAGCCGGAGATCCCCGCCGACGAGGTGAACCCCGACCAGGGCTACCTCTCCAACCGGATCCGCCCCGCCGGCGTGGTGGAGAAGTGCCACTTCTGCCTGCACCGCACGCGCGAGGGGCGCCAGCCCGCATGCTTGGAGGCCTGCCCGACGGGGGCCCGCATCTTCGGCAACCTCCTCGATCCCGAGTCGCAGATCCGCACCGTCCTGCGCACCAAGCGCGTGTTCGTTCTGAAAGAGGAGCTCGGCGCACGCCCGACCCTCTTCTACTTCTTCGATTGACCGCCGGCGCGACGGACCGCGCCGCATGAGCACACCCATGGCCACACAAGCCCAGCAAGCCCGATCAGGAGCAGCCGGCCACCTCGTCAGCTACCCGAGATTCATCGGGCGCTCGCTGGTGATCGCGACCGACGGCAGCCTGATGTTCTACGCCTGGATGACCATGCTCACCGCCGTCGCCCTCGTCGGCGCCAACGCGTGGGCCAACCAGGTGGTCGAGGGCATGGGCGCCACCAACATGACCGACCATGTCAGCTGGGGCCTGTACATCGCCAACTTCACCTTCATGGTCGGCGTCGCCGCCGGCGGCGTGATGATGGTCATCCCGGGCTACCTCTACCGCAACAAGGAGATGCACGATGTCGTGATCCTCGGCGAGCTGTTGGCCATCGCGGCGATCGTGATGTGCCTGCTGTTCGTCACCGTCGACCTCGGGCGCCCCGACCGCTTCTGGCACCTCATCCCCGGCCTCGGGCGGTTCAACTTCCCGATCTCGATGCTCACCTGGGATGTCATCGTCCTCAACGGCTACCTGCTGCTGAACCTGCACATCTGCGGGTACCTGCTCTACATCCGCTACCTCGGCAAGAAGCCCGAGCCCCGCTGGTATGTCCCCTTCGTGATGATCTCGATCGTCTGGGCGATCTCGATCCACACCGTGACCGCCTTCCTCTTCAGCGGGCTCGGCGGCCGCCCGTTCTGGAAGAGCGCCCTGCTCGCGCCCCAGTTCCTCGCCTCTGCGTTCGTGGCCGGGCCGGCGTTCCTGATCCTGACGATGTTCATCCTGCGCCGGCTCGCACGCGTCGAGATCTCCGACCGTCCGATCCAGCTGCTCGTGCAGATCTGCCGCGTCACGGTGCTCATCAACCTGCTGATGCTCTGCTCGAAGCTGTTCACGGAGTTTTACACGGGCGGGGCGTACAGCAAGCACGCGATCTACCTCTTCTTCGGCTGGGAGGGGTACAACGCGCTGGTGCCCTGGATCTGGACCGCGATCGTGCTCAACCTCATCGCGGCGGTGCTCTTCCTGCTGCCCGCGGCGATGCGCAGCACCCGCGTCGTGGCGACCGCCTGCGTGCTCGCGTTCGTCGGCCTCTGGATCGAGAAGGGCATGGGCCTGATCGTCCCCGGCTTCGTGCCCAGCGCGCTCAGCGAAATGGTCGAGTATGTCCCCAACCTGACCGAGTGGCAGGTCAGCGCCGGCATCTGGGCCTTCGGCCTGATGATCTACACCGTTGCGCTCAAGATCGCCATCCCGATCATGCGGGGCGAAGAACGCTTTATCCCGCCCGCCCAAGCTGAATCCACAGACGCACAGCCCGCTGAAAGCCAGCCGACCGAAGCCGGCGAGGCCGATCCGCCCGCCGAAGAGGACGGGAACGGGAGCGGCAGAAGCCCATGAGGCTCCCCGTCCTCGATCCCGCTCGCCTGCAGCGAACACCACGGAGAACCCGGCGTGTCGATGGGCCGTTTGTCGATCGCGCCGGACGCAGGGTCGGATACCTGCGGCTCTCGATCACCAAGGCGTGCGCGATGCGCTGCACCTACTGCCGCCCCGAGCGCATCGCCGACACCAGGGGCGAGCCCCGCCTCGCCGTCGACGAGATCGGCCTGCTCGTCGAGCACCTGGCGCGCCGGCACGGGCTGCACAAGGTCCGCCTGACCGGGGGCGACCCGACCAGCCGCCCCGACCTGACCGAGATCATCCGCCGGATCGCTTCTGTCCCGGGCATCCGCGATCTGGCGATGACCACCAACGGCCTGACGCTCCCCAAGCGCGCTCGCGAGTACGCAGACGCGGGCCTCAGGCGAGTCAACATCAGCCTCGACACGCTCGACCGCGCACGCTTCAGCGAGCTCACCGGCGTCGACGGGCTCGAGCGCGTGCTCGACGGGCTCGACGAGGCGCAGCGCGTCGGTCTATGGCCCATCCGGCTCAACTCCGTCGTGATCCGCGGGCGCAACGAGCGCGACATGCCCTCGCTCGTCCGTTTCGCCGCTTCACGCGGGATCGAGATGCGTTTCATCGAACTCATGCCGATGGGGCCGCTGGCTTCGAAATGGTCCGAAAGGTTCGTGCCCGAGGCGCAGATGCGAGCGAACCTCGAACCCGCCGTCCAGCGATGGACGCCCATCGAGCAGGGCCACGACGCCGCACGCCGGTTCCGCGTCGAACTCGACGACGGGACGACCGGCGTGGTCGGCTTCATCACGCCGATGAGCTGCAACTTCTGCGCCGCGTGCAACCGGGTCCGCCTCGCGGCCGACGGCACGCTTTACCCTTGCCTCATGGACAAGCCCTCGGGCACGATCCTGCCCGCACTGCGTCCGGAGTTCGATCCCGCCCTGTTCGACACAATCCTCGCCGAGGGGCTGGGCCAGAAGCGCGACGAACACCCGCACGACGGGCACGCCGTGATGACCCACATCGGAGGCTGACGAGATGTCCGGTCCAGAACCCCCAGCCCGCCCGAGCCAGCCCCCAAAGACCTTTCAGAAGTTCGTCGCCCGCTACCCGGTGCTTGGCGAGGCGCACCAGCGCGTCGGGCGCGAGGTCGAGTCGCTCGGCCCGCTCGACGCTCGCCAGTGCGCTCTCGTCAAGATCGGCATCAGCCTCGGCGCCGGGCTCGAATCGGCCCTCCGATCCCATGTCCGCAGGGCCCTGGAAGCCGGTGCGTCCCACGAAGAGATCGAGCAGGCGATCCTGCTGGGCATGAACACCGTCGGCTTCCCCCGCACCGTCGCGGCTTGGAGCTGGGCCCACCAGCAGTTCGACCGCGACGCCGGCGAGCAACAATCACCCGAGGCGAACGAGACCGGAGGCCAGCCGAATTGACCCTCACCGTCCGACTCTTCGGGCCCTACGCCGACGCCCAGGGCGAGCGCGAGCTCTCGCTCGACCTCCCGCCCGAGCCGACCGCCTCGCGCGTGCTCGAAGCGATCGCGTCGCGCTGCCCGAACCTGGCGCCCCTCATGCCCTCAACGCGGCTCGCGGTCAACAACCGCTTCGTCCCGCCGCAGCACGAGGTCCGCGAGACCGATGAGCTCGCGTTGGTCGGGATGGTGGGTGGCGGATGAACACGCCGCCGACCATCGAGGTCGTGCTCTCCGAGGGCCCGCTCGCGCCCGAACAGCCCGGGCGTTTTCCCGGCGCCGGCGCCGTCGTCGCCTTCGAGGGCGTCATCCGCCCCGATGAAGAGGGCCGGGCGATCACCGCCATCGAGTACGAGGCGTACAGGCCCATGGCCGACCAGCAGCTCGAACACCTCGCCAAAGCCGCGGCCGACCGCTTCGGCCTCAGCGCCGTGCTCGTGCGCCACAGCTTCGGTCTCGTGCCCGCGGGGGAGTGCTCGTTCCGCCTGGTCGTCGCCTCCGCCCACCGCGCCCCGGCGCTGGAGGCCATGGCCTGGTTCATCGACACCATGAAGCGTGATGTGCCGATCTGGAAACGCCCGAAGTTCCGGGTTGCCGCGGAGCCGACCAAGTGAGCAAGCCCGCCCGCCCGACGCTCGCCCCGGCCGAGGCGGCACGCATGCTCGCCGAGCGCGTCGCCCCCGTCGGCGCGCAGCGCATCAGCTGGGCCGACGCCCCGGGCCTGATCCTCGCCGAACCGATCACGCTCGACCGCCCGAGCCCGGCCTGCGATGTCAGCGCCATGGACGGCTACGCCGTTCGCCTGACTGAAGCCCGCGATCAACCCGTTCCCGTAAGCAGCGAGGCCCTGCCCGGCCGCCCGCCCCCGCCCATGCCCGGCGACGGCTCGGTGGTCCGGATCTTCACGGGCGCACCCGTCCCGCCCGGCGCAGCGGCGGTCGTGCAGCGTGAACTCGTCGAGGAGCTCGACCGAGCGATCGTCATCCCCCAGGACACAACGATCACCGAAGGCATGCACATCCGCCGCAAGGGCGAGAACGGGCGGGCGGGCACGATCCTCGCGCCCGCGGGCCGCATCGTCTCCCCGGGCGTGATGGCGGCGATCGCCTCCAGCGGACGCAGCGAGATCGGCGTCCGGCGTTCGCTCTGCGTCGGCGTGCTGGTCACCGGCGACGAGGTGCTGCCCGTCGAGGCCTCGCCCGAAGACTGGCAGCTCCGCGACAGCAACGGCCCCGCCCTGCTCGCCTCGCTGGCGCCCTTTGAATGGATCGGCGAGATCGAGATCCAGCGCGCCCGCGACGACCCCGACCGTCTCGCCGCGTCGGTGCAGCACCTGCTCGACCGCTGCGACGCGTTGATCATCACCGGGGGTGTCTCCGCGGGCGACCACGACCATGTGCCCGGCGTTCTGCGCGAGATCGGGCTGGAAATCCTCTTCCACAAGCTCGCGCTGCGCCCCGGCAAGCCGGCGTTGGGCGCGATCACGCCCGACGCCAAGCCCGTGCTCGGCCTGCCGGGCAACCCCGTCTCGGTCATCACGACCGCCCGCCTGCTGGCGCTCCCGGCCTTGTGCGCCTGCGCCGGGATGGCCGAGTCCCCGCGCCCCTCGATCGTCCGCGCAACGGGCGAGAAAGCCGCCCCGCCGGGGCTCTGGTGGTACCCTCTCGTAACGCTCGATCGCGACGGGGGCGCGGCGCTCGTGCCGAGCAAGGGCTCGGGCGATTGGGTCGCCGCCGCGTCGGCCGACGGCTTGATCGAGGTCCCGCCCGGCGAGCCCGCCTCCGGCCTCCGCCCGTTCTTCCCCTTCCCCTCCGCCCAGTGAGCAAGAGCCCCCGCGTGACCGACCCGCTGACACACCTCGACGACAAAGGCGACGCCCGCATGGTCGACATCGGCGGCAAGCCGCTGACCCACCGACGCGCTGTCGCCGAAGGCTTCGTCCGCTGCAGCCCCGAACTGCTCAAGCGCATCGAGCGCGACGACCTTGAAAAAGGCAGCGTCTTCCAGATCGCACGCATCGCCGGCATCCAGGCCGCCAAAAGAACCGATCAGCTCATCCCTCTCTGCCACCCGCTCCCGCTCGACTCGGTCGAGGTCGATCTGAAAATCGAGGGCGGGCGTGTGGCGATCCGCGCGGTCGCGTCAACGACCTGGAAGACCGGCGTCGAGATGGAGGCGCTGGCCGCCGTCGCCGGCGCCGCCCTCACCGTGATCGACATGGGCAAGGCGGTCGACAAGGCGATGGTGATCGAGGGCGTCCGTCTCATCGAGAAAACCGGGGGCAAGAGCGGGACCTACCGCGCAGAGCCTTCGCCATGACCGCCCCGCCCCTCGTCGCCGTGCTCACCGTCAGCGACCGCTGCTCGCGGGGCGAAACCACCGACACCTCCGGCCCCGCCCTGATCCAGCTCGCCACGCGCGCCCTCGGCGCGCGCACGCTCCCGCTCGTTTGCGTGCCCGACGAGGCGGAGATCATCGGCGCACGCCTCCGCGAGCTCGCCGCCCTCGACCCGGCGCCCGACCTCGTCCTCACCACCGGCGGCACCGGCCTCGCCCCGCGCGATGTCACACCCGAAGCGACGCTCGGCGTCCTCGAACGCCGCCACAGCGGGCTGACCGAACTCATCCGAAGACGCTGCTACGACAAAACCCCGCGCGCCTACCTCTCCCGGGGCGAGGCCGGCACGATCGGGCGCACGCTCGTGATCAACCTCCCCGGCTCACCACGCGGCGCCGTCGAATCCCTCGAAGCCCTCCTCGACATCCTGCCCCACGCCATCGAAACGCTGCGGGGCGAAGTGCAGGACGACGGGCGTCCCGACGCTGAGTCACGCACGGGCAGGGTCGTCCGCCACGCCGACCGCACGCCGGAGGCCTGACCCGTGTTCGCCCTGACCGCGGTTCTGCTCGCCCTGGTCGCGACGCTCTACGCCTCCGTCGGGCACGGGGGCGCATCGGGCTACCTCGCCGTCCTCGCGATCACCGGCTACCCGCCCGAGACCGTCCGCGCCACGGCGTTGGGCCTGAACATCGTCGTCGCGTCGATCGCGCTGTTGCGTTTCTCTCGGCGCGCCGGGCTGCGACTCGACCTCTTGCTCCCCTTCGCCGCTTCCGCCGCGCCCTGCGCGTTCATCGCCGGGCGGTTCTGGTCGCTCGATGAACACGCCTACCGCGTCGCGATCGCGCTGGTGCTCCTCTTCGCGGCATGGCGACTTGCGATCAAACCCAAAGACACCGCCGATCGCACTCGCAAACCGCCGCTTCCCGTCGCCCTGGCGATCGGCGCCCTCATCGGCCTCGCCTCCGGGCTCATCGGTGTCGGCGGCGGCATCTTCCTCAGCCCGCTGCTGATCCTGCTGCACTGGGCGACCGCGAAGCAGGCGGCGGGCGTCGCCGCGGCGTTTGTCCTCCTCTCCTCCATCGCCGGCCTCGCGGGGCTCTGCCTCCAGCTCGGCACGCTCCCCCTGGACCCGGGCGAGTTCACGATGTTCGCGGCCTCGGTCGCGGTGGGGGGCTTCATCGGGGCGGAACTCGGCTCGGGCCGGTTCAACACGCTCCTCTTGCGCCGTGCGCTGGGCGTCGTGCTCGTCGTCGCCGCGATCAAGCTGGTGCTCGCATGACCAAAGCCGACACCAAAGACCCCGCCTACATCCTCGCAGGCGGGCGCAGCACGCGCTTCGGCAGCGACAAAGCGCGCGCGACGCTGCAAGGCCGCCCGCTGATCCGGCGCATCGCCGACATGCTCGAAACGCGCGGACACAGTGTCATCGCCGTCGCGCGCGAGGCGGGCCAGTACGCCGACCTCGGCCTCGAAACCATCCCCGACATCGAGCCGGGCCGGGGCCCCGTCGGCGGCCTGCTCACGGCACTCACCCGCCGCAAGCAGACGGGCGGCCCCGGCTGGGCCGTCCTCGCGTCTTGCGACCTGCTCGACCCGACGCCCGAGATGCTCGACGCGCTCGAATCCGTGCGCGACCGCTCGCTGGAGGCCGACGCCGCCGTCTTCAAAGACGACCGCTGGCAACCCTTCCCCGGCCTCTACCACACGCGCCTGCTCCCCGCCACGCGCGGCGCCCGCTCGCTCCAGCAACTGCTCAGTGCGGCTCGAACCGCCGCGGCCGACGCGCCGAAGGACCTCCGCCAGGCGAACAGGCCGTCGGATCTGGAGGCGTTTAAGGATCGGGGCTGATGCTGACACGCATCCTGCGCCGAGGGGCGTTCACGGCTGGCGATCGGCGATCGCCGCGAACCGGCGCAGCGCCTCGCGTTCTTCCTCACGCAGGGTCGGCAGGCGCTCGGCGAGGAAGAGGGCTGCCTCGGCGTGTTCGGCCGCGAGATCCTCGATGTTGTGCGCGTCCTCGATCATCTCGATGATCCGCTCGAAGTCGCTCACCCGCGACCAGGGCATCAGCGACATCTGTAGGGCCCGCTCGATCTTTGCGAGGTAGATCTCCGCCACCCAGTCCGCCGGCCACTCGGCCTCCATCGCCACGCGGATCTCGCGCAGCGCCGCGTTCTGTTTCCAATAGCTCTGCTGGGGAGGCGGGTCCCACTGCGGCGGGAAGTCTCTTGCTTCCCGTTCGGACATGAACGCGAGTCCCTCCTCGCGAACCCTGAACCCCGACATCGCTGCAAATGAGACATGCGCCACGGGCCGAGTGTAACGAAGTGCGGCTCGGCGCAGCAGAGGCGGCTTTGCGGGCGGCGTTTGTCGCCAACCGTCGCGTCAACATTCGATGCGGCTCGACATCCGTGGGGGCAAGCCCGGTTCAGTCGCGTCCGGTATAGCGATCCAGCTCTTGAAGCAGCGTCTTGTAACCGTCGCCTCGAACAGCCCCGGACTCAAGCGCAGCACGCACGCCTTGGTATACTTCGCCAATCGATTCCCACTCAAGGAGACGGGATCTGCAGCACATGAAGCAGTTCCATTTGTGCAGCGGGTGTGCTGGTTCGCGGATCAGGTAGCCGGTAGTAAAGAAGTCGTCGGGATGGCTGATCTGACTCCCGCTGATCCTGCAAATCAGATTCCGGGGCGCGTATGTCTCGCGGATGAACGCGTAGAGCTCCGCGGCTTGGCGAGAGAGCGGGTGCGTCTCGAAGCAGCCGCGATGGAACGCCTCATCGTTAAAGAAGAAGAGTTCGTCAGCCTCGTTCGGAATGAACGGGGAGAAACCGACAATGTCGTCCCCGCTCTCGATCACCCCGCCGCAGATTCTGCACTCGGTCTTGCCAGGAATGATGAGAGCCACTGCCGTTCTCCTGTGGCGGGTACCGCCCCTCCCGAAGGGGTTCGGCAGCCGCTCGCCGGTTTCCGGCGGTTCGAGGGTGCGTCTCTGAGCCGATCCAGCCTACCGGCGCCTCAGCCGTCCCGAGGAGACGGCTCTCGCGCTGTCGGCTGGCGGAAGGGCCCGGACCGGTCGGAGTGGGGGCGGTGTCGGGAACCCCGGCCCCCACCCCAGATCGGATACCATGGGGGCGTGACACAGGACATCAAAGACAACATCGTCGAGGCCGTCGGCAACACCCCGCTCGTCAGGCTCAACAAGGTCGTCCCCAAGGGCGCCGCGACCGTGCTCGCCAAGTGCGAGTACATGAACCCCGCCGGCGCCATCAAGGACCGCATGGCCTGCCACATCATCCGCAAGGCCGCAGAACGAGGCGAGCTCAAACCCGGCGGGCTGATCGTCGAGAACACCAGCGGCAACACCGGCCTCGGCGCCGCGATGGCCGCCGCCGTCATGGGCTACCGCTGCGTCTTCACGATGCCCGACAAGATGTCGACCGAGAAGATCAACATGCTCCGCGCCTTCGGGGCCGAGGTGGTCATCACCCCGACCGATGTCCCCGGCGACTCGCCCGAGCACTATGTCAATGTCGCCAAACGCATCGCCTCGGAAACCCCCGGCTCGTTCTACATGAACCAGTACCACAGCCAGGACAACATCGAGGCCCACGAGCTCTCCACCGGCCCCGAGATCCTCCGCCAGACCGGCGGCAAGCTCGACGCCTTCGTCACCGCCGCCGGCACCGGCGGCACGCTCTCGGGCGTCGGCCGCTACATGAAAAAGCACGCCCCGAGCGTCAAGATCATCGGCGCCGACCCCATCGGCTCTATCCACGCCCACTACTTCAGAACCGGCACCATGTCCACGCCCCATGTCTACAAGGTCGAGGGCGCGGGCGAAGACATCATCTGCGAAGCCCTCGATGTCTCCGTCATCGACGACTTCATCCAGGTCTCCGACAAAGAGTCGTTCACCATGGCACGCAGGCTCCTCCGCGAGGAGGGTCTGTTCTGCGGCGGCTCCAGCGGGCTCAATGTCCACGCCGCAGTCAAAGTCGCCGAAGAACTCGGCCCGGGCAAAATCGTCGTCACCACGCTGCCCGACTCGGGCAACCGCTACATCTCCAAGTACCTCGACGACAACTGGATGCGCGACTACGGCTTCATGGAAGAAACGCCCGAGCTCGGCTTCGTCGACGAGATCCTCGCCCATCATCCGCACGAGGCCGTCACCGCACACGCCGACACCCCGCTCGGCAAAGTCATCGAAACCATGGCGAAGATGGGCATCAGCCAGATCCCGCTCGTCGACAACCGGGGCAAGCCCAAGGGCATCGTCCACGAGATCGACATCCTCCGGGGTCTGCAGTCCGGCAAGGTCACCGACACGACCCGCGCCGCCGAGATCGCCCACGAGATCGCCGGCCTCGTCCACCCCAAGACCCGCATCGAGGAGCTCTACTACCTCTTCGAGCACGACAATGTCGCCCTGGTCATCGACAACGAGCGGATCATCGGCGTCATCAGCAAGATCGACCTGATCGAGTACATGTCCTCGCGCTACCGCGCCGCCGCCCACGCCTGAAGCGGCAATCGCCCCAGAGCCAAGCCACCCCAAGCAACAGCCCAAACCCAAGCCAGCCCGGAGCAGACACGCATGGATCCGAACACCGACTACGCCTTCGCCACGCGCGCCGTCCACGCCGGGCAGCGCCCCGACCCGACCACCGGCGCCATCACCACCCCCGTCTACCAGACCTCCACCTACGCCCAGCCCTCCCCCGGTGTCTTCAAGGAGCCCTACGACTACAGCCGCAGCGCAAACCCCACGCGCTCGGCGCTCGAGGCCAACCTCGCCTCACTCGAAGACGGACGCCACGGCCTCTGCTTCTCCTCCGGTGTCGCCGCCATGGCGACCGTCCTCCACACGCTCAATCCCGGCGACCACATGATCCTCGGCGACGATGTCTACGGCGGCTCGTTCCGCCTCGTCGACAAGGTCTTCGCCAAGCACGGCATCGACTACACCACCTGCGACCTCACCGACGCCGACGCGATCGACAAGGCCGCCACGGCCAAGACCAAGCTCGTCTGGTTCGAAACACCGACCAACCCGATGCTCCGCGTCGCCGACATCCGGGCCGTCGCCGAGCGCGCCCACGCCCGCGGCATCACCGTCTGCGTCGACAACACCTTCGCCAGCCCCGTCCTGCAACGCCCCCTCGCCCTCGGCGCCGACATCGTCTGCCATTCGTCAACGAAGTACATCGGGGGCCACGCCGATGTCGTCGGCGGCGCGCTGATCGTCAACGACGACGAACTCTTCGACAAGCTGCGTTTCATCCAGAACGCCGCGGGCGCCGTCCCCGGCCCGTGGGACTGCGCCCTGCTCTTGCGTTCGACCAAGACCCTCCCCCTGCGTGTCGAGCGCCACTGCGACAACGCCGAGAAGGTCGCCGCGTTTCTTGAGGGCCACAAGCGCGTCAAGCGCGTCATCTACCCCGGCCTTGCCTCGCACCCCCAGCACGAGCTGGTCCGCCGGCAGATGTGCCGCGCCGGCGGCATGATCTCCGCCCACCTCGAAGGCGACCTCGAATCCGCCCGCAAGTTCCTCGAATCGCTCCGCCTGTTCACCATCGCCGAATCCCTCGGCGGCGTCGAATCCCTCGCCGAACACCCCGCCATCATGACCCACGCCTCGGTCCCGCCCGAGCAACGCGAAAAGCTGGGGATCTCCGACACCCTCGTCCGCTTCAGCGTGGGTATCGAAGACGCGGGAGATCTGATCGCGGATATTGAGCGGGCGTTGGGGTGAGGGGCTCACTTGGGAACGGGCACAGTTGTCGTTACTAGCCACGCCCCGATGTGGAAGCCGACCGAGGCCAGCGAGATCCAGAACAAGACGCTTGCGATCTGGTGCAAGCGATACAAACCGAGGACTCTCAGGGGGTTTAGGAGCGCCTTGTTGACCCACCACCAGCGCAAAGGAAAAGGGCGTTCGGCGTCTTTGGCCTTGCGCCATTGGGCTATGTTCCGCTTCCACACCGGCCAAATCTTTCGCCAGCCAGCGTCGCCTCTCGCCAACGGGTGGCACGGGCCGTAGTACTCTTCAAGCGTTGGCGTGCGCAGCACGCGGTCGGCTTGATCGCGCAGGATGCCCACCTTGAGCGTAAGGAAGCCGCGCAGAGCGTTGTATGCCAAGATGGCCAACGCGGAGGGCACGAAGAGCCACCACAACGGCTGCGCTCCGCCCAGCAACACATACCAAGCGTGGGCCTGCGTGTGGGCGGCGTCGAACTGCTCCAGCCACGCCCGCACCATCTCCGCCCCGGCGGGTGCCTCGGCCCCTGCTTCGAGTGAAGCCCGCATCGCCGCGTGGGTGCGGCCAGTGACGGTTAGAGCAAAAACCTTGGCCGCGTAGGGCAGCACGAACGCGATCACCAGCAGCAGGTGTACGAAAAACATCGGGCCGGTGTACTTGCGCCGGAGTATTGACCAAGGGTCATTGGCGTTGCCCTCGATGTCCAGACGCTGCACGGCGTTGTCGTCGAAGAGAATGCCTTTGGCCCGGCGCATATTGGCGTGGTCGAGATTAACTCTACAAATGTTCGTTCGTTCCAGTCGAGCCGAGCGAAGGTCAGTGCATTCAAGATTGGCCCCATATAAATCTGCATTATCAATACGGGCGTCGAAAAGGCTCGCATGCTTGAGATCGGTCGCTCCGAGGCTTGCGTGTGCCAACTTGGCTTGATCGAGTCTGGCGTGAACAAGCTTGGCCCAGTCAAGTTGCGCGTGCTCAAGAGCAATCCCGTCAAGAATCGCATACTCCAAATGTGCTCCCATAAGATCCACATATTCAAAGTGGGTATGAGATAGATGCGCCCATTCGAGATGGAGTCTTATGCCAGATTCCTGAAGGACACGGCAGATGCTTGAAAGCGAACTAAAGCGGCCAAAGAGTTCTCGTGCCGGATCGATTCTCTCGGCGTCGTCCCGGCACCGCAGCAGCATCGCCAGCATCCACCAATCGCCACGGAACATTTCTTGCCTGTTCATCAGCCAATCAATGCACCCATCCCCGAAAGCTGTCCGCGCCGCACCCTCGTTGAAGGCCTGTTTGCTTTCCTCATCCTTGCGGGCCGGGCTGTCCTCGGGGTAGATGGGCCAGGCGATCGCCTTCGGCTCGGGAAGGCTGTTCCAGTCGAAGGGTGCGGGCTGCGGCGGTGTGCTCTTGGCCATGGCGGGCGATGGTACTGGCTCCGGCGGCGGCCCTCGTCTTTCTGTTCTGTCGGGGATCGGGGCCTCGCCGTCTCGCCCGGCTGTGCGTCGACCAAATCCCGGAAAACCCCAACAGGGGACCTGGGCCAATCACAGGCTATCAATCGATAGGAAAATGATAGGGTGATGGCTTGAAAATCGCTTTGGATTCGCCTATACCTTCAAAATATTTGAAGGTTTACGCAGTGCCGTACCGTGACGCCAAAGCCGCTCTCCGCACCCTGACCGAGGTCGCCGCCTCGCAGGGAGGCTATTTCACCGCCCGCCAGGCCGAGGAGGCGGGGTACGACGCGCCGCACCTGAGCTACCACCTCTCCGCGGGCAACTTCGAGCGGGCGGGCCACGGCCTCTACCGCATCCCGACGCTGCCGCTCTCCGAGCACGACGACCTGATTCGTCTCTGGCTCTGGAGCCGCGGGCGCGACGATCGGCCCCGGGCGGTGGTCTCCCATCAGACGGCCCTCGCGCTGCACGACCTCGCGGAGTTCATCCCAACGACGATCCACCTGACGGTGCCGCCGGGCTTCCGCAAACAGCCGCCCGATGGATGCGTGCTGCACAAGGGGCGGTTCGAGCGAGGCGAAACGCAGCCGTTCGACGCGGTGCCGGTCACGACGCCTCTGCGAACGCTGCGCGACCTCGCTGGCGCAGGCTCGCTGCCGTTCGAGCAGTTCGAGAACGCGGTGACGGCCGCGGTGCATCGCGGGCTTGTACGGCAGAGCGACGCCGACGACCTTCTCGCCCGTCGTGAACGCGCCAGCCTTGCGAACGGATCGGCGGATCAACAATGACGCGGTCGTACGCCAACGCCGCGGCGTTCCGCCAAGCGCTGGAAACCCGTCTCCGCAATGCCGCGCAAGAGCGGAGGGTGCAGTTCCAAGGGCTCCGGCTGAAGGTCGCGATAGAACGGCTGCTCGCCCGACTCTTTCACGATCCCAACCCGCCGTGGCTGCTCAAGGGCGGCTATGCGATGGAACTCCGATTCCGACCCAAGGCGAGGACAACGCGGGACCTCGATCTCACACTCAGCGATCCGGTCGATCCACAGGCGCTTGCCGGCCGTCTGGTGCGGGTGCACGAAGCCCTGATGATCGCCGCAAGCCGCGAACTCAGCGACTTCTTCGAGTTCACAATCCCGCCGGCCCGCAGCGAACTCGCCGCCGCCCCGGGCGGGGGCGGCGTGTTCAGCGTCATCGCCAAAGTCGCCGGGCGTGAGTTCGCCCGCTTCCACATCGACATCGGGTTCGGTGACACGGTCCTGGGCGCCCCCGAGCCGCTCGCCGGCGATGACCTGCTTGCGTTCGCCGAGATCCCGCCGCCGATCGCGCTGGCGATCCCGAAGGCCCAGCAATTCGCAGAGAAGATCCACGCGTACACCTTCCCTTGGACCGACCGCGAGAACACCCGCTCGCGCGACCTCGTGGACATGGTGCTGCTGATCGAGCGTGGCGAACTCGATCTCGACGCGGTTCGGCACGCCGTGACAGCGACATTCGCACATCGCCAGCGTCACGAGATTCCTCCGAAGCTCGAACCGCCGCCGCGAGCCTGGGTCACAGAGTTCTCGGCGATGGCCGCGGAGACAGGAATCTCGACCCCTGTCGTCGATGAAGCGTTCGCCGTCGTCGAAGCATTCTGGGCCAGGCTGAGGATGCAGGACCGAGCCGACGACTGAACCCGAAAGCCCAAGCAAGAACACAGCGCAAAGAAAAACGACCGCTCTCCATCCGCAGCGCGGAGAAGAGCGGTCGTTCTTGCCCGCGCGGTGGCGGGAGCAAATGGAGCCGGGGGGAATCGAACCCCCGTGCCGCGGCAGTCAGCAGGGCACCTCTACGCGCGTAGTCGTCGATTTAATCTCGGTCTCGGGGCGGCCAACGACAGCCTCCCTTTCGACCCAGTACCCGGTGAACCTCCTCGCCCACGCGCCCGGGGACGCCGCGCGTGAACCAGCCCGATGTCGGTGTTCGCCGCCTTATCGGGCGTCAAGCGACGAACAGACGGCGTAAATTACGCCGCCAGAGCGTACTGCGGTTCGGCAGTTATTAAGTGTGCGTGCTTTTTACGAGGCCAGCACGCCCCTCGGCACGCCACGCCAAGCCTTCCCTGCCCGGTCGATACCAGTCGGCCCCAACGATCTATCAAGGTGCTCGCCGCCCCGGCCTCTCGGCCCGGACCCCATCGGCCCGCCGCGGCGATCGACTATTCTCCCCACCAAACCCGCCGAGGGAAGCTCTTTCTTCCCGATCGCCCAGATTCCGCTCCGCCCCACACCCTACGCCCCACGCCCAACACCCCTCCCATATCCTCGCCCATGAAGATCTGCGTCATCATCGCCGCGGCCGGACACTCCACGCGATTCGCCTCCGGCGACATCCTCGGCGGGCGCAGCAAGCTCGACGAAGACCTCGGCGGCAGGCCCCTCCTCCAACGCACCATCGAACTCTTCACCACCGACGACCGCGTCGCCTCCATCATCGTCGCCGGCCCCCACGACGACGAGGCTTTCGCCGCCTTCAAGCTCCGCCACGGCGACAAGATCGCCCTCTACGGCGGCGTCCTCTGCAAGGGCGGCAAGACGCACCGCTACGAAACCGTCGCCGCCGCGCTCGAACATGTCCCCGCCGACGCGACCCACATCGCAGTCCACGACGCCGCGCGCCCCTGCACGCCGCCGGACCTGATCGACCGTGTCTTCGACGCGGCCGAGCTCCACGCCGGCGCCGTGCCGGGCGTCCCCGTCGCCGACACGCTCAAGCTCGCGGGCGAGCCCGAAGAGGTCGAGGCCGGGCATGACCCGGTCGCCGCGATCCTCGGCCAGGACAAACCCTCGCAGGTTCGATTTATCAGTAAAACAAGCAATCGTGAAAACATTTACGCAGCGCAAACCCCGCAGATCTTCCGCGCCGAAGTGCTGAAAAGTGCGTACGCTCAGCCCGACCTGTCGAGCACCGACGATGCGCAACTCGTCGAGCGTCTCGGCGAAAAGATCGCCATCGTCGAGGGCGACCCGCGGAACATCAAGGTCACAACGCCGGCCGACATCCCGCTCGCCCGCGCATTGCTCGGCCTGAAGCCCCCGCAGGAACGCCCCACGCACAAACGCTTCTGAACCGTTCTTTGTGGGGAACGATGCAACACCGGACCGCCTTCACGCTCATCGAGCTGCTCATCGTCATCGCGATCATCGCGCTGCTCATCGGCATCCTGCTCCCCTCGCTCGGCAAGGCCCGCTCGTCGGGGCGCGAGCTGCGCTGCATGAGCAACCTCCGACAGGCCCACCTCGCCTTCACGCTCTACGCCGACAGAAACCGCGGCTACTACCCCGCCCAGCGCGACCCGCTTATCTACTCACCCGATGATCTGGAGGTCCGCACCGGACGCGCGACCGCCGGCGAGCCCAAGGGCTATTGGCTCTGGATGGGCCGCGGCATGCGCGACATCCTCCGCCCATACCTCGGCGAGTTCACCACCGCCGAAAGCCCCGGCGTCATGATCTGCCCGGCCGACACCACGCCCGACGACGCCTATTCCAAAACCAGCTACGCCTACTCCATGGCCTTCTACCGCAGCGTCGCGAACATCAACAGTCTGAGCTCGATCACCGACCAGTTCGGCACGACCGTCACCGAGCCGCACGGCCAGCTCGCCGAACAGGTCCGCTTTCCATCTGACAAAGTCCTCGCGGGCGAGTGGGGGTCCTACCACCGCCCGGTCCGCAACGAATTCGGCGGGTGGTGGGACCACTTCGGCGTCCGCCGCTTCACCTTCGCCGACGGCTCGGTCTCCCCGCTAGCCTACGACGAGATCAACCTCGCCAACGACAACAATCCGAACCCCAATCTCACCAAAGACGGCATCCGAGGCAGAGACAGAAGATGAGGGAAGGGCGCTGGGCGCAGGGTGCGGGGCGCGGGGTTCAGCAAATTCACAATGCAGACCGTGGCCCGGGCGTCTCGCCCGGGCGAAAGCGCCGTCAGCGATCCACATCCCTTGACGCCGACCTCTGAGCGCAGCGAAGAGTCGGGTTGTTCTCACCAGCGCCCCGCTCCCTGCGCCCAGCGCCCCACTAGAGCGTCCTCACTGATTTCGTAGCGCCGTTCGGCGCGTGTCCGGTTGCGCCTTGGTGATGTTTGTTGTAGCTTCGAGCCTCGACCCTCGGGGTCGGGAAGGAGCCACGGATGGCGTCGCCGTA
>JBJHCY010000012.1:0-90495 GCA_050486265.1 Phycisphaerales bacterium | reverse complement strand
GGCGGCTCCTTGCCGAGGATCATCACCGCGACGATCACCAGACCCGCGAGGATGATGATGCTCTGGATGAAGTCGGTGCCGATGACGGCGTACAGGCCGCCGAACACGGTGTACGCGACGCAGACCGCCAGGATGACGGTCATCCCCGTGAGATAGTCGATGCCCGAGAGTGCTTCCAGCGCGATTCCCCCGGCCATGGCCATGCTGACCAGCCAGGTCATGCTGTAGAAGATCGAGATCAGCAGGAAGAGCCAGTAGGCGGTCTCGCCGTAGCGCAGGCGGATGAACTCGACGCTGGTGAACCCGTTGGGCATCAGCGTTCTGATGCGCGCGGCCATGGGGGCGAAGAGGAAGAGGCCGAAAGAGGCGGTGCAGTAGGCCAGCGCGCCGATGATGCCGAGCTCAAGAGCGAACTGCGGCGCGAGCATGGTGGTGTTCGAGGTGATCCATGTCGCCGCGGCGGTCGCGGTGCCGAGGGCGAGGCCGACATTGCGCCCCGCGAGCATGTGGCCCTCGGTGGTCTTGGCTTTGCGGCCCCACCAGATCCCCAGGGCGATCCAGCCGAGGCCGAAGACCGCGAGCAGGGCGAAGCCGAGGCCCGGATCGAGGAGGAGCCCCTCGTTCGTGTTGTTGCTCACGCCTCGCCCCCTTTCTCGGCGGCTTCGGGCGGCGCCCCGTCAGCCGCGTTGTTCTCGTCTTCGGCGAAAGGGTTCTCGGCGAAGATGGCCTCGCGCACGACGACGAAGACGATCGCGATGAACAGGAACGCGCCGATCCCCAGCAGGATGAAGGTCTGGCGGAGGGAGTGGTGCTCGACGGTGAAGACGATCGGCTCGCTCTCGGGGCCCCACGGGTCGGTGTCGGCCAAGCGGGCCATCACGACAAACTCGTGCGTGCCGTTCTCGAGTCCTGAGATGAACGACCGGCGTTGCGGCCCCTCGTAATAAACGATGCGGTCGTCGACGAGCTCGCCGTCGACTCGTCCGACAAGGCGGAACACCGGTGAGGCGTCGGGTGGGGCGGGCGCCCAGTGCAGCTGGATGTCGCCCCTGGCCGAGTCGGCGGCGAGGGCGTCGCCGGAGAGGGGCTCGCCGGCGTCGTTGGTGAAGACGGCTCGGACCGGTTCGTCGGCGCTCGCCTCGGCTGGGGCGGAGAGGGCGAGGAACGCGGCGGAGACAATCGCCGCTATCGCGACCGCGAGGCGATTTGTGCGTGAGGGGGTGGTCCGCATCGTTTGCGTTCTCGGCGCGGCGTGTTCGAAGCCTCGCGTGCTGATGGTGATTCGGGCGGTGCGATGCTGCATGATGAACGCTTGGGGGTCGCGCTGTAATTTGGTGGGCTTGCCGGGATCCTGTGCGGGCCTGAGAGTTGCCTGTTTTCGGATCGAGCGCTCCTGCGTCGCGGTGCTTGGAAGACCCCGCGTCGATCGGCCGCTCTGACGGCTCTGCTGTCGCCCTGATGGACGGATCACGGCGGACCGGATCGGCGACGGACCAATGTGCACCCTATCGCCGAACAACGCGTTTGTCCACCTCCGGCGTAGAGCGCTTCGGTGGCTGGGGGAGCGCGTGAATCCCCTGAGACGGGCGATGGTCCGCGTCAAGATGCGATAAAAACCAGAAAATCTTGCGGAATTTGGCGTGGTGCGCCGTGTTCGACTTGCATCGTGCGCGTGGACGCGTCATGATGGAGAACGAAGCCCGCCTCGCGGCTGCGTCCCCTCGAACGGGATCCGGCGTTGTGTGAGCGTCATTCGCGCGTCGGTCCGACGCGGGTTGATCGCCGCCTCCGCTGTCTCGGGGCGGGCGGCTTCGACGATCTTCAACAAGGAGGAACCGTGACTTCAGTCAACCGTGCCGCGGGCGACCCCGCCCGAAAAGACGACATTCTCGTCAATCCCGACCAGGGCTTCGGCAACGACCCGGTGAAAGTCCGGCACACCGACCACTACGAGCAGGAGTATGTCGAGGGCTTTGTCGACAAGTGGGATGAACTGATCGACTGGGACCGCAGGGCCGAGACCGAGGGCCGCTTCTTCATCGATGTGCTCAAGAAGCGCGGGGCCAACCGCGTGCTCGATGTGGCGGCCGGAACCGGCTTCCACTCCGTCAGGCTGATGGAGGAGGGGTTCGATGTCGTCAGCGCCGACGGGAGCCCGGAGATGCTCGCAAAGGCGTTCGAGAACGGCCGGCGGCGCGGGCACATCCTCCGCACCGTTCAGGCGGACTGGCGGTGGCTCAACCGCGATGTGCACGGACGGTTCGACGCGGTGATCTGCCTGGGCAACTCTTTCACGCACCTGTTCAACGACCACGACCGGCGCAAGTCGCTCGCGGAGTTCTACGCGGCGCTCCGTCACGACGGCGTGCTCGTGCTCGACCACCGCAACTACGACGCGTTGTTGGACGGACGCACCAGACCCGGGCGACGCTACTACTACTGCGGGGAGGATGTCGCCGCCGAGCCTGAGTACATCGACGAGGGGCTCGCCCGCTTCCGGTACAGCTTCCCGGACAAGTCGGTGTTCCATCTGAACATGTTCCCGCTCCGCCAGAACTACACGCGGTCGATCATGCAGCAGGTCGGTTTCCAGGAGATCGAGACCTTCGGGGACTTCCACGAGACCCACCGCGAGCACGAGCCGGACTTTTTCATCCATGTCGCCGAGAAGGCCTACCACGCGCCCGCCAACGAGAACGAAAGACAGGGGAAGACCGAAGCATGAGCGCTCCGATCAACAGCGCCACCGACGCCGCGCGCGAGTACTACAACAGCCAGGACGCCGACAACTTCTACGCCACCATCTGGGGCGGCGAAGACATCCACATCGGGCTGTACGAGTCCGACGACGACCCCATCGCCGAGGCGAGCCGACGAACCGTCGAGAAGCTCGCCTCCGTCCCGCCCGAGATCAACGCAAAGACACGCGTCATCGACCTCGGCGCCGGCTACGGCGGCGCGGCACGCTACCTCGCCCAGCAGTACGGGTGCGGCGTCACGGCGCTGAACCTCAGCGAGACCGAGAACGAACGCCACCGCGCCATCAACGCCGAGCGGGGCCTGGACGACTACATCACCGTCGTCGACGGTTCGTTCGAGAAGATCGACGCCGAGGACGCCTCGTTCGATCTGGTCTGGTCGCAGGACGCGATCCTCCACGCCGGCGACCGCGAGGCGGTCGTTCGCGAGGTCGCACGCGTGCTCGCGCCCGGCGGGCGGTTCGTGTTCACCGACCCGATGCAGTCCGACGACTGCCCGGAGGGTGTGCTCGACCCTATCCTCGCGAGGATCAACCTCTCGACGCTCGGCTCGCCGGGCTTCTACAAGAAGGCGTGCGCCGACGCCGGTCTCAGGTTCAGGGGCTTTGAAGATCTGACCCACCAACTCGTTCGCCACTACTCGCGCGTGCTCGAAGAGACCGAGAAGCGGGAAGAAGAACTCCGCTCGATGGTCAGCCCGGACTACATCGACAGGATGCGGAAGGGGCTGGGGCACTGGATCGAGGGCGGCGAGAAGGGCTGGCTCGCTTGGGGCGTCATGCACTTCGAGAAGCCGGCGTGAGCGGGAACCGGGGCGGTCTGAAGCGCAACCTGCCGTTCCATCCGGTGGTGTTCCCCGTCTCGGTGGGGCTGATCGTCGCGTTCGCGCTCTACGGGGTGCTGGCGCCGGGTTCGGCGGAGGGCGTCTTCGGAGACCTCAATCGGGCGTTCACCGGGCACTTCGGCTGGATGTACATCCTGTCGATGTCGGTCTTTCTCGTCTTCGTCGTGTTCGCCGGGCTGGGGCCCTGGGGCAAGGTGCGGCTGGGCAAGGACACCGACCGGCCCGAGTTCGGCGCGCTGACCTGGCTGGCGATGCTCTTCAGCGCAGGCATGGGCATCGGGCTGCTGTTCTTCAGCGTCGCCGAGCCCGTGCTGCACTATGTCACGCCCCCGGTCGGACGCGGGCGGGACCTCGACGCGGCGCGTACGGCCATGGGTCTCACTTTCTTCCATTGGGGCCTGCACCCGTGGGCGTGCTACGCGCTGGTCGGGATGGGGCTGGCGTACTTCGGCTACCGCAAGGGGCTGCCATTGAGCGTCCGCTCGCTGTTTGTGCCCCTGCTGGGCGACCGGGTGCACGGGCGGATCGGCGACCTGATCGACATCATCGCGGTCGTGGCGACGCTCTTCGGCGTGGCGACCTCGCTGGGGCTTGGGGCGCAGCAGATCAATGCTGGGCTCTCGCACATCTTCGGGCTGTCCAGCGGGGGCGGTGTGCAGGTGGTGCTTATCGGCGTCATCACCGCCATCGCGACGGTCTCGGTCGTCACCGGGCTGCATGTCGGCGTCCGCCGGCTCAGCGAGGTGAACATGGTGCTGGCGGTCGGGCTGCTGCTGTTTGTCGCGATCGCGGGGCCGACGCTGTTCGTCCTCAACGGGATTGTCGAGAACCTCGGCACCTACTTCCAGCAGCTCCCGGTCAACTCGTTCTGGACCGCGACCTGGGACGCCCCGGACCGTGAGCGGTGGCTCGGCAACTGGACGGTCTTCTACTGGGCGTGGTGGATTTCATGGTCGCCGTTTGTGGGCATGTTCATCGCCAGGATTTCCAAGGGCCGGACGGTCCGTGAGTTCGTTTTCGGCGTGATGATCGTCGCCCCGCTGACGACCTTCGTCTGGCTGAGCGTTTTCGGCAACACCGCCCTGCACCAGCAACTCTACAACCAGGAAACGGGCGTGCTGACCCCGCCCGAACGAGACGCCCCGATCCGCGAAGGGAGCCTCGCCGATTTTCTGCACGAGAGCCTGCCGGCCGAAAGACCCGCGCCCGTCGCGACGCAGAACCCGGTCGCCGGTGACGCGGAAGCGGGGGCGGTTGCGCCGATGGTCCACGAAGTAAACTGGGGCAATGTCCCGGTCGCGCTGTTCGTGATGCTCGACGGGCTGCCCCTGGCCGCGATCACGGCGATGGCGGCGGTGCTCTGCATCACGCTGTTCTTTGTGACCTCTTCGGACTCGGCCTCGCTGGTGATCGATACGATCGCCTCTGGGGGGAAACCCCACCCCGCGCCTTGGCTGCGCGTGTTCTGGGCGGTCGCCGAGGGAGCGGTCGCGGCGGTCCTGCTGCTCGCGGGGGGGCTTGCGGCGCTCCAGGCGGGGGCGATCGCGACGGCCCTGCCCTTCTGCATCGTGCTTCTGGTCGGGGCGTTCGGGCTGGCCAAGGCGTTGAACGCCGACCCGGCGGTCGCAAGACCCCGGCCCGACGGCAGCTGAAAGGCCGGGCAGAGGGGCCCTCCGCGGGGCTCTGAGGCGAGCGGCAGGGCCCGCGAGCGCCAATACTTGCGGCTTGATCCGGGCGAGCGTGTTTCGCCCTTTCCGCCCCCGTGTTCCCCCGCGCGAGGCTGCCCGATGGAGATGGCCTGGTACATCCCGCTCCTGATATTCTTCGCCCGCATTTTGGATGTGCCGATCGGCACCATCCGCATGATCGTGGTGATCAACGGCCAGAAGTTCCTCGCGACCTTCCTGGGGTTCTTCGAAGTCATCATCTGGGCTCTTGCGGTGGGGGGTGTGATCAACTTCCTGACCAACCCGTTCGCGCTGGTGGCGTACGGCGCCGGGTTCGCGACCGGGACACTGATCGGGATGACGATCGAGAGCCGCATCGCGCTGGGCTACCGCGTGCTCCGGGTTATCAACTCGCGTCCCGAGATCGATGTGAGCACCGTGATGCGGAACGCGGGCTACAAGGTCACGCGGATCGAAGGCTCGGGCATGAAAGGCCCGGTCGAGGTCGCGTTTCTGGCGATCCCGAGGCGCAGGCTCCAGCCGACGCTGGAGATGGTCCGGGGCGTCGCGCCCGAGGCGTTTGTTTCGGTCGAGCGGGCCGACCGCGCCGCCGCGGCCGCCGAAACACCCTCGGGACGCATCGCCTTCTCCAGCTTCGGTAAATTCGGGGGCGTGCGGAAGTAGGCTGTTTCACGCGGTGAACGGGGGGTGTCGGCATGAGCGTACTCGCGGCAGTCGGAGCGATCGTCGGCGCCCTGGTGCTCCTGACGATCGGGGCGGAGCTGCTCGTGCGAGGGGCGTCCGGGCTTGCGCTGCGGGCGGGGCTCTCGCCCCTGTTCATCGGGATGACGGTGGTGGGGTTCGGCACCTCGACGCCCGAACTCGGCGCGAGCGTCGCCGCGACGCTGGGCGGTTCGACAGACATTTCCGTCGGGAATGTCCTCGGCTCGAACATTTTCAACATCGGCGTGATTCTTGCCGTGACAGCGATCGTGCGCCCGATGGTTGTGCGTTACGCGGAAGTGCGCCGGGAGGCGGTGCTCTGCGTGGGCGCGGCGCTGGTGCCGCTGCTGGCGCTGATCGGGTCCGGTGCGATCCCGAGGTGGTGCGGGCCGCTCCTGGTGCTGGTCTTGATCTGGTTTCTCGTCAGCGCGTTGCGAGCGGCTTCGCGGGCCGGGCCCGGCGTGCCGGAGGTGCGGGCGGACGAACTGCCGGTCCCCGCCCCGTCGAGCCGTCCGCCGGCCTGGCTCCTCGTGCTGCTCGTGCTCGCGGGGCTGGCGGTCTTGATCGGGGGCTCACGGCTGCTGGTCTGGCAGGCGGTCGAGCTCGCCCGCGTGCTGGGCGTCAGTGAGCTGATGATCGGCCTCACGATCATCGCCGCGGGCACCTCGATGCCCGAACTGGTCACGAGTCTCCTCGCGGCGGTCCGGGGTCAGGCCGACATCGCGGTGGGCAACATCCTCGGCTCGAACATCTTCAACGCGTTCGGGATCCTGGGGATCGCCGCGACCGTCGGCCCGCAGACCGTCCAGACCCGTTCGCTCTGGCTGGACATCCCGGCGCTCGTGATCCTCAGCGTGGTGCTCGTGCCGATCATGAAGAGCGGTGGCCGGATCTCCCGCTTCGAGGGCTGGCTGCTGCTGGCGGGCTTCCTGCTCTACATGGGCCTGCTCTTGGGCGTCGAGCTCCGCTGAGGCGGGGTTACTTGTCCAGCCCCGGGATGAACGGCATCACGATCGAGATCGCGATCAACAGGATGATGATGATCTCCAGCACCTCCAGCCGCTTCGTCGACTCGATCGTGCCGAGCTTGTCGTAGACGCTCTCGGCTGTTTCGAGCTTGTGGAGCACCGCCGCGTCCCACTGCGGCAGGTTCAGGCGGTCGGAGATCAGGCGGTAGAGGCGGGCCATGTACTGCTCGCCGAGGAGCTTGATGCCGTTGTTGACACCCTCGAAGAGCAGGGCTTTGTCGGTGGCGAGCTCGGCGAACTCTCGGATCGCCTTGGCCCCCTTGCTCAGGGGCCAGATCCTCGCCTTGAGCACTTTCTCCATCAGCTCGCGCGAGCGGTCGAGCATGTCGTCGAGCTGCTCGTCGAGCAGGCGCATCTCCAGGAGCTCGACATTGGCGTGCTGGAGGAGGCTGACCACATCCGCGGGCTCGGGGTCGAAGATCAGGGCCGCGTTCCAGTCGACGACGGTCAGGTCGCCCGAGCCGTAGCCCATGCGGGCCGCCAGCGTGTGCTCGATCTGCTGCGCCGAGAGCCCGCCCGCCTCGGCCTGGAGGGTCTTGGCTAGGAGCGTCCGGTGCGAATCCAGCAGCCCCTCGGGCGTGACGGTCTCGGGCCAGCGCTGCACGGCGATCGCGGCGTAGTCCTCGACCAACGACGAGAACTCGTACTTGCTGATCGCCTCTTTCACGGAGCCCGCGAGCGACTCGGCGCACGCCCGGGCGGCCTCGATCAGCTCCTGGTTGTCGTAGAGCGCGCGGGTCAGCTCGGCGAGGTCCTGCAGGTCGGTGTCGAAGGGGATGCGGAAGTTCACCCCGATCGCCCCGAAGTCGTAGAGCGTGCACTCGACGCCCGGCTCGCTGGCCATCTTCGCCACCCGGATCGCCGGCGCCTCGGCCGAGACCCGCAGCGGCGTCGGCTTGTACTCGAACCACGCGGGCGAGGGCCGGCGCAATCGCACCACGCTCCCCCGCACCCCTTCGCGGACGAGCGACTCGGCCCGGGCCAGGTCGATCCCGATCCCGACATCGAAGGCGAACAGGGCGTGGCAAACACCCCCGACCCGGACCGGACCGGCCGACGCAGCGCCGGGATCGCGCTTGAGCGGTTCCCCGCTGGACTGATTCATCTGTGGATCGCTTTCTGCGCCCGGGCGTCCCGGGGCTTGACATCTTCCCGCACCATCTAACATTACCATCGGCTCCGGCGGCCGCAAGCCAGCAGCCACAACCTCCAAGGGGCGTTACCGCTTTGGTGCAACAAACCCGACTCCCTCTGGAGATGCAGCCCCAGCCGACGGATGTCGCGTGCGGGCCGACCTGCCTGCACGCGGTCTACCGCTACTTCGGCGACGGGGCGGACCTGGCCGAGGTCATCGACACGGTCCCGCGGCTCGAGCACGGCGGGACGCTGGCAGTCCTCCTCGGGCTGCACGCCCTGCAGCGGGGTTACCGCGCCCGCCTGTACACATTCAACCTTCACATGTTCGACCCGAGCTGGTTCCCCTCGCCCGACGGCGGCCCGGCGGACCCCGGCCTGCTCGGCAACCGGCTCGCCCGCCAGGCGGAGGCGAAGGGCGAGGGACGCGACGAACGCTTCGCCGCCGCGACCGAGGGCTACCGGGCCTTCCTCGACGCCGGCGGCGAGATCCTGATGGAGGATGTCAGCTCGGCCCTGATCAGCGCCCACCTGCGAGAGGGGCGCCCGCTGATCACCGGCCTGAGCTCGACCTACCTCTACCGCGTCCCGCGCGAGTTCGGCCCCCACGACGATTCTGACGACATCCGGGGCGAGCCCGCCGGACACTTCGTGGTCGTCTGCGGGCATCACGGGCGCAAGCGCCGACTGACGATCGCCGACCCGCTCGCCGAGCGCCCGGGCGATCCCGCCCGCGTCTACCACGCGCCGATGTCGCGCGTCGTCGCGGCGATCATGCTCGGCGTCCTCACCCACGACGCAAACCTCCTGGTGATCGAGCCCGCGGGCGGCAGCCAGCCGCCCGCCCGCAAGCGCAGGAACAAACGGGGATCCGCCCGATGAACGCCCTCGTCGTCGTCGATCGCCCCGAACGCTGGCCCTTGCATGTGCCCGGGACCGAGGTCGTCGCGGCGCGCGACTATCTCACCGACCCGCGCTTCGCGGCTGTCCGCCGGGCCAAGGTCTTCAACCTCTGCCGCTCGTACCGCTATCAATCCGCCGGTTACTATGTCTCGCTGCTCGCCGCGGCCCGCGGGCACACGCCCTGGCCGTCGGTCGGCACCATCCTCGACTTCCGGCTTTCGCCGATCATCCGGATCGTCGGGCACGAGCTTGACGACCTCGTCCGCAAGAGCCTCGCGCCGCTCAAGTCCGAAGAGTTCGAGCTGAGCATCTACTTCGGACGCAACATGGCCCACCGGTACGACCGGCTCGCCCTGGCGCTCTTCAACCAGTTCCCCGCCCCGTTCCTCCGGGCCGTCTTTGTCAAAGACGACAAGTGGAATATCGAGAGCGTCCGCGTCATCGGCGCCGGCGAAATCCCCGAGGACCACAGGCCCTACGCCATCGAGCAGGCCCAGCGGTTCCTCCAGCGGCCGCGCCGCAAGGGATCGAAAAAGACCCAGGCCCGGTACGACCTGGCGATCCTCGTCAACGAGCACGAGGAGATCCCGCCTTCGGACCCTCCGGCGATCAAGAAGTTTCTTAAGGCGGCCGAAGCCGCGGGGTTCAGGGCCGAGCTCATCCACGCCGACGACGCCGGCCGGATCGCCGAGTTCGACGCGCTGCTGATCCGCGAGACAACCGCCGTCGACCACCATACTTACAGGGTCGCCAGACGGGCCGAGGCCGAGGGGCTGGCGGTGATCGACGATCCGCAGTCCATCCTCCGGTGCGCCAACAAGGTTTTTCTCGCCGAGCTGATGACGCGCCACGGGCTGGCGACGCCCGAGACCCTCATCCTCTCCAAGGACCGCACGCACCTGGTCGCCGAGAAGATCGGCTTTCCGTGCGTCATCAAGCGCCCCGACGAGGCCTTCTCCCGCGGCGTCATCAAGGTCGACACCGAGGACGAGTTCCACGCCCGCATCGACGAGCTCTTCAACGGCTCGGAGCTGCTCATCGCCCAGGAGTTCGCCCCCACCGAGTTCGACTGGCGGATCGGCGTGCTCGGGGGCGAAGCGGTCTTCGCCTGCAAGTACTTCATGGCCCGCAAGCACTGGCAGATCCTTCAACACCACGAGAAAGGCGTCCGAGAGGGCGGCTTCCAGAGCTTCTCCCTCGACGACACGCCCCGCGCCGTCGTCTCGCTGGCCGTCAAGGCCGCAAAGCTCATCGGCGACGGGCTCTACGGCGTCGACATCAAGGTCCTGGGCGGCAAGCCCAAGATCATCGAGATCAACGACAACCCAAGCATCGACGCGGGCGTGGAAGACAAAATCCTCGGCGACTGGCTCTACCGGCGCATCGTCGACCACCTGCTCGCCAAGATCGAATCGAGCCGCAGATGACAGAACCCGCGCCGAAAATTTCCGACTACCGCTACCCGCTCGGGCTCTTCGGGGGGGTGGGGGTCGAGCTCGAATACATGATCGTCGACGAGCAGACGCTCGATGTCCGCCCCGTCGCCGACGAGGTGATGAAGGCGATCGCCGGCGAGTACACCAGCGATGTCGAGCCCGACGGCGAGGGGAGCGTCATCGGCTGGTCCAACGAGCTCGCCCTGCATGTCGTCGAGCTGAAAACCATCCGCCCCGTGCCCCACCTCGGGGGGCTGGCGGATCTGTTTCAGTCGCATGTCGTGAGAGTCGAAGAGGTGCTGGCGCCCATGGGCTGCCGCCTGCTGCCCGGCGCGACGCACCCGTGGATGGATCCCTTCGCCGAGATGCGCCTGTGGCCCCACGAGTACTCGCCGGTGTACGAGGCGTTCAACCGGATCTTCGACTGCCGCGGGCACGGGTGGGCCAACCTCCAGTCCACCCACATCAACCTCCCCTTCGCCGACGACGCCGAGTTCGCACGCCTGCACGCGGCGGTCCGCATGGTCCTGCCGATCCTCCCCGCGCTGGCCGCGGCTTCCCCCGTCATGGACGGCGCGCCGACCGCCTTCGCCGACGCGAGGCTGGAGGTCTACCGGGCCAACGCGAGGGCAGTGCCGTCGGTCAGCGGGCGCGTGATCCCCGAGCCCGTCTTTTCACGGCGAGACTACGAGGGCGTGCTGCTCGCGGGGATCTACAAGGACCTCGAACCCCACGACCCCGAGGGGATCATCCGCCACGAGTGGGTCAACGCCCGCGGCTGCATCGCCCGCTTCGACCGCGGCTCGATCGAGATCCGCCTGCTGGACATCCAGGAGTGCCCCGCCTCGGACATCGCGGTCTGCGATCTGGTGATCCGGGCCGTGCGGGCGCTCGCCGAAGAACGCTGGATCAGCCTCAACGAACTCCAGGCCTTCGGCGTCGACTCCTTGCACGCGATCCTGCTGGGCTGCATCAAAGACGCCGAGCGGGCGACGATTGCCGACGCGTCGTTCCTGCGAGCCTTCGGGATCAGCGAAGCGAGCGGGGGGGTGAAGGCCGGCGAGCTCTGGCGCCGCCTCGACGACGAATTGCCGCGTTCGCCCGGGGTTGATCCGAAGCCCCTGCAGACCATCTTCAACCACGGCACACTCGCGACCCGCATCCTCAAGGCGCTCGGCCCGGCGCCGGACCGTGCCGCCCTCCGGCGCGTCTACACCAAGCTCGCCGACGCGCTGCGCCAAGGCGAGCCCTTCACGCCCGAGGGCTGAGCACCATGCCGCAGCAGCCCGCGCGTCCGGTCTTCGTCATGCTCTCGTGCGAGCACGCGGGCAATCGCGTGCCCGAAGCGTGGGCCGAAGCCTTCGCCGGCGCCGAGGCCGAGCTCAACTCGCACCGCGGCTACGACGAGGGCGTGCTGCCCGTCGCCCTCAAGTTCGCCTCCGACCTGGGGGCGCCGCTGCTCCTCTCGGCCGTCTCGCGCCTGGTCGTCGAGCTGAACCGCTCGCTGGATAATCCGGGCCTCTGGTCGGAGTTCACGCGCGGGCTGCCCGAAGACGACAAGCGGGAGATCCTCGCGGCACACTACACGCCGCTGCGGTCACGGGCGATCCAGCTCGTCGACCTCGCCTCCCGGGCGGGCCTGACCACCCTGCACATCTCGATCCACTCCTTCACGCCTGTGCTCGACGGCGTGCGCCGGAGCGTCGAGGTCGGCGTCCTCTTCGACCCCGTCCGGAGGGCGGAGCGTGAAATCGCGGAGCGCTGGATCGAGGCGATCCGTGATCGGACGGGCCTGGAGACCCGGGCCAACGAGCCGTACGAAGGCGTCGCCGACGGCCACACGACCGCCCTGCGACGAGACTTCGCGTCACTTCTGTACACGGGGCTGGAGCTGGAGATCCGCAGCGACCTCCTCGCCGACCCCGCCGAAGCGGAAGCCCTGGCGGGCGTGCTGGGCGGGGCGCTTCTAGACTCGGTGAACCTTTCCCACGATCAACCGCCCGGAGGTCACCCGTGAGCATCAGATCCTTCATGGACGAGCATTACCGCCACTTCAACGCCGCGACGACGGTCCGCGCCGCCAAGGCGTGGAACGACCACCTCGACCGGGGCGGGGTGATGTTCCTGACGCTTGCGGGCGCGATGAGCACCGCCGAACTCGGGCGCTCGCTCGCGGAGATGATCCGCAAGGGCAAGGTCCACGCGATCAGCTGCACCGGGGCGAACCTCGAAGAGGATGTCTTCAACCTCGTCGCCCATGAGCACTACCGCCCCGTGCCCAACTACCGCGAGCTGACGGCCGAGGACGAGCAGGCCCTCCTCGACGAAGGGCTCGCCCGCGTCACCGACACCTGCATCCCCGAGGAAGAGGCGATCCGCAGGATCGAGGGCTCGATGATGCGCCTCTGGAAAGAAGCTGACGAGAAGGGCGAGACGCTCCTGCCGCACGAGTTCTTCTACCGCCTCCTGCTCTCGGGCGAGCTGGAAGGGCAGTACCAGGCCGATCCGAAGAACTCGTGGCTGCTCGCCGCTGCTGAGAAGAACCTCCCCCTCTTCGTCCCCGGCTGGGAAGACTCGACGCTCGGCAACATCTTCACCGCCCGCAATATCGAGGGCGAGCTCTCGCGAACCACGATCGTCCGCCCCGGCGTCGACTACATGGTCAGCCTCGCCAAGTGGTACAAGGAGATCGCGCCCAAGGGCTCGGGCGTCGGTTTCTTCCAGATCGGCGGCGGCATCGCCGGCGACTTCCCCATCTGCGTCGTGCCGATGCTCAACTTCGACCTCAAGCAGGCCGTGCCCGTCTGGTCGTACTTCTGCCAGATCGGCGACTCGACCACCAGCTTCGGGTCGTACTCGGGCGCAGAGCCGGGCGAGAAGATCACCTGGGGCAAGCTGGAAAAGGACACGCCGCGGTTCATGATCGAGTCGGACGCGTCGATCGTGGCGCCGCTGATCTTCGCGTATGTGCTGGGGTGGTGAGGGTCGCGGCGTGAGGCTTCGTTGATGAGGCGTCTTGCGTGCCGCGTTTGTGAACCTGGCATCGAATGGCTGGGCGAGATCCGACCGGCGCACGCGCTTCCCTCGCTCCGAAGGAGCGATGGGTTGTAGCCGCGGGTGGAGCGCAGGCCGACGCGTAGCGTCGGTCGGAGCGCAACCCGTGGAAAGCGGCGCAAGAACGACTTCGCCCTGAAGGGGCGAAGGAAGGCGTGGTGTTGATCGTGCGCGTCATCCGCTCCTTCAGAGCGGGGGGTGAATGACGCTATCCACGGGTTCCAGCGTGCTGCGCACGCTTCCACCCGTGGCTACAACCCCGCGCCCCTTCGGGGCTTTCAGCGGGCGTGCTGTCGCGCAAGACCTGTGGCACTGGCGGCTCGTCCGCCAGTGTCTTTGCTGTCAGCGATGTCCCCGAGCAGTGTCAACATGCCCCCGAACCGAACAGTTCGAGAGGTCGGTGCGCTGGATCATCACTTGCGCAGGCGACTATGGATGTCGACCGATCAAACGATCGCCAACGCCGGGTCTCGATCGACTTCGACCCTCAACCCGCGTCCTCTTCCTCGCGTCCGAAGTCGAAGATCATGCAGTGCCCGCCGCCCCAGACGGGGTAGACCACATCGCAGCGGTATCCGATGAACTCGCCCGCGTCCCAGCCCAGGCGGTCGAAGAGGTGGCCGAGCAGCTCGGTGTAGCGGGGATACGCGGCGTGGGCGATGTTGGCGATGCCCGGCTGGAGCACCTCGAGCTTGGGCGTGACAGGGAAGCGGTCCAGCCAGCGGAGCTCCTGTGTCTCGGCGAGGTTGGGCTGCACGCTGTAGACCCCGACGCTCGGGATGCACGCGCGCGCCATCGAGCGGTGCAGCAGCACATCGAAGATCAGCCGCTTGGCGGGGAACCGCCCGAGCATCCAGACCTCGTGCAGCGGGGGCTTGCCGCCGGCGGGGTGCCGCTGCGCCGCGTCGGTGCGCCCGGCCGCGACGACATCGATCGGCCGGTCCGGATCGATCTCCTTGGGGTCGACGAGGAAAACGGTCTTGTTGCCCGGCCCCCGCGAGGTGATGACCGGCAGCGGCTCGGAGCTGAACTCGGGCAGCACCAACCCCTGGCTCCGCCCCTTCACCGGCTCGCGCTCCAGCGTGCTGTACGAGCCCGTGCCCGGATCCTCCGACGCGCTCATGTCCGAAAACCACAGGAACGAGAACGGCATCGCGTCCCGGCGCACATGGTGCCCCAGAAAGCCCCGGAGCTGGGCCGAGTCCATCAGCCCGGGCTCGCCCGGCGTCGGGCGGAAGGCGAAGGTCGCAAGGCTCACCTCTGAATACTGCCCCGTCAGCCGACGCCCGCTCTCGAAGAGCTGGGTCCGCTGAGCGAGTTCGCCGTCGGCGTCGCCCGGGGTTGCGGGGGGGGACCCGTGGGCGGTCCGCATCCGCCGGAGCAGCTTGCTGCGGCTGGGCCCCATCGTCCGCACGCCCTCGGCGAAGCGGTCCACCGCCGCCTCGACCGAGTCGATCGATGAGTCGTCCAGATCCTCCCCCTCACGCAGCGAGGCGACGAATCGGCGGAGCCCCTGAACCCCCGGCAGGCGGGTGACGAGTTCGGGCCCCGGGAAGGGCCCGCTGACGCCCGAAACGATCCGCTGGCAGGTGGTCCGCTCAACCCCCAGGTGGCGGGCCATGCCGCTGGCGCCCCGCGCCGGCTCGGGCAGGGCGAGGATGGCCGAGCGGAGCTCGCCGTGGAGGCGTCTGGCGATGCGGTCGAGTGCGGATCTTTCCTCCTGGGAGAGGGGCTCGTGGTCGGTGGAGTCGGCCTCGCGGCCCTCCCAGGGGATTTCGATTGGCCTTTGATTGGTTGTTGGGCCGGATGTTGGACGCATATCTACCCGAGTATCGGCGGCCTGCCGCAACCCCGCTCGGAGGTGGGCGGAAAAAATCTCTGAACTGTGCTCAGCATACATCGGGTCGTGCCCGAGCACAAGCAGAATCGGGAGGCAAGCACAGAAATCGATCGGGGAGGGCGGATTCCGGGCCTCGGAAAGGAAATTTGCTGAAATCCGAGGAACCCCTTGGCGCGGCCTCCGGACCGATGTATGCTGAGCACAGTTCAGAACACCCGGCCGGCCCAGGGGCCCGCCGGACAGGATCGCGGGTGTCGGCAACCGGTTCCGGCGGCTCGCGGAAGAGAGACAGACACCAAGACCGGAGGAGATCCAGAGATGAACAAGATCGCTTGCTCGATGACCGCCCTGCTGTTGGCCGCAGGTTCCGCCTCGGCCATCCCCGTGTACAGCAACATGACCGACTCGTCCGGCGGGTTCAACATCACCAACTTCGACAATCAGATCCTCGCCGACGACATGGTCATCGCCGGCGGCGGCGAGCTGCAGGACATCACCTTCACGATGACCTACTCCAGCGGCGGCTTCGGCGGGCCCGGCGCCATCAACATCAACGCCGATGTCTCGCTGTACCTCGACGACGGCGACGGCGTGCCGCAGCTGCTCGGCGGCTCGGACACCCTGCTCTGGTCGGGCAGCGTCGCCCCGACGAGCGTCGGCCTCGGCCAGGTGCTGTTCCCGACGCTCGACATCACGCCCGGGATCTTCGTGAACTCCGGCGACAGGATCTGGCTGGCTGTCAAGTACGAGACCGACGCGTTCAGCTTCGTGAACTTCGGCACCGAGATGTACAACGACTTCACCGTCGGCTCCAGCGACAACAACCTGTACATCATCGATCTGGACAACAACAACCAGGTCTCTCCCTTCCCCGCCGCGGGCGGGGGCATGGGCGCGATCCTCACGGTCGTGCCCGCTCCCGGTGTGCTCGCACCCCTCGCGGTCGGCGGCCTCTTCGTGACGCGCCGTCGCCGCTGACTCCCCCGCTCCGTCGCGACGGAAACGGCGCGACGGGGTTTACCCCACCCCCGAAGACGCGGACGCCCCCGGGCCAACAGGGCGCGCGTCAAGCAACAGATGGAGAACCCCCTCATGAACGGTTTGCATCGAACGGTTCCCGGCGTCGCTCTCGCCACGCTGCTGGCCTGCGGCTCGGCTCTCGCGCTCCCGCAGGCCGAGTTTGTGAACATCGGCTCCTTCCCCGACGCGCCGGCGCAGATGAACGCCCGCGCCGTCACGGCCGACAAATCAACCGTCATCGGCGAGGGTCTGATTCCCGACGGCCAGGGCGGCAACGACTGGCTCGCCGTGCTCTTCGACATGGACACCGGCGCGTTCACCCCGCTGCCGGGCACCGGCGGCGACCTGCGCACCGCCTCGCACGACGGGAGCGTGCTCGTCGGCTGGACCGCCGCGAACGATCCGATCGACCCGACCCGCAGGAGCGCCTTCGGCTTCTTCTACCGAGAGGGTGACACCGAGCGGACGATCGTTCCCAACCAGATCTTCGGCGCGATGAGCAACGCGTGGAGCGTGAGCGCCAACGGAAGGTATGTTGTCGGCTACCGGAACTACACGCGCGAGTTCAACCCGTGCTGCCCGACCTTCATGGACGGGTACATCTGGGACCTCCAGACGATGAACGAGCCCCTGAACCTGCCCGATCCCGCCGGCACCGGCCGCTTCGCGACCACCGGCGTCAGCGACGACGGGCAGTTCATGGCCGGCTTCGCGGAGTTCCCCGACGACAGCGCCGTCGCGGTGGTCTGGGCGGCCGACGGGAGCAGCGCTCAGGTCAATGTTCCGGACGCGATCAGCAGCCGCTTCCTGGTGATGAGCGCCAACGGGCGGTACGCCGCGGGTTTCGCTCTTATGCATCTGGGCACAGGCTTCGACTTCCGCGAGGACGGCTTCATCTACGACCTGCAGACGCAGACGGTCACGATGATGGGCCAGACGCCAGCGGGCTTCAAGGGCGCAGTGCCTTCGTGGATCTCCGATGACGGCAAGACGGTCATCGGCACCCTCAACGCCGAGCTTTTCTACGACTTCCCCTTCGGCGCCGCGTTCATCTGGACCGAGGAGCACGGCCTCGAGAAGCTCGCCGACCACATCCTCAACCGCCATCAGGGCGTCGATCCGACCGAGTTCCGTGACCTGGTCACCGGCTACGGCGCTTCGGCGGACGGCAGCGTTGTCGTCGGTGTCGGTCGCGATCAGGACTGGAACCGCTTCCCCTACGCCGTGCGCCTTGGTGTGGACGCCCCGTCGTGTCCCGCCGACCTGACCGGCGACGGGGTTGTCGACGCCGACGATTTCTTCCTGTTCCTCCAGCTTTTCGCGTCGGGCGACAGCCGCGCCGATTTCAACAGCGACGGCGTGATCGACGCCGACGACTTCTTCGCCTACCTCACGGCGTTCGCCGCCGGCTGCTGATTCCCCCTCTGCCCGGCGCGGCGGAGACGCCGCCGCCGGGGTTTCCCCCAAGGCTGACCCGGTGCAGGGCGGCCGCCGGAGACTCCGGCAAGACCCGACGGGAAGGAGATCCCATGATGTTGACCAAACGATCGCTCGCGACGCTGACGCTGCTCTTCGCCGGCGCTGCGCAGGCGACACCCAACGCGGAACTGATCCTGCTTGAAGATCTGCCCGGCGCCCACAACGGGATGGCGCTCCGCGCCGTCAGCGCCGACGGCGAGACCGTGACGGGCCAGGCGTTCTTCTACGGGGCGCCCAGCCCCAACGGCCCGCAGCTCATGCGCTTCGATGTCCAGTCGCAGGACTTCACGCTGCTGCCGGCGACCGGGGGCGACCTCCGGTCCGCTTCGGCCGATGCGCAGACCGCGTTCGGCGTGACATTCACCGAGGATCCGTGGGATCCCGGTCGCTTCGGCCTGTTCGGCTGGGTGTACCGCGACGGTGCGCAGGACAAGTTCCTTGTGCCCAATCAGTTCTTCGGCACATACAGCGAGGTGTGGCGAGCGAACGCCGATGGCTCCACCGTAGTCGGCATGATCAACTACCAGCGCATCTTCGATCCCTGCTGCAGCGAGTTTTCCGACGCGTACTTCTGGGATCTGGACACGATGCAGGCCCCGCAGACGCTGCCCGACCTCGCCAGCGGCTCGGGACGCACCGCCGCCACAACCGTCAGCGCCGACGGGCAGCTCTTCGCGGGCTTCGCCCAGTTCTTCGACGAGACCGCGGCGGCGGTGATCTGGGACCGTTCGGGCGGGCTCCTCCGCGTCGAGGTTCCCGGCAGCACCAGTGAACGGTTCATCCACATGAGCGCCAACGGGCGTTACATCTCGGGATTTGCGCTCATGGACCCCGGCACGGGCTTCGGCGATTTCCGCGAGGACGCGTTCCTCTTTGACATCCAGACACAGACGCTGACCATGCTCGGTCAGACGCCCGCGCCGTTCAAGTCTTCGAGCCCGACATGGGTCGCCGACGACGGCGGCGCCGTCATCGGCATCCTCGATCAGTTCGGGTTCTACGACAATCCCTCCGGCGACGCGTTCATCTGGACAGAGGCCGGCGGCCTTGAGCGGCTGATCGACCATGTCGAGGCCAACTACCAGGGGGTCAACTTCGACGCCTTCCGCGCCCTGAGCACCGCTTACGCCGCAGGCGACGGCAAGACCATCGTCGGCAACGCGCTGACGCAGGACGGGTGCTGCATGGTGCCCTATGTGCTCCGTCTCGATGTCTCTGCACCCTCCTGCCCGGCCGACCTCACGGGCGACGGGGTTGTCGACGCCGACGACTTCTTCCTGTTCCTCCAGCTCTTTGCCGCCGGCGACAGCCGCGCCGATTTCAACAGCGACGGCGTGATCGACGCCGACGACTTCTTCGCCTACCTCTCCGCGTTCGCCGCCGGCTGCTGATGCGTTGGGTGCTCTGACTTCGGCTCTCCTTTGAAGCGGTCGCCCGACGGACGAGAACCCCCGTTCCGTCGGGCGGCCGTTTTTCAGAGTTGCCGATCCCGATAACCGAGCGGGACGCTGCTGCGTCGGGAATCGGGTGTATGGTTGTCTGACACCGGGTGGGTCATGATCGGAGTGATACGACGATGCGGAAGAAGCTCGCGCCGACGCTGATGCTCGTGGTTGCCGCAGGCGCCGCGAACGCCCTGGCCGATCAGACCGCTATCGCGGGGGGAGTGCGTTGGAAGAACCCAGGGGCTGGCGTCGTCCTCTCGCCGGTGGCCGATGGGGCGTCGCTTGCGGCGGCCGAGGGGCCGGTGCTCGTCCGCCTCGCTTCCACGCCCGACGCCTCGGAGCGGGCGGAACTGCACGACGCGGGCCTGAGCCTGCTGGCGCCGCTCGGCGACGGGTTCTTTTTCGCACGCGTCGACGGGGCGTCGTTCGAAGCGGCGGCCATCGTCGGACGGGTCGTCGCCTCCGGCGATGTCACGCCCGAGATGAAGCTCCACCCGCAGCTCGCCGGAGAGGAACCCTCCGCGTGGATCACGCTTCCAGCGGGAACCCGCGAGCAAGCGGGCGAGCTGCTCGCGATCAATGTCGTGCTCCACGCCGACCGAGCCCCCGATCTGGACGCGATCGACGTGGTGACGGCTGCGGGGGGCATCGTCCGCGACACGGCGCCGAGCGTGCGCACGCTCGTGGTCGAGGCGCCCGCCGACGCGATCGCAAAGATCGCGCGCCTCACCGATGTGCAGTGGATCGAGCCGGCGCTGCCCGCCATGGGCCCGATGGTGCTCAACGACGGCAACCGTGCGCTCACCCGCGCCGACATCGTGCAGGGCCCGGCCTACAGCCTCGACGGCTCGGGCGTGGATGTGATGGTTTTCGATGTAGGCCTGGCCCGCCCGTCGCACGCGGACTTCACCGGGCGAGTCTCGACCTATCAACCCGGAGAAGCCGTTTCGGCCCACGCCTCGCATGTCGCCGGCTCCGTCGCGGGCGCCGGCGTCGCCTCGGAGGGCAAGTTCGCGGGCATGGCCCCCAACGCCCTGATCCACTCGTGGACCTTCGTCGGCGGGTCGGGCGGCATCAACCTCTACGACAACCCCGGAAACACCGAGAGCGCGTACACCGACGCCATCGCGCTCAGCCCGGTCGTGATCGCCAACAATTCGATCGGCAGCAATGTCAGCATCAACGGGCACGACTGCGCGATCATGGGCGACTACGCCGTCACCTCGGCGTTGATCGACAACATCGTGCTCGGCGACCTCGGGCGACCCATGATCGTCTTCTGGGCTGCGGGCAACGAGCGGTCGCAGTCGCGATGCCTCACTTCCGGCATGGGCCAGTACTACACCGCCCCGCCCCCGGGCACCGCCAAAAACGCCATCACCATCGGCGCCGTCAACTCCGACAACGACACCATGACTACTTTCTCGAGCTGGGGTCCGACCGACGACGGACGCCTCCACCCCGACATGGTCGCGCCCGGCTGCGAGGTCGGCGGGGTCGGCAGCGTCACCAGCACCGGCCCGGGCTCGGACATGGCCTACGCCACCATGTGCGGCACCTCGATGGCCTCGCCGACCGCCGCGGGCCTCGGCGCCCTCTTCGTGCAAGATTACCGCGCCCGCTTCCCGGGACAGGGTGAGCCGTCCAACGCGATGGTCAAAGCCGTTTTCGCCCACACCGCCGTGGACACTTTCGAGCCGGGGCCGGATTACAAGAGCGGCTACGGCTCGGTCCGCATCGATCGCGCGATCGACCAGCTCCGCAGCGGGAATCTCGCCTCCGGATCGGTCGACCAAGGGCAGACACGCCGTTTCCGCGTGAGCGTCCCCGCGGGCGCGAGCGAGCTCAAAGTCACGATCGCCTGGGACGACGCGCCCGGAACGCCCAACACCACCCCCTCGCTCGTCAACGACCTCGACCTCCGTCTGATCGATCCCGACGGCGTTGTGCACTACCCATGGCGGCTCGACCCGCAGAACCCGTCGTCTCCGGCGACCCGCGACGGGCCCAACCGCATCGACAACATCGAGCAGGTCTTCGTCGAGAACCCCGCGCCGGGCGAGTGGGTCGCCGAAGTTGTTGGTCACGAGGTCCCGCAGGGACCCCAGGCGTTCTCGATCGTCGGCTCGCCGGACCTCGCGTCGTCGGGCGTGCGCCTGATGCAGACCGTCGAGTTGCCGGCGCATGTCGCCGCCGCGGAGCCGACGGCCCTGCCGATCCGGCTCGCGGTCTTCGACGACACGCTCGTAAACGGCTCGGCGCAGCTCCGATACAACGCGGGCTCGGGCCCGTTCCAGAGCGTGCCTCTGGAGCGTGTCGATGGCGACATGTACGAGGGCGTGCTGCCCGGCCTCGGGTGCGAGAGTGTCGTCGAGTACTACTTCATCGCAGAAGGTGCTGAGAGCGGCGTGGTCACCTACCCCGCCGGCGGCGCAGCAAGCCCGCTGACCGCCGATATCGGCGAGTGGGTCGAGATCTTCTACGACGACTTCGACACCGATCGCGGCTGGACCGTCGGCGCGCCGGGCGACACCGCGACTTCAGGCGTCTGGACGAGGATGGTCTCTGAAGCAACGCCCGCCCAGCCCGGCACACCGATCGTCGGCGAGAAGATCTGGGTCACCGACGGACGCAAGGGGCTGTTCACGGGCACCCACGCCGTGAGCGGGGGCGCGACGACACTTCTCTCGCCTGTCTTCGATCTCTCCGGGCACGAAGGCGCGGAGGTCTCCTACTGGCGCTGGTACAGCAACAACAGGGGCTTCCCCTCAGAGGATGTCTTCGAGGTCGACATCTCGTTCGACGCCGGCCAGACCTGGACCAACGCCGAGACGCTCGGCCCGACGGGGCCGGGCAGCCAGGGCGGCTGGTTCTTCACCAGCTGGTCGGTGGCGGAGATCGGCGAGCCGACGGACAGTGTGCGGATGCGCTTTGTGGCCTCTGATTTCGGTTCGCCGTCGATCGTCGAGGCCGCGCTGGACGCGTTCCTGATCCGCGAGTTTGTCTGCCAGAGCGTGCCGACCTGCCCCGCGGACTTCAACGGCGACGGCGTGGTCGACGCCGACGATTTCTTCGCGTTCCTCACGGCTTTCGCGGCCGGAGATATGCGGGCGGACTTCAACGGGGACGGCGTGATCGACGCGGACGACTTCTTCGCGTTCCTCGCGGCGTTTGCGCAGGGGTGTTGAAGTTAGGGGCGGAAGTTCGACTTTCTTTTCAGTCAACAGTATTGCGCAGACGCTCAAATCGGGACCGCGCAGCGTCGGCTCATGTCTGTTAAGAACTGTCCGTATGTAAAGTCTGCGGTGTCTGTGGCTCTCCCGCTCCCAACTTGCGTCACTCGGCACCGCCCCGGCCCAAGCCCGCACGATCAGAGAATACAAGCTTGATCGCGTTTACTCCGGGCGGGCCGCAGATACCAGCTTGGCAAGCCTGGGTGTTAGGAATGAGATAGCCGAGGGCTAAGGAAAAAATAGAGTGATTTTTCCCGAATTATCACTTGACAGGGCATGGATCGGCCGGTAACTTCGTGTTATCGGCAGGACAGGGGCAGGACAGGGGCAGGACAGGGGCAGGACAGGGGCAGGACAGGGGCAGGACAGGGGCAGGACAGGGGCAGGACAGGGGCAGGACAAAGGCAGGACAAAGGCAGGACAAAGGCAGGAAGGTTGGCTGGATCATCCGTAGTTTGATTGTGGGTGCGCACAGCTAGACCATTGAGTCGTGAGCAAGTCAGGTGCATGTCATTGTTTTGAGGAGGCTTTTCGATGAAGCTTAAGAAGATGGCTGTTGGTTTCGCGTGTCTGGGTCTCGCGTCGTTCGCTTTGTGGCAGGCGGGCTGTGAAGTCACGCGCACATCTGATGGTGATATCTCGATCAGGCCAGCCGACGGCGGGAAATCTCGACCTATTCCTCCGGAGCGGATTTTTGAAATCACGATCAACGGTGTGTGCTACAAGCAGTTCAAGGGTCGAAACGGTGTCTGGTTCTGTGTTCGGTGCGATCTTGTGGGTGATGGGTACGCGGAGCCCTGCGATCAACTCATCAATCCGGATGGCCCTGGCGATCCGTCAATCGCAGAGTCTTTCAAGGAGTTCATAGCTGAACTTCTCGTCCAGGAAGGTGTCGATCCGTTCTCTGAAGACATTCTGGATCACTTCGGTTTGAGCGGCTGGACAGCCGGCGAAATCGCCCCTGTTCCGCTGGCGATTTCGTTGCTGGACTTCACGAACTCGTACGCGGAGGTAGTCGTTGTTGGGCGCAGCGATTGGGATTGGCCAGACAACACCCTCGCATCCGTGGAGTTCATGGTCTTCCCCGAATCGACCGGATCGCTTCCCGACTACATTGCGGGAGAACATGGTGCGGTCGCGTTCCGCGTGAGCGGGTCCTTCACCGATGTTGCGAACGCTGTCGCAAGCATGTTCGACTCGGGGTTCTATTGGGCTACGGAGTGGTCCACTGGAACTGGCGAAGTTCTCTACGAGGTGGAGTCAACCATGCTTGATGTTGACACCTATTTAGTGGAAGTGATCGCGGATGGCGAGGTTGTCTGGACCAACAACATGTAGTTTCGTGCGGCTTCGCCGGAACTGTTGTCTGTTCCTTGTTGTTCTGGCAGTCGCTTCTGGTTGTGGTTCGCATAGCACGGGGCGTCATGTCACATCGTGTGATCATGCAGCGTGGGGCCAGTTTTCTGGCCCCACGCCTGTGCTCTTGGAGTCGGGTTCTGCAGCAGGAGATTGTGTGGAAGCCTGGGGTACCGCCACGCCGCTGGCGGATGGCTCGCTGGTTACGGCGCGGCATGTTTTTAAATATTTCCCAACCGAGATCAATCGGCAGAGAATACAATCTATCGATGTGCTTGGACGAGGGGCGACGCTTGCTTCCGAGTCAGGAGTCCGAGGTGTAAGGGGCCATGTGTTTGCTGGCGATTGGGTGCACTTTCGCGCTCGGCCGTATGATGCTGATTCGGGTTGGGTTCAGATTGAGAATCGTCCCCGACCAGTACCGGGTCAGACGGTCGTCGTCCGTGGGTACCGTGCTTCATATGAGTGCTCGCAGATGCCTGTGATTGCCGAAGTCTATCTCAAGGTTCGCGATGCGCCTTCGTGGGTTGATGCTTCGGAAAAATCACTTATCTTTGCAGAACCGGCCTATCGAGGCCGCGCGGAAGATACAGGAGGCATGTCGGGTGGACCAGTCCTCTTGCAATGCGGTGACTCGGGCGAGGTTTTGGTAGGGATATTCTTGGGAAGAATTACTGAAGAGTTCCTGTTCTTTCGCTCGCAGTTGTATGTCATTCAGCCGTGGCCGCCCGCTGACGACGAATGAGGATGATTTGATAACGCTCTTTCGTCTGATTTTGTGCGCGCAGCTTCAGTCCTTATCCGGCCTCGTCATCTTCGCCGGGTCGAGGAGTTTCTTGACCTCCCCCGCGGGGATCTCGCCGGCTTCGAGCACGAGCTCGCGGATGGTCTTGCCTTCCTTGAACGCCTGATACGCCAGAGCCGCGGACTTGTCGTACCCGATCGCCGGCACAAGACTCGTGCACATCGCAAGCGACCCCTCGATGAGCTGCTCGCAGCGGGCCTCGTCCGGTTCCAGGCCGGCCAGCAGGTTCTCGTTCATCACGCGGCACGCGCCCGCCAAGAGCCCGATCGAATCCAGCGTCGCCTCGGCCATCACGGGCATTGCGACATGGAGGTCGAGCAAGCCCCCGACGCCGCCGAGGCCCGCGGTCGTCACCGCCGCGTCGTTGCCGATCACGCGGCAGCAGACCATCACCACCGCCTCGCAGATCACCGGGTTCACCTTGCCCGGCATGATCGACGAGCCCGGCTGCACCGCCGGGAGTTTCAGCTCGCCGATCCCGCAGCGCGGGCCACAGCCCATCAGGCGGATGTCGCCCGCGATCTTCGACAGGCTCACGGCGACCGTCTTGAGGTGCCCGGCCAGCTCGACGGTCGCGTCGCGCGTGTGCTGGGCCTCGAAGTGGTTCTTCGCCTCGCGGAAAACCGGGCCGACCTTGGCCTTGCCCTTGCCGGCGCACGCCTCGGTCAGCGCTTCGGCGACCCTCTTGCCGAAGTCCTTGTGCGTGTTGATGCCCGTGCCGACCGCGGTCCCGCCAAGAGGAAGCTCCGACAAAGCCTCCATCGCCCGCGTCAGCCTCGCCTCGGCGAGACGCATCTGGCGGGCGAAACCCGAAAACTCCTGCCCGAGGCGGATCGGCGTCGCGTCCTGCATGTGCGTGCGCCCGATCTTGACGATCTTGTCCCACGCCTTGGCCTTGGCCTCCAGCGCCTCGGCCGTCGCGCGCACGGCGGGCAGCAGGTCGCGGTGGATCGCGACGGCCGCCGAGACATTCATCGCGGTGGGGAAGGTGTCGTTGGACGACTGGCCCATGTTGACATGGTCGTTGGGGTGCACGCCGCCTTTATCGAGATACTCGGCGTTCTTGGACGAGCCGATCGGCGCACCGCGTTCGAGACAAACGAGGTTGGCCACCACCTCGTTGACATTCATGTTCGTGCTCGTGCCCGAGCCGGTCTGAAAGACATCGACCGGGAAGTGGCGGGCCCAGCCCCCGTGCTCCTCAAGCCCCTGCTCGATCTTGCGGCAGGCCTTGGTGATCGCCGTCGCCCGTTGCTTGGACAGCCGCCCGAGTTCGGCGTTGACGCCCGCGCACGCCGCCTTGAGCATGGCGTACGCCCGGATCAGCTCGAAGGGGAGGGGCCGGCCCGAGATCGGGAAGTTGAGCACGGCCCGCTGGGTGGAGGCGCCGTAGAGCACATCGGCGGGCACCTGCATCTCGCCCATGGAATCCTTCTCGATCCGGGTCTTGGTCGCCTTGGTCGCGCTCATCAACGCCTCCGGGGTGGGTTGTGGGTCTGGGTCGGGTTGCTTCGGGGCGGGCCTCGTGCCCCGCTTTGTGCCGGGCCCGCATGGAGTTATACTCTCAGAGGGACAGCCGGGGCGTCGAGCGTACGCCCCCCGGCGCCCGGAAGGGACCTCGGGCGGTCGGCCGACCGCCCAAACAAACGGGCCTTGCGGCCGCGTGTTGGCAGCCAAGCCAGCGGCCCTCCGACAGCCCGATCCGAGGCCGGGCCGACCCCGAGGGCGCCCGAGCCGGAAACGGAGCCACTGCCATGCCGAGCCCGTCCGTCCGTCGTTCCGCAGGCGCGCTTCCCGCGCTCCTCGCGATCGCGCTCTCGTCGCTGGCGACGCCGGCGTTGGCCCAGCCCGCCGAGCCCGGCCAGCGTCCCCAGCGGGGGCCGGGCCTGCCCAACCCGGACATCATGGAGTTCACCAACGAGCGACGCTGGACACTCCGTTCCCGCGTCGAGGTGCGGTCGTGGTTCGAGCGTCGCCCGCCCGACGACCGGATGCCCGAGATCCAGCAATGGAAGATCGAGACCGCGGCGGTCATCTTCCCAGCCCCCAACACCTCCGCCTCGCACCGGACCGACATTTCGAGAATCAGCGGCGAGATGCGGTTCGACGGCCGCCAGGTCGCCGACGCGCCCGATGCGTATCTCGAAGATGTCGCCGCCGGCGCGGGGTACATCCGCTTCGGTTTCGTCGCGCCAGACCGCGAGCCGATCACCTCGCGTGAGATGATCATGCAGGTCGAGATCCCGATGCGTTCGTACCGCACGGTGTACAACGACCAGGTCGCCGAGCGCGTGCCGTGGTGGGAGGAAGGCCTGCCCGACGAACTCAAGCGGGTGATGGAGCCGCAGCCCTACATCGAGTTCGACCCCGGCATCGGGCCGAATCGCCCCTACGACACCGCCCCGGTCGACCGCCTGATCGCCGAGTGGACCGACGGCGCGAGCATCGACCGCGTCAAGAGCGCGATGCGCCCCGCGGTGCTCGCCAAGTTCCTCGCCGGCAGGGTCGCAGAGAACTACACCGCGTCGGGCAACGGCCTGCTGTTCAACCACGCCGGCCAGTTCGAGGCCGTCGAGGTCTACGGGCCGACCGTCGCCGCCAGAGAGTTGCGCGGCACCCCCTTCGACATGGCGACGCTGCTCGCCTCGGTCTACCGGCGCGTCGGCATCCCCGCGCGCGTCGTCATCGGTTACGATGTCCACGAGCAGCGGGGCGACCGCGACAGGGGCGTGGTCGGCCGCCGAGGGGGCCCCGCGCTCCCCCTCCGCTCGTGGGTCGAGTTCGCCCTCTACGACGAGCGCGACGGCTCGGTGACCTGGATCCCCGTCGACCCCCAACGGATGCGCCGCGTCTCGTCACGCATGCAGCGAAACTACTGGCAGCGCCCGGTCCGCTACTTCGGCAGCCACGACGAGCTCGACGGCGTCGCTCCGATCGCGTTCCACTTCTTCCCGCCCACGACCGTGCGTTCGCACGGGCAGTCGGGGATGCCGTCCTTCTGGGGCTGGCTGATCACGCCCACCCCGCCCGACCGCGCGTTCCAGGCTCTGGTTCTGAGCGTTTCCTCGACGCCGATCACCGCCGAAGACCAGCGACGCGAACGCGAGCAACGACGCAACCGGGAGTGACGCCTCAGCGGTGGGGGTAGTTCTCGATCCAGTCCGGCCGGGGCAGGAAGGTGTACCGGTCGGTCGTGTGCACCTCGCCCTCGGGCACGATCAGACCGAGCTCGACATGCAGGTCGGCGTAGAGCAGGTTCGCACGCTCTTCGTTGCCCCTGAACCATCGAGATTCGCGATCACCCCCGCCGTCATAGTTATAGATCGTGTGCGTCCCGACGATCCAGGTGAAGCTGGGGTTGAGGATCGGGGGCATCCGCCCGCCCCCGGGCGGGACGAGCGTCGCCCAGAGCTCGTTGACCGGGTCGCTGTCGACCGCGTGGTCGTTCAGGGCGTAGCTGCACCCGATGAGGTCGTACATCGAGTCGACCCTGCCCAGCCCGGGCACCGTCGCGCCGCGATCGAGCGGCGACCGGAAGACCTCCAGCTCGACGGTACCCTTGTCCTCGTCGGGCGGGAGGGGCTGGGTGAGCACATACGGATTCAAGGGCCGGCGGGAGGCGCCGTACTCGTCGAGCCCGAACATCGGCAGCGTGCCCCGCTTCCCGGCGAACAGCGAGCCGATGATCGTCTCACCCCCGCCGGGCAGCGGGCCGGCGAGCTGAGGGAGAAGGCGGTCGAAGTCTTTCCAGTACAGGTCCATCCCGATCGCGATCTGGCGGAGACGCGAGCCGCAGACGACCTGCCTCGCCTGCTCCCTCGCCCCGGCCAGCATGGGCAGCATGATGCCCGCGAGCACCGCGATGATCGTGATGACAATCAGGAGCTCGATCAGGGTGAAGGCGAGCCGACGCATCAGCCAGCCTATGCGTGCTGCGCGAAGATCGTCGGTCGGCGATCGGGGATGTCCGTGTCGGGTTCCGGCCCGCTCAGGCCTTGACCGTCCCGGTCTCGGAGCCGTCGATCGGGTTGTTGAAATGCGTGTCCTGGATCGGGACGACGACCTCCAGAACATGCTGGAGCACGCCGGCGGGCGAGCCGACCGCGTCGACCTCGTGGATCAGGTCGCTCCGGTAGTGGTTCAGCACGGGCTCGGTGTCTTCTTCGTACACGCGCCAGCGGTTGCGGATCACATCTTCTTTCGCGTCGTCGACGCGGTTCTCTTTGAGCGCACGCCGGCGGAGCCGCTTGACCATCGCCTCCTTGTCGCGGCAGACAAGATGCACGATGCCCAGCACCTTGATGTACTTCTCCATCAGCTTCGCCTGCTCGACATTCCGCGGGATCCCGTCGAGGATCAGCAGATCGTCGTGCGGCTTGTACAGGCTCAGGATCGTCTGGGCCCGGATGTTCTCCGCCCACATCTTGACGGTCACATCGTCGGGCACCAACTCGCCCCGGCTGGAGTACTCGTAGAAGACCTGGCCGAGTTCGGAGTGGATGTCCAGACTGCGGAACATCTCGCCGCAGGAGAGATGGAAGAACCCGGGGATCTGCCCGAGGATCTTGCCCTGTGTCCCCTTGCCCGCGCCGGGGGCGCCGAAGAGCAGAACGGTCTGGTACATCGGTTCGGCCATGGCAGGGCTCTCCTTTTCGCCGGTAGGGGCCGCTCGGGATCGGGCGGCGTGCGCCGAAACTGCCCATCGGCCTCGACGGGCCGGCACTGAAGCGGGCAGAGAGGAGCATAAACCCCTATCCGTGTCCGGACAATGATTCTTCGGCCCCGCAAGGACCTGAGGGCGAAGAAAACGCCCCGGCTCTGGGCCGGGGCGGGAGGGGAACGGGACCGGATCCGCGCCTGTCAATCGGGCGGGCTCAGCCGCCGGTCGCCAAGACTTCCTTCTGGAGGCTGGCGGGCATGGGGCGGTACTCGAGGAACTCCATCGAGCTGGTGGCTCGTCCCTGCGAGACGCCGCGGAGCACGGTGGTGTAGCCGAACATCTCGCTGAGCGGGACCTCGGCGTAGACGATCTTGACCGGGCCGCGGTCCTCGGTCTCGGTGATCATGCCGCGACGGGAGGAGAGGTCGCCGGTGATGTTGCCCAGGTAGTCCTCGGGGGTGGTGATGACGACCTTCATGATCGGCTCGAGCAGGACATTGCCGGCCTTGCTCACCGCGTCACGCAGGGCGAGGCGGGCGGCCTGCTCGAACGCGACATTCGACGAGTCGACCGCGTGGAACGAGCCGTCGATCAGCTCCGCCTTGATGTTGATCAGCGGGTAGCCCGCGGTGACGCCCGAGACGGCGGTCTGGCGGATGCCCGACTCGACCGACGGGATGAACTCGCGGGGGATCGAGCCGCCGACGATCTTGTTGACAAAGGCGATGTTGTCCTTGAAGTTCAGGCCCTCTTCCTCCGCCTCCTCCTTGGTGTAGGGCATGAGGTTGATGGTGACATCGCCGAACTGGCCGCGTCCGCCGGTCTGCTTCTTGAAGACGCCGCGGACATTGGTCGCCGTGCCGCTGATGGCCTCGCGGTAGCTGACGCGGGGGCGTCCGACCTCGACGCCGATCTTCATGTCGCGGACGAGCTTGTTCTTGATGATCTCGAGATGGAGCTCGCCCATGCCGCTGATGATCGTCTGGCCGGTCTCGTCGTTGTACTCAGAGCGGAAGGAGGGGTCTTCGCGCCGGATGGTGACGAGGGCCTCGGAGAGCTTGCGCTTGTCGTCGGCGGTCTTGGGCTCGATCGACATGCTGATGACCGGCTCGGGGAAGTCCATGCGTTCCAGAACGATCGGCTCGTCGGAGTCGCAGAGGGTGTCGCCGGTGATCGAGTCCTTGATGCCCACGACCGCGACGATCGCGCCCGCGGTCGCCTCTTCCAGCGCCAGACGGTCCTTGGCGTGCATCTCGAAGATGCGGCTTGCGATCTCCTTCTTGCCGTTGACCGGGTTGAGCAGACGGGTGCCCTTGGCCAGCGTGCCCGAGTAGATGCGGATGTAGGTCAGGTCGCCGTGCGCGTCGTTGACGACCTTGAACACCAGGCCGGAGAACGGCGCGTCGGGCGAGTTGGGACGGGTGAGCTTCTCGTCCTTGTTCCTGGGGTTCAGGCCCTCGACCGGCGGGACCTCGGTGGGGTTGGGCAGGTAGTCGATCACGCCGTCGAGCAGACGCTGCACGCCGATGTTGCGCAGGGCGGCCCCGCAGAAGACGGGGTTGCACTGGCGCGAGAGCGTGCCCTTGCGCAGCGCGGCGCGGATCTCCTCGACGGTGATCGAGTTCTCGTCGTCGAGGTAGCGCTCCATCAGATCGTCGTCGAGCTCGACCGCCTTCTCGATCAGGTCGTGGCGCCACTTGGCGGCCGTCTCTGCGAGGTGGTCGGGGATGTCCTTCTCGGTGACGACGGCGCCCTTCTCGTCGGCGTCGAAGTAGAAGGCCCGCATCGCCAAGAGGTCGATAATGCCCTCGAGCTCCTGGCCCGAGCCGATCGGGTACTGCACCGCGATCGGGTTGGCGCCGAGGCGCTCGTGGATCGTGCGGAAGCTGAACTCGAAGTCCGCGCCCAGCTTGTCCATCTTGTTGATGAAGCAGAGGCGGGGGACCTTGTACCGATCGGCCTGGCGCCAGACCGTCTCGGACTGGGCCTCGACGCCCTCCTTGCCGTCAAAGACCGCCACCGCGCCGTCGAGCACGCGCATCGAACGCTCGACCTCGATAGTGAAGTCCACATGGCCGGGGGTGTCGATCAGGTTGACCTTGTAGAGCTCGTTGTTGCGCGTCCAGGGGCAGGTCGTCGCGGCCGACTGGATCGTGATCCCGCGCTCCTGCTCTTCCTGCAGGAAGTCCATGGTCGCGGTGCCCTCGTGCACCTCGCCCATCTTGTGGCTCTTGCCCGTGTAATACAGGATGCGCTCGGTGACCGTGGTCTTGCCGGCGTCGATGTGCGCGCAGATGCCGATATTGCGGACATGATGCAGGTCAACAGCTTTCAGTTCGTCTGACATGGTGCCGTTCCTCGGTCTAGCCGGGCTCCCTCGGGTCGTGATCCGGTTGCTTCCCCGCCGCCTTGGCGACGGGCCGGTGGGTTGCGTCGAGCCTTTCTGCGGCTCGTTGTGTCCCGGCGACAAACACCGGGTCTTCTTTGGTCTAATCCCGCCCTCCGGAAACACCATCGGGTGCTTCCGGGGAACGATGGGTATCCTGCTTCTGCAAGGTCCGCGCCCCGCCGCGGAATACGGGGAACTGTAGATCACCCCGTTCTGGGCGATAGTCGTCGGGCTTTGACATCCCCCGCAGGGCGAGGGGGGCCGGTGGAAACACCGACCTCGACGCGATGGGCTCTTCAGCCCGCGTGATCCGGGTCGGCGTCGGGGTCGTCGCTGTTCATCACCGTTACTCCCAGACAGAAACCGCGCCTGTCACCGACGCGGAGGAGAATGGTTCGCAGCACACCCCTCGCAATCAAGGCTGACGGGCCGCCTGTCTCGCCCGTTCCCGTTCAGATTCTGACAAACCCCGCAGGGGGTCGAGCCGGAATCGGGCGTCGGTCTCCAGGAGCTTGGCCGCCCAGATCGAGGCCTGTTCGGTGTCGCCCCGTTCTTCGGCCAGGGCCCAGAGGCGTCGGATCGGGGCGGGCTCGAGCGGGGCGAGTTCGTGGGCCCGTTCCCACGCACGCCGGGCCAATGCCTCGTCCGCGTCGGTCGCCGATCGGACGGCTTCGGCCGCCCGAGCCCGCAGCAGGGCGGGCCCGAACCGGTCTTTGTCAGCCGACGCCCAGACATCGGCCGAGGCGAGGGCGCGTGCCGCCCACGCCTCCGCATCGCCCTGCCGGCCGGTGGCCCGGTAACGCTCGGAGATGCGGATGGCTTCCTCGATCAGCAGACGCCGGGTCGCGTCGGAGCCGAGACCGAGATCGTCCATCGCATCGGTCAGCACCTCGTGGGCCATCGGGCGGCGCTCCAGTTCCAGCGCGACAAGACGCGAATCGAGCTGTTCGAGCGTCTGCGGCGGCGGGGTCCCGATCAGATCGCGGTGCTGGAGCCGGAGTTCTTCAAGGGCCGCACGCACCGCCGCCCGGTCCTGGGCGTCGACCGCGCCCGCGATCGTGCGCACGCGTCCGATCGGTTCGAGGATCTTCGCGGCTTGGGCGAGCTGCGCCTCCCACGCCGCGACGCGCGCGACACCCCCGATCCAGAGCGTCGGGATCAGGAGCAACGGCACGAGCCCGCCGACGAGCCCGGGCAGTCTGGCGAACCGGCCCGTGCGTCTGCCGGCGTCTCTTGGCGACAGACCCGCGGCGCAGGCGCAGAAGATCACCAGCGCCAACGGCGCCGATGACGGCTGGGTCGGGGTCATCTCGATCTGCCAGTGTGCGAGCATCACGCAAGCGCCGGCGAGTCCGGCGGCGTCGAGCGCCCGCGCCGGGACAGCCTTCGAGAGCATCGCGGACGCGGACATCCCCCAGATGACAGCCGCGAGCACGACCATCAGCAGCCCGGCGCCGAGCGCCCAGAGGGGCATCGGGTCGGTGTCGGTCAGCGCCATCGCGTTGCTCGCGGCGAACGACGAGCCTCGCTCCAGCCACATCGAGACCGCCAGCACGCCCGCGATCACCCCGGCGATCGCGTACAGCCTCGGGCGGGTAGCGTCCAGGAGCGAGGGGGCGGACGGTGCTTCCGCGGATTCGGCCAACGGACGGCGCCCGGCCCGCAGCGCCATCAGCAAGAGAAGCACGCACCACGCGACGCCGAAGAGCCCGAGCGTCGCGGACCAGTCGAACAGGACCGAGTGCGGGCTGGTCACTTCTTCGGGGCTCAAGAGCGGCCGAGCGGCGGCGTACGCCTCCTGGAACCCGCCGGGGCCGACGCCCATCAGCGGCGCATCGCCGAATATGCGCGCCGAACCGACGAGGTAGAACCATCTGAAGAGCAGGCTGAGTTCTCCGATCCGCTCGCCCACGAGCCCGCGGAGCGCGAGCGCCGCCAGCGGCAGGACGATCGCGAGCGCCCCCGCCCAGCGGACCGCGGCCGTCGCCCCGCGCCCGGCCAGGCCTCGCACGGGTTTGCGGGCCGCCCAGACGCAGGCGAGCACGACGAAACCGAGCGCCGCCGACGCGAACCCGCCCTTGGAATCGTTGTAGGTCAGGGCGAGCAGAGAAAGACATGCGACCACGCCCAGAACGATCGCGGGCAGGAGCAGGGGCTTCGACTTCCGAGCCAGCACCCCCGCCGAGACCGCGAGGCCGATGAAGACGACCGAGCCGGTCGCGGCGAAGCTCGCGTAGACATTGGAGAGCCCGAACCAGCCGAGGGCCTCGGGCTGGCGGAGGCGTCGTTCGTAAACCAATGCCGATGACGATCCGTCGGTCCAGCCGCGCGAGGCGAGGATCGCTTCTCGGTTTCGGTCGAAGTCGGCGACCGTGCGTGCGTGTTCGGAGAAGACCTGCACGCCGCCGCGGAGGGTGAGGATGACCACAAAGCCCAGGGCCAGCCCGATCGCGAGTCGCCGGAGCTTCTCGTCGGCCGCGGCGCAGTAGACCGCGAGCGCCGACCAGATCGCGCAGATCCACGACGATCCGATCCGGAGGTGGTCGAGGTCGCCCTGCCCGAGCACCAGCGCGTGCAGCAGGACGCCGAGAGTGCCGAGGGTCGCCAGCAACAGCCAGTGCCCGGGCACGCGTTGGCCGCCCAGCGCCAACCCCAGCAGCAGGACCGAGGCGCCGAGCAGGCCAACGAGATCCATGAGCAAGACGCCGGTCGGCCCGACGCCCGAGAGCGAAACGCTGATCGTGCTGAATATCTGCGGGGTGTCGGGGGCGGCGTGGTCGATCGGTGTCGCGACCGTCGCCGGGTCCATGCTCCAGAAGGGCAGGGAGTCGTGCGTGACGCTCGCCCGCAGCAGTGCGGGAAAGAGGATCAGCAGCAGGCCGATCAGGCGCAGAAGCTCGTGCGGGCGTCGCTGCGGCGTGGGGGTGTCCGAGGTTGCGTTCACGGTTGATGCTGCCGTTTGCTCTGGGGTGTGGCGCTGCCGAACTCGAACAGGGCGATCACGCCGAGCACGAGGATGGTCTGCAGACCGACCAGGATCGCCTGCCAGGGTTCCAGCGAGGCGAGGGCGATGCCTCCGACGCCGGTGATGGCGGTGGCGCCGTAGACGACCAGCGCCGTCTGGCGGACGCTCAGCCCCCGCCGGTGGAGGCGGTGGGAGAAGTGCTGGAGGTCGCCGACGAACGGGCTTTTCCCCTGGCTGATGCGGATGAGCGTCACGCTGACAAAGTCGTAGAGCGGGACGGCCAGCACGAGCAGCGGCATGAAGACGGCGTACCACCCGCCGGCCGTCGCCGGGTCGTAGTAGGTCGTGCGCGTGGTCAGGAAGGCGAGCAGAAAGCCCAGCGCCAGCGAACCCCCGTCGCCCATGAAGATCTTCGCGGGCGCGAAGTTCCAGACGAGAAAGCCCAGGCACGCCCCGAGCAGCAGGGCGAGACAGGCCGCGATGAACCACTGTCCGTTGATGAGGGCCGCGGCGAGAAAGAAGGCCGAGGCGACCGCTGCGGTCCCTCCGGCGAGGCCGTCCATGTTGTCCATGAAGTTCATGGCGTTGATGACGACACCGAACCAGAGGACGGTCAGGGCGATGCTCAGCCACGCCCCGCCGTCATATCTGTCGAGCAGCATCAGCAGGCGGGTGTCGGTGAAGCGGACGACCGCCAGCGAGAGCCCGAGCATGACCCCGAGCTTGATGAACGGGCCGAGGGGCCTGCGGTCGTCGGCGAGGCCGAGGGCGTGCAGGCCCAAGAGCGCGACGAGGAGGACCGCCGCGTCGGGGATGACCTCCGCGATCCCCTCGATGTGTTTGGCCAGCGCCGGGACGAGGCGGGTCACGGCGCCCGGGGCGAGGCCGACCGCCAGGAGCCCCAGCAGCATCGGCAGCGCGAACCCGAGCACGATGGCGATCCCGCCCGTGTTGGGGATCGCACGGCGGGTCATCTTCTCCTGGCCCGGCATCGGCTCGGTATCGATCGCGCCGAGCCTGCGGCTGACGCGGATGATCGCCCAGGTCGCCGGGCAGGCGATGGCGAAGGCGAGCAGTGCGAGCAGCAGGACGGGGAGGGTCACGGGCCGAGTCTAGAGAGATCGGCCGCCGCCCGCGAGCGTCCGGCGGGCGGGGTCGGTGGGGCCCAGGTCATCGGCGCCGGGGTCATCGGGGGCTGGCGAGTTCGCCCGAGTCGTCGTTGGGATCGCCCGAAGGCGAGACGCTGTCGAAGGCGGAGTCTTCGAGTTCGTCTTGGCCTGTCCACGGCATCCAGACGGCGACCATGGCCGCGAAGACCGCCTGTACGATCGCCCACGCGACAAAGACCCGCCATGGCCAGGGCCCGAACTTGTGCATGAGCGTGGTCGTCTCGGGGAGCTGGTTGCCGATGTAGGCGTAGTTGAAGCCGAACGAGAGGTTGATGGCGCTGATGCCCACGATATAGCCCGCGTTGATGACGGTGATGTTGCGGTAGTCGCGCCAGTCGGGGCGGTAGCCCTCGATGACCAGCAGGTAGACCGCCGTGCCGACGATCTGGGTGTGGTTGATCCAGAAGAGCCAGAAGGCGGTGCCCTCGTGGACGAGGGGGGTGAGGAAGGCCTGGGTCGAGAGGCCGATGCCCCAGAAGTAGAGGATGACCCGCAGCCATCGGGCCGGGAAGAGCAGGGCGACCGGCGCCAGCAGCGAGGCGATGTTGCAGACATGCAGGGGCAGGCTCACCCCGGGGTCCCAGTTGGTCAGCCAGTACCAGCCGGTCACGCTCTCGGCGATGACACAGAGCCCGACCCACCCGTAGCGGACCCAACGCTCTCGATCGCCGGCGATGACGCCCAGCCAGACGAACGCCGCCATCACCCCCAGGCAGAAGGTGACGACGATCGCGTGCTGCAGGCTGAACGGCTCAAACCCGGTCATGGGCGATCAGGGCCTCCGACACACAATACTTCGGCAACGCGGGGCCGGGTCGGCGGTACGATCCTCGCCGTACACGATTTTTCGTTCTCACGGAGACCTCCAGATGAGACAATTGACCGCGGCGGCCCTCATTTGCGCCGCTTCCTGCCAGATCGCCCTTGCCGCACCGCCAGCGACCGAACGCCGCCTCGTCACAGAGACGCTCCACGGCGTCGAGATCACCGACGACTACCGGTGGCTCGAAGGCGACAACTCCGACCCCCGGCGCATGGGGCGTCTGACCCCCGAGGTCGCCGAGTGGACCGACCGCCAGAACGAATACACCCGAAGCGTGCTGGACAACCTGCCCGGACGCGAGGCCCTGGAGAAGCGGCTCCGCGAGCTGATGAGCGTCGGCTCGGTCTCGGCGCCGACGATGCGGGGCAACCGCTACTTCTACTCGATGCGCGAGGGCGACCAGCAGCAGTCGGTCGTCTACATGCGCGAGGGACACGACGGCGAGCCGGTCCAACTCCTCGACCCCGTCGAGATCGACCCGACCGGGCTCACGACCGTCTCGTGGACCTCGCCGAGCCCGGACGGCTCGCTGCTCGCTTTCGGTATGTACACCTCCGGCGACGAGAATTCGACGCTCTACATCATGGAGGTCGACACGCAGCGCTGGCTCGCCGAGGAGATCCCCGGCAAGGTCTCGCTGAGCGGGTGGATGCCCGACGGGCGGAGCTTCTTCTACCGGCGCCTCGAAGACCTCGACGACCCGTACTCGGCCAAGTTCCGCTTCCACAAAATCGGCACACACCACCGCCAGGACCCGGTGCTCTTCCGCCAGCGCGATCTGGCCGAGACCTTCTACGCCGGGCATGATCTCTCCGAGGACCGGCTGGCGTACCTCGCCCGGACCTGGGGCCCGTTCGCGGCGCCTTCAGAAGACGGGCGCTGGCTCGCGGTCGGCTACTGGACCGGCACGAGCGGCGTCGACCTCTGGGTCGCCGACCTCGACCACTGGTTCCGCACCGGCGAGCTCGAACTCGTCGAGGCGGCGATCGGGAAGGACGGGCGTGTCGGCGGCTTCGAGTTTGTCGGCGACACGCTCTACCTGAGCACCTTCCAGGAGTCGCCCAACGGACGCGTCGTCGCGGTCGACCTGCACAACCCCGCCTTCGAGCACTGGCGCGATGTCGTGCCCGAGCGTGAGGACACCGTGCTGCGCAGCTTCTCGGTCGCGCGCGGGCGCATCGTCGCCAACTACCTCGAGCACGCCTCGACCCGCCTGCGGATGTACTCGCTGGAAGGTCGCTCGCTCGGCGATGTCGAGCTCCCTGGCATCGGCTCTGCGGGCATCTCGACCAAGAACGACCGGACCGAGGCCTTCCTGAGCTATTCCAGCTTTGACACCCCGCCCTCGATCTACCGCGTCGACCTCGCCTCGGGCGACCGCTCGCTCTGGGAGCGCCCCGAGATCCCCGTCGATCCGTCGACCGTCGAGGTGAAGCAGGTCTTCTACGAGTCGCGTGACGGGACCCGCGTGCCCATGTTCCTCGTCCACAAGCGCGGGCTCGAACTGGACGGGACCAACCCGACCATTCTCGGTGGTTACGGCGGCTTCAACATCCCGCGTACGCCCTCGTTCGGCTCGACCATGTTCCCCTGGTACGAGAACGGGGGCGTCTACGCCGTCGCGTGCATCAGGGGCGGGGGCGAGTACGGCGCCGAGTGGCACCGGGCCGGCATGCTCGAGAACAAGCAGAATGTCTTCGACGACTTCATCGCCGCCGCCGAGTGGCTGATCGACAACAACTACACCAGCCCGGCGAACCTCGGGATCGTCGGCGGGTCCAACGGCGGGCTGCTGACGGGCGCCGTGGTCGCCCAGCGTCCGGAGCTCTTCAGCGCCGCGATCTCGGCGGTGCCGCTGCTGGACATGCTCCGCTACCAGGACTTCCTGATGGCCCGCTACTGGGTGCCCGAGTACGGGACGGCCGAGGATCCCTCGCACTTCCAGTGGCTGTACGCCTACTCGCCCTACCACAACATCGAGGAAGGGGTCGAGTACCCCGCGATGCTCATCACCGCAGGCGAGAACGACATGCGCGTCCACCCGATGCACGCACGCAAGATGGCGGCGCTGATGCAGCACGCCACCGCGTCGGACCCGGACGATAAGCCGGTGCTGCTCTGGGTCGAGCGCGAGGCGGGCCACGGCGGGGGCAAGCCCTTGGAGATGCGCATCCGCGATGTCGCCGACGCCCGCATCTTCATGATGCAGCACCTCGGCATGCTCGACTGACAGACGCTGCAACACCAAGAACAACGACGCCGCCCTTCGGAAGGGCGGCGTTTTCGTTTCCGGAACCCACGCCCCATCGCCCCACACCCCACGCCCCTCCCAAAAAGACCGACGGCCGACGCTGCGCGCGGGCGCCTCCTCCAAGCGCCCGGACAACTGTCGGCTCGTCGGGGATGAGCGTCTGTTTGGTGGCGGTCGAGCGGGGGACCGGCCGGAGGCTTGCCGTGGGCGGGCGTGGACGCAAGAACGCATCCGAGCCGGCCGCCCGAAGATTGGCCGCCTGACACACGCACGCTACAGCAATCGGGCGCCCGAAGCAAGGGGTGTTTGCCCGATAATCGCTGGGCGCGCGGGGCGACCTGAGCCTCAAGCCGGGCCCGAGCGGTCATCCTGCGATGGCGGGCGTGCCCGGGGCGTCTAAGGCGCGGCAGGAGCGTGCATCGCCCGTCGATGGGCGGACCGCTGGCCGCGGAGTCTTTGATATGCTCGCGCCTGGAACGCCTTTGGCCGGAGTCTCAAAGTGCCTCAAGACGACACGCCGCAGCACGACCTCGCCGAACCCGTCGGCGAGTACTCATTCGCCACACCCGAAGGCAAGGTCTCGCTCGCCGATCTCTTTGGCGGCAAGCGTGATCTGCTGGTGATCCACAACATGGGCAGGCGCTGCGCGTATTGCACCATGTGGGCCGACGGGTTCAACGGGCTGCTGCGCCATCTGGAAGACCGCGCCGCTTTCGTGCTCGCTTCGCCCGACGAGCCGTCGGTGCAGCGCGAGTTCGCCGCAGAACGCGGCTGGAAGTTCCGCATGGTCTCGACGAAGGGTTCGAGCTTCAACGCCGACCTGGGCTTCGAGCCCGAGCCGGGCAAGGTCTGGCCCGGCGTGAGCGCGCTCTACCGGCAGGACGACGCCACGATCATCCGCACCGGCAAAGCGACCTTCGGCCCCGGCGATCCGTTCAACGGCGCGTGGCACATGTTCGCGCTGCTCAAAGACGGCGCGAACGGGTGGGGGCCGAAGTAATCGGAAACAGATCTGCGGCACTGGCGGCTTGTCCGCCAGTGTCATTGCGTCACAGATGCGAGTCAGTGTGCGGTCAGATGAAGCGACCCGACCCTTCGCTTCGCTCAGGGATCGGCGTCAAGGTTTCGGGTGTCTATGCCATATCACACCCAGCGCCCTACACAATGTAAGCCGTCTCGCCCAAGGTCTCGTCCACCCTCGCCTTGAACTTCTCGAACCCCTCGCGCCCCATCAGGCCGAAGGTCGCCTTTTTGCCGAGTTCGACGGCGGGCTGGTCGAACGCGTCGATGCCGAGCATGAGCCCGGCGTACGCCGTGGTGATCTGCCAGAGGTTGATGAACTGCCCGATGTGGCGTGCGTTGATCTCGGGGAAGCGGATGGTGAAGTTGGGTCGCTGGCTCTCGACGAGGGCGTATTCGGTCGCGCGCTTCTCGGCGTTGAGCAGGCGTGACATCGAGGTGTCTTCGAGGTATTCCAGTTCGGGCACGCCGAAGCCGCCGGGGATCTCCGCGTCGGAGGCGAACTTCTGCACTTCCAGGAAGCAGATGACCTTGTCGTTGGGGCCTTCGCGGTAGAGCTGCACCTGCGAGTGCTGGTCGGTCGCGCCCAGGGCTTTGACGGGGGTGAAGCCGGCGTAGACCTCCTCGCCCCCGGTCGAAAACTGCTTGCCCAGGCTCTCGGCCCAGAGCTGGCGGAACCAGTCGGCCATGAGGTAGAGCTGGTTGCTGTAGGGCATCATCACATGGTTGGTTTTGCCCTTGCGCGCGCCGAGCTCGACCAGCAGCGTCGCGATCATCGCGGCAGGGTTCTTCGTCAGTTGCGGGCGCGAGCAGACCTCGTCCATCTCGGCGGCGCCGGTGAGCAGGGCCTCGATGTCGATCCCGGCCATCGCGGCCGAAAACAGCCCGACGGGCGAGAGCACGCTGAACCTGCCGCCGACCCCGTCGGGCACGGGCAGGGTCTCGTACCCGGCCTCGTCGCAGATGCGGCGCATCGTGCCCTTCTCGGGGTCGGTGATGGCGACGACATGTTCCTTAGCCCGGTCGCCGAGGCGTGATTCGAGCAGGCGCCGGACGATCATGAACTGGGCCGCGGTCTCCGCGGTCTCGCCGGACTTGCTGATCACATTGAACAGCGTGCCCTCAAGGCCCCCGAGCCCCTCGATCGCTTGCAGCACGCTGTTGAAATTGACGGGGTCGACATTGTCGACGACGAAGATCCGCGGGCCCGGCCTGTCGGCGTCGTCGAGCAGGTTGTAGGTGGGGGTGTTCAGGGCCGATTGCAGGGCGATGTTGCCCAGGGCCGAGCCCCCGATGCCCAGCACGATCAGATTCTCGAACTTGCCGCGGCAGCGGTCGGCGACCTCGTGCACGGCCGCGAGATGGGCTTTGCGCAGCTCGCCGAACGGGAGCTCGCGCCAGCGCTCCCAGCCGGCGCCTCGGGAGTCGTCGAGGCGTTCTGTGAGGCGTTCTGCGGCGACCGCGAGCTCTGAGCCGGGTGCGAGGCGGTCGGGGTCGAGCCCGTGGGATCCGACGCGTCCGGCCAGGCAGTTGGCGTAATCGATCTTGAGCATGGCATCAGGGTAGCGGAATCTCGGTCGATCGTGGAGGATCGGCGATCCCCCCGGCTACGCTCAGCGGCCCGGCGGCTCGCCCCCGGCCGGGCAGGCCCTTCCGAAAGAACCCCCAGGACGCACCCCGATGATCAACCCCTGGCACGATGTCACCCCCGCGACCGACAAGCACGCCCTCCCCGAGCATGTCAAGGCGATCATCGAGATCCCCAAAGGATCGAGCAACAAGTACGAGCTGGACAAGAAGTCCGGCATGCTCAAGCTCGACCGGGTGCTCTCCTCGGCGGTGTACTACCCGGCCAACTACGGGTTTATCCCCCAGACGATGGCCGAGGACGACGACCCCTTGGACATTCTGGTCTTCTGCGCCGAGAAGATCCCCGGCCTGTGCGTCTGCGAGGCCCGGGTGGTCGGGCTGATGACGATGGTCGACGACGGCCAGCCGGATCACAAGATCATCTCCGTGCTCGTCAACGACCCCGAGTACGCCGACTACAGCAAGGCGAGCAACTTCCCCGTCCACACCTTCAAGATGCTCAAGCGGTTCTTCGAGGACTACAAGCAGCTTGAGGAGAAGTCGGTCGAGGTCGACGAGATCATGCCCGCCGAGGCGGCCCACGCCGTCATCGAGGATGCGCTCGCCCGCTACTGGCAGCTCCGCCAGCGGGGGGAGCTGGCGGGGTTGTGATGGGGCCATGAGGCGGGCTGCCAGCGGGCCGTGGAGGCCTATGCCGCCCTACGCTGGGCCATGTTCCGGGATATCGACCGGGTGCTGATCGATCGCGAACGGATCGCAAGCCGCGTGCACGACATGGCGGGCGATCTCGCCGAAGATCTCGTGCGCGACATGGGGCCCGAGGGGCCCGATGGCGAGCCCGGGCAGGTGGTCTTCATCCCGATCCTCACCGGGGCGATCGTGTTCGTCGCCGACCTGATCCGTCACCTGCCGTTCAAGCTGCGTCTGGAGCTTGTGGCGATCTCCAGCTACCCCGGGCGGTCGATGACCTCGCGCGGGGCGGCGATGCGGTCGGCCCTGCCCGACAACCTGCACGGGCGGCATGTGGTCATCGTCGACGACATCCTCGACTCGGGGCGCACGCTCGGGCTGATCACCTCGCTGGTGCGTGAGCAGTCGCCCGCGAGCGTACGGACCTGCGTTCTTCTGGACAAAAAAGTCTCCAGAGCCGAGGCGGTCACCCCCGACTACGCGGGCTTCGAGATCCCCGACGAGTTCGTTGTCGGGTACGGGCTCGACTACGACGGGTACTACCGCAACCACCCCGACATCGCGGTGCTCAGACCCGACGCGATCTCGCCGCAGGCGGCTGATGGGGCGGGAGGCGGGGCGTGACGCCCGTCATCGGCCTGGCCGGGGGGATCGGCAGCGGCAAGAGCGCCGTGGCGCGCGCGTTCGCCGAGCTCGGGTGCCTCGTGCTCGATTCCGACGCCGAGGCCAAGCGGGCGCTGCAGCGTCAAGAGGTCCGCGACGAGCTTGTCGGTTGGTGGGGGCCCGGCGTCCTCGACGAGTCTGGGGCGATCGACCGGCGTCGGGTGGCGCAGATCGTGTTCGCCGACGCCGACGAACGCCGGCGCCTGGAGGGGCTGATCCATCCGCTGGTCAAGAAGAGCCGCCGGGAGGCGATCGAAATGGCCCGGGGAAAGCCCGGGGTGGTCATCGACGCGCCGCTGCTGTTCGAGGCGGGGCTGGAGGGCGAGTGCGACGAGGTCGTCTTTGTCGAGGCCTCACGGGCGACGAGGCTGGAGCGTGTGCTCCGGACGCGGGGATGGGACGAGGAGGAGTTCGACCGGCGCGAGGCCGCCCAGATGCCGTTGGAAGAAAAGCGGCGCCGGTGCCGGTTCGTGATCGTGAACGAGGACGATAAGCCGCGTCTGGAAGAGGCCCGGGCGGTCCTTGAAGCGACCCGAAAGGGGCCTGGGGGCGGCGTGGGAGACTGAATCGGAGCCGTCTTTATCGGCGGCGCTGGGCCCGGGGTTGTTTGACGGGCGGCGATCGGGGTACAATGGTCGTCGAAGCCGTGGGGCATCCATGCCCCGCGGGTGACCCTCGCCATAGATCCCCTCCCCGAGCGTGTTAGCGGCCTGAAGGCAGGTCATCCGGATCGTCTGCAAGGCTGTCCGGGTCCGCGCGTGCGGAGAGCATTCCTTCCCGGTCATTTCAGCGGCAGGTACCTCGGCCGCGGCGTGGGATGGATCCGAACCTGTGCCGCAGCACGGGCCAAGGCAGGCCCGGCGCGCGCCCCTGTTTCCTGTCTGAACAAGCAAAGAGAAGAGCAACCGGCACATGGCCAGATCGAGCAAAGCCGTAGATGAAGATCGCCGCGACGAGAGCGGCGGCGGGACCAAGGCCCCGGCGAAACGCAAGACGCGTTCGCGAAAGACCCCGGCCCAATCGGAGGGATCGACCGTGAGCACCGGCGAGCAGCAGACCCAGCCCGAGTCGCGCAAAGAGCCGAAGGCTTCCGAGACCCCGAAGGAGCCCAGGCCGACCGAGCAGCCCAGAGAGCAGAAGCCTTCGGGCGACGAGGCCCGCGGATCGGGCAACGGCTCGGGCCACAACTCCGACCACAAGCGCCAGGACCAGAACCAGCGCAGCAACCAGCAGGACCAGAACGATCGCGGCGGGCGTCGCAAGCGAAAGAAGCGCAAGGGGGGCGGTGGGGGCGGCGGCCCCGGCGGCGGGCGTCCTTCCGACCGGCCCGACCACCACCTGCCCAGCGACGAGGAGCTCGAACGCGAAGCCGCGGAGCTCGAGCGGATTGTCGCCAAGAGCGGGTACCAGGAGGCCAAGGACGCGCTGACGATCACGCAGCTCCAGCGGATGGAGATGGAGGAGGTCTTCAAGGTCGCCGAGAGCGAGGGCCTGGAGGACTTCCACCAGATCCCCAAGCAGGACCTGATCTTCAAGATCCTCAAGGCGCGGGCCGCCAAGCAGGGCCTGATGTTCGGCGAGGGCACGCTCGAGGTGATGCCCGACGGCTTCGGCTTCCTGCGTTCGCCCGAGCAGAGCTATCTGCCCGGCCCCGACGATATCTATGTCAGCCCCAGCCAGATCCGGCGCTTCGGCCTGCGCAAGGGGATGGTCGTCCGCGGGGCCGTCCGCCCGCCCAAAGAGAGCGAGCGGTACTTCGCGCTGCTCCGTGTCGAGAAGGTCAACGGGCGCGAGCCGTCTGCGATCAACAGCCTGATCAACTTCGAGGACCTCACGCCGCTGCACCCCGAGGAGCGGTTCGTCCTCGAGACCACGCCGGAGAAGTTCGAGTCGCGCGTGATCGACCTGGTGACGCCTCTGGGCAAGGGCCAGCGAGCCCTGATCGTCGCCCCGCCCCGCACCGGCAAGACCGTCATCCTCCAGCAGATGACGCAGGCGATCAACAAGAACTACCCCAAGGTCAAGATCTTCGTGCTCCTCGTCGATGAGCGCCCCGAAGAAGTGACCGACTTCCGACGCAACAGCGGCAAAGATGTCGAGGTCGTCGCCAGCACCTTCGACGAGCAATCCTCCCGCCATGTGCAGATCGCCGATGTGATCATCGAGAAGGCCAAGCGGATGGTCGAGTTCGGCGACGACGTCGTCATCTTCCTCGACTCGATCACGCGCCTGGCCAGGGCCTACAACGCCGAGATGCCCCACTCGGGCAAGATCATGACCGGCGGCATCGACGCCAACGCCCTCCAGAAGCCCAAGAAGTTCTTCGGCGCCGCACGCGCCATCGAGAACGGCGGCAGCCTCACCATCATCGGCACCGCGCTGGTCGACACCGGCTCGAAGATGGACGAGGTGATCTTCGAGGAGTTCAAGGGCACCGGCAACAGCGAGCTGCACCTGGACCGGCGCCTGAGCGACAAGCGGATCTACCCCGCCATCGACATCGCCTCCAGCGGCACCCGACGCGAGGAACTCCTGCTGGATCCCAAGGAGCTCGAGCTGGTCTATCGCCTGCGAAAGATCCTGTCGGACATGAACCCCGTCGAAGCGATGGAGCTGCTCAAGAGCCGCCTGAAGAAGACCAAGAGCAACGCCGAGTTCCTCGTCACGATGGCGATGGGCTGAGCCCGCCCGGCGTCGGGACGCACGCGGTACACTCTGGCCGGACCCGGCGCGACCTCCGGGACCGGAAGGGAGTCGGCGTGCAGCTCGACAGAAGGGCGACAAGACTGCTCGTGGTGCTCTCGGCGACGCCCTGGGCGGCGGGGTGGACTGTGCTGGGGCTCTGGATCCTGCTGGTCGCGCCCGCGTCGGTGCAGCTCGGGTCTTTCGAGTACACGATGCCCGGGACGCTCCGGTTCACCGCCGGGGTGACCTCGCTGGCGGCGGGGCAGCTCGTGTTCATGTGCTTTGTTTGCGACCGCCTGTTCCCGCGGGCGCACCGGTCGGCCGTCTGGACCGCCCAGCTCACGGCCAGCGGCGCGATCATCCTCGGTTCGGTCGCCTTGTGTTTCCAGGTCCTTTGGATGTACGCGGGGGGTGTGGCTTGAACCGCCTGTTGTCCGGATTTGTCGCGGCGGTCGTTGTCGCTCTGCTGGCCGGCGCCGCGATCGCAGCTTCGCCAGAGCAGGTCGCGGCAAGGGAAGCCGTGCGGATGACGCTGCTCGACCTCCGCCTGCACCCCGAGCCGACCGATCGGGACTTCGAGATCGCCGACATCGTCTTCTCGATCGTCCAGGAGCGTCTGCCCGCCGACGCGGAGCTCGCGCGGCGTCGCGTCGAGGCGGCCTACCGGCGGGGCGACGCCGACGCGCTGCGCCGGGCGACCAGGGCGCTCGTCCGCATCGACCCCAACGACACCGTCGCCACCCTCCGCCTGATCTCGATGACGATCGGCGACCTGCAGACCGCCGAGCAGCGTCTGGCGGCCTACCAGCGGTACCTCGACGCGGGAGCCTCGGTGCTGGACGCCTCGGTCCGAAGCCGCCTCGCCCTCGACGCGGCCCTCCTCGCCCGCGAGCAGGCCGACGAGGAGCGTTTCACACAGTTGCTCATCCAGGCGAGCAGACTCGACCCGACGAACAAGGAAGCGGCGGCGGTCGCGGCGGCGGTCTTCGCCGAGCGGTTCCCAGGCGACGCGGGCGGCGCGTTGGAGCTCTCGGCAAACCTGCTGCTGTCGGACCCGCACGATCCGAATGTGCATTTCTCGATCGCCCGCCAGTGCGCCGAGCAGGGGCTGTTCGAGCAGGCCGAGCGGTTCCACGCGATCGGCCGGCGGCTGCTGGAGGCGGACGCGGGACGGCTCCCATTCGGGCGGAACGCGCAGCGGATCGTGCTCGCCTGGCACCGAAGGGGCCCCCAGGCGCCGATCGCCGAGCTCGGCGAATCGCTGGCGCAGAGCCGCTACCGGGCGCAGCTCCGGATCGAGGCTTTGCGTGAGCGGGGCCTGCCGACCGCAGACGAGCTGCAGCCCGAGGATGTCCGCCTCGCGCTGCCGCTCGAGCGGATCCGCGTGCTGGCGGCGATGGCGGCCGGAGACACGCAGGAGCTGGACCGGTCGCTCGCCGATGCGAACGCGACCGTCAACGCGTTTCTCGGCGAACTCGGCTCACCGGGCAACCGGCCCGCGGGCCTTTCCGAGCGCGAGGCCCAGAGCCAGACGCTCGAACTCGGGCGCGAGCTTGTGGCGATGTACTACTGGGCGGGCCGCCACGAGGCGGAGGAGATCCGGCGGTGGGCCCAGACGCCGCTGCTGCGGGGCGACCGCCCCGACGATGTGCTGGTCGCGTGGCGGAGCGCGCTCCGCGGCGAGGACGGGGCTGTGGAAAGGCTCGATGAACTCGCCGAGACCGACACCCGCGCGCTGGGGGCGATCTCGACCCTGGCGATCGCGTCGGGGGATCAGGAGCGTGCGCTGACGAGCCTGCGGGAACTGACACGGGCCGACCCGTACAGCCCGGTCAGCGCCTGGGCTCGGAGCATGGCGGTCTCGATCTCCGGCGACGACCCCGCGCAGACGGAGCACTCACGCGACATGGAGCGGTTCGTGCGTTCGATCCCCTCGTGGCTGGACCGCATGACCGAGTCGCCCAGCGCGTTCGTGTCGGTCGACGCGAGGTTCGAGGGCTCGAACCTCGACCCGCTCGAGCCGCTCAGGCTCGTGCTGCGTGTGCGCAACACCTCGCCGGTCCCCCTCGGCATCGGTTCGGGGCGGCCGATCAGCGGGCGGTTCATCGTGATGCCCTCGATCGACATCGGCACGAGAGGGCGCCAGCTCCGCGTGCTGCCCGAGGTGGTCGAGATCAATCGACGCCTGCGCCTCCGTCCCCGCGAGACGGTCGAGATGACCGTATGGGCCGACGCGGGGTACACGGGCTGGCTGGGGTCGATCCATCTGCCTGAAATGCAGCGGATCCGCGCCAGAGCGGTGCAGGGGTTCCGCTTCGTCGGCGGGATGCCCGTCGCCGGGCCGTTGGCGCTCTCGTCGGAGACCGAGGCGATCTCCCGCCGTCCGCTCTCGCTGGCGAGGGCGGAGTTTTCCGAACTCATCGGGGCGATCGCCGAGTGCACCGACGAGACGGCCCCGACCGTCGGCGCCGCGGTCAGGGCCCGACTCCTGACCGATATCGAGGAGCTTCGTCTGAGCGAGGCGGAACGGCAGAATATCGCCGGCTCGTTGCTGCGCCGGATCAACGCCCTGGGGCCCGACGGGCTCCTGGCCTGGGCCGTGATGCTCCCCCACGGGCGGATGGCCCCCGAGCTTGCGCCGGTGGACAACGCGTTGCGGGCGAGGCTCTCGGAAGCCGACGACCCGCTGCTGGTCGCGGTGGCGATGGTCACGCGCGGCGCGACGCGGGATGACCGGCTGCTCGACCCCGAGCGTGAGTGGGGCGATCCGCGTCTGGGGAGGCTCGCCTCGCTGCTGCGTGAGCGTCTCGGCAACGAGGCGCTCCCGACGCTCGCGAGGGTGTCCCGCCCGCGCGACCTCATCGGCGAGTACGGCACGATCGGAGACCCGAGGTGAAGAAGGCCGGCGCGATCGTCCTCTGGGCGGTCGGCCTGGCGCTCCTGGTCGCCGCATGCGTCGAGGCCGCCCGGCACGCCGACGCGATCCGCGCCGCCTGGGGCGCGATGACCGACGCACCGCTCTGGCTGATCGCGTGCGTCGTGATCGGCCCGCTGGCGAACATGTTTTTCACCGGCGCCGCGTTCTGCGTGCTCAACCGGCACTACGCGAAGGTCGGGCTCGGCGAGAATGTGCTGCTGATCGCCAGCGCCAACCTGCTGAACTATCTCCCGCTCCGCCCCGGCATGCTCGGACGCGTCGCCTACCACCGCAAAGTCCACGGCATCCGCGTGACGGACTCGGCCAAGGTGCTCGCGGGCTCGATGATCGGCTCGTCGGTCGGGGTGGCGGGGCTGATCGTCGCGGCGGCAGCGACGCTCGTGTCCGGCAGCGGTCGCGTAGGGCTGGTTGTGGGGGCGGGGATCTGTATCGGGCTGTTTGTGGGCGGGCAGGCGGCGCGGGGTGCGGGACGGCCCTGGTGGAGGCTCGTGACCGCCTCGGGCATCAAGTTCCTGGATTCGGCGGTCTGGGCGGGGCGGTACGCGGCGGTGTTTGCGCTCGTCGGCTCGCCGATCAACGCGGGGGCGGCGATCGCCCTGGCGCTGGTCGGGCAGGTCACGATGCTGGTGCCCCTGTTCGGCAACGGGCTCGGCCTGCGGGAGTGGTCGATCGCGCTGGTGGCGCCAGTCTTGGCGATCGGGGCGATGGACGGCTCTGTCGTCGATCCCACGGCGCTCGCGGCCGACCTGCTCAATCGGGGCGTCGAGGTGCTCGTGGCGCTCCCAGCGGGCGTGCTGGCGACGCTCTGGGCGGTGTCGAGCCTGAAACGGGCGATCGCCCAGGCGAGGACGCTGCCCGACGAAGGCGATGAAGACGAGGCCCTTGGGGCCTCTGCCGGGGCTCTATGACGCATGGGCGGGGGTCCGATACACGCCGGGAACAAACCGAGCCCGAACGCGTATCGCCCTAGTGGGGAAGTCGTCAGGAACGCACACTTGGTGCAGGCGTTCGGAACGCTGGCTCGGGCTCATCGTCTGTCCGATGAACCGGGGGGCGGTGTGCCGAAGAACAGGATGTCATGGTCAACAAGATCGAACAGGACCACCAGCGCTTCAGGCAGATCGTCAAGGGAAAGATCCGCAAGGAGCTCAAGCGTTTCCTCTCGCGCGGCGAGCTGATCGGGCGCGAGGGCAAGCGCGTGGTCTCTATTCCGCTGCACGACATCGACATCCCCACATTCCGGTACGGCGATAACTCCTCGGGCGTCGGCATGGGCGAGGGCGAAGAGGGCGACAGCGTCGCCCAGCCCGGCGATGAGAACGCCGGCGGCGAGGAAGAGGGCCGGCACATCACCGAGGTGGATGTGACGCTCGAAGAGCTCGCGGACCTGTTGGCCGAAGAGCTCGAGTTGCCCCGCATCAAGCCGCGGGGCGAGAGCCGCGTGACGACCATCCGCGACAAGTACTCGGGCATCCGCCCCGAGGGGCCGGCGTCGCTGCGTCACTTCAAGAGGACCTACCGCGAGGCGCTCAAGCGGCAGCTCATGGCAGGGCTGTACGACCCCGACGACCCGGTGATCATCCCGATCAAACGGGACTTCCGCTACCGGAGTTGGAACGAGGTCAAGAAGCCGCAGAGCAACGCGGCGATCATCTACATGATGGATGTCTCCGGCTCGATGGGCGACGAGCAGAAGGAGATCGTGCGTCTGACAGCGTTCTGGATCGACACCTGGCTGCGTCGCAACTACGAGGGGATCGAGAGCCGCTACATCGTGCACGATGTCAGAGCCGCGGAGGTCGACAAGAAGACCTTTTTCAGCCTGCGTGAGGACGGGGGCACGCGGATCAGCTCCGCGTTCGATCTGTGCGGCAAGATGCTCGACGAGCACTACGACCCCAACCAGTGGAACATCTACCTGTTCCACTTCTCCGACGGCGACAACTCCTCGGAGGCCGACAACCGGCTTTGCGTCGACATGCTCGACAAGAAGCTGCTGCCCAACTGCAACATGTTCGGCTATTGCCAGGTCGCGTCGGCCTATGGCTCGGGCAACTTCATCAATGTGCTGCGCGAGGCCTTCCCCGACGGCCTGCCCGACGAGGACGGCCCCAAGCTCATCATGAGCAAGGTCAACGACCGCGACGACATCCACGAGTCGCTGCGGACCTTCTTCAAGCAGGGGCGGTAGTCGGGCGCTGGGAGCGGGGCGCTGGGCGCAGGGTGGCGTCAGGGGCGATCATGTGCGCTGGGGCGGACGCCGACCTCTGAGCGAAGCGAAGAGTCGCGTTACGCCCGCCATCGGCGGGCGGGATTTCTGATCAGGTGAGCAGGCGAGCAGGTGGTCGAATTCCCGATCGCCGGAACCTCCATCTCCCCGGTCCGCTTCCTCGCGGGTGCATCCCCCGTAGTGTTCTGCGCGAACAGACTTGCGCCCCGCCTACAGGAGTTCCCCCGTGATCCCCATCTTCGTCGGTTACGCCCTGCTGGTCTGGTGGCCGGCGTGCGTCTGGCGTCGGCGGCCATGGGGATTTCTGGTGGTGTTTGTGGGGTCTGTGGTTGTGTTCGGGGCGATTCTGCTGCACTCGTATGTCGGGGCGGTGCTCAAGCAGCGGGGGATCGACATCTACACGCCGGTGCTGCAGCACCTGCTCTGGCCCTACATGCTGATGGTGGGGGGCGTGGGGCTGTTTATCGCCGTGCTGCCGAGGCGGTACGCCGAGGGCCGGTGCCACGCCTGCGGGTACGACCTCGCCGGGGCGGCCGCCGACGACCGCTGCTGCCCCGAGTGCGGCAAGGAGATCCCGGTGCAGACGCAGAACAGCCGCTGCGCCATCTGTGGAAGCAGCGCCCCGAGCCCCTATGTGATGGAGGGGGTGTGCCCGGACTGCGGCTCGGAGTTCCGCCAACCGCCCTCCAGCGAGCGGGTGCGGGCGAGGCAGGAGGCGTTGTGGGGGAGGCCCTCGGACGCGCCGCCGCTTGAGCGGGGGCGGGAAGGCTCGTTCTCAGCCCCGCACGAGCCGCCAGACGGCGCCGAGGAAGAGGATCAAGAGTGGGAGCCCGCCGATCAGCGCCCAGCCCACAGCTCGGCTCTGTGATTCGTCGAGCGTCGTGATCCGGGGCGTCGGGCGTGAGCCCGGGCCGGGGGCGATCAGTTCGTCCAGCCCGGCGAGCCAGTAGACCGAGGCCTCGAAGAGTTCGGCGTTGCCCGGGTTGGCGGGGATGCGTCGGCCGTCGACGACTTCGGTCGCGAGGGTCGCGTTGTCGAAGAACCAGCCGTTGGCCCCGACCGCGATCACGCGCTGTTCGCCCGAGCGGGTGTCGGCGGGGCGGGCGATCGCCGCGGCGAAGACCCAGGGCCCGCCGGGGCGTGCGGGCTCGGTCCGCTCGGGGTCGACCCAGGCGTCGAAGCGTGCGGAGGGATCGTCGGCGTCGCGGTGGCGGAAGAACCGCACCCAGTCGTCGCGCTGGCGGCCCGAGCCTCGGAGGGTGAGCAGCGGGGTTTGCGTGATCGCGTTGTCGTTCTCGGCCGCCAGCGTGATCGGGGAGGCGAAGCGGAGGGTGACGGGCAGCCCGGCCAGCGCATCGGCGACGGGGTGACGGGGGGCGGCGTCGGGCTCATCGCCCCGTTCGACGCCCGGCCGGACCGACGCCTCGACCATCAGGTCGCCCGAGACAACGCGTTCGATGAGGACGGGTGATTCGGATTGGATCTGCAGGCCAAGCGCCCGGAGGGGTTCGACCGCTTCGTCGCGCAGCCCCCGCCCGCCGATCGCCGAGGGCGCATCGAAGGGCGAGGCGCAGACGAGCAGGGCGTCGCCCCGTTCCAGCACGCGCTGCACGGCTTCGCCCAGCGCCCTGTTGCGGGTCGGCCCGTCGGGGCCGGAAGGGAAGCGGCCGCCCGGGTCGGTGCCGATCGCGACGAACACGACCGGACGCCTGCGCTGCGGGTCGATCGAGAGCAGGCTCGGAGGGGTGGGGTCGTCGGCGGGGTTCCACTCGACAAACGAGATCCGCCGGAGCTCCATCCGCTGTCGGAGCGTCCGCATGACGCCGGTTTCGAGCAGGCTCTGGGGGTTGGGGTTGATGAAGACGACGATGGGCGCGTCCCCACCCGCAAGAGAGAGCAGGCCGGCGACGAAGGCTTCTTCGGCCCTTCGCCGGAGGTCGGCGTCGCGTCCCCGCTCGGGCGGGGGGAAGAGGGCGTCGAAGGCGATGGCGGTGACGCCGCGGCCGGGGGGGCCGGCGATGATGGCCGCGTCCTGGCTGAGCAGCAGGCGGGCGATGCGGACCGTGTCGGGCACGCGGAGGCGTTCGATCTGGTCGAGCCTGCGTGCGAGGTCGTCGCGGAGGCGTGCGGCGTCGCCTGCCGCGGCGCGGAGCTCGCTGGAAGCCGCGCCGGGGACCCCCGCGCCGGCCGCCTGCTCGAAGACGCGCCGGAAGCGGGGAAGCTGCGACTCGACCGCTTGGAGCACCGACCGGACGGAGTCTCTGGCCCGGTCGATCCCGGGCACACCGGGGATGCCGAGTTGTTCGTTCAGCGCCTCGGCGGCATTGGCCGACGCGGAGCGGAGCGATTCGGCGTCGCGCTCGATGATCGACGCCCAGGATTCGAACTGGCGGGCCGGGCCGTCTTCTGCGTCGGAGGGCGGGAACGCGCCCGCGGCTCGGCGCAGGCGTTCGCCGATGGAGGCCAGCCGGTCGCCGGCGCGTTCGATCGCCTCGATCGCCTCGGCGAGTGTGCGTCGCTGCTGCTCGACGGTCTCGGCGTCTCGGGTCGCAAGGCGGGCGAGGAGCTCGGCGAAGCGGGCCTGATCGGCGCTCCGCGTGGTGTCGAGCAGGGTGACGCGGAGGCGGGGCGAGGCCTCGTCGAAGCGCCGGGCGACATCGACCACGCCCTGCACGGCCTGCGGCGGGTGGCCGAGCATCGCGGCCGTATCGCCCGACCACGGGCCGGCGAGGACGAGCTCCCACCCTTCTTCGAGCCCGCCGATGACACGGGTCGTCCGGGCCGAGAGGGTCTGTTCGCCTCGGGCGGTGACATCGATTGAGAAATTGTGACGCTCGGCGAGGATGTTGACCAGGACGATCGAGCCGAAGATCGACGCGGTCAGGAGGAGGGTGAGCAGCGCGGCGCCGAAGCGGCGGAGCCTGGGTGAGTGTTGGGTGGGTGAGCGTTGGGGCGGGGCGCTGGTCATCGCCACCTCCTCGATGCGTAGGCCGCCCAGGCGAGGGCGACGAAGCCCGCGCTGAGCGAGACGAAGAAGACGGCGTGGCGGAGCTGGACCGCCCCGCCCGCAAAGTCGTCGATCCGCTGGGGGATCCGGAGCCTCGACAGCGCGTCTCGCACCCACGAGGGCGCGCCGGGGGGCAGGGCGTCGGCGAGCAGCCCCGGCCCGAGCAAGAGCGCCAGCAGGGCGAGGAAGGTGCCGAGGAAGGCGAGCGTCTGGCTGGATGTGAGGCAGGAGGCGAGCAGCCCGATCGAGAGGTACAGGGCCCCGACGAGCAGCAGGCTGAGATAGCCCGCGACGATCGGCCCAGCCTCGGGCGCGGGGTCGCTCCGCCAGAAGAGCACCCCGACAAAGACGAGCGTGGGCAGGAGCATCGCGCCGAGAAAGGCGACCGCCCCGAGGTACTTGCCCAGCACAACCGAGATGTCGCGGGCGGGCATGGTCATCAGGGATTCGATGGTCCCCGAGCGGAGTTCGTCGCTGACCAGCCGCATCGAGATCGCCGGAGCGACCACGATCAGCAAGGGGGCGCAGAAGGCGAAGAAGATCCGCATCGTGGCGGCCTGGCCGGGCACGAGGGCGAACTGGGTGAACAGCGCGGCGGTCAGGAAAACAAACAGGGCGATCACCACCCACCCGACGGGCAGGCGGAACATCGCCCCCAGCTCGCGCGAGGCGAAGACGAGGCTCTGGCCGATCGCGCCCGAGCGTGCGCCGGTCATGGCCTCGCCTCCCGGCGTTCTTCGGTGTCGGTCTCGATCGCGTGCATAAATACGGCTTCGAGGGTGGGGCGTTCGGTTTCCAGGCGCCGGATCTCGACGCCGGCGCCCGCCAGCGTCCGCCCGATCGATTCGGCGAGGGCGATCGATCCCGGGGCGGGGGTGGCGCGGGCGTGCACCCAGCCCTCTCGCGTCTCGCATGAGAGGCTATGGAGCCCCGCGACCGACTTCAGCAGCGATTCGGGATCGACGCGAGGGGTCGCCCGGCACTCGACGATGCACGGCGCGCCGCCCGCGGCCCGGGTGACGAGGTCGTCGGGCGAGCCGTCGGCCCTGACTTTGCCCCCCGCGATCACGATCACGCGGTCGCAGGTGCGCTCGACCTCGGCGAGGATGTGCGAGCAGACGAGCAGGGTCCGGTCGTGGCCGAGTTCGCGGACCAGCGCGCGCGCGGCCCGGATCTGCGTGGGGTCCAGCCCGTTGGTCGGCTCGTCGAGGATGAGCACGGGCGGGTCGTGGAGCATGGCGGCGGCGAGGCCGACGCGCTGGCGGTAGCCCTTGCTGAGCTGGCCGATTCTGCGCTTTCTGACAGGCCCGAGTTCGCAGCGCGCGACGACCTCGGCGATGCGTCGTTTTCGGTCGGCCCTGGTCATCGCAAAGACACGGGCCCGGAAGCGGAGGTAGTCCAGGGTCCGCATTTCCGGGTAAATCGGGGCCGATTCGGGGAGATACCCGATCCGGCGGCGTGCGGCGAGCGAATCCGAGAGCATGTCGAGCTCGCCTACTCTGATCTGGCCCCGGTCGGGGGGGAGGTAGCCGGTGACCATGCGGATGGTCGTGCTCTTGCCGGCCCCGTTGGGGCCGAGCAGACCGACGACCTGGGGGTGTCCCAGGTCGAATGAGACGCCTCTGACGGCGTGCACGGGACCGAACGACTTGTGGACTTCTCGGACGGAAATCATGGGGTCTTGGAAGGAATCGATCGGGTCGAGCCGATGGTTGGCATGAACGCGGCGTGCTGTTCACATTCGACACGCCCATGGTTGGCGCGGTATCCTGCCTTGCTCCCCCCGCTGAGGAGTTTGGCGGCATCATGGTAAAGAACCGGCTCAAGCTGGTGATCCGCGACCCGGGCGATCTGCCCGTGGAAGACCTCGAAGCACTGCTCCGCGAGCACTTCGATGTCACCGTGCTCGGGCCGGAGGATGCGGCTTCGGCCAACGGGGACACCTCGGCGGTGGTGATCTCGGCCGGGGATGTCGACGGGGTGAGCTCGGGCGACGCGGGGGCCCTGCTCGACGCGATCGGCGAGGGCGTCTGCCTTGCGGACACCCAAGGGCGGGCGATCTGGTGCAACAATTGGTTCGCGCAGCTGAGCAGGTCCGTGAGAGCGGACCTTTCTCTCTTCTGCCGAGAGGCGAGCCGCTGGTTCAAGACCAACAGCCCCGACCGGCCCCGCCGGTTCGAGCTGAGCGAGCCCGGCGGGGAGCGGATTTTCGACATCGAGATGTCGCCGGTGCCGGAAGACAAAGGCGTTGAGGCGAGGATGGCGCTGGTCGTCCGGGATGTGACCCAGGCGCGTCGCCACCGTCAGAAGCTCGAAGCGCTCGAGCGGGCGGGGACGGAGCTGATCAAGCTCGAGCGGGAGCAGCTCCGCGAGATGAACATGATCGAGCGTCTTGCGCTGCTGGAGCGCAAGATCATCAAGTTCGCTCACGACCTGCTCCGTTTCGACAACTTCACGATCTGGCTGAAAGACGAGAAGACGGGGCGTCTGGAGTGCGTGATGAGCCGCGGGCTTCCGGCTGAGATCCGGGGGCTGCAGCTGCGTGCCGAGCAGGAGAACAACGGGATCTGCGGTTGGGTCGCGCTGCACGGGCGGAGCTACATCTGCAACGACACCGAGAACGATCGGCTGTTCCTTCCTGGGATGGCCAACGCCCGGTCGTCGCTGACGGTCCCGCTCCGTCTGCTCGACCAGGTGATCGGTGTGATGGACATCGAGTCGGCCGAGGCCAACGCCTTTTCCGACCAGGACCGACAGTTCGCCGAGCTGTTCGCCCGCCATGTGGCGCTCGCGCTGCACATGCTCGACGCGCTGGTGGTCGAGCGTTCGGCGACCAGCCAGTCGGCCTGCGACCGGGTCGAGGGCGAGCTGTCGGGTCCCCTGGACGACATCATCGCCGAGACCGACGCCGCGATCCGCGAGGTGCGGGCCGCCGACGACGACCCGGAGATGATCCGCCACCTGACCCGCATCCGCGACGATGTGGACGCGATCCGAACGCGGATGCGCAATGTCGCGGCCGGGCCCCAGACGCTCCTGGGCGTCGACCGGGCGATGGCGGTGCGGGAACGCGATCCGGTGCTCGCCGGGAAGCGCGTGCTGGTGGCGGACGACGAGCAGAAGATCCGGCGGGTTTTGGGCGATGTGCTCCGCCACCGCGGGTGCGAGGTGAGCGTCTGCGCCGACGGGGGCAAAGCGATCGAGGAGCTCGAACGCGTGGCGCGGGGCGAGCTCGAATCGTTCGACCTGGTCATCAGCGACATCAAAATGCCCGACCGCAACGGCTACGAGGTCTTCAGCGCCGCCCGGAAAGCGATGGGCGAGGTGCCGGTGATCCTGATGACCGGGTTCGGCTACGACCCGCACCACTCGATCGTCCGCGCCTCGCAGGAGGGGCTGCAGGCCGTCCTGTTTAAGCCCTTCCAGATCGAGCGGATGGTCGACGAGGTCCGCAAGGCGCTGGCCGAGACGCCTCGGCCCGAGGCCTGATATTCTCCCCGCATGACCAAGAAAAAGAGCCCGGTCGCCGGGGTCGTCCGCGTGCTGGTGATCGCGCTGGTGGGGATCGGTCTGCTCGCCTACGCCGTGAGCCATCGCACGAGTTCGGAAGCCCGGCGGGTCGCCCAGTTCCGAGCGAGCACGGCCGAAGTCGACCAGGAGATGCGTGACCGTGTGCTGACGCACCTCAGCGGGTACGACGAGCGACCCGCCCCGTTCGACGCGGCCTTCGACAGGGCCCGAGACGACGCCTTCAAGGCCGCCGACGGCAACAACCCTCGGACCGATTTCGACCTGCAGGAGTACGAACTCCAGCTCGCCCGCGCGCTCGTCCGGCACCTGGAGCGCGAGGGCAAGGACGCGACGCGGGTCCGCCGCCTGTACGAGATCCCCTGAGCAAGAGCCGCCCCGCAGCGTTCGGGTGAGCTTCATGCTCGTGTCGCGGCCAGCACCCGGGGCAGACCCTCCAGGTCGTTGACGATCCGGCAGTCTTTGAGTTCGGGGCGGGCGTGCGCGAGCGTCAGCACGGCGTCTGCCGTCGATGCGGCGATCTCGACCGCCAGCAGCCCGCCCGGGGCCAGCTTGGCCGGTGCCCGCTCGATGAGCGGGCGGACGAACCGGAGCCCGTCTGGCCCGGCGCGCAGCGCGTGGGCCGGCTCGTGGTTCTTCACATTCGGTTCGACCTTCGACCACTCATGGTCGGGGATGTAGGGGGGGTTCGAGACGATCGCGTCGAGGGCCGGTTCGCCCGCGAGGGGTTCGAGCAGGTCGCCCTGGCGGAACTCGACGCGGGAGAGAACGCCGCAGGAGCCTGCGTTGGCTTTCGCGAGCTCGATCGCGTGCTGGGAGATGTCTGCGGCGATGGCGCTCGCGTGGGGGAGGTTTTTGAGCAGTGCGCAGACGATGGCGCCCGAGCCGACGCCGATGTCGGCGATGCGGACACTCGGTGGAGCGGTGGGCGGCGGCGTTGGGGCCTCGGTCTCGACCTCGGCTTTGGTCTGGTGTGTGCTTTCCGCGTCGGCCGGCGGCGCCTCATGGACCCTCGGCTTGAAGTGGTCGAGCACCAGATCGACGAGTGTCTCGGTCGCGGGGCGCGGGATGAGCACGCGCGGGTCGACCGTGAAGCGGATGCCGTAGAACCACGCCTCGCCGGCGATGTACTGCACGGGTTCGTGTTTGAGGGCGCGTCCGACGAGGGCGCGGAGGGCGTCGCGTTCGGCGTTGGAGGCGGGGCGGTCGGCGTCGGTGTAGAGCGACATGCGGTCGCAGCCGATGGCGCGGGTGAGCAGGAGCTCGGCGAGCAGGCGGGGGGAGTCCATTCCGCGGTCGGCGAAGGTCGAATTCATCCACGCGAGCAGGCGCCGGGTTGTCCAGGCGTCTTCGGTCTTGGGCGTCTGGGGTGGGGCTTGCTTTGGGGCTTGCTTTGGGGCTTCGGTCATTTGCTCTCGTACCAGTTGGTGGCGATCCCCGCCTCGACCTTCAGCGGGACATCGAGCGACATGGCGCTTTCCATTCGCTTGGTGATGAGGGCGAGGGCGTCGCCGGCGTGTTCTTCGGGGGCTTCGAAGACGAGTTCGTCGTGGATCTGCAGGAGCATCCGGACGCCCGGGATCTCCGGGGCTTCGCCCTTGCGCAGGTGGGCGGCGTGCTCGGAGAGGCGGGCGTGGAGGTCGACCATGGCGATCTTGATGAGGTCGGCCGCGGAGCCCTGGACGACGGAGTTGATCGCCATGCGCTCGGCGAGGGCGCGGCGTTGCGGGTTGTTCGCGTCGATCTCGGTGATCGGTCGCCGGCGTTTGAGCATCGTTTCGACATACCCGTGGCTGCGGGCGTATTCGATGCACTCCTGGAGGAATGTGGTGATGCCGGCGAAGCGGCGTTTGTAGCCGTCGATGATGGCGGCGGCCTCGTCGTTGCCGACGCCGAGGCGTCTTGCCAGGCCGTAGGGCGTGATGCCGTAGACGATGCCGAAGTTGACCATCTTGGCGCCGCCTCGCTGCTCGCGTGTGACTTCTTCGGGTCTGACGCCGTGGATCTGGGCGGCGACCGCGGTGTGGATGTCGTCGTCGCGTTTGAAGGCCTCGATGAGTGCGGGGTCGCGCGAGAGGTGGGCGAGCAGGCGGAGCTCGATCTGCGAGTAGTCGGCGGTGATGAGCACGCGTCCGGGCGGGGCGACGAACGCGCGTCGGATCTCGCGCCCGATGTCGGTGCGGATCGGGATGTTCTGCAGGTTGGGGTCGCTGGAAGACAGGCGTCCCGTCGCGGCGACGGTCTGGTTGAACGAGGCGTGGATGCGCTTTGTTTCGGGGTTGATCTCGTCTTTGAGAGCGCCGAGGTAGGTGTTGACGAGCTTGGTGAGCTGGCGGTATTCGAGGATGAGGCCCGGGATCGGCGTGGCGATCTCGGGGGTGGAGGCGAGTTTGTCGAGGACTTCCGCATCGGTGGAGGGGCCGGTCTTGCCCCGCCGGAGCGGGCGGAGGCCGAGGCCCGGCTCGTCGGCCTCGGGCTTGTTGAACAGGATGCCCGCGAGCTGCTTGGGCGAGTCGGGGTCGAAGGATCGGCCCGCCTCCTCCATCGCGGCGTCCTGGATCTTGCGTTTGAGTTCCCCGATCTGGGTTTCGAGGCGTTCGCGCTGGCGGTCGAGCTCGCCGGGGTCGACGAGCACGCCGTTGTATTCCAGCTCGGCCAGCACCTCGACGAGCGGCATTTCGAGCGTCGCGGAGAGGCTCTCAAGGCCCATCTCGGCGAGCGCGGGGCGCATCAGCTCGCAGAGGCGGAAGGTGATGTCGGCGTCTTCTGCGGCGTAGTCGGTCGCCGCGTCGAGCGGGACGGTGTCGAAGGTGCGCTGGTGCTTGCCCGAGCCGATGAGGTCTTTGATCGAGATGGTCTGGTGGTTGAGCAGGGCGAGGGCGAGGGCGTCCATCGAGTGGCTGGAGCGCGAGGCGTCGATGAGGTAGCTGGCGATCATCGAATCGCAGGAGGCGGGGTCGGTCAGCCCGCGCAGCTCGACACCGGCCCGGCGGAGCACCAGCAGGTCGTACTTGAGGTTGTGCCCGTACTTGGGCTTCTTTGGGTCTTCAAGCAGCGGGCGGAGGGCGTCGAGGACGGTGCTCTGGTCGAGGTGCGCGTCCGGCTCGGGCGAGCGGACGGGGACATACCAGCCCGACCCGGCCTTGATGGAGAACGACAGCCCGCAGAGGTCGGCCCGCATCGGGCTCAGGGCGGTGGTCTCGGTGTCGACGGCGAAGACCGGGGCGGAGACAAGGGCCTTGACGAGCGCGTCGAGGTCTTGCTTTGTGCGCACGCAGCGGTAGTCGCCGGCGGTCTCGGCGCGTTCGATGCGGGTCTGCTCGATCGAGTCGAAGAGGCCGCCCGGCTCGGCGCGTGCCGATGAACGGTTCGCGGGCTTGGCGCAGGAGGGCGCCTGATCGCCGGTGTCGGCCGGCAGGGCCCCGCCGAGGATCGCCTTGAGCTCGTCCTGGTAGCGGTTGAAGCCCAGCTCGCGCAGGATCGGGGCGAGGGCCTCTGGGTGCAGGGTGTCGGTCTCGGCCTTGCCGAGGTCGATGTCCAGCTCGACATCGTCGCGGAGGGTGACGAGCTGCCTTGAAAGATCGAGGCGGTCTGCGGCTTCGCGCAGCTTCTCGCCCCGTTTGCCCTTGATCTCATCGGAGCGGGCGAGCAGTTCGTCGAGCGAGCCGTAGTCGGCGATCAGCTTAGCCGCGGTTTTGGGCCCGACGCCCTCGACGCCCGGGACATTGTCGACAGTGTCGCCCATGAGCGCGAGCATGTCGACGACGCGGTCGGGGGTGAGGCCGGTCTCTTCCTTGAGGGTGTCGGCGGTGATGAGTTCGTCTTTGTGGGCGTCGTAGAGCTCGACGCGTCCCGGTTCGAGCAACTGCTTGAGGTCTTTGTCCTTGCTGACGATGCGGATGCGCAGGTCGGGCTGTTCCTTGCGGAGCTTTCGGACCATCGTGGCGATCACATCGTCGGCCTCGAAGCCTTCTGCGCCCAGCAGGGGCACCCCAACGGCTTCGAGGATCTTCAGGCAGCGTTCGACCTGTTGCGGCAGGTCTTCGGGGGGCGGGGGGCGCGTCGCCTTGTACTCGGGGAAAAGCTGTGAGCGGAAAGTGCCCCGATCGCCCGAGACATCCAGCGCGACGGCGAGGTAGTCGGGGCGGCTGTTCGGTCCGTCGGCCGCGAGGCCCTCGCCCCGCAGCAGCTTGAGCAGCAGGCCGACAAACCCGAAGGTGAGGTTGGTCGGCTCGCCGGTGACGGGGCTTGTCATGGGCGTGCGGATCGCGTGGTAGGCCCGGAAGAACTGCGCGTAGCCGTCGATGATGTACAGGGTCCGCATGGCGGCAGGTTAGCCCGTGCTCAGGCGTTGCGTTCGGCGTGGAGCTGTCTGAGGCGTGCGGCGTAGGCCTCGCCGGGCTCGATGTCGCGCCGACTCATCGCCTTCTGGGCGACATCCATGAACTTGTCGAAGCGGTAGACGCGGTCGCCCTCGTCGGTCGCCCAGGTGAACGGGGCGACGCAGCCCGAGACCGGCGTTGAGCGGGCGAACATGCTGCCGGTGTGGAGGATCGAGCCTGTCATGATCCGCGTGCCGATGGCGGTTTTGACATGGTCGCCGATGATCGCGCCGAGGAAGGTCTCGCCGGTGCGCTCTCTCGGGCCGCCGGGCAGGGCCTGGCAGATCACCTCCGAGTAGGTGTTGAGCAGGTTGGAGTTGTTGGTGGCGGCGCCGAGGTTGACCCACTCGCCGACCCACGAATCGCCGAGGAACCCGTCGTGGGCCTTGTTGGCGTAGCCCTGGAAGACCGTGCCCGAGACCTCGCCCCCGACCTTGCAGGAGGGGCCGATCGCGGTGTGGGGCCGGATGACTGCGTGCTCGATGATGCGGCTGGACCGCCCGACAAAGACCGGGCCGATCAGCGTCGCGCCGGGACGGATCACCACGCCGGGGCCGACGACGATCGGGCCCTCTTCGGCGACGAGCGTGACATTGGGGTAGATCGTCGCGCCGGGATCGATGACGACACGCTGCTCGCCGATTACCGTCACGCCCGGGGGCGGGGCGTGCGGCTCGCCCCGGGTGAGCAGTTCGGCGTCGACACGCATCGCGGTGTCGCGGATCGAGCGGACATGCCAGGGGCGGGACATGAGCAGTTGCTGAGGAAAGTCGTGGCGCGTGATGTCTGCGGGCGTCTCGCCTTCCAAGAGCGACCTGAGCTGGGCGGAAGTGACCCTCGCGCCGATGATGTGCCCGGTTTCCTCCTCGCAGAAGACCGTGCTTGGCCCGAGTTCGTCGATCTCGCGGAGGGGGAGCGGGCAGCGGCCGTTGATCGCCAGGCGGGGCGTGTCGTCTTCGGGGAGCCTGTTGACGGGGAGGTCGTTGCGGTCGCGCGTGATGTCGGCGGCGCCCGGGGGGACGACGACGCCGATCGGTCTGAGGCCGAGCCCGTCGGCGACGCGCCGGAGGTTGGTCAGGGCGCCGCAGCGGACCGCGAAGGCGGGGCGGAGGTCGGTGAGCGGGGCGAGCTGCCCGAGCCCGTCGTCGAAGAAGATCGCTTCGTTGGTGTCGGCCATTGTGGGGAGAGTGTAACGGTCATCGGGCCGGGGCGGGCCAGTCCCCGGGGCGGTCGCATTTCCCGGTTGATGGAGCGTCGCTTGGCGTTGAGAATCTGGGATCAGGGGCGCGGGGTGTAGGGCGCGGGGCGCTGGGTGAGGCGGCGGCCTTCGGCCGCGGTTTGGCTTGTTTCCGACGCCCCAAACCCGAGCTTTGAAGCCGGCTTCGGCCGCAGGCCGAGACCACCCCCGCGCCCAGCACCCAGCGCCCCGCGCCCACTCTTCTCATCCTCGCTGTGGCTCACGAATGAAGGATGAAACTGACAGATCTGCCGGGCCATGCGATCGTCATGGGTCAGCCCCGTCTCGATCCCGAGGCGCGTCCGAGCAGCTCGCCGCTCATCGCCGGGCCGAAGAGCGGGGCCAGGGGCAGGAGCACGAGCGCAAGGGCGAGGCCCGCGACGCCGGTGTAGACGGCGCTGAGCAACGCCGCCCCGAGTCGTTCGCCGGCGGACCAGACGATCGGGTCGTACGCGCTGCGCACGGTCAGCGCGGCGACGCGGACGATCTCGGTGACGCCGGCCGCGAAGACGCTGAGGATCGCGAGCGTCAGCGGGTTGCGTTTCATGACGATGCCGCGTGCGGAGAGGACGAGCTGCGCGCCGAGCATCGCGCCGAGGACGCCGGGCCCGACGATCACGGCGCCGCCCCCGCCCTGGAGCGCGACGACACCGACAAGATCGCGGCTGAGCCCGGCGATCAGGGCGAACCAGAGCGCCGCCTTTGCCGGTGCCGCGAGGGCGACGAAGACGACCAGCGGGATCACGAGGCTGGGGCCGACCGACCACGCGCCGATGGCGAGCAGATCGCGCAGACCCATTTCGAGGCCGAGGAGGAGCCAGAGCGCGACGCCGAGGACGATCGGGTTCATCGGCGTCCCTCCGGCGCGGGCTCGACGCCGGCCCGCTCGCCCTCGGGGGTCAGGCGCATCACGACCTCGCTCACGCGGGTGATGTCCAGCCCGGGCCGGACAAAGACGATGAGGCGGAGGGGGTTGTCGGGCGCGGGTTCGAGGCGGACGACGCGACCGATCAGGAGCATCTGGGCGTTTCGGGGCCAGGTCTGGTCGTCGAGGCGGACCTCGTCGCCCGGGCTGACGGGGGGCGGCTCGGTCCCGGCCGGACGCTCCAGCGGGCCGGCCAGCAGCCCGCCCCCGACCGGGCGGAGCACGCAGAGCAACGAGCCCGAGCCCTCGCCGAGGATCACACGCCCTTGGATCGGGCCCGCGGCGCCGTCGGTCACCGGTCGCACAAGCGAGCTCGCGGCCCCGACGCTCACGACGCGTCCGACGAGCTGGTGCCCCTTGGTCGCCACGGCGTTCTCATGGACGCCAAGCCCGCGACCGATGCGGACGCGGAGGACGCCGCCCGAGAGATCGCTCGCGCCGACGATGACGGGCGCGCCGATCAGGCGGACGGGGAGCTCGGGGTTCACCGAGACGCCGGACTGGAGCTCTCGGATCCGTTCGCGGAGTTCTTCGTTTCGCGCCAGCTCGCGGTAGTAGAGGGCCTTGAAGCCTTCGATTTCTTCTTTGAGCGAGCGGACGGCCGGGTCGTCGGCGACGGGTTCTGCGGGGATGACCCAGCGGGCGAAGCTGCTGACGGGGTGGGCGATCGGGGCGATGAGCGCGAAGGCGAGGCCGCCGAGCGGTTCGAGCCAGGTCGTGCGCCGTACGGGGAGGAACGAGAGCGCGACGGCCAAGGCCACGCAGATCGGCATGGCGAGGACGGCGAGCGGTCTGTTGCGGCCCCTGCGCGGCATAGGACCAAGACTCCTCCGCGCGATCCGTTACGCGATGTCGAGATCGTTTTCGAGGACCTGCTTCCACTCCTCGAAGTGCTCGAGGAAGAGGGCGGTTCCCCGGGCGACGCAGGTGAGCGGGTCGTCGGCGAGTCGGGCCTCGAGGCCGGTGGCCTTCTGGATGACCACGGGCAGGCCTTTGAGGAGTGCGCCGCCCCCGGCGAGGGTGATGCCTTTCTCGACGAGGTCGGCCGCGAGCTCGGGCTCGGCGCGTTCGAGCGTGCGGGTGACGGTGTCGATGATGGCCTGGATCGGTTCTTGGAGGGCCTCGCGGATCTCACCCGAGGTGATGGTGGTTTTGCGGGGGAGGCCGGAGATCATGTCGCGCCCGCGGACATCCATCTCGGTCTCTTCGCCGACGAGGGCGGCCGACCCGATCTGGATCTTGATGCGCTCGGCGGTCTGCTCGCCGATCATCAGGTTGTAGGTGCGCTTCATGTGGTTGATGATCGCCTCGTCCATGTCGTCGCCGGCGACGCGGACGGACTCGCAGGTGGCGATGTCGCCCAGGGACATGATGGCGACCTCGGTGGTGCCGCCCCCGATGTCGACGATCATGCTGGCCATGGGCTCGGCGACGGGGAGGCCGGCGCCGATGGCGGCGGCGACGGGCTCCTCGATGAGGAAGGTCCGGCGTGCGCCGGCGCGCCGAGCGGAGTCGTAGACGGCCCGCTTCTCAACGAGAGTGATGCCCGAGGGGACGCTGACGACAACGCGCGGGCCGATGATCTTGCCCCGACCGTTCACCTTGCGGATGAAGTAGCCGAGCATGGCCTCGGTGATGTCGAAGTCGGAGATGACGCCGTCCTTGAGCGGGCGGATCGCGGTGATCGAGCCGGGGGTCTTGCCCAGCATTTCTTTGGCGACCCAGCCGACGGCCTGGCCGTCCTTGAGGACCTGGTTCGTGCCCTTCTTGACGGCGACAACGCTGGGCTCGTTGAGGACGATGCCCTGGCCACGGACAGCGACGAGGGTGTTGCAGGTGCCCAGGTCGATGCCCATGTCAACGCTGAATAGTCCGAGCAGTCGATCGAGCAACACCTTTGTCTCTTTGCCGTCGTGGCGCGTGTGCGGGCCCTATGGAGAATCGACCCGCGGGGCGTACGGTCCTTCGGACCCGCGGGCGAACCGACCAGAAGGTATCGGGCCCGGGGGGTCAAAGCCAGCGCGGGGCGGCCTTCCTGTCGTTTCGTTGGCGAATGCGTGTTCGGCGCAGAAGAAAGCCGCCGGGGTCCGGTGGGGACGGCCGGCGGCGGGTGCGTGGCTTTTCGGAAGCCGGGGCGGTCAGCCCCGCAAACCGGGGGTCAGCCCCGGCCGGCGACCGAGGAGGCCTCGGCGCGGGAGCGTCGCTCGCGGGCGGGCTTCTCCTCTTCGGGCTCGACGATGACCTCAGGGAGGCCGATCACCTCACCCCTCGCCTCGCGGCCGGGGGCGGAGGAGCGGGCCCTGACGCGGGCGCGGGACTCGTAGCTGTTCTCGAGTTCGCTGCCGACGAGACGCTCGAAGCGTCGGGCGTGCTGGTTTTCCAGGGCCGCCATGTGGCTCTGGAAATCTCCGATGCCCGCGGCCTGGTAGCGGTCGAACTCGCGGATGCGGGACTCGCGTTCCTCCATGATGGCCAGGAGGCGCTCGTTGCGCTCGTAGGTGTCGATGCGGCGTTCGATCTCCCAGACCTGGGCCTGCAGCTCGAGCTCCTCGGCGACGAGCTTGGCGTGCAGCTCGCCGAGGCGGCGTTCCTGCTGGCGGAGGTGGTCGAGGTCTTCAGTGAGGCGGTCGATGCTGCCCTCGTAGGTGTCGCGGAGGCGGGCGATGTTCGTCGCTTTGGCGTAGGCGTCGCGGGTGGTGAGGGTCTGCTCGCCGAATCGGACGCGGACGACGCCGAAGCCGCCGTCACGCCGGCGCTCGTCGGCCTTGGTCAGCAGCGTTTCGAGTTGCTGGAGGTCTTCGTCGGCGAAGCTGACGACATTCTTTGCGATGGCGAGTTCGTGCTCGATCTCGCGGATCTGGTGGCGGACATCGTCGAGGTCGCGTTCGAGTGTCGCGAGGCGTTTGGGGTATTGCTCCTGGAGCCTGTTGAGCTTGGCGCGCATGACGGTCGGGTCGTCGATGGCGCGGTCGATCGACGCGTTGAGTTTGTCTCGGGCCTTGCCGGCCAGGTGCATGACGCGGTCGGGCCCGGCAAGAGCGACCGCCGCGACGCCGACGACCGCAGTGATCAGGCCGAGGCGAACAGTTCCTTTGATCAAGCCGCACATCGCTGGTTCCTCCGTTTGCTCTCCGGCGTTCTTTGGCGTGTGTCGCCTGCCGGTGCGTTGGTGGGGTTCTGCCTGTTCATTGGGGCGAGGCGGGCGTGATTTTCAGGGCGTGGTTCATCGCGCCCTACGACGCGGGGGAGACGCCATCGCGCGACGAAAACGGCCTTTGTGGCCCGGCCTCGGCACCCTACACTACTGACTGAGTGAAAATACCCGATCTCGGGCGGCATCCGAGCGAAATCTGAGGGAAGGTTTGCGGAACCAACGACGCACCTGCGTGATCGGATGACGCGAAGGGGCCCTCGCCGGGCCTCGGCGGCAGCGGGTCGCGCACGAGCGGAGAGGACAGCGTCGGATGCTCAGCACATTGACCACGAGCTTTATCGGCCGCCTGCGGGCGAGGGACGAAGCCGCCTGGTTCGAGCTCTGGGAGACCTTCGGGCCTGTTCTGCGCGCCCAACTGACGCGCTGGGGGCGAGGGCGGATCGGGCCCGAGACGGTCCGGGACCTGTCGCAGGAGACGCTGGCGGCCTTGTCAGACTCGATGGACCGGTTCGACCCCTCGCGTGGCGCGAGGTTCAGCACCTGGCTGCTGGCGATCGCCAAGCATGTGCTGGGCGACGAGATGGACCGGCGCAACGCGCTCAAGCGGGGGGGCGGCAAGCCCGGGGCCCAGCTCGATGAGTCGTGGATGGCCCGCGACGCGGGGGCGGGGGCGGACGAGCAGTACGAGGCGGCGATCTTCAGGGCCAAGGTCGAGGCCGCGGTCCGCATGGTCGAGCGGGAGTCGGATTTCGTCGATTTCTCGATTTATCGGATGCGGGTCTTCGACGGGCTGAGCGGCAAGGAAGTGGCCGAGAGCGTGGGTGTGAGCGAGCCGACGGTCTCTCGGAGGCTGTCGAAGGTCCGCGATCTGCTCCGGTCCCGCATCGCGGAGGTCGTGGCCACATACAGCTTTACACAGGAAGAACTCGCCGAGGCGGCGCGTTCGGGCCTGTCGCTGCCCGTTTCTTCTGACGGGAGCCCGGCGGTCCGCGGCGGCGATCGGCTGAGCGACAACGACTTCGACGAGGCTCTTGCGGAGATTTTCCACCGTCAGCAGGAGCTGCGGAGGCAGGACGAAGCGGTCCGATGAACCCGGCCCAGACCATCCCGCTCGCGTTCCAACTGCCCGCGGCGGTCGGCGTGATCGTGCTGATGGCGTTGGTTGTCTTCGGCATGTACATCCTGGTGATGTCGGTCCGGGCGATGGGCGGGCTGGTCAAAGGCCTCATCCGGTTCCTCGGGCGGGAGGTGCGCGACCTGGCGGTCGCGACCGGGGCGCTGATCGCCTGCACGATCGCGGGGCTGATGGCGCTCTTGAGCATGCTGCGGGCCAACCCCCGTGCGACGAGACATTTCGCCCTGGCGGCTGGCGAGGACGCGCGATCGTTCGGCCTGGCGATGTACCGGGTGGTTCTGGGCAACCTGCTCCGGGCGTGCCGCATGACCCCGATCATCGACGCGATCGAGCGTCGCCTTCCCGGGCTGATCCGCACTGCGCCCCGCGCGGCGCAGCGGCACGCTGCGCCGGCCAGGGCGAAGTCCACCCAGAAGTTCGAGGGCTACCGCATCGTCGGCACGCTCAAGAGCGGGGGCTCGGGCAGCAAGCTCTATGTCGCCGTGCCCGACGAAAAACGCCAAGAAGCGTTCGAGAAGGCGGGGCACCACGGCGTCGCGAAGGTGGTGCTCAAGTGCTTCAGCCTCGGTGACGGTTCGAGCCTGCCGCAGATCGTCAGGGAGAGCCGTTCGCTGGACGCTGCCAAGCGACTGGGGCTTGTGCTCGACCACGAGCTGAGCGCGGACCGGTTCATGTATGTGATGCGTTTTGTTCCCGGGGATTCGCTCGCTGTGGTGACCGAACGCCTGCACCGGCGTTCGGGCCCGGAGGGGCTCGATAACGCGTCGCTGCGCACGGTCTTGGGTTACACTGCCGACCTCCTGCGCACGCTGGCGACCTATCACGATGGCGGGCTGTGGCACAAAGATGTCAAGCCCGACAACATCATCGTTGACGAGAAGCGTGCGCACCTGGTCGACCTCGGGCTGGTCACGCCCCTGCGCTCGGCGATGACGCTGACGACGCACGGGACGGAGTACTTCCGCGATCCGGAGCTCGTGCGTCTTGCGCTTCGGGGCGTGAAGGTTTCGGAGGTGGACGGGTCGAGGTTCGATGTGTACGCCGCGGGCGCGGTGCTGTACTCGGCGATCGAGAACTCGTTCCCTGCGCACGGCGGTCTGAGCCAGGTGACCCGGCGTTGCCCGGAGGCGTTGCGGTGGATCGTTCGGCGGGCGATGACCGAGTACGACAAGCGGTACGCCAGCGCCGAGGCGATGCTTGCGGACCTGAGCGTGCTTCAGAAGGCGGCGGACCCGTTCAAGGTGCGTCCGGCGTCGCTGCCGAGTATGGGCGGGGTTGCGCCGAGCGCCGACGAGTTTCGGCCTACACCGGGGGATGAGCTTCCTGGGCGTCGCAGCGCCGCCGAGCAGCTTTCGGCGGCGAGGCAGCGGGCCAAGCGGACGCGCCACCGAGCGTTGGGACGCCGGGCTCGGACGGGGGCGCACCGGGGGCGTCGCGGCGTGCCGATCGCGGTGACCGGGGTCGGGACGATCGCGATCGCGGGGTTGGTCGTGGTCGTGTTCACCGCCTCGCCGAGCGAGAAGGGCGGCCCGAGTACTTCCGTGGCTTCGGCCTCGACGCAGGGCGTCGAGGCGGAGAGCGGGCGTCCCGCGTCGTTCCCGCTCCCGTTTGTCGATGTGCCGATCGAGGAGCCCGAGCAGCTCGGCCCGTTTGTTTCGGGCGAGACGCCCATCTCATCACGCCTGCGTCAGTTCGGCGCGCCGGAGCTCTCGACGCTTGCGGCGGGCTTGAGCGCCGCGGGGCCGGGCCGGATCGCGCCCGCGCTGGCGACGGCGCAGCTGCTTGAACCGTTGATTACGGCGGAGCTTTTTTCGGGCTCGTACCTGCTGGTCTCGGATCTTCGCCGACCCTACTCGGAGCGAGACCGGGCGTTTCTTTTGTCGATGGTCGAGCGGCTGGCCGGGCGGGGCTTCGGTGTCATGCACGATCTGGACGCGGGGTCTGCCGACGAGGGCGTGCAACGGGTGATCGCAAGGGCGATCACCGGGCGAGCGGGGCGTGCGCTCGACAACGCCTCGACCCACCAGGACCTTGGCGAATGGCTGGCGAGGTCCACGCAACTGCAGGGCGTGATCTGGGTCGAACAGGGCGAAGAGGGCGGGCACAGGGTGCACCTGATCCAGACGGCCGAGCCCGAGGCGCTGGTGCCCGCGATCCTGCACCGCGAGCGCCGGATCGCGATCGAGCGGCTGATGGGCGTCGAGCCCGCGCCCGGACGGGAGTAAGCCCAGTGATCGGGCCGGTGTTGCGGGCCGGCGTCTCAGGCCGGCTCGTGCGAGATGCGGGCGAGTGTTTCGAGTGTTTGAGCCGCTGCGCCCGAGTCGATCGCCCGTTCGGCCATCGCGACAGCTTCGGGCCATGTGCCCGAGAGGTCTGCGACTTTCAACGAGGCCGCGGCGCTCAGGACGACGAATCGTCGGCGTGGACCGGGGACTCCCGCGAGGATGTCTCTAATGGTCTGTGCGGCTTCTTCCAGAGTTTCGACGCGCAGATCTTCGATGCGGCAGGGCTCCAGACCGGCATCCTCCGGAGTGAAGCGTTCGGGCCGGGTTCCCCCGGGTTCGACATGCCAGATCCGTGTGGGGGCGGAGAGGGAGAGCTCGTCGAGGCCGTCTTCGGAGTGGAAAACCATGGCTCGCTCGGCGCCGAGCCTCTGGAGGACCTTGGCGACCATCTCGACGCGGCTTGGGTCGTAGATCCCCAGGACCTGTCGGGTCGCCCCGGCGGGGTTGGTCAGGGGGCCGAGGAGATTGAACAGGGTCCGGAAGGGGAGCGAGCGCCGGACGCCCGAGGCGTGGCGTGTGGCGGGGTGGTGGCGGATGGCGAAGCAGAAGCAGATCCCGGCCTCCCGGAGGCACCGGGCCTGGACGGGGACCGGGGCGTCGATGTTGACCCCCAGCATCTGGAGGACCTCGGCCGAGCCCCTGCCGGTCCGGCTGCGGTTGCCGTGCTTGGCGACGCGGAGGCGGTCCGGAGCGGCAGCGGCGGCGACGAGGGCGGCCGCTGTGGAAACATTGAATGTTTTGGGTGTCCCGCCGGTTCCACATGTGTCGATGACCGGAACACCGTCGTTGGGTGTGGGCACGGACTCGACGCGGCGTCGCATGGCCCTCGCGGCGCCGAGGAGTTCGTCTTCTGTGACGCCGCGGCGTTCGATCAGGGCGAGCATGGCGGCGGTCTGGGGCTCGTCGTACCCGCCTTCGAGGAGGCGGTCGAAGACGGATTCTGCCTCGGGGTCCGAGAGCGTGCGGCCTTGCAGGAGCATCGGGAGGAGCTGATCGGGATTCATCGGTTGGGCGAGGGTTCGGGGGGCGGGGGCGCGGAGTTGAGCGTGTATCGGTGAAACTCGGACGCAGCCTGAACGAACGAGGCCCGTACGATGTAGGGAGAGAGGATCGTGAGGAAGGGTACACGCGGGATCGCCCGGGTGGCGCCAGGAAGGACAGGCAATGAGCGTGCGCAAGGACAGAACGATACGGGTTGTCAGGCGTGCGCAGCGTCGCGCGTTGGCGGCTGAGTTCATCCGTTACTCGGGGCGTGCGTTGGCGTTGGCGGCGTGCGTCGCTGTGGCGTTGGCGGTCGCGAGCCGGCTCTTGGGCTGGCCCGTGGGATGGGAGGTCGTGCTGGGCGTGCCCGCGGGGCTTGCGTTGGCGGGGGCCGGTGTCGCGGCTTGGTTGAAGCGGCCTTCGACGCTGGTGGCGGCTTCGAGGCTGGACCGGGCGAACAGACTGCACGATCGTGTGGGCACTTCGCTGGCGCTGCGCGAGCGGGCGGGCGAGGACCCGTTCAACGCGTGGGCGGTGCAGGAGGGCGAGAAGGCGATAGGTCTGGCGAAGGCGAAGAAGGCGGCGCCGATCCGGTTCGACAGGGCGTGGCTGGTTTGGCCCGCGGTCGGGACGGCGGCGGTGCTCGCGTTCATGCTGGTGCCGACGCTGAGCTTTGAGACGACCGATCCCGAAGCGACGCAGATCGCCGAGGTCAGGCAGCAGGCGTCTGACGAGATCGCGTCGCTGCGCGAGCGGTTGGAGCGGCGTTCGACCGAGGATCCGGCGTCGTTCATCGATACGAGGGCCGAGGAGACGCTCGCGAGGCTGGAAGAGCAGTTGCGAGCCGGCGAGATCGATCCCGACGAGGCGAGGCGGCGCGCGGCCGAGGCGCTGCAGCGTGCGGCCGATCGCGCCAGGCGCGACGCCCAGAAGCGGGACGCCGCCAGAGACCGGTTGGCTGAGAAGATGGCGCGTGCGGCGGCTGGCGAGGGCGAAGAAGGCGAGCGTTCTGAGTTCGCCGAGCGCCTGTCGCGTGGCGATTTTCAGGGCGCGCAGCGGGAGCTCGAGCGTGCGCTCAGCGGCGATGTGAGCGACGAGGAGCGTCAGCAGATGGCGCGCGAGCTGGCGGAGATGGCCGATCGGCTTGACCAGATGGCGGCGGAGGAAGAGGAACGGCGCGATCGGTCGGTGGAGGAGTCGCTTCGTCGGTCGGGGATCGACGAGCAGACGATCGAGTCGCTCCGCAACGAGACCGATCCGGACGAGATCGCTCGCGAGCTGGAGCGAGAAGGCATGGACTCGGCCGACGCGAGGCGGATGGCCGAGCGGATGGCCGAGGAGAACCTCGAGCGTCAGGCCGAGGAGCAGGCGAAGCAGGAGGCGAAGGAGACGGCCGAGCAGGCGCGCGAGGCGTCCGAGCAGTTGCAGCGGGACACACGCCGGCCCGACCCCCGCCGGCAGGAGCCCCGCGAGGGTCAGCAGCGGGAAGGGCAGCAGCGGGAGGAGCCCGACGGCCCGCCGCCGCTTCCGGAAAAGGATCTTTCGAAGAAAGAGCAGACCGACACGAGCAGTGAGGCGGACTGCCCAGAGGGCGGCGAAGGCGGCTCGCAGGGTCGTGAGGGCGAAGGGCAGGAGTCTGAAGGCGGCGAGCAGGCGCCCAGCGGCACGCAGGGCCAGCAGGGGCGTGAGGGTCAGCAGCCTCAGGGCGAGCCGGGCTCGAAGGAGCAGTCCGAGCCGTGCGCGGTTGGCGGGATGTGCGATCGCCTGGGCGGGATGGGTTCTGGCGGCGGGGACGGCGAAGGCGAGCAGTCCCGCAGGCAGGCCGACGAACTGCAGCGCAAGGCCGATGAAACGCTGAGAGCGATGGGCGAAACAGGCCGAGACCGGGCCGGCAGGATCGCGCGAGAGCGTGAACTGGAGAGCGAGCGGAGGCCCCCGACGCCCGAGCGCGATGGAACGGTCGTCGACAGCCGGCGTCCGTCGACCCCCGACGCTCGGGAGCGTGTGCTGGCGGAGTACTTCAGCGACCGCCCGATCGATCGCGAGGCGAGGACGCAGCGCGAAGAGCTCGCGGAGGTTGTTCGGAGCGCCGAGCGTCAGGCGGAACGCGCGATTGAGCAGCAGACGGTGTCGCCGCAGCGTCGCAGCTATATCCGGCGGGTGTTCGACCGGGTGCCCGAGGTGGTGGGGCGGTCGGATGGCGATGGTGCGGATGGTGGGGCCGGCGGGGGCTCCGGCGGGGGGGGCTGACGCGTGGTATTTTCCGAGCCGCTGTGGCTTGCCTTTGCGCTTCTGGCGATCCCCGCGGCGGTGCTTGCGGTGCGGTGGTTCGCGTCGATGAGTCCGGCTCGGCGCTGGGTGTCGGCGTTGATCCGCGCGTCGCTGATCGTGCTGATCGCGCTGCTGCTCGCCGGCGCCAACCGGGTGCAGCAGAGCGACCGCCTCGCGGTGGTGGCGGTGATCGACGGCTCGCAGTCGGTGCGTGCGTATTACGACGCCGGTGTCGGCGACGACGGTCGGCCGATCGACCCGCTGACAGCCGCGCGCTCTTGGTTGCGTTCGGCTTCCGAGGGTGCGAGAGCGGACGATCTTCTGGGTGTAGTGGTGTTCGACGCGCGACCGCATGCGATCGCTGCGCCCACGGCGCCTGGCGCGGCGCTCAACCGCTCGTTCGAGACGCCGACGGCCGAGGGCACGGACATCGCCGAAGCGATGCGGCTCGGAGCGGCGCTGATCCCGCCCGACGCTGCGGGGCGTCTGGTGCTGATCTCAGACGGCAACGAGACGCAGGGCGACGCTCGCCGGGCTGGGGGAGAGCTGGCCGGCTCTGGCGGGCTCCGCGTGCCGGTCGATGTGGTTCCGCTGGTGTACCGGGTGCAGCGGGAGGTGATCGTCGAGGGCGTGGATGTGCCGCCGAGGGCGCCGACGCGTTCGACGGTCACGGCGCGCGTGAACATCCGGTCGACGCACTCGACCTCCGGGACGCTGCGTCTTTTCCGCGAGGGTCGTGAGATCGACATTAGCGGCGGGTCGGACGGCCGGGGTCGGCGGATCTCTCTCGAGCCGGGGGTGAACACCGAACTCGTCGAGGTGACATTGCCCGACGACAGCCTGCACCGTTTCAGAGCGGTGTTCGAGCCCGACACGATCGACGGTCGTCTGGACGACACGAACCTGGCCAACAACATCGCCGAGGGGTTCACGCTGACGCCGGCGGAGGGCTCGGTGCTGATCGTCGACGGTGTGGGGCGTGGCGAGCAGACGGGGTCCGGTGCGATCCTGGCCGAGGCTCTGCGTGAGAACGAGCTTCGTGTGGAGTTGGTGCCGCCCGACGCGATGCCTCGGGACATGCTGGAGCTGCAGCGTTTCGATGTCGTGATCCTGCAGAATGTGCCGGCAGAAGATGTGCCGCCGCCGGCGCAGCGTGCGCTGGTGTCCTTTGTGCGGGACATCGGGGGCGGGCTTGTGATGAGCGGCGGGCCGGACTCGTTCGGTCCGGGCGGTTGGCAGGGCTCTGCGATCGAGCCGATCCTGCCCGTGCGTCTGGATCTGCCCGAGCAGATGATCCAGCCCGAGGCGGCGGTGGTGTTCATCATCGACCGATCGGGCTCGATGAGCGCGGGGATCATGGGCTCGACGCGCAACCGCCAGCAGGTGGTCAACGAGGCGACGGCGATGTCGATCCAGATGCTCGACGACAACGACCTGGTCGGGGTGATCGCGTTCGACAGCCGTGCTGAAGTGATCCAGCCTCTTGCGCCGAACACCGACAAGAACAGGCTCGCGTCGAAGGTGATGGGCATCGCGCCGATGGGGGGTACGGACCTCTTGCCCCCGATGCGCGAGGCGATGCGTCAGCTCAACGCGGTGGACGCGAAGCTGAAGTACTGCATCGTGCTTTCGGACGGGATCTCGATGAACGCGCCGCTGCTTCCGCCGCTTGCCGCGGACATGCGTCGGCAAGGGATCACGGTGACCTCGATCGCGGTTGGCGACGACGCGGACCGTGACCTGCTGCGCGGGATCGCCGAGCAGGGCGGGGGCGAGTTTTACTATGTGTTCAACGCGAACGATGTGCCTCGGGTGTTCCTTCGTACGATCCGGATCGTGCGCCAGCCGCTGATCCGCGAGCAGCCTTTCCAGCCGGTGCTGCGTTCTGGTGTGAGCCCGCTGACGAGCGGCCTCGGGTCGCCCCCGACGCTGCACGGGCTGGTGCTGACGCAGCGTCGGGACGATCCGATGGTGGTCGATTCGATCCTCGCTCCCGATGGTGAGCCGGTGCTGAGCCAGTGGAACGCGGGGCTCGGGCAGGTGGTCGCGTTCACCTCCGATGCGCACGGGGAGTGGAGCCGCGACTGGATGGGGTGGGGCGGCTACTCGACGATGTGGACGAACATCGTGCGCTCGATCTCGCGGAGCGAGGCGGGCGGGGCGAACTTTGCTGTCGATACAGAGGCGTCGGGCGGGCGGCTGGCGATCCGCGTGGAGGGGACGGACGCGGAGGGCTCGCCCCTGGATCTCTTGGACATGCCGGCGGTGGTCGTCTCGCCGACGGGCGAGCGTCGCGAGGTGCGCCTGTCGCAGGTCGGGCCGGGGCGGTACGAGGGGAGCGTGGAGGCGGGCGATCCGGGCAACTACATCGTGATCGCACGGCCGGAAGACCGGGGCCAGCCGATCGCGTCGGTGATCGGCGGCGCGACGGTGGCGGGGGGGATCGAGTTCCGGCGGCTGCGTTCTGATTCGGCGCTGCTCGACGACATCGCCGAGCGGACGGGCGGGCGCAGACACTCGATGGAGGCGCCGCAGGACGCGAGGCTGTTCGACAGGACGGGGATCGAGCCCCGGCGGGCGCTGCTCCCGCTGTGGCAGACGCTGCTGTTCTGGGCGTTGGTTTTCTTCATGCTCGATGTCGCGACGCGCCGCATCGCCTGGGACCGGTACTTCGACGGCTCGGGCGGGGTCTTGAAGATCGGGGCGTCGGCGTCGAAGCGCGAGCAACGCCGGGCGAAAAAGCAGCAGGCGGAGATCGAGCGTCGGACCGCCGCGGCCAGGCGGTCGAAGCGGAACGCTCCCGAACCCGAGCCCGCGGCCTCGAAGGCCGGCAAGAAGACGCCCGCTCAGGCCAAGCCCTCCGGACAGCCCGAACAACCGGATGCCAAGAGGGGCAAAGAGGCGGACGATGGCGGTCTGCTCGCCGCCAAGAAGCGGGCGGGCGATCGGTACAAGGGCCTGGACTGACGCCGTTTCATGTCCGCTGGAAGCTACCGACAGGGTCGGGCGAGCGGCCCCGGGGCGATTGGTTTGCGGTTACTATCTTAGCGATGCCCGACCAGGCCCCACCAGCCCGATCGATGATCCTGCATGACGGCGGGCTTGCTTCGCTTGTCGCAACGATTGTCGAGTCCGAGCGTTCGGCGACTTCCAAGTCGCTGGGGCCGCCGGTGCTCTGGTGCGACGCGTCGGGGCCGAAGGCCGAGGCGGTCCGGCGTCAGGCGGGCGTGTACGGGCTGGAGGTGGTCGAGGGCCGGCCCTACCCGGCGGAGGTGACCGGGGAGGGCGAGCGGATGACGCTGCGGCTGCTGGCTGCGGGGTTCGACGCGGCACGGCTTGGGTGTACGCGGGTCGTCTGGCCTGTGCAGCTGGGCGGGGCTGAGGGGGACGGGCCGGATCTGGACGATCTGGCGAGCCATGTCGATCGGGCGCTCTTGGTCTCGCGGCTGATCGGGCTTGAGGCGCGGACGCACGGCTCGCCCGGGATCGAGATCTCGACGCCGCTGCTAGACATCAGCGATCTCCAGCTTGCCGATCTGGCGATGGACATGGCTGCGCCCGTGCAGGCGTGCTGGTGGTACGAGCCGGGGATGCGGGGCGAGGAGACTGCGCGAGCGGAGCTCGACCGCTGGACGCCGCGTCTGAAGGCGTTCGGGTGGGCGGGGGCATAGGTCACGGCGACCTCGATGACCGAGAGTTCCTCTGCCGATCGCGCATCGGGTCTCTGGGCACGCCTTTGTGCGATGGGTGTTGTCCGGCGTCCTGTACTCTTACAATGCCGGCAGATGAACTTTCAAGGCTATCAGACAGACAGGTTCTTCGACGAGATGTTTCTTCCAGACGGGAAGCCCCGGCCCGGGTCGAGGCTTCTGGTCGAGCGGATCGAGGCGCTTCTGGACGGGGACCTTGTGCGTCGTCAGCAGGCCGCCGAACGGGCGCTGGTGAACATGGGGATCACCTTCAATGTGTACGGGAGCGAGGACGCGGACGAGAAGATCTTTCCGTTCGACATCATCCCGCGGATCATCGAGCCGGGGGAGTGGGCGCCGATCGAGCGGGGGCTGGCGCAGCGGATCACGGCGCTGAATTTGTTCATCGACGACATCTACGGCACGCAGCGGATCCTGGACGACGGGGTGGTGCCGCGGGAGTTGATCGAGTCTTGCCCGGCGTACCGGAAGGAGTGCGAGGGCCTGCGGCCGCCCTTGGGGATCTGGTGCCACATCACGGGGACGGATCTGGTGCGTGACGGGTCCGGCCGGTTCTGCGTGCTGGAGGACAACCTGCGTTGTCCTTCCGGCGTGTCTTATGTGGTCGAGAACCGTCAGATTCTCAAGCGTACCTTTCCGCATGTGTTCAGAGCTTCGAATGTGCGCCCGGTGGACGATTACGGGATTCATCTGCTCGAATCGCTGCAGCGGTTGGCGCCGCACCGGGACGCGCCGACGGTGGTGCTGCTGACGCCCGGTCCTTTCAACTCGGCGTATTTCGAGCACGCGTTTTTGGCGCAGCAGATGGGGATCGAGCTTGTGGAGGGCGGGGATCTGTTCACGCAATCGGGCATGGTGTTCATGCGGACGACGCGCGGGCCCCGTCGTGTGGATGTGATCTACCGTCGGATCGACGACGACTTCATCGACCCGCGGGTGTTCCGGCCGGATTCTGTGCTGGGCGTGCCGGGGCTGATGGAGGCGTACCGTGCGGGGCGGGTGGCGCTTGCGAACGCGCCGGGGACGGGCGTCGCCGACGACAAGGTGATCTATGCGTTTGTGCCGGAGATCATCCGCTACTACCTCGACCAGGACCCTGTGATTCCCAATGTCGAGACCTATCTCTGCTGGCGTGAGGCGGATCTTTCGTATGTGCTAGAGCACCTCGACGAGCTCGTGGTCAAGCCCGCGGGGGAGTCGGGCGGTTACGGGATGCTGATCGGCCCGCACGCGACTGCGGAGGAGCGGGCGGCTTTCGCCGAGAAGATCCGTGCGAACCCTCGGAACTACATCGCGCAGCCGACGCTGTCTTTGAGCCGAGCGCCGGTGATTGTGGACGATCACTTCGAGGGTCGGCATGTCGACCTGCGTCCGTTCATCCTGCACGGCCCCGAGCCTTACATCCTGCCGGGGGGGCTGACGCGAGTGGCGCTGCGGAAGGGCTCGCTGGTGGTGAACTCTTCGCAGGGCGGGGGGAGCAAGGACACCTGGGTGCTGGAGACCGAGCCGGACGCGAGTATTTCGTTCGTCGATGCGACTGAGATGCCGCCGGCGGCGGGAGAGATGGATCACTGATGCTCAGCCGAGTTGCGAACTCGATCTACTGGATGTGCCGGTACCTCGAGCGTGCGGAGAATGTCGCGCGCTTCATCGATGTGAACATGCACCTGATGCTCGATCTGTCGGTGGAGTCGGCTTCGCAGTGGGGGCCGCTGGTGACGACGACGGGGGGCGAGGCGCTGTTCCGCGAGCGTTACGGGCGGGACGCGGCGACGCAGGAGAATGTGCTGCAGTTCCTGATGCTCGATCGGGAGAATGTGAACTCGATCGCGTCGTGCGTCCGCGCGGCGAGGGAGAACGCGAGGTCGGTGCGCGACAGCATCTCTTCGGAGATGTGGGAGCTGATCAACCGGATGTATCTGCGAGTGAATGCGGCGAACCGGATCGGCGATCTGATCGAGGCGCCCTACGAGTTTCTGGCGGACATCCGCGAGACGAGCCACCTGTTCCTGGGCATGGCCGAGAGCACGATGTCGCACAACGAGGCGTGGCACTGGGCGAGGCTCGGCCGTTCGATCGAGCGGGCGGACCAGACCTCGCGCATCGTCGATGTGAAGTACTACTTCGTGCTGCCGACGCTTGAGTATGTGGGGATGCCCTACGACACGCTGCACTGGGCGGCGCTCTTGAAGTCGGCGACGGCGTTCGAGATGTACCGCAAGAAGCACCCGAGGATCACGCCGCAGCGGGTGACCGAGTTTCTGATCCTCGACCGGGAGTTTCCGAGGTCTGTGCACCATTGCGTGATCTGCGCGGAGGAGTCGCTGCACGCGATCACGGGCTCGCCGATCGGGACTTTCTACAACGCGGCGGAGCAGCGCCTTGGGCGTCTGCGGTCCGACCTGGATTACGCGAGGATCGACGAGGTGATCGCGGTCGGCCTGCACGAGTATCTCGACAGCATCCAGGTGAGGCTGATCGAGGTTGGGGACGCGATATTCGACACATTCATCGCCGTGAAGCAGGAGCCGTCGGGCGGGGCTCAGCGGCAGCGGGCGGAGGCCTGAGCGCATGACATTCTGTATCGGCATCCGAGTTCGCGACGGCCTGGTGGCGATCGCGGACACGCGGATCACCAGCGGTTCGGAGTACATCACGGCGAGGAAGGTGACGCTGCACCAGCACGGTCGCCACTCGATGTTCGTGACCACCTCGGGGCTGCGTGCCGCCAGGGACAAGGCGTTGACCTACTTCGAGGAAGTGATCGAGGCGAGCGATGAGACCTTCAACCGTCTGTACAAGGCGGTGAACGCGTTCGGGGAGCAGGTCCGGCGCGTTGCGAGGGAGGACAAGGATGCGCTGGCGGAGGCGGGGCTGCCTTTCAACCTGCACGCGCTGGTGGGGGGGCAGCTCGAGAACGACAGCGAGCACAGGCTGTACATGATCTATCCCCAAGGCAACTGGGTCGAGGTGAGCCAGGGGTCGCCCTACTTTGTGATCGGGGAGGGTCGTTACGGCAAGCCGCTGCTGCACCGGGCCTTGACCTATGAGTCGAGCATCGAGGACGCGCTCAAGGCCGGTTTCATCGCCTTCGACGCGACGAGGGCGAGCGCTTCTGATGTGGACTACCCGATCGATGTGGTGGTGTACCGGCGCGACACCTTCCGGATGGTTCAGCACCGCTACAGCGAAGAGGACACGCGGGAGCTCTCGGCGTGGTGGCACGAGCGGGTGGTGGGCGCGTTCCGCGAGGCGCCCAACGGCTGGGCGAAGACGGTGCTCGAGAAGCTCGACTCGTCGGGTGGGGATTGAGCGTGCTCATCGAGATCCGCCACGAGGTCCGCTACGCGTACGGTCGGCCGGTCTTCGTTGAGCCGCAGACAGTCCGGCTGACGCCGCGGCGCGATGCGGCCCAGGAGCTGTTGTCTTTCTCGATGGAGATCGAGCCCGCTTCGGCTGGAGAGACCCGCACGATCGAGATCGACGGGTCGGAGGCGAGGGTTGTCTGGTTCAATGGTGAGCACGAGGCGTTGCGCGTGGTCGCGTCGTCTCGAGTTCGGACGCTTCGGGCCAACCCGTTCGACTGGATCATCACCGAAGCGGGCGCAGCGGGCTTGCCGGCGGCCTATGCGTCGGAGCATGCCGAGGCGCTGGGGCCGATGCTTGATCGGTTGGGAGAAGACGGGGAGGTGTCCCGGTGGGCCGAGGGGCTGTCCGAGCGGGCGGAGCGTTCCCCGGCCGGCTTTCTGAACCTGCTGACCGAGACGATCCACGCGGAGTGGGAGATGGTCGGGCGTGAGGAGGGGGATCCGCTTTCGCCGGAGCGTTCGCTGCGTGAGAAGCGGGGGGCGTGCCGGGATGTGGCGATGCTGTTTGTCGAGTCGTGCCGCTGTCAGGGGCTGGCGGCGAGGTTTGTCAGCGGGTATTCGGTGCACCACCCGCCGGAGACGATCCGCCAGGAACTGCACGCGTGGGCGGAGGTGTACCTGCCGGGCGCCGGGTGGCGCGGGTACGACCCGAGCCTGGGGCTGGCGGTGGCCGACGGGCATGTGGCGTTGTGTTCGGCGCCGGACCATCGGCTTGCGGCGCCGATCAGCGGCTCGTATCGCGGGACGGGCGTGGCGTCGAAACTGGAGTATGAGATCGATCTTCGGGTTGCCGATTCGCCCGGCCGCTGAGCTGTGCAAACAGGTCCGAGATGCTGAGGCGCCGGGCGGATTGCGGATGCCGAGGGCGTCATCGGCTTCACGAAACCTTAGCGGTTTTGTGTTGGAGCCTTCCCCGAAACCCGGTAGGTTTCTTGGCAAGCGGTTCAGCCGCCTTCCGGCGCGCCGGTTGGGCGAGGGGCGGGTTTGTGCGGTTTTGAGAGGAGTCGGAGAGATGTCTGCAAAGATTCGTTGTCTGCTCATGAGCGCTGTGGTTGCGGCGCCGTTGTCGGCGATCGCGCAGCCGGTGCCGTTCGATCCGTTTACGGTCACGACGCCCAATGACTCGGGTGCGAACACGCTGCAGACGCTGCTCTTGCCCTCCGGCGTGACGCAGAGCGGGGTGCAGTACACGACCTTCTCGATCGAGTTCGATTGGACGCCCGACGCGTTCGCCAACGCGAGGCAGTGGAACGCGATCTGGGCGCTGACGGACCGTGACCCCGCGCCGGGCGGCGCGGTGTTCTACGCGGACCCGGGGCCTTCGCTGTTTGCGAAGATCGCGCTTGTGCCGCAGTTTGAGCCGGGGACGCTCTCGTGGGTCGGGGTGTTTGAGCCGGAGGTTGCGGGCGGGGCGGACCTGTATTTCAGCTGGCTGCAGTTCAACGCGTTTACGGGGACGACTTGGTCGGACATCCGGCTGACGCTCGACAGCCCGGCGATCGTCGAGACGCTGTTCGACGGGGACACCTCGGGCGCTCCGACATGGACACGGTTCCGCGACACGCGCGAGGGCTCGGGTGATGTGCCGAGCAATGTGCAGAACATCCGGTACGATGCGCTGCCGTTCTATGTCGAGACCGACGGGATCTATCAGTTCACGACGCGGACGGATTTCGGCGTCGGCAACCGCTGGAACGGCGTGATCGCGATCTACGAGAACGATTTCGATCCGAGCCTGCCCGACGCGAACCGGATCGGGCTGTGGGTCGGCACGGCGCCGGGCGTGATCAACTTCGCCGATCGCATGATCGCGTTCGAGCTCGAAGCGGGGGTGCAGTACTACTTCCTGCAGACGGGGCGCCGGTCGTCCGACGCCGGCCCGTACACCGGGACGGTCCAGGGGGTGGGGGGCGTGACTTTCGGCACGATCCCTGATTGTGTCGCGGACCTCAACGGCGACGGCGTGGTGGACGCCGACGATTTCTTCCTGTTTCTGTCATTGTTCGCCGATGGGGATCCGCGGGCGGACATCAACGGCGACGGGGTGATCGATGCCGACGACTTCTTTGCGTATCTTGCGTTGTTTGCGCAGGGGTGCTGAAGCCGCGGAGGGCGTCTGCAGTTGTCAGACCACCGATGTGCCTTCGCTGGCGGTCAGTTCTGCAAAGAGCGATCGCAGGCGGGCGGTGACGGATCCGATGCGGGCGTCGCCGATTGCCCTTCCGTCGACCTTGCCGACCCACGCGAGTTCGCCCATGGTGCCGGTGCAGAAGACTTCGTCTGCGCGGTAGACCTCGGTCATGGAGATGTCGCGCTGGGCGGAGGGGATGGCGTTCTGCTCGCAGAGGTCGAGGACGGTTTCTCTGGTGATTCCTTCAGGGCAGGCGACGAGGCGGCTGGTTTCGACCTTGCCTCCCGTGACGATGAAGACATGGGTCGCGTTGGTTTCGGCGAGGAAGCCGCGGGTGTCGAGCATGATCGCGTCGTCTGCGCCGGCGTTGTTGGCTTCGATCTTTGCGAGGATGGACTGGATGAGGTTGCAGTGGTGGATCTTTGGGTCCATGCAGTCGGGCGGGAAACGCCGGACGCTGCTGGTGATGAGCGTGAGGCCCGCGGCGCCGACGGCGTCTTCGTAGACCGGGGCTTTGTGCTCGGCGAGAACGATGAGTGTCGGGCCGGCGGTGTTGAGGCGGGGGTCCATGCCGCTGGTGAGCTTGACGCCCCGCGTGAGGGTCAGGCGGATGTGCACGGCGTCGTGCATGTTGTTGGCTTTGAGTGTGCGCCGGATCTCTTCGGTGATCGCTTGGTGCGAGGGGATCTCGCTGAAGGCGAGGGCCTTGGCGCTCGAGCGGAGGCGGTCGAGGTGGGCTTCGAGGCGGAAGATCCTGCCGTTGTAGAGGCGGAGGCCTTCCCAGACGGCGTCGCCTCCCTGGACGGCCGAGTCGAAGGGGCTGACGCCGGCCTTGTCGCGGTGGATGAGCTCGCCGTTGATGTTGACGAGGAGGTCTTTGTTGCGCTGGTCGAACTTCTGGAGCATTGGCGCGAGTGTAACGGGCGGCGCGGTCGGGTTCAGGCAGTGAGCCGGTCGGCGTAGAGGCGGTCGTAGAGCTCGCGGCAGCGGGCGTGGACGCTTTCGAGCCGGTCGGGCACGGGTTCGTGCCTGGGGCGGTAGGGTGCGAAGCCGGTGGAGCGGTAGACGCTGTCGTACCAGTGCTTCGCCCAGATGCCGTCGGTCTCGCGTGGGCCGGGTGACCATGCGAGCATCGCGGGGTCCCATGGGACGCCGAGCGCATCGCAGAGGGCGCGGAGCATGCCCTCGGGGTTTTCGAGCACATCGCGGGCGTCGATCATCGGGGGGCGGGCGCCGGTCTCTGACTCGATCCAGTCCGCCAGTTCGACCTGCTGGGGCAGGCCGAGATCCTCGGGGGCGGGGTCGGGGATGACTTTGATAAACGAGACGATCATCTCCGCGGGGTCGCGGATGAGCATGGCGTTTCTCAGCGAGAGCACCCACGCGCAGTCGACCTCGGGCGTGAGGTGGTGGGCCATGTGTTTTTGGTACCAGATGGGGCGGCTGTCGGGTACGGGGCCGGTCAGGTGCTGGGCGACCCTGCGCCAGTCGCTTTCGTGGGCTTGAAGGATCTCTTCGCGGCCCGGGTGGTCGGCGCCGGTGGCCTTGAGGTAGTGGGCGTAGAGCGGCTCGTCGGAGACGGCGCAGTCGGGCCTTGACCCCCACGAGCGGAGCATCGCGGTCGAGATGTTGCGTGGGCCGGACCAGAGGGCGATGCGGGCGGGCGCGTCGTGCATGGGGGGAGCGTACAGGAATGGGCTCGGGGGTGGATTTGTCCGGGCCTCTGTATACTCGCGGCCCATGAACGAGAGCAGCGAACCATCGTCGAGACAGGACCGGGCCAAGGCGATCCGAGAGGACATCCGGCTCTGCCTCCGCCGCGTCGCCCGGAGCGATTTTCAGCGTGAGCGGGCGACCGACCGTGAGCGGGAATTGCTCGCGTCGAGCCCGGAGCCGATCACGAACGAGTTGGTGCAGGACTTTGTCGCGTGGCGGCGGAGCGTGTTGTGGGTGGCGGCGGCGTTCATCGGTCTGTACGCCGCGCTGACGATCGCTTCGTTCCAGACATTCGAGCAGGTGGCCGCGTCGGGGGTTGCGTACGAGGAGTACCGCGCGCAGTACGAGAACGCGCCGGAGTGGTCGAGGCCGGGGCCGCTGCAGAGCCGGTCGGAGTGGGAGGGTCAACTCCGCGAGCAGGTTCGCGAGAACTTCGGGGCCGAGAACGCGGACCTGATCAACGGGATCATGGTCGTTTTCGTCTTGGCGATTATCGTCGCGGCGGTGCTGACGATCCTTGCGGCGAGGCAATGGAAGAGCGTGCGTGCGAGCCGGCGGTGGAGCCGCGCGGCGTGGCTTGTGATGTTCGGCGTGCCTTTCCTGGTTTCGTTCCTGCCGATCACCGCGATGATGGACTTCGACCAGATCTCCGAGGATCTGCAGGAGCAGGAGCAGATGCGGATGCTGCTCGGCGCTTCGTTCGCGCTGGGCGTGTTTATGACGATCGCGCCGAAGGCGATCGCGTTGTTCCCCGGGATCATCCGGAGCTGCATCAGTCTCAAGACACTGGTCCCCGAGTCGGCGACGCCGGGGTGGATCGCGGCGTTGATGGCGCCGCTGTATGCGATCTTTCTGCTGACGCTGGTGAGCGTGATGAACCAGATGCAGGGCGACATGCTGCTGATCGGCGGCGTGCTCTGCTTTATGGCCGGGCCGCTCATCTATGTCTGGAAGGCGGAGGATGTGGTGCGGCCGCACACGCCGGAGGAGACGACGACCGTGCTCCACGGGGCGCGGAAGCAGGCCTCGCTGCTGACGATCGCGGGCGTGGTGCTGCTGGGGGCGTATGTCGTCGAGCTGCCGAACATGACCGCGGTGGACGCCCTGAGCTTTGTCGCGGGGGTGCTCGGCAATGTGCTGTTGATGACCGTTGTCGCGGCGGATCTGATCGTGGCGCTGCTGTATCACAGTTATCGCCAGAGCCGCGAGTTTGCGGGCACGGAACTGGAGGCGTCGCTGGACGCGAAGTACCGTGCGTTGTCGGAGGTCGGGTTCACGCGTCTTCGTGGCGCGGGCGGGTCGCTCTCTGACTCGAAGCCGGTGTAGCGGTCCGGTCGCGTGTTGCGGTCTTTGCGTACGGCATCGCGGTTGTCGCCGCCAGCAATGTCGGTTCGGGCTGAGGTCGGCGTTGACCCGAACGGTCGTCGATCGTGTCGCATCCGGCCACGGAGAGCTGGAATTGTTGTAGAATCGCTCGCGCGACAGGCGGCCGCTCTCGGTGATGCAAAGGTGCAGCAACGATCATTGGTGCTTGGGGCAGACCCGAGCGCGTGCGGCGTGCTTGTCTCTTGAAATCGCGCTGTCCCTTGCGGGTCGAGGTTTTGTTCGGATTTCGGCGAGTCCGGGGCCCGCCGCGGAGGTCATGACTTTGGAGATCGTTCGATGAATCAGCAGACTTCCGCTCAGCGGGGTAACAGCGGCGAGGGCCTGATCGGCGGTACGAGCGGCCGATCCGTGGCCGATCGCATCCTCGAATCGCCGACTTCCGCCACGGTGCGGATCGCCGACCTGGCCTCGTCGCTGCGGCGGCAGGGTGTGAAGGTGGTCGACTTCTCGGCCGGGCGGGCGTCGGAGCACACGCCGGAGTACATCTGCCGCGTGGCGTCCGAGGCGCTGTTGCGCGGCGACACCCACCAGACGATGGCGCAGGGGACGCCGGAGTACCGGGCCGCGTGCGCGAGAAAGCTACTACGCGAGAACGGGCTGGAGGCCGACCCCGAGACGGAGATCGTCGCGACCTTCGGCTGCAAGAACGGGCTGACTCTGGCGCTCCTGGCGATCATGAACCCCGGCGACGAGGTGATCCTCGAGGATCCGGGGTTTGTGAGCTACGCGCCGACGATCCGGTTTCTCGGCGGCGTGCCGGTGACGGTGCCGTTGGAGCCGGAGCTGAACCATCGCTGGCGTGAGGAGCGGTTGCGTGCCGCGATCACGCCCCGGACGAAGGCGATCCTGTTCTGCAGCCCGCACAACCCGACCGGGACGGTGCACACGCCCGAAGAGCTCGACATGATCGGGCGGGTGGCGCAGGAGCACGGGCTCTATGTCATCGCCGACGAGATCTACGAACGCGTGACCTGGGGCGGGCGGCCCCACACCTGCATCGCGACGCGGCCCGGCATGCGCGAGCGGACGATCACACTGATGGGCCTGACCAAGACGGCGTCGATGGGTGGATGGCGCATCGGGTTTGCGTTCGCGCCGCCCCCGGTGATCGAGGCGATGGTCACCGGCCAGCAGCACCTGACGACCTGCGTGGGCTCGTTTACGCAGGCGGGCGCGGCGGTCGCGTTCGGCGACGACCCGCCCCCGGCCCTCACGGACATGTGGAAAGAGTGGGAGGAGCGCTGCCGGTTCATGACCTCTGCGCTCGACGCGCTGCCCGGCGTCGCGTGCGCGATGCCCGAGGGCGGGTTCTACGCGTGGGCGGACATCCGCGGGACAGGCGAGCGCTGCGAGGCGCTGGCGGAGCGCTTGCTGAAAGATCATCACATCGCGGTGGTGCCCGGGGCGGCGTTCGGCGGGCAGGGCGAAGGGTACCTCCGGATCACCTGCGTCAAGTCGTGGGATGATCTGCAAGAAGGCGTCAAGCGGTTGAAAGAAGCGCTCGGCTGAGACGCTTTGGGCCCCGGCGTGCGTTGCGTGCGTGACAAACAAGAACCCTGCCCCAGACGAGTACAGCGACTGTGACAGACCAAGGCATGCAGACGAGTGTTCCGGGCTCCGGCGGGGGCGGGCCGGGCCCCGGCGAAGGACATCCCCCGCGTTCGCTCTGGCGGCGGTACCGCGATCTTTCACTCGGGATCAAGATCTTCATCTACATGATCGCGGGCGTGCTGTTTGGGGTCTTCCTGCCCGAGCAGGCGATCACGATCAAACCCGTCGGTGATCTGTTCATCCGCCTGCTGCTGATGGCCGCGATCCCGCTGGTGTTTTTCAATCTGCTCGCGGGGCTGACGAGTCTGGAGGGTCTTGGGATTCTCGGAAGGCTCGGCGGGAAGGTGATCGCGTATTACTTCGCGACGACGACGATCGCGCTGATCCTCGGCCTGACGATTATGAGCATCCTGCGCCCGGGCGACGGGATGGAGCTCCGCGCCGACGACATCGACGAAGAGAGCCTGGCCGAGGTGCCGGGGCTTGTCGCGATCGTTTTCGATCTGTTCCCCGAGAACATCATCCGGGCGTTCAGCCAAGGGAACCTGGCGCAGATCGTGATCTTCGCGATCTTTCTCGGCATCGCGGTGCTGCTGCTGCCTGACAAGCACAAGGCGCCGATCAGCCAGTTGGTCGAGGCGCTGGCCGCGGCGTTGCGGAAGCTGGTCGAGATCATTATGAAGATGGGGCCGATCGGCATCGGCGCGCTGATGGCTTCGACGGTGGGGGAGCACGGGCAGGCGCTGTTCGGACCGCTGCTGCTGTTCCTGGCGGGGATATGGCTCGCCCAGGCGTGCATGTTTGTGATCCAGATGGTCGCGCTGACGACGCTGTCGAGCTGGAGGCCTTGGCCCTTCCTGAAGAAGACGGGGCCGCTGTACGCGACGGCCGCGGGCACCTGTTCGAGTCTTGCGACGCTGGCGGTCGCGATCGACCTGGCGGCCAACCGCCTGAAGCTGCCCCGGAAGATCTATTCGTTCACGCTGCCGCTAGGCGCACAGCTCAACAAGGACGGCACGGCGCTGATGCTCACCGGCGTGTTGCTGTTTACGGCGCAGGCGGTGGGGGTCGAGTTCACGATCGGCGAGATGCTGATCATCATCCTCGTCGGGCTAATTCTGTCGGAGGGTTCGGGCGGGATCCCCGGGGGCGGGGCGGTGATCGCGCTGATCTTTGTCAACGCGTTCAACCTGCCGCCGGAGATCGCGGGCATCGTCGTGGGGATCTACCGTCTGATCGACATGGGCAACACGACGATCAATGTGACCGGCGACATGGTCGCGACGACCGTGATCGCCGAGTCGGAAGGGTGGGACAAGGACAACCCGGACCCGGACATGGAGACCGACATCCCCGCTGAGGGCGCGGCGGAGCTGCTGCCCCCGACGCCGGAGAGCGGGAAGGAGTGACGGGCATGCGAGGACCGAATCGAGCAAGCCGCAAGCCGTTTGTTGGCCGGGTGATGGCTGTGTGTCTTGGCCTGGGGCTAACGGGCGGAGGCGCCGCGGCTCAGGAAGGAGCCGAGATGTACTTCCCCGGCTACGGGAGCGCCTGGGAGCGGCGCGCGCCCGAAGATGTCGGCATGGACGCCCGGCTGGTCGAGCGGGCGATCCGCTTCAGCAAGGACAACCCGACCTCGATCCCGAGCCAGCCGGAACTCGCCATCGCGCAGTGGCGGACGGGCAACAACGACACGCATCGCGAGATCATCGGCCCCGTGCGCGACCACGGCGGCGTGACGGGCATGATCGTCAAGGACGGCTACATCGTCGCCGAGTGGGGCGACACCGAACGCGTCGATATGAGCTACAGCGTCACCAAGAGCTTTATCACGCTGGTGATGGGCGTGGCGGCGGGGCGGGGGCTGATCGAGGACGTGCACGAACCGGTCTACAGGTCGGTGCGTGGGCAGGACGGGTTCGACGACTTTTCTTCCGAGCACAACCGCAAGATCACCTGGGACCACATGCTGCGGATGGTCAGCGAGTGGGAGGGCGAGGTGTGGGGCAAGCCGTGGCACGCCGAGGGGCGGAGGCCGGAGGGTGTGCCGCTGGGGGAGCCGGGGTCGCTGTTTGTGTACTCGAATGTCGCTTCGGCTCGGCTGGCGCTCGCGGCGATGCAGGTGCTGCGCGAGCCGCTGCCGCGCGTCCTGCGCACCGAGATCATGGATCCGATCGGCGCCTCGACGACCTGGCGATGGCAGGGGTACGACAACGCGTGGGTTACAATCGACGGCGAGAAAATGCAGGGCTCGTCGTCGGGCGGGGGCTGGGGCGGCAGCATGTGGATCAGCGCCCGCGACCTCGCCCGCGTGGGTCTGCTCACCATGCACCAAGGGCGCTGGGGCGACGCACAGCTGCTCCCCGCGTCGTGGTTCGAGCTCGCCGAAACCCCGACCGACCTCCGGCGCGACTACGGCTTCATGAACTGGCGGCTGAACACCGACCGAAGCCTCATCGCCGCGGCGCCCGAGACCGCTTTTTACCACTCCGGCTCGGGCAACCGGGTGTATGTGGACCGGGAAAACGGGCTGGTGGTGGTGGTCCGATGGATGGAGTTCGGCGGGGCGTACGAGGAGTTCGTAGGGATGATTCTGGAGTCGCTGGATGGGTGACGGGGCGGGGTTCAAGTCGCGTTGCGACTTCGCAGGAGTCCGCGTCGGCCCGGCACGAAGGCCGATTTCCAAGCCCCCGAGCGTGCCGTCGCGTCTGCGGCCTCCGCCTCTCTCCCGGCCCTCAGCAGCCCGGCTTCGCAGGCCCGCCCCTCCGAGGCTTGGCCGAGACAGGAACCCGGCCGTATACTCATCCGCCGTCCGGAGCGGAGACCCCGCCGAGGCCGGCAGACCGCTCCGCCGAGAGCCGCCCGCGGGTGTAGTTCAGTGGTAGAACGTCAGCTTCCCAAGCTGAATGTCGCCGGTTCGAGTCCGGTC
>JBJHCY010000011.1:0-97359 GCA_050486265.1 Phycisphaerales bacterium | reverse complement strand
CCTCACGCAGCTTGGCGATGATCTGTTCCGGTGTGTATCGCTTGCGCTTCATCAAGAGTCTCCTGACCTCAACCGGAGGTCATCGGGACTCTCACAACGACTGGCTCAGTTTTTGGGGGGCAGGTCATCAGGGCTTCAGCGCCGAAGTTCTCAACTACGCAAAGTCCGGCCGGGAGTACTGGCTGGCGATCGAGGTGCAGCCGATCCTCGGCGAGGACGGGCGACCGACGCACTTCATCGCGATCGAACGCGATATCACGGACGAAAGGCGTCGGCGTGAGCAGCTCGACGAACAACGAGAGTTGCTCGCAGGCGTCCTGGAAGCCTCGCTCGACGGCGTTTACGCGCTGCGGAGCGAGCGGGATGAGCAGGGCGACATCGTTGACTTCCGGTTCATCATGATGAACCACGCGGCCCAGGAACTCCTTAGCACGGACGACTCGCGGGTCGCCGGCAAGCGCCTCACCGAGCTGTTTCCCGGGGTGCGGAAGACGGGTCTGCTGGATCGCTACATCCGTGTCGCCGAGTCCGGCGAGCCTTTCCGCTGCGAGCTCCACTACGACCGGCCCGATCTGCGGGGGTGGTTCGAGATCTCCGCCGCCAAGGTCGCAGACGGTGTCACGGTCACCTTCAGGAACATCGACGAGCGAAAGCGGGTCGAGGAAGAACTCTCGATCAGCCACGACCGTTTCCGCTTGCTGAGCAAGGCGACCGAGGATGTGGTCTGGGATTACGATGTAGCCAGCGGCAGCATCTGGTGGAACGAGAACCTCGGCGAGGCCTTGGGCTGGCGCAAGGAACAGATCCGCGAGGACATCGGCTGGTGGGTCTCGGTGGTCCATCCCGAGGACCGCGATCAAGTCGTGGAAGGCTTTACCCGGGCGGTCGAGAGTGACGCGACGCACTGGTCCTGTGAGTACAGATTCCTGAGGGCCGACGGGCGTTACGCCACCGTGCTTGATCGGGCGTACATCATCCGCGACGCCTCGGGCGAGGCGGTCCGCGTGGTGGGCGCCGCGATCGATCTGACCGCGCGTCAGAACGCCGCCGGGCAGATCGAGTTCCAGAAGTCGCTGCTGGAGGCCCAGGCCGAAGCGTCGTCGGACGCGATCGTCGTCACAGACCCTAAAGGCAAAGTGCTGCGAACCAACAAGCAGTTCCGATCGATGGTCCGCCACTCCGATCCGGAACAGCCCGTCTCCGGGGCCGACGCGATCCGGAGCGTCATGCGGGACGCGCTCAACGCCGAACTCGCCATCGAGCGGGCAAAACGCACCTTTGAAGATCCGTCCGCATCGCTCCGGCTCGAGCTCGAGTTCCGCGACGGGCGGGCCGTGGAGGTCCGCAGCGAGCCGATCGCCGACTCGGGCGGTAAGCCGCTGGGCCGGGTCTGGTTCCTGAGAGATCTGACGGCCGACCGGGAGTCGCACCGACTCCTGCGCCGGCACAACATGGTGCTGGAGACCTCGAATGTCGTTCTGTTCCAGTGGCTGCCCGAGCCGGGCTGGCCGGTGGCGCTGGTCTCGAAGAATGTCGATCAGTTCGGGTACAGGGCCGAAGACCTGCTCAGCGGCGATCTGCCATTCGCCAAAGTGGTGCACCCCGACGATCTCGAGCGGGTCGGCCGGGAGGTCTCCGACCACCTGCAGTCAGGGCGTGAACGCTACGAGCAGGAGTACCGAATCCTCTGCGCCGACGGTTCGTTCCGTTGGATCTACGACCGAACCGTCGTCGAGCGCGACGAGCACGGCAAGGAGATCGTGCTGCACGGCATGGTGCTGGACATCACCGAGCGGAAACTCGTAGAACAACGCCTCGCAGAGAGCGAAGCGAGGCTGAGAGACATTACCCGACAGATCCCCGGCGCCGTCTACCAGTTCCGCATGAAGCCCGACGGATCCCGGGATTTCCTGTACATCAGCGAGGGCGTCGAGGAACTCTGCGGCATCCCCCACGACCGCCTCGCCCGTGAGCCCGATCTGATCATGTCGCTCATCGATCACGATGACAACGAGGTGATGGAGGCGTCGATCGCCGAGTCGGCGCGAACCATGACGCCGTGGCGTCTCGAGTTCCGCATCCGCCACACCGACGGCTCGGTGCGTTGGATCCGGGGCCAGTCGGTGCCGGCCGCCGTGCCCGACGGCTCGATCGTCTGGCACGGCATGCTCTCGGACATCACCGAGCGCAAGGCCGCCGAAGAGCGGATGAAACGCCTCGCGACACTGCTGGAACAGACCAACTCCATCGCCCGCGTCGGCGGGTGGGAGCTTGATGTCCAGAAGAACGATCTGTTCCTGACCGACGAGATCTGCCGCATCTGCGGCATCCCACCGGGCACAACGATGGACCTCGAGCACGGGTTCGACTATTACCCGCCGGAGGTCCGCGACCTTGTCATCGAGTCGGTCCGGCGCGGGGTGGAGTTCGGCGAGGCGTGGGACCTGGAAGTCCCGCTCTCTGCGGTCCACGGAAGAGCGACCTGGGTCCGCATCCAGGGCCACCCGGTCTGCGAGAACGGGCGCGTCGTCCGGATCCACGGGATCATGCACGACATCACCGAGCAGTATCTCGCTCGCCGCGAGTTGGCCCAACGCGCCGAAGAACTCGAGGAGCTCCGCGACGCCGCCGAGGCGGCCAACCGGGCCAAGAGCGAGTTCATCGCCAACATGAGCCACGAGATCCGCACGCCGTTGACGGCGATCCTGGGCTACACCGAGATCCTCGGCGAGGAGGGCGCGATCGAGGATCCGGGGGCCCGGCGCGAAGCGGTCGAGACGATCGTCTCGGCCGGAGAGCACCTGCTGACGATCATCAACGACATCCTCGACATCTCCAAGATCGAGGCCGGCAGGATGCAGATCGAGCCGGTCGAGACAGACCTCCCGCTGCTCCTGCGCGACGCTCTGCGGCTGATGAGCGTCCGGGGCCGGAGCAAGGGCGTCGAGCTGAACTGGCGCCTGGAGAAACCCATCCCCACTCGCGTGCGTGTCGATCCGACACGCCTCCGCCAAACCCTGCTGAACCTCGTCGGTAACGCCGTGAAGTTCACCGACAACGGGTCGGTCTCGGTCACGATCGACACAACACCCAGGGACGACGCGAGGCTCGACCTGACCATCGACATCACCGACACCGGGCCCGGGCTCACACCCGAGCAGCAGGAACGCCTGTTCACCACATTCATGCAAGCCGACAACAGCATCCGGCGCCGGCACGGCGGCACAGGCCTGGGCCTGGTCATCAGCAGGCGCTGCACCGAACTGATGGGGGGCGAGGTCGATCTTGTCTGGTCCGAGCCGGGCAAAGGCTCGTGTTTCCGTGTCAGGCTGCCTTTGGAGGTGCTCCCCGGCTCGGCGCTCGCCTTGTCGCTCGATGAATCGACCAACGCCGGGCAGCCCAGATCGGCGTCGCTCATGGCGATCTCGGGCCGGATCCTGCTCGCCGAAGACGGCGTCGACAACCAGCGCCTGATCGGCTTCCATCTCCGTCGGGCCGGGGCGGAGGTCGACATCGCCGAGAACGGGCGTGAGGCCATGAAGAAGTTCCGCAAGGCGCGAGCCGAGGGCGCGCCTTACGACCTGGTGCTGACAGACATCCAGATGCCCGAGATGGACGGGCTCGAACTCACCGCCGCGCTGCGTGCGGACGGCGTGAAGACGCCGATCATCGCCATCACGGCCCACGCGATGGCCGAGGACCGCCAGCGTTGCCTCGACGCCGGCTGCGACGACTACACATCAAAGCCGATCGACGGGCCTCGGCTGCTTGGGGTCTGCTCCGCGTGGATCGTGCGGGATTCGGGCTCATCGCAGAATGAGAACGAGGCGGCCTGAGGCCGCCCCGTCCGCGGAATCATCGACCGGCGACACACCGGCGAGGAGCGATCAACGCCGACGGCGCCCGAGCAGCAGCAGCCCGGGGGCCAGGATCGCGGCGGTCGCCGGCGCGGGGATCACAGCCTGCACCGAGGGACCGAACGCACGGAACAGCAAAGACGCGTCGTGGCCGAGTGTGACCTTGTCCTGCGCCTCGATCGAGCCTGTCAGCTCGGCGCGATGGCCCATGTCGACGCGTCCCGCGAGGCTGAAGACCGCCGCTTGCGCGACCGAGTCGTGGCCGAAGCTGACTTGGTCGCCCGCGACAAGGTAGACACCGCCTTCGCCCGTAACATTGATCTTCGCCCGCTGCCCGAGCTTCACATCGCGCTCGGCGAAGATGAACACATCGCCCAGCGTGGTGTCGACATTCAAGACCGCGTCGTGGCCCAGGCTGATCGAGCGGAACACATACTCGCCCGCCGAGAGACCGACCGAGGCGCGGTGCTTCGCGTCGAGGTTCCTGTACGCGCCCGCACCGACGGTCCACGAGCCGTCGTGGCCGACGCTGATGTTCGACGAACCGATGTCAGGGATCGACCAGGGAGCGCCGCCGAACGGGGCGGAAGACTGCTCGAAACCGCCGCCGGCGCCCGAGGCGTGTTTCGCCTGCAGGCTTGTGCCGTAGTACGCGGCGCCGCTGGTCCACGAGCCGTGTTGCATATGGAGCCTGCCGGCGGTGAAGACATCCCCGCCGATCACCTCGGCCCGATGCCCCATCAGGATGTCTCCGCCCGACCTGATGGCGAACCCGTCGGTCGAGAAGGACCACGCGGGATGGGCGTGGGCCATCGAGGCAACGAAAACGGCCGAACAGAAGGTCGCGGTCCTGATGGTCATGTCTGGCGTTCCTTCGCAGCAATGGATCAGAGCCCGGCGCCGCCTCTGCGACGCCGCCTCACCATCAAGTCTGCGATTCGCCGGTCCTCAGAACCACCCGCGTGGGGTCCGTTGGGACGATCCAGCGCGGCGCAGCCCGCGCGACCGGAGCCCTCGGTGCAGAACACACAGCCGGACTAATCACGCAAATGAAAATCGCCCGCCGCACTCAGCGACGGGCGATCGAGTTTTCACCGGATGAGGGCGTGCGACGGTCCGATCACGGGCAGCCGGCGGCGAAGAGCGACAGGAACTCGAAGAAGTCGTCGGCGTCGATGACGCCGTCGGCGTTCATGTCGGCGACCGGGTCGCCGGCCGCGAAGAGTGAGAGGAACTCGAAGAAGTCGTCGGCATCGACGATTCCGTCGCCGTTGATATCGGCGCGGCAGGTGTCTTCGCAGATGAAAGCACGGATCGAGAACGCATCGATGGCGGCTCGCACGACCGAATCCCCTTGGACATCGATCGCGTTAAAGCGGAAGCGGATGGGATTGGTCAAGTCGACCTCGTGTCGGAACGGGATCTCACGGACCGTCCAGCCGCCCTGACCGCTGACATACCTCCGGATCTCATGCCAAGTCTGCCCGTCGTCGTCTGAGATCTCGACCCAGAACGGGTTCGGATTGACCAGGTTGTAGTACCACTCGGCGTAGCTGAGTTCACCGATCATGGTTCCCTCGGGCAACTGGAAGGGAGCGGTGATGAGCCTTGTCGGCCCGCCGCTCACATCCGTCCTGCCCGGGCCGTTACCGGTGATCCAGTTCTTTCCGCTGCCGTCGTAGTCGGCGAGAGGTCCGCCTCGGAACGCAACGCCCTGCGGCGCCTCGCGGACCCACGCGCCGCTCACCAAATCCTCGTTGAGGACCGACCAGCCTGCATCGTCTTCGAAGTCGTCGGAATGGATGATCTCGAACGCCCCGACATCCGCGCGGAAGACGGTGGCGGGAGCGTTGACGGGCATGGTGAGTTCGGTGCCGGCCCCGCCGTTGCCGACGGCGCTGATGTAGAACTCGGGACGGTCGCCGCAGCGGACGACGGGCAGCTCGGCCTCATACATGTCGTCGCCGAGGTAGGTCAGCGGGATCGAGGTGAACGCGCCGTCGTCGAAGCGGTAGTTCATGAAGACATTGCTGGGGTCGACCGTCTCGCCGCCGGGCACGATCTCGATGGGGAACGAGATCCTGTCGCCGGGGGCGGCGGCGACGGGCGGGTCGGCCGGCAGGTTGTAGACGAAGGCGTCGGGGAGGACCTCGCCTCCGGCGATCACCAGCGAGAAGAGCGCGTGCGAACCCGGCTCGGAGGGCACGATGTCTTGGTTGATCTCGTCGGCGATGACCTCGACCCGCCAGGCGCCGCTCTCGGGGTTCTCGACGAAGACATTCTCGACGGTGTCGATGGTGTTCGAATCGCCGCCGGGGATCGACCAGTTGCCGTCGAGCAGACCGTTGTTGCCCCAGTACTCGACGCCGGAGGGCGAGACGACGCGGAGGCTCAGGTCGTTGATGCGGGCGACCGACGACGAGGGGTTGCCGGCGGGGTCGCGGTAGACGAGCGTGACGCGCAGGTCGGGGTCGTCGGGGGAGATGATCACATTGCGGGCGTAGTCCTCAAACTCGCCGAGGATCTCGCTCTCGTCGATCACGAACATCCGATCGCGATCCTGGAAGGCGATCGCCATATCGATCATGCCCCAGCCCTGCTTGACGCGGGAGAGATCCGCGCTGGGGCTGTTGAACGAGTACTGGGACGCCGTGTTGACCGCGATCGCCTTGGCGGTGCTCGCCGCAGGGCGCTCGTCGAAGACATCGCCGCCGGAGACATCGTTGCCGAAGACACCCTGCGACCACATCTGGAAGAGCAGGCCGAAGTAGCCCGCGGTGATCGGGGTCGCGCCGCTGGTGCCGCCGAAGCTCGTGTAGTTGGTGTCGTTGCTGCCGCCGGAAGTAAAGATGTTGTCGTAGAAGTGGGTCAGGTCGGGCTTGATGCGTCCGTCGTCGGCGGGCCCGATGCTGGCGCCGCCCGACCAGCTGTCGTCGGACTTCGTCAGCGTGTTCTGGTGGCGGACACCTCCGACCGAGACGATGTTCTTCGCCCACGCCTGCGGCCTGGAGTTCCTGTTCCCGGCGTTGGACTGCGACTGGGTGATCAGGATGTTGTGGTCGAACAGCAGCTCGTCCATCTCCGCGGAGATGTTCGAGTAAACGGTGTTCCGCGGCGAACCCCAGCTGTTGGTCTGGAACACAGCGCGGTACGGGCCGTTGGGGTCGACGAGCCTCCCGGTGTGGGCGTACCGGTCGCCGAGTTGCTGATAGGCGCTGAAGATGATGGTGTCGGCGTCGGGCAGCAGGCCCCTGGCCTGGGGATTCGCACCGTTTGCAAAGACGATGCCGGTAACGGGCGTGCCGTGCCCGAAGCTGGTCGTGTTGCCGCCGTGGATGAGGATCGACTTCCCGGCGAACTCGACATGGGTGGTCCGCAGGCCGCCGTCCATCACCTCGGCGCGGACGCCCGCGCCGGTGAAGCCGCCGACATTCTCGATGAAGTTCGCGCCGCTGATCTCGCGGGCGATGTCCATGTCCTCTTCGGGCGCGCCCCAGCGGTCGACAAACTGGACCTCGTTGAGCCGGAGGATCTGTCGGAGCTGCTGCCCGTCGAGCGTCGCGTCGAGCAGGAAGCCGTTGGGGTTCAGCTGGTCGATCACGCCTCCGATGCGGGCGATCTCGTCAGCGACCGTCTGCTTCATCGCGTTGTCGGATTCGAGCACCTTGATGTGGTAACGGCGTGCGGGCACGAAGTCCGCCGCGTCGAGCTCCTGCAGCACCGCGTGCTCGACCTTGTACGCCGGGTGCACGGGCCCGACCCAGCGGACGAACGGCATCGCCTCGACGGCCTGGCGAGCGTCTGGGCTCATGCGGACAAGATGCGCCTGGTCGGCCATGAACTGGTGAACCGTCCCGCCCGCCTCACGCACCGCGTTGCGGTAAGCCTCGATCGGCCGGGTCTTGAACTGCACGATGAACAGCTCAGCGTCGGGCCCGGCCCGCAGCTCCGGCGCGACCGGGGGCTCGCCGACGCTCGGGTCGAAGAAGCCGTTGTGCATGCGGATCAGGTGCCTGCGCTCGAACGGACGCGTGAAGGTCCGCCCGTCCACCGAGATCGCGTACCGCTGCGCCCGCGCCGCGCCCTCTTCCCACAGCGCGACCGCAGCCGTGCTGCCGGCGACCTCGATCAGCCGGTGATTGCTGATCGGCTGGGTCGTGGTGTGGAACACCGGCCGGCCCTGCAGCGAGAGGCTATGGACCGTGCCGTCGCTGACGAGTTGGAGACCGGACACGCTGTCGGCGCCGAAGGCCGCGGCCCCGAACCCGAGCGAGCACGCCCACACCGACCAATTCACGCTTCGCTTGTTCATAAACTTCTACCCCAATCTGAGAGAAACCGGACGGGACCCGCAAGGCCCGACCCCCATCGGCCCGCCGCCATCGTAACGACTCCAGCCAAGAACTGGGCCACAAGATAACAGATCCCGGGACAGAGAACACCGGGAAAATCACATACGCAGGCGCGGGGACCCGGTTCCAGAGCGGTCCCATAAGCCCAAGCACCCCAGCGGCTCCGAATACGGGCGTCCCAGCCCGGATTCACGCCCTTGGCAATCAGAAAACGCTGTCATTATCGGAGTTTGAATGGGCCGGGCCCGTGCCGTCAGAACGCCCGCTCTCCGAGACCCTGATCGGGCCGTGCGGCGAGTCCGTGCGGGCCGCACGAACCGATCGGCGCGGCGAGTGGCGGGACACTCGGGTGGAGCGGTACCCTTGACGCATGGTCCTAGAACACCACCAATCCCCTTGGAAACCCCTGATTCTCTTGGCGGCCATCGGCTCGCCGCTTGTCGGATGCTCGTCGATCCGCGTGACCGACCCGCCTCGGACCGCCACCGAGCAATTCATGCTGTCCACTGCGGCGACAGAGGCCGTCGACGGGCTCTCGTTCGAGAACCTCCGGGGGCGCCAGGTCTGGCTTGACGACCGGTACTTCGCCGCCTCCGAGTCCGCGTTCGTGCTCGGCCAGCTCCGAGCGAGGCTTCTGCTCGCCGGCGTCCGGCTGGTGCCCGACCGCGACCTGTGCGATGTGGTTGTCGAGGTCCGCAGCGGCGGCGTGGGCATCGACCGTTACGACTCGCTTGCCGGCGTTCCACCGGTGTTTATCTCGGGCCCGATCGAGGGGGCCGCCGGCGCCCCGCTCGTCACCCCTGAGCTGGCGATCACCAAGAACCAGCGGCAAAGAGGGTTCGCCAGCGTCGCGTATGTCGCGTATTGGCGTGAGACCGGCGATGTCGTCGCGGCTTCGGGGCCCTCTGTCGGGCGCTCGACCAGGGACGACTGGTGGTTCTTCGGTCTCGGCCCGCGCACGACCGGCGACATCCCGCCCTCTGAGCGGGCGCCCAGGTGACCAAAGAGGACGAACCGAAGCCGGAAAGCCCGCGGCCCGCTTCGCGCAGCCGCCGACGACGCAGACGCGCTCTGCGCCGGCGGGTTGTCATGGTCGAGGTGCGCCGCCGACGCTGGCTGCGACGGCTGGTATGGCTGCTGATCCTGGCGGCAGTCGCGCTGGGCGTCTACTTCGGCGCAGAAGCGGTGCGCAAGAGCGACCTGCCCCGTTCGATCGCCGAGAGCGTCGCCTCGCGGACGCTCGGGCTGCGCGTCGAGATCGCCGAGGTCGATCTGGCGTGGAGCGGTGAAACTGTCGTCCGCGGGGTCACCGTCCGCCTGCCTCTGGACGAACAGGTGATGATCGAGATCGAGCGTGTCGGGGCGACCCACCGCCATGTCGGACTGATCGGCCTGCTGCGCGACCCGGGACTGCGCAGGCTCGAACTCGAAGAAGTCAGTATCGTCGCCGAACGCGACGCGACGGGCGCATGGAACATCGCAGAAGCCATGGCGAGAGTCGGCGCGGCGCTGGGCGGACGAGACGCCGGCGGAGGAGGCGTGCCCGGCCTGCCCGAACTCCGAGCACAGAGCGTGACCGTGAAGCTCCGCGACTCGGGCCGGGATGTCGGCGAGCTCCGCGTCGAGCTCACAGGCGATCCTGAGACATCCGTCGCCTACGCCTTCGAGGTCTCCGAACAAAGCCTCGGTCGGGCGGAGGGGAGGATCGGCGTCGGCGCCGACTGGGCCCACCGCGTCAGCTTCGAGCTCGATTCCCTCGGGCCGCTGATCGGATTCCTGCCCGAAGACCTCCGCCGCGAGTTCCGGGGCGCCAACGCCGCTGGCGCGTGGTCGGGCCAAATCACCGGCGGCGAACTGCGCGGGAGGCTGCGCCTCGACCACGCGGACCTCGGTCCGGTCCGGGCGGAGGGGGGCGCCACGCTCTTCGCCAGCGCCCGCTCGCTGGGCGTCGAGCCCCGTTCGATCCGCGTCTCCGCCGAGCGGTTCGGCGAAGCGCTGCTCGCCGGCGGCGCCGTGCGCCTGGCCGACGGCACGATCAGCATCGAGAAGCTCAGGGCCAGATCGCAGGGCGTCACCGCGGATATCGATGGCGACTGGCGACTCGGGCGTGAGGCGGGCGAGTTCTCGATCGTCTGGAGCGGGGGGCGCGCCGGCCCGGTCGATGCGCACCACGGGAGCGCCACACTCCGCGTCCTGCTCTCTGAGGCCGGGCGAACAGTCCTGACGGGCTCGGCCGACTCGATGCTCGACATCGGGCCCAATGCCGTGCGAGCGGCGGTCGACTTCGACGCCTCGGGACGCCTGCCCGACCAAGCCTCGGCGGGCATCACCTTCAGCAGGCTGGAGGTCTGGGATCCGGACGGCGGCGTGATCGATCTCTCGCTGCTCGGCGCGAGGGTCGCGTACGAACCGGGACTGGTGCGCCTGAGCAACCTCCACCTCCCACATGCGAGCCTCAGGACCGCGAACGCCCGGTACGCCGTCGCCACCGGCGAGTGGAACATCGACCTCGGCGTCGACGACTGGCGGGTCCCCGGGCTCGACGCCCTTGACCGCATCTCGCTGACAGCCGAAGCCACCGGACGCGGCGCCTCGGCCGATGCGTGGGATCTGGCGGTCCAGAGCAGGCTCGCCGGCGTGGAGGCGACGGGCTCTTACGACCCCGACCGCCAAACCCCGCTGCTCGCCCGCACGACCGTCTCGCTGCGCATCGACGACGAGGGCGGGAACGACGCCGCGCCGGCGCTCATCGCCGGCAGCGTGCTCGCCGAGCTCGAGCTCGGGGGGACGCTCAACCCCGTCGAACTCACGGGCGAGGGCTCGCTCGCGTTGGCCGACCTGCGCCTGCGTGGCGAGCCCCTCCAGCCCGTTACGATGCGCGGGATGGCCGACATCGACGCCGAAGGCATCCTCTACACATCTGAACGCTTCGAGCTCTTCGGGGGCGAGGCCGGCATCGTCGCGACGCTCGACACCGACGGGAGCATCGATGTCCGTATCGGCGCCGACGAGCTCGCGTTCGACCAACTCTCCCGTGCGGTCGGTCTCGGCGCGCGGCTCGCGGGCGTCGCCGGCTTCGAGCTCGTCGCGCTGATCCCGGGCGGCGACGCGGGACGAGCAACACTCACCGGCGAGTGGACCGCCCGCGACCTCTCGCTCGACCCGATCGAGATCGCCCACGCCTCCGGACGCATCGAGGCCGACCGGCGCGAAGCCCGCCTCCAAGAACTCCTGCTCAGACAGGGCGACGGGCATGTCACAGGGCAAATCGCTTACGACCTCGTCACCGAGTCGGGGCTCCGCGTCGACCTCGAAGCCGAAAGGTGGCCTATCCGATACGCCGAGTTCGGAGCGGTCGTCGACGCAGGGCTCTCAGGCGCAGTCGACATCCAGCAGCAAACCGCCGACCTGCTCGTGCGGGGCAGCGCAGATGCCTCCTTCCAACAGAACATCATCGGCAGCGCCGACTTCGACGGAGCCGTACGCGGGCAAACGCTGCAGATCGGCCACGCCGAGATCCTGGCGGGCGACGGACGCATCCACGCCGAGGGCCGCCTGCCCCTCAACAACTGGACCGAAACAGAGCTGCACGCACGGATCCAACGCCTCGACTCGGTGTCGATCGCCAAACGCTTCGCGCCGCCCGACGCCGACGAACTGCTCGAAGAGCTTCGCGGCGTGATCGACGGCGAGCTGCGCATCGCCCCCAGCCGAACCCCCGGGTCGTTCGGCCCGCTCGTGATCGAATTGACCGGCGACCTCGACCAGGGCGGCTTCCGCGAGGTCGATCTCGACGCGTTCGACATCCGCTTCTGGGCCGGGCCAGAGCGCCTCGTGCTCGAACACGCGCGCCTCACCGTCGCCGACGGCTCGATCGAGGCGTGGGGCACCTCCACCATGCACGGCAGCGAGCGCTTCGTGCGCCTCAACGCGACCCTCGGAACGCTCGACCTCGACCGCATCGCGCGCACCGCCGACCCCACGATGGACCCCGTGCCCGGGAGGCTCTCGGGGAGCGTGGTCCTCGGAGGGTACACGCATCGCCCCCACCGCCTCTTCGGCGAGTCCACGATCTTCATCGAAGAATCCGACCTCGCCAATATCGGCGTCATCGCCACGCTCTACAACGCCATGAATGTCCGCATCGGCGACCGCGACCCGTCTGGACGCGGCTTCGCCAGCGTCCGCCTCGAAGGCGAGGCCCTCGATATCACGCGGTTCGAGTACTTCAACCGAGGCGTCGACATCTTCGCGAGCCTCCGCCTCGGCGAGGTCATGGCCCTCGGCGACAGCCCGCTGGACGGCTACGCCGGCGGACGCGTCCGCCCCCTCCGCGACCTCGGCATCCCATTCGCCGCGACGATCGACCGCATGCTGACCTCGGCCCAGGCCGACGCGGTCACCGTCCGAATCGGAGGGACGCTGCAGGATCGCTCGATCCGCGTCGTCCCGTTCAGCGAAGCCTTTGAAGGGCTGTCGGGCATCCTTGGACGCGACCGCCAGCCGGCCGAAGAGCGATAGCCGCACGCCACGCCCGCACTACCCTGCCCAACAAATGCCCACGCCCTCACGCGTCGACCGCGAGACAACACCCGCAGAGCCGCTGCATCCGGAACGCCACGCCCCGACGCTCCCCCCGCCCGGCGCGGTCCTCGCCGTCGGCGCCGGGGGCGTCATCGGCGCCGCGGCACGCCTCGGCTTTGTCGAATTCTTCCCCAACCACGCCGAAGGCGTCCCCTGGACCACCCTCGCCGAGAATGTCGTCGGCGCATTCCTGCTCGGGCTCGTGCTCGTCGCGGTCTTGGAGCGCTGGAGCGGCAAACCTCACCTCCGCCCCTTCCTCGCCACCGGCGTGCTCGGCTCGTTCACCACATTCTCCAACTACACCGTCGAGATCGTCACGCGGGGGGATCTCGGCGTCGCGATGCTCTACGCGATCCTGAGCATCGCGCTCGGCCTCGCCGCCGCGGCCTGCGGCGTCCTCATCGGCCGACGCCTCTTCCGCCCAAACCTCGCCCGCCGGCCGAGCACCACCGGGGGCTCGCCATGACCCCCACGCTGTTCACCCTTGCCACCCTCGCAGGCGGCGCCGGGGCCGTCGCCCGCTGCCTCGTCGACTTCGCCGTCTCCCAACGCCTCAAATCCGTCCTGCCACTCGGCACATGGGCGGTGAACCTCAGCGGCTCGCTCTTCCTCGGCATCCTTGTCGGCTACGCCAGCCAGACCGACCTCCCTCCGGAACTCACCATCACCCTCGGCGGCGGCTTCCTCGGCGCGTACACCACCTTCTCGACCTGGATGTACGAAGCCGTACGCCTCTGCGAAGAACGGGCGTGGAGGCTCGCGGCCCTGCATGTGCTGGGCAGCCTGTTCACCGGCGTCGCGGCCGCTGCGGGAGGTGTCGGGATCGGGGTCGTACTCGGGGGCGGGGTGTAGGAAGCATCGAGCGCGGCGCACCGATCACTCTTGACGACGCTGCTGCCAGGGATGCGCCCTTTGCCAGCCCAGCAAAATCGACCGCCCGGCCGCAGTGCGCAAGCGCAGAGAGACCGTCGGGCGGGCGCATCGGTGTTGTGCGAAATCGCTCAGCCGCTGCTGGCGGCGCCTACCGCTGTGGTTTCGTCTTCGGGCACATATGGCTGGATCGCCAAAAGACGATCGATCGCTTCTTCGAGCTTGTTGGGCCTCAAGCCCGCGGCTCGGACGACGCCCTCGCGGTCGACGATCACATAGTAAGGCCACCACTGCACGCCGTAGGCGTCCTTGGTCGCGTCGTTGATGTCGGCGGCGGTTGCGAAAAGCCCGCCGTGCTTCACGGCCGTTTCCAGCATGGTCTCGCTGCCGCGGGTGTTGCACACACCCACGAGGCGGACCTTCTTGTCGGCGTACTTGCGGGCGATCTCGGTGTTCTTGGGCATGGCGGCGCGGCATGGCGGGCACCATGTGCCCCAGAAGTCGATGACGACGATCTCGCCCCGCATCGACGCGAGCGAGCCGCCCTTGAGGTCTTTGTCGCCGCTCTTCCACTCGCCGACTCTGAACTCCGGCGCCCGCTTGCCGATCTGGCTCTGTATCCGCTCCCAACGCTTGTCGTTGGCTTCGTTGGAGGTCGACGCGTAGGTCAGGTCGCGGGTGAAAAAGGTCTCGATCGTGTACTCGTGTTGCGATTGGGCCGAACGACCGTCCTGTTCGACCCGATCGCCGCCGACCACCGCAAACGATGCGGCCGCCACGGCGCCCACGATCACGACAATCGCCCCGGCCTTCCTCGCCCACGAACCGCCGCAGTTGTCTTTGCTCGCCATGAGGTCGTCCTCCGCTTCGGTGTCTGCGCCCGACGATCCGCCGGGCATGGATGGTGACTCCCGTGTCGGGAATGAGCACAATACACGGAATCACCCGCTGCGCATACCCCTATTTTGTGAGCGGGGGACCGAAACCGCCACCGGAGCGACCGGCGACCCTCGCGGGGCACTACAACAAGGGCGGCGGACGAGTCCGGATGGCCGATCTTGCACGGGTACTGGCCGCACCGGGACCGCCCAACCGGGCTCGCCAAACGCACGATCGCCGACGAACGGCTCAGCCCGGACGCTCCTCCGGATACCGCTCTCCCCAGCTCGCCATCGCGAGCAGCACCGGCTCAAGGCTGCGCCCCAGCGGCGTCAGCGCGTACTCGACACGAGGCGGGATCTCCGGATACGCGGTGCGGGCGACGATGCCGTCGCGTTCGAGCTCGCGCAGCTGCTTGGTCAGCGTTCTCGGCGTGATCCCCGTGAGCAAACGCTGCAATTCATTGAATCGCCTGTCGCCTTCGAGCAGGTAGTGGATCACCATCACCTTCCACCGTCCCCCGACGATGTCGATCGTGATCTCGACGGGGCAGCCGACGGCTTTCCGGGACTTCGACATGCGGCCGCTATCCTCGAAGAAACTACTGGGCGGGAAAGAAACTGCAACGCCATGGTACCATGCCCGGCAATCGCGGAGAACGACGCCGATCGGGCGTCCATCCGCGTTTGCTCGCAAAGGTCCCCGCCCGGCCGCCGCTCCGGGCGCACGCGGACACACGCCCCAGCGGCGAGAGCAGAATGGAGCCGAAGATGTCTTATAAATACCGCAGACTCGACAAGAAGAACGCCGCCGTACTGCTGGTCGACCACCAGTCCGGTCTGTGCAACCTCGTGCAGGACTCGACGCCGGACGATTTTAAGAACAGCGTGCTCGCGCTGGCCGCCTCGGCGAAGTACTTCAACCTGCCGACGATCCTGACGACCAGCTTCGAGAACGGCCCCAACGGCCCGCTGGTCCCCGAGCTCAAGGAGATGTTCCCCGAGGCCCCGTACATCGCGCGCCCGGGCCAGATCAACGCGTGGGACAACGAGGAGTTCCTCAAGGCCGTCAAAGACACCGGCAAGAAGCAGCTCATCATCGCCGGCGTCGTCACCGAGGTCTGTGTCGCCTTCCCCGCGCTCTCGGCGATCGAGGAGGGCTACGAGGTCTTCGTCATCACCGACGCCTCGGGCACCTTCAACAAAACCACGCGCGAGTCGGCATGGCTCCGCATGCAGGCCGCGGGCGTCCAGCTCATGACCTGGTTCGGCGCGGCGTGCGAGCTGCACCGCGACTGGCGCAACGACATCGAAGGCCTCGGCACACTCTTCTCGAATCACCTGCCCTCGTACCGCAACCTCATCACGAGCTACAATGCGCTGGCGAAGTAGGGGTCGCGGCAAGCACCACCCATCCCGTCCGCCCACGACGCCGCGCGATCTTCCGCATCAGTGCGCACAGCCGCACGAGAGCGGAGGACGCGCAGCTGCGGGAGCATCACTGCAGTTTCATCGAATGCCCTCCCGCGGCGCTCACCACGGGAAGGCTGCAAGCATGTCACTTGCCGCGAGGCCCGTTCGTCCTTCCGCCGCCAGATTTGTTGCCTGTTGTGCTCGGCCAGCCGCCTGCACCCTTCGATCCGCCGCCGCTTTTTCCGCCGCCACCACTCTTGCCACCACCGCCGCTTGAACCCTTGCCTCCACCACCGCCGCTTGATCCCTTACCCATTGCAAACTCCAATCTTGGGCCGTGGAACTATCGCGCAAAACGGACAGGCCCGAATCTCGTCAGCGCGAAATCGAGCGGCACAATCAACGCGATAGCACCGCTTCGATGCCATGCGCGGTTCATTTCCCTACGGGCACACCACCGGTGGCGAGATAGTCAAACCAGCACCTGTTGGCTGCTGCAGCGAGCTACACCCCGCCTACTCATCGTCCTCCGACCGCTCCACGCCCCAGCTTCACTGCAACCACCCCACTTTTAAGTGCAGACTTGGACCACATCAGACATACTTCGCTATCACTTCTTTCGCGCGTTCTGAACCAGGCGGAAGAATCTGCGCCGCATCCGCCACAGCATCAAACTCAATCTCACGGTTCCTGTGCAATCGACGCAATATTTTGTTCAGATAGCTCCTGCCGCTGCACTCAGTCCAAGCCAGTAGACGATCTGCCGGCGTAGATCCGGCCGCAGATGCCAACAGTATAAGAACCTGCTCCGGCAGGGACATCTTTGGATCGAGAACTCGCTTTGTTTCACCGTCTTTCCAGATTAACGGCGTCCGCCGCTCCACCAGAGCATCGACGACCACTTGCGCTTCGTCCATAGACGGAAGCTGGTGCATAACACGAACGAGTTCTGCCATTATCCAGTTTGCCGTGGTTAGAACGGCGACGGAGTCCATATGGTTGGGGTCGACATCTCCACCGACATGCCCCACATTGCGATTATTCCGGATTTCATAAAGCGCAGGAAGCAGCCACGGAATCAGAATCTGAAAGCTCCGGGGAACCTGTGTGTTCTGCTCAAGCGCACGGCAGGCCAAAACAAAATTTTTTGGCTTACTAGGAACCGAAGGATATGATCCTGTTCCATAGCTATTGATAATCGTGTAAACAACTTCGCAGAGCCTCCCTCCGCTAAGTTCAGACGGACGCCAACGGCGCTCAGCAAAATTCTGCACAATTCCAGAGTATTCGTCGAGAAGCGACTGACGCAAGGGTTGGGGCAGGTCACCAAAGGCCTTTAGATGCGTCGTATGGCTAAAGTGATTAGTCACTGGCTACTCAGAAGCTGATTGACTCGCTTGATCCCCGCCGCCGTCAGTTTATACTTTTTCCTTGCCTGCCTAGTGTTGCCAGACTTGCGGACCTGCATTACAAGTCGAGGAGTGGCCTCGATCAATGATGTAAGGGCGCTTGTGATATTGGATATCTTGTGCCCGAGTTCCTTCAGCTCGGTGTTAACCGCCTGGCTGACAAAGTCTGCATCACCCTTTACAACCTGAAGCCAGTAGCCACCAATCAAGGCCTTATCAGTGCTGGAGGACGGATTAGCCTGATCGTACAGATCGGCAAACGATTCATAGTCTTGGCTGGGATCCCCACTGTCATCGCGTGGACTATGTTCATCAGATTGGCTACCACGATCGACGCCGCCTCCTTGTTCCGGTCTGGAAGGAACTCCGACATTGTACCGGGCACAAACCCATTGGATTACTCGGACTCGCTGCGCGTCATCCAAGTCCTCAACTGCATTCGAAATCGCACCCATGGCTTTCAACTCAGGATCTTGGCTCATCGTTCCACTCCAGGCGAACAACTCAACTCGAGTTATTGGTGAAAGACTGAGAGTTTCATTCGAAACACAACCGCGTCACTTTTGGTCTCTGCGCCACATTTGGCTGTTTGAAGCTGTAGACTGTCGGTCACACGGAAGTCGCCCTTTCAGCGCCCTGCCGGACAGGTCCTCTCCGCACGCGAGTTTGACTCCAAGCCAGAGACGCTGGGCTGAGCGGCCAATGTACGAGAAGTCGTCCCACCGACGCAACCTCTTTCACTTCGACAAGCCTTGGGGCCGTAGCCGGCCCATCCACGAACAAGGCCGGTTCGCACCCGCGATGATACCAGAGTAATCAACAAACTTGAACCAAACAAAGACATATCGCCTGACGCCCCCACCCTCTATATTGAGCGATGATCTCCTCTTGCACGATCGTCTATCCAACCCTCTCAGAGGCGGTCAGAACTGGGGAAGGACCCTGTCACCAGCCTATCTCGCGCAACTCGGGCCCCGGCCGACTACAAGGTTTGGAGCTAAGTCCCCTCGTCCTCCGAAGGCTCCTCACCCCCGCTCCGCTGCAGCTGCCGCACCTTGAAGTGCAACGCAGCACCGAGCGCGACAAACACCGACCCGAGCACGAACGGCAGCAGATCCGGAGGCTCGGCCTCCCCCGCCGCTTTCTCCCCGTCCTTGGGCTCGGCGGGCGCCGCGGGCTGGTCCGGGGCGGCCTGATCCGGGGCGACGAGCTTCGCCTCGTTCTTGGCGTCCCCGGGCTTCGCCCCGCCCTTCGCACCGACCCAATGGACGACGCCGTAGGCGAAGAGCGCAAGGCCCAGCCCGACGAAGATCAGGGCGAGCATGTCGGCCGCACGGAGATCGCGTTTGGAATAACCCATCCGAAATTCTCCCACTCTTTGCCCCGCGGCTTTTCCCGCGCCTTTTCCCGCGCCTTTTCCTCTGCCCGCGTCAGTCCGACCGGAACCAGATCGCGCGTTCGAGCGTGAAGGTGTTCACCCCGCGCACCGGCACACGCGGCACAATGTAATCGATCCGAGGCTCAAAGCCAAGCCGCGTGTTGGGCAGTTCCACGATCTCGCCGTCTTTGGCTGTACACCGGAACCGCCGGATCGGCCCGCCGTCGGAACTGCGGGTCACCAGAAGCTCGTAGTCGCCGCCCTTCGCCCAATCCGACAGCGGCGAACGCGGCGCGTTGGTCGCTTCCCGCTCATCGTGCGGCCGGTGGATCGTAATCTCCGTCCGCCTGTAGTGGCCTCCCTGGATGTGGCCATGTGTGTGCCTTGAGTGCGCGACAACATCGCCGTCGCGCTTGAGCACGGCCCGGAACCTCTCGCTCGTCTCGCCGTCGGCCAGGTCACGCCCGCTCGGCTCATCCGTTCGAGTGCGAGTTGCTGCGTCGCGTTATCGTCCCCGCCCGAGGCATCGATCACAGCATGCACAACAAAGCCCGCTTCGGCAGCCTGCAAAGCGGGGCATGCGAGGCACACATCGGTGGTCACGCCAGCCATGATAAGGCTAATGAGTCTTGTCTGCTTGACCGCATCAACGAAGTCCTGATCGTCCCACGCGCTGATTTCTCCGTGGCGCCTGGTGAGGGGCGAGCCGGGATAGATGTTGTTGATTTCACCGATGAACGGCCCGTTGGGCCCTTCTTCATAGCTCGTCGTGATGACCGTTGGTAGACGGAACGCGACGCCGAGCCTGGCCAACGCGATCACATTGTTTCGGAACTCCGCGGGTGATTCGTCGTGCACGAACTGCATTATCCCGCTCTGGCGATCGATGAGCAGCAACGCGGCATTGTCAATGCTGAGGCGGGCTTTGCTAAAGCTGGTATTGCCCACTGGGCTCAGCCATCAGCCGCCCGCTCTCCGCTGAACGGGAAGAACCGGGCCGCAACGAGCACAATGAGCAGTACACGCCCGAAACAGCCCGCATCTTTGCGCTTTGCCACGGACAAGATCGACATTGAGAACACATCTCGCCCAGATCGTCCCTGACTCTCGTCGGCTGGAGGCTTAAGGCGGACCCCCATCGGGGTGGTTCCGAGCGAGTTTATGCACTTTCTTCGTCGCGTCTAGGGAAAGTCCCATCCGCACGCGGGACGATCAGATGGACGACCCGGGGCGGTTCATCCCCTTGATGCAACCGGTACGCGGCTTCATGCAGCGACCAATCCTCTTCGGTCGTGCGCTTGTGCTGCCGGAGGTGCTCGACCCAGGACGATACCACAAAGGACTCGATCCAGTGATCGGGTCGATCATAATCGCGGTAGATACACCAAGCGTGCGCGCCAGTCCGTAAACGCCACCGTCGTATACGCTGTAAGAGCCCGAGGAACTCGGTCTCGTCCGCGGGATCGATACGGTAGTGGACAAGGATCTGAACCTCACCGGTATCGTCTGCGACGGGTTGCTCGCTGTGCACAGGCATGTGCTTGGTTGCCGCGAGATCTCGCAGTTCGCCTGTCGCCAGAGGCAGGAACGGGGCGAGCAGACAGCCCGCGCTCGCAAGGCAAGCCGCGACGAGTAGCGAGGTCGGTGTAGCCGTCAGATCTGCAACAAGCCCCCAAGCAGCGGCGCCGAACGCCATCGACCCGGAAAAGACGATCATATAGACGGAGAGACCCCTCGCCCGAACCCAGTTCGGCAGTACTGTCTGCGCGGAGGCGTTGAGGGTGGCCATCACAGTAAGCCACGCTAAACCAAGCAACACCAAGCATGGGACGAGAAGCCAGAAGCTGGATATGAGGGCCATGGCTATCAACCCGCACGCAAAGGCGAGTGTCGCGGCAATCATGAGCATATCTGCCCGGAGCTTCCGACCAAGTCTTGGGAGCAGGAACACACCGGAGATAGCGCCGACACCTACCGCCGCAAGTGCGGTGCCGTAATCGGCCGCCGAGCGGCCGAGTTCGGAACGCACCACCACCGGAAGTAGAGCCCAGCCGGCCGATGCGCAGACCATGAACAGTGCGGTACGCGCGAGCACGATCTGCAACGGTCGATCATGCCGAGCATAGCGAAGCCCGACCAGCACGGCACGAACCAGATGCTCGGGAGGCAATTGAGATAACCTTGGCGAGGGCCGCCAGCGCCAGACAACGAAAAAGACCGCAAGAAAGGTCATCGCATTGATGGCGAAGGCCGCCCAGATGCCGAGCACGGAGATAATCAGCCCAGCGAGCGCCGGACCGATCGCTCGCGCAAGGTTGATCGAAACGCCATTCAGCGTGACGGCGGGCTTGAGCATTGGTCTCGGCACGAGATCGGGTACGATCGCCTGAAACGCGGGCATGTGCAGCGCCGAGCCGATCGCGAGCAAGCCAACGAGAGCGAGCAGCATCCCGGGCGTTACGAGTTCGGCGAATGTCATCGCTGCGAGCAGACCCGCGGAGATCAAGTTCCACACTTGAGCGAACATGAGCAGACGGCGACGGTCAATAATGTCCGCGAGGGCGCCGGCGGGCAGCCCCAGAAGGAATACCGGCCCCATAGTGGCGGCCTGAACAAGAGCAACCATGAACCGCGACGGCGACAACTCTGTCATCAGCCAACTCGCCGAGACCTCGTGCATCCATGTGCCGATGTTCGAAAACAACGCCGCCAACCAGAGCCAGCGGAACATGCGCACACCGAGCGGAGACCACGGGCCCGGCGCCGGAGCAGAGGACACATTTGATGAGTCGCTGTTCGCCATCAGAATGCTCGCCAGAACGACCGGTCCGGACCGACAGGAGAGATTTCCATGTCACCCCCACCACCGCCAGCCACCGCATGGCTGGCCCAGAGACACGCGTGCGCCGCGACAATTGTCACCCACCCGCATCCGCCACGCCAGGTCGCGCTCGACTTGCAAAGCACTCGATTGGACATCCTGAGCGACCACATGGCAAGGAAATGCACCAAGACTCGCCAGCAGAGTAACCTGCCAGCGAGATCGCTCTAGAACGCGAAGCATGAGCACCCCGGATCCCACTCGTGCCGTGAACCAGCAATCCAATCGCCGAGGCGGGAAGCGATGCTCTTCTGCGGCGAATGACGCTCGTGCGAACAGGACGCGGCGTGTCCGCAGCAGGAATGGCCATGGCGTTCAACTGCGGCGGCCGCGACATAGTGCGGAGCTCCGTATCCGCCGAACTCCTTGACGGGCGACCAGTCGGGGCTGATCGGAATCGCCGCAGGGCCCAGCCGCTCGAAGTCCTCGCCGGCGTAGACGACGCGGCCGCCCAGGATCGTGAGCACCGATTGAAGATCCTTGATCTTGTTCTCGTCGCAACGCATGTAGTCATCGCTCAGCACAGCGGCATCGCCAAAGGCGCCGGGAGTGAGGGCGCCCTTCACGGCCTGGTCTGAGCTGAACCAGGCGCTCCCCTGCGTCCACACACGCAGTGCTTCCTCGCGCGAGAGCAGGTTGCTCTCCTCATACATCTGGAGGCCGCCGAGCGTGCGGCCCGTGACCATCCATGCCAGCGATACCCACGGGTTATAGCTCGCAACGCGTGTCGCATCGGTGCCGCCCCCGAGCGGGAGCCCCGCGCTCAAGATCCGGCGTATCGGCGGCGTGCGTTTGATCTGCTCCGCCCCGTAGCGGTCGAGGAAGTACTCACCCTGGTACATCATTCGGTGCTGGACCGCTATACCCCCGCCCATCGCCGCGATCCGGTCGATGTTGCGGTCGGAGATCGTCTCGGCGTGGTCGATAAACCAGTGCAGCTTACTTCCCGGCTGTTGGAGCGGGACCTCCCGGTTGACCTTCTCGAAGATGTCGAGAAATCTCGATATCGACTGGTCGTATGTCGCATGGATCCGGAAGGGCCATCGTGCCTCGGCCAGCAGGCGGATGATCGGTTCGAGCTGGGCTTCCATCGCGGGCGAGAGGTCGGGGCGAGGCTCGGTGAAAATCTCGAAATCCGCCGCCGACCAACTCAGATTCTCCCCTGCCCCGATCAGCCGCAGCATCTCGTCACCGTGGCCGGGCTTGACCATCTTGGTCCAGCGGCGGAAATCCTCGAGCTCGCTGCCCGCCTTCTGGGCGAAGAGGTCGTAACTGATGCGAAGCGTGAGCTGATCAAGGTCGCGAAGGGTTTGAATGACTTTGTAGTCATCCGGGTAGTTCTGCCCGCCGCCGCCCGCGTCGATGATGCTCGTGACGCCAAGACGATTCAACTCACGCATGAAGTGTCGAGTGGAATTGATCTGGTCGTCGAGGCCGAGCTTCGGCCCCATCGCCAGGGTCTGGTACAGGATCATCGCGCTCGGCTTAGCCAACAGCATGCCCGTCGGGTTGCCCCGCTTGTCTCGCTCGATCACGCCGCCGCCGAAGCTGGGTGGGTTTCGGTCGTATCCGAGGGCCCGGAGCGCGGCCTTGTTGAGCAATGCGCTCGAGTACAGGTTCAGGATGAAGACAGGAACATCGGGTGATGCCGCATTGATCTCTTCGAGCGTGGGCATCCGACGCTCTTTGAACTGGAACTCGCTCCAGCCGCCGACCACGCGGACCCATTGCGGCGCCGGGGTCCGAAGCGCCTGGAGCCGGAGCATCTCGAGCGCATCGGCGAGCGACCACACGCCGTCCCAGCGGAGTTCCATGTTGTAGTTGAGCCCGCCGCGGATCACATGGATGTGCGAGTCGTTCAGACCCGGGATCACGCGACGCCCATTGAGGTCGATCCGCTGTGTTCGCGCCTTCGCCAACTTCTCGACCTCGGCGATCGTTCCGGTCGCGAGCACCCTGCCGGCCGCAAAGGCGATCGCTTCGACCTCCGGACGAGCGGGGTCAAGCGTGGTGATTCTGCCCCGCGTCAGGATGAGTTCGGGTTCGCTTGACATGTTTCGGATCCCTTCGTCGCGGGCTTTGCTGGATGCAGATCCGCCAACGGCGGCAGCCGCAGCGGCGGCCAGTCCGGTTGCAATCGCTTCTCTTCGGGTGACCTTCGCCATGGCGTACTCCGATGCCGTCTCGCGTCCAGCGAACAGGGCCAGAGCCCGCGTACCGAGGAAACTGTCTCGCCGCGCATTTCGTTGTGTCGAAACTGAACAGTTCTTTCTTAGTCGCTCTTGGGCACGGTGTACTGCGAAAAAACGGTGGGCGGCGTGCCGTGCACCATGGTGTATGCGTATTCCACTCCGACCCCGTAAGCTCCGAAGTGGGTCTTTGTGATGTCCATGACCGCGTCATAGGTCCCTCTGTGGGCCCAATCGCGTTGCCATTCGAGCATGACGGACAGAGCCGTAACGGGCTTCGCTCCCGCTTGGATACAGCGTTTCATCGCGTTATCATGCGCAAGCTGGCTGACATCGCCGCAGCAGTCCTCGACGACATACACCTCGTAGCCGTCGTGGATCGCCTGGTATGGTCGGAAGCGCGACGCATGTCTCTGTCCAGAGCCCGGCGAGCACGATCTTCCTGCGCCCGCCGCCGCCAGCGTCGTTGATTGCTCGAACGAAGTTCTCGTCGTCCCACGAGTTCATGCTCGTGCGCTCAATCGGCTGTTGACCACCAAGCGCTGCGATCACCTGGGGCCAAGTGTGGCCGCTGAACGCCTTGGTCTCGACGGTGGAGAGAACCGTCGGCACGCCAAAGACCCGCGCCGCCTTGCAGAGCGCGACATTGCGGTTGATGATGTTCTGGCGGTCGAACTCGCCGCTCATCCCGACACCGAAGAGCATCTGGGGCTGGAGGTCGATGAGAGCGACGACGCAGTTGACGGGGGTGAGCAGGCCCTTCTCGCTGAGCTTGGGTCGGTCGGTTGCCATTGTGCTGTTCCTTGTGTTGGGTGCTGTTGCGGTTGATACAAATGCGAGCGGATCAAGTGTACCCGGGGTTCATGAGCGGAAGAAGGCAAGGAGATCGGCGTTGACGCGGTCCGCCTGGGTCACACAGATGCCGTGGTCGCCGCCCTCGTAGATCTTCAGGATCGCGTCCGGGACGACCTTGGAACTCGCAATAGCCGATGCTTCGATCGGGACGATCTGGTCATCATCGCCGTGCAGGAGAAGGGTAGGGACATCGAATTTCTCGAGATCATCGGTGAAGTCGGTCTCGGAGAAGGCCTTGATGCAGTCGTAGAGGTTCTTGATGCCCCCGAGCATCCCCTGAAGCCAGAACGCATCGGTGAGCCCTGGGGCGAACGATGCGCCCGGCCGGTTCGCGCCGTAAAAGGGGATCGTGATGTCTTTGAAGAACTGCGAGCGGTCGCGAAGCGTCCCCGCCCGGATCTTGTCGAAGACCTCCATAGGCAGCCCCCCGGGGTTCGCGGGTGTTCTGAGCATGAGGGGCGGGACAGCGCCGATTAGCACGGCCTTGGCGACGCGAGAGGTCCCGTGTCGCCCGATGTAGCGGGCGACTTCGCCGCCGCCGGTCGAGTGGCCGACATGGATCGCATCACGAAGATCAAGACTAGCCACAAGGTCGGCGAGGTCGTCCGCGTAGTGGTCCATGTCATTGCCGGTCCATGGCTGGCTTGATCGCCCGTGCCCCCTCCGGTCGTGCGCGATGCACCGAAAACCGTGATCACCCATGAACAGCATCTGGGCGTCCCAGGCATCAGAGCTCAGCGGCCAACCGTGGCTGAATACGATCGGCTGCCCATGCGGGTCGCCCCAGTCCTTGTAGTAGATCGATACATTGTCGCGTGTTGTCACCGTGCCCATTGTCGACTCTCCTGGTGGCAAATCTTCAACCGCCCCCATCTCCACATACTGAGCGTGGGAGGTGGACACGGCCTATGTCGCGGCATGAACAGGTCGCGTGAACCGGGACTCGTCAGAGCTACCGTGCCTCATCCAGCGAATCCGTATCTCAATCCGGCCCACATCGAAACAACCTTCCGCCTGCTCAGGCTCGGTAGGACGCAGCCAATCCGGCTGCCAAAACGCTGGCTTTCAGGAGGACTTAGCGCCGCGAAAGCTCCGAAGTGCGGCGTCGGTCGCGGAGAGTGGTTCATTCATTGGGCTGACGGCACGCGGACGAAGAACCGAAGGCGATCGGCGGACATCGGCTACGCCGACCTGTCGGTGTCCGTAGCGTGCGATCATTGCGAGACCCGTGCGTTTGTCGCCGAATCGACGGCCATCGCACCGACCGCCTCGCGGATCGGGACGCCGCCACCGGTCAACTCCAGGATCAACCGGTTGAGGCCGGGAGTTCGCAGCAGCTCCACGATGGTCGCGGCGACATCGTCGCGGGCGATTTCGGTGTGGACCTTGGCGAGGCCGAGATCGACCCGGCCCGCTCCGGGCGCATCGGTCAGGGCGGACGGGCGCACAATCAGCCAGTCGAGGTCAGTCAGGACCAGTTGAGTCTCAGCCTTCTTCTTCTGGACCATGTAGTGTTCGAACGAGGCATCCATGCGCCGTTCGCGCCAGGCCTCGGGAAAGACCGAGACGAGGAGGAAGCGACGCACCCCGGCGCGTTTGGCCGCGGCGGCCAGCTTTCCCGGCCCGTCCCCGTCGACGCGGGTGGTTGCCTCGTCGTTCTCCTTCCCGCCCGCGCCGGCGCTGAACACGATCGCGTCGTAGCCGCGCAGGAGCGCCGCCAGCTGGTCGACCGACAGGGCGACCAGATCGCCTGGCGCCGTCCGGATACCCGCCGAGGCGAGCGCCTCCGCCTGCTCCGGTCGGCGCACCAAGCCGCCGGGTTGATCACCCGCCCCGGCAAGCTGCTCCGCGACGCGGCGGCCGACGCCGCCGGCGATGCCGATGATGAAGACCCTCATCGCAAGTCCGCTTTCTGGGCGCGGAGACTCCGGGCGACCAAGCTCTGCGCGGCGGCGGCGGACGAAGCGGGGTTCTGGCCGGTGATCAGCAGGCCGTCCTCCAGCACATAGGAGCCCCAATCCGGACCGCTCGAATAGAGGCCGCCCTTGGCCTTCAGTTCGTCCTCCACGAGGAACGGCACCACTTCGGTCAGGCCGACAGCGGCTTCCTCGGTATTGGTAAAACCGGTCACTTCTTTGCCTTCGACAAGCGGCCGGCCCTGGGGGGTCTTCACATGGCGCAGGACGCCCGGCGCGTGGCAGACCAGCGCGACCGGTTTGTTCGCTGCGAGGAAGCTTTCGATCAAGGCGGACGAGTCCTCGCTTTCGGCCAGATCCCACATCGGGCCGTGGCCGCCCGGGTAGAAGACCGTATCGAAGTCTGCCGCCGAGACATCGGCGAGTTTCATGGTGTTCGCCAAGGCCATGCCCGCCTCGGCGTCCGCTTCGAAACGACGGGTGGCGTCGGTCTGGAAGTTGGGCTCGGCGCTCTTCGGGTCGAGCGGCGGCCGGCCGCCCTTCGGCGAGGCGAGCGTGATTTCGGCCCCGGCGTCCTTGAAGACATAGTAGGGAGCGGCGAGTTCTTCCAACCAGAACCCGGTCTTCTTGCCGGTGTCGCCGAGCTTGTCGTGCGAAGTCAGTACTATGAGAACTTTCATCGTCGTGTCCTTTGGTCATGCCGTGCCGGCGAAGGGGCGATCATCGAGATCAGAGGGCGTCTCGCAGCGGCGCGGTGTGGTGATTCGTTGTGGCCCGTCAGCCGCTTTCAGCGCGCTGCGATTCAACTCGCCTATCCGCTCGGATCGACGACCCGCTCGCTCTCATGGCGACTCGTCCGGCAATGGAATGAACTCGTTTGCATCACTCGGGATGACCGGGAAGCGACGCTTCTTCCAATCCTCCTTCGCCTGCGCCAATCGCTCCTTGGAGGACGACACGAAGTTCCAGTAGATGTAGCGAGGACCGTCCATCACCGCGCCTCCGAGAACCATCAAACGCACCTCATCCTGGGCCAAGACTGTCACATCGTCACCGGGGCGGAGGACAAGCATCTGCTGAGGCGGGAACCGGACGCCGCCGATCTCGATGCGGCCAACGAGCGTATAGATCGCCCGCTCCTCGGTCGTCGCCGGGATGCCGAGCTTCGCGCCGGGCTTCATGCAAACATCAATGTAGAGTGCCGGCCACTGTGTGACCACAGGCGAACGGACGCCCATGAATTCACCAAGAATCAGGCGGCACGAGATCCCAGGCTCGTCGAAGGTCGGCAGATCCTGCCGAGGTGCGCGGGCGAACTCGGGATCGCCCCCTTCATGGGTTCGTGGCTGGGCCAGCCAACTCTGCACGCCGAAGAGGCTCGATGGGTGTTGGCGAATGTCTCGGCCTGTGCGTTCGGAATGGACGATCCCGGCGCCGGCGGTCATGAGGTTCACATCACCGGCGTTGATGCGAAGATCATTGCCCAAGGAGTCCCGGTGGTCGATCGAGCCGTTGAGCAGGTAGGTCACCGTCGTCAGCCCGATGTGCGGGTGCGGCCGCACATCGATACCCCGGCCGCTCAGAAACTCGCCCGGCCCCATCTGGTCCCAGAAGATGAAAGGCCCCACCATGCGCTTGGAACGGAAGGGAAGAGCCCGACGCACCTCGAACCCCCCGATATCGCTCGCACGAGGGAGGATGACCATCTCGACGCCGTCCGGACATCTCAGATCGGTGTCGGCATCGGCTGTCGGCAACCAGCTCATCGGCGTTCCTTACGCGGGAGAACCCGCTGCACACCCGATCCCACACATCTTACAACGGCGATCGATCCAGGCCGTCGCGTGCGCTCACCCCAACGCGACATCGTGGCTTAAGGAGCGCGGCGGCAAACACGAAATGCGCCAACGGCCCCGCGGGTCCGTTGACGCTCAATCAGACGGTAATCCGATTCACCCCGGCCGGTATCAGCCCGCTGCAGGCACGGGTGAGTTGAGCAGCTGCTGCTCCCACAGATAGGCGATGCCGCTCCCGGCAAGGTGTTCGATGACGACCTCGTTCATCGCCGCGGCGGTGTCGGCCCGCGCCCAATCACGCTGCCATTCCGACGCGAGCGCCACCCAGGTCATCATGTTGATGCCGGCCGCGATCATGCGCTGGATCGCCACCTGATGCCCCTCGACCGAAATCCCACCGGACGCGTCGGTGATGACCGTCACATCCCACCCTTCCCCGGCGGCTTGGATCGCCGGCATGGCGACGCAGATCTCGGTCCAAAGCCCCGCGATGACCAACTGCTTGCGCCCGGTCGCCTTGACCGCATCGACGACTTTCGGATCCTCCCATGTGTTGATCAGGGTGCGGTCGATCACCTCCTGGCCGGGGAACACATCCGTGATCTGGGGAAAGATGCGGCCGCCGCGGTCTTCGACCACGCTCGTCAGGATCGTCGGGACGCCGAAGACCTTTGCGGCCTTCGCCAGCCCCGCCGAATTGTTCACCACCATGTGGGGATCGTGGCTGTTCAGGTTGGCGAGTTGGTACGGCTGGTGGTCGATCAGAACGAGCACCGAGTCCTCGGGACGGAGGAGTGAAGAAAGACCGTTCCTGAAAGTCATCATGGTTTCCTTTGCTGGTGCGGGTTGACGGGATCACTCGACCCCGGTCACAGGTACTGAGCGTGGCGGGTGGACAGCGTTGGATCTGAGGCTTGACCGCGACCTCTTGTTCGCGGTGTGTTTGTGATATAATGCCGAACATGGGCACGGAACACACCACGGCCGAAGTCCAGAGATATCTCCACGAACTCGGCGGCGACGCCCCATCGGAACCTGTCGTGCGGGCGCTGCTCGAGCGATCGGCGGCCCGCTTGCAGGTGTTATGCACAACGATGCTGCTTCGCCAATACCCACGCCTGGCGCGCCCGCCGCTCAATCTTCAGTCAGACGAATTGCTCAGCGCCGTCGTGGAACGACTCTTGAAAGCAATGCGCGAGGTTCACCCGGAGACGCCTCGGCAGTTCTTTGCGCTCGCGAACCGCCACATGCGCTGGGAGCTCAATGACCTGGCCCGACGCTTAGATCAACAGACAGAGGCCTTGGGGCTCTACGGCGACGCTGTGTCCGCCCCGGAGACCTCCGGATCCGTGCTCGGGCCGGATGCGGTCAGGATGCTCGAAGCGATAGAAAATCTCCCCGATGAGGAACGCGAGGTGTTCGAGCTGATCCGCATCCAGGGCCTCCCGCAGAGCGAGGCGGCCGAACTGATCGGGGTATCGGCCAAGACCATCCAGCGCCGCCTCAACAGAGGCCTGCTGACCCTGACCGAGCAGCTCAGCGACCTCCGGCCTCCGGACGCAGAGCGGAGCCAACCCCCGTGAACGATGCGTTCAACGCCGAATCTGGGTCTTCCGATGGCGCCGCGCTCCCCAGCGAGTCTCGCATCCGAGCCTTGCTCGAAGAGATCCTCGAGACCGGTTCGAGCCCCGAGCGGGCCAGCAACGGCGATCTGAAACTCGAGCGCGTGCTCAGAGAGCGCCTCCGCCGAGTCCGCGAGGTCGACGCACAGATGGAGGCGATGTTTCCTCCGCCGCCCAGCGCCGCAGGCTCGCCGCGGAGTGCATTGCTTGAAAGCCTACGGCAGAACGGGCGACTTCCAGAAGTTCCCGGCTACGAGGTCCACAGTCTCATCGGAACGGGCGGCATGGGGGTCGTATACCGAGCGAGGCACCTCAAGCTCGACCGCTGGGTCGCGATCAAGATGGTCCTGCTCGGGGCGTACGCATCTCGTGATGAGCTGGAGTGCTTGCTGCGTGAGGCTCAGGATGTCGCGGCTCTGCGTCATCCCAACATCGTGCAGGTATACGATGTCGGAGAGCACGACGGGTTTCCGTACTACGCGATGGAACTCCTCGATGGCGGCGATCTCGCTCGGACACTCCAGGGAAATCCTCGCTCGCCACGCGAGGCGGCGGACCTGGTCAGGGTGCTGGCCGGCGCGGTCCACGCAGCGCATCTCGGCGGCATCATTCACCGCGACCTCAAGCCGGGGAACATCCTGCTCTGTTCGGACGGGACCCCAAAGATCGGAGATTTCAGCCTCGCAAGAAGACTCGACCACGAGTCCACAATCTTGACACAAGCCCGACAGGTCGGCACCCCGAGCTATATGGCGCCCGAGCAAGCCGCGGGTGATTCCAGTGCGATACGGCCCGCGGCCGACATCTACGCCCTGGGCGCCATCCTGTACGAATTGCTCACGGGGCGGCCGCCGTTCAAGGCCGAAAGTTCAACCGAGACCCGCAGGCAGGTCATCAGCGAGGAACCCGTTCCGCCCGCACAACTGAACTCTCGTGTGCCGCGCGATCTGCAGACCATCTGCCTCAAGTGCCTGCAGAAGGACCCGGCCCGGCGCTACAAATCTGCCGACGACCTCGCGAAAGACCTCGAACGGTTCACCAACGGCGAGCCAATCCTTGCACGACCTGTCGGCGCCGCAGAGAGAACTGTCAAGTGGTGCCGGCGGCGCCCTTCCACAACATTCGCGATTGCTGTTTCCATGATCGCGATAGCCGGAGCCACGGCCGGGGGCGTCTGGCTCCAGCAGGTCAAGCACGCACGCTATACCCAGGAGACCGTTCGGCGCGAGAGTGCACGCGCATCCATCGAGGCCGCATTGCCGTCGCTGTCGCGGTTTGTGGCGAGCCAGCAATGGATGGATGCAACGGGACTGCTCCGAACCGCACAGGCGCGATTGGGGGATGCCGCATCGCCAGAGCTTGAGCGTCGGCTGGCCGCTGCCGAGGAACAATACGAGGTCGCCCAAGAGCTTGACCGAATCCGCCAGAGCTTCGTGGCGCTCGGATACTCAGGACTCATCCACTATCCCGCACGCGATGCGTATGCCCGCGTGTTCGACAGAATCGGGATTGGACGCGATGTCGGTGTTCATGAAGCCGCGAACATTGTGCGGGCCTCACCGCTCCGGGACCAGCTCCTGATCGCACTTGATAATGCCGCATACATTGAGTCCAGATACGGAGACGATAGCGAACTCAGCAGGCTTCTGGCGGTGGGACGCGCTGTGACACCGAACCTGTGGCAGGATCGATTTCGGGATCAGGATATATGGGGAAATGTCGCGGGTCTCCACCGGCTTGTGGAAGACGCCAAGATCGCTCAACCGGCTCCGCCGGGCCACCAGATAATCCTGATCGGACTGCTGCTCGAAAAGCTGGGCGACAACGCCGCGGCGCTTGAGGTCTTGCGCGAGGCCCAGCTGCGCGAACCATCGGATTTCTCGGTCAATTTCTGGCTGGCGCTGGCGCTCGATGGAAATGACGCCGAGGCACTCCAGTTTTTGCGGGCTGCCGCCGCTCTGAACCCGGAGGACTCCCTCACCTGGAGCGAGATCGGGTACAGGCTGCTGAGCACTGGAAAATACGAGGATGCAGTAGGACCGCTTCGGAAGGCCACATCGATTCAGCCGGACTTTGCAATGAGTTGGCATAACTTGTTCTTTGCGCTGGTCGGTTGCGGCCGATGGGAAGAGGCCGTTGCCGCGGAGCGCGCTGCCAGGCATGCAATCCCCACATTCTCGATGGGCGAGTCTGAGGACATCCTTCAAATGTGCCGTGCACGAGCTGCGATATTGAACCAAGAGTGGTCGGTCGCGGCGGACGCATACGCCCGAGCCCTGAACGGGCGGTACATAGACAATGCCGCACTATGGTACGAGTCCGCTGCAGCAGCCGTGCTTGCGGGCGACATGCTTGCGTATGGCAGAATATGCGGTTCGATGCTCGATCAGCAGGAGGGCGTTGTGTTACGCAGATACCTCGTCGCGCGAGCCTGCACACTCGCGGCAGTCGGCGACCAATACCTGGCGCACGCTACAGAACTGGGGATTCCAGAGCTTAACGGGAGCACCGATGAACACTGGTCGCTCACGCAGCGCGCCGCTTTGCTATGTCGTGATGGAAGGCCGCTCGAAGCGATCCCCATCCTGGAGCGGAGTCTTCAATCCTCTTCAAAGCCCGAACACCACATTGTTACCTGGGCATGGCTGGCGAGGGCGCACCTGAGCTTAAGTGAGCACGACACCGCAAAGACCTGGCTTGGAAAGGTCGCCGATTGGCTGGATCAGGGTGACACCAAGCCGAAGTACATCCATCTTCATGACTGGCTTGAAGCACAGATCCTTCGGCGTGAAGTCGATGCGGAACTCGCTCAATGACAACGGCACACCCTCAAGTGGGCAGCCCGACTTATGAACAACGCGTGGCCGCTTTGCGCCCGTGAAAGGAATGAACTATGGCAGTGCGCGAGGCCATTTTCCCAGCCAGCTCTGAACGACATGCCCTGTACGATCGGCACGGCTACTCGGCCGCGATCCGGTCCGGCGACCTCTTGTTCGTGTCCGGGCAGGTCGGCAGCCGGCGAGACGGAACCCCCGAGCCGGAGTTCGAGCGCCAGGTCGAGCAAGCCTTCGCGAACTTAAAGTCTGTTCTCGACGCCGCAGGGTGCACATTCGACGACATTATCGATGTCACGACATTCCACACCGATCCCGAGAACCAGTTCGACACCGTACTGAAAGTAAAGGCCGCAGTCTTTGCCGGCAAACCGTACCCGAACTGGACGGCGGCAGGGGTGAACTGGCTCGCGGGCTTTGATTTCGAGATCAAAGTGATTGCCCGTATTCCGGACGGCGAACAGTGAGAGATTCCGATACCCGACGAAAGCAAGGCAAGCCCGCAGGATGCACGCGCCGCCGTCGCGAGGAATGACCACCAGCGATTCCTGGCTATTTGTACCGAGGACTCTCATTGGCCGTTCGTCGGCGTCCGGGCGCCCGAAGACATGCAGGCCGTGCGCAAGCAAATCGATGAGAAAAACATCGAACCGCTGTTGTTCGTCGCCATAGACCAGAAGCGAGACACCGATCTCATCAGCGCGATCGGCGATCCCACACTGGAGCAGGACGGCCAGCCGATCCGCTACGCCAACTGCGACATCCGGCGCCGCAGCGACTCCAAGCCGGCCGAACTGCGCACCTTTGCCATCCAGGTGACCCACAACATCGAGCAAAGAACACCAAACACCGCACAAACGCGGTAAGTTTCCCACCCAATAAAAAACAGGCCCGCGTCCATCCGGACACGGGCCTTCAAAGCTCAAAATCGCCCTGACTCAATCTGACCCACCGGTGAACCACTGGGGGCCTGAGAACTGGCGTCCAGCCGCGAAACCGCCGACTCGCAGACCATCAGCCGCAGTTCCTTCATCCGGCGACGGAGTTCGATCTGCTCGATGAGCGACGGCAACAGTTCGTCTTGCGCGGCTTCATCGAGCGATCTCCAGACCGTGGCGAGGCGCTCCGCGTCGATTGCTGAGTCCGACCCGGCGGGCCCCCACGCCGCTGCTTCACCGAACACCTCCCGCACCGCCGCTTCGAGCTCACGGGCCGCCACCTGCAGGCCCCGGCACGGCGGCCGCCCGCCGGCGGCCGATCGGCATCGGTAGTAGCGGTAGTTGACCATGGTCGGACCCCGTCGATGCGTCACGACGTACGTGCACAGCGGGCGCCGACATCCCGGGCAGATGACTTTCCCCCGGAGCGGGAACGGCAGCTCGCCGCGACCGAGATTCATCGTGGTCCGCCGCGCGTCCAACAGCCGCTGCACCGCGTCAAAGAGGATTGTGTCCACGATCGCGGTGTGGCGGCCCGGCCGCGTCGATTCGGCATCTGCGAACATCCCGAGATAGACGGGGTTGCGCAGCGTCTCGACAATCTGCCGAGCCGTCCAGCGGCCGCCACCAACGATCTCGCCCGAGCGCTTCGCCAAGCGGTGCTTGGTCCGCCACCCCATGCGGTCAATCGCCTTTGCGATCTGAGCGGGCGATTGGCCGCGTGCCGCACGCCGGAACATCGCTCGGACACGCCGCGCTTCCCCGTGGTTGGGCACGAGTTGCTTCGTCTCCGGATCCGCGTCGTACCCGTACGGCGGCGGGCCCGCGAGCCGGCGGCCGTGCCGCTTCAGATATGCTCGTGTCTCGGCGATCCGGGCTGCGATCATCTCGCGCTCGAACTCGGCGAACGAGGCGAGGATGTGCCGAAGCAAGCGATTTTCCGGGCCGGAACTCAGCTCGGGCTGATGCACCAGACGGACGGCCACACCCGACGACTCCATCTCGTCGAAAAGCACCACGACATCCCGGAGGGCCCGCGACAGCCGGTCCATAGCCACCGCGTACACCGCGACGATCTCGCCCTCGCGGACACGGTCTCTGAGCCGGTCCAGAGCCGGCCGATCGAGCGTCCGTCCGGAGACGCCCTCATCGTCGAATCGATCACCGATCCACCGCGCGCCCGTTCGAGCTTCGGCCGCCGCGAAGTCCATGCATGTCTGGAACTGCGCTTCGCACGACGAGAGGCCGTCCCGCGGCTCGGCCGACTGTCGCGTGTAGATCGCAAACCGAGAGGGGTTGGACGCCGATCGCTTCACGCGTTCGCCTCGGCGGCCTCCTTGAGCCATTTCTTCGCCTTCGGGTGCGCCTTCCAAGCCTCCCAGAGCATGTCGGCGCAGCACACCGCCTCGGACTCGTCGCCGGGCGAGTACATCGCGGGCAGCGTGCGCGGACGACGCTTCCGGCCGGCCAGGTACGCCTCGACATGCGGGTTGCGCTCCCTCGCTTCCGCCAGCCGGACCGTCGCCGCGTCTTCGCCTTCGGTCGCGAACGCGAGCAGCACCCTGGCCCACGCCGGCGCCGCCAGCCAGTCCTCGGGGTACCGCTCGAACAGCTTCTCGGCATCGGTGTACCGTTTGCGAGCGAGGTACGAGCCCGCGAGCACATCGCGCACGCCCTGGTTGTCGTTCGGGTTGAGGTCGAGCATCTCCTCGAAAATGCCGATCGCTTCATCGACCCGCTCGGTAGTTCCCCACTCGATCAGCGCGAACCCGAGCTGCGCCATCGCCCGCATGAACGGCCGTGTCTCGATCAGGCCCCAGAAGTAACCGCGTTCCTCCTCGAAGAACGCGGGCCCAAGATCACGCCGTCCCGCTTCGACCGCGCCGCGGAGCCTCTCGACATAATCCTTGTTGAACTGGGACTCGATCTCCGCGAGCATCGTCAACGCATCGACACAGTCGGGGTAGATTTCGAGCGCTCCGCGGCACAGTTCCTCCGCCTTGGCCGCATTCCCATCAGTGACGGCCTCCATGGCGTCCCACATGACCTCCTGCGATCGACTCCGCTTACGCTCTCGTTCTGTAGCTCTCATGAGCCCGCCTCATCGCTTTCAGCGTCCCAGCCGACCTCGGCCTCGAGCAGCGCGATCAGCGGCACGAGCCGCTCAAGCAACGCCGGCACTTGCTCGGTGACGACTTCGTGCACCTTTTCCGGCATCACGACGCCGTAGTCGTGGGCCAAGACATTCCGCATGCCGATGACCAGCCGCCACGGGATCCCGGGCTCGCGTGCCCGCGTCTCGTCAGACACCAGCTTCGCCGCCTCGCCGATGACCTCGACGCACCGGATCACCGCGGCCTGCACGAGCTCATCGTCGAGGAACCCGTCGAGCGATCGGCCGCCGAGGAACCGCACGGCGCGCTCCGCGTGCAGCCGCATGTCCTCGCACTTTACGAGGTCGCGCTCCAGCCGGTTATGCCCGCTCATACAGCGGCTCCGTAGAACGCAGCGCAAATCGCCTGAAATACTTGTTCGCCGATCGCTCGACCGACTGCCTCGTCAGCAGATCGACCGAGCGACCGATCAGTTCTTCGAGCGCCTGCTGAAACTCGACGACCCGCAGACCTGCGGCCTCACCGGGCGCGAATGTCACCAGCACATCGACATCGCTCGAAGCGTCGGCTTCACCGGTCGCGAAGCTGCCGAAGATCTCAAGCTTTGACACCCCAAACCGCCGGCAGAGTTCCGCCAGCCGCTCATGATCGATCTGGAGGTCAGATGTACGCACCGCTCAGGCCTCAACGCTCTCGAAACTGGCGGGCAAGAGCACCCATGGCTTCGGGCGCAGCTAACCGAGAGTCCGAGAGCGCGAGAGTCTCGTGCGCGAGCGCCGGGCGATCCGGGGGTTCTGATCGGTACCGATGCCCGAATCTCAAAGAGCGAGAGCGGGAACCGGCCCGCACAACGCTTCAAAGGCCCAAACCCGCTCGCTCCCGAGTCAACCAATCGGGCAGTCGTACCCATACAAAATCAGAAAAAGCTCCCCGAGCTGGACTCGAACCAGCAACCTAGCGGTTAACAGCCGCTCGCTCTACCATTGAGCTATCGGGGATCGGATTGTGTCCGGGTTCCTCGCCTACCCCTTTCTAGAGGCGGTCAGGGCCGGGGCCAAAGGCTAGCACCACCCCTCGATCGGTCAAGCGGGCCCTTGGCCTGAGCAGGATCGCACGCCTATCGTTGCCGCCGCGGGCAACGCAGCCCCAACAGCAGGAGCACGGCCGTGAAGAGCGACATCCACCCCAAGATGTACAACTGCAAGGTCTTCCACAACGGCGAGGTCGTCATGGAAGTCGGCGCCACCGTCCCCGAACTCCATGTCGAGGTCTGGTCCGGCTCGCACCCCTTCTTCACCGGCAAGCGGATGTTCGTCGACGCCGCAGGCCGCGTCGAGAAGTTCCAGCGCAAGTTCCAGGGCGACTACTTCAAGGGCAAGAAGAAGAAGTAAGCCGCCCCAGCCGACCCGTCCCAAACCCGATCATTACGGCAAAAATTCTCCGCTGCCCTCCCGGCAGCGGCTTTTTTTGCCCCTACACTTCCTTCATCCATTCTTCCGGATGAATGGATGCAAGACTCGCCCACCCCGGCCGCACGACCGGCCGATAGAGAGCAACAGCACGGACACGGACGCCAGATGACCCAACCCAGCAACAACCGCCCCGCCGCCTCCCCCCCCTGCTGCCGAGACGAACTCGACGCCCTGCTCAAGGAGCGGATCCTCGTCCATGTCGCCGGGCTCGGCACCGGTATCCAGCGAGCCGAGCTCACCGACGCCGACTTCCGGGGCGATCGCTTCAAGGACCACAAGGCCGACCTCAACGGCTGCAACGACCTCCTCGCTGTCACCAAGCCCGAGGTCCTCGACAAGATCCATACCGACTTCATGGAGGCCGGGGCGGACATCGTCGAGACCAACACCTTCGCCGCCACCAGCATCTCGCTGGAGGACTACGACCTGCAGCACCTGGTCGAGGAGATCAACCTCGCCTCCGCCCGCCAGGCCCGCGCCGCCGCCGATCGGTTCATGCAGGCCAATCCCGGGCGACGCGTCTTCGTCTCCGGCGCCGTCGGCCCGACCAACCGCACCGCCTCGATCTCGCCGGATGTCAACAACCCCGGCTTCCGCGCCGTCGATTTCGGCGACCTCTACGACGCGTACTTCCAGCAGGCCTCGGCCCTGATCGCCGGGGGTGTGGACATCCTGATCGCCGAGACCGCCTTCGACACGCTGAACCTCAAGGCCGCGCTGATGGCCATCGAGGACGCAAAGCGGGCCGCCGGCCGCGGACGCATGCCCGTCTTCGCGAGCTTCACCATCACCGACGCCAGCGGCAGGACGCTCTCGGGCCAGACCGTCGAAGCCGTGTGGAACAGCATCGGCCACTTCGACCTCGCGGCGGTCGGCATGAACTGCGCGCTCGGCGCCGAGGCCATGCGCCCCTATGTCGAAGACCTCGCCTCCGTCGCGACCGTTCCCGTCATCTGCTACCCCAACGCCGGCCTCCCCAACGAGTTCGGCGAGTACGACGACACGCCCAAGATCATGGCCGACGCCCTCGGCGACTACGCCAAAGAAGGCTGGGTCAACATCGTCGGCGGCTGCTGCGGCGTCACGCCCGAGCACATCGACGCCATCGCCAGCGCCGCCAAGCAGCATAAGCCCCGCATCCCCGCCGAGCCCGAACCCCGCATGCGCCTCAGCGGGCTCGAACCCTACACCGTCGAGCCCGAGGTCAGCTTCACCATCATCGGCGAGCGCACCAATGTGACAGGCTCGCGCAAGTTCGCCCGACTGATCCGCGAAGAGAAGTACGAAGAGGCGATCGATGTCGCCCTCGACCAGGTCCGAGGAGGCGCCAACATCCTCGATGTCAACATGGACGAGGGGATGCTCGAATCCGCCGAGGTAATGACCAAGTTCCTCAACCTCATCGCCGCCGAGCCGGAGATCAGCCGCATCCCCGTCATGGTCGATTCATCGAACTTCGAGGTCATCGAGGCCGGCCTCCGCTGCCTGCAGGGCAAGGGCGTCGCCAACTCGATCAGCCTCAAAGACGGCGAAGACGACTTCATCGAGAAGGCGACCAAGATCAAACGCTACGGCGCCGCCGCCGTCGTCATGGCCTTCGACGAGCAGGGCCAGGCCGACAACACCGAACGCCGCATCGAGATCCTCAGCCGAGCCTACGACATCCTCACCGAGAAGGTCGGCTTCAGCCCCGACGACATCATCTTCGACCCCAATGTGCTCACCGTCGCCACCGGCATGGCCGAGCACGACGACTACGCACGCAGCTTCATCGAATCGACCAAGCTCCTCAAGCAGAAGTTCCCCCGCGCCAAGATCAGCGGCGGCGTCAGCAACCTCTCCTTCTCCTTCCGAGGCAACGAGCCCATCCGCCAGGCGATCAACTCCGTCTTCCTCTACCACGCCATCAAGGCCGGGCTCGATATGGCCATCGTCAACGCCGGCCAGCTCACCCACTACGACGATGTCCCCGAAGACCTCCGCAAACTCATCGAAGATGTCGTCTTCAACCGACGCGAGGGCGCCAGCGAAGAACTCGTCGAGAAAGCCAAGGAAGCCCTCGACTCCGGGCCCAAGGAGAAGCAGAAGCAGGAGTGGCGCTCCTGGCCCGTCCGCAGACGCCTCGAACACGCCCTCGTCCACGGCATCGCCGACCATGTCGTCGACGACACCGAAGAATGCCGCAAGGAGATGGACCGCCCCCTCGAAGTCATCGAGGGCCCCCTCATGGACGGCATGAACCGCGTCGGCGAGCTCTTCGCCGACGGCAAGATGTTCCTCCCGCAGGTCGTCAAGAGCGCCCGCGTCATGAAGCTCGCCGTCGCCCACCTCGAACCCTTCATGGAGGCCGAACGCATCGAGTCCGGCGCCGCACAGAAGGCCAAGGGCAAGATCGTCATGGCCACCGTCAAGGGCGATGTCCACGACATCGGCAAAAACATCGTCGGCGTCGTCCTCCGATGCAACGGCTACGAGGTCGTCGATCTCGGCGTCATGTGCCCCACCGAGAAGATCATCCAGACCGCCATCGACGAGAAGGCCGACATCATCGGCCTCAGCGGCCTCATCACCCCCTCGCTGCACGAGATGGTCCATGTCGCCGCAGAGATGGAACGGCGCGACCTGGATATCCCCCTCCTCATCGGCGGCGCCACCACCAGCCACAAACACACCGCCGTCAAGATCGCACCGACCTACCACGCCCCCGTCGTGCATGTCAAGGACGCCTCGCTGGCCGTCCCCGTCGCCAGCGACCTCCTCAGCCCGACCGCACGCGAGGCCTTCGCCCTCAAAAACCGCGAGGAACAGGAGACCATCCGCGACAACCACGAGGGCAGTTCGTTCGACGCCATCCCCTACGACGAGGCGCGCACGCACGCGCCGGAGATCGAGTGGAAGGCCGAGGATGTCGCCTCGCCCGAAAAAACCGGCCCCATCGAGCTGGAGATCCGCGTCGCCGACCTCATCGACTACATCGACTGGTCGCCCTTCTTCCACGCCTGGGAGCTCCGAGGCAGCTTCCCACGCATCCTCGACGACCCCGACAAGGGCGAGACCGCGCGCGAGCTCTACGACAAGGCCCGCGCTCTGCTCAAAGAACTCGCCGAGGAAGACAAGGTCCGCTGCCGCGCCGTCTACGGCTTCTTCCCCGCGGCCTCCGACGCCGACGACATCGTCGTCTACAAGGACGACTCGCGCACCGAAGAGCTCATGCGACTGCACACACTCCGCCAGCAGCGCAAGAAGGTCCGGGCGCAGGAGTGCCTCTCACTCGCCGACTTCGTCGCCCCGATCAAGACCGGCCTGAAAGACCACATCGGCGCCTTCGCCGTCACCGCGGGCGAAGAGCTCGACCGGCGCGCCGCCGAACTCGAACGCGAGAACAACGACTACGACGCCATCCTCCTCAAAACCATCGCCGACCGCCTCGCCGAGGCCTCCGCCGAGTTCGTCCACAAGCTCGCCCGCGATCTCTGCGGCTACGGTAAGGTCGAAAACCTCTCGCCCGCAGACCTCATCCGCGAACGCTACCGCGGCATCCGCCCCGCCCCGGGCTACCCCGCCTGCCCCGACCACACCGAGAAGGCCAAAATCTGGACGCTCCTGGACGCCGAGCGTGCCGCGGGCGTCTACCTCACCGAGAGCTTCGCGATGAACCCGCCCGCCTCGGTCTCGGGGCTCTACTTCAACCACCCGCTCTCACGCTACTTCGCCGTCGGCAAGCTCGGCGCCGACCAGGTCGCCGACTACGCCCGCAGGCGCGGCGTCAGCGTCGAAGAAGTCGAGCACTGGCTCGCGCCGAACCTCGGCTACGAACCGGGCGCAAAGAAAGCACCCGCCGCCGCGACCGCATAAGCGCGAAAAACCGCGACCCCGGCGACCCGCCCGGGCGAACATCCTGTCAGCACCTTTGCTTCGCGACAACGCCGATGCGCCGGATCAATCAGCTTGCGCCGACTCGGCAACCGGCTCCTCCTCGCTACCGGCCTGCTTTCTGCCGTGCAGCAGAAACACCACAAAGCACAACCCGCCGAAAAGCACGAACGCGGCCCCGATCCCGGGAACAGCGAACGCACTCGCACGAACTCCCGGCTCCAGAAGCGCGATCCGCGGCCGGTCCGGGTCGTAGTACACCGTCACATGCGAGCCCACCGGATACCGCCTCACCACACTCCGCGCGTGGTGATTGGTGTTCGATCCGTAATCGCCGATGCCGACCCTGTCTCCCGTGTAGGGCTCCCCGCCAACGGAATAACCGTAACTGATCCTCGCGTGAAAGGTCGTCGAAGGCCCGCGATCGTGGTGGCGGTGCCGCACCCGCTCGACCTCCGAAGTCAGGACCTCACCCTGCGTCGTCGGCCACTCTGTGCTCGCCATGGCGCGCCGAAGCCCGGTCACGCCGATCACCAGCATCACCACACCGACAGCGACAAACAGCAGCGGGAAAACCCGCATCATGAACCACGCCACCGCGGGCGGCATGTTCCCGCTCGTCTTCCTGTCGCGTTGGAGTGTGAACTGCGCCATGTCCATCCCGACGCCGGTCGCCGGCGCCTCTATGACCGAATATGCAGATCATCGTGCCGCGCGTCAACCCCTCACCGGGCCGCTTGTTCACATTCTGTCTGTAACTTCCGACGTGAAACCGTGACTTGCGAGCTTTTGCACGGCGCATTCCCGCCCCTGTCAAGTAGCATGCGAGCCGACGCGGCATGCGTCGCCGCATTCTCCGGTCTCCGGCTTCTACGCCAGGGGGTGTCCGATGAGCGGAAAAGATCTCGGTTTGGTCGTGATCGCGGCGGTGATCGTCAGCGTCGTCGCGGTCGTGGTGCTGAATCTGCTGAATGTCGAAAGGCCCGCGATCGTCGGCGGAGCCGCGGCCGGCGGCGTCGCCGGCGCAATCGCCGGCTACATCGCTTCAAAGAAACGCGCCAAGCCCACGCCGAAATGAGCCGCCCTACGCACCGCGTCCCATCTCGCGACGCAACAGTAAAATGAACAGCGGCCCGCCGATCAGCGAGGTGATCGCCCCGATCGGCGGCCGCCCGCCGGGCAGCTCAACAAGCCGGATCGCCGCGTCCGCCCCCACCACCAACGCAGCCCCCGCCAGCGCCGCGCCGACCACCAGCGCCCGGTGCGACGGCCCCATCACCAGCCGCACCACATGCGGCGCCACCAGCCCCACAAACCCGATCGGCCCCGCGAGCACCACCGTCGAAGCCGTCAACACACCGCCGCCGAGAAACAGCATCGCCCGCAGCCCGCCCAGCGGCACGCCCACCGATCTCGCCTCGTCCTCCCCCATCGACGCCGCGTCCATCGCCCGCCCGAGCCACGCGCCCACGCCGACCCCGACCACGCAGATCACCCCGCCCCACACAAGCTGCATCCAAGACACATCATCAGATAAGTCGCCCAGCAGCCACCTCGCCGCGAGCAGCCCCCGATCCGGCAGCGCCTGGCGCAGCAGCATCGACGCCGAGCCCAGCACGATCGAGATGATCACACCGACCAGGATCATCGACACCGGGTCGACCAGCCCCCGGCGCTGGCTCAGGGCGAAAACAACCAGCAGCGCCCCGGCCCCACCCACCAACGCAGGCCCGCCGAGCCCCAGCAGCGGAACGGCCCCCTGCCCCGCCGCGGCCCCGAGCGCAAAGCTCACCATCACCCCGAACCCCGCCCCGGCCGACACCCCGACCAGATCCGGCGAGGCGAGCGGGTTCCTCAGCAAGGCCTGCAGCATCACCCCCGCCGCTCCGAGCGAGCCTCCGACGATCACCCCCGTCAGCACCCGTGTCCCCCGCAGGCCCAGCACGGTCCCGTCAGAGGGCCACCCGAACCCCGCCGGCCCGACCAGCAGGCGCACCAAGACCGCCAGGGCCAGCACCCCGCCAAACACGCCCAGCCAGATGGCCGTCCTGCGATCCAAGGCGGTGAGCCTATCGGCCCCGAACCCGTCCCGCCGGGCTCCAGAGCAGCGCCCCTCGCCGGACCACCGCCCCCAGCCCGTCTACCATGTCGGCCCCGAGCACCCGCCAGAAACCCTCCGGAGGTTCGCAGCCGTGGCCGACAAGACCTTCCGCTGCCGCGTCGTCACCCCGACCGAGCAGCTCCTCTACGAAGACGCCGTGTACGCCTCGCTCCCCGCCCACGACGGCCTCCTGGGCGTGCAGTACAACCGCGGCCCCCTCATCACCGAGCTCGGCATGGGCGAGCTCCGCGTCGACTTCCCCGACACCGCAAAGGCCCACGGCGGCAGCCGCCACTTCTTCATCGACGGCGGCTTCGCCCGCGTCGCCGAGAACGAGCTGATCATCATCGCCGACAAGGCGATCCCCGCCGAACGCCTCGGCGCCCACGAGGCCGAGCAGGCCCTCGAAGCCGCCCTCGCCAAGAGCGTCCCCCAGAACGCCGATAACCCGGCCGAACTCGCCGAAGAGATCCGCCACGAACAGAACGCCGCCCGCCTCAAGGTCCGCCTCGCCAAGCACGCGCGAGAGCACGGCATCTGAAGCAGGCCGACAAGCCCGATCACAAAGACAGACCTGACAGACCTGTGGCACTGGCGGCTCGCCCGCCAGTGTTTTTTTTCATAGCCCCGCATCGCCGCGTCCTCACCCCAACAACCCACGCTTCCGCAACATCTCCAGCACAAGCACATCCACAGGCGCGTCGCTCAACCCCTGGTCGCCGCACGGAGCGACACTTCCAGTATAATGATCTCCTTGTCGCCAATTGCGCCCGGGAGGCTTCATGTATCTCATGTATGTGGACGAGAGCGGCGATTCCGGTCTGCCGCCGCCAAAGGGAACCTCGCCGACTCGGTACTTCTGCCTGACCGGCCTCGTCGTGCACGAGATCTACTGGGCGGACACTCTCGACGAACTCAGGCGATTCCGCCATCGGATCAAGAGCCGGTACGGCGTGTATCTCGACGATGAGCTGCACGCGTCCGACATGATCGGCAAGCCTTCGAGACTCCCCGCGACGCTCGGACAACTCAAGAAACACCAGCGGCTCGCGATCATCCGCCATCACGCCGACTGCATCGCCGCCCTCTCGGGCATCAGACTGATCAATGTATGTGTCGACAAAGCGTTACCGAGAGCGACCGACAGCACGCAGGTGTTCCGGCTCGCTTGGTACGCGCTCTTTCAGCGATTCGAGAACACCATCAGCCGCCGGAACTTCCCGGGGCCGCAGCACAACGACGATCGCGGCATCGTCTTCCCGGACAACACCGACGGCAACAAGCTCCGCGGCTTTCTGGACGAAATGCGGATGCGGAACATCCTCACCATCAAGCAACGAAGCGGAACGCGAACCGTCATCGACGAACCGATCAAGCTGCTCATCGAGCACCCGGTCTGCCGAGACTCCAGAGAGTCCTACCTCATCCAAGCCGCAGATTGCGCCGCGTACTTGTTTAAACAGTGCCTGCAGCCCAACAGCTACATGAAGCGCCACGGCGGGAACGCTTACTTCCACACTCGACTGCACCCTGTGCTTTGCCGCCACGCGTCCAGAGACGACGGCTTCGGCGTCGTCAGACTCTGAGCCGCCCAAGCATGCAAAAAATTGGGGCCCGAAGGCCCTGGAGGATCCTACTGCCCGGACTTCCCGAGGTTCAGATCCAATCGAAGTATAACATCGGCCCTGAGTGCGAGCAACTCCAGCACCCTGTGCGGTCCGATTATCCGGCGCAAGCCCGCCTCACCCCAACAACCCACGCTTCCGAAGCATCTCCAGCACAAGCACATCCACAGGCGTGTCGCTCGGCGTCAAGAGATGCCGGATGCTCCGGGCGCGGCACGCCGCCTCCAGATCCCCCAGAAACGACTCCAGCCTCGCTCGGTACCGCTTGATCAGATCCGCCGACACCGTCACCTCCGCCGCGGCGCCCGTCTCGGCGTCGGTGAACCGCAGGTCGCCGCTCACGCGGTCTTTCTGCAGGGTCGGGTCGAGCTCGTCGGGGCTGAGCACCTGCACGAAATACGCGTCGTAGTTGTCGCCGGCAAGAAAGTTCAGCCCGGGCAGAAAACCCTCGCGGAATAGCCCGTCGCTGATCAGGATCAGGACGCCCTTGCCCCGCCTCGTCAGCGCGAGCGTCCGCATCATCTCGTTGAAGTCCGGCGCGTCGCCCTTCGTCCGCACATCCGGCGGCAGCGGGCCCACCCCCTCCAGGATGAACGACGCCACACGCTTGAAGTTCCCGCGCCCGCGCAACGCCGCGAGCGTCCGCAGCCCCGTGTCCCCCGGACGCCCGAACCGCGACACCGACACGCGGTTCTGGTTCACAAGCCCGACATACCCCAGCGCCGTCGCCGCCCTCGCGGCCGCGATCAGCTTGCTGGGCGACCCCGCGTCCATCGACGCCGAGCAGTCCAGCACGATCTGCACGCCCAGATCCTCCTCCTCGCGGAAGAGCTTCAGGAAAAACTTGTCGAAACGGGCCAGCACATTCCAGTCGATGTGGCGCAGGTCGTCCCCGGGCACATACTGCCGGTAGTCGTCGAACTCGACCGACTGCCCCCGCTTCTTGCTCCGGCGTTCGCCCGGCAGCTTGCCGGAAAAGACCTTACGCGTCAGCACATCAAGCCGGTCCAGACGGCTCATCAGCTCCCGCCCGAGCAATTCCTCGACCGTCTCGGGCCTCTTGGTGTCGTGCGAAGCAAGCATCGAAAGGGGGCCTCCCGGCCCGCAACGCAACACGCCCGGGCCGCCGTCTGTTAGAGTAGGCTTCAGAGCCGAAGACCCCCCGACCCCACGCCGGAGGCCCGCCCATGCGACCGTCCACGCCCGCCGTGCTGTTGCTCGCAGCCCTCTGCTTCTTCACCCCGATCGCCGCGGCCCAGAGCGACGACGAGCTCGCCCGCCTCCGGCGCATCGTCGCCGAGCAACGAGAAGAACTCGCCAAGAAAGACCAGCGGATCCGCGACCTCGAAGCCCGCGTCGAGGCCCTCAGAGCCGACCTCGCCGAAGCCCGGCGCGCCGCCGGACGCCCCGCCGCAGCAGACGATGACGCCGCCCCCGCCGACCGCGACACCGAGTCCCGCGGCCCGTCCGACTCGCCAGCCGGCCTCCTCGCCGCCCTCCGCGACCGCTACCGCATCGACCTCGGCGACATCGACCCCGACGCCGACCTCGACGACCGAGCCCGCGCCGCCCGAGAGACACGCATCCGACGCTGGTGCCTCCAGATGAACCGCGACCTGCGCTCGCAGATCTCTTGGCTCGTCCGTTTCGGCCCCGTCACCGATGTCGGCCGCGGCGTCCACCAGGCCCGCATGACCGTCCTCGACGCCGCCAGCGGCCGGGCGATCGGCGAGCCCGTCACGATCGAGATCCCCCGCCGATTCCTCTCACGCCTCAGAGACCACGCCGACCGCTACGACCACTGGAAACTCGAAGGCGTGCTCCGACCCGAGCCGCGCCTGAACGCCGAACGCACCACCCACGGCGTCTTCTCGACCACCCCCCTCGTCGGCCCGTTCGTCGACTTCGACTTCTCGATCGAATGGAGTTCGCTGTCGGGCGTCGACGAGCCCGACACGGCGTGGGGCGAAGAGCGGGAACGCCAAGAGGACACCAGGCGCAGACGCTGACACATTCCGTGGCTCGATCTGTGGCACTGGCGGCTCACCCGCCAGTGTTTCCTGTCAGCGACGCAAAGCGGCCCGACTCAAATAGCCATGCCTTGACACATCACAACTGGCTCGCCCCAAGCTCTCAGAGCCGCGCCCGCGATGTAACACAAACCACTGGCGGACAAGCCGCAGGCGCCACAAGTCTCCAACCGATCTTGAATCAATCCGGATCACCCCGCCGCGTGCGGAGCTGCGTGTCGGTGTGCACCAGCCCGTCGGCCAGGCGCACGATCCGCTCGCACCGCTCGGCGATCGCGTCGTCGTGGGTGACCATGATGATCGTCAGCCCCGCCTCGTGCAGTTCCTCGATCATCTTGAGGATCGCTTCGCCGGTCTTGGAGTCCAGATTGCCCGTCGGTTCGTCGGCCATCAGCACGACCGGCTCGGTCACCAGCGCCCGCGCGATCGCGACCCGCTGCTGCTGCCCGCCCGAGAGCTCGCTCGGCCTGTGCCCCACACGGTCGCCGAGCCCGACACGCTCGAGCGCCCCCACCGCCCGCTCAAGCCGCCTCTTCTTGTCCACCTGCTGATAGAACAGCGGAACGGCGACATTGTCCTCAATCGTCAGCTGCGGGATCAGGTTGAACGCCTGGAAGACGAACCCGATCGTCCGACCTCGAAACGCCGACAGCTCGTCGTCGTCCATCGCCTCGACATTCCGCCCGCGGAGCAGGTACTCCCCCGCCGTCGGCTGGTCGAGGCAGCCCAGCAGGTTCAGCAGGGTCGACTTGCCAGAGCCCGAAGAGCCCATGATCGCGACATACTCGCCCGCGCGGATCGTCAGGTCCACGCCCTTGAGCGCCTCGACCATCACCGTGCCGTCGGGTTTGTAATAAGTCTTGCGGATCCCCTTGAGTTCGACGACCGCCTCACCCTGCGTGAGTTTGGAAGGATCGGGGATCGCTGTCGCGGGGCTCGCCATGCACGCACACTCCGACCGGCGGGCCTCGCCGGATTCACGCCGGTTGGTACCGGCAGCACGCCCGAAAGCTGCGGCTCAGCCCTCCGCCTCGTCCTCGAGCTGGATGCCCGCCAGGGCCGTCATCGGATCGGGCGCAAAGCGGAAGACCTTGTCCAAGCCAGTCACAAGCATGACAGACCAGATCTCGTCCCCCACAGAGCAGAGCTTCAGCTGGCGGCTCTTGCCCGCCAGCACCTTCCGCATCCGCAGGAGCTGGGCGATGTTCGAGCTGTTGATGTAGCTCACCCGCCCGAAGTTGAGCACCACATGCGGCGTGTGCTCGGATGCTTCGATCCTCTCCAGCAGGTGGGCCAGCTCTTCAGAAAGCGCCGGCTCGTCGGCGAGGTCGGCTACGACAATGTCATCGGACCAGTCGGTCGGCATGGTGCGTCCAGTGTAACCAGTTCCGCGGGGCCGCCGCAGGGGCGCGACAGGGCCCCCTGAGTCCGGGGTCAAGCGCTGCTTCAGCCCCATCGGCCCGAAGGACCGGTACGCTTCACTCCCCGCCTTGTTCGGGGCTCCCAGAGGCGGGCGTCTCGCCCTCAGAACCGTTCTCCTGCACCCGGGCCATCGCCACGACCTGGTCGCCCGCCTTCAGGCTCACGACACGGACGCCCTGGGTCCCGCGACCGTACTGGCTGATCGAACCCGCCTTCAGACGAACCAGCAGCCCGCCCCGACTGACCACGACCACATCCTCATCGTCGTAGACGCCGATCGCCGCGGCCGACTTGCCGTTGCGGGCCGTCGTCTTAATGTCCGTCCGCCCCTTGCCCCCCCGGGTCTGGCTCCGCATCGGGCCGGACTCGGGCTGGACGCGGTACTCGTCGACTGGGGTGCGCTTGCCGTAGCCGTTCTCGGTGACCGTCAGCAGGCAGAGGTTGCGGCCAAGATCGGCAGGGTCGGTGTGGGTCACTTCCGGGTCGTCCGCGTCGGCGACCATCGGGACACGGACGGCGCCGACCACGCGGTCGCCCCCGCCGAGTTCGACGCCCTTGACGCCGCTGGCCGGACGCCCCATCAGGCGAGCGTCGGACTCGCTGAAGCGGATCGCCATGCCCCCGGCGGTCACGAGCATCAGGTCGTCGGTCCCCGAGGTCAGCTTGACGGTCAGCAGTTCGTCGTCGTCGCGGAGGCCGACGGCGATCAGCCCCGATCGGTTGACATTGCGGTAGTCCTTCAGCGCTGTCCTCTTGACCAGCCCGTTGCGGGTGATGAAGGTCAGGAACTCGCTGGACTGCTCGAAGTCGCGCGTCGTCAGGAACGCGCACATCCGCTCGCCCTCGCGGAGGTCGATCAGGTTCACGATCGCACGCCCGCGGCTGGTCCGGTTCATCTCCGGGACCTCGTAGACCTTGATCTTGAACACACGCCCCGTGTCGGTGAACGCCAGCAGGTTGTCGTGCGTGCTCGCGACGAACAGGTGTTCGATGAAGTCGCCGTCACGCGACTCGGACGCGCGGATCCCCCGCCCGCCTCGCCCCTGCGCCTGGTAGGTGTCCAGCGGCACCCTCTTGACATACCCGCTGTGGCTGATCGTCACCGCGACCTGGTGCTCCTGGATCAGGGCCTCGATGTCGATGTCCGACTCGCCCTCCTCGATCTTCGTCAGGCGGTCGGACCCGTAGCGAGACTTCATCAGCTCGCAGTCTTCGACGATCATCGCGTCGACGCGCGAGCGGTCGGCGAGGATCGCCTCGTAGTCCTCGATCTTCTCGACCAGCTCGCGGTAATCGCCCGCGAGCTTCTCGATCTCCAGCCCCACGAGCTGGATCAGGCGCATCGACCCGATCGCCTCGGCCTGCACGCGGGTCAAACGAACGCCCCCGGCGCTCTCGGCCTTCCCGACCGCACGCATCAGGCGCTCGGGGATCTTCGGCGCGTAGGGGTGGTCGGCGGGGATGCGGAAGCCACGCTCCATCAGCTTGCCGATCGCCTCCTCGCGCGTCGAGCTCGAGCGGATCAGGCGGATCACCTCGTCGATGTCGCAGACGGCGTAGATCAGACCCTCCAGGATGTGGGCCCGCTTCTTCGCCTCGCGCAACAGGTGCAGCGTCCGACGGCGGATCACCTCGACGCGGTGCTCGATGTACAGGTCGATCATGTCGCGCAGACCCAGCGTCCGCGGCTGGCGGTTCACCAGCGCGATGTTGATGATGCTGAAGGTCTGCTGCAAAGGCGTGTGCTGGTAGAGCTGGTTCTCGACCACCGCAGGGTCGGCGCCCTTCTTCAGCTCGATCACGATGCGCGAGCGGGCCGTCCGGCCCGACTCGTTGCGCACATCGGCCACATCGCGGATCCGCTCGTCCTTGACCGCCTCGACGATCTTCTCAACGAGGTTGTTCTGCATCAGGCCGAAGGGGATCTCGTCGATCACCACCTGCTGACGCCCGGTCTTGCCCATCTCCTCGACATGGCAGACGCCCCGGATCGTGACCTTGCCCCGCCCGCCGGTGTACGCCTCGTGGATGCCCTTGCGCCCGATGATCACGCCCCCGGTCGGAAAGTCCGGGCCCTTGATCCCTTGGCGCACGATCTCGCCCGATTCGTCGACCAGATCGGTCATGATCTCCGCAAGCCCAATCTCGGGGTTCTCGACGACGCGGATGATCGAGTCGAGCACCTCCGTCGGGTTGTGCGGCGGGAGGCTCGTCGCCATCCCCACCGCGATCCCCATCCCCCCGTTGACCAGCAGGTTCGGGAACTTCGCAGGCAGCACCAGCGGCTCGAGCAGGCGGTCGTCGTAGTTGGGCTGAAAGTCGACCGTGTCGAGCTTGATGTCGTCGAGCATGTCGACCGCGGCCTGGGTCATCCGGGCCTCGGTGTAACGCATCGCCGCCGGCGGATCGCCCTCGATCGAGCCGAAATTGCCCTGCGGGGCGACCAGCGGGACGCGCATCTTCCAGGGCTGGGCCATGCCGACCATCGTCGGGTAGATCACGCTCTCGCCGTGGGGGTGGTAGTTGCCCGAGGTGTCGCCGCAGATCTTGGCGCACTTGAGGTGCTTGCGCCCGGGGCGGAGGTTCAGGTCGTGCATGGCGACGAGGATGCGTCGCTGGGAGGGCTTGAGCCCGTCGCGGACATCGGGCAGGGCCCGGTCCATGATCGTGCTCATCGCGTAGGTCAGGTAGCTGTCCTGAAGCTCGCGCTCGATGGCCAGGTCGGTGATCCGCCCGGCGCCCGCCGGGAGCTCCCCGCCGAGGTCCGCGCCGACGCCGTCAGAGGGCCCCTGCGGGGGTCCGTCGTGCTCCGCCATGCAGCATCTCCGAAAGGCCCCACCGACGCGCCCGGGATCGGGCGCCGCGAGGGCCAAAAACGCCGAAAATCATAGGCGCACAGCCCGCCGGAATCCCCTATCCGCCGCCCGCGCAAACCGCCCCGCAAGCACCGCCAAAGCCCCCTTGAAAAACGCCCGTCTCAGCCCCCGTTGTCGGCGTCCGCGGCGAGCCTCGAAAGGCTGTCGAGCGTGTCGCAGACCGTGATGAGCGTCATCGCCGTCGCCTCGGGGGGCATCCGCTGGTCCCACAGGGCCGCCCGGACGCCGCCCATCGATCGGTGCCGGTACCGGTGGGCGTACGCCTCCGCCTCACGCACCGAGAGCTGGCGCAGAAAACGCACCGACGCCAGCACGCGCGAAGCCTCTCGCCCCGCCTCCTCACGATCGGTCAGACGAGGGTCCCCGAGCATCGACGCAAAGAACGCGACCGGCCGCACCGTGTGCCAGGTCGGCAGAGGGTTCTCACCCGCGGTAAACACGACTCCGCCCGCAAGGTCCGGCGCCTCCCGCCCGGTGTCTGCGGCGTCGAGTTGGTGCATCCACACCAGCATCCGGGCCCGACGCAGCGCCTCCTCGCCCTCCACCTCGCCGCCGCCCTCCGCCATCGCCAACTCCGCCCACCCCGCCCAGGGCAGCAGCGAGACGGACCGCTCCGGGCCGGTCTCCGACCACGACCTCCGCAACATCCGCCGAACCCTCGGGCGCAGCGATTCGTCGGCTCGCGCACGCGTGGCGAGCGCCCAGAGCGTCACCGGGCGGACCGTCGCTCCCAGCGCCTCGGCACGACGCAGCGCCCCGTCGCACGCACGATCGCACTCCAGAAGAAACGCATCGAGAACCCCGTCGCCGGCCGCCATCGCGTCGAACATCGCCGACGACGCCCGAAGGCCGGACCAGACCGACGCGGATGCCTCGTCCGTCGCTCCCTCGCCGATCGCGGCGGCCGCCAGCGCCAGCCGACGCACAAACTCCCTCGCCCCGGCCCGCACCGCCGCATCGTACCGCTCGTCCGAAGCCAGTCGTTCCAGCGCCAGAGCGGCGAGAGCGAGCTGCAGGGGCGTCGCCCGTTCGCTCTCAAACACCCCCTGGATCGGCCTGAGCGTCCCGCCCAGCGGGTCATCTCCGACCTTACCCTCGGGCTTGCGCAGCATCATGTGCAGAGCGAGGTCTTCGGCGAAGACCACCAGGTCACGCCCGCGCAGCTCCGAACCCCGCACCACCTCCCCCCCGCGGAACAGGAACACCGGCGTCGAGCCCGGCTCGGTCTGGGCGAGGTGGGTCACGCCGAAGCGGTAGAAGCGCACGCCGTGCTCACGCCGCAGCTCCTCGGGCGCGACGACGCCCAGCGCCGGGTCTCCGGTCAGCTCGCTGACGAGCGAACGCAGCACCAGCGCCGCCTCGACCCCGTCTTCGAGCATGCGCGAGGGCATGCCCGCCCCGGCCCGGTCGCCGATCCGCACCGCCACGCCGTCGAGGCCCGGCGAGATCTGTAGCGTCGCGTCGGCGAGCTGTTCGATCGAGAGCGGCACCAACGGCCCGCCAAGCTCCACCCCGATCTGCATCAATCCCGAGAGCCGCCGGACCGGCTCGGGCCAGGTCGCGTCCTTGGCAAACGGCAGCCGGCTCTCCGCCCGCTCCATCAGCACACTCATCGCCTCGCGCACGGCTTGCGGCCCCCCCTCGGCGACCACCGCCCGGGCCAACACCCCGCCCTCAAGACGCAGCGTGATCGACACGGGGCCGGGCAGATCCATCTCCTCCACGACAGTCGGGTCCCAGGCCTCGACCGCCGTCCGGGCCTGGGCATACACCCGCTGGGCCTCCCCGGCCGACGGCGCGCCGGTGTCGGCGGAGACCGCGCTTGCGCTGGGCCCGCAGGCCAGCGCCGCCGTCCACGCCAAAGCCAAACCCAAAGCCAGACCCCACCCCCCCAAGCACGGTGCGTCGGAGCGACACGGCGTGTTGCCCGAACGCATCACGCGCCGCCCACTCGGTCGCGCAGATCGGGTATTCTCGGACCACCTCCCCGTCCCGGGCCCGACTGTCGGGGGCGCCGCCCCCCCGACCCGGGCTGGCACGCGGGTTGAACCATGACCCGCAGACAACCGGAAGCACAACTGAAGAAAAGGTCCGATCATGGAAAACATCATTCGCGTCACCACGCACCGTCGGAAGCTGTCGATGCTGTGTCTGTTCTGTTTCCTGGCCATGTGCTGAGCACCCGCCCCCCCGAACGACCGCCTCCCGACGCTCGCCCCACAACCCTCCCCGCTGCCGGCCCTGCCGCGCCGACGGGGAAGATACACCCACCGAGTCAATGAAAACACCCGGCCCCATCGGGCCGGGTGTGTTTGTGCGCACAAATGCGACGGATCGGGCTTGGAAATCCGGATCAGAACGAGATCTTGTCGGTGCCCATGGAGCCGTGCTCGTCCATGCCGCCGCGGGCCGGGCCGCCGAAGTCCGACGGGCCGCCGCCCTGACCGCCCTGACCTCCGCCCTCGGAGTAGTCTCCGGCGTCGCCCCACTGGGCGCGCTTGAGTGAGAGGCCGATCTTGCGGTCGTTGATGTCGACGCGGAGGATCTTCACATCGATCTCCTCGCCGGCCTTGACGACATCCTGCGGGTTCTCGACCTTGTGGTCGGCCAGCTCGGAGATGTGCAGCAGGCCTTCGAGGTCGTCTTCGAGCTCGACGAAGACGCCGAAGTTGGTGATCTTCGTGACGGCGCCGCGGACGACCATGCCCGGCTGGTAGGCCGAGGGGATGGCCTCGAGCCACGGGTCCTCGGTGAGCTGCTTGACACCCAGGCTGATCCGCTGCTTGGACTGGTCGACATCGAGGACGACGCACTTGACCATGTCGCCCTTCTTGAGCAGCTCGTTGGGGTGGGTGACCTTCTTGGTCCACGACATGTCGGAGATGTGCAGAAGGCCGTCGATGCCCGGCTCGATCTCGACGAAGGCGCCGTAGTTGGCCAGGTTGCGGACCACGCCCTCGATGATGGTTCCGGGGGGGTACTTCTCGGAGACGAGCTCCCAGGGGTTCACCTCGGTCTGCTTCATGCCGAGGCTGATCTCCTGCTTGTTCTTGTCGATGTCGAGCACGACCACATCGACGGGATCGCCCGGCTGGACCATCTCCGACGGGTGGTTGATGCGCTTGGTCCAGGACATCTCGGAGATGTGGACCAGGCCCTCGATCCCGTCCTCAAGACGCACGAAGCAGCCGTAGGACATGAGGCTGACGACCTCGCCCTTGACGCGGCTGCCGACGGGGTACTTGCCCTCGATCTCCTCCCAGGGGCTGGGCTCTTTCTGCTTCAGCCCCAGGGCGATCTTCTCTTTGTCCATGTCGATGTTGAGGATCCGCACCTCGATCTGCTCGTCGATCCTGACGATCTCGGAGGGGTGGTTGACCCTGCCCCACGACATGTCGGTGATGTGCAGGAGGCCGTCGATGCCGCCGAGGTCGACGAACGCGCCGAAGTCGGCGATGTTCTTGACGGTGCCGCGGACGGTGTCGCCCTCGTTGATCGTCGAGAGCAGACGCTTCTTCGCCGCCTCGCGCTCCTCCTCGATCAGCTTGCGACGGCTGATGACGATGTTGCGCCGTTCCTGGTCGATCTTGAGGATCTGCGCCCGGATCTTGCGCCCGATGTACTCGCCGATCTCGCCCGGACGCCGGATGTCCACCTGCGAGGCGGGCAGGAAAACCGGCACGCCGATGTCGACGAGCAGCCCGCCCTTGATCTTGCGCATCACGGTCCCCTCGACCGCGTCCCCTTCCTTGGTGGTGTCGATGATCCGCTGCCAGTTGATCTGACGCTCGGCCTTACGCCTGGAGAGCTGGATCAGCCCGCCCTCGCCCTCCATCGATTCGAGCAGCACATCGACCGTGTCGCCCACCGCGATGTTCTGCGACAGCTCGGCGAACTCCTCGCGCGGGATCAGACCCTCGCTCTTGAGCCCGACCTCGACAACCACATCGTCGCCGGCGAAGCCGATCACCTTGCCCTTGAGCAGCTTGCCGGGCGAGACATCCTCGATCGCGTCGCCGATGACAGCGTCCATGTTCCCGCCCGCGGCGTCGTCGCCGAGGCTGGAACGGAGCATGGACTCGATATCCTCGTCCTGGATCTTCAGCGATGCGATCAGTGTTTCGTCAATCATGGACCGTTTCTCTCGTGCCGCGGACGCGATCGCTCCCGCCGGGTCGGCAATTGCGGGAAGCCTTCACGCCGCGGATGGCCCCGCCCGAACACCGGGAGGGGCCTGCCCGCTCTGGGGCGGCTGACTCATCGTGTTTCTTTGCCGGGCCCCGCAACACGCGGAGCGACTCCCGGCCCGACCCGTCAAGACTGGCCTAGATCATAGGTCCTGCGGCGGCACGAACCCTATACTTCGGACCCAAATTCTCGGCGCCTCATCGCCCGGACCCGCCCCCGGGCTCGGCAGCGCCTACGCAATAAACCCGACGCCAGAACCCGCTGGACGCGCGAATCAGTTCCTCGCGCCGCCACGCCCGGCGAGCGTGAGCAGGATCTCGGGCATGTTCCGGTCCAGGACGCCCCGGGCGAGCACCTCGTCGGCCCCCGCGTCGCGGGCCTGTTGGAAGAGCTCGACCAACACATGGGGACCGAACGCGACGACCCGGATTTTCTGGTCCTGTTCACTCGCCCCGTCGCCCCGCAGGCGGGCGATCATCGCCAGCGCCTCGTCGGGTTTTTCAAGGTCCAGGAGTACCGCCGCAACATCGCTGTCGGCCAGGCGGGCTTCGAGCATCTCGGGGGTTCTTACCGGGCGGCAAGGGAGGCCGAGGTGCTCGGCCACACCCTTGATTTTCGTCGCCCAGATCAGGTCCGACGCGAGGTACAGGATCACGGCTTCCTCCGACGCCGCGACAGCCGCGGCGGGTTCGCTTCCGAGTCAGGATCACCCGGCTCACGAGACTCCCCCGGAGCGGAGGTTAGCGGTCCGGGCAACCGCGATCGAGAAGGATGCACTTCCGCCCCGATTCGGTCGATGGGGGCTAGAGTTGGGTTACGCCGGTCTCCGCTCCCGGGTGTCCGCGGCAGACAGGCTCGTTATCCGTTCGGGCACCCGATGCGGCATCCGCGCCCGGTCAGGTCACGGGGCATTCAGCGAGAGCAGACAACGCCATGAGCACGACCGCGACAAACGCGTCGACCGACGCGAAACAGGGTTCAACGGCAGCGTGGGACCCGATCTTCGACGAGCTGAACTTCCCCAAAGACCCCGACAACATGTACACGCAGACGGTCGCCACCATGCTCGAAGGCGCAGAGGTGGTCGGGCTGCGTCACCGCGTGAAGATCATCCTCGCGCAGCCGAAGAACGAGCTCATGGTCCACTTCCCCGTCAAGATGAACGACGGGCACCACCATCTCTTCAAGGGCTACCGCGTCCAGCACAACAACGCGCTGGGCCCCTTCAAGGGCGGCCTCCGATTCCATCCCGATGTCCACCTCGACGATGTCAAGTCGCTCGCGCTCATGATGACCCTCAAGTGCGCGCTCGTCCGCATCCCGCTCGGCGGCGCCAAGGGCGGTGTCAAGTGCAACCCGCGTGAGATGTCCGTCGACGAACTCGAACGCGTCGCCAGACGCTTCACCAGCGCCATCCAGCATGTCATCGGCCCGGACTACGACATCCCCGCGCCCGATGTCGGCACCAACGCCCAGGTCATGGCCTGGATCGCCGACACATACCAGATGTCCACCAACGACCGCACCAGCACCGACGGCATGCGCGTCGTCACAGGCAAGCCCGTCGAGATCGGCGGCTCGCTCGGACGCAACAAGGCCACAGGACAGGGCGTCGTCGATGTCCTCGTCGAGATGCTCCCCAACTTCGGCATCCCGATCGAGGACATGCGCGTCAGCGTCCAGGGCTGGGGCAATGTCGGCTCATGGGCCGGCCGCATCCTCCAGAAGCTCGGCGCCAAGATCGTCGCGGTCATGGACCACTCGGGCTGCCTGCTCAACGAGGACGGTTTCGACACCGAGGCTCTGACCGCCTATTGCCAGGAGCACGGCTCGATCGCCGGCTTCGAAAAGGCCCACAAGACCACGGGCTCGGGAAAGGACACCTCCAAGGGCGCACAGGCGATCAGCCTCGAAGACTTCTACAAGACACGCGTCGATGTCTTCATCCCCGCCGCACTCGAGCAGATGATCAAGGCCGAGGAGGCCTCCTACATCAACTGCCGCCTCATCGCAGAGGGCGCAAACGGCCCGGTCACCCCCGAGGGCGACGCGGTCCTCGAAAAGCGCGGCATCCCGTGCATCCCCGACATCCTCGCCAACGCCGGCGGCGTCACCGTCTCGTACTTCGAGTGGGTCCAGAACAAGACCTACCACATGTGGGACGAAGAAAAGGTCGACGCCGAGCTCAACCGCATCATGGTCATGGCCGCCCGGCGCACCCTCGTCGCCAAGCAGAAGTTCGATGTCTCTTTGCGTCAGGCCGCCTATTGCTCGGCGATGGAGCACCTCGGCGCCGTCTACCGCGTCCGCGGGATCTTCCCGTAACCCCCGCAAAACCGACACCGCGCGTATGCCTCGAGAGAGCCCGCCTGATCGGCGGGCTCAATTCTTGTCTGGACTCGGCCGGCTGGGCGAGGCTCAGGCCGGGGCGGGTTGCAGTCGCTGGCGGGCCATCCGCTCGCGCGTCGTGAGCGAGAGGCGGACCGTCAGCCCCACCGCCACGAGAAACAGCACGGCGCCGACGAGTTCAGAAAACTCCTCGGCCGACTGGGTGTAGATCGGGGCGACGAACTGCCCGCGTCCGAGCAGGTCGTCGAACGCGTAGCCGGCGAAGAGCGCCGCCGCGGCGATCGCAAAGAGCCACCACGCCCTGTCGCGACCTTTGAGCAACTCGACCGAGCGGGGCGAGGCCTTGGCGATCGGCAGCACGAGCCCCACCACGATCAGCACCGCCAAAGCCGCCCAGAGCAGGCGGGGCAGGACGGGGGCGTCGAGGCTCAGCCACCAGTCGATCCTGTAGCGCACGCCCCACGAGCCGAGCACCTCGGGGTTGAGCAGGATGTGCCCGTCGGCCTCGCGGAACGCCGCGAGCGCCGAGACGAGCGCAAGCCACCCGGCAAAGAACCGCTCGCGCGGACGCTTTCGGAAGAGGAAGACACCCGACGCCAGCAGCGACGAGCAGATCCACAGGGCCATCTGCGCCGTCTCAACGGGGCCGTTCTCGGCGATCAGACTTTGCATCGATGAATCGGGCTCGCTTGACAAGCCCGCCTCGGGAGAACGGCCCCGCCGAGCGAAACACCGCCGACGGCCGCCGGACCAGCCCCAACAATAGCGGCATGCAAGGGCGAGAAATCGGGCGGGGTCGGTCGGAACACACCGCTCAGGGATATTCCTGCCTCGTGGCCCGGATCACAACATCGTTGATGTGGATCCGCGCCGGCTGGGCGACGATGTAGCGGATCGTCTCGGCGATGTCGGCCGGTTCCAGCAGGGGCCCGAACTTCTCGGCCATCTGCGAGAACCACGCCTCGTCGTACCCCGCCCCGGCCTGGAACTCGCTGACGACGATCCCCGGCTCGACGAGGGTCACGCGGACGCCCTTGGGCCCGAGCTCCCGCCTCGCCGCCTCGGCCAGCGAGTTCACGCCGAACTTGCTGGCGCCGTACATCGAGCTGAAGGGCGAGATGTGACGCCCGACGGTCGAGCCGAGCACGACGATGTCGCGCGGCGTCTTCTGCCAGGATCTGGGGTCGAAGCCCTCGGTCATGCGGATCGCCGCGGCCCGGATGAGCCTCGCCGCACCGACGAGATTGAGACGGACCATCTCCTCCCACTTGGAGTCGTCGGAGGTCACCACCGAGCCGCCGAGCCCTCGCCCGGCGTTGACCACCACAAGGTCCGGCGCGGCGCCGAAGCGCGAGCCCGCCTCGGCGAACATCTGTTCGATCAGCTCAGGATCGGCCGCGTCGCCGGGGACGCTGACGGCCCGCGTCGGCCCGCCGAACTCCTTGACAAGCTCGTCCAGCCGCTCCTTGCGCCGTGCGTTGAGCACGACGCGGGCGCCGGAGGCCGACAGCGTCCGCGCCGTCGCCTCCCCGATCCCCGCCGAAGCCCCGGTGACAATCGCGATCCGTCCTTCAAGCTCCGCCATCAATTGCAAACTCCTTCAAACCCCACACATCTCTCCGTCTCTCCGTCTCTTCCCCTACTGCTGCGTCAGCCGCAACCGGTGGAACGCCTCGGCCGTCAGCTCTTCCCGCGTGTTCGAGTCGATCCTGTGGCGGAAGAAGCCGGTGCGTCGGCCCGAGGCGTCTTCGATGAAGCCGTAGAAGTATTGATAGCCGGTGCGCGGGCTGAGCCGAACGGACCAGTCGCCGCGCGCGCCGACATCGACGCGCTTGGGGTCGGGGTCGTTGTGGTCGTAAATGAAGACGACCGATCCGCGCGACGCCGTGCCCGAGAGCTCCGAGAGGAACGCGCTGTCGGCCATCGGGCGCGAGTAGGCGAGCGTGAAGCGGGCCGTCGCCGGGTCGAAGACGCGCCGGTGAAACTCGCGCCCGCGGAGCGCCAGCACGGCTCTGTGCGCCCGTTCGAGCGTGCGGAAGTCGGGCGCTGTGAAGTTGTACGCGTGGCTCTGGGCCCGCCCGTCGGCCAGGCGGACCGCCGAACCCGTCGGGTAGTCCTCGATCTCCGTCGCCCCCGCTTCGCGCAGCGCCCGGCGGACCGCGTCGGCCTCGGTCATGCCCGAGGGCTCCGACGGCGTGAAGACATTCTCGACGATCATCGAGACGCGGATCGGTTCCTCGCGAGCGACCGGCGCAGGCCGGGTGCGGGCGCAGCCGCAGAGAAACGCCCCCAGCAGGCAGGCCGCCAAGAGCCCTCCCCACGCCTTGTTGATCGAGCCATCCATGGCCCGAGGATACACCCCACGCCCGGGCGGGGCCCGTGCTCTACAGTCGCAGCGTGTTCGGATCGCACCTCTCCATCGCCGGCGGCATGGTCAACGCCCTCATAGAGGCGGAGGCCCTCAAGCTCGACACCGTGCAGGTGTTCACCAAGAACCAGCAGCAGTGGAAGGCCAAGCCGCTGGACCCGGGCGCCAAGGCCGACTGGCTCGATGCCATCGAGCGTCTGGGCTGGCATGACCGCACCACCAGCCACGCGAGCTACCTCATCAACCTCGCCAGCCCCGACGACGAGCTCTGGAACAAGTCCATCGACCTCATGACCGTCGAGATCGAACGCTGCGCCGAGCTCTCGATCCCTTTCCTGGTCCACCACCCCGGGGCGTACACCACCTCCGACGCAGAGTCCGGGCTCGCCCGCATCGCCGAGGCGTACAAGCACCTCTTCAAGCGAACCAAGGGCGCAGCGGTGATCTGCTGCCTGGAGAACACCGTGGGCTCGGGCAGCAATCTCGGCCGCACCTTCGAGGAACTCGCCGACCTCCGGGCCCGCATCATCGATAAGACCGGCCGGCCCGAGCGTGTCGGTTTCTGCTTCGACACCTGCCACGCTCACGCGGGCGGGTACGACTTCTCGTCGCGTGAAGGCGCCGACGCCGTGCTCGACGAGTTCGACCGCCTCTGCGGCCTCGCGAGCCTCAAGGTCGTCCATGTCAACGACAGCCTCGGGGGCGTCGGCTCTCGCAAAGACCGGCACGCCCACATCGGCGAGGGCGACATCGGCCGCGGGACAAGCGCCAAGGCCCTGAAAGCGTCCGGATTCGCCGCGATCATCAACCGCCCGGAACTGGCGGGTACGCCGAAGGTGCTCGAAACGCCGAAAGCAAAGAACGAAGCGGGCACGCCCATGGACACGATCAATCTGGGGCGTCTGAAGCGGCTCCGAGACGCCGCGGAGACCTCTGGGGCGCGATAATCGGGCCCAAGCGCCGCCCCGAGCGAACCGATAGACCGATCCGGGCGTCTTTTGCCCCACAGACCAACGCCACGCCAGAACGGACCTTCGACCATGACCAGAGCAGAGTCTCCCGGCCGGACCGACGCCCAGGCCCCCGTCTGCCGCCCCAGACGGGCGATGCCTCTGACGACCGCCATGGTCCTGCTCTGCGCCGGATTGCTCGCGGCGGTGTCCATCGGCGGGTGCCAGACGACCCGGACCGCCGGAGATGACCCCGACGGAACCGACCGCCCCCGACGACCGGTGATCGGCGCCGAACGGGACGAGCAATCCATCTCCGCCCTGTTCGAGGGCCGGCGCCTCGACCGCGAGGGCGACGACGAATCCGCCCTCCGCTCATTCGAGCGAGCCATCGAGATCAACCCCGAGCTCACCATGGCCTACATCGAGGCCGGCAACATCTACCGCAGGAGGGGCGACTACTCGCTCGCCGAGCGTCGCTACGGCGAGGCCGCACGCGTCGAGCCCCTCAATTTCGAGGCCCAGTACCTCCACGGCCTGGCACTGCAGCTTCTGAACCGCCTCACCGAGGCCGTCCGGGCGTACCTCCGCGCCCTGGCGATCGACCCGATGAACCTCGACGCGAACATGAACATCGCTACGGCCTACCTCGGCCTCGGCGAGCCCCGCCAAGCGATGCGGTACGCCATCCGGGCGGTCCGCATCGACGGGGAGAGCGGCCCGGCCCGCGCCAACCTCGCCGCGGTCTACCGCGAGCTCGGCGAGCACGAATCGGCCGTCACCGAGCTCCGCCAGGCGGCCGAACTCATGCAACTGAGCCCCGAACTGCTGCTGATGCTCTCTGACAGCCTGAGCCGCACCGGGCGCAAGGACGAGGCGATCGTCACCATCGAAGAGGTGCTGGCGCTCGGCCCGTCGCCCGTGGCGTACGAGACGCTCGGCGCACTGCTCTTCCGCGATTACCGCTACGACGAGGCCGAGGAGGCCTTCCAGCGGGCGATCGAGCTCGACCCCACCCACTTCCCCGCCATCAACAGCCTCGGCATCTACCGCCTCAACCAGTACCTCTGGAGCGAGAAGCGCAACCGCGACGCCCAGCGTGAGGGCGTCCGCCTCCTGCGGCGCAGCCTCCAGATCAACCCCGACCAGCCCCGCATCGTCGAACTCGTCCGGCGTTACGGCGCCTGATCAGGCGCGATCCGCCCCTTCCCAAGCGATCCAACATCCATGCCCGACCGCTCGCTGCTCGAAGCCTTCACAACACCATCGGACACGCCGTTCGTCATCGAGCATGTGTCCGAGGAGTTCACCAGCGTGTGCCCCAAGACCGGCCACCCGGACTTCGGGCATGTGACGCTGCGCTACCAGCCCCGCCCGGGCGCTGACGGCGGGGTCTGCGTCGAGCTCAAAAGCCTCAAGCTCTATTACCAGAGCTTCCGCAACGAGGGGATCTACTACGAGGCCGTCACCAACGCCATCCGCGACGACCTCGTCAAGCTGATGAACCCCGCGTGGCTGCAGATCGTCACCGACTGGAAAGGCCGCGGCGGCATCCGCAGCACCATCCGCGCCGATCACGGCGAGGTCCCGGGGCATTTCCGGGGGCGCTGAGGGCGCACGAAAACACCGGGAAGGCGCCTCGGCCCTTCCCAGTGAGAGCGTGAGAGATCGTGTGTCGGTCCGCTCCGCGTCAGGCCCGACGCCTGCGGACCGCGGCCAGCCCAGCCAGTGCCAACAGCGAAACCGCTGCAGGCGCAGGGACGACGCGTTGCATCGATGGCGGCAGCACGCTGATCTCGAACGACTCCACCGTGCCGAAGACAGCGCCGGGGCCGTTGGTGACCCTGAACATCGTCGAGTCAAAGTCGCTGAGGCTGTAGGGGATGAGCTGGCTCGTGTTGATGATCGGGTCGTCGAAGACAGTACCGGTCGGCGCCGAGATCTGCATCAGCAGGAAATTCCCGAAGATCGGGCCGTCGGTCTCGATCGTGTTTACCGAGATCCGGTCTGCGCTGGCGGCCAGGAAGTCGACCGCAAGCGTCGAAGACGGCAGCACACCGTCGGTCGGCAGCGGCAAGTCGACAGGCGTGCCGCCGTCGACCGAATAGGTCGCGGTGAGCATGATGTCGCCCCAGATCGATGTATTCGGGTTTCCGGTCAGCAGGTCATCGTTGCCGAGCGGCAGTGTGTACCTCGCGTTCCATACCGACCCGATCGCGGAGGCATCGAACGGTGCATCAAGAAAGAACCCGTTGCTCACCGTGTCGATCGTGCCGCTCGCGGTGATCTCCAGCACCGCCTGACCCGAAGCGACGCCGCCCGCCGACGCGATCAGCGCGCAGGTACACCACAGTCTTCTGTTCATTCGCATTGAGTTCACTCCTCGTCTGCTTCGGCCCTCGGCGGGTGGCGGCGCCGGCGACTCCCGCCTGCAATCCCACCCCCGCCTGTCCCAGCGGGCCTCAAAGTCTTTGACGCACACGCCGGCGATTGGTTCCCACTCCGTCGCTGAAATCCCACGCATTTCCCCCCGCCCCGCTACACTCGCTGCCTATGAGCAGCCAGACCGCCCCCAGCGACCGCGTGTACATCGCCGACCTCGACCAGCCGCCGCAGCGCATCGCCGGCGTTTTCACCATCGTCAACGCCCAGATGGGCATGACGCGGACGGAGAAGCCCTATCTCCGGTGCCTGCTCCGCGACCGCTCGGGGGAGATGCCCGCCCGCATGTGGTCGATCGACGAGGTCACCTTCAGAGCCCTGCCGACTGACGGGTTCGTCTTCGTCAAGGGCGAGACCCAGGCCTATCAGGGCGAGATCCAGCTCATCATCCACGCGATCGAGCCGCACGAGCCCTCCCAGGGCGAGCTCCGCCAGCTCATCGCCTCCTCCGAGCGTGATCCCGGCGAGATGCTCGAAGAGCTCGCGGGCGTCCTGGCCACCCTCAAGCACCCCGCCATGAAGGCCCTCGCCGAGACCTACCTCGCCGACGAACACCTCATGGAGGCCTTCAAGCGGGCCCCGGCCGCCAAGCAGATGCACCACGCCTACCTCGGCGGCCTGCTCGAGCACACGCTCAATCTCCTCAAGCTCGCCGATGCGGTCTGCCCGCTGTACCCCAAGATCAACCGCGACATCGTGCTCATGGGCCTCTTCCTGCACGATCTGGGCAAGACGCGCGAGCTCGGCTACGACGGCCCGTTCACATACACCGACCGGGGCGAGCTCGTCGGCCACATCGTCGAGGGCGCCATCATGCTCCACGACAAGGCCCAGCAGATGATGACCGCCACCGGCACACGCCTCCCCGCGGGCGTGCTCACCGTCCTGCAGCACATCATCCTCAGCCACCACGGCATCCCCGAGTACGGCGCCGCCAAGATCCCCATGACCCCAGAGGCCCTGCTCGTCTCCATGCTCGACGACATCGACGCCAAGATGGCCATCAGCCTCGAAGCGACCCGCCCCGACACGCCCGGCAAGCTCGACCGCGGCGGAAACTTCACCGACAAGAACTGGGCCCTGGGCGCGAAGCTCTACAGGCCCGATCCGCTGGCGGAGTGATTGCGGGCAGGGGATTTGTCACCCCCGATTTCGCTCGCCTCGGCCCGGGTCGTTCGGTAGCATTGGCTGAGCCTCCAGTGGCCTGTGCACCATGTCCGACGCGACCACCATCTCGGTGAACTTCGCCAAGCCGATCCCGGTTTTCCCGCTGGATTCGGTGACGCTCCTGCCCCAGCAGGTCCTCCCGCTGCACATCTTCGAGCCCCGATACCGCCAGATGGTCGAGCATGTGCTCGACGGCGCGGGACAGATCGCCATGGCGGTGTTCCGCGGCGAGCGCTGGAAGCAGGAGTACCACGGACGCCCGCCCCTGCGTCCGTGCGTCTGCATCGGGCAGATCATCCAGCACGAGCGTCTGGCCGACGGGCGGTACAACCTGCTCTTGCAGGGCGTCTGCCGCGCCAGGATCGTCGAGGAATCGCCCCCTTCCGCCGAGCGTCTGTTCCGCGAGGCGATGCTGCAGCCCCTCAGCACGCCGCACGCCGAGGAAACCACGCCCGAACTCGACAGCATGCGCCGCAGCGTCGGGCGGATGCTGACAGAGGGTCCCCTGACGCACTTTGCCGCGGCCGAGGCGGTCGCCGAGTACGCCGACGACGAGGATGTGCCGACCAACGCCTTCTTCGAACTCATCGCGTTCACGCTGATCTCCGATCCGGAGGTGCGTTATCGGCTGCTCGCCGAAGCCGACGCCCTCCGACGCGTCGGGGTCGTGCAGGACGAGCTCAAGCGTCTGGAATCGCTCCTGCGGCGTGCAGAACGCCAGCACCCCGAACAGTGGCCCAAAGGCTGCTCCTGGAACTGAACGCCGGGCCGACTTCTCCGGCCCCGCTCGTCCGCCCACACCCGAGCCTGATCAGAATTTCTCGCCCGCCCGTTCACCGGGAGGCGGGCGCCGTCGCATTGCTCTTTGAAGAACACCCAGCCCCGAAGCGAAAGGGGCCGGCACGAAAGGAGCGGCGATATGTCAACCAAGCGACTGCACACCCGCGCCGGTCTGGGCCTGCTGGCCGCCGGCCTCGCCATGGCGACCTTCGGCTCGGGCTGCAACAACGCGGCCGAGGGCGCCGTTTCGGGCGCAGGCCTCGGCGCACTTGCAGGGTTCGGTCTCGGCTCGCTCGGCGGCAACGCGGGCAAGGGAGCCGCACAGGGGGCCATCGTCGGCGGACTGACAGGCATGGTCATCGGCGACCAGAACGAGCGCAGCGGCACACGCGTGCATTACTGAACACTCGTGCCGGCCAAGCTCTCTAAGCCCGACGCCTCCGAAGCATCAGATCGAATCTCTCCTCACGGGCAACAAACAACGCCCCGACGGTCCTCCTCCGATCGGGGCGTTGTCCGTTTTTGTGTGCGTTTCGGCCCTGCGCTGCAGCCGGTCCGTGATTCAGCCCGCTTTGGCGACTTCGTCGGCCATGATCTTCAGGGCGTCCTGCCAGTCTTCGACCTGCGCGCCCATGTCGTCTTCCAAGGCGTCGCTGAGGGCCGACCAGTCCTCGTCGCCGAGCGCCGCCGCGAGGCTTTCGAGGTCGGTCCGAAGTGTGCCGATGCGGTCGGCGATCGGTGTGGGCGGATCGCCGGCCCGGATCGCGGTCAGATCGCGGTCGAGCAGCGCCCCGCCCCGCTGCACCGCCAGCACCACGAGCTGCCAGAGCGAGACGACCTGTTCCAGCGACCGGCGCGCGTCGGAGAGGCGTCCCTCCTGGATCTGCGAAGCGGCCGATTCCTGGTCCTCGCGCACGCGGTCGAGCGCGTCGGCCGCGTCGAGCAGGATCTGCTGCACCATCACCGAAGGGATCGCGGAGGTGAAGCGGAGCTCGGCGTAGTGCAGCGGCTCGTCGGAGGGCTCGTCGAGCAGGTGCGAGGGGAGGGGCTCGCCGTCGGCGTACACCTCGATCACCACGCGCCCCGCGCCGTTGGCCAGGCCGATCGCGGTGGACATCGCGGCACGCAGCGACGGGCGTTTGACCTCGATCTGCTGTTCGTCCAGGAAGACTTTCACGGGGCGCTTGCCTCCTCGCTGGCGGGGTCGGTCACGACGCCGTTCTCGGCGTCGCGCAGCTCGCGCCGGCGCTTCTTGTGGATCAGCCTGATGTTGCGGGCGTAAATCACGATCCCGGTCGACTGGCCGAGCACGCCGACGATATCGCGCCGCCAGACAAAGTACACAAACAGACTTATACCGCCGAGCAGGCTGATCCACCAGAAGATATCCGGGATCACCGACTCCCGCTTGCGCTCGCTGACAATCCACTGGATCAGGAAGCGGCAGGAAAAGACGATCTGCCCCCCCAGCCCGATCGCGATCCAGACCAGGCTCGCGTAGGTCGTGATGTTGAAGATGCGGAAAACAGCGTTCCGCTCGCCTCGGATCTCGCGCACCACGCGCGAGCCGAACATCGCCTCGAACTCGGCGAGGTCCATGATCTCCGAGGCGTGCCCCTCCATGCCGAGCACACGGAAGGTCTCGGCGCCCGGCTCGCCGTGGACTTCGACGAAGGTCCGGGCCTGGCCGATCGTCGTGCGGTGGACGACTGCGCCCTCGCGCGGGCTGACACTCGGGCGTGCGGGCGGCTGCATCCAGACCAGCGCGATGCCGACGAGCACCAGCGCGACCATCAGCACGATCGGCTCGATCTTCATCCGCCCCTTGCCGCTCACGCCTCGGCCCCTTCCGCCCCCGCCGCAGACACCCGTTCGACGCCGACCTCCTCGCTGTCGACGGGACGCCGGCGCGAACGCATGTAGCGGACCGCGAAGCAGTCGATCAGGCCCGGGATCGCCCGCTTGGTGATCCCCATGCCGTACTTGGTCTCCCCGGCGACGCGCGGGCGGTGGTTGACGGGCGTCTCGACGACCTTGTAGCCCAGATGGCGCGCCGTGACGGGGATGAACCGGTGCATGCCCTTGAACTGCAGGGGAAGTTCAAGGGCGACCTCCCGCTTCATCAGCCGCAGCGAGCAGCCGGTATCGCGGATCGTGTCGCCCAGGAGCGTGCGCCGGAAGAGCCTGCCGACGACGCTGCCCCACTTGCGGACCGCCGAGTCCTTTCGGGCGTGGGAGCGGTCGCCCTGGACCATGTCGGCGCCCTCGCGCTCCATGAGTTCGAGCATGGCGCGGATGTCGGCCGGGTCGTTCTGGAGGTCGGCGTCGAGCACCGCGATGAGGCGCCCCCGAGTCGCTCTGAACCCGGCGTAGAACGCCGCGGACTGGCCCCCGCCGCTGCCCTGAGGGGTGCGGGTCATCCGGACCATGCGGAGCCACGGACGCGAGGCCATGAGCGAGCGGGTCTTCTGGGCGGTCGAATCGGTCGAGCCGTCATCGACGAGCACGAACTCGAAGGCGAGCCCCGACGCCTCGCCCGCGGCTCCGACCTGCTCGACGAGCGCTTCGACATTGCCCTCTTCGTTGTGCGCCGGGGCGACGAACGAGAGCTCGACCGTCGCCGGCGGCTCGTCGGAATGCTGGGGCGAGGCGGGCATCGGCCGCAACGATAGCGCCGGGGGCGACGGGACCGCCCAAACAGCCACCAAGATCGAAGAGCCTTTCTCGCCGATTCGGGCTCCGACGGAGCCGTACCATCGCCCGATGGCCAAGCGCGTGCTGCACGACAGATTTTTCAAACAGGCCAAGGACGAGGGGTACGCCGCCCGCTCGGCCTACAAGCTCAAAGAAATCCAGCAGCGGTTCCGGATCATCTCGCCCGGCGACCGCGTGCTCGATCTGGGCTGCGCCCCCGGCTCGTGGCTGCAGGTCGCCTCGGAGCTTGTCGGCCGCACCGGCGTCGTGGTCGGGATCGACCTCTTGCCGGTCCGGGCCCCCGTCGGGCCGAATGTGACCTCGATGGTCGGCGACATCACCGCGACCGACCCGACGCGCCTGACCGAAGCCGCGGGAGGGCTGTTCGATGTCGCGATCAGCGACATGGCGCCCAACACCTCCGGCGCGCCCGGCGGCGCGGACCACTTCCGCTCGGTCCGGCTCTGCGAGGCGGTGCTGGACCTCTTGCCGCGCGTGCTCAAGCCCGGCGGGTGTCTGGCGATGAAGGTGTTCGAGGGCGAGGCGCTGCCCGATCTGGCCGAGCGGGCCAAAGGCCTGTTCGACCAGTTCAAGCACTTCAAGCCCCGCGCCACGCGCGATGTCTCCCGTGAGATCTACCTCGTCGCGGCCGGATACCGCGCGCCCAAGGAGGCCCAGCGTTGACCTTCCTCGCGCCCACGGCCGCCCTGATCGCCGCGGCGATCACCCTCCCGCTGCTCCTTGGCTTCTACATGCTCAAGCTCCGGCGCAAGCCGGTGGTGATCAGTTCGACTTTGCTCTGGGACGCGGCCATCCGCGACATGGAGGCCAATGTCCCCCTGCGCTGGCTCAAGGCCAACTGGATGCTCCTGCTGCACCTGCTGCTGCTGGCGCTCCTGGTCATGGCGCTGGGCCGCCCCGCCATCGACGCCGGGCGGGGCAGGGCCGACACGGTCATCTTCATGATCGACCGCTCCGCCTCGATGAACACCATCGACGAGGGCGAGACGCAGACCCGCTTCGAGATCGCCCGCGCCCGCGCCCTCGACACCCTCGCCGACCTTCGCACCGGCGGCTTCCGGGGCTCGGCGGGCGTGATCGCCTTCGGCTCGCGCGCGACGGTCGCCGCACGGATTGACGAGGACCTCAACCTCGCCCAGCGTGCGCTGGAGACCATCACGCCCTCGGAGCAGCCCGCGGACCTGCCCGCAGCCCTCTCGCTCGCCGAGGCGTTGCTCACGCGCGAGGTCTCTGAAGAAGAGCCCGTGCAGACCGTCCTCGCCCTGCTCTTCTCCGACGGCTCGATGGACCTGCCCCGCGGCATGAGCCTCGCCGGCGCCGAGCTCTCCTACGAACGCGTCGGCCCCGAAGACCGGACCGCCGGCGTCGACAACCTCGGCGTCGTCGCCCTCTCGGCGACGCGGGATTACGAAGACCCGGCTGTGCTGCGCGTCTTCGCACGCATCCACAACGCGCGGATGCAGGAGACCTCCACCGGCGTCACCCTCCGCATGCGGGGCGAAGCCGTCGAGCGCCGCGCCGTCACCGTGCCCGCCGCTTCGGTCGATGACAACGGCGACATCGTCCCCGGACGCAGGGGCCTGGCCTTCGAGATCGATGACACCGAGGGCGGCGTGCTCTCTCTGGCGCTCGACCGGGGCGACGCGCTCGGCGCCGACAACGGCGCGGCCGTCGTCGTGCAGCCCGCGGGCGCGCCCGCCCTGCTGCTGGTCACGCCCGACGGGGCCCTGCCCGGCCCGACGCGCGAGGCGGCGGGCATCGTCAATGTCATGCTCGGCGAGCTGCTCCCCCGCTCGCTCAACACAATGGGCATCGGACGCTACGACGCGCTGATCGCCCAGGGCGTGATGCCAGAGGCCGAGGCGCTGGTCTTCTTCGGCGTCGAGCCGGAGCGCCCGCCGCAGCTCCCGAGCCTCAGCCTCGGCGCAGGGCTGCCGATCGACGGGCTGCGTCTCGCCGAAGCGACGCGCCAGGGGGGCACGATCCTCTCGTGGGAGCGGCGCCACCCCGTCCTGCGCGATGTCGCGTTGGACACCCTCGTCCTCGGCACGCACCGCACTTTCGCCGAGACAGGCGACGCACGCGTGCTCGCGAGAGGCCCGGGCGGCCCGCTGATTTCAATCCGCGAGGCCGGGGGCAGACGCCACATCGGTGTCTCGTTCGCCCTGGAGCAGTCCAACTGGGCTTGGCAAGTGGGCTTTGCGGTCTTCATCGCCAACGCAGTCGACCACCTCACCCTCAGAGCCGAGACCGACGCGGGCGTCGCCTTCACCACCGCAGAGCCCGCGGGCGCCACGGCGACCGCCGAATCCAACGAGATCATCGCCCGCGACGCGGAGGGGACCGCGATCGCACGGGTCTCTGCCGAAGGCCGCGCCGGAGAACTGGTCTCGCTGGGCATCTTCGAACGCGTCGGTGTCTTCGCGCTCGAGGGCGCAGCCGAGCCGGCGCTGGCGATCAACCTGATGAGCGAGCGCGAGACCCTCGCGGCGCCGTCGGACGAGATCACCGTCTCGGGCGTCGAGGTCAGCTCAGAGGGCGGGCCGGGCATCCAGCCCCGCGAGATCTGGCGCTGGTTCGTGATGGCCGCCGCGATCATCCTGATGGCCGAGTGGTACCTCTACGCCCGGCGAATGCGCGTCTGAGCCGCCGGCAAAGCGAGCTTTAGGGCTCGATCCGAACGCCGTGCCAGTCGGAGAGGTCGACGCCGAGCCTCGCGGGAGTCCGCTGCCAAGGGAGCATGCGTCTCGGCCACGCCGCGCGTTCACCGGTCGGCGCGAGCGCTTCGATGGCGACGGAGACCTCGCCTCCGAGGTCGGCCAGGCCGAGCGTGCACGCCCAGCCTGTCGAGTCTGCGCTGAATCCTTCGACACGGGCGTCGACGCCCTGAGAAGAAACCGTGCCGCTCGGTCGCACCTCGACCCAAGCCTCGCTCCCGAGCCAGAGCCTGACGGAGGCCTCCGGCTCGGCCGACTCGATGAACACCTTCCAGCGTCCGCCCTGGGCGGGGTAGAGCAAACCCGCAACCACGGGCCCGCCCCCGCGCTCTTGACCTGTCAGCCAGTGGACCATCGACCAGTCCGACCGCGTCGCCCCCATCACCAAGCCCGGCGCCGAGGCGCGGACGGACCGGACGATCAGGTCGCGCTCGATGAGTTCCGCCCCGATCCGCACGCGGACACGCTCGTCGGGTGTCTCGGCGTCACGCCCGACCGGAACACGCAGAGACGATCCCGGCGCGACGGTCCCGACCGGCTCGGGCGGGGTCGCGAACCGCTCTAGGGCCACCAGCACGGCGCGGGAGGAGAGGTTCGTCGCCACGATCACCGCCTCGCCCTCCGCCGCGTCGCGCTCGACAAACGCCGCGGCACGCGGGGAGCGATCGATCCAGTCGCGCACCAGCGCCCGCCTGCGTGAGTCGGAGGGCCTCGGGTCGGTGAGCGTGTCCAGCAGTTCGTCGAGTCGGTCGGCCCTGGACTCCCAGGCCGGAACGCGTTCGCCCCCGATGGTCGCGACCCTGGTCAGTTCGACGATCAGCTCCGACGCGAGCGAGGGATCGATCAGCGCGATCCGGTTCAGCCCCCACATCCACGCCCCGACGCTCTGGTTGGCGATCGCCTCGGGGACGCTCCGCCTCGCCCCGAAGGCGACGCGCAGGCGTTCGGGCCTCGGGTCCTCCGCGTCGGGCTGCGCCGGAGTCTCCTCGTCCAACCGACGCCGCAGCAGCATCGCCCGCCAAAGCTCCTCGGGGTCGCGTTCGAGGCGCTCGATCGCCGCGCGGACGAACACCCCCGGCTCATCGAGCCGCGGGGCCGGCAGGAACTCGGCGTCCAAGCCCCCTTCGGCCCAGCGCACCTCGTGTCGTTCGGTGAAGTTCAGCACGATCGCCCCCGACGCGTCCGGCGGCGTGCGGACGAGCGCCACCCACACGCCCGGCGGAGCAGGAAGGACGACCCGCTCGTTGTGCACCGCCTCGTAGACCTGGAGCGGGCCGATCCAGGCGTCGAGCGGGCCCGATGCGCCCGCGTTCTCCGCGTCGCCAACGACCGCCGGGCCGATGCTCAGGCGGTAGACATCGGCCGTGAGCGGCCGCCCGTCGGCCAGCCTGGCGATCAGCGCGTCGCGGGGGCTTGCGCGGCCCTCGAAGACCAGGGGGATCACCACCGGCTCGCCCGGCACGCCGACACTCCAGAGCGCCGCCGCCCGGACCTGCGCCCCCGCGTCGGGCAAAGCCGCGGCGCACGACAGCCAGACGAGCGAGACAGCGAACAGGCGAAAGAATCTGGGCGGCGTCACGAGCGGGAGCCCTCCCGCCGGCCTGCGCCGGGTCACGCGGACTGAGGCGCCTCAACCGGGAGCGTGTCGATGATGTTCTTCACCACCGCGTCGTGCGTCACGCCCTCGGCCTCGCCCTCGAAGTTCAGGATGATCCGGTGACGCAGCGCCGGGAGCGCGACCGCGCGGATGTCGTCGGTGCTGACCGACGCCCGTCCGGCCAAAAGCGCGCGGCACTTGCCCCCGAGCACGAGCGCCTGCGCCGCCCTGGGCGACGCCCCCACACGCAGATACCGGTTGACCATCGGCGTCGCAAACTCGCCCGCGCCGAACTCGCCCTTCGGATGCGTCGCCAGCACCACACGCACCGCGTAGTCCTGCACATGCGGCGCGATCGCCACGCGACGGACAAGCTGCTGGTGCTCGATGATCTTCGAAGCGTCCAGCACCGGCTCGACGGTCGCGATCGCCCCGGCCGTCGTGCGGTTGAGCACCTCCGACAGGTCGGCGCGGTTGGAGTAGCCGACCGTCAGCTTGAAGAAAAATCGGTCGAGCTGCGCTTCGGGCAACGGGTAGGTGCCCTCCTGCTCGAGCGGGTTCTGCGTCGCCATGACGAAGAACGGCGCCGGCAGCCGGTGCGTCTCCCCCGCGACCGTCACCGACCGCTCCTGCATCGCTTCGAGCATCGCGGCCTGGGTCTTGGGCGTGGCGCGGTTGATCTCGTCGGCCAGCACGATCTGCGCGAAGATCGGCCCGGGCTGGAAGCGGAACTCACGCCGCACGCGCCCCCCCTCACCCTCGACCTCGTGCACAACCGTCGTGCCTGTAATGTCCGCGGGCATCAGGTCGGGGGTGAACTGCACGCGCCCGAACTTCAGGTCCAGAGCCTCGCTGAGGGTGCGGATCAGGAGCGTCTTGCCGATGCCCGGCACGCCTTCCAAGAGCGCATGCCCCCCGGTGAACAGGCAGGTCAGAACGCCGTCGACGATGTCGCGCTGGCCGACGACGGCCCGCCCGATCTGCTCGCGGACATTCTTGAAATCGTCGCGGAAGCGCTCGGCCGCCTGCTTGACATCGTCAACGCTCTGCGGCGTTCCGTTCGGCTCGCGTGGGTGCTCGGCCATGAAGTCCCTCGCGTCTGCTCGACGCCTGCACCGACCACGCAAGACGCCCGGAACATTCGGGCGGCTGAACAAGCCGGATGAAAAGGCCGCGGTGGGATTCGAACCCACGATGGGCAAAGCCCAACGGATTTGCAATCCGCTCCCTTAGTCCACTCGGGCACACGGCCTGCCTTCGGTTCCGGGAGCAACGCTACGATGAGCCGGGTTCAGGGTCAACTGCCCAACACCCCCGCGAGAAACATCGCCGAGCAGCCCCCCACGGACCGAAAGATCCTCTCATGGACCACAGGCCCGCCAGAACAACCCTCGCCGCAACGACCGTGCTCCTCGCCGGGATCGCAATCGCCCAGCCCGACGAGACCGAGCCGCCCGGTTCGGCGCCGCCGACGGTCCGCCCCGAGGGCGGCGTGATCGAGCCGACGGTCATCGCCCCGACCACGACGCCCACCGCGGTCGGCGCCCGCGCGGGCGATCCGATCCTGCCCGACGGCCTGCCCTCCGGACCGCTGATGCGCGAGGGGACCTTCCTCGTACGCCGTTCCGGAGCGTTGGTCAGGGCGCAGACGGGCGAATGGGTGATCGCCTTCGGGCCCGGAGGCGTGGGGCTGCCCCCGATGGTCCTCCTGCCGTGCGCCGAGACCGAACGCATCGAGTCCGAGGTCGAGGGCGTCGACGGCCCCGTGGCGATCGAGGTCACGGGCGAGGTCTACGCCTACGCCTCGCGAAACTACCTGCTCCCGACGATGTCCCGCCTGGCGCTGGTCGAAGAGCTCGCGGGCAGGACCGCACCGGGCCCGGCAGAGCCCGGCGAATCGCCGGACGAGCCCGAGTCGTTCGCCGACCCGATCCCCGAGCGGCCCGCAGACGACCCCCGCGTGATGGAACTTCTCGGCGAGCTCGAGCGCGGGCACGCCGCGACGCCCAGACGCAGCGTCCGCGAGAGAAACGCAGGCCAGGACGCACAGCCGGCCGCGACCCCCGCCCACGGCGACGGGCGCCTGATCGTCCGCAAGCGCGGGCGTCTTGTGCGCCTGGGGTCAGGGCAATGGGCCTTCGCCTCCGACACGGGGTTCGCCGGGGCGCAGCCGGGCCCGATCCCGCTCCTGCCAAGCACGACGCTCGCCGCGATCGAGGGCGCCGCGTCGTGGTCGGGCGAGGCGCTGAGCATCGAGGTCAGCGGCAGGCTCTTTCAATACCGCGGCCGGACGCTCCTGCTGCCCACGGCGTATGTGCTGGTCAGGACCTCGGACCTCAACCCGCTCCGCTGAAAGATGATCGAACCCGGTCAAAGACAAACGCCCGGCTCGCGATGAGCCGGGCGTTGTTTGTTGTTCAGATTGCCGACGCCGCTCAGACCGTCGCCGTGCCCTGCACCGGGCGGTCTTCCCGCGCCAGGGGATCGGTCGGGCCGGTCTGCACGCCGGCGCCGGTAACGGGGCAGAAGCGGGAGCCGTAGAGCGGCAGTCGCCGGTTCGTCCGCGTGCGGGGCATGACGGGGACGAGGGCGACGATCAGCACCGCGAAGATCGCGTTGGCGATGAACATCGGGACCACGCCGCCCAAGCCGAGATACACCATCGTCGAGGTGAGCACGACGAGCACCAGCGAGATCGGGATCACCGCCTGCCAGCCCATCATCATCACCTGGTCGTAGCGCAGGCGCGGGATCGACCAGCGGATGAGGATCATGAAGCAGACCAGCAGCAGCACCTTGCCGAAGAAAACGGCGAACTTGAGCGCCGCGATCCCCAGCACCGCGAGCACGCTCCCCTCGGCCACCGCCGGGAAGACGCTCACGAACGGCAGCAGCTCGTACCCGCCCAGGAAAAGCAGCGTGAAGAACGCGCACCCGGTGATCATGTGGGCGTACTCGGCGAGGAAGAAGAGCGCGAACCGCATCGAGGAGTACTCGGTGTGGTACCCGCCCACGAGCTCCTGCTCCGCCTCGGCGTTGTCGAACGGGATGCGGTTTGACTCAGCGAGCAGCGCGATGAAGAAGATGATCGCCGCGAGGGGTTGGGCGAAGATCAGCCAGCCGTTCTCGCGCTGGTGCCCGATGATCTCCTCGGGCAGGAACGAGCCGACGAGCAGCAGCGTCGCCAGGATGCACAGGCCCAGCGGGATCTCGTAGGAGATCATCTGGGCGGTGCATCGCAGGCCGCCGATGAACGAGTACTTGTTGTTGCTGGCCCACCCGCCGAGGGTGACGCCGTAGACGCTGAGCGTCGCAACACTGATCAGGTAGATCACGCCGACATTGACATGCAGCCCCGCGATCACCACCGGCCCGCCCTCGAGCGTGCCGATCAGGGGCAGGTCCAGGTCGGGCAGGACGATGGTGCCCCCCCACGGAATGATCGCAAAGCCGATCAAGGCGGGAACGATCATCACCATCGGGGCGAGTGTGAACAGCTTCTTATCCACACGGTCGGGGGCGTAGTCCTCTTTCAGGAGAAACTTCAGCCCGTCGGCCAAAGGCTGGCCCAGCCCGAGCATGCCGCGGAGCGGCTTGAGAAAGGGCAGGCCGAAGTCGAAGCCGACGCGATTGGGCCCCACGCGGTCCTGGATGTACGACGCGGCCTTCCGCTCGACATAGATCAGGTAGGCGACCGTCAGCAGGATCACATGCACGATGATGAAGAACACATGCACGCTGACGAATGTCTGGACGGTCAACCAATCCGGCATGGGCGCTTTCTCCGCGTGGGCGGACACTGTAGAGACGCGGGGACGCCGGGGAAAGCGCGAAGGCCGCCAAGGCGGCCGGGGCGCGGGGTGTGGGGCGCGGGGCGCGGGGCGCGGGGCGCTGGGGGAGGAACCGGCCTTCGGCCGCGGGTTGCCTTTATGTGCCGACGCCCTGAACCCGAGCCTCGGCCGCAGGCCGAAGCCATCCCTGCGCCCAGCCCCCAGCGCCCGCGCTCCCCACTCCGCTGAGACCCAGGAATCAAAGTCGTGACGGCACCGGCGGCTCGCCGACCAAGGCCGACCGCATCTCGACCTCGGGGGCCTCGCCGCTGGGGCGGACCTCGACCACGCTGACGCTGACGGTTCTCGCACCCGCCCTTGACATCCAGACGCTCTGGTGCAGACGGTCGGGCCAATAGTGGGCGTGGAAGCGGTCCTGGGCCTCGATCGAGGGAGACTCGACGACCAATTCCTCAAAGAGCGGGAGCCTCTCCCGGACCACGCTGTCGCCCAGCCCGCTGGAGACGAAGCATACAGGCGGCGTGTCAGCCCCGGAAACCACCAGCCGACTACGGTCCCAGACCGCGTCGAACACCGAAACGCCCCCGCCCCGACGCGCGGGCTCGGCCCCGACGAGGCGGAACGGGGCGAACACCTCCAGGTCGAGCCCCTCAAGCAGCCCGAAGACCGCTTCGAGCCCGGGGTCCCCGGCTTGCTGCAAGAGCTCCGGGATCAGCAGGCCCCGCGAGCGGAGGCTGAGCCCCGACAGGTCGGGCGCGGGCTCGGGGTTGCCGTTGAGCAGCGTGAGCACCGTGCCCCGGTCGTTCGCCCCCAGCCATGTGCCCCCGCCTTCGGGGTCGGTCGGCCACGCGGCGCGTCGGCCGCCTGAGAGTTCGCGCCAACGGGGCGGGGTTGCCTGGGGCCGGCCGCGTCGTTCGTCGCGGCTGGTCACCAGCCTCAGCCCGCCCCCATCCAGCGCGATGATCGTGACGGTGCACACCCGTTCAGCCCGCCGCCCGCTCGTGGTTCACCGTGCTGGGCGCTCTGCCGAACGATGGCTCGACCTCGCGCCCGAGCCCGACGGCGATCGCTCGCATCATCGCGAAGTGGTGCACCGCGTGGTGGCCCGCGAAGAACAGTTCGCGGGCGAAGGTCGAACCCAGCACCGCCTCTCGCCCGTCGCCTGTGAGCATCACGCGGACGCTGACGCTCTGGCCGAGCGACTCGGGCCTCAGCTCCGAGAGCTCGCCCCGCATCCGAGCGATCGCCTCCGCCGCGGCTTGAGCGTCGCGCTCGACCGGCGTGTCGCGCTGGCGCCGGTCGTAGTCGACCGGCGAGCCGCCCCCGAGCAGGGCGTTGTAATGGTCGATCACATGGCGGGCGTGCTGGCCGATGGTTCCGCCTCCGAGCTCTGGGCTGGGGCGTGTGAAGTCGCCCGGCTCGAGCGAACGGACGAAGGTTTCGGCCTGGGCGAGCAACGCGTCGGCGGCGAGAAGAACTGCCTGGTGGTCGTGCATCGGTTTTCCTCCCGGTCCGGCGCAGCGGGAGCCACGCAGACCGATCAGGCCGTCACCCGGTTGACGGCCAGCACATCGTCGATGATCTCACGATGGTTGGCGCAGCGGGGGCACTTGTGCTGCCCGCCGAGCTTGCCTTTGGATTCCATCCAGCGGTGGAACGCGCCGACGGGCAGCGGCGAGATCGTAGGATCGGCCATGCCGACCCCCGAGGTCCTCTTGGTGGTGTAATCGACATTCTGCGCCTTGAGCGCCCGATCGAACGCGTCTCGAAAACGGTCGAGCGTGTCCTTGTCCAGCGAATCGGGCGGCGGCTTCTCGAACTCGACGGCGAGCTCGAGCCCGGGGCGCCCGCCCGCGTGCGGGTAGACCGGCGCCGCGGTGAACTCGCCGACGGTGACCTCGGTCTCTCGCTGGGCCGCGGCGACCGCGTTCTCGATGTGCTCGACGATCAGGTTCTCGCCGAACGCGTTGATGAAGTGGCGGTGGCGACCGACGATGCGCAGGCGCGGCGGGCCGGCCCGATCCCCGTGCGAAGCCGCGGCGGCGCCCGTCGAATGGTCCGGATCGGGGATGGTCTCGAACTCGACCACATCGCCGATGATGTAGCGGAAAAGCCCGGCGCAGGTCGTCATCACCACGACATAACGCACGCCCGGCTGCACACGGTCGCAGGTGTACGCCGTCGGGTTTTCGCTGTCGATCTCGTCGAGCGGCACGAACTCGTAGAAGACATCCAGATCGGTGTTCAGACGCAGGCCCGGATCGTCCGGCGTGTCCTGCATCGCGATGAACCCCTCGCTGGCGGGGTAGAGCTCCAGCCGCGTGGGGAAGTCGACCTCGGCGTCGCCGAAGACGGCCTCGTTGACGCGCGGGAGGAAGGGCGTGTACTTCACGCCCCCGTGCACGAACAGATCGAGATTGGGCCACAGGTCGCGCACGCAGTTCACATCGCGCCCGCGCTCCTTGGCGAGCTCGACCATCCGCTCGAACAGCACAAGCGCCCACGAGCACATGCCCGAGATCATCCGGACATCCTCGTCCAGGCAGGCCTCGGCCATCGCGTCGATCTTGCTCGGCCAGTGGTCCATCAGCGCGATCTTCGGGCCCGGCAGGTAGCAGGCGGTCAGCGGCCAGCGGATCAGCGGCACCACAAGCCCGGACAGATCGCCGGTCCTGATCCCGTGCTCGTTGGCCGTCACGGCGCTCGAACCGCCGAGGAACAGGCTCTTGCCCGAGAGCAGGCGGGGCACCGAGACGCCGAAGCGGTGCGTGTTGGCGAAGATGTCCAGCGAAGCGCGGTAGTTGCTCCTGAACATCTCCTTGCTGAGCGGGATGAACTTGTCGCCGGCGGTCGTCCCGCTGGTCTGGCAGAAGTCCATCACGCGCCCGGGCCAGAGCACATCGGGCTCGCCCCCCTCCCGCATCCGGGCGATCCGGTCCTTGAAGGCGTACCAGTCGCGCACCGGCACGGCCTTGCGGTACGCATCGAGCATCTCCGCGTCGGGCAGCGAGGCGATCTTCGCGAACCCGTGCTCGCGACCGAACTCCGTCGACGACGCCTTCTTGAGCAGGCCCCGGAGCTGGGCGAGCTGGATCTTCGCGGCGTTCTTGCGCCAGTGGTCCAGGTCGCCGAGTTTCTTGGAACGAAGCCAGACACGGGCGAGCAGCCCGGCGCCGACCAGCGCGGTCCAGCGGGTCGGGGCGTCGTTGGAGATCGGGGCCTTCCGCATGGGTGTATCAGCCGCCGGGGATCGAGTCGACGAATTCGAGCAGGCCCGAGGCGACCTCCTCGGGGCGTTCGATCATCGGCGCGTGCCCGCAGCGCTCGATCCAGCAGAGACGCGCGCCGGGGATCTTCTGAGCGAACTCCCGCGCCGCTTCGGGGGGTGTCACGATGTCCTGCCTGCCCCAGAGCACGAGCGTCGGCGCCTGGATGCGGTGCAGCTCGCTGCCCAGATGGTTCTCGCGGCAGGACCGCGAGAGCTTGATCATCGCGCGCGCCTTCTTGCGGTCGGTCAGCTCTCTGAACGCCCGCTCGACATCCGAGGTGTCCATGCTCTCGGGGTCGTGGAAAAGCTCGGCGATCTTGGTCTGCATCCACTCGAAGCTGTCGCGCTTGGTGGTCTCGCTGACGATCGGCTTCTCCGCCAGCCCGCTGGACCCCGCGAGCACGAGCCCGGAGACCAGGTCGGGCCGGTCGAGCGCCAGCATCAGCGCCACATGCCCGCCGAACGAGCTGCCGACGAAGACCGCCGGCTCGCCGAGCCACTTCTCGATGAAGGACTCGATCATCACGCGCACGCCGTGCACGCCGCAATCGGCCCCTTCGAGTTCGAGAAGGGGCACCTCCAGCGGCACACACCTGAACCGGTGTGAGACGCGGGCGATCACCCGCTCCCAGTGCCTGTTGAGACCGACGAGCCCGGAGAGGAAGACAACGGGCCTGCCCTCGCCGATGTCCCAGACCGTCGCGGGAACGGGAGCGCCCGTGGGGCCGACCAACTCGACAGCCGTCCGCTCGTCGCGGTCGGCAAGCCTTGCCTGGTTGGACCTCATTGGCGTCGCAGACACTCGGATCTCCGGATAAACCGCGGGCATGATACGCCCGGGGCGGGGCCACCGGGGACCCCACAGGCCGCGCAAAGTTAGGCCTGACTATACCGCCGCTGCGCGACCGACGCCCGGACTTTCGCCGCCGCCTGAGGCCGCCGGGCCTCTCTGGACGACCAGACCGTCGCGGAGTTCGATGACCCGGTCGGCGCGGGCGGCGACCGCCGCGTCGTGGGTCACCATCACGATCGTCCGACGCCCCTCGTCGCGCATCGAGGCGATCGATTCGAGGACCTCGCCCCCGCTCGCCCGGTCGAGGTTGCCCGTCGGCTCGTCGGCCAGCAGCACGCCCGGGTCGTTGACCAGCGCCCGGGCCACCGCCACCCGCTGACGCTCGCCCCCCGAGAGCTCGACGGGCCTGTGGCGGAGGCGGGCGGAGAGGCCGACCTTCTCGAGCAACCCCTCGGCGCGGGCCCGGATCTCGTCGCGCCGCTTGCGGTAGCCCAGGCGCCCGTGGAGCACCATCGCCCCGATGAGCACATTCTCCATCACCGTCAGCTCGGGCAGCAGGTGGTAGAACTGGAAGACGAACCCGACATCGCCCGCCCGGTAGCGGTCGAGGCGCCGGGAGCCCATCCGTCGGAGGGGTTCGCCCCTGTAGAAGATCTCGCCGCCCTTGGTGCCGCCGCGCGTCGGGTCGGGCCTGTCGAGCCCGCCGAGGAGGTGGAGCATGGTGCTCTTGCCCGAGCCCGAGGCGCCGAGGATCGCCAGCCACTCGCCGGGGCGGGCGTGGATCGAGGCGCCCTTGAGCACGGGCACATCCACCCGCCCGAGGCGGTAGGTCTTTCTGACATCCCGGGCTTCCAGGATCGGCGTCTGGTCGTCGCGTTTGCTCAAGGTGCTCACTCGAATCGCAGCGCTCTGACGGGGTCCATCCGTGCGGCCCGGATCGCGGGGACCATCGCCCCGAACACCGCCGCCAGCACGCCCCCGAGCCCGACGACCATCGCGTGCATCGGGTCGACCTCGTCGGGGATCTTGGCGAACAGATAAATGCTCGGGTCCCAGATGCTCAGGCCGAGCGCCGCGTCCATCCAGTCGTGGATCTCGTTGATGTTCCGCACGATCAGGTACGAGATCGCCAGCCCGAGCGCCGAACCGACCACCCCGATCGACACCGCGTAACGGAGCCAGAGCCACGCCACGCCCCGGCGCGACGCCCCGATCGCGCGCAGGATCCCGATGTCTTTGGTCTTCTCGTTGACCATCGACCAGAAGATCGCCCACACCAGGAAGACCGCCGTTAGCGAAATGAAGCTGAAGAGGAAGAGAACCAGCCCGATCTCCTTCTTCACCGCGGCGACGAACTGCGCGTTGATGTCCTCCCAGGTCGCCAGCGTGAGGTAACGGAGCATCCCGCCCTGGGGCCGGTTGCTGTTGGCGTGGATGAACCCCTCGGTGGCCCCGCGGGTCGCCTCGACGATCGCATCGAGGGGGATGCCGTCGCGCCCTCGCACAAAGACGGTCGTGACGCGCGAGGGCTCGGAGACGGTGACAGGGGCCGTGAAACTTTCATCGCCCGTGACCGGATCGACATCGACGCGGAAGCCGCCGGGCTCGATCACCCGCTCGCCCCCGCGCATGCCCAGCAGGTCCTGCATGAGGTCGATGCGGGTGATGGCGGTCTGCCCATCGACCTGGGCGATCCCGCTCTGGATCTCGTTGACGACCTGCACGATCCTCGCGCGGGGCTCGATCATCCGCCCCTGGGTGTCCGACGGGAGCACCACCAGCGTGACCCGCCCGCTGAAGGGCAGGAAGTCCTCCGCGAACCGCGAGACCGGCTCGTACCAGCCGGGCCTGGCGCGGCTCTGGCCGCTCAGGCGGATGCCAAGCGCGATGCCGGGCACGGGCTCGTTGGTCCGCTCGTCGATGGCGGTGAGCGTCAGCCCACGCTGGAGGACCGAATCCCAGCTGCGGACGCCGGGGCCGGTGAAAAAATCGGAAGCTGGAGCGAGACGCGGGTCGACGCCTGCGGTATCGCGCCGGGTCGGCGTGTCGATCGGGCGCCAGTGCAGCGCGTCGGCGTAGTGCGTCACGCGGGCGTAGCGATCGGGGTCGACGCCCCAGACCGCCGCCTGGGCGACACGCCCGTGGGGCAGACCGATCTGCCCGAACCATTCGACGGCCGGGGCCGCGGCGACCAGGTCCGGGTGGGCCTCCAGCCGCTCGATGAGGTCCTCGTAGTACGGGAAGCCGACGCCGGAGACCTCGATCTTGACATCCCCCATCATCGCCCTGCCCGAGGTGAGCAGCGTGTTGAGGAACCCCCCCATCACCGACCAGGTGACCAGCACCATCGCGGTGCACAGCGCGACCGCGACCGCCGAGAGCAGCGGCATGATCTTCCGGGTCAGGTATTTGCGGGTCAGCAGGCCCTGGTACACGGGCGGACTTTAGTGACCCCGAGCCGCCCGCACGACCCATCGAACGCCGAATAATCCCCCGTGCTCGGCGTCCCCCTCCAGATCGGTCCCGTCCCTCTCGAAAGCAACCTCCTGCTCGCGCCCATCGCGGGTTGGTGCGATCTCGCGTGGCGGGTGACCGTCCGTTCGCTCGGCGGGGTCGGGCTCGCGTGCACGGATCTGCTCAGCCCCCAGGGGCTGCTCCGCGGCTCGGAAGCCAGCCTCGATCTCGCACGCACCAACGACTTCGACCGCCCGGTCGGGATGCAGCTCTACGGCAGCGACCCGAAGGTCATGGCCGACGGGGCGAAGTGGGCCGCCGACCACGGGGCGACCGTCGTGGACATCAACATGGGCTGCCCGGTCGACAAGGTGACCAAAAAGGACGGGGGCTCGAAGCTGATGTGCCACATCCCCGGGGCCGTGGCGATCGCCGAAGCCGTGCGCTCGGCCCTGCCCGACTCGGTCCCGCTGACGGCGAAGATGCGTCTGGGCTGGGACGAACAGGCGTATCAGGGCGGGTGCGCCTGCGAGCTCGCGACGCAGTTGGCGGGGGTCGGCGTGGCGATGGTGACGGTGCACGGGCGGACGACCGAGCAAAGGTTCAAAGGCGCGTGCCGCCACGAGGGGATCCGGCGCGTCGTCGAGGCGGTCGGCGAGCGGACGGGTTCGGCCAGGAGCGGCGGCGTGCCGGTGATCGGCAACGGCGATGTGCGCTCCGCGGAAGACTGCATCGAGATGATGCGGGCGACCGGATGCGCCGGGGTGATGATCGGGCGCGGGGCGTTCGCCCGGCCATGGGTCTTCCGCGAGGCGTGGGCGCTGCAGCGTTCGGTCGCCTTCGGCGAGCCCTTGCCTGAGCACCTCGAGCCGAGCGAGGCGGAGAAGATCGGGATCGCAAGGGCCTATTTCGAGCGGATGCGCGAGTACCGGGGCGACCGTTACGCCCTGCACAAGTTCCGACAGAAGATCTCGTGGCTCGGCAAGAGCATCAACGGGGGGCACTGCCGGACGCTCAAAGAAGGCGTGCGGAACGCGCAGAGTCCCGAGGAAATCCACGCCGCGCTCGACGCGTGGCTGGCCGGTGCGCCCGAACCGGCGCCCGCCGCCGGAGGGTGACCGACCGGCGGGGCGGAACATCCCGGCCTCGTTCGCCATTAGACTGCCGCCCGAGCAGACTTTCCATACCCGGAGACCCCACGCATGGCGGAACAGATCTACGAGCAGGCGCTGCTGCGCCTGGAGCAGGCGGCCGAGTACAGCAAGGCAGCGCCCGAGACGGTCGAGCGCCTTAGGCGTCCCCGTCGCATTCTGGAGGTCTCGGTCCCCGTCCGCATGGACGACGGGTCGGAGAAGGTATTCACAGGATTCAGAGTCCAGCACGACAACACGCGCGGGCCGGCCAAGGGCGGCATCCGCTACCACCACACCGTCCACCTCGACGAGGTGAAGGCCCTCGCCTTCTGGATGTCGTTCAAGTGCGCCTGCGTCGGGATCCCCTTCGGCGGGGGCAAGGGGGGCGTGATCGTCGATCCCCGAAAACTCTCGATGCTGGAGATCGAACGCCTCAGCCGTCGGTACATCCGCGAGATCGCCCCGATCATCGGGCCCGACACCGATGTGCCGGCGCCGGATGTCTACACCAACGCGCGGATCATGGCGTGGATGATGGACGAGTACTCGGCGTTGGCCGGGCAGCCCACGCCGGCGGTGATCACCGGCAAGCCGGTCTCGCGGGGCGGATCGATCGGGCGCGACGACGCGACCGCACGCGGGGGGTTCTACATCATCCAGGAGCTCGCGAGCCGAAGGGGCTGGAAGGCCTCGGAGGTGCGCGTCGCGATCCAGGGCTTCGGCAACGCGGGCCAGCAGTTCGCCCGCCTCGCCTCGGCGGCGGGGTACAAGGTCGTCGGCGTCAGCGACTCGTCGGGCGCGATCACCTGCGACAAGGGCTTCGATATCGAGAAGCTGATCGAGCACAAGGAGGACTCGGGCAAGGTCTCCGGGCACAGCGAGGGCGACGGCCTCGACGCCGACAAACTGCTGGAGCTCGATGTCGAGATCCTCGTCCCCGCCGCTCTGGAGGGCGTGATCACCAAGGACAACGCTCGGAACATCAAGGCCAAGACCGTCCTTGAGCTGGCCAACGGCCCGACAACCCCTGAGGCCGACAAGATCCTGGCGGATGCCGACACGCTGGTGATCCCCGACATCCTGGCCAACGCGGGCGGGGTGACGGTGAGCTACTTCGAGTGGACGCAGAACAAGTCCAGCTATTACTGGAACAAAGAACGGGTCCACGACGAACTCAAGACGATCATGACCCGCGAGTTCTCGGCGGTGCACGATTTCAAAGAGGACAAGGGCGTCACCATGCGGACCGCCGCCTACGCCCACGCGTTGGACCGGCTCGCCGAGGCGCACGAGGCGACGGGGACGAAATCGGACTTCAATGGCGGTCGGTCTTAGGACCATGGCCCGATAACAACATGCTGCCCGCATAGGCCGTCGTCGATCGACGCTTTGCCGGGCGGCTGGCTTGCGGAATATCTGTCGTCGTACACTGTTTGTGCATCATCCCGCGAACCCGGGCGTTGCGTGGTCCGTGCAGAGTGTCGGGCCTGGCGCATCGGCCGGCGCGGCAGGTGCGTGTTCGGCACCCGCAGAGTCGATCTCTCTGGTGGGCGGCCCGGGGCACAACAGAAGCGGATTCTCTTCGGGCGTTGCCGAGAGGAGTGAACAAGATGCGACGGATGGTGATGACGGCTGGCGCGGCGGCGGTGCTCGTTGCGAGCGGGATGGCGATCGGAGTGCAGCAGGCCGGGCCGGAGCGACCCGGGGTGAGCGAGGAAGCCCGAGCCGACCGCGAGGCGCCGCGGATCGCGTTCGAGCGCTTCGAGCACAATTTCGGACGCATCAGCGACGACCGGAATGTGCGCACCACTTTCAGCTTCACCAACCGGGGCGAGTCGACCCTGAAGATCCTCGACACGCGGACCACCTGCGGGTGCGCCGTGCCCGAGCTCGCCAAGACCGAGTACGCCCCCGGCGAGAGCGGCGAGATCACGGTGATCTTCAACCCCAACAACCGGCGCGGCGCGCAGGACCGCCATGTCACGATCATGACCAACGACCCGATCAGCCCGAGCATCGGGCTGCGGGTGCAGGCGGATGTCCAGCCGCTGATCGAGATCGAGCCGATGCTGGCGCAGTTCGGCGAGATCCGGCGGGGCAATACCTCCGCGGTGCTCATCGAGCTGGCCGGGCGCTACGACGAGTTCGAGGTCACCCACGCGACGGTGACGCGGGGCGAGGGCGTGAGCGTCGAGGTGATGCCGACCGAGAAGGTCGACGAGGAGAACGGGATCGTCCGGCGCGCCGGCCTGATGATCTCGCTCGATCAGGAGCAGAACATCGGGCGCTTGTTTGCGCAGGTGACGGTTCGGCTGACGGACCCCGACGGGCAGCTCACGCTCCGCACGGTGAATGTGACCGGTGAGATCGTCGGCGACCTGCGCCTGGTGCCTGGGCGCCTGAACCTCGGGATGGTGGGCGCCGACGGGCGTTTCACCCGCCAGGTCCGCGTGATGAGCAACGACGGCAAGCCGTTCAAGATCGTCGGGCACGAGGAGCGTCCCCTGCCCGGTCTCGACGGGAACATCCGCCCGGCCCAACTCGACGGCCTGAAGGTCGAGATCGTGGCCCTCGACGAGGAAGAGGAGTATCCGACGCGGTTCTCGGTCATCGTGCGTGGGCGAGCGGTCGAGGCCGGGGGCCCCGTGGTCAACACCCGGCTGGTCCTCAAGACCGATCGCGAGGATGAGCCGGAGGTGATCGTGCCGATCTCCGGGCGGCTGCAGACCGCCGGCGGCGCCAACCCGCCCCGCCCGGGCGAGCCGGTCGCCGCGACAGGGACGGACGCCGAGGCGGGAGCCGCGGCCGATACGGTCGAGAACTCGCGCGTAGTCGACCCCGAGGTCGCCCAGCAGCAGCGCGAGGCGCGGCGTGCCGAACTCCAGGCGCAGCGTGAGCGGCTCCTGGCTGAGCGTCGCGCACGCCAGCAGCAGAACAACAACGGCGACGGGTCGAAGAAGGACGACGGCGCCAAGCAGGACGACGGATCAAAGAAGGACGACGCCAAGGACTGAACGGCGCGTTCTGAGCCGGTGCTGAACCGCTCCAGGAGTCCGCATGCGTTTGTTGGTTCGGATACTGGCGATCCTGGGGCTCGGCCTGACCGCCGCGCTGGTGCATTCCTGGGCGGCGCCGGTGCGCATGGAGATCGCCGAGGCCCGACCAGGACGGGATCTTCCGTCTCGCCAGGCGCGTGCTGAAACGGGCGAGACCGTCCCGGACCCCGCCGAGACCCCGGAGCCCCGACGCGTCGAGTCTGTACCCGATCGCGCAGAGACCGAAACGCCCGTCCCCGGTGATCCCTGCGACGGGCTCGATCCCTACACCTTCACCACCGAGTTGACGCTCACCGAAACGCTCTGCCTGCACGAGTTCGCGAAGGCCGGCGACGGCACGGTCGTCTTCGTCGACGCGCGGAGCGGACGGGCGCTCTTTGAGCAGTCTCGGATCCCGGGGGCGATGCACCTCTCGGCGAACATGGTGCTCGGGGGCGACCCGGCATTTGAGGAGTTCCTGGGCTTGGTTGCGCCCGACGCCTGGGTCGTCGTCTACTGCTCGGGCGGCGACTGCGACGAGTCGAAGAACCTCGTCGCGCAGCTCCAGGCGTTCGGGTACGAGTCGACTTACATCTTCGTCGGGGGCATGGACGAGTGGCTGGCGGCGGGCCTTCCGACCGAAGGCGCAGGCGAGGGCGGCGCCGGGGGAGGCGGGCGATGAAGCAACGCCATCCCGCGATCGTCGCGCTCGGCTCGGGCGTGCTGCTGATCCTCCGCCTGCTCCTGGCTGGGGTGCTGCTGTACGCCGCGTGGCTGAAGCTGAAGGACCCCGCCTCGGCGCAGAAGTTCGCCAACGCGATCGCGGCGTACAAGATCCTGCCCAACCACCTCGTGATCGTCTCCACCTTCGCGTTCCCGTGGCTTGAAGCGATCGCGGCGGTGCTGCTGGTGCTGGGGCTCTGGACGCGTGCCGCGGCGGCGGTCGCGGGGCTGTTGTTTGTCGCGTTCATCGGGGCGATCGGCTCGGCGATGCTCCGCGAGAGCATTAGTCTGACAACCTGCGGGTGCTTCGGCGAGCGGTCGCTGCTCTGCACCGGCCCGCCCTCGTGGTGCCACATCGCTCAGAACGCCGGGCTGACAGCCATGTGCCTGCTGGTGCTCTGGCGGGGGTCGGGCGTGGTCGGCTTCGACAGGCTGATCGATCGTCCCAAGCCCCCCCGCGACGACCCGTACGCCGGGTACGCCCGGAGCGGCCCTTCCAGCGGCGAGCGCTCGGCCGATCTTCTGCCGCCCTCGGACACCGGCGGCTCGGAGGGTTCGGATGGCTCTGGCGGGGGCCAGGTCCGCTGGTAGAAGGTCTGCTGGTAGACAGACCCGGGACGCGGGGAGCGCCTAAAGTCGCCCCTGCAACACCCGTCGCCCGCGGAGCCGGGCCGGCCGATGGAGGCCGGGCGGTGCGGGCCGAACGACCAAGACGGCAAAGAGGTTTGAAATGTCCAGGCATGGCGGCAGCGGCGGTCCCGGTGGTGGTGGCGGCGGACGCTTCGGCGGTCCCCCCCGACCCAAGCTCGTGAAGACCTCGGGGCAGGGCATCGAGTATGTCGATTACAAGGATGTCGACGCCCTGCGTCGCGCCATGAGCCCCAACGGCAAGATCTACGGTCGCAAGCGCCTGCAGACGACCGCCCGCGAGCAGAAGCTCATTGCTCAGGCGGTCAAGCGGGCGAGGTTCCTCGGCCTGCTGCCGTACACCTCCGCGACGCTCTGAGCCCGCCATGCATCCCGCACAACCGAAGTTCGAGCGCGACTACGCCCCGGTGCTGTCGCGCTCGCTTTCTTCTGCGCCGGCCGAGCCGGCGGAGCTTTCCAGAGACCTCGCGATGAAGCTCGCGGTCGATCTGCTCTGGGATGCCTTCGGGGGGGACGGGCCGGGACGCGGCGTCTCGTGGATCGGGTTCTACGGGATCGAGGCGGACGCCGAGTCGATGGTGCTGCTGGAACGGCGCGACAAGCCCGCCTGCTCACCGATCGGGCTGCACGGGATGTGCGGTCGCGGGTATCTGGAACGCCGCCCGATCCTGATCGACGATGTCCGGTCGCTCGGCGAGCACTACATCGCCTGCGACCCGCGCGATCTCTCCGAGATCGTGATCCCGCTCTTTGAAAACGACGGCTCGTGCTGGGGCGTGCTCGACGGCGACAGCTACGAGACGCACGCGTTTTCCGAGGCCGATGTCCAGGGGATGACGGCGCTCATGGAGCGGCTGGGGCTGAGCCAGCCGGGCTGCTGCGAGGGCGGGGTGGTGAGGGTGTGAGGGGAAGAGACGGAGAGACGGAGAGAGGGAGAGACGGAGAGTGGGAGAGAGGCACGGGGGCACGGAGGCACATAGGGACGAGGGCACTTAGGGGCGGGGGCACCGGGGGGCGGGCGGTTACGATCCTTCGATGACAGTCGGTATCGGCGACATCTTCGGTCGGTCCGGGCCTGTGGCGCAGGTGCTCGGCGAGCACTACGAGCCTCGGCCGCAGCAGGTCGAGATGGCGTCGGCGGTGGAGCGTGCGCTGGAGAGCCGCTCGCACCTGCTCGTCGAGGCGGGGACGGGGGTGGGCAAGTCGTTCGCGTATCTGGTCCCGGCGATGGCGCGGGTGATGGCCAAGGGCGAGGTTGTGGTTGTGGCGACCAACACCATCGCCCTGCAGGAACAGCTCGTCGAGAAGGATGTCCCGCTGGTCCGCTCGGCGCTCGAGCCGCTCGGCGAAGAGCTCGCCTGGCCCCACGGCGTGCGCCCGGTGCTCGTGAAAGGGCGCAGCAACTACCTGAGCATCCGGCGACTGGAGCTCGCCTCGCGCCGCGCCGACTCGCTGCTCCGCGATGCAGAGTCAAAACGCTCGCTCCAGCAAATTGAGGATTGGGCGTACAGCACCGACGACGGCACGCTCTCGACGCTGCCGATCCTCGAGCGGGGCGAGGTCTGGGACCACGCCCGCAGCGACAGCGACAACTGCATGGGCCGACGCTGCCCGCGATACAAGCAGTGCTTCTATCAGAAGGCGCGGCGCGAGGCGGAAGCCGCGAATTTGCTGATCTGCAACCACGCGCTCTTCTTCTCTGATCTTGCGCTGCGTGTCGGGGGGGTCGGCATCCTCCCCCGCTACGACCATGTGATCCTCGACGAGGCGCACGGCGTCGAAGACGCGGCGGTCGAACACTTCGGGCTCTCGCTGACCGAGGGACGCGTGCTGCACCTGCTCCGCGTGCTGTACGACCCGCGCCGTCGCAAGGGCTATCTCGCCCAGCTGATGCAGAACCCGATGGCGGGCGCGGATATCGAGACGGTCGAAGCCGCGATCGAGTCGGCGATGGAGGCGGCCTCGGCGACGCGGCGGTTTTTCGACGCGTGCATGACCCTCTCGCGGGGCGGGGCGCTGCCGACGACGGTCCGCCTGCGCGAGCCGCCGGAGATCGAGGACGGCCTCTCACCGGCGATGACGCGCCTGGCCCTCCGCCTCAAGACCCTCCGAGAAACCATCAGCGCCGAGGAAGACCGGCACGAGCTGAACTCGTACGCCAAACGCGCGAGCGACATCGCCGAAACCTGCGGCTCCCTCCTCAAGCAGAAGCTCGAATCGGCGGTCTACTGGATCGAGATCGACCAGGGCCGGGCGGGCCCGCGGATCAAGCTTGCGTGCGCCCCGGTCGAGGTCTCTGGCGTCTTGCGAGAGCACCTGTTCGACAAGCCGGTGAGCGTCGTGCTCACCAGCGCCACGCTGGCGACGCGCACGCCCAAGGACGACGAACCGGTCGAGCGTGCCGAGACCGCCTTCGCCCACACGATGTCGCGTCTGGGGTGCGAGGGCGCGACGACGAAGCGTCTGGGCAGCCCGTTCGATCTCGCGAGGCAGGTCGAGCTGTATGTGGACGGCTCGATGCCGCGACCGCCGTCGAGGCCGAGCGCGGAGTATGTCCGCCTGCTGACGGGTCGCATCCTCGACCATGTCTCGGCGACCGACGGGGGCGCGTTCGTGCTGTTTACGAGTTTCGGGATGCTGTACGCGGTCGCGGCCGAGCTCGAATCGCCGCTGCGCTCGCTGGGCATGCAGCTGCTCGTGCACGGGCGCGAGGGCTCGCGGACGGAACTGGTCAAGCGGTTTCGGTCCAACGATCGGTCGGTGCTCCTGGGCGCCGACTCGTTCTGGCAGGGGGTCGATGTGCGCGGACGGGCGCTGCGGAATGTGATCATCACCAAGCTGCCGTTCGAGCCGCCCGACCGCCCGCTGACCGAGGCGAGGTCGGAGTTGATCAAGTCGCGCGGGGGCGACCCGTTCATGGAAGACTCGATCCCGCGCGCGGTGATCCGGTTCAAGCAGGGGTTCGGGCGGCTGGTGCGGTCGGCCGAGGACACCGGGCGGGTGGCGGTGCTTGACCCTCGCCTGACGACCGCCCGTTACGGGCGGAGGTTTCTCGAAGCTCTCCCCCCGGGCGTGACGCCCCGCCTGCTGACGGACTGAGATCGGCGTGCCGCCCGCGACAAACAACCCTTACGAACTTATAACAACCGTGCTTTTTGCAAGCGCGTCGTCTAGGCTTGCCTCCTGATCCAGATTCAGAGCCAGGAGGTGGATGCATGTTGGGCCGGGTCTTCAAGGCGTACGACATCCGGGGGACCTACCCCGATCTGCTGACCGACCAGATGGGCTGGCAGATCGGCTACGGCACCAGCCGCTTCCTGCTCGAAGACGCCGCCAACGCCGGCGAGACCAGCCCGATGATGCACAATGTCGTCGTTGGTCGCGACATGCGGACCAGCAGCCCGCAGCTTTCAGAAAAGCTGATGTCGGGGATCAATGCCCACGGCGGGCATGTGATCGATGTCGGCCTGGTGGATACGCCGTTTATCTACTTTGCGGTGAATCATCTCGATTGCGCCGGGGGCGTGATGGTGACCGCCAGCCACAACCCGCCGCAGTACAACGGGTTCAAGATCTGCAAGCGCCTTGCCAAGCCTGTGGGCGAGGTGTCGGGGCTTGCGACGATCCGCAAGTACGCGGCGATGGCGGACAAGGGCGTGCAGGCGACAGAGGGAAGCCGACGCGAGCAGCGCGACCTGTGGGACGCGTATGTCGCGCATGTGCGCCGCTTTATCGACCTGAACGGCAAGCCGATGAAGGTCGTGATCGACGCCTCCAACGGGATGGCCGGGACGGCGGTCCCGAAGATCTTCGGGCGCAAGGGCAAAGACATCGAGGGGCTCGACATCGTCGAGCTGAACTTCGACAACTCCAAGGGCGAGTTCGTCCACGAGCCCAACCCGCTGGTCGCTGCCAACCTCCAGCAGCTCCGCGAGGCGGTGCTGACCGAGAAAGCCGACCTCGGGATCTGCTTCGACGGCGACGCCGATCGCTGCGTCGTGGTCGACGAGAAGGGCGGGATCGTCGGGTGCGACCTGCTGACTGCCGTCCTGGCCAAGCACTTCCTCAAGAAGAGCCCGGGCTCGGCGATCGCCTACGACCTGCGGTCAAGCCGCGCCGTGGCCGAGGAGATCGAGGCGGCGGGCGGCAAGCCCCACCGCGGGCGCGTGGGCCATGTGTTCATGAAGCAACTGCTCGCCGACACCAGGGGCGTGTTCGGCGGCGAACTCTCGGGCCACTTCTACTTTAAGTCCAACTACTACGCCGACTCGGGCGTGATCGCGATGGCGTCGGTGCTGTCGGTGATCGCTTCGAGCGGGAAGACCGTGAGCGAACTGGTGCGGCCGATCGCGCGGTATGTACAGTCCGGCGAGATCAACTTCGAGACCGAGGAGAAGGACGAGGCGCTCGAGGCGGTGATCGACGAGTACGCCACGCGGGGCGAGATCGACGACCTCGACGGGATCACCGTCGACTGCTTCGACAGCGAGGGCTGGTGGTGCAACATCAGAAAGAGCAACACCGAGCCCCTGCTGCGCCTGAACGCCGAGGCGAAGGACGGGGCGACGCTGAACAAGATCGTCGAAGAGCTCAGCGCCCAACTGGGCACGCGCGTAGACCACTAACGGCTCCGCGGGAAGGGAACGCCGCCAGACGATGAACCTCTCGCAGTTCTTCGAGCACTGGAACATCGCCGAGAACCCCTTCCGGGGGGAGGAGGCGCGCCACGACGAGGTCTTTGCGCGCCTCAGTTCGCCCGGCCAGAGCGCGGGGGAGAACGGCGGGCGCCCCGCGACCGTCCACTCCGACTTTGAGAAGATCATCGGCCAGCTCTCGCGCCCTTCGAGCTCGATCGTCTTCGGCGAGAAAGGGAGCGGCAAGACTGCGATCAAGATCCAGATCGGCGCCGCCGTCAACCGGCACAACCGCGAACGCCCGGGCGAGAAGATCTACCTGATCCACTACGACGATCTCAACAGCAAGCTCGACCACTTCCACGAGCGGTCGGGCGCGGACGACCCCGGCGAGTCGTTCCGCTCGATCCGGCTCGTCGACCACATCGACGCGATCCTTTCTGTCGGTGTGACCCGCCTCGTCGACATGCTCGTCGGCGAGCCCGACACCCCCGGCGTCGAGAGCTCGGCGACCGACACCGGGCCGGGCAGCGAGGCGGCACGCGCCGCGCGGCGCATGGACCCGGGCCTGAATAAAGACCTCGTGCTGCTGCAGGCGGTCTACGACGCCCACGAGCGCGCACACGACCGGACCGTTCGCCTGCGGAAGATCGTCCATCCGCCCTTGTCGCGCTCGCGCATCGCGTGGAACCTCGCGTCGGTCGGGGGCTGGCTGCTGCCGGCGCTTGTGCTTGCGGGGTTCTGGACCGTCGGGGGCGGGCAGGGCGGCACTGCATGGACTGTCGCGTTTGTCGCGGCGCTGGCGTTCTGGGCGATCGTGCTGCTCAAGAGGCTGTGGTGGGACAAGCTGGGCGTGCGTCGTCAGGCGAGGCGGATCGCACGCCAGCTCCGCATGCTCGACCGCAGCGACATCTCGATCGCCCGCTCGCTGGAGCACATCGAGCCGATGGACCGCCAGCCGGGCGTGCTGCCGGTGACGAATTCAGACGAGCCCCGCTACCACATGCTCTCGCGGCTGCGTCGCGTGCTCGGCCAGCTCGGTTACGCCGGCGTCCTGGTCATCATCGACCGCATCGACGAACCAACGCTGATCTCCGGCGACGCCGAACGCATGCGCGCCGTCGTCTGGCCGATGTTCAACAACAAGTTCCTCCAGCAGGAACGCATCGGTGTGAAGATGCTCCTGCCGATCGAGCTGCGCCACGCGCTCTTCAAAGAGTCCAGCGCCTTCTTCCAGGAGGCCCGCCTCGACAAGCAGAGCCTCATCGAACGCCTGAGCTGGACGGGCCCGATGCTCTACGACCTCTGCACCGCCCGCCTGCACGCCTGCATGCGCAACGGGGCGGAGCCCTTCGCCCTGCTCGACCTCTTCGCCGAGGATGTGACGCGTCAGGACCTCGTCGACGCGCTCGACCAGATGCACCAGCCGCGCGACGCGTTCAAGTTCCTCTACCGCTGCCTCACCGAGCACTGCTCGAATGTGACGGCCGACCAGAAGGAATGGCGCATCCCCCGCCTCGTGCTCGATCAGGTCCGCAGGCAGGAGGCCGAGCGCCTCCAGGCCCTTTACCGCGGCATCAGGCCGGCGTGAGCGGCCTCACCGATCGCCGCGCCCCGCGTCGGCCGTCCGCTTGGCGCTGACCGTCACCGGCGAGGGCGGCTTGACGCCTCGCACCACGCGGACCGGGCCCACCACCTCGACGCCCACCTCCGCCCCCACGCTCACGCGCAGGTTCGGATCGACCTTGACCGGGATCGCGGCGCCGTGCCCGATGTCGACGGTGACGAGCCGATGGTCGCCCGCGTACTCGACGCGGACGACGCGCCCCGCGACCGATCTCGGGCAGCCGCCCTCGGGGTTCAGACGCACGCCCTCGGGCCGGATCAGGACCGAGCAGCCCGCCCCCGCGCACGCCTCGCCGATCCCGTCGGCGCTGACGCGTCCGAGCCCGCAGCAGACCAGCCCGCCCTCTTCGATACTCGCGTCAAGCAGCGCCCCGCGCCCGACCATCGAGGCGACGCGCGTGTCGGCCGGGTGCTCGTAGATCCGCTGGGGCGTGTCGATCTGGGCGATCTCGCCGTCGAGCATCACGCCGACGCGGTCGGCCATGGTGAAGGCCTCGTCCTGATCGTGGGTGACGAGGATCGCCGTGGCGCCGCAGGCTTTCAGCGCGTCGCGCACTTCCCGGCGGAGCGTCAGTCGAAGCGAGCGGTCGAGGTTCGCGAACGGCTCGTCGAGCAGCACGACCTCGGGCTCGGGCGCAAGCGCCCTTGCGAGGGCGACGCGCTGCTGCTCGCCACCGGACAGCTCGCCGGGGCGTCGGTCGGCCTTGTCGGCCAGGCCGACAAGATCGAGCATCTCCCGCGCCCTGACCCGCTCATTACGCCCCGGACCCCTTACGAGCCTCGACACCAGCCCGCGCCCCCGCGCCAGCCCGAACGCGACATTGCCCAGCACGCTCAGGTGCGGGAAGAGCGCCGCCTCCTGGAAGACCACGCCGACCCGCCTCGCCTCGGGAGGCGTCGGCGTCGCCAGCCCGGCGCCCGAAACGACCTTCCCTCCGATCTGGATCGAGCCCGAGCCCGGGTGCTCGAAGCCGGCGATGCAGCGGAGGAGCGTGGTCTTGCCGCAGCCGCTGGGGCCGAGCAGGCAGACCAGCTCGCCCCGGTCGACGCAGAGATCGAGCGAGCGCAGGACCTGCGTCTCTCCGAACGACTTGGAGAGGCTGCGGCAGCAGATCGCGTGGGCCTTGCACTCGCTCATCGCGTCAGCCCCTCCCGCATCGCCACGAGCCACACCAGCCCCGCCGAGACGCCGATGAGCGCCAGCCCGGGCGCCGCGGCCGACGCGAACATCGCCTCACGCGTCGACGACCAGACGAGCTCGGCAAGGCTCACGCTCCCCGCGGGGCTGAGCAGGAGCATCGCCGGCAGTTCCTTCATGGCAGACAGCGTCACAAGCACCCAGGCCGCTCCGATCCCCGGGGCCGCGCCCGGCAGCGTCACACACACGAACGCGCCCAGCGGCCCACGCCCGAGCGTACGCGCCGCCTCCTCAAGACGCACGGGCGAACGCTCCAATGACGCCCGCAGCGTCATCAGCGACTGCGCGGCAAACAACACCACGAACGCCGCGATCACCAGCGCCCAGGTCTGGTACGCAAACGGCGTCGCACGAAGGGCGAAGAAGGCCAGCCCGAGCGCGACGACGATGCCCGGGAGCGCAAAGCCGGTCGAGACCGCCCGCTCGATGAGGCCCGACACGCGTCCGGGATACCTCGCCGCGAGCACCGCCGCGGGCGTCGTCAGCACCACGCACGCAACGCCCGCGCCGACGGCGACGATCGCCGAGGTCGCCGCCCCGGCCCACAGCCCGCTGCCGATCGAACTCTGCCCGGTCTCTTGCCCCCCACTCAATCCGCCAGCAAGCCCCCCAGTCAGCCAAGACAGCAGCGTCAGCACCACCAGCAGCACCGGCCCCGCGCCGATGAGCATCACAAACACGAACGCCGGCCAGCGCCACGCCCCGAGCTTGAGTGTCACGCCGCCGCGCGATGACCCCCTCGCGCTCGACCACCCCCCGCGCCGTCGCAGCAGCCCGCCCAAGCCCAGACACGCCAGCACCAGCACGACAAGCAGCAGGCTCGACACCGCGGCGCCCGTGCGGCTGAACGACGAGCGGTACTGCTCGTAGATCACCGCCGTCAGCGTGTCGCAGCGGAGCATCGTCACCGCCCCGAACTCGCCGAGCGTGTACAGCCCGACCAGCACGCCCCCGCCCACGCACGCCGGCCACGACCACGCCAAGACGACACGCAGTGTCGCGCCCAGCCCGCCCTCGCCCAGCGACCTCGCCGCGTCAATCAGCCTCGGGTCCACGCGCGAGATCGACGCCCGCAGCGGCAAATACGCCAGCGGGAAGATAAACAGCGTCAGCACGACCGCCGCGGCGCCGAAGCCCCTCGCCGCACCCATCCCCTCGAAAATCCCGCCCGGCCCGCTCAGCCCCACCACCGCCGACGCCCCGACATAGCAGGGCGCCGCCAGAGGCAGCACCGACACCACCGACGCCGCCCGGCGCAGAGGCAGATCCGTCGCCGCCGTCAGCACCGCGAGCACGAACGCGACCGAAACCGAAGCAAGGGCGACCACCCCCGCGAGCGCGGCCGTGCGCAGCACGAGCATCACCAGCCCGGGGCGTCGCAGCGTTTCGAAGAGTTCGCCCCCGCCCGCCTCCAGCGCGCGCACAACGAGGTACACCACCGGCAACGCCGCCAGCACCCCCACCACGCTCGACGCGATGACCAGCGCGATCGGCGCAC
>JBJHCY010000010.1:0-103239 GCA_050486265.1 Phycisphaerales bacterium | reverse complement strand
AGTTGGACAAGGAGCTGGCCGAGGCGGTCGACGACGGATACACCCGCCGCCGCCCCAAACACTCCCGTCACCGACCGCACACGCGGAACACGCCGTCGCCGCTGAGACCCAAGCCCCCGAAGATCCGAGAAGCGACACCGAAAGAGAAGTGGATCGCCTACACCAAGCACCCGCAACACGACGCTTAGTTCACGGCGTTGCCTGAAGGGGCGAAGGAACAGTGCGCCACCGGTGCCGCCAAAAGTCACAGCAACAAGCCCCAAGCCCGCGCTCCCCGTGCTGCCGACCTCGGCCCCATGAACAGCCCATCGAGGTCGGTGCGCTCGATCGAGAACTCCGCTGCCCAACCGAAACCCTCGCCGCCCATCCAAGACGGCAAAAGCGGAGCATCCCCCGAAATCTGTCACCCTAACCCCGCTCACACAACCTCTTTCCTCGCCACGACACCCGCCGTCGCACAAGGCGCAAGCCGACACCCGGGCTTATCAAGCACAAACATCACATCCCCGCAGCTCCTCGCATTGAACGCACCCTCGCAGTAGCAGAAGTAAAAGTCCCATAGCCGGATAAACCGCTCATTGAAACCCTCCGCCCGCACTCGATCGATGTTCGCAAACATGTTCTCACGCCAACGCCGAAGCGTCGTCGCGTAGTGCGGCCCGATGTCTTCCGCGTGCGTGATCCGCATGTCCGTCGCCCGCCGAACCGAGCCCGCGACCGACTCCACGCTCGGCAGACAACTCCCGGGGAAGATGTACTCCTTCAAAAAATCCTGTTTCCGCTTGGCGGCGTGGAAGTCCTGGTCACGGATCACGATCGCCTGCAAAAGCATCCGCCCATCGTCCTCAAGCAGCGACGAACACTTTCTGAAGTAGGTATCGAAATACCGCCACCCGACCGCCTCGATCATCTCGATGCTCACCAGCTTGTCGTACCGGCCCTCAAGGTCGCGGTAGTCCGTCAGCAAGAGCTCGATCCGGTCCGACAGCCCCGCCTCCGCGATCTTCGCCGCCGCGTAGCTGTGCTGCGCCGCGCTCACCGTCGTCGTCGTCACGCGGCAGCCATAGTTCGACGCCGCGTGCATCGCCATCGATCCCCAACCCGTCCCGATCTCAAGCAGATGATCGCCCGGCGACAGCTCAAGCCTGCGGCAAGCCCGATCGATCTTCTCGATCTGCGCCTCGTGCAGCGTCGAGTCCTCACGCTCGAAGATCCCGCACGAATAGGTCATGCTCGCATCAAGAAACGACGCGAAGAAATCGTTTGAAAGGTCGTAATGCGCCGCGATGTTCCTGCGGCTGCCACGCTTCGTGTTCCGCCGCAACCAATACGCCGCACGATTCGCCGGCGACAGCAGCCTCACCAGCACCCCGTCCATCGAACGCAGCGCTTGTTCGTTCACCGTCATCAACTCGACAACCTTCGCCGGGTCGTCGCTCGTCCACCAACCCTCGATGTACGCCTCCGCCGCCCCGGTCCGCCCGCCGAACACCACCGCCGCATAAAACCGCGGGTCGAGCACCTCCAGGCCCGCACTCAGCGATCCCCCCGGACCGCCGACAATCCGCCTCGCCTCGCCCTCGGTGCGATCGACAAGCTCCAGCCGCCCGACGCCGAGGCGCCCGACGAGCTCGTGCACGAACTTCCGCCCGAGCTTCTGCAGCGCGCTGTAGCGGGCGCCGCGAGCCGTCCGCCGAAGCTTCCCTTGGATGATCAAGCCGGACCCTCCTGCCGAAGCCCGCCCGGGTCGTGCCGGTACGCGGGCGCCTTCTTCAGACGCAGACGAAACGCCTCGAAATAGATCCGGCCCACAACCCGCGCCGTCTGGAACGGATACCGAGCCAGGATCCACGCCATCCGCCGCCCGGTCAGCTCACGACGCGCGAGCGTCAGCGTGGCGTCGAAGCGTTTCGGCGGACGAACCTGTCCGGATGCGTCACCCGACCCCTCATCCCCCGTCCCCTTCACAGCCCCCTCCGCCGCCCCCCGCTCCGGGCGGCAGTTCATGTGCACAAACACACCCTCACCCGGCTCGGAAAACGACCAGTCGTACTCGATCTCCATCTCCATAAACGGCGACACATAAAAACACTTCCTGAACCGGAATCGCAAGAGCCCCCCAGGCTTTCCGCCCTCCCGCGCCGCCCGAGCATCCAGCACATACGCGTGCCGCTCCCGCCACGGCGTGTTCGTGATCTCCGCAACAATCGCGTCCAGCCTCTCCCCCTCAAAGCAGTAGTAAAAACTCACAGGGTTGAACCCGCACCCGAAGTACCGAGGCTGCGTCAAAACCCGCACCGCCCCCGAAGGCCGACGCCCAAGCTCCCCCTCCACACGATCACGCACCGCCTCCAAGAGCGGCTTCCCCCGCGGCCCCAAATAGTCCTTCCGCCGAAACCAAGCCAGATTCGGCCCCCGCGCCGACCACAACAGCCGCCGACGAAACAGCCCCTCAACCTCGTCAAGATCCAGATACACCAGGTGCAGCGGCATCGAAAACGCATGACGCACCGGCGAAACCCGCCGATGACGCACACGCCCCACATACACCGCGCTCGAAACACCCATCAACGCCCCCGATCACCCTCCCCCTACCCCACCTCCGCTCGACTCTCTCCTCTCGCCTCTCGCCTCTCGCGCCCGCCGAAGGCGGGCGACCCGCAAACCCGCAAACCACTCCGCACACCATCCTCGTGAAACCCATACCCCCAGTACGCCCCGCAAAAATGCGTCCGATTCCGCCCGCTGATCTCCGCCCACCGCCCCTGCGCCGCAACACCCGACGCCGTGTACACAGGATGATGGTACAGGTAACTCGCAATCACACGCCTTTCATCAATCCGATCCGTCCGGTTCAGCGTCACACACACCGGCGTTTCGCACCCCAGCCGCTGCAGGATGTCCATGTTGTAAGTCACCAGCACCTTCTCCGGCGCCGCGTCACCGCCCCCGCGCATCCCCGCAGGAATGTGGTAATTCCACGCACTCCACGCCAACCGCCGCCGCGGCAACACCGACGCATCCGTATGCAGCACCGTCTCGTTCGCCTGATAAGGCAGCGCCCCCAGAATCTCCCGCTCCGCCCCCGTCGCATCCCCCAGCATCGCCAGCGCCTGATCCGAGTGGCACGCGAAAATCACCTCATCAAACCGCTCGCTCTCCGCCCCGCGCGCGCCCCCCTCCACAGCACGCCCCGATCGAACAGTCACCCCATCCCCATCCCGCCAAACCCCCTCAACAGCCGTCCGCAACCGAATCCGATCCCGAAACGGCGCAACAAGCTTCTCCACATAACACGCAGACCCGCCCCGGACCGTCCGCCACCGCGGCCGATCCCGCGTCTGCAACATCCCGTGGTTCCTAAAAAACTCCACAAAGAACCGCAGCGGCATCTCCAGTACCGCCCGCTCCGGGCTCGACCACACCGCCGCCGCCATCGGCACCAGATACAGCTCCACCATCGCCCGCGGATACTTCTTCTCCGCCAGATACGCCCCCAGCGTCTCAAACCCCACGCCCCCCACGCCCCCCTCGCCCCCCTCAAGCACATCCGCCGGCGCCTCGCGGTTAAACCGCAAAATCGCCGCCAGCATCCGGTAAAACCCCGGGCTCACAAGGTGCCGCCGCCTCGCAAACAGCGTGTTGAGGTTCAGCCCCCCGTACTCAAACCCCGTCCCCTCCTCCCGCACAGAAAAACTCATATCCGTCGGCTGGCTCTCGACCCCAAGCTCGTTCAACAGCTTGTCAAACTCGGTGTAGTTCCGCCGGTTGAACACGATAAACCCCGTGTCCACCCGCAAATCCCGCCCCTCGTGCCGCACATCCACCGTGTGCGTGTGCCCCCCGATCCACCCCTCCTTCTCGAACACCGTCACCTCGTGCTCGCGGTGCAATCCCCCATGCAGACGGTGCGCGCACACAAGACCCGAGATCCCAGAACCAACAATCGCGATCTTCATCGACCTCGCGCCTCTTCCGCCGGGCGCCCGCGGCTTCGCGCCGCCTTCATCTTCCTGTTCAACTCCATCCCCGGGTCACGCTCCCGCCCCGCGTGCTCCTCCGCCGCGTGATACACCCGCTCGGGCACACCACGAAGCTCCCACACAAGCCCAACCTTCGACATCGCCCACAGGATGTAATAGGTCACATCGATCTCCCACCAGTAAAACCCCTGGCGAGAGCTCCCGGGGTGAAAGTGGTGGTTGTTGTGCCAGCCCTCGCCCATCGTCACAAGCGCCAGCGCCAGATTGTTCCGCGAGTCGTCCTTGGTCTTAAACCGCCGCCGACCCCACATGTGCGCCAAGGAGTTGATCGTAAAAGTACAGTGATACAGCACCACCGTCGACACACCAAACCCCCACACCAGCATCTGCGCCCCGCTCGTGTTCAGCCCCGCCGCGGCAAGCCCCCACCCCAGCACAAACATCGCCGCGGCAAGCCCCAGCGGCCCCAGCATATGCCAACGCTCGATAAACCGAAGCTCCGGATACTTCATCAGATCCGGCACCCGCGACGGATCGATCGCAACCCCGTCGTCAGAGTTGAACCAGAACATGTGGCTCCACAGCAACCCGTACCAGTGCGGCGAGTGAATATCCGGATGATCGTCCGAATGCCGGTGATGGTGCCGATGCCACGCCGCCCACCACATCGGCCCACGCTGCGCCGTCGTCGTCCCGACCGCCGCCATCAACGCCTGCATCACGCGGCTCGTCTTAAAACTCCGGTGCGAAAAATACCGGTGATAAAACCCCGTAATCACAAACATCCGAACCCAATACAACACAAACGCAACACCAACCGCAACCCAGCTCACACCCACCCAGATCACACCGACGCACACCAGGTGGATCGCCAAAAACGGCAGCAGATGCTTCAGCTGCACCCGGCTCGGCGCCGGCAGCGGCTCAGGACTCTCACGCCTCGGCATCGTCACGCCACCATCACCAGGCATCGCACACCCTCAAGCCTCCTTGCCGCACCCCAACTCGCAGCCCGCCTTCGCCAAAGCACCCCAGCCGGATGCCGCCGGCCCAAAGCCCGCACCCCAACCCCCCTCCGAAATCCGTCCCGCAACCCGAGTCTAGCGGCACAAAAAAGAACACCCCACCAACCCCAATCCCCGCCACACGCCCATCCTCCAACCCGCCCCTCCGCCTCTCCGGCTCAACGCTCGACGCTCTCCCCCAACTACCCCACCTCTCGACTCTCGCCTCTCTCCCCCTCGACCCTCTCGCCCGCGCAGCGGGCGTCCCCGGTGGCACAGGTCTCCGACCTGTGCTCTCCTCCAACTACCCCACCTCTCGACTCTCGCCTCTCTCCCCCTCGACCCTCTCGCCCGCGCAGCGGGCGCCCCCGCTTCCTCCAAACCCAGCACCCCGCGCCCAACGCCCCGCGCCCGGGCGAAGCCCCTCCCCTTGCGGCAAACCCCACCCAACCGTAAACTCACCCCGTGCCCGTCCAAAACCCCATCCCGCGGCAACCCCCGCCCACGCACCGGGCGTCCCAGGCGCCACAGGACTCGGACCCGTGCACGCCCTGTCCTACCCAATCTCTCGACGCTCGCGTCTCTCCCCCTAAACACCCTCGCCCGCCAAGAGCGGGCGCGCCCCAGCCCGCAACGCGGGCGCCCCGGGTGGCACGGCTCGCCGAGCCGTGTCCTCCCCCAACTACACCATCTCCGACTCACCTCCTCGCCTGCTCTCCCGCTCGACCCTCCCGCCCGCAAAGCGGGCGGCTCGCCTCTCTCGCTCGCTCCGCGATCGCCTCGCCCGCAACGCGGGCGAAGGAATGTAGCCACGGGTGGAGCAGGCCACGACGCAACGCGTCGAGGCCGGCGCAACCCGTGGAAAGCCATCCCCAAAACCATCCCGCCCCGAAGGGGCGGAGGAACACTTCGATCGCTCATCCATCGGCGCCGCACACCACGCCCCTCGGCCGCTCGCTCCTTTCCAGCTCGACCAACTCGCCCGCAATCCGGGCGCCCCGGGTGGCACGGCTCGCCGAGCCGTGTCCTCCCCCAACGACACCATCCCCGGCTCACCAGCCCGCCCGCTCTCCCGCTCAACCCTCCCGCTCGCAAAGCAAGCGCCCTACCCAATCTCGTGGCACAGGCGTCTCGCCTGTGGCTACACCAACGCTTCCTCCTCTCAACCACCCAGCAAGCGAGCCCCGAACCCGGACGCCGACCTCTGAGCGCAGCGAAGAGTCGGGTCAAACTCAACTCCACGCAAAGAACACGCCGCACCCCAACCAAGCCCCCTCCCGCTCACCCGCTCGACGCTCGCCTCTCTCGCCCGCAACGCGGGCGAAGGAATGCAGCCACGGGTGCAGCAGGCCACGACGCCCCGCGTCAAGGCCGGCGCGACCCGTGGATAGCATACCCCAAACCAACCCGTCCCGAAGGGCCGGAGGAACCCGAGCCTCGACAAAGCCATGCTGTTGCTAAGAGAATTCCAGGGAGAGCTTCGATCGCCGCGGTGACGAACGAGCCTCTACAGACTCTCTCCGAACGCCGCCGCCAAACGCTCCACCGTGTGCTGCCACAGCTTTGTGCGTGGCCTAGCAGCAGAGTTTTGATTACCAAAGAATCCCTTCTCCCGGATCGCCTGCTCCACGGGAACAGTTTTGAGCCACTTGACCCGTACGAAGTGCTCCGCCTTGTCCGGGTTGGCCGCCGCCGTGGGGTGTTTGGCTGCCTTCAGAGGCAGTGATGTGATCGGAACCCGCCCCCCGGCGCCATCGTCAACCATAAAATCATCGATCGGAACCACCGATTCGACGATCTCACCCACGCCGACATACCCCACGCCAGGTATGTTCACCCACACGCGCCCTTCCGGCTCAAGCGTGCTCAGTGTCCGGGTGTACCAAGGCCCACCGCCCGCGGAGATGAAGCCGTACTTCCTCGCCTCTTCCCAGTCGCGGTGATCATCGACGCCAAAGGAAGCGTAGTACTCACCGTTCCACGGCTTCCTATCCCGCTTCGCTTCCGCACGAGCCTCGACCTGCTCCGGGTCAGAAAGCCAAGCGCGGGAAAGATACTCGCGATCACCGTCCCGAAAAACGCGGAAGAAGACCGCATTGATGGCGACACCGTACTCGTCCGCAAGATAGGTAATAATTCGCTCTGAACTGTCGTCGAGATCGCTCGCGACGAGAACGAGCTTGTGAGACTCATTGAGCGGCTCGGGAAGCTCGCTGGCGAATCGCTCGCGAAACGCCTCATCGAGCGATATCGCCTTGCGCTCAGGGTAGTGCTTTGCATAGAACGACTCGAAGATTGACGCGAGATCGTCGTCTTCAAGTCCGCGAACCCACGATCCGTAGTCAAGCAGTTGGGCAACAACTTCCCGCGGCGTACGATCGCGCTTGAGCTCAAGAACCACGACATGCCCTTCCGAGTCAAGTGCGAGCAGGTCAATGAACTTTCCGAACGCTGTCGGAACTTGGCGTCCAATCAACATAAAACCAGGATCCACGACAGTCAGATCATCGGTAAGCACTGACTCCAGCCGGTTCTCCTTGTCCATGCGAGAGTAACCGATTGGCTCAAGCTTGTCCCCGAGCCTCCAGATTCCAACTTCAATAGGCATTCCAATCCTCTCGGCTAGTTCAGACCGCCGAAACCACTCGGGGCAACGACGCGGCGCAAGTAAAACACAGAACGACCTCTAGTGATGCGCCTAACGCTCGGTACACCCCGCCGGCATGGATCCTTCTTGACCATACGAAGCGTTGTTCTTTGATCGAAGAATCGGCCGCCCTCCATCTACACGCTCTCCCCTCAGGCATGGCGACAGACTACCGGATCCGCGGCCAAACGCCAACCGGCTCAAAGCCCACCGCAGACCCGCGCCAAGGAATCAGCCGATCCCCACGCCCGAAACAAGACTCTGGGGCGACATCACCCACCCGCGCGCGCCAAAACACGACGATACACCCCCTCACCCTTGAACCCCGCCCCCAACCCCATATCTTCGCGGCATGCAAGCCGCACAAGACCCACTCGCTGACTTCACCCCAGAAGAAATCGACGAGGCCACCCACGCCCTCCTCGACGACTGGTGCAAGCCCGGATTCTCCGAGCTCGATCTCAGCCGCGCCCACCAGCTCACCCTGCGGCAGATCCTCGCCCTCGCCTCACGCCCCGCCTTCCAAGCCGCCCTCCAAACCCTGCGGGCGGTAAAAACCCTCCGCGCTCCCGTCATCGAACAGGCGACCCGCCAACTCATCCTCGAACGCCTCTGCAACCTCGCCCAACACCAACCCATCAACGGCGCCTTCGCCAGAGAACTCCGCCTCGCCATCAAACAACTCGCAGAACTCTTCCCTCCGCCCTGTGGCACTGGCGGCTCGCCCGCCAGTGTCCCTCCCGAAAGGCCGCCTACACCCTCTACCAAACCTCTCGACTGCTCGCCTCTCACCTGCTCCACCCTCTCGCCCGTCGAAGGCGGCCGCCCCGAGCCCCACGCTCACAGTCGCACACCGATGGCGCTACGCCCTCCCCTCAAGGCCGCTCAAACAGCGATGCTTGTTCGATCCAATGCTCGGTCTGGCCTGCCGCGAGAATTGGTGCGCAGGCCCGCGCGTCGAGGGCGCCTGCCTCAGCGGCGAGGCATCCGCCGGCCGCGTGATCCGCTCCGCATCGAACGCCTGAGGATGATCCGCAACAGAATCATCGCAACGCCGACCCGACGCCCCGAGCGCAGCATCCCGTACCCGCCACGCCTACCGCGCACGGTAAGTGATCCGACCCTTGGTCAGGTCGTACGGCGTCATCTCCACCGTCACCATGTCCCCAGGCAGAATCCGGATGTAGTGCTTGCGCATCTTCCCAGACACATACGCCAGGATCTCCTTGTCATTCGGGAGCCTGACCTTGAACATCGCGTTGGGCAACGCCTCAATCACGATCGCTTCCAAAGAAAACTTTTCTTCCTGTTTCGCCATGCGCAGTCGTGTCTCCGGTCCCGTGCCGCTGACCCGCGGCAGGGGCGAAAGTGTAGCGCCGCGCCCGCCCCGGACCCCGATCCTCGGGGTTTATGCGGCAAGTTGCGCGCGCCGGCGACCCTCGTCCAGCCATCGCCCCACCAGCTCCAGCAGCACCCGGGCCTCGATCGGCTTGGGCGCAAAGTCGTCGCACCCCGCCTCGATGCACGCGACCCGATCCCGACGCAACGCGTGGGCCGTCAGGGCGATGATAGGACCACGCCAGCCCCCACGCCGCAGCCGTCGCGTCGTCTCGTACCCGTCCAAGACAGGCATCTGCATGTCCATCAGAATCAGGTCGTACGGCTCCCCCCGGGCGACCGCCGCGTTCACGCAATCGATCGCCGCCTGTCCGTGCTCGGCGACCTCAACATCCAGACCCGCCCGACGCAGCAGCAGCGAGAGAAGACGCTGGTTATCAGGCCCGTCCTCGGCCAGCAGCACCTTCCCGCAGACCCCGCCCGTCCCCTCTTCCGAGGCGGGCTCGGGCAGCCGCTCGGGCGAGGGCAGATCGTCGGTGAAGCGATCCTCCCCCGCGGCTTCGGCGGCGATCGTCATCCGGAAGGTGCTCCCGCTCCCGGGCGAAGAACGCAGCAGCACCACATCGCCACCCAGCAGCCGCGCCAGCCGACGGCTGATCACCAGCCCCAGCCCGCTCCCCCCGTGCGTCCGGGCGATCGACGCGTCGGCCTGGGCGTACGGCTGGAACAGCCTGCCGGCGGTCTCGATTGGGATCCCCTGCCCGGTGTCGATCACATCGACGACCAGCGCGTGCTTGCCGCCGGCAGCCCGGACGCTCGAAAGCTCGACGCGGACCTGTCCGTGGTCTGTGAACTTGATCGCGTTGCCGACGAGGTTCATCAGGATCTGACGAAGGCGCGTCGGATCGGTGTTGAGCGAACTGGGGACGGGCGAGCAGAGGACGCAGGAGAACCCGATGCCCTTGACGCGGGCGCGGGGTTCGAGCGTCGCACAGACATCGACGACGAGCGACGGCGCATCAGTCGGCTCGGACTCGACATGCAGCCGGTCGGCCTCGATCCGCGAGATGTCCAGGAGGTCGTTGATGATGACCAGCAGGTGACGCCCGTTGCGCCGGATGCTGTCGATGAACGCCGCCCTCCGCTCCTCGGGGTGCCCGGGCTCGGCGAGCAGTTCGGCGTAGCCCAGGATCGAGGTCATGGGCGTGCGGATCTCGTGGCTCATCGAGGCGAGGAACTCTGTTTTGGCGCGATCGGCCGCTTCGGCGCGAAGGCGGGCGTCGCGTTCGATCTGCTGGGCGCGGATCGAGCCGGTGATGTCCTCGCACAAGCCGCCGAGCAACGCCGGTTCGCCCCGCTCATCCGTCTTTGTGACGCCGCCGCTGAGCCGGAGCGTCCTCGAACCCCGCGACGGGTCGTCAACGGTCAGCTCGGTGCAGAACGGGCCGGGAACCGCGCCGAGGATCTGCTCGATCGCGTCGGGCCGGTCGATCACCAGCGGCGAGGTCTCGTTGGGGTCGTAGATTGTCACGCGGCATGCGCCCGGGTCGCATGACCAGAAGGCGAATCCGGCGGCGCGCAGCGCGTCCAGCGCGAGCTGTCGCGGTGGATCGTCGGGCCCGGGGGCCGGCTGCATGTGCGTTGCTGGCATGAACGGATGTCCAGATTTACGCGCCGCTTCGAGCCCAACCATCGGCTGGGGAAGGCGAGAGGATGAGCCATTGCCGTCGGGAACCGCGAACGAGGGGGTGGAAGCGTCTCGCGGTTGGATGGGTTGGGCGGATTTGGCTGGCTCTTCACCCGCCATGGTGGGTCGGTCCGGGAACGGGCGGGCGGGGCCTGGAAGCCGGGGCGGGCGTGGGAATTGTTCTTGCTTCGGCGGCCCGTTCCTGTAGGCTGGGCGGGAGAACGGGCCGGTGGTTCCGGTTCCGCCGGTGGAGAGAACGGGATGGGTTCGGTATTTTCGCTCTTTGGAGCGTTGGGTTACGGGATTTCGCATCTTGCTGTCCGGGACGGGTTGCTGTCTTTCAGCGCCGCCCACCGGAAGGGCTGTCTGCCGCGATGGATGCTGCTGTTGTGGTATATCGGGCTTGTGGCGACTGCGATCGGGCTCGGGTCGGTCTGTGGGGTGCTGACGATCTGGTACGAGTCGGAGCTGCGTTTCGGTCTTTCGCCGCTGACCTTTGTGAGCGAGTGGGCGGCGGTGGTCGTCGGGCTTGCGTTGATCGGGGCTGGGGGGTTGGTCTCGGGGTGGTGTCTGCGCCGGGTGCGCCGGGAGGCGTTGCTGATGCCCGCGTACGCGTTGACATTGGTTGAGCGGGATGGCCGGCGGGTCCGCTGGTGAACACACGGTGACTTCGTGACCATCTGGGGGGTGCATGGCCTACGGTCCCTTGTGCGTCGGCCGGCGAGTGTCCGGGCCGTCGCCGAGACCCACCGGAGGCGAACGCGATGCAGGTCAGGCTTGAGACCACCGAAGGCGACATCGTGCTGGAGCTGGACGCCGAGAAGGCGCCGGCGACAGTCGAGAACTTTCTTTCGTATGTGGACAAGGGCCACTACGACAACACGATTTTTCACCGCGTGATCGACGGGTTCATGATCCAGGGGGGCGGCTTTACGCCGGAGATGGAGCAGAAGCCGACGGGCAAGGGGATCAAGAACGAGTGGAAGAACGGACTGAGCAATGAGAAGGGGACGGTCGCGATGGCGCGGCTGGGGGGTCAGGCGGACTCTGCGACGGCGCAGTTTTTCATCAATGTCGGCGACAACGACTTCCTGGACGAGCCGCGAGACGGGGCTGGTTATGCCGTGTTCGGTCGTGTGGTCGATGGGATGGATGTGGTCGACAAGATCCGCAAGGTGAAGACGGCGACGGTTGCGGGGCACGGTGATGTGCCGTCGGATCCGGTGGTGATCCGCAAGGCGAGCCGCGAGGGCGAGTAGGGGCGTCGATGGCTTTAGGTGATCACATCAAGGTCGCGCGGCGGGGGTACACGCACCACGGGATCGACATGGGCGACGGGACTGTTGTCGAGTACGACAAGGTCTCGGGGAGGATCCAGCGTGTCGAGATGGCGGTGTTCGTGGGCGGAGCGCCGGAGGTTCGCGTTGTCGAGCACGCCGAGGGTTTCGAGCCCGAGAAGATCGCCGAGCGTGCGATGTCGCGGATGGGCGAGTCGGCGTACCAGCTTTTCAGCAACAACTGCGAGCAGTTTGCGACCTGGTGTGTGACGGGGCGCGCGTCGAGCAGGCAGGTCAAGCGGGCGAAGGCGGCGGCGCTGGTGATCGCTGCGGCGGGGACTGCGGCGGTCGCGCGCTCGATGCTGCGGAAGAAGGCGTAAGCGTGTCGGGCGACGGGGGCAGGCTGGTGCTGCTGCTGGCCCTGCTTGCGGCGGTGGCTGTGGGCATGCTGCTGCCGATCCAGCCGGCGCTGAACGCGCAGGTTCGTGCGCACACGGGCAGCCCGTGGCTGGGCGGGTTTGTGAATTTCATGGTGGGCTTTGCGACGGTGACGCTTGTCGCGCTGATCGTGGGCGTGGATTTCCGCGGGCTTGCGAAGCTGACGGAGGCGCCGTGGTGGGCGCTCTTCGGCGGGGTGATCGGGGCGACCTTTGTGGTGTCGTCGATCGTGCTTGTGCCGCGGCTTGGGGTGGTGCTGCTGATCGCGGCGATCGTGTTCGGTCAGATGCTTTCGTCGACGGTGATCGACCACTACGGGCTGCTCGGGCTTGAGAAGCGTGCGGCGGATCCGAGGCGTGTGATCGGGGTGGTGTTGCTGCTGGTCGGTGTGGTGCTGATTCAGTCGAGCACGCGGGAGGGGCCTGCGTCGCCGGAGGCGGTGGGGCAGGAGCGGGAGGTGGAGGAGGAGCGGTGAAGGGCTTTGCGCTGGGCGCTGGGAGTTGGGCGCTGGGCGCGGGGTGGGGAGCGCACGCCTTTGGCGTGCGAGAGGGTTGAGCAGGCGAGAGTCGAGCAGGCGAGCCGGAGATTGGGTAGGAGGGGGAGTGTGCAGGTCGGGGACCTGTGCCACCTTGGAGGCCCGCTGCGCGGGCGAGGGATGGAGTTGGTGTAGCCACGGGCGGGTCACTTGTGCCACGAGGTTTTGTAGGGTCACGGCTCGGCGGGCCGTGCCACCCGGGCGCACGCTTTTGGCGTGCGAGAGGGTTGAGCAGGCGAGAGTCGAGCAGGCGAGCCGGAGATTGGGTAGGAGGGGGAGTGCGCAGGTCGGGGAACTGTGCCGCCGGTGCTATCTGAGGCGCGATGACCCGACCCTTCGGCTTTGCCTCAGGGGTCGGCGTCGAGGTTGGGGGTGACTCTTGGGGGTATTCAGTCGTTGTCGGCGGGTTCGCTGTTGAGTTCGAAGCGGTCGATGTAGGCTTCGAACATCGACTTGTCTGCGCGTTCGAGGGTGAGGTGTCCTTCCATGGCGCCCGTGGGTGTGGTGAGGGGGCAAAAGGACTGGTATTCGAAGGCATCGCCTGGGGTGAGGACGGGTTGTTCGCCGACGACGCCGCGGCCTTGCACTTCCTTGGTCTGGGCGTTGGCGTCGGTGATGTTCCAGTGTCGCCAGAGGACGCGGACGGTCTCGGGGCTTTCGTTCTTGATGCGGATGGTGTAGGCGAAGACGAAGTTGGCTTCGTCGGGCTTGGAGTGGTCGGGGAGATAGCGTGGGCTCGCTTCGATGCGGATGCCGCGGGTGACTGTGATGGAGCCGATCTGGGAGGTCATGTTCCCGCACCCTTTCCCGTGGGGATGGTAGGGGTGGTTTGCGGACCTTGAGCGGCGGGCGTGCGTGGGGAAAGGCGGGGCGGTTCCGGGTCGGAGCGGGGACGAATCCGGCGATGGCGCCGGCCGAAACGCCTGCTGATGCGAGCTGAGACCACGAGTACATCGATCGGGCGGGTTCAGCGCGAGGCGTGCGAACCGTCGTTCACGATTCTGATCGACGGCGACTGCCCGCTCTGCCGTCACGAGGCGAGGCTGTTGGAGCGGATGGACCGCGGGCGTGGTCGTCTGCGGCTGGTCGACATCGCCGAGCCGGGGTTCGACGCGTCGGTGTACGGGCGGACGCAGGACGATGTGATGGGGAGCATCCACGGGGTGACGGCCGACGGGCGGATCGTGACGGGCGTGGAGGTGTTCCGGCGTGCGTACCGGGCGGTCGGCTGGGGGTGGCTCTTGGCGTGGACGGGTTGGCCCGTGGTGCGGCCGGCGGTGGATGCGGCGTACCGGGTGTTCGCCCGTGTTCGGCTGAGGCTGCCGGGCCGGCGTTGCGAGGGCGGGCGCTGCCGCGTGCCGTAGGCGAGTTCGAAATCCGGTTGGGGATTTCCGGTTGCGGGCGTCTCCGAATGTGATATCATAATGCTATCACTCGATCCGGAGACCCAGGCATGGCCGACATTCTGCTGCGGGGCCTGAGCAAATCGACTGTGGACCGGCTGAAGCGTCGGGCCAAGAAGAACGGCAGGTCGCTGCAGAGCGAGCTGAAGACGATGCTTGATCGCGAAGCTCGCGCCCAGTCGATCGATGACGCCATCGAACGCGCACGCGAGATCCGGTCGTCGATGCCCGAGTCGGGCGAGGGGGCCGCCGACAGCGTTGAGCTCATCCGCGAGGACCGTGAGCGGTGAGCGCTCTGGTCGTCGATGCGAGCGTCGTCGCGAAGATCTACTTTCCTGAGGCTGGGTCGGAAGCCGCGGAGTCTGCGCTGCAAGGCGCCCGTTCCGAGCTTGTCGCGCCCGACCTGCTTTGGGCGGAGATCGGGAGCATCGCGTGGAAGCGGGCGAGGCGGGGCGAGATTTCAGAGTCGCTCGCGCTGCGGGTGATCGGAGCTGCGGCGGAGTTGCCGGTGCGGTCTGCGCCGATCCATCCGCTTGCCGCGAGGGCGACGGAGATCGCGCTGCAGACGGGTTGCAGTGTGTACGACAGCCTCTATCTTGCGGTCGCGATCGGCGAGCGTGGCGTGGTGCTGAGCGCCGACGGGCGGTTTGTCAACGCGGTGCGCTCGGGGCCGTACGCGGCGTTTGTGCGTCTGCTCGGTGAGTGAACGCCGGCTGCGGTGCGCAGTCCCGGCGAGCTTCAATCTTCGAGCACGGTCTCGATCTTGACGCCTGCGCTGAGCGACTTGTGGACGGGGCATTTTTTCGAGACTTCGAGGATGCGCTGGCGTTGTTCTTCTGAGATCTCGCCGGTGAACGAGAGCGAGACTTTGACGGATTCGAGCGCGCCCTTGCCCGAGTCGGTTCGCTGTGCGACGGCGTTGATCTCGCGGACGGGGAACTCTTTGCGGTCGGCGTACATGCGTACGGTGATGGCGGTGCAGGAGGCGAGGGCGGCGAGGAGGAGCTCGATGGGGGTGGGCCCGGCGTCTCTGCCGCCGTCTTTGAGCGGCTCGTCTGCGCGGAAGGCGTGGGCGCGGACGCTGAGGTCGGTGGTGTAGCCTTCGCCGAGTGTCGCGGTGACGGCGCCGATTGGTGGTGTGTCGCTCATGGTGTGCAAGGATAGGGGGCGCTCGCTTTGCGAGCGAGAGGGTCGAGCGTTGAGCAGGGGAGCAGGCGAGCCGGAGGTGGGGTAGGAGGGGGAGTGCGCGGGTTGGTGATCTGTGCCGCCCGGGTCGCTTGCATTGCGAGCGAGTGGGTCGAGCGGGTGAGCCGGAGGTGGGGTAGGAGGGGAGAGTGCGCGGTTTGGAGGCCTGCGCGCTCCGTGGTCTTGGGCTCTGCTTCGGACGCGCGGCCGGTTTCCGTCAGCAGCCCGCGGCGAACAGGAAGAGGAAGGCGAAGAAGTCTTCGGCGTCGATGACGCCGTCGGGCACCAGGAACTCGGGGGAGGTCGGGGATGCGGAGCCGGTGATATCTGCGCGTGGGTCGGCGTCGGCGAAGAGGCGGAGGAAGGTGAAGAAGTCTTCGGCGTCGACGACCCCGTCGGGGACCATGAAGTCGGGTGAGGCCGGGTCGGCGGAGCCGGAGATGTCTGCGTCGCATGCGCCTTGGGTGACGGTGTCCCAGACGGTCTGGGCGAGGAAGTTTGCGCCCGAGGGTCGGGGATGAATGTTGTCCAGAAGCAGTGACGGATCGATGGGTCCGCCGATCAGTCGCGGAAGATTGACGAATCCGATCCGGTCTGGGTTGACGCGACCGGTGCCGGTGAAGGCGATCGAGAACAGGCCGGAGGCCATTTCGAGCGCGGCTTCCTGCTCGATGCTGTTCTGGGTTCCGTAGGGCGGGACGAGCAGGAAACGGGGCTGGACGCCGTTGTCGGCGCTGATACGGTCGTAGCGGTCGATGAGCGCGATCATGTCGTCGTGCCAGCGTTGTGTGTAGTTTCCGTCATTGGCTCCGATCTGGATGTAGATGAGATTGGGGTTGCCGGTGTGTCGAAGGTACTCGCGGAGGTGTTCGTCGGCGTAGTGGCCATCGGAGAGATGGTTGCGGAGGCGTGAGCCGCCGATGGCGATGGCGTCGAGCTGGAATCCCTCAACATCGGGGAGGTAGACGCGTGTGGTGAGGGCGATCAGGTGGTCGGGCTGGATGGATTCGTCGTGCTCTCCCCAAGAGTGGATGCGGAAGCGGGCCTCGCGGTTTCCGGGCGGGATGGTCGGCGCCGGGACGCCGACGACCTGGGCCGGGCCGGTGATGTCGAAGGGGTCTGAGTTGATCGAGCCGACGCCGCCGCGGAATCCCTGGGCGATGAGCGAGGGGATTGTCTGCGGTGTGCGGAAGAGCACGAAGGTTGCGGTGACCTCGTCGCTTGTGAACCAGGGGCCGTTGCGCCACTGCGTGTTGAGGTTGAGCTGGATGCCGTAGAGGCTGGTATCACTGGGGACATCGGCGTGCTCGAAGATCGCGTCGATGTAGGTTGCGGGGCTGAAGCGTGCGTAGCCGTAGGTCGCCGGGTAGCTGCCTCCGCCGTGGATGGAGACATCCGCTGCCCAGCCGGGGGGGATCCAGAGCTGCATGGTGGGGTACTGGCCGTTGGAGGGGGCGCAGATTCCGGCCCATCGGTGCGGGTCCCATGTGCGGATGACGCCCCAGTACATCGAGCTCTGGAACTGCGTGTTGGCTTGCTTGGTGGAGATGCTGTCGCCGATGATGACCATGCGGCAGTCGCCGGAGGTGATCAGCTCGGCGATCTCGGAGTCTGGGCCGACATTCCACGCCGACGGCGCGGCGTTCGCCGCGGCGCCGATGAGCGTCAGCGTTGCGGCGGCGGTGACGATCTTGGGGTGCATTGCAGGCCTCTCCTCCGGAACCGGACGCGTCGGAAAAGGCTACCACAGGAATGCGGGGCTGACGAACCCGGGGAAGAAAAAGCCGCGCGGTTGTGCCCGCGCGGCTTTGGGTATGTGGCGTTTCTCGGACGCTCGGGGCTTAGCAGCCCTGGGCGAAGAGGGCGAGGTAGTCGAAGAAGTCGTCGGCGTCGATCACTCCGTCGTTGTTGATATCGGCGCGGGGGTCGGCGTCGGCGAACCATTGGAGGAAGAGGAAGAAGTCGTCTGCGTCGACGACGCCGTCGTTGTTGAGGTCTGCCGGGCAGTCGGGGACCTCGCTGAAGATGATGACCCAGCCCTCAGGGTCACCGTTGGGGTTTGGCGAGTTGCCGATGATGGTCGTGCCGTCGCCGGAGATTCCCGCGACCGAGCCTACCGTGGCGGGCGAGGTCTGGACGAGTTGGTAGCCGAGCAGGTCAGTGTTCAGGTCGTCGAGGATGTCGAGCAGATCGCGCGAGCCGTTGACCGCGTCCCAGACGAAGATCGAGCGTGTGGTCGGGGTCAGGCCGGTGTTCATGCCGACGATGATCGAACCGTCGGAGGTCATGTCTCGGACGGCGTGAGCCTTGGTGGCCGGCGAGCCGAGCGCGGGCAGCGGATCGATCGCGCCGTTGATCCAGACGCAGGCGTCCCAGCCGCCGGGGACATCGCTCTGGCCTCCGATGATGGAACCGTCGGCGGAGAGAGCGGTGGAGACGCTGAAGCTGCCTCCGCCGGGGAGGAATCCGAGGCCGATCATGCCATCGGTCTGTGTCCAGCGGAAGGCTTCGGCCGCGGCGAACTCCGAGTATCCGACCACTGTGGTTCCGTCCGCGGAGACATTGGTGGCGATCGCCTCGAAGGTGCCGCCGCTGCCGGCGATGAAGCCGAGGTCTTCCCACTTAGCGCTTTCGGTCCATCGAACGGCGGCGAGCCTGAACTCGGTGTCGTGCTCGCCCTCGCCGACGATGACCGAACCGTCGAAGGACGCAGCGACGGGGTATGCGAATGTGCCGATGGGGCTTTCGGGGTCGAATCCGAGTTCCTCGATCGCGCCGTTGACCCAGCGGACCGCCCTCCCGCGCGAGAGGCCGACGATGACATTGCCGTCGCCGGAGACGCCTTCGGCTCTGGTTGTGCCGCTGCCGTCGGGGAGCCTGGGAAGTTCGACCAGTCCCCCGCTGCGTGTCCACATGAACGGTCGCTCGTCGGGGAACGCGCCGGCGGTGCCCACGACGACGGCGCCATCGTCGGAGACCCCGTTGACTGTCAGCCGCTCTGGCACGCCCGGCAGGAAACCGAGCGGAATGAACTCCGCCTGTGTCTGTGCGGCTGCGTTTAGCGGGAGGAACGCCGAGACGGACAGTCCGGCCGCCAGAAATGTGCTCTTTCTCATGTGCATCGACTCCTCGGGATCGGTGGCCCGTGAACGAAAGGGCCGAGGGGGAAGCGGGCGACGCTCTGGCGGCTTCGGCCTCAGAACGGCCGCCGCGGAACGAATGCGGATTCCGCCCCCACGAGAAGTCGGGCTGGTTGCCCCAAAGTCGGGGCGTCCGTGGAGGGTACAAGAAAGCCCCGATGTGCTGCAACACACCAGGGCGAGAGGGAACCTCATTCAAGAAGTCTTGACCGCGGGATCGGCGTCTAGTCGGCGGTCGTTCTATGCAGGAGATCCTGTCCGCGTCAGCGTCTGCCGGTGGCGGTTCGTTCCCGCGGGGAGTCGGATCAGCAACCCTGGGCGAAGAGGGCGAGGTAGTCGAAGAAGTCGTCGGCGTCGATCACTCCGTCGTTGTTGATATCGGCGCGGGGGTCGGCGTCGGCGAACCATTGGAGGAAGAGGAAGAAGTCGTCTGCGTCGACGACGCCGTCGTTGTTGAGGTCTGCCGGGCAGGTCGGTGCGCCTTCGAGCGTGACGCGGGCTGCGGGGAGGAGGGTGCCGTTGACGAGGAAGAACTGCGCACCTTGGTTCGAGCTCGTGGCCCAGAATCCGGTGATGCTCTGGTCGTTGCGGTGCCAGCCTCCGGTGGCGCTTCCCTGGCCGATGACGGTGAGCCAGTAGGTCTGGCCGGCGTCGAGGATGGTGAAGCCGTCGCTCTGGAGTGTGATGTCGGGGTCTGAGGCGTCGCCGCCCTGAACGCCCGTCCACTCTTCGAGCACGAAGTTGACGCCGTTGGCGTTGCCCGAGCGGATCTGGAAGGTGTAGTCGTTGTCGCCGTCGTCGTGTCGGAAGGCGGTGCGGATCTGCGCGAGGGTTCCGCCCTCTGCGGCGGTGAACATGTGGCCGGTGGCGACGGGGTTGCCGGCGGTCGAGTTCGGGCCGCGGACGGCGTGGACTTCCGGGGCGAACGAATCGCCGGGGCCGAAAGTGTCCAGCGCCACGGGCTGCGCCGAGGCGATCGGGGCGAGCACGGCTCCCGCGGTCACGACAATGAGGCTGTTCGATTTCTTCATCACTCTGTCCTTGCCGAAAAGGGGTTCTCGATCCTCGGGCACGACCCCATCGAGCCTGGACGCGGACGCCCGAAGGTCCGCAAGCCCACGGTCCAATCTACCAGCCTCGCGGGGCATGTTCCATGAGAACTGGATCGGCGGACGAATTCCGGGTCCGCGCGTCCGGGCCTGCATGTAATAAAAAACGCCGGCCCTTTCGGGCCGGCGCGTCATGAGATCGGTCGAGCTGTGGGCGCGTGGCCCCTGTGATCAGCAGCCCTGGGCGAAGAGGCTCAGGTAGTCGAAGAAGTCGTCGGCGTCGATCACACCGTCGCCGTTGATGTCGGCGCGGCTGTCGCCGTCGGCGAAGAGGCTGAGGAAGAGGAAGAAGTCGTCGGCGTCAACGACGCCGTCGCCGTTGAGGTCGGCGGGGCAGGTCGGGGCGGCTTCGAGGTCGTAGTGGAGCAGTGCCGAGCCGACAAAGGAGCCGCCCGCGTCTGAGAGGTTGGCGGCGATGAGGACTGCGTCGTCGAGGAAGACCGCGCGATCGTTGCTGAACGAAGAGATCGAGAAGGTCTGGCCGTCGATGGTGACGGTGTCGCCGCGCCTGGCGATGACGCGTTCGTTGTTGAGGACGACGACGGAGTTGCGTGCGGTGTCGGGGTTGTCGGTGGTGCCGCCGACGAGGAAGTCGCCGTCGGGCCCGCCGATGTTGATGAAGAAGGTGGCGTCGAATGGCGCGTCGTCGAAGAGCTCGGTCGCGCCGTCGAAGATCGGGGCGCCGCGCTCGGCGATGATGTCGCCGTTGCGGACGACGAAGTCGTGACCGTCATTGTTGCTGGCGCGTGCCAGCCAGTCGCCGACGCCCGAGAGCGTGGTGTTGTGGATGCGCTCGATCGGCGAGAGGAAGGTCCCGAAGGGGTGGAGGGTCTGCATCTTGGCGTCGTTGTTCACAACGACGGTGCGGAGCTGGGTGCCCGAGGGGAAGTTGCCCGTGACGCGGAGGCGGGCCTCGGTCATCCATGTGGCGCCGTCGCCGGAGACGCCGAACGCGCTGACGGCGTTGGCTTTGATCGTGTCCTGCTCGCCGCTGGGCTGGTTGGTCGGGACATTCACGCCCGACTGGGAGAGGACCTGGTCGCCGAGGATGAGGAAGTTGCGCGTGGCGGACGGCAGGTCGAGCGAAAGTGTGGTGTAGCCGCTGCGTCCGTCGTTGGTGAGCACGGGCTTCTGGATGAAGAAGTTGGCGACGAAGACGCCGGGCATGCCTGGGACCTGGGTGATCTCGCCCTGGACATCGGCGAACCAGTCCGTCCCGTCGGTGCGGGCGAGGGTAAGGGTGTTGTCGACGGTGGTGACGAAGGCCCACCCGCCGTTGTCGTTGATGGCGACATCGTTGATGAAGGTGGTGCCGACATTGAAGCCGGGGTTCCACGGGGCGGGGTCGTCGCCGCGCAGGGCGGTCCCGAAGGCGAGGCCCTGGCCGACGGTGTAGGTCTGAGCGGCGTTGCTGCCGCCCTTGAGGATCCAGTAGTTGCCGCTGGCGCTGGCGAAGGGGCGCTCGGCGAAGTTGCTGAACTCCTCGCCGGGCTGGCCGCCGGGGATGGCCGAGGTGGACAACCCCGGGACGGTGGTGATGAGGACGGTGGGCTCCTGCGCGGTCGCGAGACCGGCGGCAGAGGCGAGCATAGCGGGGGCGATCACTCTCTTGAACATTCGGGATCCTCCTATGAGAACGCGAGCCGGGGGGCGGCCGCCCGGCCTCGGTGTGCGCTCGTTCGGCGAGCGACTACGGGGTTCTCCGCCCGCCGGGTCCGTTGCTTTACGGGGGGCTCAGCCCGGCGTGCGGTGACCAAACACTACGCGGCGCCGGAGCGCCGGTTGCGTAAAACTCGACGAGAGTCGCCGGGCATGGCACGCGACGGGTATTCGTGCGAGGGACAGAACACGAACGAGTTCGCCCAGACCGCCGTGATCGGTCTCTGGGACAGATGCTCGCTGACGCGTCGGCGCCGGTCGAGGTCCCGAACACTGTTCGTGAGCGCAGAAAACCGCCCCGCGATGGTCGGCGCGGGGCGGCGGTTGGATCGTTCGTCCGGCGTTCAGCAGCCGGTCGCGAAGGCGGAGAGGAAGGCGAAGAAGTCGTCGGCGTCGATCACGCCGTCGTTGTTGAAGTCGGCGACCGGATCGCCGGCGGCGAAGAGCTGGAGGAAGAGGAAGAAGTCGTCGGCGTCGACGACGCCGTCGCCGTTGAGGTCGGGCGGGCAGGCGGCGCCGCCGGCGGTGACGGTGATGTCGATGGTGGTGGGCTCGCCGAAGAAGTCGAAGATGGGGGAGGGATCGGGCAGGCCGGTGGCGAACTGGAAAACGGCGGCGGGCGTGTCGCTGGCGATGATGAAGCGGAGATTGTCGCCGTTGTTGATCGCGTCGAGGATGTCGCCCGAGACGCCGCTGATGTCGAGCGTGCGCGAGAAGTCGTAGACGCCGACATCCTGGAAGCCCGAAGAGAGCAGTGTCAGATCGGCGAACTGGCCGGTGAGGCCGGTGGCGTCGGTGAAGCCGTCGGTGTTGAACTCCTTCAGGTTCAGGTCGGCGTTGTCGGTGGTGAAGTAGATGAGCAGGTTGCCGGCGGTCTGCACGCCGCCAGAGCCGGTGCTGATGCGCGACGCGGAGGTGAGGTTGAAGACGATCTCGTCGACGGAGACGGCGCCGCCGGGGGGCTGGAGCGTCGAGCCGTCGATGTCGAAAACAGTGTAGATGCCCAGGGGCGACTGGCCCGAGATCAGCGAGTCGCCGTTGACCTGGTATCTCGCTTGGTTTGTCAAGAACGAACGGCCGGTCCCGCCGAAGAGCGAGCGGAAAACGGTCGAGACCTCAAAGTCATCGAGCACGGTCAGTTCTGAGGTGATGGGCTGGGCGGACGCGCCGCTAAAAGCGCCGGCGGTCGCGACGGCGACCAGCGCAAGCACACCTCGACGGTTGTTCTGCATACGAATCTCCTTTTCTCAGTACTCGTGCGCCGCTGCGGCAACAAACGCGCGGCCCCCCGGTCTGAAGTCGACAGTACACAACAACCGGAGTCGGGATCAACAAAAAATCGGCGTCGATCGTCGCAACGCCGATTGCAGAATAAAGCATCTATATTTCTGGAGATCCGAGGCGGATAGCCCTCAGCCGCCGCCCTCGATCAGCACCGGCACACGGACACGCGCCGTCCAGCGGTCGGGCGGGAGCGTCCACCACAAGAGGTCGTCGACGCTCGGGGGCGTACCGACGGGCATCGGCTCGTCGGTCGCGAAGAACTCGACGAGCAACGCCTGCTCGTCCAGCAGGCGCGAACGCAGCAGGGCGAGCTCTCTGGAGTCCGGCGCCACCTCGATGACGCGCACCTGCTCATCGAGCAGGCGCGGCTTGCTCTGGCGTTCGCCGCCCGAGCGGGACTCTCGCCGGCGCTCCGACGGGGGTTCTGAGGCCCACGCGATGATGTCCAGCCGCCGTCGCTCCTGTTCGAGCGCGACCGTCAGGCGGTCGAGTTCGCCTGCGATCGTGTCGCGCGGCACCACATCCACGCGGCGCTGCGTCCCCAGGCGGTCGAACCCCGCGAGCATCTCTCCGAGGTCCACCGAACGCACGCGGACAAGCAGCCGGCCCTCGGCCGCGAGCTGCGCCGCCCGGGCGGTATCGACCGGACGCCCGCTCGGCGATGGGGGCGCGGCCTCGGCGACCCGGCCAGGCGGGGGATCTGTTTCGCCGATGAGGTCCCGCTGGGCGGAAGTCTGCGCTGGCTCGGGCGCCTCGGCGATCCGGATCGGCTCCGTCTCTGGGTCGGGACGGATCAGGCGCTGCTCTAGCGGCGATTCTTCGTGTTCGCCCAGCGCGATCGGCCCGTCGAAGATCGAGGGAGAGGGCGTCAGCGGTGTCGAGCGGTCCGGCCACAGCAAAACACCCAAGGTGCCCGCCCCGCCAACGACCAACAGCAACCCCGCCGCCATGGCCAGGCGACGCCCGAAGCGGTCTTGCCACAGCCCGTTGGCCCTGCCGAAGCGGGATTTCCGCGACCCGCCGCCGGGCGCGATCCTGCCTGCAACGACCGACCTCGGCGGCTTGGAGGACAGGGCGACGCCCTCCTCCTCAAGCCCGACGAGCATCTCGCGCTCCAGGGCGTCGGCGACATCGGCGAGCAGGCCGGTCGGGGCCGTCTCGTCGCCCATCGAGCGGAAGTCGTCTCGGTCGGCGATCATGCCTTCGGCGAGTTCGCGCAAGCGCGGCTCGCGCGAGAGCGCGAGCGAGACCCGTCGGTGCATCTCCGGCGGGAGTTCGCCCTCGACCCAGGCGAGCAGGGTCGCTTCGTCGAGCGTGATCCGGGTTGATTCGCCCTCGCGGGTCATGGCTGTGTCCCCGTCCGCTGCGTGCTGTTCGGCGAGGCGTCGTGCGTGCCGGATGGTGCCTGTTCGTCCACGCCTTCAGAACTCCCCACCTGCCCGGACAGTTCCTGGATCGCCCGCCGCAGTGCGAGGCGGGCACGGAAAAGCCGGCTCTTGACGGTGCCCAGCGCCACACCGAGCACCAGCGCGATCGCGTCGTACTCCAGACCTCGGACATCGCGGAGGACCAGGATCGCCCGATGATCGGGGTCCAGACGGTCCAACGCGTCGCCCAGGAGTCTCCGACGCTCATCCTGTTGGATGCGCAAGGAAGCCCGGGGTTCCCGATTCTCCAGAATTTTTGAAGACCGGGGCTGCCCGCGGCTATCGGGCTCGTCCAGGCTGGGGTGACGCCGCAGCTTTTCCGCCCGCAGGCGGCTCAGACAGATGTTCATCGCGATGCGGTAGATCCAGGTCGAGAGCCGGCTCTCGGCGTTGAACGAGTCCAGCCCGCGGATCACCCGCACCATCGTGTCCTGCGTGAGGTCGGCGGCAAGATCCGGGTCGGAGACCATCCGCAAACAGATGGTGTACAACCGGTCCTGGTAGGACTCGAGCAGCTCGTTCCATGCCCGCTGATCGCCCGCCCGGATCGCCTCGACGAGGGCGAGATCGCGGGCGTCTTCATCGCCGGCGCGGTCGATCGGGCCGCCCGCGGGCCCGGCGGCGGGTTGTTGGCGGTTCTGACCCAATGCCGGAGACTCCTCCCTCGCAGATAGCGTATCCGTACGGGCCCGGCGGCGGTTGCCGGGAGAGTTGGTCGGGAGCGGCGCGCGAGTGGTGTTATCGGTGATGCGTACGGGGCCGCGGGCGTTTTCGGCCCGTGTGGTCCGTAGACCGCGAGTATCCTATCATAATCCTATCGAAAGGTTGGTGCGTGCTGGAGGGGCGGGCGGATGAGTTGGCTGCTGTTTCTCGACGAGAGCGGGCACGACCATAAGCAGATGCCGTACGAGGTCCGCGGCGGCATCGCGATCCATGCTTCCAGACTCTGGCGGTTTGTGCGGGGTGTCAGAGCTCTTGAGCAAGCGGTGTTCGGCACGCACCTGCACGACCACGGCGCCGAGATCAAGGGAAGCAAGCTACTCCAGAAGGATCGGTTCAAGTGGTCGCGGCAGGACGCCCCGATGCCCGCCGAACTCAGACGGAAGCACGCCCTGAACTTCCTGGGCGCTTCGGCGCAGGAGCGACGCCCGCGCCGGATCGAGTTCACCGCGTACGGGCAGGCTTGCCTCGACTTTGTCGAACAACTCATCGGTCTTCTGCGGAGCCATGACGCGAAGCTGTTCGCGTCGTTCATCCCGCCGCAGAAGCGCCCCGACGGAGTGGGGCCGGGCTTTCCCCGCAAGGACATCGTGTTCCTTCTCGAGCGGTACTTCTACTTTCTGGAGGACCGGAGCGAGACCGGGCTGCTGGTGATGGACCGCACGGAGAAAGCTTCGGACCGCGCCTTCATGGGGCGGATGGAGCGCTACTTCAACGACACCGGGACGGGCGTGTTCCGCGCCCAGCGTGTTGTGCCGGCCCCGCTGTTTGTCGACTCGGACATGGCCTACGGCGTGCAGGCGGCGGATGTCTGCATCTACATCCTCAACTGGGGCCGCAGGCTGCGCGGCATGACCGGGCCGGTCCGCGATGAGGTCCGGGGCTTCGCCGATCTGCTCGAACACCTGGAGTGGTCGGCGGTCCGTCGGAACAGCGGCGGCAGGTTCCAGACCCGCAGCGTGTTCTTCGTGCCCGACCCGTACCGCGGAAGATCGGGCAGGCGATGACGCCCCGCGTGCAAAACGAAAAAAGGAGGCAACGCCTTTGGAACCGCCGTAGCGGCTCCGCGGCTTAGCCTCCGGTGAATACTATCGCACAAACCCCGCCCGAAAGCAAGCCGTTTCGGCGGTTTTGCGGCGATTCACAAGACCAGGAGCCCTCCCAGATGACCAGCCAGCACGACACCTACACCTCCCCCCTGGCGGCTCGGAACGCCAGCGAGGCGATGCTGCGGCTGTGGTCGCCCCGGCACAAGTTCAACACATGGCGGAGGATCTGGCTGGCCGTCGCCGAGGCGCAGCACGAGACCGGGCTGCCGGTCACCAAGCAGCAGGTCGAGGCGCTGCGAGCCGTCGTCGAGCGCGGCATCACCGACGCCGAACTCGCCCGGGCGGCCGAGCTCGAACGGGAGCTGCGCCACGATGTCATGGCCCATGTCCACTGCCTGGCCGAGAGCTGCCCGGAGGCCGGGCCGATCATCCACCTCGGTTGCACGAGTCAGGATGTGGTTTGCAATGCGGATCTGCTGACGATCCATGAGTCGCTGCACCTGCTGAACATGAAAGTTGTTCGGGCCGTCATCGCGATGGGCGACTTCGCGTCGAAGTACGAGGCGCTGCCCACGCTCGGATTTACGCACTATCAGGCCGCGCAGCCTGTGACGGTCGGGCGGCGCGCTGCGATGTGGGCGGCAGACCTCGACAGCGCAAATTTGGAGAGGGGGTTGCTCGGAAGGTGGTACGGCAACGCGCCGCTCCGAGGCCTGCGCGGGGCCACCGGCACGCAGGCTTCTTTCGCGAAGCTCTACGACAACCCGCACCTCGCCAATCACCTTGAGAAAATTTTTCTCGATAAGCTCGCGCCCCCGTCCTGGGAGGCCCCCGGGCACGGCTGGAGCACCTTCGGCATCGTCGGGCAGACCTATCCGCGTGTGGAAGACGCGCGCATCCTTTCCAATCTCGCGCTCACCGCCGCCGTCCTCCACAAGATCGCCACCGATATCCGCCTGCTCTCCAACCGCAAGGAGATCGACGAGCCCTTCGGCTCCAAGCAGATCGGCTCGTCGGCCATGCCCTACAAGCGCAACCCGATGAAGTGCGAGCGGATCTGCGGCCTCGCGCGCTTCGTGATGAACCTCGTCGGCAACGCCTACGACACCGCCGCGACGCAGTGGCTCGAACGCACGCTGGACGATTCGTCCAACCGCCGCCTCAGCCTGCCCGAAGCGTTCCTGGCGCTCGACGGCGCGCTCGACCTGATGCACGAGGTCGCGTCGGGGCTCGTGGTGCACGAGGCGATGGTCAGGAAGAACCTCATGGCCGAGCTTCCGTTCCTCGCCACCGAGAACATCCTGATGGAGGCCGTCAAGGCGGGGGGCGATCGCCAGGAGCTGCACGAGGTCATCCGCGTGCACGCGCAGGCTTCGGGCATGCGCGTCAAGCAGGAAGGCCTCGACAACGACCTGCTCGAACGCCTCAAGGCCGACCCGAACTTCCAGGGCAAAGCTTCGGGCGGCAAGCTCGACCGTGACCTCGACTGGGAGGGCCTGATGGACCCGATGCGGTATGTCGGGCGCAGCGTGCACCAGACGCAGGAGTTTCTGCAGCGCATCGAGGAGCTCAAGAGCTACCACAAGGACGACCTCGAATCGCTCGACGCGCCCGAGTCGCGGGTGTAGCCGGGATCGGGTCGTCTTTGCATCGATCGCCGCGACCGAGTTCCTCCGGATTGTGTAGGCTGTTCGCGGCGTTTGGTCAGAGGGAGGCTCTGCGGTGAATCTGATGAAGCTTGTGCTGGTCGCGGCGGTGTGCGTGCTCTGTGGGTGCGAGAGACAGCAGGGCGGCACCAATCCGGCGCAGAGCGCTGCCGAGCAGAGGGTCAGGTCGATCGTCACACTCGGGATGTCGGGCGTTGAAGTGGTAGACTCGCTCGATCGAGCCGGCATCCGGCACAGCGGCATCGTGCAGCCGGTCAGAAACAGCAATTACTTTCAGATCCATGTACCGATCCGTGACAGTATCGGCGGCGGAGAGTCGCTCGAGTATGCGATCACGGGATCTACTCGTGCGACAGGCGGCAAAGCGTACATCATCATCGAACTCGACGGAACCGGGATAGTGACAAAGATTGAGTAAAGGCGAGTTTGCGGCGTTCGATCAGAGGGAGGCCTTGCGGTGAATCTGATGAAGCTTGTGCTGGTCGCGGCGGCGTGCGTGCTCTGTTTCGGCGGCTGTGCTAAGCGGGGGATGCCGCAGGCCCTTCCCGATGAAAGTCATGCGGGGGGTGGTTCGGAGCTGGCTTTGCCAGAGAAACAGAGCGATGTTTTTACTGTGTATTCGAGATCTGTCCACCGCAGAGAGAGCGGCGGGTACACCATTCTTACTGTCTTTGCGAATCGAGTCGCGGGCGAACATGCGGCGTCTCTGGAGGAGGTTGCGGATTACATTGGATCGATGGACGGTGTTGTCGTCGAGACGGAGGCATGCCGTGATCTTCAGCCGCTTTCCGACGAGGAAATCAGGTTGCTTCGGTCGTTGACGGCTCGATCCCGTGAGTGAGGGCGAACGGCGCATTCGACAGTAGCGATGTTCTCATTCTAACTTCGCTGCATGGGGTTGGTCCGCCGCATCGAAGGAGCTGATGAGCAAAGAGCTTGTAGGCGTGGAAGAGCACAGGTCGGAGACCTGTGCTACCTGGCAGCCCCGCGTTGCCTTCGACCGCGGCGGGAACGAACAGCCTTTGTCGTTGTCGACCCGACTCTTCGCTTTGCTCAGAGGTCGGCGTCCGGGTTGGGTGGATCGGCGCGGCGTGAATTCTTCAATGCTGCGCTTCGAGCTCGTGCGCTTCGGCTTCTTGCGCCGGTTCCTGCTTCTTCGCCTGCACGATCAGATCGAGCACGCGCCAGTATTGCGAAGCCGGGACGCGTCGGTCGTTTTCCAGCACGGTCTTGTGGGCCACGGCCATGTCGAGGGCGGGCAGGACGGTGATGTATTGGCCGCCGAAGCCCGAGCCGGTGTAGGCGTCTTTGTACGCGCCGGTGCTGTGCTCGCCGTCCCAGACCCACCACATGTAGCCGTAGCCGGCCCAGGGCCGTCCGCGTCTGCGGCTGGCGGGGTTGAGTCCGCTGTTGCCGATGTGGGCGCGGGTCATTTCTTGAGCCCACGACTCGGAGTAGATGCGCCGACCGTCCCACTCGCCGTTGCGCAGGGCGAGCAGGCCGAGGCGGGCCATGTCGCGCGTCGAGAAGTGCATGTGGTAGGAGGGGTGGACGGAGCGTTCGGCGTTGCCGCCCTTGCGATGGCGCCGGCGGTCGAAGTCGCGCATGCCGAGCGGGATCGCCAGCTCGCGCTCCAGCGCGTCGAAGATATCGACGCCCGTCTGCTTCTCGAACGCGGCGCCCGCGGCGTTGAAATCCCAGTTGGAATAGAGGTAGTACTCGCCGGGTCGCTTCGAGCCGCGTTCGGGTGCGGAGGCGAGGTCGTCGCCGCTGTTGGAGGCGGGGTGGTACACGCCGGAGGTCGAGGTGATGAGGTGCCGGGCGGTGGCGGCCAGTTCGGCGTCGGTGAGTTCCTGATGGTCGTTGATGCCCATGTCGGCGAGGGATTTGTCGAGGTCGATCTCGCCCCGGTCGTGGTGGACGCCGTAGAGCATCGCGAGGATGCTCTTGCGAACCGAGGCGATGTAGCTGACGCGTTCGATGTCGCCGTACTCGAAGAGGATCTTGCCGCCCACGACGACGACGAGCGAGGTGGTGTCCATCTCTTCGAGGGCTTCGCGGACGCGTGCGAGACCTTCTTTGCTGAAGCCGGCCTCTTCGGGCGAGGCCCAGCGTTCCCAGCGTTCGCCGGGGAAGACGGAGCGCGATTCGGGGGCGTCGGCGTTGGCCGCGGTGTTGGCCTCCACTGCGGCTTGGGCCGGCGCGATCGCGAGCAGCAGGACGAGCAGCGTGATCGCCAGCGGGGCGAGCGTCGAGTCTTTGAGTCGCGATCGAACAGGCATCGGACAGTCCTTTCGGTCCTCGCGGTCCCGCGGCGAGCGCGGGGCGTGTTCGGATATGCAAAACACAAGCCGGCGCTGGGGGCGGGCCCGGCGCCGGACAATGTACATGATTCGGCTGGGCGCTGGGCGCTGGGCGCTGGGCGCTGGGCGCTGGGCGCGGTCAGCGGGCGAGGGCGTCGTCGTCGAGCGGTGCGTCTGTGCCTTCCAGCAGCGGCTGCAGCAGCATCCGCGCGTCGGCCGCGCTCTCGACCTGGCCCACAAGCCGCGCCTCGGCATCGAGCACGAAGACCATGTGCGGCGGCTGGATCAGCGAGATCTCCAGCCACTCCAGCGGCGACGCCACCGACTGCGCGTGCACCTGCGGCCACTCGATCCGCGCCCGACGCAGCGACCGCTGCATCTGCGCCCTGTCGGCGTCGAAGTTGATGCCCAAGAACGAGACCGAATCACCGACCTCGCGACGCAACCGATCAAGCCGGCTCAACTGCACCAGACACGCCGGGCTCGCCGAGCTCCACGCGTACACCACCGCCGGACGCCCGAGCAGGCGGTCGGTGGTCGCACGCCCGCGACCGGCCGCCAGCGGCAAATCGAACCGCCAGACATCGCCCGCGATCGGCAGCGGGGGGAGCGCAGCTTCAGATCCGGTCTCTGCGAACCGTTCGCGCGCCGCCGCGGACCGCGCCTTGCGTCCGTCGCGGTCGAGCAGCGTGACGCCGAACCACGCGACGCGCTCGGGCAGGTCGCGGCCGGCGAAGACGACGGTCAGATGCATCGCAGCGGGTGTGGCGACGGGCGTCGGCCGGTGCTGGGCGATGCGCTCACCATCGATGTCGTACAGCACGACCTCGTAGTGCGGGATGTCCATCCGCGCGGGGCCGGGCTCGCCGGCGTGGAAGACCTCGGCCTGCAGGCCGTTCATCGGCGTGACACGCAGGGTCGCAAAGCCCTGCGGCAGAACGAGGTTCATCGTCCCGCTCATGAGGCGCGCCTCGGTGATCGGCGAGAGCGGCGCCGCCCAGCGGACGCCCGGCGTCAGCTCGTGCGCCGGCGGCGGGCCCTCTGCGCGCGGCAGCAGCGCGGGGTGGATGTCCTCGGGTTCGTCGGGGTCTTCCTCGGCAGCCTCGGGCGGCCTGCTGTCGAGGTCGGTCTGCTGGGCGAGGGCGGCGTGGTGCGCCATCGCGATCGCGATCGAGAGACACAGCATCGTTCTCAAGGCGTCATCCTCCAAGGCTTCGGGGTCAACGCCCTGATTATTCGCATGGCGGGGCGGTCAGTCGCCGGCCGCGGCTTGGGGCGGCTGCTCTTCGAGCAGGTCGTCGAGGAACTCCGGCAGCCAATACCCGGGGTATTGGTCTTTTCGAAGCACTCCGTTGCGATCGACGATGAACATCCGGGGCAGGGACTCGATCCCCGTGATGTTGTACCACATCCGGCGGGCCTCCAATGAGGGCGAGCCGTCGATGTGGATCCAGTCGAGCTCGTGGCGCTCGATCGCACGCTTGGCCCTTTGTGCCGCGTCGTCGGCGTACCGCTCCATGCTGATCCCGACAATCTCGACGCCGCGATCAGCGTACATATCGCGGAGCTTGCGCATCTCGGGCATCTTCTGCATGCAAGGCCCGCACCAGGTCGCCCACGCGTCGAAGATCACGACTTTGCCGAGAAAGTCCTCGTGCGTGACGCGTTCGCCGTCGAGTGTCTTCAGCTCAAACTCGAACGGCTCGCCGACTCGCGGGAGTTCGGGGAAGCGGAGCCCCGTGGCCTCGGCGACTTCTCGATGGTTTTGTGCCCGTTCTGCGCGTCCCTCGTAATCAAGCATGGCCAGACCGATCCAGCGAGCCCCGGAGAGGCGAGTGGGATCTTCCCAATGGAACGAAATCATCGCGGCCTCATCGGTCCGCAGCGAAGACTTGCCGTTGTGGCCGATGTTGTCCGCGGCCTCGTCGAGCAGGAAGACCCTGAAGCTGACCCTCTCGGCGATGGAGTCGGAAGACCCGGCGGACGACCAAACCATCACTTCGAGCGGGCGCCCTTCGCGAGTGATCGCCCGCATGGCGCCGCCCTCGAACGAAGCCGCCTGCCACGCATTCGGATGCCGCGCCGATTCGAGCGAGAAAGGCCTCACGGGCACAACCCACCGCCAACCCTCGGGCAGGTCAGGCGAAGGCGCGCCGTCGGCTTCCACCGCCCTCGCTTGCGACGAAGACTTCACTCCAGGACCTTCGGGAAAGATCCACTGGGCAGTTGCGCCGTTCATACCTGCGAGCAGCGCAGCAGAGGCAATTCCGGCAACCGCCTTCATCGATTTCGTCATGGCTCGTCCTTTCTGCAAGGGGGTTCGGCTCCGGCGGGGTCGTCCGCCCCGCCTTCCCGCGAGCCTATCGGAACTGCCGCCAAGCTCCAAGCGGAAATCCGAGTGAATCGCGGGGACGCCGCATTCTTGATTGCGTCGGAACCCCCGGGCCGTTAGACTCGGGCGTATCGGCGGACGCGATCCGGCCCGCGGCCGGTCTTGATCTGCGCAGCCCGACGGGAGGGGGCGACAGGAGACGGGAGCGGCAGGCGACCGGATTGACAGGGCCGGGAGTGAGTGGGGACGGGAGTGACGCTGCACGACACACCACCAACCCGGTACTGCCGTCACTGCAAGGCCGAACGCCCCGTCACGCCCGACCGGCCGGACTGGCTGCTGCACATCCTGATCTCGGCGGTGTTCTTTGTCTGGATCATCGTCTTGGTCGTTATGGCGGTGCTGACGCTCATCTGGCCGAACTATTGCGAAGGCTGCGGCCGGATGGCGGGCCGGGCGAAGCGGGGGAAGTGCGAGGCGGGGGTTTCGCAGGTTGTGACATAGACATGAAGGAAGTTTGTGCCTCAATCGTGGCGTGCATCGTTTTTCTCGCTGCCGGCGGATGCGGTTGCAGCTTGTCGGGTACGGGGTTCACCAAGCCCGAACACACGCCGTTGCTGCAGGGGCACGCGGATGTCGTGGGCACTCACGATTTCTATGTGTGCGGCATTCTTTCGATTGAAACCCGTATTGCATACAAGACGGACGATGGCGCGCCTGTCACCAAGCGAGATGTGGAGTTCGTCTGCCGTCAGTGGCGCCCGCAGTTCAACCAGATCATCGCACCGCGTTTGACACCCGCGGCCGAGATGTCGGCGTCTCGGCGGCGAAGCGCGAGAGAGAATCCGTTCACCTTCGGGCACTTTTCACTCGAGAAGACATCATACTCTCCGCACACCGTCGTCTTGGTGTCGCTCGACCCGTATGTCATCGTTGTGGCCGAGCGCCCCCGGCTGATCGACACCGAGAATCTTCGCAATAGTCGACATTTTCTGGCGCCGAACTACGGCGCCGACGGAGGGGAGCCGACGCCTGTGGGGCAGCGTGACAATCTGAATTCATACATCATGTTCCCGTACAGCATCTCGCCGGGAAGGATTGTGCCTCAGAGCGAGGTCGTTCAGGTGTTCGTCTATCACCAACGACGCTCTTGGACGCCCGCGCAGGTCGAGCAAGACGCCGCCGGAACAGTCCGCGTGCTCGACAACGGCATGGAACTGCTCAGGCTGGTGCCGGAGACTGATGAATGGCTGATCGCTGTCCCGTAGCTCCCACGCGTTCCGCGCCGGTCTCCGCCGGTTCGGCCGCGGGACCGAAGCTTGCAGAGGCCGTTCGGCCTGCTCGTGTCGGGCGAGCGGCAGCAATGTGCGCGCTTCTTCTCGGCGCGGTCTTGCTCTGCGCATGCCATACCGCCCCATCGACGCCGCGGCCTCTGTCCGCATTTTATGTTGATGTGCTTTATCCCGAGGATCGATACCCCGGCGAAACGGTGTTCGGAGACGGGCCGGATGCCATGTTGCCTGAACGGGTCCGCGATGAACTCGACGCCGCCATTCCCGACTTGGATGCCGAGCTAGGCCGGGTCGTGACGCTGTATTTTCCCAAAAAGATGGGCGTGGAATTCATCCGAGATCGCATCGCGGAACCAGACGGCAGCGTCACAATCAGCGATTACCTGTTCTTCTTCGATGAGCAGAGCGACGGCCGGTATCTGCGCCTTATCAGGCGGGTCACAGTCGATGATCCCCACAACGACTTTCTCAAGCTGCGTAATGTCATGCGGGAGTATCGCGAAATGCCGGAGCGCATGGCCGGAGGCTCCGTCTTCTGCGTGCATATCGTCGGGCCTGACCATGTGATCGGCAGGAGCGGCGGGCCGCCCCATCTCGGCTGGTTCATAGATCCGGAAGACAGCAAGTACTACGGCGACGCGGCTCTCGCGAATGTCGAGATCACCGAGATGGCCGTGCGGCTGTTCGACGCCGCGTTCGCCCGCAAGCAGTACGACTGGCCTACAAGGATCTTCCTGGATGATATGGGATTGATTCCGCCGGAAGATCGCGTCTACCCGGAGCCGGACGAGGAGAGCGACGACCCGGCCGCGCGAATGAGCGTCAGCGACTCAGAGCCCCAAGTCACTGCCCACACGCCGCCAGCCTTCGAGCCCATCGTCACGGACCACGATCGCAAGTGGGGCCGATCGATCAGGCGTGTGCGGCTCGTTGTCGACGACAGACTCATCTGCATCGAGATCCGGCGTCCGGTGGTGGGATACATCTCAAGCGATCCGCCGCCGTTCCGGGTGCTCTACTCGACGGATGACCCCGTTCGCCTTGAGGCGTATCGGCGTCTGCGTCGGATCACTTCGCTGCTTGTCGCCGACGCTGCCGCGGGGTCGAACGGCGCGAAACTGGTTGAGCAATCGGGCCCGGGCACAACGCTCGCTTTGCCGGATCTGGGACTCGACGCCGTGACCAGCGGCGGCGGGCCGTTCGCCCTGGTCCTGATGACCGCGCTGGATGTGCCCAACGCGGTGGCGCTCGGCGCGGGCCTGTTCTCCGCCGACGATTTCGAGCATTACCACGATCCGGGCTGGGAGGTCCAGCCCGCCCAGCAGGCCCGCGAGACGCTGAAGGCGATCGAAGCCGCGCACGCAGCGTTGCTGTTCGAGGTGCTCGCCGGCGGCCAGCTTGACCTGGTCGTTACACTTCTCCTGGCGTTCGACAACGCCTGTATCGCGGATTGAGCCACACCCCGGACCGCGACCGACGCTGCCGTTACGACGGCGTAAACAGGCTCGCCGGCGAGTGAGCGGCCCCCCTTTCGCGCCCCGCCTCAGCTCCCGGCAGACGCCTACAAATTCTCGGGTCCGCCCCGCGGCTTGGGCAGCCCGCTCCGGCGGGTGAGCTCGCATACGCCGACCGGGCGGACCCTTTTCTATCGACGGGTCATCGACACGGGCCATCGACGCCCGATCGCCGCCGCGACCCCGCACCGAAACACCGCCCCCTTCACCTCCAACAATCAGCCGTGCTGACACGCGAGCAGGTGCTCAGAGATCTTCCCGAGCGGGTCGAGCCGCGGGCTTTGCAGCCTTCCCCGGAGGCGGAGCTGTTGTATTGCCGCCGCTGCGGGGGGATCCGGCTCTTCCAGCGTCAGGAGCGCGGCGTGCTCGCCTCGGTCGGCCTCTTCGTCCTCCTGCCCATCTGGCTGTTCTTTCTCACCCGTCCCCGCCACCGGTGCACGGTCTGCGGCAGAGCCGGCGGGCGCAGCCCCCGCTAGAGCCAACCGAATCCAGCTGAACCCCTTGGCACGCCGCGACGCCCGCCGATCCCGGCCGAGCCGGGCCCGGCCTCCAACCCAGCCGACAGCATCCGACAGCACGCCTCCCCCCGACCGCGCGCCTTTGTGCGCCGATTCGTGCTGGTATCGCCCGGTTTGGCCCGTTCCGCTTGCCGACCGGGCCCGATGACGGGACACTGGACGGTCCCGGGGGCGGCGGTCGCTCGCCGGGGCACGCACGGAGGCGCTGATGTCGAGCACGCTGGTCTATCCCGAGGGGGCGCCGCCGCCGGAGCGGCAGTTCGTCCACCTCCACCTGCACACCGAGTACTCGCTGCTGGACGGGGGCAACCGCGTCGACCGGCTCGTCTCGCGCGTCAAGGAACTCGGGATGCCGGCGGTCGCGGTGACCGACCACGGCAACATCCACGGGGCGGTCACCTTCTACGAGACCGCCCGGCGCGAGGGCATCAAGCCCATCCTCGGCGTCGAGGCGTATGTCGCCCCCGGCGACCGGCGCGACCGCACCTACACCGGCGTGCAGGACGGCGGGTACCACCTCGTGCTCCTCGCCGAGAACGAAACGGGCTGGAACAACCTGCTCTACCTCTGCTCGGAGGCCTACCTCACCGGGTTCTATTTCAAGCCGCGGATGGACCGCGAGATCCTCAAGAGCCACGGCAGCGGCCTGATCGCGATCAACGGGCACCTGGGCAGCGAGATCGGCGAGCACCTGCTCGACTATGTCCGCTCCGGCGAAGACAAGAAACACTGGGAGAAGGCGGTCGAGAGCGCCAGGTGGCACGCGGAGTGCTTTGCTGATGAGGGGACGGGCCCGCGCTTCTTTGTCGAGCTGCAGAAGCATGTGCCCGAGCAGAACGCCATCAACCCGCACCTGATCCGGCTTGCGAAGGAGCTCGACCTCCCGCTCGTTTGCGACAACGACTCGCACTTTCTGCGTGCCGAGGACCACGACGCGCACGACTCGCTCATCTGCATCTCGATGGGCAAGGTCAAGAACGATCCGGGCCGGATGCGCTACACGCCGGAGCTGTATGTCAAAAGCCCCGAGCAGATGCGCGACCTGTTCGAGGGCGAGTTCGGCGAGGTCGGCAAGGAGGCGTGCGAGAACACGCTGCGGATCGCCGAGCGGTGCAATGTCGAGCTGCCGATCGGGGCCAACCACGCCCCGGTGGTGCGGATCGAGATGCCGCCGGAGAAGGAACTGCCCAGGCACGACGACGGCGCCTACGCCGGCGACCTGACGAAGTGGTACACCGACTTCAGCGCCCGCTTCAGCCTCGAACCGTTCGCCCAAGGCGAGACAGGTCTCTCGGCCGAAGAACTCAAGGCACAGTGCGACAGCGCCCTGCGCCTGCTCGCCGAGGCGGGCATGGTCTGGCGCTACGGGCCCGAGATCCTCGAAGAACGCCACGAACTCATCGAGGGCGAGGCCGACGCATCCGGCAAGTCCGAGGGCTGGCTCAAGTGGGCGAGGCTCAACCGCGAGCTGAAGATCCTCGCCGACAAGCTCATCTCGGCGTACTTCCTCATCGTCTGGGACTTTGTCAACTGGGGTCGCCAGCGCGGCATCCCCGCCAACGCCAGAGGCTCGGGCGTCGGCACCATGGTCGGCTTCGTGCTCGGCCTCTCCAACGCCTGCCCGGTGCATTACGGGCTGCTGTTCGAACGCTTCACCGACCCCGATCGCGCGGAGTACCCCGATATCGATATCGACCTCTGCCAGGACGGGCGGGGCGATGTCATTAGGTATGTGCGCGAGAAGTACGGCGCGCAGAGCGTCGCGCAGATCGTGACTTTCGGAACGCTCAAGGCCAAGGCCGCGATCCGCGATGTCGCGCGCGTGCACGAGTTCCCGCTCAGCGAGACCGACAAGCTCGCCAAGATGATCCCCGAGCAGCTCGGCATCACCCTCGACAAGGCGCTGCAGCAGGAGCCCGACCTCAAAGCCCGCTACGACGCCGAGCCCGAGGTCAAGAGGATCATCGACACGGCAAGGACGATCGAGGGCCAGGCGCGCCACTGCGGCGTCCACGCCGCGGGCGTCGTCCTCGCCAACAGCGCCCTGCACGAGATCGTCCCGCTCTTCCGCCAGGCCCAAGCGGGCGACGACGAGGTCGTGACGCAGTGGGACGGCCCGACCTGCGAGAAGATGGGCCTGCTCAAGATGGACTTCCTGGGCCTCCGCACGCTCTCGGTCATCGAGCGCTGCAAAAAGCTCATCCGCGACACGCTGCCCGAACAGGCGCAGTGGGCCGCGGTCGGGCGCGAAAAGGGCGACGGCGGGCCCCACCCGCTCGACCTCGAACGCCTCACCTACGACGACCCGCGCATCTTCGAGCTCTTCACAAGAGGAGACACCACGGGCGTCTTCCAGTTTGAATCCGGCGGCATGCGCCGGCTCCTGGTCGACATGAAGCCCGACCGCCTCGAAGACCTCATCGCCGCCAACGCCCTCTTCAGGCCCGGGCCGATGGACCTCATCCCCGACTACAACCGACGCAAGCACGGCGGGGAGCCCGTGCCGAAGGTCCACGAGATCGTCGACCGCTTCACCGCCGAGACCTACGGCGTCATGGTCTACCAGGAGCAGGTGATGCAGATCGTCCACGAGCTGGGCGGCATCCCCCTCCGCGCCGCTTACGGGCTCATCAAGGCGATCAGTAAGAAGAAAGAAAAGGTCATCGCCGCCGAACGCCCAAAGTTCATCGAGGGCGCGGGCAAGAAGGGCCTGAACAAAGAGAAGGCCGACGAGCTCTTCGAGCTCATCCTCAAGTTCGCGGGCTACGGCTTCAACAAGAGCCACTCGACCGGCTACGCCATCGTCGCGTACCAGACCGCCTACCTCAAAACCTACTTCCCGCGCCACTACATGGCCGCGTTCCTCACCTTCGAGAGCCAGGCCCAGAAAGCCAGCGACTGGATCCCCTACCTCGAAGACACCAAGAAAACCCGCACGATCGACCCCAAAACAGGACGCATCATCGGCGATCGCATCGAGGTCAAGGCGCCCGATGTCAACCTCTCGCAGGCGGACTTCGCGGTTGTGTACGCGCCGGACGAACCCAAAGACGCGGCCCACGGGCACATCCGCTTCGGGCTCCGCGCCATCAAGGGCGCCGGCTCCAAGGCGATCGAGGCGATCATCCGCGAACGCGACGCCGCGGGCGACGCGGATGATGCAAAGCCGGTCCCCTTCCGCTCGCTCTTTGATTTCTGCGAGCGTGTCGGCACGGGCGCGGTCAACAAGTCGACGATCGAATCGCTGATCAAGTGCGGCGCGTTCGACTCGGTGCACGGGAGAGACTGCCGCGCCGCGATGGTCGCGACGATCGAGCAAGCCGTCAGCGCCGGCCAGAAGGTCGCCCAGGACAAGGCCGCCGGCCAGGCGCAGCTGTTCGGTTTCGGCGGGGGATTGGGGGGGGGCGAGCCGGATGCGCCTGTTGCCGAAGCCGCGGAGCCCCCGCTCGCCAAAGTCGATCCGTGGCCCGAGGCCGAGATCCTCCGCCAGGAGTTCGACATCCTCGGCTTCTACATCTCCAGCCACCCGCTCAAGCAGTGGGAGGCGTGGACGGGCGCGTTCGTCAACGCCACGGCGCGCTCGCTCGCCGATCTGCCCGACGGCAGGCGTGTCATCATGGCCGTGCTCGTCACCACGACCCGCTCGCTGGTCGCCAAAACCGGCAAGAGCGCCGGGCGACGCATGGCGGCACTCGGCGTCGAAGACATGACCGGCCCGACCCAGGCGATCATGTTCCCCGACGCCTTCGAGAAGTACGGGCACCTGCTCGAAAACGACGGCCCGAAGTTCATGCTCGGGCGCGTGGATCTGTCCAGGGCGGAGCCGCAGATCATCATCGATCAGCTCGCGCCGATCGAGTCGGTCCCGCTCGAGCAGGGGCGCCTGTGCGTCTTCCTCAGCGAGCCCCGCCTCAACGGCGGCAGCGATACCGCGCTCGACGCCCTGCACCAACTCGTCAAAGGCTCGGCGGTCCGCAACGGCGCCGCCGACCTCGTGCCCTCCGCCCCGCTGGACATCTATGTCGAGACCGACCGCGACATCGTCCACCTGCGCCCGACGAGTGACATCCGCGTCCCCCTCGAACCTGCCTTCCTCGGCGAGGCGTCCAAGCTGCTCGGCGACGGCGCCGTCAAGCTCGTCGGAGGTGTCGCCCTCGAAGTGCAGGAACGCAAGCAGTGGGGCAAGCGCCCTCGGCGCAGCGACGACGACGAGTAGCGTCAGCTGCGCGGATCGAGGCGCAGCGCCCGCTCGTACGCCGAGCCGGGCTCGCTCGCCAGGCGGAGGACCTCCGCGCACGCCGCACGCTGCCCGGGCCACATGAACGCGCCCGGATCGTCGACCCAGCGCGAATCGGTGTGCTCGTCGTTGAGTTTGGGTGTCCAGGCCCCATCGACCTCGACACAGAACCTCGGGCTCAGCACAACCGCATCGAGCGAGGCGATGAAGTATGGGTGCACCTGTTCGAGCTGCCAGAAACCGAGCCACGCCGCGTCGCCCGGCTTCAGCCCGACCTCTTCTGCAAGCTCACGGACCGCGCACGCCTGCGCGTTCTCGCCCGCCTCGGCGTGCCCCATCAACGGGTGCCAGGTCCCGCCCATGCGTTTTCCCGCGCGGAGCAGTTGCAGAAACTGCACGCCGCCGGTCCCGCCCCCGCCCAAGCCCGTGCGCCGAAAGATGTAGACATCCACGATGTCGGTGCGGATCTCGGTCATGGCCGGTCGGTGATCTCGGTTACGCGCTGCAGAGCGCCGGCTTTGGCGAGGGTCTCGGCCCACTCGGCGTACGGGTCCGAATCGGCGACGATCCCCGCGCCGACGGGGTACTCAAACGACGCGTTGCGGAACAAGCCGAATCTCGGGGCGTCATCAGCCCCGACCTCGCCGCGGATCGTCGCGGTCCGGATGGCGACGCTGAACTCGGCGTGCCCGGAGCGGGAGACGAAACCGATCACGCCGCAGTACGCCCCGCGCGGGAAGGGTTCGAGCTCGTCGATGATCTGCATCGCCCTGACCTTCGGCGCCCCGGTGATCGAGCCCGCGGGGAGCGTCGCGCGCAGAAGGTCGTCGAGCCCCAGCCCCGGGCGCAGCGTCGCCCCGATCTCCGACGAGGCCTGGATCACCCCCGAACTCCCCGCGTGGCGTTCGATCCGGCGCGGGTCGGCGACGCGGACCGAGCCGAACGAGGCGACGCGACCGAGGTCGTTGCGCATCAGGTCGGTGATCATGTTCAGCTCGGCCCGGTCTTTGGGGGCGAGGCGGAGTTCTTCGGGGTCCGCCGCGGCCGGGCGTGTGCCCTTCATCGGGCTGGTCAGCACGCTCCGGTCGGCGGGGTCGTAGCGGAGGAAGAGTTCGGGGCTGACCGAGAGAACGCACCGGCGTTGGTGGACATGCGGGGCGTCGGGATCGGGGTGGGCATCGAGCTCGACCATCCCGCCGAACCAGGCGCCGGTCTGGGCGAAGAGCGTCGAGGCGAGGGCGCGGGCGTCGCCCTCGAAGCGGGCGAGCAGCGGGTGCGCGAGGTTGACCTGGAAGACATCGCCGGCGCGGATGTACTCGACGGCCCGCCCGACCGCCTCGGCGTACGCCTTTCGCCCGACGGCGCTGGAGAGGGGGCCGAGCGAGAAGTCACGGTTCGTGTCGGTTCGGGGGACCGGCTCGGCGATCGCACGGATGACGGGCGCGAGGCGGTCGGGGTCGCCGATGGTGCTCCATCGCCCGGTCGTCCCGTCGTGGATCAGGGCGTCGGGGCAGTCGGCCAGCACGCTGAGGGGTTCGGGCTGGGGCGAGAGCCCGGCGCGGGGTTCGAGGTGTGCGCCGATCCCGTAGCCGATCCAGCCGATGAGGCCGCCTTGGAAGGGCGGGGCGTCGGGGTCGATGTGTGCGTCGGGGAGGGGGGGCTGCTGCTGGAGGAGGGCCCAGAGCTGGGCATCGTCTGTCAGGGCGATGGTTTTGACGGGCGGGGCGAAGACCGACCATCTGGCAAAGCGCCCGGGCCCTCCGGAAACCAGGCAGGCCAGCGGGGTGTCGGCCGGCCAGCGGGCTGGGATCTCGGCGGGTGAGAGGCCATCGAGGGCGTCGGTGTTCGGGGTGTTGGTGCGTGTTTGCGGGGGATTCATGGTCGCGTGGGGCGTTGGTTGTTCGATCTTGCGTGCCATGCTCACTAGACTCCCGCCCGCACCAGAGAGTTGGTCCCGTGCGAGACCGGTGCGACCGGGCCGACGGTGTTTCCCGCCGGCCCGCCGAAGGATGCCGGTCCGCGCCTTTCCAGAAGCAAGCGAGGACGCCAGATGGCGAAAAAGACCGCGAAGAAGTCGGCGAAGAAGACTGCCCGCAAGAAGACCTCCGCACGCGGCGCGTCGGGAAGGACCGCAAAGACCGCCGCCAAGCGTACGGCCAAGAGAACGGCGAAGAAGACCGCCTCCCGGCGTGTCGCCCCTTCCGGCCCCAGCAAGAAGGTCAAACCCGGCAAGTTTGTGTATTACTTCGGCAAGACGCGGACCGAGGGCGATCCGAGCATGAAGCTCGTGATCGGGGGCAAGGGGGCCAACCTCGCCGACATGACCTCCATCGGCCTGCCCGTCCCCCCGGGCTTCACCATCACGACCGACGCCTGCGAGAAGTTCAACACCGGGGGCCAGCGCCTCCCGCACGGCCTGATGAACGAAGTCGGCAAGCACATCGCGACGCTCGAGAAGGAACTGGGCAAAAAGTTCGGCGACGACGAGAACCCGCTGCTCGTCTCGGTCCGCTCGGGCGCAGCCGTCTCGATGCCCGGCATGATGGACACCATCCTCAACCTCGGCCTGACCGACGAGTCCGTCGAGGGCCTGGCCAAGGCGACCGGCAACCGGCGATTCGCCTACGACGCCTACCGGCGACTGATCAACATGTTCGGCGATGTCGTCAAGGGCGTCGACCACGAGCACTTCGAGCGCGCGTTCGAGCACCTGAAGAACACCTACGGCGCCGCGCTGGACACCGATGTGCCCGAGGAGGGCCTCGTCGAGCTCTGCGAGGAGTACAAGAAGGTCTACGAGCGCCATGTCGGCCAGGACTTCCCGCAGAACCCCCGCAAGCAGCTCGAGATGGCCATCGAGGCCGTCTTCAAGAGCTGGAACTCCGACCGCGCCGTCAGCTACCGGCGTCTCTCGGGCATCACCGGCCTCAACGGCACCGCCGTCAATGTCCAGGCGATGGTCTTCGGCAACATGGGCAAGGACTCGGGCACCGGCGTCGCCTTCACGCGCGACCCCTCGACCGGGCAGAACAAGTTCTACGGCGAGTTCCTGATCGACGCGCAGGGCGAGGATGTCGTCGCGGGCATCCGGACGCCCAAGCACACCGACGAGATGTCCAAGTGGAACAAGAAGGTCTACCAGCAGCTCCTCCAGATCAAGACGAAGCTGGAGAAGCACTACCGCGACATGCAGGACATCGAGTTCACCATCGAGCGCGGCCACCTCTACATGCTCCAGACCCGCAACGGCAAGCGCACCGGCGCCGCGGCGGTCAAGATCGCCTGCGACATGGTCAAGGAGCGCCTCATCGATGAGAAGGAAGCGCTGCTGCGCATCCCCGCCGGCGACCTGACGCAACTCCTGCTGCCCAGCTTCGACCCCAAGGCCAAGCAGATCGCCGATGTGCTCACGCGGGGCCTTCCCGCCTCGCCGGGCGCCGCGGCCGGCAAGCCCGCCTTCACCGCCGCCGAGGCCGTCGAACGCACCCACGCCGGCGAGAAGGTCATCCTCGTCCGCAAGGAGACCAGCCCCGAGGATGTCGACGGCATGCACTCGGCGGCCGGCATCCTCACCTCCACCGGCGGCATGACCAGTCACGCGGCGGTCGTCGCCCGCGGCTGGGGCAAGTGCTGCGTCGCCGGCGCGGGCGAGATCCGCATCGACGCCCAAGCGGGCAAGTTCACCGTCGGCGGGCGCGAGTTCGACCGCACCGATGTCATCTCGATCGACGGCTCGACGGGCGAGGTGATCTCCGGCCCGGTGCCGACTGTCGAGCCGGAGCTCTCGGGCGATTTCGCCAAGGTGATGCGATGGGCGGACAAGTACCGCAGGCTCGGCGTCCGAGCCAACGCGGACACCCCCGCCGACGCGAGGCGCGCCAAGGAGTTCGGCGCCCAGGGCATCGGCCTCTGCCGCACCGAGCACATGTTCTTCGAGGGCGACCGCATCACCGCGATGCGTGAGATGATCATCGCCGAGGACACCTTCTCGCGTGAGAAGGCGCTGGCCAAGCTCCTGCCCTACCAGCGCGAGGACTTCATCGGCCTGTTCCGTGCGATGAAGGGGATGCCCGTCACCGTCCGCCTGCTGGACCCGCCCCTGCACGAGTTCCTGCCCCACGAGGTGCAGGGCCAGGAAGAGGTCGCGCGGGCCCTCGATGTCTCGCCCGACAAGGTGAAAAACCGCGTCAGCCAGCTCCACGAGATGAACCCGATGCTCGGGCACCGCGGCTGCCGCCTGGCGGTCACCTACCCCGAGATCCTGAAGATGCAGGTCACCGCGATCGTGCAGGCGGCGATCGCCTGCTCGAAGGAGAAGATCCGCGCGGTGCCAGAGATCATGATCCCGCTGATCGGCACGCACCAGGAGCTGTCGATCCTCCGCAAGCTCTGCGAGGAGACCATCGAGGAGGTCCGCAAGGAAGAGGAGCACAAGGGGCGCCTGGAGATCAAGATCGGCACCATGATCGAGATCCCCCGTGCCGCCCTGACCGCCGACGAGATCGCTCCGGTGGCGGACTTCTTCAGCTTCGGCACCAACGACCTCACGCAGCTCACCTTCGGCTACAGCCGCGACGACGCGGGCAGCTTCCTCCCCGAGTACCTCCGCAAGGACATCCTGCCCCAAGACCCGTTCCAGTCGCTGGATCAGACCGGCGTGGGTCAGCTCGTCGAGGTCGGCATCGAGCGCGGGCGCGGCGCGAGCGAGGGGCTCAAGATCGGGATCTGCGGCGAGCACGGCGGCGACCCCGCCTCCGTCGGCTTCTGCCACAAGGTCGGCATGGACTATGTGAGCTGTTCGCCCTTCCGCGTGCCGATCGCCAGGCTCGCGGCGGCCCAGGCGGCCCTCCGCGACTGAGCCGAGCGGCCTCCGCATCACCTCTTGAGAAGTCAAAGGCCCGCCGGGATTTCCCGGCGGGCTTGTTTGTAGTTTCGGTGTTCGTTATAATGCGGTCACGGAAAGGATCTTTTCATGTTGACGCAAACCCATCACATTCCGAGCGGGACGGGGCTTGCCGAGGCTTTGGCCAAGCGGTCTGCCGGGAGGCCGGCGGACGGGGAGGGACGGGTGTACGCGATCGCCTTTGACATGGACACCGAGTCGCTGCAACAGCACTACGGCGTGCCCTCGTACAACAACGCCTACGCAGACATCCGGAAGGTCCTCCACCGCCACGGGTTCACTTGGCAGCAGGGCAGCGTCTACTTCGGAGACGAGACCGTCAACGCCGTGACCTGCGTGCTTGCGGTCATCGACCTATCGCAGACCTACGCGTGGTTCCCGATCTCCGTCAGGGACATCAGGATGCTCCGGATCGAGGAGTTCAACGACCTGATGCCCGCGGTGCAGAAGGGGATCGGTGGCTGACGGGCTCGCTCCCGGATCGGTTGGGTTCACACACTTGGCCCGCCGGGGTCTCCCGGTGGGCCTTGTTCTACTGTGGGGGCGTCGCTCTCGGGCCGATAGACTCGCCACGGACCATGGACGGACCCCAGCCGCAACCCGAGACCATCCGTGTCGTCGTCGCCCAGCCGGCGCTGCCCAAGTACCGCATCCCGGTCTTCAGGGAGCTCGCCTCAAGGCCGGGGATCGGGCTCACGGTCACCTACGGCTCCGACAAGCACCTCGAAAACCGCCAGGCCGAGGGATTCAGCGCCGTCCCCGTCCGCCAGCGGATGATCGGGCGCGGACGGCTGCACTTCTTCTGGGACGCCTCGGCGATCCGCAACGCCGACCGGCGCAGCGCCGATGTCCTGGTGCTGGGCTGGAACACGCGGAGCCTCAGCCTGCCGATCGCCGCCAAGAAGGCACGCAAGCGCGGGCTCGGCGTCGTCCTCTGGGGCCACGGGTTCAGCAAGTCCGAGGCGGGATGGCGCCGGCGCCTGCGCGACAAGGTCGGCGTGCTCGCCGATTCGGTGATGTTCTACAACCGAAGCGCCGCATCGAGATTCCGCGAGGCCAGCGGACGCACCGACGATGTCTTCGTCGCGCTCAACACGCTGGACACGGGCCCGATCCGCCAAGCCGCGGCGTGGTGGGCGGAGCATCCCGACGAACTCGAAGCCTTCAAGAATAAACACGGGATCGCCGGGCCGATGGTGCTCTTCGTCTCCCGCCTGCTCGAAGACAACAAGATCGACATGCTCTTCGAGGCGGCGTCAAAGCTCGGCGAGGAGTTCCCGGATCTGAAAGTCGCGGTGGTGGGGGGCGGGCCCGACCGCGAACGGCTCGAACACCGCGCCAAAGCGCTCGGGGTCGAGTCCTGCGTACTCATGCCCGGCCCGGTCTACGACGAGCGCGAGCTGGCGGCGTGGTTCCTCGCCTCTAGCGTCTTCTGCTACCCCGTCAACATCGGCCTGAGCATCCTCCACGCGATGGCCTACGGGTTGCCGGTCGTCACCAGCGACGACATCCCGAGCCACAACCCCGAGATCGAAGCCCTGCGCGACGGAGAGAACGGCCTGCTCTACGCCGACGGGTCGGTCAGCGATATGGCCGCCAAGCTCAGGGCGGTGATCGCCGACTCCGATCTCCGTTCAAAGCTCGGGCGCGAGGCCGAACGGACCGCCCTCGAAGAGTTCACCCTCGAGCGGATGGTCGACGGGATGGAAGGGGCGATCCGGCTGGCGTGGGCCAAGGCCCGGGACCGCCGCTCGGAGGGTTGAAGGCGTCCGCCTGGAGGCGGACGGGGGCTGGGCGCAGGGAGCCGGGCGCAGGGGCGGTGTCGGCCTGCGGCCGAGGCTGGATTCTGAGCTCCGAAACACAAGACAAGGGTAAGTCGCGGCCGTAGGCCGCTGCCTCACCCCACACCCCACCCGCCACACCCCACTCCCTTTGCGCCCTCTCTTCTTGACTCTCGCGGGCGGGGTGCGACCCTTGCCTATGGCGACCCTGACCAATTCGAAAACCGTCCCCTCTGTGGGTGCTGAGCCCGCCGGCGGGGGCGGGCCCAAGATCGTCCTCGACGGGATCACCTTCGACGATGTGCTGCTGGTCCCTCGCCGCAGCGGGGTCATGCCCGCCTCGGCCGACACCTCGACCAAGCTGACGGCCAGCCTCCGCCTGAACATCCCGATCCTCTCGGCCCCCATGGACACGGTCACCGAGTCCGCCCTGGCCATCGCCCTGGCCCTGGAAGGCGGCGCCGGCGTCCTGCACAAAAACCTCTCCGTCGAGAGCCAGGCCCGCGAGGTCGCCAAGGTGAAGCGTTCGGCCAACGGCGTCATCGCCGACCCGATCACCCTCGGCCCGGGCGACACCGTCAAGCGGGCCCGCGAGCTGATGCGTCAGCACCATGTCTCCGGCTTCCCCGTCACCGACACCGGCGCGGGCGAGCTGCGGACCAAGGGCAAGGTCCTGGGCATCCTCACCCGGCGCGACCTGAAGTTCGTCGTCGATGTCTCGACGCCGGTCAGCGCCGTGATGACCAAGGACAACCTTATCACCGCCCCCCCGGGCACCACACTCCGCGAGGCCGAGGACATCCTCAACCGCAACAAGGTCGAGAAGCTCCTGCTCGTCGAGCCCGACGGCACACTCGCCGGCCTCATCTCGATGCGCGACATCGAACGCCTCAGCCGCTTCCCCAACGCCAACACCGACGAGCGCGGGCGTCTGCTCTGCGGGGCCGCCGTCGGCGTCCGCCAGTATGAGCGGGTCGAGGCCCTGATCGCCGCCGACGCGGACTTTGTCGTCGTCGACACCGCCCACGGCCACTCCGAGCCGGTGCTCGAAACCGTCCGCGAGATCAAACGCCGCTGGGACATCCAGGTGATCGCCGGCAACATCGCCACCACCGAAGCCGCGGCAGACCTCATCGAGGCCGGGGCGGACGCCGTCAAGGTCGGCATCGGACCCGGCTCGATCTGCACCACGCGGGTGGTGACCGGCGTGGGCGTGCCGCAGATCACGGCCGTCATGAACGCCGTCGAAGGCGTGCGGCGCACCGGGCGCGACATCCCCGTCATCGCCGACGGGGGGATCCGCCAGTCCGGCGATATCGCCAAGGCCCTCGCGGCCGGGGCCAACTGCGTCATGCTCGGCGGGCTGCTCGCCGGCCTCGACGAGTCCCCCGGCGAGATGGTGATCTCCCAGGGCCGGCGGTACAAGTCATACCGCGGCATGGGCTCGGAGGGCGCCATGAACGCCGGCAGCGCCGACCGCTACCGCCAGGACGACAAGCTCGGCGCCGACGGCAAAGCGACCATGAAGTTCGTCCCCGAGGGGGTCGAGGGCCTGGTGCCTTATCGCGGCCCGCTGGCGGACTTTGTCTACCAGCTCGTGGGCGGGCTGAAGTCGTCGATGGGGTACCTCGGGTGCGCGACGCTCGACGAGTTCCGGCGCGACGCGAGGTTCTGCCGCGTCTCGCCCGCGACGGTGATCGAGAATCACCCCCACGACATCCACATCACCAAGGAATCCCCGAACTACACGATGGAGGGCGCCGGGGGCTGAGCCGGTTGCGGGTCTGACGGCAGGTTCCCCCGTCCGATCCCCCGTTGGGGCGGCGAACCCGGGCCCGATTCCGTCTGTATGCACTTCCGCCCGGTCGCGTGCCGATCTACACTGACCGGGGACGGGCCTTTTATTTGTTGAAACAGTTACCAATCGGGAATCGAGGAGCGGATCCATGATCAAGTCGAACAACCCAACGCTCAAGCCTTTCGAGCAGCCGCAGCGATGGGACGACCTGCGAGGCGGAACAGGCGGCAAGGCGAAGGCCGAGCCGGGGGTGATGACCCTCGGCGGCACGATCCAGGCCAGCGCGATCCAGATGGGGTGCGCCCTCGGCGGGGCGATGCTCGCGTGGATCGGGATGAACCAGGGCTGGATCCCCACCGGTGTGGCGTACACCTCGCTGATGGGCATGTTCGGCGTGCTCTTTATCGGCGGCATGTTCCTGTGGAAGGTCCCGAAGGCCGCCATCGTCGTCGGCCCCATCCTCTCGTTCATCTACGGCGCCTTCGCCGGCATCATCTCGTTCATCGTCGCGATGATGGTCGGGGCCCAGATGGCGCAGAACCCGGCCCTCGTCGGCGCGGGTGACGGAGCGACCGAAGCACAGCTCGTCGCGCAGGGCGCGGGCATCATCCTCAACGCGATCCTGCTGACGATGGGCGTGGTGGGCGCGCTGCTTGCGCTGTTCACCTGGGGCAAGTTCCGCCTCTCGACCAACGCCAAGAAAATCGTCGCCATGCTCACCATGGCCGTGATGTTCACTTATGTCGCTGGCTGGATTCTCCGCATGTTCGGCATCGGCATCCCCCTGATCCACGAGGCGGGCCCGATCGGCATCGCCTTCAGCGGCTTCGTGGTGATCCTCGCCTCGTTCAATGTACTGATGGCCTTCCAGTCCATCGAGGAGGGCGTGCAGAACCGCTTCCCGAAGCACTTCGAGTGGTACGCGGGCTACGCCCTGGTCAGCACGATCATCTGGCTCTACATCGAGATCCTCTACCTCCTGTACAAGCTCTACCTGATGTTCGGCCGCGAGTGATCCCAACCGATCGATCAACACAAACGCCCGGCCCCGAAAGGCCGGGCGTTTTTTCGTGCACGCGCCGGCCCCGCCCTCTCATGGAGCCCCGCCGGTTTACCATCCGCCGATGACCCTGATCTACCTCAACGGCAAGTACCTCGCACCCGACGATGCGTTTGTGTCCGCCTTCGACGCGGGGCTGCAGCACGGGGTCGGCGTGTTCGAGACCATGCTCGGGGTCGGGCCCGCAGAGGCGGGCGGGGCGCCGCGGGTGCACCGGCCCGTCGAGCACCTCGAACGGCTGGCCGAGAGCGTGACCTCGCTCGGGCTCGCCGAGGCGTTCGACGCCGCGCCGGTCGGCGAACTGTTGCTCGAAACGCTGCGGCGCAGCGGCCTGTGCGAGAAGCCCGGCTCGCGCGCGCGGATCCGGCTGACCGTCACCGGCGGCGACCTGAACATGCTCGACCGCTCAGGGACTAACGCCCAGCGACCGACGCTCATGATCGTCGTCCAGCCCTCGCCGACGCCGCCCGAGGAGATGTTCCAGCGCGGCGTGACCGTCACCGTCGCCGACCTCAAGCTCAACCCCCTCGACCCCTTCCAGAGCCACAAGACGCTGAACTACTGGCCCAGGCTGCACGCGCTCAACCGGGCCTCGGCCAAAGGGGCGGCCGAAGCCCTGCTCTTTCAGGTCTCCAACCACCTCGCCGGCGGCTGCGTCTCGTCGGTCTTCCTGGTCAAAGACGCCGAGCTGTTCGCACCGATCGCGCGGGGCGAGGAACCCCAGGGCGGCCTGCCCAGCCCGGTCTTGCCCGGCATCACGCGCATGGCCTGCATCCAGAACGCCGAAGCCGCGGGCGTCAAGGCGCACAAACGGATGCTGACGATCGACGACCTGCTCGCGGCCGACGAGGTGATGCTGACAAGCTCGACGATCGGCGTGCTGCCGGTGGTCCGGGTCGAGGGCCACCAGGTCGGCGACGCAAAGCCGGGCCCGATGACACGGACGCTCCGCGAGGCGTGGCTGGGGGAGTTGGGGTGAGACTGTTATGCTAACAAACATCGATCAGAACCGCTCTGCGTGGAACACCCTTAAATAGAAAAACCGCGTTCTCGGGGTCGCCAAGTGGGTTGGGTGGCTTGATGAAGGGAACACGATTAAACAAGCTGACAGAAAAACACTGGCGGGCAAGCCGCCAGTGCCACAGGTCTGCTTCGTGTTTCTCACCCCCACACCCGACCTACACCCCGATCTTCAGCGTCTTGACCGCCCCGACCAGCATCGCGTGGCAGTGCGGCGCGGCGCAGATGATGCCTTTGTTCTCCGTCAGGCCCACGCCGTGCGCGAAGTCCAGCCCGTGCCCGCGGATGTCGCTGACGATGCAGCCCGCCTCGACGGCGACCAGCGCCCCGGCCGCGTGGTCCCAGATCTTCTCGACATAGCCCTTCTTTGTCGGCAGGCGCATGTACGCGTCGGCCTGACCCCGGGCGACTACGGCGTACTTCGCCTGGCTGTCGAGGCGCGCCGGCGGCGCGATCTCGATGTTCTTCTGCGAAACCAGATCGAGCACGCGGTCCATGTCGTCGGTGCTCGAGTGCGCCCGTTCCACCGACGCGCAGACGCTCAGCGTGTCTTTGTCAGAGGGCAAGCGGGTGAGCTTGACGGGCCGCTCGTTCGAGTCGTCGCAGGGGGCTTCGTACACGCCCTCGCCCAGCACGGCGTAGTAGAGGCTGCCGCGCGGGTCGGGCTCGTCGAGCGGGTCTGAAAAGTCGCGGGGCAGGTTCGGGCAGCCCATCGCGCCGGCCACCGGCACGCCGTTCTCGATAAACGCGAGGCTGACGGCGTACTGCTGGCCCCGGAGGAAGCCCTTGGTGCCGTCGATCGGGTCGAGCGTCCAGAAGCCCGAGTCGTCGGCGCGTCCGTTGCCGATGTCGATCGTTTCGAGCAGTTCGTCCTCGGTGCAGTGCTCCCAGACGGTGCGCACCGCTTCGAGCACGGCGCGGAGGTGCGCCTTGTGCTCGTCCTGACGGAGGAAGTCGGTGTCCTCCTCGGCGACGAGCGCCACATCGCCGAAGCGTTCGCGCAGCTCCCGCGCGACGATCGCCTGGCTGGCGTAGTCCGCCACCGTCACCGGGCTCTTGTCGTCCTTGGTCACCTGGCGCACCGCGCCCTGGGCGAGTTGGATCTCGCGGCATACGCCGGACGCGAGCAGCACCGCTCTGCGTGCGGTCTCTGCAAGAACCGCCGTGTCGTGCATCGGGTTGTCCTCTCCGCGGAAAAAGCGGTGCTTACAGGTCCAACTTGTTCGAGCGTGCCGTGCGGACCTTCCCGCCCATGCGCTTGCCCGGCAGCTTGGTCGGCACGATCCCGCCGGGGAACTTCGCCGCGAGCTTCTTCTCGTCGATCTTGCTCGCCGGGGGCGGGGCCGCGGCTTCGAGGCGGTTGCGCGCGGGCTTGTCGACCCCGCGCACCTCGACGGGCGGGCGTCCGCCCGTCGGCTCGTCGCGCCAGTTCTTGGGGCGCTCGGAGGGCTCGAAGTCGGGGTATTCGAGCTTGGGGATCTCGGCGTTGGTGAGGTTCTCGATCTCCGTCAGCAGCTTGCCCTGCTCGGGCGTGACGAAGCTCCACGCGATCCCCTCGCGCCCGGCGCGGGCGGTGCGCCCGATCCGGTGCACATACACCTCGGGGTCGTCGGGCAGGTCGTAGTTGATCACATGCGTGATCCCCTCGATATCCAGCCCGCGCGACGCGAGGTCGGAGGCGACGAGCACGCCAAGCCCGCCCTTCTTGATCTGCTTGAGCACCGACTCACGCTTGGCCTGGCGCATGTCGCCGTGCATCGCGTACGCATCGATCCCCTTGTCGACCAGCTTTTCTGTCACCTGGTCGACGGTACGCTTGAGGCGGCAGAAGACGACCGTCAGCGCCGGCTCCTCGTGCGTCAGCAGGTGGATCAGCAGCCGGCGCTTGTCCCACGGGTTGGCCGGCAGGTAGTACTGCTTGACCATCCGCACCGTCAGCGAGTCCTTCGCGGTGACGATCTTCTCCGGCTCTTTCATGTAGCGCCGGGCCAGGTCCTCGATCTCGGGCGAGATTGTCGCCGAGACCACCATCGTCTGGCGATCCTTGGGGCACATGCCCAGGATGCGACGGATGTCGTCGCGGAAGCCGATGTCGAGCATCCGGTCGACCTCGTCGAGCACCGCGAACTTCACATGCTTCAGCGAGAGGTGGCGGCGCTCGACCATGTCCATGATGCGCCCGGGCGTGCCGACGATGATCTCCGGCTTCCTGCTCAGCTTGTCGGCCTGGATGCGGATCGACTGCCCGCCGTAGACAGGCACCACCGACAGATCGGTGAACTTGCCGAGGCTGCGGATCTCGTCGCCGATCTGGGTCGCAAGCTCACGCGTCGGGGCGAGGATCAGCGCCTGGAACGGATCGCCCGGCGTGACCATCTGGATCAGGGGCAGGCCGAAGGCGGCGGTCTTGCCCGTGCCCGTCTTCGCCTGGCCCAGCACATCACGCCCGGAGAGAGCGCGCGGGATCAGCATCGACTGGATGAAGGTCGGCTTCTTGAAGCCCGCGGCCTTCAACCCCTCCAGGGCCGCGCCCGCGAGCCCCATCTGCTCCCACCCGGTCTCCTGGTCGAACAGGTCCGGGTCGGTGGCGTCGACGGGTTTGAGCTCGCGTCGGCGCTTGGGGACGCTTCGCTTGGGCGATTCATCGACTTCGTCGTCATCGGAGGCCGCAGGGGCGGCTTCGGTCCGCTCAGCGGCGGACGCGGCGCCGTTGTCGGCGGACTCGGACTTGCGCCGGCGACGCCTGCGTTTGCGTTTTTTCTTCTTGGCGGGCCCTCCGTCGGCGGAGGTTTCTTCGCCTGTGGGCCGCTCGTCGTGTTCGTGCTCGGAGATGTGTTCTTCAGTGGTCCTTGGGGTGTCGTCGCTCATAGATTCCGCTTGCCCGTTGAAACATTGATCCGCCCCGCTACGGACGCTCACACGGGCGCGAGGGGGCGAGTCACCGACATGCCTCCGGGCGCATTCGGCGCGCATGTACTGCGCGGGGCGCCGCGGGAGGGCTGTGTCATGTTAGGCCGATCGTTCTCCCGGGCCGCGATCGCCTGCGTCGGTGCTGGTTCGGGCGGCGGCCGGCCCTTCGCCTTCGATGGCTCGGCCTTGGAGGTCGAGGAGGATGATCTGCTTGAGCAGTGTGGCGGCGGCCGCGGAGCCGGCGGCGCACCACCCCCGCCAGCCGTCCCGCCAGGCGCTCTTGAGCACCATCTGCTTGACGAACGCGCCGGGGGGCGAGGTCATCAGCTTCCAGACGCTCGAAGCTCGCCCCGCCTCGCGGAGGTTTTCGGCCGAGACGCGCGACAGCCGCACCTGCGCCTCCAGAAACGAAGCGAAGTCGGCGATGGTGTCATGGCGCAGCACGCCTTCGAGGTCGAGCACCCGTCCGGCGCCGGGGTCGACCAGCAGCTTGTCGTGAGGGTCGACGCCCCCCCAGCGGACCCTGCCCGGCACGAGCTCGCGCCGGACCAGGCGCGTCCGCCACTCCGGCTGCCACGCGTGGTTCAGAAAGCGGCCGAGGTACCAGACCTTCCGGTTGACGCGGCAGGCCGCGACGCCGGGGTCGTTCTCGGCGACGACCCGTCTGATCGAGCGGGCGAGGTCGGGCTCGACGGATTCGTCGCTGTCGATGCTGAGCACCCACGGCTGGGCGCACAGTTCCAGGGCCTTCTGCTTGGTCCTGATGTGCCCGAGCCATTCGGAGCGGACGACCCGCGCCCCGGCTTCTTCGAGCATCGGGATCGTTGAATCCGTCGAGCCAGAATCGACCGCGACGATCTCCGAGGCGAGGCCCCTGACCGAATCGAGCGTCCGCCCGATCGTCCGCCCGTTGCTCTTGCAGACGATCGCGACCGAGAGCGGGAGCGGGGATTGGGGCTCAGATGCGGGCTCGGTTGGAGGCTCGGGTGCGGGCCCCGCTGGAAGATCGGCCATGGGGCCATCGTCGGGGGCGGGGGCGCTCCTGTCAACGAGGGGCGCGACCGGCCTCGAACACTGCAGATGGACCGAACCGGCTCTAGCATCCGGGCGTGAGCGGCGACGCGGCCTCCATCCCGGCATTTCTCCAGCAGCAGGGCGACGGCGTGCTGCTCCGTATCAAGGCCGTGCCAGGGTCGAGCCGCGACCGGATCGCCGGCGTGCTCGGCGACCGCCTGAAGGTCGCCGTCAGCGCTCCGCCCGAGGGAGGCAGGGCGAACAAGGCGATCGCCGGCTTGATCGCAAAGACGCTCGGCGTGCGCACAAGCGGCGTCGAACTCGTTTCGGGTCTGGCGCATCCCGAGAAGGTCTTCCGCGTCGCCGGGATCGACGCCGAAAGGGCGGCCGCGGCGTTGGCGGGTGGCAGCCCGTGAGCCGCAGGCGGGACAGAGACCCGGACGCACGGAGCGGCAAGCTCGGGCTGTTTGCGACGCTGGCGCACGGGGTGTCGGGGCTGATCGCGTGGGCGGCGTTGCTGGTGGTGCTGGCGTGGTTGGTCGCAAGGGCGGTGGGGGATCGGGTCGAATTGCTGCAGCATCCGTCGTGGGTCCCGTCGCATTTCGTGCTCGGCGGTGCGTTCTTCGGCGCGTTTTCGGCGACGCTGCTGATCGCTGGGGTGCGTCGGAGGCGGCGTTTGCCGCCGGTCGGGCTGACGCTGCTCTGGCTGGGCGTGCTCGGGCTCGGATCGTTTGTGGCGCTGGGCGAGCACCGGGTGCAGGGTGTTGTGAGCACGCCGGGCGAGGGCGGGATCGAGCTGCTCTTCTGGAACCAGGCGGGCGGGACCATCGAGCCGCCGGAGGTCGAGCGGCTGATCGGCGATTCCGACCCGGCGATCATCACCGATTTCCGCACGCGGGGCGGGCCGCGGCGTATCGAGCGCCGGTCGGTCCGGGCGGGGACCTTCACGATCTTCACCGAGCGCGAGGTGATCGAGAGCAGGGCACAAACGCTGGGGTTCAGAGCGACGCGGTTCGGGGTCGATCCGAGCCCGGCGGCGATCGATCCGGGCTGGTTTGTGCGCGTCGTGCTCGGCCCCTCGCCCGACGACCCCGAGCCGCTCGAGCTCTGGCTGATCGATCTGCCCAGCGACATCCGGTTGCACCGGCAGGAGGTTCTGGCCCGTGCTGCGGAGGCGGCCGAAGGCCTGCCCGAGCCTGACTTCATCTTGGGCGATTTCAACACGCCGCGGGGATCGCCCTCGTTGCGAAAGCTCGTGGGCGATCGGAGGGAGGCTTCGGCGTTCGGCGGACCCTATGCGCTGCGGGGGACCTGGCCGCGGCAAGCGTCGTTCTGGCACTTGGACATGCTGTTTCCGTCGGAAGGATGGCGGGTGACCGACTACCGGTTCGTCGATCCGGGGACGGGCACGCACACGGGGATCAGGGCTCGGTTGGAACGGCGCTGAAGTCGGCGGGGGTGCTCGTGCTGATGTGGTAGACGGTCACAAGGGCGAACATCGCCGCGAGGAGGACGGGGCCGGCGATGCGTGCAGCGGGGGCAAGTCTCGGTTGTGGCCCGCGGTCGACGAGCCGGGTGCAGGCGACGGCGACCATGAGCAGGACCATCGGCTCGGAATAGCGCTGCCAGATCTGGAAGCTGGCGGTCTGGGCGGCGACGAAGGCGGCCCAGACGGCGATGTACATCCAGCGGTCGCGCAGACCCATCCCGCTGCACCACGCGGCGCAGGCGACGGCGCCGAGCGTCGAGCCGACAAGGATCAGCAGCGAGCGGCCCGCGATCACCGGCAGGTTGTCGGCGACGATCCAGAGGCCGGTCCAGCGTCCGGCGTTGCGGTCATAAGTGGTCTCGGGCAGGAGGGCGAGCAACGCGCCGACGCCCGCGGCGACGAGGATCACCCAGGGTCTGGTCCGCCACATGTGCAGGAACGGGGCTGCGAGATAACCCGCGAAGAACAGGCTGATGAACCCGATCAGGGCGAGGATGAAGGCGGGGGCCGCGGGGTTGCCGCCGGTATGGACCGCCTCGCTCTGGAACTCGCCCTGAAAGAGCGGGGGGGTCAGCCCGCCCCAGGTCCGGGCGAAGTGGGCGACGATGAGGAAGGCGGGGAGCGTCGCAAGGACCATCAGCCCCGTGCGCACGACGCGATCGCGCGAGGGGGTCAGGAGCCAGCGGAGCTCGCCCGCAAACGAGCCGTCGAGCGGGCCGGGGTTGTTGGTTGAATCGGGATCGTGGCCGGCGCCGAGCCAGGCGCCCATCCAGAGGGCGGCGGCGGCCCAGAGGTGGATCTGCCTGACGAGCACGAGGGCCGCGAGCACCACGCCCGCCGCGAGGAGATGGCCGAGGCCGAACTTCGTGCGGAGCGCCAGCAGCACGACGCCGAGGACAAGGAGCCATCCCGCGTTATCGGGCAGGAGCCAGACCCCCGCCGGCCAGACATACAGCGAGAAGACGACGGGCAGCCCGAGGGCGACTGCGGTCGGGGGCGGGGCCCGCGAGCCCAACGCCCACCCGAGCAGGCCGAGCAAGGCGACGGTGAAGAGGCTGGCAATGAGCTGGAGGGTTGTGCGGGTGTCGCCGACGATGTTCGCGGCGCCGGCGATGACCAGGTGATAGCCGGGGGTGGTGGCGGACCAGTAGTTGGTCAGGTCGGGGGCGGGCCAGGCGTTGATGAAGGCGCGGACGGTCCGCTCGTGGTAGTGGAGCTGATCGAGGGCCATGCGTCCGCGCTGGACCTGCGCGAAGACGACGGGCCAGGCCGTGGCGACCATGAGCGCAACGAGGACCGCCGCGACGAGCGCGGGGCGGTAGCGATGCGGGGCCGGGGGTGTCCCGGCGGGATGGGCGCGGTCGGTCATGGGCCGAATGTTCCTCCGCTGGGCTGCAGTTGCGCCCCTCTGCGGGTCGATGGTGAACCCGGTGATCGGACCAGACCGTACATCGGTCAGGAGCAAGCGGTTCTGTGGAGCCCGGGACTGAACAAGTCGCTGAGCGTGTCGCAGCCTCCGGGTCGGGGGCGGTGCGTTTCGTCCGTCTGGCGAGGCCGACGCAGTGGTCCAAAGGGGTGTTTGTGTTCATCGGCCCCCTGTACGGGTGGGCGGACGGGCAGGAGATTTCCTGGCTGAGCGTGGTGCTGGCGTTTGTGGCATTCGGGCTGGTGTCGAGCGCCGGGTATGTGGTCAACGACCTTCGGGACCGTGAGCAGGACCGGCTGCACCCGCGCAAGCAGCGCCGGCCGATCGCCTCGGGCGCGGTGAGCCCCGGTGAGGCGAGGGTGTTCGCGGCGTTGCTCTACGGGGCGTCGCTGGTGTGCTCGCTGGGGGTGCTGGCGTTGGCGCCGGGTTGGGCGGGGGCGTGGATGATCGCGGTGGTGGTGCTGTACGCCCTGAATGTGGCGGCGTACACGGCCAAGTTGAAGCACATCGTGCTGATGGATGTGATGTCGCTGTCGTCTGGGTTTGTGCTGCGGGTGCTGGGGGGGTGTGCCGCGGCGGCGGTGGCGCCGTCGACCTGGCTGCTGACGAGCACGCTGTTCATCTCGATGTTCCTGGCGTTTGGAAAAAGATTGGGTGAGCGTCGGACGATGGGCGATGACGCGGGCTCGGCTCGTGGCGTCCTGGTCGGGTATACCGACGACATGCTGCGGATGGTGGTTGTTGCGACCGCGGTCGGAACATTGTTGACCTATGCGGGGTATGTTCAGGATCGGGCGGACGACTACACGCTGGGGTTCAACCTGTTGTGGCTGACGATCCTGCCCGCAACATTCGGGCTGTTCCGTTGTATGGTTCTTGTGGAACGCGGCGATTACGACGACCCGACCGAGCTTGCGACTGGGGACTGGCCCTTCCAGGCGTCGGTGGCGTTGTTCGGGTTGATGACCGGGGTGCTCTGGGTGCTGCAGGGCGCCGGGTATGTGGGTTAGACCGGTCGCGGCCGGCCGGGGACGGAGGGAACGGGGAGGTGAGATTCCGGTCGCGCGACAGGGAAGGCGCGGCCGAGAGGAACCGGCGCACGATGCGGAGCGCGGTGTAGAACTCCCGGCCTGAGCGGTCCGGGGTTGAGTTTTTTGGACCGGGGCGGATCGCGGGCCCCGGGTCGGCCGAAACGGCGCGGATGGTGCCCGCCGGGGGCACGGCGCGATCGGCTGTTGAAAGGTCAATTGTTTGCAAGAAAAGGGTCGAGAACCCCAGCAATCCCCTCGGGGCCGGCGCGTGCCGGGCGGGGAGAGTGCGGTCGCCCGGCGCGGCCTGTCTGAGTGTGTACACCCGTGAAGGAGCACAGCATCATGGGAAACAAGTCATGGATGCGCCGGCTGATGATCGCCGGGTTGATCGCGAGCGTTGGACAGGCGGCTGCGGCGCCGCAGCCTCAGGGCAGTCAGAACCGTGACGGATCGGAGCACCGTTCGCCGGATGTCGATCCGGAAGCGCAGTTGAGCCCTGCGGACCTTGCGCGGATGATGGCGCAGCGCGGCGCCGGGGGCGGTCGTCAGGGCAACGACTTCCCGCCGTTCAGCCAGGTGTCCGAGGGGTTCGAGAAGGTGATCTCGACGACGGACGGGCGCAGTTTTTACGATGTGTATATCCGTGAGCGCGACGCGAAGATGATCGCCGAGCTGCCTCGGGGGTACGAGAACAAGCGTCAGATGATCGCGATGACGGTCGCGGGCGGCGACATCTTCGCGGGCCTGCAGCAGGGCGACATCTACTGCTACTGGAAGCGGTACGACAACCAGCTTGCGCTGGTGATTCCGAACCTGTCGGTGCGTTCTTCGGGCGACCCCGAGAGCCGCGGGAGCGTGGACCGGATCTTTACGGATCGTGTGCTGCTCTCTGCGCCGATCATCGCGATGGGCCCGAACGGCCAGCCTGTGATCGATCTGAACAGCCTTCTGTTGGGTCGGGCGACGACCTTCTTCGGCTGGCAGGCGGCTGGGCTGAACCCCTCGCTGGCCAAGATCAAGACGGCCAAGGCGTTCCCGAACAACATCGAGATCGCGTTCGAGGCGCCTGTGGCCGGCGGGACGCTGCGGACTTTCCACTACTCGATCAGCGAGATCCCGCGTCACACGGGCTACCGCCCGCGCCGGGCGGACCCGCGCGTCGGGTACTTCACCACCAGCTACCGTGACCTTGGCAAGTTCGACGACCAGGAGGTGCCGGTGCGGTACATCAACCGCTGGCACCTCGAGAAGCGCGATCCCTCGCTGCAGATGAGCCCGCCGAAGGAGCCGATCGTCTTCTATGTCGACCACGCGACGCCTGTGCGCTATCGGCGTTGGGTGCGTCGTGGTGTTGAGTACTGGAACGAGGCGTTCCGCCAGATCGGTCTGGAGGACGCGATCGAGGTCCGGTTCCAGGACGCGCAGACGGGCGCGCACATGGAGAAGGACCCCGAGGATGTGCGTTACAACTTCATCCGCTGGCTGTCGAACGATGTGGGCACGGCGATCGGCCCGAGCCGCGTGCACCCCGAGACGGGCCAGATCCTCGACGCGGATGTGGTGCTGACCGACGGGTTCCTGCGCAGCTGGGTGCTGTACCACCAGGACATCATCCCCGACATGGCGATCGAGGGGTTCGGGCCCGACGCGTTGGCGTGGCTTGAGCGCAATCCGCGATGGGACCCGCGTCTGCGTCTGTTGCCCGAGTCGAAGCGAGCCGAGGAGAAGCAGCGGCGTGCCGAGGCGCGTGCGCGTGGTGTGCACCGGTTCGCCGGTCATCCGGCGGGCAATGTCGACACGACGCTGATCGGCGACGACAAGTACGACGGGCTGTACGGGCGCGTGAGCCAGACGGGCGGGTACTGCGCGATGGCGAGCGTCCGCTCGGTGCATGTGCAGATGCTGCGGGCGCACTGGGACATCGCCCAGAGCTTGCTGCGTGAGACTCTGGAGGCCGAGCAGCCCGAGATCCCCGACGATGTGCCGCCGGAGGTGCTGGAGATGATCCGGCGCCAGCTTGAGAGCAACCCGGAGTTGCTTGCGCAGACGCCGGACCACATCAAGAAGCGTCTGGGCCTGCTCGAGCCCGAGGGCGAGGAGGGCGAGGAGGCGGCCGAGGCGCGTCCGAGCCCGCGTCGTCCGAGCGAGCGTCAGCAGATGCTCGACGGGATCCCCGAGGAGTTTGTTGGTCCGTTGCTTGCGGACCTTGTGGCGCACGAGGTCGGGCACACGCTCGGTCTGCGTCACAACTTCAAGGCTTCGAGCATCTTCAAGATGGACGAGATCAACTCGCCCGAGGTGGCGGGGCAGAAGCCGCTGTCGGCTTCGGTGATGGACTACAACGGCCTGAACATCCGGATGGAGGCCGGCGAGAAGCAGGGCGACTTCGGGATGATCCACATCGGCCCGTACGACAAGTGGGCGATCGAGTACGGGTACACCTTCGGGAACCATGAAGAGGTGCTCAAGCGCGTCGCCGACCACGATGTGCCCTACGCGACGGATGAAGACACCTGGGGCCCGGATCCGCTGGCGGCTCGTTGGGACATGGGGGCCGACCCGATCGAGTATGCGCACGAGCTGGTCCGCCTGGCCAATTGGCAGCGTTCGCGGATCCTGACGGACTTCGTCAAGGACGGCGAGAGCTGGTCTCGCGCCCGGCGCGGCTACAGCCTGAGCCTCTGGTCGCACATGCGGGCCATGACGATCATGTCGCGCTGGATCGGCGGCTCGTATGTGCTTCGTGACTTCAAGGGCGATCCCGGCGACCGCGAGCCGATCACGCCCGTCGAGGTCGAGAAGCAGCGCGAAGCGCTGGGCTTCATCATCAAGAACGCGTTCTACGACGACGCGTTCGGGCTGACGCCCGAGCTGCTGCGCCACATGACCACCGACCGGTGGTGGGACGAGATGGGCTTCCGGGCGATCTTCGACGACCCGGCGTTCCCGGTGCACGACCGGATCATGGGCGTGCAGTCGTCGGTGCTGACGATGCTGATGAACCCGCAGACGCTCGGGCGCGTGTTCGACAACGAGATGCGGATCGACCCCGAGGAGGACGCGCTGACGCTGCCGGAGATCATCTCGGCGGTCAGCGACGCGATCTGGGAGGAGCTGGGCTCGGACGCCTCGGGCGAGTTCTCGCCCCGCAGGCCGATGATCTCGTCGCTCCGTCGCAATCTGCAGGCCGAGCACGCCGAGCGTCTGATCGACCTGATGTTCGTCGAGACGGGCGGTTCGGCGGGCTCTGCGATCCGGACGCTGGCGCGGGCGGAGCTCGAGCGGATCCTGGAGATGATGGACGCTGCGGTCGGCCCGCGTTCGCGGGTCCGCCCCGACGCGTACAGCCGGGCTCACCTCAACGAGCTGCGCAAGCGTGTCAGCGAGTCGCTGGAGGCGTCGTTCAGCTACAACGCCGGCGGCGGCGGGCAGACGACGATCCTGCTGTTCGGCAAGGAAGACGACACGCCCGAGTCGGTGCGGCAGATCCGCTGAGCGCTCGCTGGCATCACGCTAGAAACGCAAGGGGCCGTCCTTCGGGGCGGCCCCTTTTTCGTTGGGGTGTGCGTGCCCGTGTTTGTTCAGGCCGGTCGGTTGCGGCGCCGGTCGCGTTCCTGCTTGACGGCGCCGACGGCCTCGCGGATCGCGCGTTCGAGATCGTCGTTGACGATGAACAGGTCGTAGGCGCAGCTCGATCGGGCTTCGGCGATCTCGCGCCTCGCCTCGGCGAAGCGGCGGTTGATGACCTCTTCGGGCTCGCGCTTGCGGGCTCTGAGGCGTTCGAGCAGTGTGTCTTCGTTGGGGGGGAGGATGAAGAGACCGAACATGTCGGGCATGGCGGCTTTGATCTGCTTTGCGCCCGCGACATCGATCTCGAGGATGACGAGGCGACCGCGGCCGAGCTGTTCGTTGACCCAGGCGCGGGGCGTTCCGTAGCCGTTGCCGAAGACCTCGGCGGATTCGAGGAGTTCGCCGGTGTCTTTGAGTTTCTCGAACTCGTTGCGCGTGACGAAGTGGTAGTCGACGCCCTCGACATCGGCGTCGGTCTTGGGTCGTGTGGTGACGCTGACGGAGAAGACGGAGCCTGCGATGGATCGTTCGACGCCGCGTGTGATGGTGGTTTTGCCGACGCCGCTGGGCCCGGAGATGACCAGGAGCATGCCGTCGTCGGTGTCGGTGGGGAGTCTTTCGCGGTGGTCTGTCACGAGGTTGGCTCTGGGGATCTGAGACTAAGGTTCATCTGTGGCGCTGGCGGATCCGCCAGTGTTGCAGGCTTTCTTCGTGCTGCCGACCTCGGCTTTGCGAGGTCGGTGCGCCCGATGTATGTCGTGAAGGGGATCCGAGAGCACCGACCTCTGTAGGAGGTCGGTGGCACGGTTGCACGTTGGTGGTCGAACTGTGCTTCTGTCCCGGAGGGACAGCGGAATGTAGCCGCGGGTGGAGGCGTGCGCGGCACGCCGGAACCCGTGGAAAGCTGGAGAAAGGGAGAGACCGCCCTGAAGGGGCGGAGGAAACTGTCGCGTTGATTTCGTTTCCTTCGCCCCTTCGGGGCGAGTTGATATTCAAGGAGGCTTTCCACGGGTTGCGCTCAGTCCGACGCTGCGCGTCGGTCATCGCTCCACCCGTGGCTACAACCCTTCGCCCCTTCGGGGCGGGGAGGTTTGAGCTTGCGTGTGAGGGACACTGGCGGGCGAGCCGCCAGTGCCACAGGACTTCTTCGTCATGCGGAGATGCAGGATCACTGACCTCGCCAAGCCGAGGTCGGCAGCACGGCTGCGCGTCGGCTGCAACCCTGCGCCCCTTCGGGGCTTGAGGACGGGTCGCCACAGGCGGGACGCCTGTGCTACGAGCGTGGGTAGAGCGACATGCGTGTTCTGCGCTCACACCGTTCTCGCGAGGACGGCCATTCTGACGGCGACGCCGGCGGCGACCTGTCTGAGGATGAGCGATCGCGGGCCGTCGGCGACTTCCTGGTCGATCTCGACGCCGCGGTTCATGGGGCCGGGGTGCATGACCCACGCGCCGGGCTTCATCGAGTCGGCGCGCCGGCGCGTCATGGCGTAGAGCTCGCGGTACTGGCGGAGGCTGCCGAGCTTGGCTCGTTTGCGCATCGCGTCGGCGCCCGCGGCGACCGCCTCAGAGTGCCGCTCCCACTGGATGCGGAGCATCATGATCGCGTCGGCCTCGGGGGCGATGCTGTCCAGATCGTGCAGCACCTCGCAGCCCAGGGCCCGCAGCGAGGCGGGGGCCATGCCCGGCGGGCCGACGCAGACGACGCGCGCGCCCAGTGCGCTCATCGAGGCGATATTCGAGCGGGCGACGCGCGACGAGGCGCAGTCGCCCACAATCACGACAGTCATGCCGGAAAGGTCGAAACTGTCGAGGCGGTCGGTCGCTTCGCAGAGGGTGTAGATGTCGATGAGGGCCTGGGTGGGGTGCTCGTGGGTGCCGTCGCCGGCGTTGATGACCGGGCATTTGACGACGCGGGCGATGAGCTCGGCCGAGCCGGAGCCTTTGGCGCGGACGACCATCGCGTGCACGCCCATCGCCTCGACGGTGAGGGCGGTGTCGCTGAGGCTCTCGCCCTTGCTGAAGCTCGAACCCTGGCCGGCGAGGTCGATGACATGCGCGCCGAGGCGCTGGGCCGCGAGCGTGAAGCTCAGCCGCGTGCGCGTCGAGTCTTCGAAGAAGAGGTTGGCGACGGCGAGGCCTTTGAGCAGCGGCTCGTCGGCCTGACGCTCGTTGGCGATGTCGGAATAGTGCTTGGTGAGGTTGAGGATCGCGCGGAGGTCGGCGGGCGGCATGCCGCGGAGACCGAGCAGGCCACGCCCCGAGGGGGGCGGGGGGATTTTGACTTCTGAAGCGGTGTGCGGCGCGGCGGTGGTCATGGTCGTCGCCCGGGTGTGTTGTGTTTGGTGGTGCGCGAACGAGTGGAATCTGTGTCGGTGCATGGCTCGGGCGTGCTGATGGATTGCATCTGTCCCGGAGGGACAGTGGAATGTAGCCACGGGTGGAGCGCACGCCGACGCGAAGCGTCGGTCGGAGCGCAACCCGTGGGAAGTGTCTTGTAAGAACATGTCGCCCTGAAGGGGCGAAGGAAACGGATCTGACGCGGGGCGTTCCTCCGCCCCTTCAGGGCGGGCGAACTTCTTTGATCGCTGTCCACGGGTTCCGGTGTGCTGCGCACACCTCCACCCGTGGCTACAGCCCTGCGCCCCTTTGGGGCGGGGAGGTTGGATCCTTGATGTGAGAGACACTGGCGGGCAAGCCGCCAGTGCCACAGGTCTGCTTCGTGATGCGGGGATCCGAGAGCACCGACCTCTTGCCGAGGTCGGCAGCACGGCTGCGCGTCGGGTGTGCGCACGGGAGTTCGCACCTGTCCCGAAGGGACAGCGGGTTGTAGCCACGGGTGAAGGTGTGCGCAGCACACCGAAACCCGTGGGAAACGGTCGGAGAAGAAAGTCCGCCCTGAAGGGGCGGAGGAAGTCATCGAGTGGGGTCGGTTTCCTTCGCCCCTCCGGGGCGAGTTGTTCTTTGGGGATGCTTTCCACGGGTTGCGCGTTGTCCGACGCGTTGCGTCGGCCATCGCTCCACCCATGGCTACAACCCATCGCCCCTTCGGGGCGGGGAAACGGGGGTTCGCCTTGTCGGCGAATCGACTCAACCCGCGTCCTCCGTGTCGGCGCCGGCGTGGGTGTCCGGTGCCGGCGGGGCTGTGGGGCGGTCCGGGCGGTCGGTGAAGCGGGGCGGGGCTTCGGGGGCGTAGACGAGCTGCGGGAGCGGCACGACGCCGGGCGACCAGACCTCGTACCGCTCGACCGACCAGGGCAGCATCCCGCCGCGGAGGTGGACGCTCATGCACTGGTACTCGATGGTGCCGTCGGCTCGCGGCGGGAGCGGGCGGTGGATGTCCACGCGGGCCTGGTGGCCCCGGACCTCGACGCGTCCGACGCGGTAGGTCGGCAGGTGGCGGGTCGAGTCGGTCACGCCCACGGCGTTGTCGCCGATCCGCCGGATGATCGCGTCGTGCTGGTTCTTGGTCAGCCCGTCGGGCAGCGAGACGGCGAAGCGTTCGGTGCTGTCGCCGATGGCGTACTGCCCGGCCTCGGCGTTGATGGCCGGGGTGCCGGGGGGGAAGCGGGGGGTCGTCCAGCGGAGGGCCTCGGCCATGACCGAGCGGACCGAGGGCTCGTTGACGAAGACGAAGTCCATCCGCTGCTGCGGGTCCTGGGTGGTGAACCCGGCGCAGCCGCCCATCGTCGAGAGAGCCAGGACGCCCGAGACCAGAACGCCCGAGAAGGCCGCGGCGGCCGCCGAGACCTTCGGAAACTTTGCGCGAATCATCCAGCACCTCCGGCCGGTCGAAGCGCCGTGCCTCCGCCCGGCGCGATGGGGCCGGACGACTCTACCCGTTCTCGGGGCCCGCGGCCTCGATTTGACAGCCCCGGCTCGGAACATCAGGCTGAAAAGGCCGCCTTTCCCGTCGTTTACCCCACCGCTCGAGACCCGCCCCCAGGTCCGCCGCGGACCGACAAGACCCGCACCCCGGCCGCCGCCGAACGCCGGCACACGCGGAGAAAAGGACCCCGATGCCCGACGCCCAGACCAACCGGCACGCCCCGAGACGATTCGTGGTGGGGATCTCCGGCGCCTCGGGCGCGGCGTACAGCCTCCGACTCCTCGAACTCCTCCTCACCATGGGGCACGAGGTGCACCTGGTCGTCTCCGAATACGGCAAGCGCCTGCTCTTCGATGAGGCCGGCATCAAGAAGGTCGAGCTGGACGATCTGCTGCCCGGGCTCGATGAACAGACGCGGGAGGCCTGCCGCCCGCGACTGATCTGCCATCCGAACAAGGATGTGGGCGCCGTGATCGCCTCGGGGAGTTTTCTGCACGACGGGATGGTGGTGCTCCCCTGCTCGAGCACGAGCCTCGGGGCGATCGCGACGGGCTCTGGCAGCAACCTGCTGACGCGTGCGGCGATGGTGACATTGAAAGAACGCCGCCCGCTGATCGTGTGCCACAGAGAAACGCCGCTGAACCTGATCGATATCGAGAACATGCGGACACTGGCGCTTGCGGGCGCCTGCGTCTGCCCGACCAACCCGGGGTTCTATCTGAACCCGACGACGATCGGGGAAGTGGTGGATTTCATGGTCGGCAAGGTGCTGGACCTCTTGGGGGTGGAGCATGGGTTGAAGACGAGGTGGGGGGATGGGGAAGATGGTTAGGGTGGCGGAAGTACGGAACCGGTCCAGACCAGCCCCGGGTATCTCGGGACGGACATGCCGGCACTGTTGGAAGCAGAGGCTGGTTGGCGTCAAGTTGTCCACATGTTGCCAACATTTAGGCGATAGTTCAGGTTGTTCTGTATTCTTGGCTTGGTACGGGTCGCTAGGACCGCGAAGGGTCTCTGGAAGCGCAGGTGATTCTTCGGGCACGAGTGTTAACTGACCGTTTCTCGCCCCGTGTGGGCTTGATCCGCGTATGCTTTGGGGGATGGAATGGACTATGGCATGGAGATGAGCGCAAAGGATCTTCGGGAGCTCGCGGGATTCGGCTATAGCGCACTATTCGCGTATACAGATCAACGCCAAGCGCAGTTCTTGCGCAATGCAGCTCATCTTGTCGGCGAAGCTGCGGAAAGCAAAACGGATGAAACAGGATCGTTAAAGCTTTATCCTACCGCCACAGCGCACGCTCTACTAGCTTTTCTGGACATCGGCGCTTTTCCTTCCAGAGCCCATTTTCGTCTCAATGATACAGACCGAAGCTCAAAGAACGGCATGGGGGTTGAGGCTGTGGCATGGAACAGTCGAACGCACGCGCACGTTACGGCGGTAGAGGGTGCATCGTGTATGGCCCCTTACTATCACGATTTCTTTGCGCGCATATGCAGCGAAAAAGCAAATGAGAATTGGCTTGAAGTTGCAGCCGGCGATACGAGCCACAACGCTTCGAACGACGAGCCGTTTCTCCCACTCGTTATGTTCGGGCATCTTATCCCGGCCGCGGTTTTTCTTGTCGATAATTTGCTCCAGACTTGTAGAGTTGGATTTCTTAGCGAAGGAGAGCTGAAATCTTTGTCTGACGGGTTAAAGTCAGGCATTGACCGTATCCGCGGGTGCTTAGGTTACGGTGAAGAAAGGTCCGGTGCCGGCACTGAGATAGTTCCCAGCGATACGGCGGCTCATCGATTCGTGGACCTCGATCGCGAGCACTGTCATTCACAATTTGGCTCTGAACTGCGTTCCGGGGTCAATTCAGTAGCTACCAAATGGCGAGAGGCGGTTCCGACTTACTTTATTATGAACGCGTGCTGTGCGGCCAACGCGATAAATCAGTTCTGGGATGTTCTGCGACGATATGAGGAACGTGTTACCGAAAATGACGGAGACAGATCCGGTACATCCCAGCTTCTAAGCCTAAGGATGGAGTGGTCGAAGCAGCGGTACCACAACAAGCTGAAGCAACTGTGCGACGATCTTGTGGTCTGCGCAAGGCGTCGTTTCGAGCGATGTATGGCGAGCCGCGGTATCCCTGATGATTCTGAGTTCGATCCGGCCGGCTTGGCATTCGCGCTTAGGGCGCTCTGTCTGTTCGACAAAGAATTCAGGCAAACGCCGTTATTCCGTGAGGCGGTCAGGGCTATTGTTGACGCACAACTCGACGATGGATGTTGGCCTGACGGCGCAGCCACGAGCTCGATTCATGGTACCGCCGGAGTCCAGCCGAGCGTGGAGATCGCATACTGTTTGGCGGCTTCCTTGTACTCTAGGGATGTCCGGGTCACGCCTGCCGTGGCGGACATCGAGGCCTTTGAGATCGCGATGCCTGCTTTGCAGAGGCACGCGAGGTATTTAGAACTTACAAAGCTGTCTTCAAAAGTCCCCGCCCCACGGGGCAAAGACAAGGAAACGACAATTACCGGTTCTTCTGGTGGGGATCAAGACCAATCAGATCAAGACCATCTAGATAAAGAAGAGTATACTTTAAACGGTTGGTCAAACGATCGTGCAAAGAAAAACTCTAATCCTGAAGTCTGGATTACATCACTGGCAGTTCGTTTTCTACATTTCGCATCACTGATCGTTGAGGCGGCAGAGAGATCTCAGATCATGCTTCAGTACAACGGATCGGCAATCGCTAGGTCCAGACCTCACGAATCAGTCGCGAGGCAAAAGATGGGTCCTGTGGAAAAGTTTAGAGATGAAATTTACGAGCCGGACGCCGTGGCGATGCCGCAATCGCAGTTGATAACTAATTTTATCAAGCCCGTTGCAGTCAAATTGCGGGAGCAGCGATATATTGTTCGACCCGCTGCGTGGGGCACGTCGTTTCTACTATTCGGACCGCCTCGCAGCGGGAAGACCTTTCTGGTAAAACAGCTTGCGAAGTCTCTCGGTTGGCCGCTCGTTACGATTGATCCCGCAAATTTTACTCGGGGTGAAGGCGAATCGGTAGGTGCGATGATCTCTCGTGTGTTTGATGATTTGAAGCGACTTCATGATGCTGTAGTTCTCTTCGATGAATGCGACGAGTTGGTTGCGTCCCGAGGTGGGGATCAGCAGAATGGAAATGGATCGTTGCCATTCATTACGAGCGCGCTGCTGACACGGCTCTCGGAATTGCACGATCGGCGTGGACCGATTTTCTGCTTTGCAACCAATTACTACTACCGGATCGACAGGGCCGCGCGCGGTGTTGGCCGGTTCGACCAACTTGTGTTTATGGATCGCCCAGACTTCAAAGCAAGAATGAACTTTGTCCGCAAAACATGGTCTAGGTTGGCTAAAAAAGATAAAGAACGTCATGGTAGGCACATCCCGTCCGAGTGTCCTCCCGTGTTGTTGCATTCTCTCGCCAAAAATACTGCGGGTAGTTCTTACATTGAAATCGAACGCTCAGTTCGTTCGGTGGGGCTGGAGTTGTTTGGCTCTGATGGGGTGATCGATTCTCTTGTTTCTGGAGGCAATGAAGACAGAGAGCAAAAAATGACGGGTAGGATTGTTGACTCGTGGATTAATAGGTCGGGGAGTATCGAGAAGGTGATATCGTTGATTCGCCAAGAAAGCCCGAGTCGAGAAGACTATTTTCGATGGTGCGAGTCTGACGGACTATGGGATCTTGATGCTGTCGAGGGTGACAGATTCGATACAAAGTGTCGAAATAGGATTGTGATCAGATGGATCCGTGCAGCACGGCGCGCTGGAGTTGACGGCAATGGGTTTAAACGAAGGGTAAAAGAGCGATGGGATTTCGATGTCGCGAAGCGAAAATCACCTGGAAAAGCTCGACAGACAGTCGCACTGTCGGAAACCTGATCACCCTGAGATGGGTTATCGGGGCAATCCTCGCACTGAACATCCTTCGTCTGTACGAAAATCTGGCGGGACAGAGAAACCAATTGCGTTCTGGAGGCGTACTTACCGGAATAGGGGGATCGCCTGTGGTGTTCACCTCTATAGGAGAGATCTCATGAGCAGGCAGCCAATACCCGATACAATCGTAATGGATCCCAATGGGACTGCATCTGGGTCGGGCATTCAGAAAAAGGGTCGGGGGGGTGTGCCCCTCCGGCGCTCCCGGCTTGGTCCACCTCCGCTTGATCTGGATCAAGATCCCACTGTAGATCGTCGTGTCTTTCTCGACAATCTTCCTGCTGGCTGTAGGGCGATTTGTTCGCTTGGTCCTATATCTGAGGGCCACTCTCTGTTGTGCCCACCGATCGAGGACGCCAGGCGTAGCGGATCGTTGTCTTGCTACGACTTCGCCCGCCGCTGCAGCACGAGGGTTGATTTTGCAAAGGCGGTCTGCGTTGTTTGCGATCGGCTCTCGAAAAGGTTCAAGCGTCCCGTTGTGATCTTCGAACACGGTGGAGTGGATGATACGGTGTCGGACATGTGCGGCACGCTCTGTCCTCATCTCCACATCTTGCCGGTTACAAACGAGATCAAGGCGAACTTCGCTCGCGAGTCGAAACGCTGCCTTATTGGCGAGTTTGACTCAGCCTTCTCCTACACATCGATCCAGGAGTTCCTTGGCGATCGCCGAGGGGTGGGCGAGTACCTCTTGGCCGGGAGTCCGGAGTTCTTCAGCGTAATGTGGGCCGGTTCAAATCAGACTTTCCCCAGCCAGAGACTCAGGCATGTGCTCCAGTTGCTTCTGGGGCAGCCACTCGATTCTTGGAGAGACAATTTGCGAACCGAAGAAGTTGTCGAACTGGCGGCGTCACTCCGTCGGAAGTTTGCATGAGTCGGCCCGCTTGCTAGCGGGAGTCGCAGCACGAAACTTCCGCCTGTGGCATTTCGATGTCGTCACGGCGATCGACGCCGACCTCGCCCGCGAGATCAAGCGGGCGCGGATCACCGGCCCGCAGTTCTACCCGATCGAGTGAGGGGCCCGCCGCGGGCGGTCGAGAGGGTTGAGCGGGTGCGCGATTGCCGGGGTGACCCGACCCTTCGCTTTGCTCAGGGGTCGGCGTCCGGGTCATGTGTCGATCTCGATGGCTTCGAGGATGCCCCGGGCGGCGTAGATGCGGCCGTAGCTCCGCCCGGTGACCTCCGTAAGGATGCCGTGCTCGACCAGGCGGTCGATGTAGCGTTGTGCCTGTTGGGGCTGGACGCCGAGTCTTTGTGCGACGCTGGACGCGCGGACGACCGGCCTTGTGAAGAGGAAGTCGGTCAACTCGCGCAGGAGCGCGGGCGACCACTTGCCTGTCACCCGGTCGATGTAGCTCTTTCGGAGTTCCAGCAGGCGTGCGGCTCGCCGGATCGCGTCCTCGGCCTGGGTCTCGATCGCCTGGCAGAAGAAGCGGATCCATGGTGTCCACTCGTTGTGCGTGCTGACCCGGCGGAGCAGGCGGTAGTAGTCCGAGCGGTGCGCGTCGAAGAAGGAACTGGGGTACACCAGCGGCCGCTCGATCAGCCTGTAGCGGCAGAGCGACACAGAGATCAGCAGCCTGCCCACGCGGCCGTTGCCGTCGGCGAACGGGTGGATCGCCTCGAACTGGTAGTGGGCCATCGCGATCGCGATCAGCGGCGGCAGGTCATCGGGCGGCGAAGCGATGAATCGATCCAGATCGTCCATGCAGAGCTGGATGCGGTCGGCCGGCGGTGGGACGAAGCGAGCGTTGTCGAAGCCCGGGTGATCGCCGCCGATGTAGGCCTGCGTGGCGCGGTAGTCGCCGGGGAACTTGTCCTCGCCGCGGACGCCGGTCATGAGCGTGCGGTGCATCGAGCGGAGGAGCCATGCGCCGAGCGGGGCTTCGGAGGCGAGCCCCTGCTCGAGTGCGGTGAGGTAGTTGCGGACCTCCCGTGATTCGTCCCGAGGCGCTTCGTCTTCGGCGACGAGGCCGATCTCCTCGGCGGTGGCGATGGTGTTCTCGATGCGGGACGAGGCCTGGGCTTCTCGGATGCTGAAGGGATTGGCCAGCAGGTCCTCGTTCGGCAGGGTCCGGGCCGTGCCCTCAAGCCGGGCGAGTCCGCGGGTCGCCGCGTCCAGACTCTGCCAGACCTCACCGATCAACTCCTTGGCCGGGATCGGCGGCGGCAACGGATCGGGCAGGAAGGCCAAGCCCCGGAACCGGACCGGCTCGACCCGTCCGTCGCGGGCAAGGTGCTCGACCCCGCTCGTCTCGACGAGCTGGCCGGGGATATCGGACTGGGAGTCACCAGGCGACATTGAACAACAATAGCCAATCTGGAGGCGAGATTGAACAGAAAGTCGAGTTTGTGTTCAATCTCACCTGAGAATGCCCTTTTGTGTTCAATCAACATGTTGTGGATTGTGCAGGAAAGCCACAAAATATTGTGCCAACAAGGGTTTTGGACGGTGGCAACTCTTGTGTGCTCCCTTGCACCGCCCTGACGGATCTGGCAGAATCCCTTGCCGCTCGGGGCCGGGTCGGTCTGCGGCAGGAGGCTACCGATGGCGTCGAAGCGCGAGGTCGAGGCGGAGATCGCACGGATCGAGGAGCGTCTGGGAACGGGCTTGCCGCCGGAGTACCGGGCGTTTGCGCTCGGCGGCATGGTCTGGGACGAGGACAAGTGCGAGCTGCAATGGGGGCCGACGAACGACTACCCGCATGTGGTCGATGTCAGTTACTTCCATCCGATCTGCGAGGAGGAGTCCGACGACTTGGGCGAGCCGTCGGTCGGCTGGTACCTCGACCTGTTCGAGAGCCGCAAGGCGGGCGACGGCCTGATCCCCGAGGACGCGATCTCGATCATGGGCTGCGAGACGCACGAGCATGTCCTGCTGTTCGTGCGCGGCGAGCGGCGGGGGCAGGTCTGGTTCAAGGAGTGGTCGCGTCTGGAAGAAGAGAACATCGACGAACCCGAGGACGGGGTGCACTTCGTGGCCGACGACTTCGACGCGTTTCTCGCGATGTTGCGGGAGCAGACATGGGATGATTGAGGGGGGCGACCGCCTTCGGCGGTCTAGAAGGTCGAGCAGGCGAGAGTCGAGCAGGTGAGCCGGAGGGTGGGGTAGGGGGTATAGCACACTCGCGGGCGGGCGTGGGTCTGGTCAGCGTTCGTTTTCTCGTCTGCGGATGATGGCGGGGATGAGGCTGGCGAGGATGAGGGGGAGGATGATCCAGTGGGCGATCGCCATGGCGGTGGCGTAGGTTCTTCGCCACCCTGCCGGGCGGTGGTCCTCATACATGGGTAGTTCGATCATGGGGATGTGGTATCGGAGGACCATGGCTGTCGCGGCGAGCATCCGGTCTCCGAGGCCCTCGACCGGCGCGATCCTGAGGTTCTCGAAGCCGGTTTCATCGGGCTCCCAGCGTTCTTTGGCCTCGGCCTTCGAGCCCATGACGACGGGGTGTTCCTCGACGGCTCCTTGCGGAGCGAAGACAAGAATGGAAGCGATGGCGAGGACCGCGATCAGGGCGATGGGCTTGCCCCACTGCGTGCCGAATCCGGTTTGGCTATGGAGCCGCCAGAGGACGGTCCTGAAGCGATGGCCCTGCGGGGGGCGGAACTCCTTGCGCATCTCTCTGTAGATCGCGTCGGCGGCGGCCATCGAGCCTCGGTCACGCAGGACGCGCTCGAACATGATGTAGTTCGATCGTTTCTTGGGGCAGGTGAGCACGAGGAGATCGCAGTACGGCGTGGCTCGTTCGTCGGACGGTTCTGTGTCGATGTCGCCCGCGTGTGCGGCGGGGAGCTCCCAGCGGTCGACCTCGATATGCGTCAGGTCGATCCGGACGGGGATGGGTTCGACGATTCGCACGCGGGTGACTTTGGCGCGTTCGAGGCGGACGACGGGCTCGTTTTCGTGTATGCGGCTTGTCGCGTGCCGGGGGAACGACTCTCCGGATATGACGAGTTCGCCCATGGACGCGGCGTCGGCGTAGAAACTGCCGCTGACGCATGTGTAGGCGGCGGTGCTGTCGGATGACGCGGGGGTGTAGAGGGCGCAGCGTCCGCGGATCCGTGCGTATCTGAGGTCGAGCACGCCGTCGCGTTCTTCCGGTGACGGTGCGCCGCCGCCCCTTCTGCCGCAGAGGCTGTTCCAATTGCCGATGCCGACCCCGGAGAAATCGGCGTTGCCTCCGACGCGGATCGAGCGTGCCGCCACTTTCCCGCAACTGTCAGCTTGCAGTTCAGCTTTGGCGACGACGCCGAGGGGGTCGGTCGCAGGCAGCGTTCGCCAGCGCAGATCACCGGAGATCGTCGCGTTGCAGAGGCGGAGATCTTCGGTGAGGTGCACGCCGTCGAGGCGGAGGTCGCCTCCGATCCTGGCGCTTGTGAGGTCGATGCGTGTCGCGATGGTGTTGAGCCCGTCGGAGGCGACCTCGTTCCACGATGCGGGGAGATTTCCGGACATGAACGAGGAGTATCGGAGACCGAGGGGCGTCCAGAACTTGAGCGTTGCGCCGATGCGGGCGTTGTGCAGCTCGATGACGCCGGCGTTGCCTTCCAGCAGCTTCGCCCCTCTGTCGGTTCGGTCGGAAGGCGATACGAGCAGACCCGAAAGATCCGCGCGCCCGTCGATCCGGATCCCGGAGGCGGCGAGGCAGGCGACGCGAGCCCTGACAGCGCGGAATCCGCCTTTGTCCTGGATGACGGCGGCTCGAAGAACCAGTGATCCGAACCTGGATTGTTCAATGTAGAGTGTTCCATGGATCTCTGCGCCGCTGAGTCGGACGGCCCCGTTGACGGTGCACCTGAACAGTCGCGCGTCGCCTCCGATCTGCAGACGATTTTCGCCGATTGCGTAGGCCGCGATGCCTTGTTCGATCGTTGCGCCCCACAGGCTGAGATCACCGTCGATCTGTGCCCCCTTCAGGTCGAGCCATGAGCCGATCCTCGCCCCGACGAGCAGCAGGTCGCCGGATACTTTGAGCCGCTTGTTGTCTTCGGATGGATTTCCCCAGAGCAGTCCGCCGATCCGCGCGTTGTACAAGTTGACATCGCCTTCGATGAGGGCGCCTCTGAGCCAGACATCTCCCCCGACCATCAGGCTGAACGCCTGCAGACTCGGTCCGAGTTCTTTCGAGCGGGCCTTTGCTTCCTCCGGATTGGTTTTTTCACTCGGAAAGCGTGCGAGAGTGAGTCGAAGCGCACTTTCGATCCGCGACTCGGAGAGGTCGAGCGGGGCGTGCGTCGACTTCGATCGGAAGCGGCACCCGCTCAGGTCGAGCCATCCCTCGACGCGTGAGCCGGCGAGGTTGACCGGGCCCTTGAACGAGATCTCTTTGAGTGTGAGGTTGGTCGGGCAGTGCAGGCCGCGGAGGTCTACCTCGCCTATGACGGCGGTGCCGGGCGGGAAGGGATCGCCGGTGCGTTGCTTGTCCTTCGCCCAAGCGCGGACATGGCTCGCGAACTCTTCGCCGCTGACGGTCTGCTTGGCTTGGTCTTTGCCCACGCGGCCCTCCCAGGTCTGGCGAGCGTAACGGATCGGGGGGTGCGTGGAAAGAGGTGATTGTGCTATCGGACCGGCCGCACGCCGCGACCGCCTTCGGCGATCGAGAGGGTCGAGCGGGTGAGCCGGAGGTTGGGTAGGGCGTGTTGGGCCGCGGGCTTTGCGTGGGCGACCACGCTACTCGTGTCGCTTACTGCACGCCCAGGTCGCTCTTGGTGAAGAGGGCGATGAAACGGACGCCGGCTCTTTGCATGGCTTCTGCGGCGCCTTCTTCGCGGTCGATGGTGGCGATCACGCCGACGACTTCGGCGCCCGCGTCGCGGAGGACGCCGACGGCTTCGATGGCCTGGCCGCCGGTGGTGGCGACATCTTCGAGCACGACGACGCGTTCGCCCTCTTCGAGGAGGCCTTCGAGCTGCTGGGCCGTGCCGTAGTCTTTCTTGGCGTTGCGGATGAAGACGCAGGGCTTGCCTGTTTCGAGCGCGGCGGCGGTGACGAGGGGGATGCCGCCGAGCTCGGCGCCGGCGAGGCGGTGGACGGGGCCGAGTTCGGCCTGGATCTTCTCGATCTCTTCGGCAAAGAGCACGCCGAGGTCGCGCAGCACATCGGGGAGCGTGCTGAAGCGGTACTTGTCGAGGTAGTAGCTGCTCTTGCGGCCGGAGCGGAGGGTGAACTCGCCCCGGAGGAGTGAAGCCGCGGCGAGGCGCCCGGCGAGGACTTCGCGGTCGATCTGGCTCATGGGGGGAGGATAGGGGCGCCCGCTTTGCGGGCGGGAGGGAGGAGCGGGTGAACAGGCGAGCAGGTGAGGGAGGGGGTCGCCCGCTTTGCGGGCCGCGGGAAGCTCAGGCGGCTTGGGCGGCTCTCGGCAGGAAGCGGGCGCAGAGGGCGTGGAGATCGCGTTTGCTGATGGGCTTTGTGGCGTAGTCGTTGCAGCCCTCGTCGAGGCAGCGTCCTCGGTCGCCGCGCATCGCGTGGGCGGTCAGGGCGACGATGGGGGTCTGCACGCCGACTTCGCGGAGGGAGCGCGTGGCCTGGTAGCCGTCGACGACGGGCATTTGCATGTCCATGAGGACGAGGTCGTAGGGCCGAGTCTCGGCGGCTTTGAGGACGAGGTCGATGGCTTCGCGGCCGTCCGAGGCGAGGCAGACCTTGAGCCCGAAGCTCCGGAGGTGGTGGGCGAGGAGGCGTTGGTTGTCCGGCCCGTCTTCGGCGAGGAGGACGCGTCCTTGCAGCGCGGGGAGCGATTCCTCGCGTGGCGTTTGCTCGCGCGAGGGGGAGGTCCAGAGGCTGTCGTGGGCGACGAGGCGGAGGCCGCCGGGCGCCTGGACGGGGAGCTGGAACCTGAAGCGCGATCCCGCGCCCGGTTGGGAGTCGACGAGGTAGACATCGCCCCCGAGGAGCTCTGCGAATCTGCGCGAGATCGCCAGGCCGAGGCCCGAGCCCCCGAAGCGTCTGGTGGATGAGGCGTCGGCCTGCTCGAAGGGGAGGAAGAGTCGTTCGGCGTCTTGGGGCTGTATGCCGTGGCCGGTGTCGATGACATCGATGGTGAGGATCTCGGCGCCGTCTGTCACATCGAGTTCGACCTCGACTGCGACGCTGCCTCGCTCGGTGAACTTGATGGCGTTGCCGACCATGTTCATGAGGATCTGGCGGAAGCGAGTGGGGTCGGTGAGGATCGTTTCGGGTATGGGCGAGTTGTAGACGAGGCCGAGGGCGACGCCCTTCTGCTCTGCGCGTGCGCTCATCAGGAAGACCGAGTCGCGCAGCAGGTCGGGGAGGAGCGCCGCGGCTTCGTCGATGGTCATGCGTCCGGCCTCGACGCGTGAGAGATCGAGAACATCGTTGATGATGTGGAGGAGGTGCTCGCCGTTGCGTCGGATGACGCTGATGAATTCGGCCTTCCGCTCGTCTTCGATCTCGCCGGTTTCGAGGAGTTCGGCGTAGCCGATGATGGCGGTCATCGGTGTGCGTATCTCGTGGCTCATGTTGGCGAGGAACTCGCTCTTGGCCCTGTTGGCGGCCTCGGCGGCGTCGCGGGCCTGTTCGAGCTTGGCCTGCATGAGCTTGAGCTCGGTGATGTCTTCTGCGCTGCCGAGCACGCCGACGACCTCGCCCGCCGTGTTGCGAAGGGGGATCTTGGTGGTCTTCATCCAGCGTTCGCGTCCTGAGGCGTCGGTCGACCGTTCGATGATGTCGAACTCCGGGGTTCCGGTGCTCATGACGCGCTGGTCGCAGCTGCGGTAGAAGGTCGCCTGGTCATCGGTCCACGGCATGTCGGAGTCGACGAGGCCTCGGACATCGGTCTTGCCGGTGTCGACGAGGAGTTGCCGGTTGCCGCCGAGGTAGACGCCGTCGCGATCCTTCCAGAAGAGGGACTGTGGGATGTTGTCGATGACGAGCCTGAGGAAGCGTTCTGACTCTCGGAGCCTGGATTGGGCCTCGCTGCGTTCTGTGATGTCGCGGCTGATGCCGACGACGCCCCATGGCTTGCCGTCCTCTCCGAGGATGGGGACCTTGACGACCTCCATGAAGCGTTTCTCGCCGTCGGCGGGGCGGATGGTGTACTGGCGAGTGATTGGTGCGCCGCGCTCGACGACCTCGCGGTCGCTGGCGATCATGGCCTCGGCCTCGTCGGGTCTGAAGATCTCGCGGACGCTGCGTCCGACGATGTCGCCGATGCCGGTAAACTCCCGGGCGGCGTGGTTGGCGAAGAGGTAGACGCCGCCGAGGTCTTTGACAAAGACAGCGTCGGGCAGCGCGTTGACAAGAGTGAGCAGGTCGGCGGGCCTGAACCCGCGGGGGTGTCCGCGGGGAGGCTGTGCTGACGGGGGTTGAGACACACCGGAATGTCGGCAATTGTGCAAACAGGATTTTGCGGATGGCGGTTCGGGAAGGGACGGAGTGAGGGCTGAAGCGGATGGGGCCCGGTTTGCGGTGTCGGGATCTGGTCCGCGGTTCGGGATTGATCGCATCTTCGCGCTTGCGGGTGGGAAAGCCTCCGCGGGGTTTGGTAGGCTGCCATTACAACGGGCCCGGATCGGGTCCTGGTGGGAGATTCGAGATGACGCTTCGGCATGGACCGAGAACGATCGTTGCTCTCTTCATGCTCATGGCGACCGGCTCGGCTTCCGCCGGTCCGGTCCCGTCGGATCCCGAGCAGGGGTGGTGGAAGGGCAACCTGCACACGCACTCGTTCTGGAGCGACGGCAACGACTTCCCGGAGATGATCGCCGACTGGTACCGCGAGAACGGGTACCACTTCCTGGCGATCTCGGATCACAATGTGCTCAGCCGCGGCGAACGCTGGATGCCCATCGCCGAGATCGACCGCAGGTCGCGGGGAGTCGCGCTCGAGAAGTACATCCAGCGTTGGGGCGAGAGCTGGGTGCAGACGCGGGGCGCCGGCGACAGCCTCGAAGTCAGGCTCCGCCCGTTCTACGAGTACCGATCTCTGTTCGAGGAGCGCGGGGCTTTCCTGATGATGGAGGCGGAGGAGATCACCGACAATTTCCAGAGGATCCCCGTGCACCTGAACGCGGCGAACCTCGCGGAGTACATCCCGCCGCAGCGGGGCGAGAACATCCGCGAGGTGATGCGGAACAACCTCGTTGCGATCGATCGTCAGGCGGAGGAGCAGCGTCGGGCGATCCTCGGGTTTATGAACCACCCGAACTTCGGCTATGCGCTGACGGCCGAAGACATGGCGCATGTGACGGAGATGCGGTTCTTCGAGGTGTTCAACGGGCACACGGGTGTGAACAACAGCGGCGACCGCTTCCGGCCCGGGCTCGACGAGATGTGGGACATCATCTGCGCGATCCGGATCGCCGAGCTCGGTTCGCCGCCGCCCTACGGGCTGGCGACCGACGACGCGCACAACTACCACGGGCACTCGGCGGTCTCGATCGTCGGGCGGGGGTGGGTGATGGTGCGCTCGACGCACCTGACGCCCGAGTCGCTGATCCGAGCGATCGAGGCCGGCGACTTCTACGCCAGCACGGGCGTCGAGCTGCGCGAGGTCGGGTACGACGCGGATTACGCCGAGCTGTTCGTCGAGATCGAGCCGGTCCCGGGCGAGTCGTACACCATCGAGTTCATCGGAACCCGAGAAGGTGTCGATCTGACCGGCGAGCCGCGCACCAACGACGACGGCGAGCCGATCCGCACGACGATGCGGTATTCCGAGCAGGTCGGCGAGGTGTTCGAGCGAGTCGAGGGCACGAGCGCGACCTACCGGCTGCGGGGCGACGATCTGTATGTGCGGGCGAGGATCACCTCGTCGGCACCGCCTGAGCGAGCGACCCGCGACAGCACCAACAAGCGGGCGTGGACACAGCCGGTCGGGTGGGAGCGCCGGATCGAGCGGCGCTCTGGTAGCGATTGATCACTGTGGGGTCAGCGCTTCGAGATAGCGGTGGAAGCGGTAGACACGGTTGCGGGGGCGGCCGGTGGTTTCACGCACGAGCCCGAGACGCTCGAAATCGGCCATCAGGTTGCTGGCGGTGCCGAAAGAGACCTGAAGTGATTCGGCGGCGTCGCCGATCGCGAGGATCGGCCGGGTGTAGAGCAGGTCGAGCAGGCGCGGCGCGGTCGTGCTGTTCGGTAGTTCGGTCGCGACCAGCGCTGACAGTTCTTTCTGGAGCGACATCACCTCGCGTGCTGTTGCACAAGCCGCGTTGCTGACATCGCGGACGCCTGTGAGGAAGAAGTCCAGCCACCCTTCCCAGTCGCCTTCGTCGCGCACCCGCATCAGCCAGTCGTAGTAGTCGCTCCTGTGCTGCTTGAAGTAGGCGGAAAGGTACAACAGGGGCTCCCGCAGCACCTTTCGCTCGCAGAGCAGCAGCGTGATCAGAAGCCGGCCGAGCCTCCCGTTGCCGTCGAAGAACGGATGGATCGTTTCGAACTGGGCGTGCGCGACCGCCGCCCGCACCAGCGTCGGCAGCCCGTCGTCGGCGTGCAGGAACTTTTCCAGATTCGTGAGCAGGTCGGGCAGGCGGTCCGCCGGCGGGGGAACGAAGATCGCGGCCTCCGGCCCGGCGCCCTGCGGCCCGATCCAATTCTGCTGGCGTCTGACCTCTCCCGGCGCACGCTCCTCGCCCCTGACACCGGCGAGCAGTTTCCCGTGGACCTCTTTGAGCAGCCGCATGCTCAGCGGGAGGTTGCGGAGTTGATCGAGCCCGTGATTGACCGCGGCGAGATAGTTGACGACCTCGTCAACATCTTGGGCGCGGCCGGCGGACCTCTCGGAGACACCCGACTCGTACTCGAGCAGATCATCGAGGCTCGCCTGCGTGCCCTCGATCTGAGAGCTCAGGACCGCCTCTTTGCGGACATACATATAGATGAACAGGCCCGGGTTCGGGAGAAAGTCGGAGATGCTGTCGAGTCGGCCGACGGCGACATTGGCCTCCGAGAGGAGCAATTGGACCTTTGACAGGTCCAATGGAGGATCGATGGGCAACATCTTGGGGTGGAAGATGCGATACCCACTGCCTGTAGTGATGTACTGGCCAGCTCGGTCGGACACCCGTTGTTTTACTCCGCTGCAATAGAGCCTGGGTTTATTTCAAAAAACGGCCTCTCACTGAAATTATACCCGGACCATGGCAGCGGACTGAAACAAGCTCCCAAGCTCTTTTCCCCGCTCCCACCTGCTCAGCTCTCCGGATCAACCCCCGCCCCGTCCCGCTGGAAGACCAGGCTGTTGCCCTGGCGGTCGACGCGGATCGCGTCGCCGGGGCCGAACTCGCCGGCGAGGATGCGGCTGGCTAGGGCGTTCTCCAGTCGCTGCTGGATCACCCGCTTCAGGGGGCGGGCGCCGAAGACCGGGTCCCAGCCCTCGTCGGCGATCGCCGCCTTGGCCTCGTCGGTGAGGTCGATGGTGATGTCGCGCTCGGCGAGTCGCTGGCGGAGGCGGCCGAGCTGGATCTCGATGATGCCGGCCAGGCTGTCCTTCTTGAGCTGGTGGAAGACGACCGTCTCGTCGATGCGGTTGAGCAGTTCGGGGCGGAAGAAGGCCTCGCGCTGCTGCATGCGGAGCGAGGCGTTGAGGTCGCCCGACTCCATGTCGGGGGTGAGGCCTCGGCCGCGGACATCGAGGCCGGGGCCGTGGCGGACGAGGTCGCGGACGGCGGCTTCGATCTCCCAGTCCTCGGCGCCGGCCTCGGTCATCTCCTGGATCTTCTGGCTGCCGATGTTGCTTGTCATGACGACGATCGTGTTGCGGAAGTCGACGGTGCGTCCCTGGCCGTCGGTGAGGCGTCCGTCGTCGAGGAGTTGGAGGAGCACATTGAACACATCGGGGTGGGCCTTCTCGACCTCGTCGAGGAGGATCACCGAGTACGGGCGTCTGCGGACGGCTTCGGTGAGCGCGCCGCCCTCTTCGTAGCCGACATAGCCGGGGGGCGCGCCGATCAGTCGGCTGACGGCGTGCTTCTCCATGTACTCGGACATGTCGATGCGCACCATCGCCTCCTCGGTGTCGAAGAGGAACGACGCGAGCGCCTTGCATGTCTCGGTTTTGCCCACGCCCGTCGGGCCCAGGAAGAGGAAGCTGCCGATCGGGCGGTTGGGGTCCGAGAGGCCGGCGCGGCTTCGCCGGACCGCGTTGGCGACCGCCGTCAGCGCCTCGTCCTGCCCGAGCACGCGCTTACGCAGCAGGCTTTCCATATTCGTGAGCTTCTCGCGCTCGGTCTCGAGGAGCTTGCTGACGGGGATGCCCGTCCAGCGTCCGACGATCTCGGCGATCTGCTCGGCGTCGACTTCTTCCTTCACGAGGGCGTCGCCCTTTGCCTGGCGATCGTCGAGCACTTTCTCGGCGCTTCGGAGCTGCTTTTCGAGCTCGACGATCTCGCCGTACTGGATACGGGCGGCGGTTTCGAGGTCGCCGCGGCGTTGGGCCTGGTCGAGCTCGATGCGTTTGGCGTCGATCTTGGCCTTGAGGTCCTTGACGGCGTCGAGGTCTTTCTTTTCCGCCTCCCATCGCGAGGTCAGGGCGCGGTTCTGCTCCTGCAGGTCGGCGAGCTCGCGTTCGACGCGGTCGAGCTCCTTGCTGCCCGTGTCGGTCTTGCCCTCCGAACGGCTTTCGCTCCGGGCGTCGCGCTTGGCGCCGGCTTCGAGCTTGAGGGCCTCGCGTTCGATTTCGAGCTGCATGATTTTCCGGCGGAGTTCGTCGAGCTCGGTGGGCATCGAATCGTTTTCGAGGCGGAGGCGGCTTGCCGCCTCGTCGACGAGGTCGATCGCCTTGTCGGGCAGGAAGCGGTCGGCGATGTAGCGGTGCGAGAGGTTGGCGGCGGCGAGGAGTGCGGCGTCCTGGATGCGCACGCCGTGGTGCGCCTCGTAGCGTTCCTTCAGCCCGCGGAGGATGGCGACGGTCTCTTCGACGCTGGGCTCGCCCACATAGACCGGCTGGAACCGTCGCTCGAAGGCGGGGTCTTTCTCGATGTGCTTGCGGTATTCGTCGAGCGTGGTGGCGCCGATGGTCTGCAGCTCGCCCCGCGCGAGGGCCGGCTTGAGGATGTTGCCCGCCGAGACGGCGCCCTCTGCCGCGCCGGCGCTGACGACGGTGTGCAGCTCGTCGATGAAGAGGATGATCTCGCCGCTGGCGGCCTGAACCTCGCGCAGGACCGCCTTGAGGCGTTCCTCGAACTCGCCGCGATACTTGGCGCCGGCGAGCAACGCGCCGACATCGAGGGCCATGATGCGCTTTTCGCGCATGCCCTCGGGGCAGTCGCCGTTGACGATGCGCAGGGCCAGCCCCTCGGCGATGGCGGTTTTGCCGACGCCGGGCTCGCCGATGAGCACGGGGTTGTTCTTCGTCCGGCGGCTGAGCACCTGCATGCAGCGCCGGATCTCTTCGTCGCGCCCGATCACGGGGTCGAGCTTGCCCTGCTGGGCCTTCTCGGTCAGGTCGATGGCGTACTTCTTGAGCGCCTCGAACGAGCTCTCGGCGTTGGGGTCGCTGATGGTCTCGACGCCCGAGGCCTTGCGGATCTGCTTCGCGGCTTCAACAAGATGCTTCTTCTCGACGCCGATGGTCGAGAGGACCTCTTTCATCGGGCCCCTGACCTCCGCGAGCGCGAGCAGCAGGTGCTCGGTGGAGACATAGGCGTCTTTCATCTCGCGTGCCGCGGCGTCGGCCTTGGCGAGGATGTCCATGAGTTCGCGTCCGCCGCCGGCTGCGCCCGAGCTTGTCTTGGGCAGGCGTTCGAGTTCGGCCCTGACGATCTGGGCGAGGCGCGGTGCGTCGGCGCCGGCCTTGGCGAGCATGTTTGCGGCCGGGCCGTTGGCTTCTTCGAGCATCGCGGCGCCGATGTGCAGCCCGTTGACCTCGGGGTTGGATCGCGCCCCCGCGTCGGTCTGGGCCGAGGCGAGGACCTGTTGGGCGGCGGTGGTCAGTCTGTCGGGTCGCACGATCGTGGCTCCTTCGTTGCGGCGCTCGGGCGTCGCGAGAGAGAAGGTGCAACCCGCGCGCCAGCCCGGTTCATCCCACGCGATCCCCACGACCCCCGTGCATCCCTGTTTTGTCGCTCTCCGGGGCTCTCCGGGCGGCTTTGGCCGCCCCTCGCCCGCCACTGGCGGCGGCCCGGCGGCGGCGTTCTGCCGAAATGGCGGTCTGGGGTTGTTCGCCCTTTGGCGGATGCGAAGGGGCAAACACCGGCGTTGGAACCCCAACAGGTTCTCTGTAGACTGCGGTGGGAGCATGCCGCGGGGCGGACGATGCGGGAAGCGATCCGCGCCCCATCGACTCCCATTCGATCTGGATCGGGAAAGGGGACGCAAATGTCACAACGGATCATGACGACGGCAGCGGTGTTGTGCGCGCTGGTGTCGATGGCGATGGCGAGGCCGCCGGCGTTCAGCGAGCTGACGCTGCAGGAAGGGTTGCTCGAGTCCGAGCGGACCGGCAAGCCGCTGGTGGTCTTCTGGTACCGGCCCGAGCAATCGATGCAGACCGAGTTCATGCGCGAGGCTTCGTGGCACGATCCGGAGGTTATCGCGTGGATGCAAGAGCACGCCATCGGCGTCTGGATCGAGGGGGAAACGCGAGGGTCGCTGGATGTGCGCGACTCGCAGGGACGGCGGATGCGTTTCCTTAATGACGAGCTTGCGATGTGGCTTCCAGTGCGCAGGTTCCGGACCATCGAGCCGACGCTCGGGCCGGAGTGTCTGCTGGTGTGGCTGAGCTTCCCGCCGGGCGAACCCGGGCTCAAAGAAGCGGTCGATGGCTGCACCGACGAGGCGGATTCGAGAAACCTCCAACGCCTGCGATTGCCGGACAGGGATGATCCGGCCGAAGCGAGCTTGGAAAGGCTCACCGAAGCCTGGTCGGACTTCGCGAGGCTCCATCTGCCGGGCTTGCTCGCCCATTACTTGATCGCGCTTCAGACAGAGAGTTGGGTCGATCGATTCGGGATGCACGAAGAGCTGGAGGCGGTCGGCGCGGCGATCGAACAGCGGCTGCTGGAGCGAGAGACGCCGTTGGACCGCCTCGCATGGGTCATGTTCAACGCGGCGATCGTAGATCGGATCGACACCGTGATCGACTGGGCCGATCAGGCGGAAACAACGCTGCAGCATCGGCTCGCGGCCCACGCGTTCGACCGGATGTTCCCCCGCCTCATCGAGCGCCGGAACTGGGCGCTGATCGGCCGGCTGGACCCGAGATGGCACCCGTTCATGGGCCAGATGGGGTACTTCGAGTATGTGTCCCGGATCCGACTTGTTGAACACGGCTCCCCGCAGCGCAGCGTTCCGAGGAAGGACCCTTCGGTGAGGTTCCGGCAGCCGACGGTCCTGGCGCACCCGTTCGCGCAAGAGAGCGCCGAAAGACTCGCGGCGATGCACCTCGGATGCATCGCGATCGACCATCGCGGCGAGGCGAGCGTGATGCTCCATGTTGTCTCGCAGCAGTGCCCGCCGGAGGTGCTCGATTTCATCATCGCCTTCGCCGCACGCGAGGGCATGCTCGAAGAAATGCACCTGCAATACCTCGACCCCGACAACCCCGAGCACGCGGCGTGGATCGAAAAGATCAACGCGTTGGAGAACGGCAGATGAAAGCGTTCTGGTTCCTGCTCGCCGCGGCGTTGGTGATGGTGATGCTGATCCTGCCGCTGCGGCTGATCGGGTCTGACGCGCCGGCGCAGCCGCCGCTTCCGGGCGAGCACCGGCTGGCGGATGCGATCAGCCTCGCCGAGCGGGAGGGGAAGACTGTCGTTGTGTTTTTCGATACGGTGTCGCCCCGCCAGCCGCCGGAGTCCCAAGCGAGCGAGCGGAGCTATCTCGATCGCCTCGCTCGTGAGATGCTGGGCCATCATGAAGTCCGCGCATGGATCGATGAGCACGCGTACCTGGTGCGGAGCAGTTCTTTCTCGCGGCGTGATGAAGCTCGTTTCGAGCGAACGATCCGCGCCGAGGCGCCGCACAGAAGCGGGCTGATCTGGGTCGTCCCGCCCGATGTGCCGCCGCGCGCGACCCCGCATTACCACCCCCGATATGTCGCGTCGTTTCTCGAAGCCGCGAGGACCGGTGTTCCGCCGCAGCGCTACGGGGATTTCTGGCGGCAAAAGCTTCAGGGTGCGGATCGGATCAAGCGGCTGCATCCCGACCCCGCCTCGATCGAAGAGGCCCGCGAATACACGAGGATCTGGTGGGATGTCAACCTCGCCCTCCGGCTCGGCGAAGCCAGAAGTATCCGCATCGGCGAGCTCAGAGAGAACCCGTATGTGCGTCGAGCTTTCGACGAGCTCCGCCGCGACTTGATGGAGGAGTACGAGAAGGGCTCGTTTTTCGAGGGTGAACGATGGGCGATGATCACGATGATGGAGCTGCAGGAGCGGGAAGAGGGGCTCGCGTTCATCATCCCGATCCTGGACGACCCCGACGCCAACCTGGGGCTTCAGTACGCCCTCATGAATATCGATGAGATCGCGGTGGTGCAAGCCGGCCGCCCCGACCTGTTCGTCAAGTACAAAGTGATGCACCCGTGGCAGGAGGACTACGAAACAGACGAGCGCGACAGATGGATCGCGCTGCACGAATGGGAACTCAATGATACCGAATTCAGAGAAAGAGATGACTGGGACGGAGGGCTGCACTACGAGATCAGGCTCGCGGCGTTGCACACCGGCCAGCTGATGCTCGGACGCGAGGCCGACGCCGAGAAGACGCTGAACGCCCTCGCCTCGTCGCCCCACCCCGAGCGGCTCGTCGCCGCCGCGCTCGCCATGGCCGCAGAACGCGGCGTGCTCCGCCCGATGCACCTGCAATACCTCGACCCCGGCAATTCCGAGCACGCAGAGTGGATTGAACGGATCAACGCGGAAGGTTCACGATGAGTTTCCGTATCCGGCCTTGCTTGCTGCTGCTTCTGCCCTTGCTCCTGTGCATCCTGTGCGACGCGGCTTTCGCCCGTCCGCCGGCGTTCGGTGACATTGGGCTCGAAGAAGCGATCGAGCGGGGCCGAGCCGAAGGCCGCAGGGTCGTGGTGTACTGGTACACCGAAGGCAGTTTCGGCGACGAAGTGATGCGCCGGCTGGTGTGGACCGACCCGGGTGTCGAGGCGTGGCTTGGACAGAACGCGATCGCGGTCTGGGTCGATCGGGGCAGGAGCAAGATCCGGCCGGGCGAGGTTGTGCATGGCGTCCGCGTGCAGCTGACAACGAGCGCTGTCGTCACGCCGGACGGCGAAGTCTACCAGACAAGCCGCGCGAAGGATCCCGCGTGCCTGCTCGACTGGCTGCGTTGGGGTGAAGCATGGGGCAAGTGGGACGGCTGCGTCGACAATCCGAAGCGACACGCGAGTCGCATTCTTTACAACATTGACGAAGGATTTAGATCGATCGATGACCATGTGGTCGAGCTCTGCATCGATGCGTGGACAGACTATCCGATCTTCGCGCCGGTTTCGGGCGGCGTGGTGTACGACCGCTATCACCCCGAGTTGCTGTCGAGGCTCGGTCGATACACGCGCGAGTTTATCAAGGACCGACCCGGAACCCGGGAAAGATTCGATGCGTTGCTTGCGGCCGTCGAGGCCAGGCTCGGCGGAGACGAGTCGATCGTTGACCGCGGGCACTGGCTCGCGCTGAAGCTGCATGTGTTCGGCGACCACGAGCGCGTGCTGGAGTGGGTCTCGCAGACGGCCGCCGAACCCGGCGGCATCGATAGGCTCGGCTCGGTGGTCGACTTCATTCAGCCTTTGCTGGAGCACGAGGGGCGATGGCTGCTTGTCGGGGATATCCGAGACTCGGCGGTGTCGGTTCCGTCGGAGCCCAAGCCGCTCATCGATCACTTGCACATGATGCAGTACATCACGCACACATCGCTTCCGAGAGGTACAGAAGTTGGGGGACCGGGCGACGAGCGACGGAGACGCCCGGTTGTGATCACCCTTGAAATCGATGAGGTCACCGAGCACATGGTCCTGCTCGCCCGCAACGAACATGAGGAGGCCGCGATGCGTTTGTTGTTCGCCAAAGAGGTGTTCCAGCACTTTCCCGAAGCCGTGGACTACTTGATTGACCGGGCAAGCAGAGAAGGTCTGCTGCGACCGTTGCACCTCGCGTTTCTCGATCCGGACCGCCGAGAGCACATCGCGTACGCCGCGCACATCCGCGAGCAGTGGCCGGACGCGGACGAGCTCATGGCCTCGGCGCTGGCGCCCGCGACCGAAGAGCTGGCCGGGTACAGCATGGTGACCATCACCCCGCTAGGGTTTCCGTATGTCTTGATGATCCCGGAGCGTCACGCCGATCCGCTCGATGACTTCGCCTTCAGCGGCATGCTCGGCGTGTATGAGTTCGACCAGATCAACACCCCCGAAGCGGCCGGGCTGATCCGTGACGGCGACTGGCAAGCCCTCGGCGAACGATACATCGAATGTTGCCGCAGGCTCGGCCACACCCTGTTCGAACGCTGGCTCGATCTTGTCGATCAGGACGCGTCGCTTGCGTCGGGCATCCTGGAGTTCAAAGCGGCGACGCATGTCGCGCTCCTGAAGTGCAGCGCCGAAGGGCTGGCGGAGCACGAACTGGAGCCGTTCACAACGCATGAAGCCGCCCGAAGCGCGATGGCGGATCACCTGCTCCCGCTGCTCGCCGAGCACGAGCTGTTTCAACCGATGCACATCGAGTTCCTCGACCCCGACGACCCCGAGCACGCGGCATGGATCGAGTCGATCCAGCGCGAGCCATAAGGGCCCTATAACCACGCCGCCATCCGGATTGCGGTGATTACGCCCGCGATTCGCCGCACACTCTGCGGCGATTAGGCGATATAATCGCCGCAAAGGATGCGGTGATTGTGGCGTGGATCTACGAAAGAACAGGCTGGCCTGAGTTTTCCTGGCGGATCGGCGATCTGGCGGCGGCGCTGGGGGCGGCCCGCCACGCGCAGGGGCGGCTGCTCGGCCGTATGGAGGGCCTCGGTTTCGAGTTGCGGTCCGAGGCCGGGCTCGCGGTCCTGACAGGGGACGCGATCAACACCTCGTCGATCGAGGGCGAGCGTCTCGACCCGGGCGAGGTCCGCTCCTCGATCGCTCGGCGCCTCGGGCTCGATGCGGCGGGCCTGCCCGAGCCCGGCCGTGGGGTGGAGGGGCTCGTCGATGTGTTGCTCGACGCTGCGCGGAACTTCCGCGAGCCGCTGTCGCGCGAGAGGTTGTTCGATTGGCATGCTTCGCTGTTCCCGGCGGCCCATCCGCGAATGGTCGTCGGCGGATGGCGGACCGACGCGGACGGACCGATGCAGGTGGTCTCCGGCCCGATCGGCGCGAGGCGCGTGCACTTCGAGGCGCCCGGAGCGCACCTGATCGATCAGGAGATCGACGCGTTCCTCGAGTGGTTCAACGCCGAAAGCCGGATCGACCCGGTCATCAAGGCCGGGGTCGCCCACTTCTGGTTCGTGACGATCCACCCATTCGACGACGGCAATGGCCGCATCGCTCGGGCCATCGCTGACCTTTGTCTCGCCAGAGCCGACGGGCTCTCCGACCGCTTCTACAGCATGTCGACGCAGATCGAGGCCGAGCGGAAGCACTACTACCTGCAACTGGAGTCGCAGCAGCGGGGCGATATCGACATCACCCCCTGGCTCAGCTGGTTCATCGCCTGCTTAGATCGATCGATTGCGTGTGCCGAAGATGTCCTCGCGGGCGTGCTGCGCAAAGCCAGGCTTTGGGCGATGCTCGCCGATCGCCCGGTCAACACGCGTCAACGCCTGATCATCAACCGCATGCTCGACGGCTTCAAGGGCTACATGACCAACGCCAAGTACGCCAAGATCGCCAAGTGCTCCAGCGATACGGCGCTGCGCGATATCCGGAGCCTGATCGAGTTCGGCGTGCTGGTGCAGAACCCGGGCAAAGGACGCAGCACGAGCTACAGGCTCACGGATCCGCCCGGTTAGACCCGGTCTGCCCGACTCGCTCAGGCCGTCACATCCAGCCGCCCGTCGCTGGGGGGCTGGACGCGCGCGCCCTGGGCGGGGTCCTGGCGGATCTGTTCGCCGGCTTTGGCCGCCGAGCGGATCATGTCGACCATGCCCTCGCCCTGCTCTTTGGCGGTGTCGAGGGTCTTCTTGGCGACCATGAGGCTCGCGGCGGCGGTCAGATCGGTTCCGTCGATATTCGGCATGCTCATACACCGGCCATCGGGCATGCGGGACGCGCCGGTCCAGCGCGATCCCGAGAATCAGCAGCGACCGGTTATCCACAATTCGTGAACAGTCTGTGGAAACAGTAGTCCGGGGCGTGGTTATTTACGCCCGGTTTCTCGGGTCGGGGCCCGGGGATGCTTCGGGCTGGAGCTCAGAGAGCGGCCGGCTGCGCAGCGTGTTGGGTGATTACCGAACCCCGAATCAGGTGGGCGCCTTACTCGCGATCCGGGCCTTCCGCTCGGTGGCGGCCTGACCGTCGCCGCGGGGTTCCGGCTCCCTCGGGGATCGTACAAGGTTCGGTCATGTCGCCCGAACCCGCTGCGCAGCCGGAAGCTCTCCGGCCCGGCGCCGAGCATATCGGCTCGGCCGGTCTGATGGAACACGGTTTGGTTTCTGAATGATTCCGATGGGGTTCAGATTCCGGGAGGTTTGGACCGGGAACAGGCGGGGGCAGGGTGCGTACCCTCGGGCGTCGCCCGAATTGGCCTGCAGTGCGGCGGCCTGTTTGACGCCGCGGGGCCGGATCGGGTACAACTGTCGTCCCGGACCCCCCTCCGGGACCCGCGCGGGTCGAGGCATCCGGCGCGGCCGAGCATCCGCGGCCCCGAGCCGCCCCACGAAGCACCAGGAGCGCGTGCCATGAACAATCGTCGTTGCCTGAAGGCGTGTGCCTTTGCCGCCTGCTGCCTGGCGCTGGGCCTGGCTGGTTGCAGATCGCAGACGACCAGCATCCACAGCCTGCGTCTGAACCCGACGCCGGAGATCGACACGCTTCACGAGAGTTCTGGCGAGGCCCGGAACGCGACCACGGTCACCTTCGACACGAACTTCCGAGCGATCTGGATGGATCTCGGGCGGATGTGGCTCGTCGACAGGCCGTCGCGTATGGCGCCGTACCCGATCCCGCGCTGAGTTTCCGGGCTCTTTGGCGCACCTCTCATCACGCCACGCCCGCCCGGCCCAGCCGGGCGGGTTTTCGTGCGCGGATCTCGCGCCGGGCGGGCCGCTTTGGGCGGTACGATCGTTTGTTGGGTTCAGGCGCAAGGAAGCAACCATGGCAAGCAACAGCGGACCCGGAGCGATCGTTTGGGAGGCCGACAGGATCGCGGCCGAGGGCTTGGGCGCCGAGTGGGTGCTGACCAACGGGCTCGGCGGGTTCGCGATGGGCACGGTCCTGGGCGTGCCGACCCGCAGGTACCACGGGCTGCTCGTCAGCGCGATGAACCCGCCGGTGGGCCGGGTGATGTCGCTGAACGCGCTGGACGAGGCGGTCTCGATCGGCTCTGGCGCCGAACCAATCCGACTCACGCTCTTTCACTTCAAGGACGACTCCGAGCGGCCCGACCGCCACCCGGGCCTGGTCCGCTTCGAGCGGGGGTGCACGCATTGTGCGTGGACTTGGGCTCTGGAGGCCGAGGGCAGGCGCGTCGAGCTCAAGCGGACGCTGCGCCTGATCCGGGAGCGCAACGCGGCGGAGGTTGTGTACGAGATCGGCGACAGCCCCGTGCCCGTCGCCATCGAGGTCCGGCCGCTGGCCCGCCTGTGCGACATGCACGAGCTGCGCCGGCGGACCACAGCGGACCCGTTCCGTGTGCGGGAGGTCGAGGGCGGGTGCGTGCTGACGGACCGCAAGGAGGGGCTGCACCTGCACGCGCCCGACGCGTCGTTCGTGCGCGATCCCGCCTGGTACGAGTCGCTGCACTACCGGTGGGAGACCGACCGCGGGCAGGACGATGTCGAGGACCTCTGCTCCGCGGGGGTCTTCCGATGGGAGGTCTCGGCGTCGAGCGGGCCGGCCTCGTTGCGGCTGTTTGTCTCGGCCGACGCGAACCCGCCGCAGGATGCGGACGAGAGCGAGCGGGCCGAACGGGAGCGGCGTTCGTCGCTGGCTTCGGCGGCGCTGAAGAGCGGGGGGATCTCCGAAGACGATGGCGACGCACCGGCGGTGCGCGCGCTTGCGGAGGCGGGGGCGGACTTCGTGGTCATGCGGACGCCGGCCGACATTCAAGACGAGCCGGGCGAGAGCGTGATCGCGGGGTATCCGTGGTTCAGCGACTGGGGGCGCGACACGATGATCGCCCTGCCCGGCCTGCTGATCCTGACCGGGCGGACCGACGAGGCGAAGCGCGTGCTGGAGACCTTCGCGGCGTATCAGAAGGACGGGATCATCCCCAACCGGTTCGAAGACCGCACGGGCGAGGCGGAGTACAACACGGTCGACGCGTCGCTCTGGTACATCCACGCGGCGTCGGAGCTTGCGGACGCGACGGGGGATTCGGGTGTCTTTTCGGGGCAGATCGGGCGTGCGTGCAGGGGTGTGGTGGAGGCGTACCGGGAGGGGACGCTCTTCAAGATCGGCATGGACCCCGAGGACGGGCTGATCGCCGCGGGCGACGAAGAGACGCAGCTCACCTGGATGGATGCGCAGCGTGACGGCGTGACTTTCACCCCGCGCCACGGCAAGCCGGTCGAGATCAACGCGCTCTGGGTGCACGGGCTGAGCCGTCTTGCGCGGCACACCGAGCGCGACGACCCGGCGCTGGCGTCGAGCCTGCTGGGATTGCGCGAGCGGGCGGCGGTCGCGTTCCGCAAGCGGTTCATCGACCCCGACGGCGGGCTGTTCGACCGGCTGGAGCCCGATGGGGATGACTGGAAGCCCTCGCGCGAGGTGCGTCCGAACCAGCTCTTTGCGGCGAGTCTGTCCGACGGGCCGCTGGACGCGGGGACGATGAAGTCTGTGGTGAGGGTCTGCCGCGAGAAGCTGCTGACGCCGATGGGCCTGCGGACGCTCGCGCCGGGTTCGACGGGGTACCGCCCGCGCTTTGAAGGCCCGATGATGGAGCGCGACGCAGCGTACCACAACGGGACGGTGTGGCCCTGGCTGATCGGGGCTTATGTCGAGGCGCTCTTGCGGAGCGAGTCGTTCTCGGAGGCGTCGAGGCGCGAGGCGCGGGGCGCGATCGATCCCCTGGTCTCGATGCTTCTGGACGGCCCGATCCCCGGGCAGCTCCCCGAGGTCTTCGACGCCGACGAGACGGTCGATCGCCCCCGGCGATGGGACGGGTGCATCGCGCAGGCGTGGACGATCGCCGAGCTGCAGCGGGCGCTGGTGCTGATCCGGCGGAAGTAAGGGGGCGGCGGCCTCTCCGCTTCTCTTCCTCTCTTCGTCTCTTCCGCGTTCTCAGAGATTGAAGAGGAAGTGGCACACATCCGCGTCCTGCATCGTGTAGCCCTTGCCCTCGATGCGGATCTTGCCGGCCTCTCTGATCGCCTTCTCGGTCTTGTGTTCTTCCAGGTCGGCGACGGAATAGACCTCGGCGCGGATGAAGCCTTTCTCGAAGTCGGTGTGGATGACGCCCGCGGCCTGCGGGGCCTTGGTCCCGATGGGGATCGTCCACGCCCGGATCTCTTTGGGCCCGGCGGTGTAGAAGCTCTGCAGGCCGAGCAGGCGGTAGGCGGCGCGGGCGAGCTTGGCGAGGGCCGGCTCGTCCATGCCGTAGTCGGCGAGCATCTCCAGCCGGTCTTCGGGGTCGAGCTCGGCGAGTTCTTCCTCGATGCGTGCGCAGACGGCGACGGCTTCTGCGCCCTCGGCCTGTGCACGGGCCCTGACCCTTCGGCAGAGCTCGCCCTCGCCATTGACATCGCTGTCGTCGACATTCATCACATACATCATCGGCTTTGCGGTGATGAGGCCGAGGCCCTTGAAGAGCTTGGCGTGCTCGGGCTTGTCGAGCGAGACCGAGCGGGCGGGCAGCCCCTCGTCGAGCACGGGCTTGACCTTCTTGAGCATCTCGAAGCGGGCGATCGACTCGGGCTCGCGGCTGCGTGCGGCCCGTTCGGCCTTGGGCAGCGCGTTCTCGACGGTCTGCATGTCGGCGAGGATGAGCTCGGTCTCGATCGTTTCGGCGTCGCGGATCGGGTCGACCGAGCCCTCGACATGCGTGACATCCTCGCCGCCGGGCGCTTTGTGGAAGCAGCGGACGACCTGGAGGATGGCGTCGACCTCGCGGATGTGGCTGAGGAACTGGTTGCCGAGGCCCTCGCCCTTGCTGGCGCCTCGGACGAGGCCGGCGATGTCGACGATGCGCAGGCTCGCGGGGACGATCTTCTCGGTCTGGATGTACTTGTTGATCGTCGCGAGGCGCGGGTCGGGGATCGGCACCACGCCGACATTGGGCTCGATGGTGGCGAAGGGATAGTTCGCGGCGTGCGCGCCCGCCGCGGTCAGGGCGTTGAACAGTGTGCTCTTGCCCACATTGGGCAGGCCGACGATTCCGGCGTCCATGGATCGCCTCGCGGGAGAGGGGTTCGTGTGATCGCCGCGGAGGCGGCGGGAGGTTACGGGGAGTTCACGATCCGGGTGGCACGGCTCGCCGAGCCGTGTCTGGCTGGCGCTTCGTGAGTCCATCCAGACACTGGCGGGCAAGCCGCCAGTGCCACAGGGGCCCCGCGCCCATCAAAGCTCCACAACCTGCATGTCGGGCTTGTGGCGGCTCTCGACCTTCGGCAGCTGCACATCCGTCAGCATGATCGTCAGCGCGGGGTAGCGGTCGGCCATGTCGATGCGGGTGTTGGCGGCGTTGAAGAGTCGCGTGCGGCTGAGCCTCGTTTCGCGTGCCGTCGGCACCGCGCCGGGCTGGTCGTCGATGATCGAGTAGATCTCGAGGTTGTCGATGTTCGGCTCGATCGCGCCGAGGAGCACGAGCAGGTCGGTGGCGATCTGCCCCTCCGATCGGGCCCCTTCGTGCACGGGGACAGCGAGCTCGAACGCCTGGAGCGTGCCCGTCGCGTTCTCGAAGGTGCCGGCCTTCTCGGCCCAGGTCGCGCCGGGCAGCACCACGCTCGAGCCCTTGACGAGCGCCGAGGGCAGCGTGTCGATCAGCACCCGGAACCGATCGCCCAGCGCCTCGACGAAATCGTCGGTCGCCCACTCGCTGGGGTAGTTGCCGGTGACGACGGCGGCGCCGATCTCGCTGTTGTTGCGCAGCGCCTCGACGAAATCGTCGAATTCGAGCACCTCGCCCCCGCCCGCCTCGCAGATCGCTTTGAGGACGCGCCGGACGCCGCGAGCGTTGGGCGCCTTCTCGGCCCGCATCACGAACGCCTTGGGGTTGTTCTTCTTGAGGCCGGGGGGGAAGACCTTGTCCTCGCCGGCGACGGGCACCGGGCCGACGCCGAGGATGGCGTGGGGGTCGATCTCCCGGGCCATGATCGCGAGTTGGTACGCCTCCTCGCAGGGCAGCATCGGGCTGACCAGGAGGGCGATGCGCCCGCCCTTGCGGACGGCGTTCTGCAGCCCTTCGACGACGTCGGTCGCCGCGGCCTCGTACCCGCACTCGACCAGCGAGCCGTACTCGCGGCGCATCGGGCTGGAGAGGCGGTCTTCGCTGTGGATGTGCTTCCACCCGTAGCGGACCTCGTCGGTGATCCAGTACTTGTTGATGTGCAGGTTCTCGCGCGGCTTGACGCGGTAGACCTTGCCCTCGTTGTGCTCGAACCAGATGTTGTCGCCGCTGGCGGTGATGCCGTCGATCGAGGGGGTGGTCTTCAGGAACCAGACGCGCTGGGTGAAGAGGAAGTCCTTGTCGAGCAGGGCGCCGACGGGGCAGAGGTCGATGACATTGGCCGAGAGTTCGTTGTCGAGGGCGACGCCGGGGAAGACATCGATCTCGCTCTTGTTGCCTCGGCCGTCGATGGTCAGCTCGCCGGTGCCGGCGACCTCGCGGGCGAAGCGGACGCAGCGGGTGCACATGATGCAGCGGTCGGCGTAGAGGTAGACATGGGGGCCCAGGTCTTTCTTGGGCTGCTTGACCTTCTGCTCCTGGAAGCGTGAGACGCCGCGCCCGTACTTGTAGGAGTAGTCCTGCAGGTAGCACTCGCCGGCCTGGTCGCAGACGGGGCAGTCCAGCGGGTGGTTGATGAGCAGGTACTCCATCACCGCCTTCTGGTTGGCGACGGACTTGGGGCTGTCGGAGCGGACGACCATGCCGTCGGAGGCCTCGGTCGAGCAGGTGGGCATGAGCTTGCCGCCGGCGACGGGTTCGAGGCGCCCGCCGGCCCGCTGGTTGGGGGCCCACATCTCCGCGAGGCAGATGCGGCACTGGGCGGGGACGCTCAGCCCGTCGTGGTAGCAGTAGTACGGGATGTCCACGCCGTTGGCGTTGGCCACCTGGAGGACGGTCTGCCCGGGCTCGAAGGAGCACTGGACGCCGTTGATCGTGATGGAGGGCATCGGGGCCTCCGGGAGGGGTCGGGGATGCGATCCGGACCGCGGATCCGGCTTGGCCGGGCGCACGCACCGCGCCCGGGCGGCAATGGTAGGGGCGCGGTCCGATGGGGGTGGGGGGCGGAACACCCGCCGGCGCGCGCCATTGCCGCGAGCTGCGTCCGAATAAACCCCTTTCGGATGGGGAGGCGTCTCGACCTTCGCCTCGACAGACCGTGGCGCAGGCGTCCCGCCTGTGCGAAAGCGCTGGAGCAGATCGCCGACAGCATGTCCGCCCGGGCGAGACGCCCGGGCCACGGTTTTCTGCCTCGGCCGGGCGTCTCCTACGCTGCACGCCGATGGCGAAGTTCCAGCGTCCAACCGGCACCCGCGACCTCTACCCCGAGGATGTGCTGCGCCGGCGGTACCTCCTCGGCGCGTGGCGCGACGCTTCGATCCGCCACGGGTTCGAGGAGATCGAGGGGCCGACCTTCGAGCACCTGGACCTCTACACCGTCAAGAGCGGCGAGGGCATCGTCAGCGAGCTGTTCAGCTTCCGCCGGTCCGGGGGGGAGAAGGACTACGCCCTCCGCCCGGAGTTCACGCCGACGCTCGCCCGGATGTACGCTGAGAAGGCCGCGACGCTCGCGAAGCCGACGCGCTGGTTCACCGCCGGGCCGTACTTCCGGGCAGAGCGACCCCAGCGGGGGCGGTTGCGTGAGTTTTTGCAGTGGAACTGCGATGTGATGGGGGACGACGCGGCGGGGTCGGACGCGGAGATCGTCGCGGTCATCGTCGGGATGCTCGGGTCGGTCGGTCTCGGGCCGGATGTTGTGACTGTGCGGTTCAACGACCGGCGCCGGGTCCAGGCCGACCTGCTCGCCTCGGGGGTGAAGGAGGCCGATATCGAAAAGGCCTTCGCGCTGCTGGATAAGCGGGGCAAGCTCGACGAGAAGGTGTTCGCCGAGCAGGCGAGGGCGATCGGGCTGGATGCCGCGAAGTTTGATGCTGCGGGCGAAGACACCGCCGAGGGCGATGTGGTTTCTGCGCTCTTTAGCGCCATGGCGGATCGGCTGCCTCAAGCGTGGGTCAAACGCGACGCGGGCATCGTCCGCGGCCTCGCCTACTACACCGGTATGGTCTTCGAGGTCATCGCCGACGGGGAGCGGGCTGTTGCGGGGGGCGGGCGGTACGACAATCTTGTCGAGCTCTTCGGCGGGCCCAAGACGCCGGCGGTCGGCTTCGGGATGGGGGATGTGGTGCTTTCACTTTTGCTTCAAGACAAGGGCCTGATGCCCGAAGGAGCCGCCTTGGCAGACGCCGTCAGCCGCCGCCCCGCCTCCGCCCGCCCGGATGTGTTCGTCATCAGCGCCGACGAGGAGCAGGGCGACCCGCTCGTGCTCCCCCTGCTCTCGGCCATCCGCCGCGGCATCGAGCGCGAGGGGTTCGACGGCAAGCCGTGGGACGGCGACCGCTACAGCGTCCCGCCCATGCACGCACGCACCAGCGACAAGTCGACCCGGAACCTCAAAAAGCTGCTGGCCGACGCGGAGCGTCAGAAGGCCCGCTTCGCGGCGATCGTTCACCGCGAGGAGGTGGTGCAGCTCAAGGACCTCGACACGCGGGAGGATCTGGGCGATTTCCACGCCTCGCCGCAGCACGCGACGCCGGACAAGCCGTTCGTCGGCGCGGAGATCGCGCGCCGGCTGGGGTACTGACCGGCCGGGGGTATTGAAACAGCGGCCGCCTCGCGTCCGCCTGCTAGAGTTGCCGCCGAGAGAGAGATCGCAGCAGCCGAGACCGCAGCAGCCGGAGAAGACCGATGCCCGAGCAGACGAGCAAATCGATGGACGACATCATGGCCCTGTGCAAGCGCCGGGGCTTTGTCTACCAGGCGAGCGAGATCTACGGGGGCATCAACGGTTTTTGGGACTACGGCCCGCTGGGCGCGCAGCTGAAGAAGAACCTCCGCGACGCGTGGTGGCGCGATGTGGTGATGCACCCGTGCGCCGGCAAACGCGGGCCGGACGGCGAGCCGGTGCGGATCGTGCCGGTCGACACCTGCATCATCCAGAACCCGAAGGTTTGGGAGGCCTCGGGGCATGTGGCGGGGTTTAACGACCCGATGGTGACCGACAAGTCGACGCCGGACGGGAAGCGGTTCCGGGCAGATCACCTATTTGGACTGTTCGCTGTCCCTCCCCAATACACTGACGAGGACCGCACTTTAGTCGCGAGAATGATTCTCTTGCGAGACGAAAAGGGGTTGCCTCGCCTGCCCTGCATCGGGACCATCCAAGCGGGGAGTTTGGCTGAGGCCGCTTCCAGAGTTGAAGACGAACCCAAGTCCGCGCAACTCGTGGACGGCTTTGGCAAGATCAAAGCTGTCCGATTCAATCGAGACCCATCGCAGGCCTCGATAGATCTGTACTTTGATGCGGAATTCACTAAGACATCCGCGCTGACAGTCCTAATGACAGCAATTCCAATGGAATTCTGGCGAGTGTTCGAAGCAGAAGGAGCCCCATCGCCAATCTCAGGAGAAAAAGGCGCACTAACTGAGCCCCGTGCCTTCAACCTGATGTTCAAGACCTACATCGGCGCCACGGCGACCGAGGACGACATCGCCTACCTCCGCCCCGAAACCGCCCAAGGCATCTTTATCAATTTCAAGAATGTGGTCGACACCACGCGTGTGCGTGTGCCCTTCGGCGTGGCGCAGACGGGCAAAGCATTTCGTAACGAAGTCACGCCGCGGAACTTCACCTTCCGCTCGCGCGAGTTCGAGCAGATGGAGATCGAGTTCTTCTGCCACCCCGACGAAGCCCGCGATTGGTACACATTCTGGCGCGACTGGCGCATGGCCTGGTGGGAGTCGATCGGCCTCAAGGGCGACAACCTCGTTTTGCGCGAGCACGACAAAGACGAGATCGCCCACTACGCCAAAGAGGGCGCCGGCACCAGCGACATCGAGTACCGCTTCCCCTTCACCAGCCCGGGCTACGGCGAGCTCGAAGGCGTCGCCCACCGCACCGACTTCGACCTCCGCCAGCACGAGGAACACTCGGGCGTGAAGCTCGGCTACTTCGATCAGGAACGAAACGAACGCTACCTCCCGCATGTGATCGAGCCCTCCGCGGGGCTCGACCGCGGCGTGCTCGCCCTCCTCTGCGAGGCGTACACCCCCGACCCTGACCGCCCCAGCAAGGTCTACATGAAGTTCCACCCGCGCATGGCGCCGATCAAGGCCGGCGTCTTCCCGCTGGTGAAAAAGGACGGCATGCCCGAGAAGGCCGAAGGCCTGCGCAACGAACTCGCGAAAAACTTCGGCCACAGCGGCTTCATCGAGTTCGACGAGAAGCAGTCCATCGGCAAGCGCTACGCCCGCATGGACGAGGCCGGCTGCCCCTTCTGCTTCACCATCGACGGCGACACCATGGCCGACAACAGCGTCACCGTCCGCGACCGCGACACCGCCTCGCAGGAACGCATCGGGATCGACAAGGTTATTGACTTCCTGCGCGATCGGATCGGGTGAGGATCGCGGGTCGGCGCGAGTTGCATTGCGATTCAGCGATTGCGATCATCGCATCCGACGGATCGAAAGCCCCGATGAGGGGCGCCGGGTTGTAGCCACGGGTGGAGGCGTGCAACGCACGCCGGAACCCGTGGACAGCGTCCCAAAAACACAACCGCTCCGAAGGAGCGGAGGAAGTGTTCGATCATGATCCCGCAGATCAAGATCCCGCGTTCCTTCGACCCTTCAGGGCGATTTTTTTCCTGTGACACTTTCCACGGGTTGCGCTTGTCCGATGCTGCGCATCGGCCGGCGCTCCACCCGCGGCTACAACCCATCGTCCCTTCGGGACGGGGAGGGGGCTTGGGTCGAGGTTCGATCAGTGCCGCCGGCGGCTTGTCCGCCAGTGTTTTCTGTCACGGACCCGGCTCCAACAGGAGAGACACTGGCGGGCGAGCCGCCAGTGCCACAGGTCTTCGGCCTTCCGATCTCGCGCCTTACAACCTATCCTCATCCCATGACCACCACCGCCAAGGGCCACGACCTCCGCGCCATGATCCGTGAGGAGCTCGATTCGATCATCGAACTCCGCCGCGACCTGCACCGCCATCCCGAGCTCGGGTACGAGGAGCGGTACACGAGCGAGCGTGTCGCGCGTGAGCTGGAAGCCGCGGGCGTCGCGTTCAAGACCGGTATGGCCGAAACGGGCGTTCTGGGCCATCTCTCGGGCAAGGCCGATAAAGCCGTCGCCCTCCGGGCCGACATGGACGCCCTGCCCATCGTCGAGGAGACCGGCCTGCCCTACGCCTCGCAATACCCGGGGCGGATGCACGCCTGCGGGCACGACGGTCACACGGCGATCCTTGTCGGCGCCGCACGCGTCCTCAGCAAGATCCAAGACCGGCCGAACCCGGTCACCTTCGTCTTCCAGCCCGCCGAAGAGGGCGGCGGCGGCGGGGGACGCATGGCCGACGAGGGCTGCCTCGACGGCGAGGCCGGCGGGGGTCTCGGCGTGCCCGTCTCGCGGATCTACGGGCTGCACGGCTGGCCGAACCTCGCCCTCGGGCGTGTCGCCAGCCGCCCGGGCCCGCTGCTCGCCTCGACCGATGAGTTTGTGATCACGGTGCGCGGGGTGGGGGGGCACGCGGCGATGCCGCACTTCGCCAAGGACCCCGTCGTCGCCTCGGCCCACATCGTCACGGCGTTGCAGACGATCGCCAGCCGCAGCGTCGCGCCGGTCGACGCGGTGGTCTGCACGGTGGGGCAGATCAACGGGGGCGTTGCGAACAATGTGATCCCCGAGACGGTGACGATGGTCGGCACGGTGCGCACGCTGAGGGCAGAGACGCGCGAGCTGGCGCAGCGTCGCCTGTTCGACCTCGCCGAGCGCACCGCCGAGGCCTTCGGCTGCCGCGCCGAGGTCGAGTGGCATCCGGGCTACCCCGTGACGCGGAACGATCCGGGCGCGACGGACAGGTTCTTCCGCGTCGCCAAAGCTGCGCTGGGCGAGCAGGCCGTCGGCCTCGTGCCCGAGCCGGCGATGGGCGGCGAGGACTTCAGCTACTACGGGCTGAAGGTCCCCGCGTGCTTCTTCCTGCTCGGGCTGACGCCTGGGGCCGGGGGCGACGGGATGACGCCCTGCGCTGTGCCGCAACTGCACCAGCCGACATTCAATTTCAACGACGAGGCGATCGCGGCGGGTGTTGAGATGATGTGCCGTTTGGCGCTTGAAGGCTGAGTCGCGGCCGATTTTTCCGGACATCGGCTTCCATCCGATCGCGCGGTCGGTGCGTACCAAGTGCGGTGCGCGCGTGTTTGGAGCGGACGCACACCACGGCAAAGCGGCAGCGGACCGAACCCGGGACACCGAACACGCGATACAACCCTTCGAGGTCACGGGCCGGCTCCCGACGCGGCCGGCCCGAACACGCCGGGGCGGGCGGCGACCCCCGTCCGCCCCGGATTCAAGCGGCACCGGCGCATGCGGCGTGCAATTGTCGTCGGTGGCACACAAGTTCGGCCCACATACGATGCACCGTGCCCGACGACCCCGACTCTCCGATGACCGACGAGGAGGGCTTTCTGCCCTCCGACGCCCCGCCCGCGTGGGGGTCTGAGTCTCGCGCCGAGCGGCTGTCGCGCCTGTCGGCCAAGGCCCGCTCGCTGCCGGCCGAGCCGGGCGTCTACCTGATGAAGGATCACAAGGGCGTCGTGCTCTATGTGGGCAAGGCGACGAGGCTGCCCGACCGTGTGTCGACCTACTTCGTTCCGTCGGCGGACCTCGGCCCGAAGAAGTCGCCCCTGCTCGACCTCGTGCACGATTTCGACACCCTCGTCTGCGAGGGCGAGTGGGAGGCCCTGCTCACCGAAAACCGCCTCATCAAGGACATCAAGCCCCGCTTCAACGAGCGCCTCACCGACGGCAAGAGCTTCCCGTACCTCATCGTGACCCAGCGCGAGGATTTCCCGCGCGTGCTCGTCAGCCGCAACCCGAGCGATCCGAAGTGGAAGGGCGCGAAGATCTTCGGGCCGTTCACCAATGTCGGCGCCTTGCGCGAGGCGATGCAGATCGCCCAGCGGATCTTCAAGTTCCGCACCTGCAAGCTCGACATCGTCGAGGGCGACCCGAAGAACAAGTACTTCCGGCCCTGCCTGCTCTACGCGATCGGGCAGTGCACCGCGCCGTGCGCCGACAAGATCTCGAAGGACGCGTATCGCGAGGACGCCGACCGGTTCGTGCGTTTTCTCGGATCGAGGCGCAGCCGCCTGCTCCGCGAGATGGAGGAGGAGATGCGGGAGGCGTCCGCGGCGCTGCGTTTCGAGAAGGCCGCGTCGATCCGCGACCAGATCAAGGCGATCCGGAGACTCGACGAACGCGCCAGCCGCGCCGACGGGTGGCAGCCCGAGACCGAGATCGCCTTCGCCGACCCAGAGCGCGCGATCAAGAGCCTGCAGCGCACGCTCGGGCTGGAAGAACCGATCCGCTGCATCGAGGGCATCGACATCGCCCACCTCATGGGCGGCGAGACCGTCGGCAGCAAGGTCTGCTTCATCGACGGCAAGCCCTTCAAAGACGAATACCGGCGCTACCGCATCAAGGGCGCAAACAACGACGACTACGCCAGCATCCGCGAGGTCGTCACCCGGCGCTACCGCGAGGCGGGGCAGGGCCACGAGCTCTACCCCGAGGTCATCCTGATCGACGGCGGGCTGGGCCAGCTCCACGCGGCCCTCGAAGCCTTCAGAACACTCGATGTGCAGCCGCCGATGGTGATCTCGCTGGCGAAGAAAGAAGAGCTGATCTTCGTGCAGGCGAGGTCCGAGCCCGTGCGCCTCGGGCGAGAGAACCCGGGCCTGAAACTCTGCCAGCACATCCGCGACGAGGCCCACCGCTTCGCCCAGCACTACCACCACATCTTGAGAAGGAAGAAAACGGTGGGGGAGTGACGATCTGAAAACCCTGCGCCCTTCCTGTGTTCGTCATCCGATGAGCCGGGCAAGTGCATCTGAAACAGCACGAACGAGCGGGTTGGTACGAGTAATCCGTGCTCATCAGAGCCTGGGTTGCAGCAAGCTCCGAAGGAGCGCTGGGTTGTAGCCACGGGTGGAGCGCAGGCCGACGCAAAGCGTCGGACAAAGCGCAACCCGTGGAAAACGACAAAAAAACACATCGCCCTGAAAGGCAACGCCGTGAACTAAGCGTCGTGTTGCGGGTGGATGGTGTAGGCGATCCACTTCTCTTTCGGTGTCGCTTTGCGGATCTTCGGGGGCTTGGGTCTCAGCGGCGACGGCGTGTTCCGCGTGTGC
>JBJHCY010000009.1:0-107780 GCA_050486265.1 Phycisphaerales bacterium | reverse complement strand
AGCCGAAGCCCGAGTAGGTGCCATCGGCGACGACGATCTCATCGCCGGTGTTGGCGACATTGACCGCGTCCTGGATGGTCGGCTGGTCGGCGGGGACATTGATGACGGCGGCGGCGGCGTGCCCTGCAAGCAGCGAGACAGCGAGCGCGCCCACGCAGCGGTAGCTGCTGGATCCAGCGGAACGGATACGGATCATGTTTTTCTTTCTCCTTGGCCAGAAGGCCGGGCAGAAACGACGACAAGCGGGCCTACGACATCCCGCCGCCCCCTGGCGAGCACTGCATTCTCGTCAATCTCTTCGCGCAACGCAAGTGCTGTGTTGGCTATAGGACTCTGAGATGTCCGGCTGTGCGGCCTCACGAAAGATGCGAAAGGGCTGCGTCCGGGCGGAGATTGGGTCGTCGCGGGTGCTGCTGCGCGAATCGCTTGCAATCGAGCCCCGACGCGACGAATTCCCGCACGCGGCCCTTTGTGTCTGAGGGGATCCGCTCGCTCTGATGAAGATTGAAAAACCGCCCCCGCCGGAAGACTCCGGCGGGGGCGGATGTGGCTTAGAAGCGCTCGGCTCGGGCGATCAGCAGCCTGCGGCGAAGGCGGAGAGGAAGGCGAAGAAGTCGTCGGCGTCGATCACGCCGTCGTTGTTGAAGTCCGCTCTGGGGTCGCCCTGGGCGAAGAGGCTGAGGAAGAGGAAGAAGTCGTCGGCATCAACCACGCCGTCGTTGTTGAGGTCGGGCGGGCAGGCGACCGGATCGCAAGCGCGGACGGGGATGACGACATACTGCGTGCCCGAGAGGTTGGCGAAGTTGATCTGTCGGGCTTCCCCGAGGTTATCGGCGCTGGGCAGGCCGCCGAGCACCTGGTTCGACCAGAAGTCGTAGCCGCCGCTGGCGATGCCGCCCGCGACCTTGATCTCCGAGACGCCGTCCCAGCCGAGCTCGTCGAGGTCGATCGAGATCTCGATGCCGGTGGTGACATTGGCGGCGTCGGAGACATCGGTGTCGGTGACGCCGCCGATGTTGGAGTTATCGATAAAGACCTGGATGAGGCCCGCGTCGGGGGCGGGGGGCGTGCCGGTGCCGCCGAGGCCGACGAGGGCGTCGCCGACGATGCGCGGGGGATAGTTCGTCAGGAGCTGGGGCGTAAAACCGTCCTGCCCGTCGAGCCTCGGGCCGCCGAAGTCGACGGGGAAGTTGTCGGCGCGGTCGCCCCCGTCGAAGGCGGAGTAGTCGACCGGGAAGCCGGAGAAGTTGACCAGCGGCCCGTTGGTCCGCAGCGTGGTGGCGTTGACGAAGATCTGCACCGGAACATTGCCGGTCCCGACGCTGAGGAAGTAGTCGGCGAAAAAGTCCTGCTCGAAGGTGAGTCCCGGCTCGGTCGGGTTGGCGCCGGCGCCGGGGCCGCCCATGCGGTTCAGCCCGTTGAAGTCGATGTCGAGGTTGTCCTCGCGGAGGGTGTTCTGCCCGCCGGGCTGGACATCGAAGAAGAGGGCGAGCTTGTTGAAGTTCGTCTGGAGGTTGCCGGTGACGAGCAGGTTCAGGCGGTTGGTGTCGGGGTCGACAAAGCCGAAGAGCCCGTTGATCTCCGAACCGACCGAGTCGGCCTGGGACGGGATCTGGATGGGCGGGCTGCCGCTGACGCCCTGTGTGTTGGAGTTGTCGATGACCATCTGCGCGCCGGGCAGCTGGCCGTTGACGAGCGTGGGGTTTGCGGCGCCGTCGCTGCCGTAGCGCCCGTTGCCGGCGAACACGACCGACCCCGAGCCCAGGTCGACGACGGTCATGCCGGTCTGGAAGTCCTCGGGGTCGCCCGCCGGCGCGACATTGCGGCCCGAGACGATCACGGCGTAGTCGGCGCCGAAGCCGCTCTCGAACGAGATGTCGCTCTGCGGCCCCAGCACATCGAAGATGTCCGGGTTCGACGGGTTCGCAACGGCCGGGTTGAACGAGGCGAGCGTCGTCTGCCCGCCCGGCGCGACATCGAAGTAGAGCGCCATGATGTTGGCGTTCGCCTCGAGGTTGCCCGCGATCATGAGGTAGAGGTTCCCGCCCGAGACTGCGGCGAAGACCTGGTCGATCTCCGACCCGCCGCCGCCGGCCTGGTTGCCATGGGTGGCGTTGCCGAAGCCTGTGAAGTTGTTCTGCAGCCAGTCATCCTGGCGCGGGCCGTACGCGCTGTCGACCTGCCCGTTCACCACCGGGGGCGTCGCGAGCGAGGTCGGGTTGATGGTGATGAACTGCTGGCCCTGGATGGCGCCGAAGTCGATCGGCGGGTTGCCGAGGTTGCCGAGGTTGGGCAGGCCGCCGATGACCTGGTTGCTCAGGAACGAGCCGTCGCCCGAGGCGACCCAGCCGGTCAGGCGGAACGGCCCAGTCGGGTTCCCGATCGCGCTGAGCGGGATGACGATCTCGACGCCGGAGGTCGCGGTCGAGGCGTCGCCAGCTGGAGGCACATTGGCCGGGGTGTTGTCGCCGAACGAGGTCGGCTGGTTCTGCACCCACAGAAGCTGCCCGTAGCAGGCTTCATCGCCGGCGAGCGAGCCGTCGACGGTGACCTGCGAGGCCGCGTGCCCGGCGAGCACCGCGACGAGCGCGGCCCCGGAAAGACCCTTCTTCAACATGATGAACTCCCTCGGATCCGGACGGATCGGTATCTGTGCCCCCGCATCGGCCACACGCCGGGCAGAGGGCCGCGCCCGCAGGCGCGCCGTCCATTGTCGCAATTTTTCCTCCCGACGCAATCAACTTCTTGCGCGATCAGCGGGTCGATCGGAAACAAAAAATCGGCATCCGGATATCGCCTTCAAGGCGTAAGGGGCCGGATCGGGGCGTGCGTGGGGACATCACTCGGGCGGACGGAGGCTTGGTTCCGCTCGGGATATCAGCGTCGGATCAGCCACCACCGGGCCGACTGCGTCGCCACCGGCTCGCTCCCGTCCCCGCCCGAACCGAGCGACCCGAGCAGCGCCGAGGCGTCGAACGCCTCTGTCCGAGAACGATTGACCACCACCAGCACCTCAAGCTCGTTGAGCTGCCGCACGAACGAAAAGACATCCTCCCGCCCCGCGTCGAGGTGGCGAACCGCCCCGTAGCGAAGCACCGGGCCGAGCGTCGGGTCCGAACGGAGGTTGAACCACGCGGCGTACTCGCGAACGAGCTCGGGCATCGGCCCGTCGTCGGGGTGGTACGGGCCCCGGTCCGGCCAGGGCGTGGGCTTGCGGTTGTCCGGGTCGTCGGCGCCGGTCATGCCGAACTCGTTGCCGTAGTAGATCATCGGCGCGCCGATGTACATCGCCTGGATCGCTGCGCCGAGCATCGCGTCGCGGTAGATCTCCTCGGGCGGGCGCGACGGGTCGTACCGATCCGCGGCCGGGCGCTCAAAGAGCCTCGCCTGCTGGTCGTACCCGCGCCCGGGGTTGTTGAGCATCGGGTAGATCCGCTCGACATCGTGCGAGTCGAGCTGGTTCATCTGCACGAGGTCGACCTCGGGGCGTTGGATGAACACCGCCTCGAGCGCACGCCGAAGCTGCGAGGCGGTCGTGCCCGGCGTCGTGCCCAGCCAGCTCATCACCGGGTAGGCGAACGGGTAGTTCATCTGCGCGTCGAACTGATCGCCCCGGAGAAAGTCGGTCGCGGGGAACCAGATCTCGGCGATCGTCAGCGCGTCGGGGTTGATCTCGCGCACCAGCGCGTGCCACTCGCGCCAAAAGCCCTGCGGCACCTCGGCGGCCACATCCAGCCGCCACCCGTCGATCCCGCGGGAGACATCGCCGTCGGGCGCCATCCATCGGCGCGTGACATCGAAGATGTGTTGTTTCACCTCGGGGTGGAGGTTGCCGCCGCCTGAGTCGGGGACCTGGCGGAAGGCGGGCAGATAGCCGTTCTCGCGATCCCACGCGCGCCAGCCGACGACCTCGCCCTCGTCGTTGAAGCGGACCTGGAACCACTCGGCGAACTCGGAGTCTCTGCCGTGCTCGAGCACATCCTGGAAGGCCCAGAATTCGCGGCCCGTGTGGTTCCAGACGCCGTCGATGATGACCCGCATCCCGCGTTTGCGCGCCTCGGGCAGGAGCACTTCGAGGAAGTAGATGTCCGCCGGCGTCCAGACCCAGGTCTCGGGGTCGGCCGTCTCGTCGGGGTGGGGCTCGTACTCGACGCGGGGCACGCCGGTGTGCCCGAGGTTGGCGTCGATGTGCCTGAAGTCCGCGGCGTCGTACTTGTGCATCGACCGCGCCTCGAACACCGGGCAGAAGTAGATCGCGGTGACGCCCAGCGAGCGGATGTGGTCGAGCTTCTCGACGACGCCCTGCAGGTCGCCGCCGTAGCGCCGGTGCCAGACGCTGTTGTAAAGAAAGCCTCCGGGCACATCGGGGTCGATGGTGTAGCCGAGCGAGGCGGAGGCCATCCAGTTCGCCTCGACCTCGGCGAGGGAGACCTCGAACCACGGGCTGTTCCAGGCGGGGCGGAAGACGCCGGGCTGGGCCGGGTCGTTGTGCGGGTTGGCGTTGCGGAAGCGTTCCGGGAAGATCTGGTACCAGACGGCCCCCTTCGCCCAGTCGGGTGTGGGGAACGCCGGCTCCGCCGACGCCTCGATCGGCCCCCGCTCGATGTCGCTCTCGGGCGTGGTCCAGACGACGCGGAACCGCACCTCGCCCCCGCCCTTCCCGCCGGCCATCAGTCGTCCCGCCCAGACCCCATCGGCGTCGTCCCCGCCAACCGGGCGAAGCGGGGCCTCCAGCGGGGCCGCCCGGCCCGGGCGGTCCAGCAGCACCACGGCGCTTAGCGCCTCGACGCCAGGGGGTGCGGACGCCTCCAGATCAAACAGACCGAGCCCGCCGGAAATCGGCGTCACCCGAACGCCTTCCTCGGCAAACGCAACCCCGCAGCCGATCGCTGTGCACAGGAAGAAGGCCGCGAGCCCGCGTCTGCGTCCGGCGGGTGAAGGCGCCTGAGAGGTCATTTGCTGTGCTCCGCATCCGTTTGAGTGTTTCGGTCGCCCTTGCGGTACACCATACCGCCGAGCACGATTCTTGGTCGCGTCTTGACCCGCGCCTCGCCTCTCCGGTATGTTGTTGGGGTTCGGAACCTGACCCGGTGGCATGGTGCCCCCGTCGTCGCAGACGGTCTGAGGGAGGCCCTGCGTCATGAAACGCTGTGCAAGCTGTCGTCGCCGGGGGCCGAGGCCCGCCGGCTTTACGCTGATTGAGCTGCTGGTGGTCATCTCCATCATCGCGCTGCTGATCGGCATCCTGCTGCCCGCCCTGGGCAGAGCCCGCGAATCCGCACGCATGGTCGGCGGCCTCAACAATGTTCGCCAGATGGGTCTGCTCATGACCTATTACGCGAACGACTTCGACAGTTGGTACCCGGTCATGCCAAGGCCCGCGGCGTTCAACGACCCGCGCTTCATGCAGGGCCAGTGGATCTACGGCGGCGTCGCCGGTCTCTTCAGCCTCTATCAGGAAGGCGACGGGATCGATCTCGGCTACCGTGGCGCCGGTTTCGGCGGCTCGCCCAATCCCGACACTGCCGCGTACGCAGACGGCAACCGCCTACCGCTTATGTCGCCCTACCTCAACAACAACTTCTCGCTCCTCACCTCGCCCGGACAGCGCCGCACGATCTACTACGGGCCCGCTGTCAATCCCAATGCCGCGCCCAACTACAACCCCGACCGCATGAAGTTCCCCAAGACGCCCAGCGGCCCGCTCGAGGTCATCAGCTACAACATCAGCTACCTCTACATCGCCGGGCTCAAGACCGACGAGGCCCGCATCGTCACCCCGGCGCCCATCTGGGGCGACGAGACACTCGGCCCCGATGTTGGCACCAACGCTTGGTACCGCAGGCCTCAGGACCAGCAGCAGTGGAATGTCGAATTCGGTAACTACGCCGAGCTCGACGCGTGGGGCTCGCGGGGCGGACAGTTCGTTTTTACCGACGGCCACGCCGAGATGGTCCGGGGGCAGGTCCACCAGACCTTCTTCGAGACACGCGACGAGGCGATCGCCGCGGGGCGTCCGGCCGTCAATGCCCAGAGCATCAATGTCGTCGATCCCAGGCGCAGCGAACGCGTCGAGACCATCGACTGACGCTCAAAGCCCCTCCTTCGCTAAACTGGCCAACGCGTGAACCAACCCCCCGACCAAACGCCCTCGCCCGAGGCGAGCGTCAGGCGTCGACCCCTCGTCAGACGCCTCCTCCTCGCCCCAGAAGCCGGGCTCGTCCTGGTCATCCTCGTCATGGGCGCCGTTCTTGCCGTCGCCTCCTACGGCGAAGAGACCGGCCCCGCCATCGCCTTCTCCCCCGAAGCCCAGATCACGCAGACCGAAGAGGGCATCGTCGTCGAGAACGACCCCCGCGCCGGGACCTACCTCGCCGCCGACGGCTGGTCGTTCGACATCAGGCGCAGAACCTTCCCCGCCGGCTCCACCTTCGAGCGCACGCCCGACGGCACCATCATCACCCCCCCCGAGGGCCGGCGAATCCGCGTCGGGCCCGAGCAGGATGTCTCGACCCTTGAAGACGGAACCCTCGTCGCCCAGCGCGCGATCGCCGAGCAAACCGTCAATCGAAGCAGTTTCCTGAAACGCCAGAACCTCCAGCTCGTCGCCGAGAGCGCGAGCATCTTCGCCATCATGGCGGTGGGGGCCGCCGCCGTCATCATCCTCGCCGGCATCGACCTCTCCGTCGGCTCGATCTACGCGCTGGCCGGCGTCGCCGGCGGCATCGTGCTGCGCGAGCTCGACCCGGGCACGAGCGCCGTCGTCGCGATCCCGCTCGCCGCGGCGCTCTGCGTGGGTGCGGGCGCCGTCTGCGGGTTTGTCAACGGGGTCGGTGTCGTATTGATGAAGGTCCATCCCTTCGTCATCACCCTGAGCACCATGGCCGTCTACCGGGGCGTCGCCCTGGTGATGACCGGGGGCGACACGGTCGACGGCGTCCCCGCCTCGGTCCCCGCCAGCCTCGACTGGCGCCTCGTCGCCATCTACAGCATGGTCGCCTGCGCCCTGATCGGCGCGTTTGTCTACACGCGCACCGTCTTCGGGCGACGCATCTTCGCGGTGGGCGGCAACGAGGTCGCCGCACGCTACGCGGGCGTGCCCGTCAACCGCATCCGCATCATGGTCTTCACGATCGCGGGCGCCCTGGGCGGGCTGGCGGCGCTGATGGCCCTCGGACGCTTCGGCGCCGCGGAGGCCTCCGCCGGCATGGCCTATGAACTGAAAGTGATCGCCGCCGCCGTCATCGGGGGCACGAGCCTCGCCGGCGGGCGCGGCTCTGCGATCGGCGCCGTGCTCGGCGCGATCATCATCGCCCTGATCGAGAACGCCTTCGTCGTCATGCGCATCCCCGCGCAGTGGAGCCAGGTCGTCTTCGGCGTCACCATCGTCATCGCCGTCGCCATCGACCGAGCCAAAACCGGCATCCAGCACAGGAAATCCTGACAGCACCGCCAAGCCCCGCTCGCCGGGCGAGACAATGAAAGAAAGGGCCCAACCCATGCACACCGTCAAGACCGCGATCCGATCCAGAAGCGCACGCCTCGCCGTCGCGATCGGCGCAGCCTTCACCCTCGGCGTCTTCGCCTCCTGCGGCTCGCGCGACGAGGGCGAGGGCGCCGCCCGGGCCGACCGCGACGGCCAGCAGCGCGAGTATGTCATCGGCCTGGTCACCAAGAGCTCGTCCAACAAGGTCTTCATCCCCACCGGCAAGGGCGCACGCGACGCCGCCAGAGCCCTCGAACAAGAGCACGGCATCCGCATCCGCATCGACGACCAATCCCCCCCGCGCGAAGACGCCCAGCAGCAGGCCGACCGCATCCGCCAGCTCGCCGCCTCCGCCGACGGCGTGATGATCTCCGTCAGCTCCGCCAGCATCCTGCGCAACCCGATCAACGAGGTCGTCCAGCAGCAGGGCAAGCCCGTTATCACCTTCGACTCCGACGCCCCCGACTCCGCACGCTTCGCCTACCTCGGCACCGACAACTACGACGCAGGCCTCCAGCTCGGGCGCGAGATGGCCGAGGTGCTCGGGCGCCGGGGCCGCGTCGCCATCCTCACCGGCAACCCCAACGCCGTGAACCTCCAGGCCCGCGTCAGAGGCGTCCGCGACGCCCTCGCCGAGCACGCAGACATCACCGTCGTCAATGTCTACGACAATCCGTCGGAAGACTCGCGCGAAGCCGTCCAGCGCATGGAGCAGGCCCACTCGGCAGAACGCATCGACGGCTGGGCCATGGTCGGAGGCTGGGCCCTCTACATCTCCAACGCCCTCGACGGCGTGCCGACCGAGACACGGATCGTCTCCCTCGACGCCGCGCCCTCGCAGCTCCCCTATGTCGAGGCCGGACGCGTGCAGGTCCTCCTCGGCCAGAACAGCTACCAGTGGGGCTACGACTGCGTGACCATGCTCATCGACTACCTCCACAACGACGAGCGCCCCGCCCCCGGCGACGAGATCATCAACTCCCCCCTCATCCGCGTCACCCGCGAGAACCTCTCCGAGTACCGCCTGCAGCTCGAACAGTGGGGCTGGACCGCAGACTGATTCCCTCTCGCCCGCCCCGGTCAGCGCCGGTGCGGGCTTTTTCTTGATGAACCCGGCGCACGAAACACCCTCAGGCCGCGACGCCGAACGGGCGCAGGAACCCTGCCTCGTCGCCGAACGCATCTCCAAACGCTTCGGCATCACCCGGGCGCTCGACGCCGTCTCTGTCTCGTTCCTCGCCGGCGAGGTCCACGCCCTGATGGGCGAGAACGGCGCGGGCAAGAGCACGCTGGGCAAGGTCATCGCCGGCCTGCACGCGCCCGACTCGGGCGTTATCCGCCTCGACGGGCGCGAACTCCCCCCGGGATCCATCAACGACGCCTTCAACGCCGGCGTCCGCATCGTCCACCAGGAACTCGCCCAGTGCCCCAACCTCAGCGTCGCGGAAAACCTCTGCCTCCACGACATCCCGCGCACCCGCCTCGGCACGGTCGACTTCCGCGAGATGGCCGAACGCGCCGACAAACTCGTCCACCGCCTCGAACCCAGAATCGATGTCACCGCCCCCCTCGGCGAACTCTCGCCCGGCTGGCGCCAGATCTGCCAGATCGCCGCGGCACTCGACGACCGCTCCGCCCAAGCCGGCGCCGCCCCGCGCGTCATCGTCTTCGACGAGCCCACAAGCTCCCTCGCCGAGGCGGAGGTCGCCCGCCTGCTCGAGATCGTTCGCGACCTCGCGAACCAGGGCCTCTGCGTCGTCTATGTCTCCCACCGCATGGGCGAGATCTTCGCCTGCTGCGACCGCACCACCGTCCTCCGCGACGGCAAGTTCGTCGCCACCAGCGTCGTCCGCGAGATCGACGAGCCCACACTCGTCGAACAGATGATCGGCCGAAGGCTCCAGACCCCCGGCGTCGGCCAGCTCCGAAACCCGATGGCCGCGGCTATTCAAAGCGAAGCAGAGGGCGAAGGTCATCACCAGCCCCCGTCCAAAGCCGTCGCACCTTCGCTCGTTGTCGAAAACCTCTCCAGCCCGGGCAAGCTCGAAGACATCTCGATCAGCGTCCGCCCGGGCGAGATTCTGGGCGTGGGCGGGCTCGTCGGTTCGGGCCGCTCCGAACTGCTCGACGCGATCTTCGGGCTCGACAAAGCCGCCAAGGGTTCGCTGCGGATCGAGGGCGAGCCGGTCAGGATCGGCGACACCCGCGCCATGATCCGGCGCAAAGTCGGCTATGTGCCCGAAGACCGCAGGCGTCAGGGCCTCTTCTTCGACCTCGGCGTCGACGAGAACATCATCGAGCCCGTGCTGCCGGCCATTTCCGGCCCGCTCGGCGTGCGCAGCGCAAAGCGCGAGCTGGACCTCATCAACCAGCGCTTCGCCGAGTTCCGCGTCAAAACCGCCTGGGCCAACTCCCTCCCCTCCGAGCTCTCGGGGGGCAACCAGCAAAAGCTCCTCATCGCGCGCTGGATGGCGCCCGATGTCCGCGTCCTCCTCCTCGACGAGCCGACCCGCGGCATCGATGTCGGCGCCAAGGCCGAGATCTACCGCTTCATCCGCGCCGCCGCAGACCGGGGCGTCGCGATCGTGCTCGTTTCGTCTGAAATGCCCGAGCTGCTCGCCCTGGCCGACCGCATCATCGTCATGAACGCCGGACGCATCGCCGGCGAGCTCGAAGGCGACGCGATGACCCAGCGCAACATCCTCACCCTCGCCACGCGCGAGCGGGCCGACACGCCCGGCCGCCACCCCGCCGGCGCCGGCGAAAGCCCGTAATGGCCGCGGGCCCGCCCCGGGGCGCTACCATCGCGCAGCATGCCCCGAACCCCGCCCCGAGTCACGCCAACAACCCATCAAAACCGCCTCTATCTGGACAACGCGGCGACGAGTTTCCCAAAGCCCCCCGGCGTCGCCGAGGCCGTCGCGCGCTACATGACCGAGGTCGGCGCCTCCCCCGGGCGCGGCGCCTACGCCGAATCGCGGACCGGCGCATCCGTCATCGCCGAATGCCGCGGGCTGATCGCGGACCTCATCGGGCTCAAAACGCCCGAGCGCGTCATCTTCACGCTCAACTGCACCGACGCGCTGAACATGGCGATCAAGGGCGTCGTCTTCCGCGCGTTGCGCAGCGGCGGGCGCCCGCACCTCATCACCTCACCCCTCGACCACAACTCAGTCCTCCGCCCCTACAACGCCCTCGCCGACCGGGGCTGGGCGGACTGGACCTGCCTACACGCCGATCCTGAGTCGGGGCTCGTCGATCCGGGCGATCTGCGCCGCGCCATCCGCCCCGAAACAGCCCTCGTCAGCCTCGTGCACGCCAGCAATGTCTCGGGCGTCCTCCAGCCGATCGACGAACTGGTCGAGGTCTGCCGCGAGGCGGGCGTGCCCGTGCTGATCGACGCGGCCCAGTCCGCCGGGCATGTGCCGATCGACATGGAAAAACTCGGCGCGGACTTCCTCGCCTTCCCCGGGCACAAGGGTCTGCTCGGCCCGCTCGGCACCGGCGTCCTCGCCGTCCGCCCCGGCGCCGAACACCTCCTCGACACCTGGCGCGAGGGGGGCACCGGCTCGGTCAGCGAGCAGGACACACAGCCCGATGACCTCCCCGACCGCTTCGAGCCCGGCAGCCACAACACGCCCGCCATCGCCGGCCTCGCCTGCGCCCTCCGCTGGCTGCAGGAACGCACGGTCGAGCGCGTCCGTGCGCACGAACTCGAACTCATCGAGCGTGTGCTCGAACGCATGCCCGAGGCGAACGCCGCGGGTTACCGCCTGCTCGGCCCTGAAGAGGTTGACCGACGCGTCGCGGTCTTCTCCTTCGCCCACGATACGGCCGACCCGCACACGCTCGCCGAACGCCTCGAACAAGACCACGCCGTGCTCGTCCGTGCAGGCATCCACTGCGCCCCCCGGGCCCACGCGACCTACGCGACGCTCGGCGCAGGGGCGCTCCGCCTCAGCTTCGGCCCGTTCAACACGCCCCAGGACGCGGACCGCGCGATGGACGCCCTGATCGAGGTCGGCCTCGAAGCTACCCCTCTGAGCCCCACCAGCGCTCAAGCCACAAAGTGACATTCAGCATCGGCCACGCGTAGTGCCAGAGCTTCTGAGGCTCGGCCGCCACGCCACGCAGCGCCGCCTCGCTGAACACCTCGCGGGCCGCGCTCGACTCGACCAGCGCCCCAGACACCGCACCGATCCACGACTCGAACGGCAGCGGAAAGCTCGCCTTCGGCCGCTCGATGATCGCTCGCGGCACACGCCCCTCGAACGCCTCGCGGAGCACGATCTTCCCCACGCTCGTCCGCTCGCCCTCGCCACTTCCCGTCAGCCGGAACCGATCGGCCATCGGCAGCGATTCGGCGAGCAGCGCCACCTCCTGATCCGCCAGCGGCGTCCTGCCCTCAACTCCCGCCAGCATCGTCGCCGAATCCAGCCTCGACAACAGCCCCGTCAGATTAAAACGCCGGTGCATGGCCAAGTGTGCAGCGAGCGGCTCGTCATCGCCCAGCCGCGACGCTTCCTCGCTGAACGCCTGGCGGTACACGCCCGTCAGCAACGCATCGCCCTCGACCCCGCGGAAGACATCCTCGTTCAGCACGCTCGCTTTGGCCGAGCGCGGGATCCACGAGGCGTTCTCGATGGTGAAGCTTCCGGGATCCTCCCCGCCCCGCTCGATGAACGCCGCGGCGCTCCGCAAGGGCGGCTCGTACCCGCCGAACAGCTCGTCCGCCCCCTCGCCCGACAGGGCCACCACCTGCCCGTCGGCGCGCAAGCGCGACGCGACCGCGCAGATCGCCACCTCGTTGGGCGTGCTCATCGGCACACCGAGATCGTCGATCACACGCGCCCACCCCGCAAGAAACGCGTCGCGCCCGACCGTCACCTCGGTGTGGCACGCCCCGAGCGTTTCCGCGGCCAGCCTCGCAAACGAAAAATCCGGCGCCTCCGGCTCGCCCCCGTCCCGCGCCCCGGCGCAGTAGGTCCGCAGCGTCCGACCGCCCTCGCTCGCCAGCGACGCGATGATCGTGCTGTCCAGCCCGCCGCTCAGCAGCGAACAGACCGGCCGGTCGGCGCGCAGATGACGCTCGACCGAATCGGCGATCGCCGCCGCCGTCGCGCCGCGAGCGTCCTCGGGCCGCTCGCCCCGGCGCCCGTCCCACCAGTTGCGCCGGCGCATCGCAAGATCCGGCGAGCGCAGGTCGATCGAGATCCACTCGCCCGGACGCACGCAAGACACGCCCGCGAACATCGTGCGGTCGTCGAGCGTCGTGCGGATCGTCGTGAGGTACGAACTCACGCACGCAAAGTCCGGGCGGACCGCGATCGCCGGATGCTCCAGGATCGCCCGGATCTCGCTGGCGACCACGAGCGTGCGCACGCCGCCGATCGTCGCGGCCGCGTAGTACAGCGGCTTGATCCCGAGCGGATCCCGCGCCAGCAGCACCCTCGACCGCGCCCGATCGAAGAAGCAGAAGGCGTACATCCCGCGCAGCTTCTCGATCGCGCCGTCGCCGAATCGGGCAAGCGCCGCGCCGAGCGTTTCGGTGTCGCACGAGGTGGTGAACGGATGGCCCTCGCCCGAAAGCTCGCGCCGCAGTTCGTTGTCGTTGTACAGCTCGCCGTTGTAGACCAGCGTCCACGCGTCCCCGCCACCGTGACCATCCCCGTGCAGCGGCTGGTCGGCCCCGGGCGTCGGATCGATCACCGCCAGACGCCGGTGGGCCATCAGCAGGTGGTTGTTCCGCCAGAGTCCGTCGCCGTCGGGGCCGCGGTGGGCCATGGCGTCGCGCATGCGCAGGGCGTCGGCCTCGGCGAGGTCGAGCTTGGCGTCGGCGGGGGTCACGATGGCGAGCAGGCCGCACATGGCTCGCTCTATCGGCTCTGCGACGGGGGGCGAACGACAAACCGCCACCCCGCCCCCTCGCCCAGAGCCGGCGAGACTCCCGAGGGTTCTCCCTCGACCAGCACCGGCCCGGCCCCGAAGTCGATCTCGACGGCGAACCGCCTCGCCCCGTCCTCAAGAACGCGGCAATCCCCGGCCGCGACGCGCCGGACCCGCCCCCGCCCGCCGGAGATCTCTCCCTCGTAGGTCAGGTACAGCAGGCGGTGGTCGTGGATCCGGACCGCCTCGAAAATCGCGCCGGCGACCAGGCGGTCGATCCGATCGCCGACGCGGAAAGTTGTCAGAATCCGCTCGTCGCCTGTCGGTTCCGGCGGGGCGTTTTCCCGCTGGAGCATCAAGTCGAAATGGCTCTCCCCGGGCCGCGTCCGGTGTTCCAGCAGCACCATGGGTCGGGCGCGGTCCATCGGTGCAGCGTATCCCGGCGACGGGGCGGCCCGGCGTGATAGGATCGCACAACCCACGGCCGATTCCGCGGCCGGCCACCTTCCCAGACCGGAGCGAGACCCATGGCCCGAGCCATCCCATTCATGCGCACACTGACACTCGCGGCAGCCGCCGCTTTCCTGCTCGCCGGGTGCGAGACCTACCCCAACCCGACCCTCCGCTCCCAGGCGTACGACGCTTACGCCGTGGGCAACTATGAGCTCGCCCTCGCCCGCCACCGCCAGATCGCCGAGCGCTACCCCCAGAACGCCCGCACCCGGTTCGACATCGGGCGGACGCTCACGGCGATGGGCCAGCACGCCGACGCGGCCGACGAGTTCGAGATCGCCCACCAGCTCGCGCCCCACAACGACGAGTACTTCCTGGCGCTCGCCGAGGCCCAGTACGCCGCGGGACGCCACGAACGGATGATCGCCAACCTCCGCAAGCGGGCGGGCGACTCCGGTCGCGTCGCCGACTGGATCATGCTCGGCGACTTCCAGCTCAGGCTCGGGGCGACCGACGACGCGCTGGTGGCCTACCGCCAGGCGGCGGGCATCGACCGGGGCCGGAGCGTCGAGCCGCAGCTCGCGCTGGCCCGCTTTTATCGGTCGATCGGCGACAACCGCAACGAGCTCATCCGCCTCCGGTCGGTCCTGTTCCTCGACGCCGGTAACGAGGCTGCGACCCGGCGCCTGCGCGAACTGGGCCATGTGCCCGGTCCGGGCTTCGCTATCCAGCCGCCGGAATTGGGCGGCTGAAGCGGGTTGCGCTGACGACGAAGGTCGGCCCGCCGATGAAATCAGCGGGTGGGGTTGGTCCGGGGCCGGATTGATTCTACAATCCATCCGGATCAACGGATGAAGCGACTGACCGCAATCCAACCAATTACCGATCGGCTCGGCGCGCTCGCCGAACCGATTCGCCTCCGCCTGCTGAGGCTGCTCGAGAACGAGGAGCTCTCGGTCGGCGAGGTCGCCAAGGTCGTCCAGCTCCCCCAGTCGACCGTCAGCAGGCACCTCAAGCTGCTCGCCGACGGGGGCTGGGTGCGCAGGCGTGCGGTCGGTACGGCCTCCTTTTACCGCGTGGTCCACGACGACCTGCCGATCGAGGCGAGGCAGCTCTGGGTCACCGTCCGCTCGCAGCTCGGGCAGACCCCCGAACTCGCCGACGACGACCGGCGGCTCGCCGGCGTGCTCGCAGAACGGCGCGACGACAGCCTCAGTTTCTTCGGACGCCTCGCCGGCGAGTGGGACGAACTGCGTTCGAACCTCTTCGGCACCGCGTTCACCGCCGACGCGCTGCTCTCGCTTCTGCCCCCCGAGTGGACCGTCGCCGACCTCGGCTGCGGGACGGGCAACGGCTCGGAACGCATCGCGCCGTATGTCGAGAAGGTGATCGCGGTCGATCAGTCCGAGCCGATGCTGGCGGCGGCGCAGAAGCGCTGCGAGGGGCTCGGCAATGTCGAGTGCCGCGCGGGCCGGCTCGAAGCCCTGCCGGTCGAAGACGCCTCTGTGGATGCGGCGATCATCCTGCTCGTGCTGCACCACCTCGACGACCCTGTCAAGGTGCTCGCCGAGACGCGGCGTGTGCTCCGCACCGATCGGGGCGGGGGCGTCGTGCTGGTGGTCGACATGACCGAGCACGACCGCACCGAGTTCAGAGAAACACTCGGGCACCGCCACCTCGGCTTCGGGCGAGAGACGATCGAAAGCATCTTCCAGAGAGCGGGGATGACGAGCCTGCGCTACCGAGAACTGCCCAGCGACCCCGACGGCAAGGGCCCGGGACTTTTCGTCGCAACAGCGCGAGCGAACACCGAATGAAGCGAGTCCGGTCCGCACGGACGAACGAAGAAGCGAAAGAACGCCGCGCGGCGTTCCAGGTCAGATCACGAGGGACGGACACACACCGCAACCAGCAACGCCAACACACGGAGGCAATCAGTGACAACCATCTCGACCAAACCGGACACCTTCAAGAACAAAGCCGGCTCCTTTGACTACAAGGTGAAGGACCTCTCGCTCGCCGAGCTCGGGCGTAAGGAGATCCGCCTCGCCGAGCACGAGATGCCCGGCCTGATGGCGGTGCGTCGCGAGTTCGGCGCCAAGAAGCCGCTCAAGGGCGCCCGCATCGCCGGCAGCCTGCACATGACCACGCAGACCGCCGTGCTGATCGAGACGCTCATCGAGCTCGGCGCCGAGGTGCGCTGGGCGTCGTGCAACATCTTCTCGACGCAGGACTCGGCCGCCGCCGCCGCGGTCGTCGGCAAGGACGGCACGCCGGACAACCCCAAAGGCGTCCCCGTTTTCGCCTGGAAGGGCGAGACGCTCGAAGAGTACTGGTGGTGCACCAAGCAGATCCTCACCTGGCCCGACGGCAAGGGCCCGAACATGATCCTCGACGACGGCGGCGACGCCACGCTGCTCGTCCTCAAGGGCGCCGAGTTCGAGAAGGACGGCAAGGTCCCCGACTTCAACGAGGACACCGACCCCGAGGAGTACGCCTACATCCTCAAGACCATCCGCGAGTCGATCCCGCAGGACAAGAGCTTCTTCACCAAGGTCGCCAAGGCGATTAAGGGCGTCACCGAGGAGACCACCACCGGCGTCCACCGCCTCTACCAGTTCGCCGAGCAGGGCAAGCTCCCCTTCCCCGCCATCAATGTCAACGACAGCGTCACCAAGAGCAAGTTCGACAATGTCTACGGCTGCCGCCACTCACTCATCGACGGCCTCAATCGCGCCACCGACACGATGCTGTCGGGCAAGGTCGCGGTGGTCTGCGGCTACGGCGATGTGGGCAAGGGCTGCGTGCAGTCGCTGCGCGGGCAGGGCTGCCGCGTGATCGTGACCGAGATCGACCCGATCTGCGCCCTGCAGGCCGCGATGGAGGGCCTGGAGGTCAAGACCCTCGAGGATGTGGTCGAGACCGCCGACATCTTCATCACCACCACGGGCAACAAGGACATCATCACCCTTGAGCACATGCGGAAGATGAAGAACAAGGCGATCGTCGGCAACATCGGGCACTTCGACAACGAGATCCAGATGGCCAAGCTCCAGAAGGATCCGAAGGTCGAGCACATCAACATCAAGCCGCAGTACGACGAGTTCGTCTTCACCGACCAGAACAAGAGCATCCTCGTGCTCGCCGAGGGCCGCCTCTTGAACCTCGGCTGCGCGACGGGCCACCCGAGCTTCGTGATGAGCGCCAGCTTCACGAACCAGGTGATCGCGCAGATCGAGCTCTTCCAGAACACCGGCAACTACGAGAACAAGGTCTATGTGCTGCCCAAGCACCTCGACGAGAAGGTCGCCCGCCTGCACCTCGACCAGCTCGGCGTCAAGCTCACCCGCATGACCCAGGACCAGGCCGAGTACCTCGGCGTGCCCGTCGACGGCCCCTACAAGTCCGACCACTACCGCTATTGATCGATCGCGGGGCTTAATCGTCCATGAAACCTGTGGCACTGGCGGCTCGTCCGCCAGTGTCTTTTTTGTGCATTGGACGCCATCGTGCAGGTCGTTCAAGCACGCTCGGACCCGACCCTTCGCTTCGCTCAGGGATCGGCGTCATTCGCGCGAACTATTCGGACACCTCGACAGCAACCAGTCATCGACGCGAACTCCGAACACGATGATCGACAAACAGCGATGACCGCAACCTGGACGCCGATCCCTGAGCGAAGCGAAGGGTCGGGTTTCCTGACTTGGGACCGACACTCGACAGGGAACACTGGCGGTCGAGCCGCCAGTGCTGCAGATTGACTCAGGATCGCCGCGGGCGCCTGTTCTTCTTCACATACCCTTCGTTCGGGGGGAGTTGAGCCCGAGGCGTGATCGGACCGATACTCACGCTCCGGCGCGGGCGGCTCGCCCCGCCGCAGTCTGAAACCCCCACGCCCCCAACGGAGCGACCAGCGATGCCAAACCAGGACGGGACGATCGCGTACTTCTCCCTCGAGATCGGCCTTGAAGCCTCGATCCCGACCTACTCCGGCGGGCTCGGCGTGCTCGCGGGCGACACGATCCGCGCCGCGGCCGACCTCGGCCTGCCCTACGCAGCCGTCACGCTGCTCTACCGCGACGGCTACTTCCGCCAGGAGCTCGACAAGGAGGGGCGCCAGCACGAGCACCCCGTGAAATGGTCGCCCGAGGAGAGGCTCGAAGAGATGGGGCCCAGGGCGTATGTCCCCGTCGACGGGCGGGATGTGCAGGTCCGCGCGTTCCGCCACTGGGTGGTCGGGGTGACCGGCCACCGCGTGCCCGTCTACTTCCTCGACACCGACCTGCCCACCAACGACGAGGCCGCCCGGAACATCACCCGCGCCCTCTACGCCGGCGATCCGGACCACCGCATCCGTCAGGAGACGGTCCTTGCGGTCGGGGGCAAGCGGATGCTGCGCGCGCTCACGCACGACTGCGTCTGCTTCCACATGAACGAGGGCCACGCCTTTCTCGTCCCCGTCGAGCTGCTCAGCGAGCACCTGTCGCGCTACGACAAGCAGCGGCTCGACCCCGACGCGATGGCCTACGCGCGCAGCCGCTGCGTCTTTACCACCCACACCCCCGTCCCCGCCGGGCACGACCGCTTCGGCATCGACCGCGTGCGGGCCATCGTCGGCAATCACCCCGTCTTCAACCGGCCCGACATGTACGGCGACGAGGCGGGCGAGGGCCCCGGCGGCTCGCCGCTGGCGGGTGAGGTGCTCAACACCACGCGCCTCGCGATGAACCTCAGCCGCTTCTCCAACGCGGTCGCGAGGAAGCACGCCGAGGTCAGCCGCAAGATGTTCCCCGGCTACCGCATCGAGCCGATCACCAACGGCGTGCACGCGGCGACCTGGACGGGTCCTGCGATGCGCCGCCTGTTCGACAAGCGCATCCCCGAGTGGCGCCGCTACAACGCCGACCTGCGCCTCGCCCTCTCGATCCCCGATGAGGAGATCCTCAGCGCCCACGCCGAGCAGAAGAAGGCTCTTGTCGACCATGTCAACAAGACCGCGGGCACGAGCATGAAGCCCGATGTCTTCACGATCGCCTTCGCCCGCCGAGCCACGGCGTACAAGCGCCCCGCCATGCTCCTGAGCGACCCTGCGCGCCTCCGCAAGATCGCCGAGAAGGCCGGCCCGATCCAGGTCATCTACGCCGGCAAGGCCCATCCCCACGACGGTCGCGGCAAGGAGATCATCCAGGAGATCGTGCGCAACTCGAAGGAGCTCCACGGCGCTGTCGAGGTCGCCTTCGTGCCGAACTACGACATCGACCTCTGCCGCCTGTACTCGGCCGGCGCCGACCTCTGGCTGAACAACCCAGAGCCCCCCTTGGAGGCCTCGGGCACCAGCGGGATGAAGGCGGCCCTCAACGGCATGCCGAGCCTCAGCACCATGGACGGCTGGTGGCTGGAGGGCTGCGTCGAGGGCGTCACCGGCTGGGCGATCGAGGGCGAGGGGCAGGGCGAGGCCCTGTTCGGAGCCCACGCCGACAGCCTGTACGACAAGCTCCTCACCGCCGTGCTGCCCGCCTTCAACGACAAGGCGAAGTGGGCGGACATCATGAAGCACGCGATCGCGATCAACGGGTCGTACTTCACCACCGAGCGGATGGTCCGGGAGTACGCCCTGCACGCGTACTTCCCGTGATGCGGGGCCTGGACTGATCGGATTTTGGATGGGTGCTGTCGGAAATCTTCGGGGATTTCATCCATTCATCCGGATCAATGGTACAATGTCGGTTGTCCCGGCCCCAACAGCCGGGAGGAGATGACCGATGCACTTCCGCGATATCTATGTCCAGCAGAACCGCACCTGCTCGTTCGAGTTCTTTCCGCCCAAGACCGACAAGGCCGCGGCGGACCTGCTCGACTCGATGAAGGACTTCGAGGCGCTCCGTCCCTCGTTCGTCAGCGTGACCTACGGGGCCGGCGGCTCGACGCGCGAGAGGACCAGGGGGCTGGTCCACCGCATCAAGGAGGAAACCGCCCTCGACCCCGTCCCGCACCTGACCTGTGTCTGCCACGACGAGACGGAGATCGGGCAGATCCTCGAGAAGTACGCCGCGGCGGGCATCACCAACATCATGGCTCTCCGCGGCGACGAGCCCAAGGACTACGACGGCAACGCGGGGTCGTTCCCCTACGCGACCGACCTGGTCCGCTTCATCAAGCGTTTCGGTGAGCGGGGATCGCACCCCGACAAGCGGGGCTTCGGCATCGGCGTCGCCGGCTACCCCGAGGGGCACGCCTCCACGCCCAACCGCCTGACGGAGATGGACCATCTGAAGGCGAAGGTCGAGGCGGGCGCCGATGTCATCGTCACGCAGCTCTTCTTCGACAACCGCGACTTCTACGACTTCCGCGAGCGCTGCGAGCTGGCCGGCATCCGCGTGCCGATCGTGGCGGGCATCATGCCGATCACCAGCATCAAGGGCATGAAGCGGATGGCCGAGCTGGCGGCCGGCGCACGCTACCCCGCCTCGCTCATCCGCGCGATGAACCGGACCGACGGGAGCGACGAGGCCGCCAAGCGCGTCGGCGTCCACTGGGCGACCGAGCAGTGCCGCGACCTGCTCGACCACCAGGTCGACGGGCTGCACTTCTACACGCTGAACCGTTCGACGGCGACGCGCGAGATCTACGCCTCGCTCGGCGTGAAGGACTCGCTGGCCTTGGCGGTCTGAGCGGATTTCACCCCGCGCCCTGCGCCCGGCTCCCAGCGCCCAGCCCCAAGAGCTCCTCGATCAGCACGGCGTGCGACCGCGCGCCCAGGCGCCAGCACTCCAGGTCGAACTTCTCGTTGGGCGAGTGCACGCGGTCGTCGTCGAGGCCGAAGCCCATGAAGACGGTGTCGATGCCGAGCAGACGCTTGAGCAGGCCGGCGACGGGGATCGAGCCGCCGGTTTTGATCAGGGCGGGCTCGACGCCGCCGGCGCGTTTGACGGCGCGCATCGCGGCGCCGAGGACGGGTTCGTCGGTCGAGACGGTCGCGGGCCAGCCGCCGCCGTGGTCGTGCTTCTCCCAGCGGAAGCCGGGGGGCGTGCGCTCGTCGAGCCACTTGAAGAAGGCGCTGGTGATCGCCTCGGGGTCTTGGTCGGCGACGAGGCGGAAACTGACCTTGGCCGTGGCGCTGGCGGGGATGATGGTCTTGGCGCCCTCGCCGATGTAGCCGCTCTTGAAGCCGTTGATGTCGCAGGTGGGGCGGGCCCAGGCGCGTTCGAAGGCGTTGCGTCCGGCCTCGCCGAGGCCCGCCTCGGGCGGGAGGCCGATCTCGCCCAGGGCGTCGGCTTCTGAGAAGTCGAGCTTGCTCCACGCTTCGAGCTCTTCGGGCGAGGTCTCGCGGACGCTGTCATAAAAGCCGGGGATGGTGACTTTGCGATCCGCGTCGTGGAGCTGGGCGAGGATGCGGCAGAGCTCGTTGGCGGGGTTGGGGATCCGCCCGCCCCACATCCCAGAGTGCAGGTCGTGACTCGGGCCGTGGAGGGTCACCTCGGTGTAGGTCAGGCCCCGGATGCCGGTGGTGATGGCGGGCTTGCCCCGCCCGAGCATGCCGGTGTCGCTGATGAGGCAGACGGTGCAGCCGTCGAGCTTGTCTTTGTGGTGCTGGAGGAAGCGTTCGAGGTTGACAGAGCCGGACTCCTCCTCGCCTTCGAGCAGGACGGTCATCGGCACGCCGCCGGCGGCGAGGCCCGTCTCCTCATACCACGCGCGCGCGGCTTCGAGGAAGCTGGAAACCTGGCCCTTGTCGTCGCTGGCGCCGCGGCAGACGATCCGGGATCCGGGTGGCACAGGTCTCTGACCTGTGCTCTCAATGACTTGCCCGGCTTCACCGGACTCGATGACCGGATTGAACGGCCCGTGTCGCCAGGGTTCGGAGTCGTCGGCGGGCTGGACATCGTAATGGCCGTAGAAGAGGACGCGGGGGGCGTCCGCAGAGTCAGCGCCCGGCTTGCCCTCGCAGCGGGCGAGGACGACGGGGTGGCCCGCGCCCGGGGGGTCGCCGGTGGGGAGGACCGAGACTGCAAAGCCGGAGGCCTTGAGGTGGTCGGCCGCCCACGCCGCGGCTTCGGCGACGCGTTCCTTGTAGGCGGGGTCGGTCGAGATGCTGGGGATGCGGAGCCAGTCGCGGAGGCGCTCGATGGCCTCGGGCTCTGAGGCGGCGAGACGGGCGAGGACGGGGTCTGCGGGCGTGGTCATGGGGCGAGGATAGCAGCGCAAAGAAAAACGCCGGCGGAGGCCGGCGTTGGGGGGTAGTTGGTGCGATGGGTCAGGGCAGGACATCCCCGGCGCGGTAGCGCTGAGCGACCTCGGGTGTGGGCGTCCCGCTGCCGGTGTACACCGAGCCGCCGGGGAACCATGGCGCTGCGTCGCTCCACGCTTCGCGGTCGGTCATGCTGCTGACCGACCCGTCGAAGCGTCCTGTGTTGATCCGCCGGTTGGGGTGGCGGAAGGTCAGGTCGACATTGGTCATATCGGCTCCGGGCGCGTGCGCTCGGCCGAACTCCGTCGCTTCGTGGTACGAAGGCGAGGAAGAAGTGAACGAACCGAAGAAGCTGGGGGTCGGACTGACATCGAAATCGAGCACGCGCTGGCTGGCCTCGTAGTACCGGGTGCCGCAGTGGGAGAGCACCTTGCCGGAGGTCTGCACGCCGATGAGGTCGACCCTCGGGCGGAAGCGTTTGGGCGTGACAAATTCGCCGCGGACTGTGAACCTGACCGGGGCGACTTCGAAGACGCCGAAGCTCGAGCGTCTGCGGACGCGTCTGGCGCCGAGCTCTGCGCCGGTCAGGTCGTTGGAGTAGTAGTGGAACGATGCGGGCGAGAGGTAGCTGATCTGGCGGAAGCCTTCGTCCTCGATGATCGCCTGGAAGTCCGAACGGTCGGTCGAACTGCCGAAGAGCAGGTCGTTGAAGTTGTAGGCGGCGGGGTCGGCGAAGCCGTTGAAGATCTGGGCGGTGCGCCGGGCCCTGTTTGGCGAGAAGTTCAGCGAATCGCCGAGGACCGGGCTGATCCAGTCGAAGGTGCTGGTGGGGAAGGTGGGGGCCGCCTCGCCCTGCAGGATCGACAGGGCCATCTCGACCGGCGCCACGAGCCCTGTGGTGTTCCGGCCTGCGTACCAGTCCTGATTCGCGAGCATGTACTGCGACTGCGCGTCGACGAGGGTCTTATGCCTGGTCTTGCAGACCAGATCCCGCGCGATGTTCCGCGCACTACCCAACGCCGGCAGCAGGATGCCGATCAGGAGCGCGATGATCGCGATCACTACAAGGAGCTCGATCAGTGTGAAGCCGCGGTCGCGGGCGGGCTTGCGTTTCATTCGGTCGTTCCTCGCCGGTTGTGGCGGTGCGGTTCGGCGTCCTTCGGCGTGTTCAGCGGACTCTTCTCGGAGCGTTTTCCGTCACCCTGATCTTCGCCGATTCCAGATCGATGACTTCGCTGGTGCGGAGCCTCTCGTAAAGCGTTTCCAGTTCGTCTTTCTCGGGAGGGGTGCGTCCGGCGGCACGCAGCTGGCGGCGGAGTTCGTCCTGCGTCCTCGCGTGGTCCCTAAGGGTTGCGATGAAGCGACGGTCCGCGTGCCAGACGCCGTTGTCGGTCTGGCTCACCGGCACGAGCGTCTGCTCGCCCGTGTCGGGGTGCTCGGCCGGGATGGTGACCGTGCGCCGACCCGCCGTGGAGAAGACAAAACGGTCGCCGGTCATGAGGTCGACCAGCACGACAGAATCCGCGGTCCTCACCTGTCCCCGTCCGACGGTCAGGTAGATCGACACCCCGAGCACGACGGGGGCGAGCGCGAGCACCGCGATCTGCCACTTTCTCAACGATCCCATGAGCGCCTCTTCTGTGCCGTCTCGCCCGTGCCGCACGGGCGTCTCCAACGGGCCCCGATGTTCCGGTCCGCCGGGCCGAAAACCGACCTGGGAACCGGGTTGTCGTCTGCCGCCGGGCCTTCTGTCCGTTCCGTCGAGCGACCCCCGAACGGGTTGGGAGCGATAGTTTACGGCCGCCGCCCGGCGATGCCGAGCCCGGCCAGTGTCAAGATCTTGTGTGTTTCACTCATCATCCCCCACCCGCAGGTCCACGGCGACCGGGTAGTGGTCCGAGGCCCAGCCCTCGGGCTTTGGATCCTGGCGGCCTTCCCACGGGGCGCGGGCCGGCGTGCCCAGGACGAAGCCCGAGCCCGGCTCGATCAGGTTCCACAGCGGCTCGTTGACCAGGATCATGTCGATCCGCGTCCCGGTCGTGTGGGTCGCCCACTTCTTCTCCGGCACCGTCTGCTCGCCGGTCTCGATCAGCTCGGGCTGCTGGGCGTCGCGGAACCCGATATCGAGGTAGGTCTTGACCGTCTGGTGGTCGATCTCGGCGGAGAAGTCACCGAGCACGGCGATCAGCCGCTCCGGCCGCTCGTCCTGCATCTCCCGGATCTTGCCCGCCAGCGCCCGGGCCTCGGCCTCGCGCCAATACGCGCTGAGCGGGTGCGACTTGTGGTGGACGACGAGCAGCGTCAGCTCGAAGTGCTCCTCCTCGCCCGATGGAACCTGGACGACCGCCATCAGGGGCGAGCGCCGGTAGCGCAGCGGCTCGCCGGCGAAGAAATTCGGCCGGTCGCCGAACATCTCGGGGTGCTCGCCCTCGAGCTCCATCCCCGGCCACGACTGGTAGGTGACGATCGGGAAGCGGCTGAGCACGCCCTGCTGGACGCCGCGAGGATCGCCCGTCTCGGCGGTAATCAAATAGGTGTAGCCCATGTCGGCGAGGTGCTCGTCGCGGAACCGGCGGAGCGTGTCGAGCGACTCGACCTGCTGCACGGCCAGGATGTCCGCATCGAGCCTGCGGACGGTCTCGCCCAACGCCGCGACCTCGGCGAGGGGCTTGCCCGCCGATTCGTCCTCGGCGGGGTCCGAAATCAGGTTTTCGAGGTTATAGGTCGCGAGGCGGACATTGCCCGGCGCCTTGGCCGGTGGCTCCTTGATCCCGAAGCGGATCGCCCCCGAGCGGAGGTCCTCGTCGCGGGTCTGGGTCTGGGAGGCGGGGCGTTGCGGCCGCTCGGGGGCTTCTTCGGAAGATCGCTCGGAGCAGCCGGCCGTCAACGCGACCAGACACGACAACATCGTCGCGTGCAGCGTGGACCGGAAGCTTTGGAGGCGGCGCATCGTGCGTGCCCTCATCATTGCCGAACACTCGCGGCATGCGCAGCGTAGCCGCAAGGGCGCCTCGACGCCAGCGGAAAGCCCGCGGCCGCTGGCGGTTGCGCCTCCAGCGGAGCCCTACCGTTGCATACTGCCCGAAGGCGCGGCTCTTCGTGGGGGCACGGGCTGGGGGGTGTGAGTGAGGACCGCGGGGTCCGGTGCAAGCCGGCCGCCGCGCCCGCGTGCGGGTGGGAGAAAGGTTCGTCAGGACGATGCGTCTTGTGCTGGTCAATCCGCGGGGGTTCTGCGCCGGAGTCCGGATGGCGATCGATGTGGTCGACCAGGTGCTGGACCTGTTCCCGCTTGAAACGATCTATGTCTACCATGAAATTGTGCACAACAAGCATGTGGTGGGGCGGTTCCGCGATCGCGGCGTGAAGTTCATCGAGGATGTCGACGAGGCGCCTCGCGGCTCGATCATCGTCTTCAGCGCCCACGGCATCCCGCCTTCGGTCCGCGAGCGGGCCAAAGAGCGCGGCCTGCACGCGATCGACGCGACCTGCCCCTTGGTGACCAAGGTCCACTCCGAGGCGATCCGCTACGCCCGCAAGGGGTACCAGATTCTGCTGGTGGGTCACAAGGACCATCAGGAGGTCGTCGGCACCTCCGGCGAAGCGCCCGAGGCGACGCAGATCGTCGAGGCCCCCGACGACATCCCAAGCCTGAAGATCGACGATCCGGACAAGCTGGTGTATCTCACGCAGACGACGCTCTCGACCGACGACGCGGAGATCGTGATCGACGCCCTCAAGCAGGCGTTCCCGAACATCAAGGCCCCGCCGAGCGACGACATCTGCTATGCGACGACCAACCGCCAGCACGCCGTTCGCCAGCTTGCGCCCGATTGCGACCTGGTGCTCGTGATCGGCAGCGCCAACAGCTCGAACTCGGTGCGTCTGACGGAGATCGCCGAGAATGTCGGGACGCGGGCGTGCCGCATCGACGACGCCTCGCAGATCGATTGGTCGTGGTTCCCGACGGGCCAGGAGCGGGTGCTGGTGACGGCCGGCGCCAGCGCCCCCGAGGATCTGGTGGCCGGGGTGTGCAGGGCGCTGCTCGAGCGTTTCGGCGGCGAGATCGAGCAGGGGGACATCTTCATCGAGGATGTCGAGTTCAACCTGCCCGGCGAGCTGCGCAAGATGATGAAGTCGCGCGGCATCGACCCCGAGTCGCGCCGCATCCGGGTCTCTGCGCCGACGATCACACGCGAGGCGTACGGGGCGGTGCCGGTGACCGTCAGCGCCAAAGGCGCCGGGCACGCGAGCTGATGCGCCACCCCGAGCACCACATCTTCCAGATGACGCCCGAGACCCTGCGCGACTGGTGCCAGGAGCGGGGGATGCCCGCGTTCAGAGCCAAGCAGATCCTCGAATGGGTCTATCTCAAGGGCGTGGCCGACCCGGCGCAGATGAGCAATCTCTCCAAGGGCGATCGCGAGACGCTCGCCTCGGAGATGGCGTTTCTGTCCGGCGATGTGCTGGGCCACCAACTCGCCACCGACGGGACGCAGAAGCTCCTGGTGCAGTGGTGGGACGGCTCCAAGCCCGACGGCTTTGCGGATGAAGACGGCTCGGGCGATTCGGCTTCCGACCCGGCCCGGGGCACGCTCTCCCTGCCCGTCTACGGCGATGGCGCGTCCGGGCCCGGCGACCCGAAGCGCCAGACCGAGTGCGTGATGATCCCTTCGCTCGACGGCGCGCGCAGGACGGCGTGCATCAGCTCGCAGGTCGGCTGCCCGGTCGGCTGCCGCTTCTGCGCCTCGGGTATGGGCGGGCTGGACGGCAACCTGTCTGCCGGCCGGATCGTCGAGCAGGTCTGGAGGCTCGGGCGGCTGGAGGGCGTGGGGCGGATCAGCAACATCGTGTTCATGGGCATGGGCGAGCCCTTGAGCAACTTCCGCCCGGTGGTCGAGGCCGTGCGCACGATCGCGGCGCCCTGGGGCCTCGGGATCGGGGCGAGGCGGATCACGATCTCGACGGTCGGCCTGCCCAAGGCGATCGAGAAGCTCGCCGAGGAGCTCGAGCTGCCGGTGACGCTGGCGCTCTCGCTGCACGCCCCGGACGACGAGCTGCGCCGGCGGCTCATCCCGTGGGCGGAGTACACGACGATCGAAGAGCTGTTGGCGGCCTGCTCGAAATGGTTCCAGAAGACGGGGCGGGAGATCACGCTGGAGTACACGCTTCTGCGGGGCGTCAACGACGGGGCCGAGCAGGCCGTGCGCCTGGCGCAGATCGCCAAGACGCTGCGGGCGAATGTGAACTTGATCCGGTACAACGAGGTGGAGGGGACGCCGTTCAAGCGGCCGCGGGCCTCGGATGTGCACGCGTTTCAGGCGTTGCTGCGCGAGCGGGGGGTCAACGCCCACATCCGGGCGAGCCGTGGGCGCGACATCGCCGCGGCGTGCGGGCAGCTCCGCCACGAGCATGCCAAGGCGGGCTGAGGCCGCCCACCATTCGCTCAGCCCCCGGCCCAGCCCCCAGCCCGGAGCGGCCTACTGATTCCGACTGTGCGCGACGAACTGGACAAACTCTCCAAACTGCTGAACCAGGCGATGGGGGCCGACAAGCCCCGGATCGCGCGCCGTCTGCGCGGGCTGCGCGAGAAGAGCCGCCCCGATGCGAGGGCGGTCGCCTCGGTCCGCGAGGCGATCGAGGCCTCGATCGCGCTGCGCGAAAAGCGGGCCGGGCTGAAGCCGACCCTGGTCTACCCCTCCGATCTGCCGGTGAGCGGGCGGAAGGACGAGATCGCCTCGGCGATCCGCGAGCATCAGGCGGTGGTGATCTGCGGCGAGACCGGCTCGGGCAAGTCGACGCAGCTTCCCAAGATCTGCCTTGAGCTCGGGCTCGGGGTCGACGGGACGATCGCCCACACCCAGCCCCGGCGGATCGCGGCCAGGTCCATCGCCCGTCGCGTCGCCGAGGAGACGCAGCTCGGGTACGGGCGGGCGGTGGGGGCGAAGGTCCGCTTCGCCGACGAGACGGCGCCCGAGACGCTCGTCAAGGTGATGACCGACGGCATCCTGCTCGCCGAGACGCAGACCGACCGGATGCTGCGCCGCTACAGCGCGATCATCATCGACGAGGCGCACGAGCGCAGCCTGAACATCGATTTCCTGCTGGGATACATCAAGCAGCTCCTGCCGAAGCGCCCGGACCTGAAGGTGATCGTCACCAGCGCGACGATCGATCCGGAGCGGTTCAGCGAACATTTCGACGGGTGCCCGATCATCGAGGTGTCGGGGCGGACCTATCCGGTGGAGGTGCGCTACCGCCCGCCTTCGGGCACGGACGACCCGGACCGCGACGAGCTCGCGTCGGGGCTGGTCGAGGCGGTCGAGGAGCTCGAACGGACGCACCCGGGCGACACGCTGGTGTTTTTCTCCGGCGAGCGCGAGATCAGGGAGGCGGCGCGGGCGCTGCGCCAGTACGAGTCGCGGGGATGGGAGATCCTGCCCTTGTACGCGAGGCTGAGCGTCGAGGAGCAGCAGCGCGTCTTCGCCAAGGGCGGGCGTGGGCGGCGGATCGTGCTGGCGACCAATGTCGCCGAGACCTCGCTGACGGTGCCGGGCATCCGGTCGGTGATCGACACGGGCGTCGCGCGGATCAGCCGCTACAGCCATCGCAACAAGGTGCAGCGTCTGGAGGTCGAGCCGATCAGCCGCGCCTCGGCGGAGCAGCGGAAAGGGCGCTGCGGGCGTGTCGGGGCGGGTGTGTGCATCCGGCTGTACAGCGAGCAGTCGTACAACGAACGCCCCGAGTTCACCGAGCCGGAGATCCTCAGGACGAGCCTTGCGGGCGTGATCCTGCAGATGAAGGCGCTGCGGCTCGGGCGGATCGACCGCTTCCCGTTCGTCGAGAAGCCGGATATCCGGGCGATCCGCGACGGGTACCGCACGCTGCTGGAACTCGGGGCGGTCGATGAGGAAGAGGAGATCACGCCCTTGGGCGAGCGGCTGGCGCGGCTGCCGATCGACCCGAAGATCGGGCGGATGGTGATCGAGGCGGGGGAGTACGGGTGCGTGCGCGAGGTCTTGATCATCGCGGCGGCGCTCTCGGTGCAGGACCCGCGCGACCGGCCGATGGAGCGCCAGCAGCAGGCCGACGAGGCGCACGCCCGCTTCCGCAACGAGGAGTCGGACTTTCTGACCTACATCGGTCTGTGGGACCTGGCCAAGACCCAGCAGAAGAAGCTCAACCAGCGCCGCATGCGCGCGTGGTGCAAGGAGAACTTCCTGTCGTACACGCGTCTGCGCGAGTGGCAGGATGTGCACCGCCAGCTTCGGGATCTCGCGGGGGAGCTCGGGCTGCGGGCCGGGTCGCACGAGGCGCTGCCCGAGGCGGTGCACCGCGCGATCCTGCCCGGGCTTGTGGCGCAGGTGGGTCGGAAGGGCGAGGGGCACGAGTACGAGGCGCCGCACGGGGTGCGCTTCCACCTCTTCCCGGGCTCGGCGCTCTTTGAGTCCAAGCCGGCGTGGGTGATGGCGGGCGAGATCGTGCGCACAACACGCCTGTATGCGCGCACGATCGCGCCGGTGCAGCCCGAGTGGATCGAGAAGGCGGCGATGCACCTGGTCAAAAGGACGCACCACGAGCCGTTCTGGGAAAGCCGCAGGGCGAGGGTCAACGCCTGGGAGCGGATCAGCCTGTACGGGCTGGAGATCATCCCCAAGCGCAAGGTGCACTACGGGCCTTTGAACCCGCAGACCTGCCGTGAGATGTTCATCCAGCGCGCGCTGGTCGACGGGGATTACAAGTCGAGCGCGCCGTATGTGCGCCACAACCGCAAGCTGATCAAAGAGATCGAGAAGATGGAGGCGAGGCTTCGGCGCAAGGACCTGCTCGCCTCGCCCAGGGCGCTGTACGACTTTTTCGACCGGCGCGTCCCGCACGATGTGTACACGGGCGAGAAGTTCGAGCGCTGGCGGAGGCACGCGGAGAAGTCCGAGCCCAGATTGCTCTTTATGACGCGCGAGGATGTCGTCAACGAGCGGCCCGACGCGCGGGCGGTCGCCAGCTTCCCTGAACGCGTCGAGGTCGCCGGCGCCACGCTCCCCGTCGGTTACCGCTTCGAGCCGGGCGCCAAGGACGACGGCGTGACCGTCACCATCCCGGTCGAGGCGGTCACCCGCTTCGACGCGTCGACGGCCGACTGGCTCGTGCCCGGCCTGGTGCCCGACAAGGTCGTCGCGATGATCCGCGCCCTGCCCAAGACCCACCGGCGGCTCTTCGGGCCCGCGCCCGCCTTCGCCGAGCGGTTCATGGCCTCCGAGCCGCCGACCGACAAGCCGCTGGCGGCGGCGATCAACGACTTTCTCGTCAAAGACGCCGGGCACCGCATCGACGAGGGGGTGTGGCGGAAGGTCGAGCTGCCCGAGCACCTGAAGCTCAATTTCCGCGTAGTCGGCGAGGACGGCTCGACCGTCGGCGCCGGGCGCGACCTGCAGGCGATCCGGCGCGAGCTCGCCGGGGCCGACGCCCTCGCACCGGGCGCGATCGCCACCGCCGACTACACCCGCGACGGCGTGACGGCTTGGGACTTCGGCGAGCTGCCCGAATCGGTCGAGGTCCGGCGCTCTGGCGGGACGCTGACGGCGCACCCGGCGCTGGTCGACCGGGGCGGCACGGTCGCCCTCCGAGCGATCGACGACCCCGAAGACGCGCAGGTCGAGCACGAGCGCGGTGTTATTCGTCTGCTGACGATCGTCGAGCGGGCCGAGATCGAACGGGCGATCCGCGCGATGTCGGATCGCGAGGCGATCACCCTGCTCGGTTCGACGCTGTCGCCTTGGGAGAAGATCGCGTCGGGTCTGGCGTTCCACCTGGCCGATTCGGCGTACCTCTGCTCGGCGGCGACACCCGGCGGGCGGCGGCCGGCGCCGCGAGATCCGGAGGCGTTCGAGCGACTGATCGTCGAAGGCCGCGAGCGTCTGCTCGCGACCGCCGAGGAACTGGGCAATCTGGTGCTGAAGGTACTCGAACGCACGCAGCAGGCGAGGCTGGAGCTCGACCGACGCTTCCCGCCCGCCTTCACCCCCTCGACCGACGACATGTGGGCGCAGCTGGACGGCCTGGTCGACGCCGGGTTCCCGGGGTCGGTCCCGGCCGCATCCCTTCGGCATATGCCGCGCTATGTCAACGGGGTGCTCGTGCGCCTGAAGAAGCTGGTGGGTGGCGGTGTGGAGCGTGACCGTCGTGCGATGGAAGCGCTCTCGCCGCTGCTGAAACGCCACGCCGAGCTGTCGGATCTCTGCCGGGGCGACAGCAAGCACCAGCGTCGGGCGGATCGGCTTCGCTGGAGTCTGGAAGAGCTGAGGGTCTCGCTGTTCGCCCAGGAACTCCGGACGGCCGAGTCGGTCTCGGTCAAAAAGCTTGGTGCGGCGCTGGACGAACTGGCGGCCGAAGCGGGCGTCAGCGTCTGATCCGACGCCGGTTGTGGCCTCAAAGAAGTTGGCCCGCCGGAACGAATCCCGGCGGGCCAATCACGAGGGGAGAGGAGGCTGTCAGGGGCGACACCGCCGGGGCGGGTGTCGCGATGGAGTAATGTTGCACATCTTCATGCGATTGTAAAGGGGCACAAACACCAATTCTTCGAATTACGGTCCAATACGGAGTGGTCGGTGAACCGATCTTCCGTGGTGTAGTGAGTGAATCTGCGTAGTTTATTGCGGATCGCGGGTGGTTGTGGCGAGGTCGCAGATTCTTGCATGCACGCAATGTTTATACGGCATGTGATCGTATTTGGCGGCTCCGGTTGCTCCGGCGAGGCGTTCGAGCTTCGGGTATGGTGTCGGGCCCGTGAGCGAGACCGCGCCCCCATCTCTGCAGGCCGCCCCCAGGGCGAAGGACAACCCGCTGACGCGGAGCCCGGCGGGCGTGGTCGGGCTGGTCTTCATCGCCCTGATGTTCCTGCTGTGCGTCTGCACGATGCCCTGGACGCTGGGGCGGGCGACGGGCCCGGACGGGACGAAGCAGAATGTCGCCCGCTACAACGCCGGTGACACCCAGCAGGCCCGCCTGAGCCCGATCTGGTGGCCGAGGCCCGAGGACGAGCGGATCAGGCTCAACGCGCTGGTCCCGACCGAGGAGCGACAGCGGATCGCCGCGGAGTACGGCGTCGAGCTGGAAGAGGTGACCAGGACGGTCGACGGTGAGGTCGGGCGTGAGCTGCGACGGCACTGGCCGACGCGGGGCCGACCGCTGCACTACTTCCTCGGGACCGACGCGCTGGGGCGGAGCCTGTTTCTGCGGGTGTTGGCCGGGGGCGGGATCTCGCTCTCGATCGGGATCGCCGCGGCGTTGATCAGTGTCTTTATCGGGACGCTCTACGGCGCGCTGGCGGGGTATCTGGGGGGCAAGGCCGACGCGTTCATGATGCGGATCGTCGACATTCTGTACGGCCTGCCGTACATCCTGCTGGTGGTGCTGCTGGCGGTCGCGGTGGACGCGGCGGTGGAGAACTGGACGGGCTCGCGGATCGAGCGAATCACGGAGATCCGAGTCGCTTATGTGGAGCGGGAGCTCGAGCAGGCTCCCCCCGGCGCGAACAAGGAGGAGCTGGCCGAGGCGTTGCGCGAGCGGGCGCTGGATCGGTACGGGACGGGAGATCTTCCCGAGGCGTGGCGGCGCGCGGTGGATGTGATGGCGCTGCTGGTGGCGATCGGGGCGGTGAGCTGGCTGACGCTGGCCCGCGTGGTTCGCGGGCAGGTGCTGAGCCTGAAGAACCAGCCGTTTGTGGAGGCGGCGCGTGCGATGGGCGCGCCGACGCATCGGGTGTATTTGCGGCATCTGATGCCGAACCTGGTGGGCCCGATCGTCGTCTATGCGACATTGGCGGTGCCTCAGGCGATCCTGCAGGAGAGCTTCCTGAGCTTTCTGGGGATCGGGGTCCGCCCGCCGCTTCCGAGTTGGGGGAACCTGGCCGCGGAGGGTCTTGGCGAGTTGAACACGCACAAGTCGGACTGGTGGCTGCTGCTGTTTCCCTGCCTGTTATTGGGTACGACGCTGCTGGCGGTGAATTTCGTTGGCGAGGGGCTTCGGGAGGCGTTCGATCCGAAGCGTTCGAGACGGTAGAGTTGGCGGGTTTGGGGTGCTGACCGGAGTTTACTGAGGAGCAGGCCGCTCGCGGCCGCGACGATCATGCAGAACAAATTCGGGCTGAAGGACTTCCTGCTGTTCGTGCTCGTGGCCCTTGTGGGCCTGAGCGTCTGGTTCTCGCTGATCCAGCAGGACCGGGTGTTCGACCGGGTGCGGACCGTTGAGGCGGCGGTCGGGGGTGTGGAATCGCAGATCGCTTCGCTGGAGCGTCAGATGCGACGCGGGAGCCCCGCGGCGGCCGAGACGCCCCAGGACCGGCACCAGCCGGTGGTGGTCAATGTGTTCACAGGTCCCGGCGGAGCGCAGGTTGGCACGCAGCAGCCCGGCGAGCAGCCTTCGGGCGTGGGGTTCGTGCCCCGGCAGCAGCCCCAGCCGCAAACCGGCGATCAGGCGGGTCAGCAGCAGGCGGCGACCGCGACGCGTGACGAGTCTTGGGCCCGCGAAGGTGTGAAGATCCGCTGGCAGGAGCGGGACGACTTCGTCAACGACCCGGCCGACCACGAGGCGTTCCGGATGGGTGGCGAGCTGGGCGAGATCTACACCACCCGCTGGGCGAAGGTGATGCCCTTCGTCTCGCAGGATGTCTACAGCCGATACATCACCGACCACATTTTCGACACGCTGGCGCGAGTCGACCCCGAGACGCTCGACAATCGCGGCGTGCTTGCCGAGGCGTGGCAGTACGACCCCGACGGGATGTGGCTTCGGGTCAAGCTGTGGGAGGACGCCCGCTTCAGCGACGGCGTGCCGGTGACTGCTGCGGATGTCGAGTTTACCTGGAACGACATCATCAAGAACCCGCAGATCGAGGCCGACCGCGTCCGCTCGATCACCGACGGGATCACCAGCATTCGGGCGATCTCGGAGCATGTCGTTGAGTTCGAGTTCCGCGAGCCGCTGTACTCCAACGAGGGCGCGGCCCTGGCGCAGTACATTCTGCCCAAGCACTTTTATGAGCGGTTCACGCCCTCGCAGTTCAACCAGGCGACGGGCCTGCTGCTCGGCTCCGGCGCGTTCCGTCTGGAGGTGGTCGACCCCGACAACCAGTGGCGCCCCGGCACGGACTTCGTGCTGGTTCGTAACGAGGCGTACTGGGGCCCGGCGCTCCCGCCGGTGGCGAGGCTCCGGTTCAAGAGCATCAACGACCCGGCGGCGGCGCTGGTGGCCTACACCAACGAGGAGGCGCACATCCTCCGCGCCACCTCCGAGCAGTTCGTCAACCACCGCGACCGAGAGGACTGGAAGCGGCGTCATCACAGCCTCGAATGGCTGAACATGCGTTCGGGCTACGCGTTCATCGCGTGGCAGTGCGGGGAGCGTCGGGGCGAGCGTCTGACGCCCTTCCACGACCGGCGCGTCCGCCTTGCGATGACGCACATGCTCGACCGCGAGCTGATGATCCGGAACATCAGGGCCGGCATCGGCGAGGTCGCCACCGGCCCCCAGACGAACATCTCTCCTGTCCGCAACCCCGACATCGAGGCGTGGCCTTACGACCTCGACAAGGCGCGGCGGTTGCTCGCCGAGGCGGGCTGGACGCGTCGTCCGGGCCAGACGCTGCTGACCAACGAGAACGGCGACCAGTTTGTCTTCGAGCTGGCGTACCCCTCCGGCTCTGAGGCGTACGAGCGGATGGTCAACTATGTGCGCAATCAGGGGGCGAGGCTGGGCATCCGCGTCGAGCCGCGTCCGTTCGAGTGGTCGATCGTGACGCAGATCCTCAACAACCGCGACTTCGACGCGATCACCTTCGCGTGGTCGGCCAGCGGCCCCGAGAGCGACCAGCGCCAGATCTACCACTCCGCGTCGATCGCCGATCAGGGCGACAACTTCATCCAGTGGGCCAACGAGGAGGCGGACTACTTCATCGACAAAGCCCGCAGAACGCTCGATTTCGATGAACGGATGAAGGTCTGGCACGAGTTCCACCGCGTGGTCCACGAGGAGCAGCCCTACACCTTCCTGTTCTCTCCGCCCTGGACCTACTTCGTCAACAAGAAGTTCAAGAATGTGCACACCTACCCCTCGGGGTTCGAGGTGCGTGAGTTCTTCTTCTCGCCCGATCCGGGGTTCTGAGCGACTAACCACCGGGGTGTCCGGCGGCGGGTGTTTCGCCCGTCCCGTTCGGCGCCGCTGCCGGAAGGGCTGAGCACATGGTCTCGTATCTGATCAGGCGCCTGCTGCTGATGATTCCGACGCTGATCGGGATCACCTTCGTCGTGTTCATGCTCGTGGCGCTCAGCCCGGGCGGGATCGGCGCGGGGCTGCGGGCCGCGGGCGGCCAGATGGAGGCGACCAGCCGCGCGATCCAGGAGGCGTACCTCAACGATCGCTACGGGCTGGACGACCCGGTGCCGGTGCAGTATCTCCGCTGGCTCTCGCAGATCAGCCCTGTGAAGATCGGCAACCGGGCGCTGGTGCAGCCCGACGGGGAGCGTGTTCGGCGGCCCCGCCAGCTCGACACGCCTCTGGTGTGGCGCTGGTTCACCGATGAGCTGCAGATCCCCGAGCCTGAGGAACTGCCCGAGGCGCTCCGCTCGCGGGAGTCTTTGGACGATGACCGAGACCGCGCGTTCCGGCGTGTGTCGGCGGCGTTCGCCCAAGCCAGGGCGCGGTATGTCTCCTCCCGGGCCATGTTTCAGCAGGAGCTTGCGGGCTATCTCCGGGCGACCGGCCATGGGCGGGCGGTGCGGGCCGACGGCACGGTGCGCTCCGACCGGCTGCGTTCGATCGAGTTCGATCCGACGCATGAGCGTGCGCCGGAGGTCGAGCGGCTGGCGGCGCAGATGCTCGACGCGTACGGGAGCGCCCGGAGCCACCGCGCGAGATTCATCAACGCGATGAACGCCCGCCCGTACCCGCAGGAGGGGATCGGGATCGGAGGCGTCGCGCTGGCGCCGCCGGATTTGGGGCGGAGCTTCAGCAGCAGCCGCCCGGTCTCGCAGCTCATCGGCGAGGCGCTCCCGATCACGCTGCTGCTGAACATCATCGCGTCGGTGCTGATCTACGCGATCGCGGTGCCCTCGGGCATCCTCGCGGCGACTCGCCAGGGCACGACGCTGGACACGGGGATGGGGGCGCTGTTCGTAGCGCTCTGGTCGTTCCCGATCCCGCTGGCGGGGGTTCTGGCGATCGGGTTCCTCTCCAGCAACGACTACCTCGGCTGGTTCCCGACCGCGGGGCTGCACTCCTCGGGCGCAGAGCGGATGCCCTTCCTGCCCTCGGTCGTCGACGGGGAGTGGACGCGGGGGTACCTGCTCGACGCGCTCTGGCATCTCTGCCTGCCGGTGGCCTGCCTCGTCTACGGCGGGTTCGCGGTGCTCAGCAAGCAGACGCGCGCCGCGATGCTCGACAACTTCAACGCTGACTATGTCCGCACCGCCAAGGCCAAGGGCGTGCAGTCCGGCCACATCATCTTCCGCCATGTCTTCCGCAACAGCCTGCTGCCCCTGATCACGATGTTTGTCTCGATTTTCCCGGCGATGCTGTCGGGCTCTGTGGTGATCGAGACGATCTTTTCGATCAACGGGATGGGGCGCCTGACGCTCGACGCGATCTACCAGCGCGACCGCGAGGTGATCCTTGCGACGACGGCGATCATCTCGGCCGTGAACATCGGAGCGCTGCTCCTTGCCGACATGTTGTACGCCATGGCCGATCCGAGGATTACCTACTCATGACTTCGGGCTCCGATCAACCGCAGCCGATGGGCTCAGTGACAGGCGTGCAGCTCGCCCAGGGCATCGGGCACCAGCCCGCCAGGGGTTTCTGGGCCGAGGCGTGGTCGTATGTGGTCCGGCGTCCCAGGGCCATTTTCGGGCTCGCGTGGGTGGCGATCGTCGCGTTCTTTGCGGTGTACGCGCCGGTGCTCGCCAGCGGGCACCCGATCACGATGCTGCAGATGGCCGAGGACGGCTCGTTCAAACGCGTCTGGCCGCTCTTCGAGTTCCTGACGCAGACCGATGTGGTGCTGCTGGTTCTCGGCAGTTTCGGGCTGGTCTGGACGGCGCTGCCCATGGGGCCCAAGCGTGTCCATCGCGTGTGGTATCTGATCCTGATCACGCTGCAGGCGCTGCTGGCGATCGTCTTCGCGTCGATGCTGACGAGCTACATCGGCTCGCCCGACCGCGGCGAGTGGGCTCGGGCTGTCCGGAGCGAGGGCAACCGGGCGCTGTACACGCTGGTCGGATCGACCGCGTGCGCCGCCCTCGCGGGCGCGTTCTTCTTCCTGCTGCCGACCATCGAGTCGCTCAAGACGAAGCTGCTCTGCGTGCTGCTGGGGGCGACGCTCTCGGGGGGCGTGCTGGCGATGAAGTGGAGCCAGCCGCTCCAGACCTTCGAGTACAGCTACATGCTCGAGGACGGGATAGCGAAGGACGCTGTCTACACCCTTGTGCCCTTCAGCCCGAACCAGAGCAGCACCTCGTGGTTCTTCCAGGCTCCGGGGACGACCGTCGCTGAGGCCGAGCAGAGTGACGAGGAGGGGGGCTTCCGCTTCATTCTCGGCACCGACAGCGGCGGACGCGATGTGCTCAGCCAGATGATGCACGCCTCACGGCTGTCGATCTCGATCGGGCTGGTCTCGACCTCGATCGCGGTGGTGATCGGCGTGACGATCGGCGCGTTGATGGGCTACTTCGGCGGGTGGGTGGACATCCTGCTCTTCCGGGTGGTCGAGGTCTTCATGGCCATCCCGGTTCTGTTCCTGCTGATCGTCGCGGCGGGCGTGCTCCCGCGGAACATCTATGTGATGATGATCATCATCGGGTGTTTCACATGGACGGGCGCTGCTCGCTTCACGCGCGCCGAGTTCCTCAAGCTGCGCAACCAGGACTTTGTGCAGTCGGCCAAGGCCGCGGGCCTGCCCCTGCGGTCGATCCTCTTCAAGCACATGCTGCCCAACGGCGTGACGCCGGTCTTGGTCGACGCGTCGTTCGCGATCGCCGCGGCGATCCTGATCGAGGCGATCCTGAGCTTCCTGGGCCTCGGCCCGGCCGACCAGGCGAGCTGGGGCAAACTGCTGCGTGCCGCCAGCGACGAGTCTGGCTCGTTCCAGTGGTGGCTTGCGATCTTCCCCGGCGCCGCGATTTTCCTGACGGTGCTCGCGTACAACCTGATCGGCGAGACGATGCGCGACGCGATCGATCCCAAACTCAAGAAGGCCAGAGTCTGATGGGTATGCAACAGCCGCCACCGGAAGCCGAGAAGCCGCTGCTGACGGTCGACGATCTCGCCGTGAGCTTCGACAACGGCTCGGGCCCGCGTATCCAGGCGGTCGACGGTGTCCGCATGACGATCTTCCCCAACCAGACCCTCGCGGTGGTGGGGGAGTCGGGCTGCGGCAAGAGCGTGACGGCGATGAGCTCGCTGCAGCTGATCCCCAGGCCCCCGGGGCGGTTCGACCGCGGCGCGATCCACTTCCGGACATCAGAAGAGCTCGGCTGGGGACGGGTCAACCTGACCACGCTGGACGACAAAAGCATCCGCCAGATCCGCGGCAACGAGATCGCGATGATCTTCCAGGAGCCGATGACCAGCCTCAACCCGGTCTACTCCGTGGGCGACCAGATCCTCGAGGCGATCCTGCTGCACCAGCAGGTCACGCACGCCGAGGCCGTCCAGATCGCGATGGACTCCATGCGCGCCGTCGGCATCCCCGAGGTCGAGGATCGGATCAAGGCGTACCCGCACCAGTTCTCCGGCGGGATGCGCCAGCGCGTGATGATCGCGATGGCGCTCGCGTGCCAGCCCCGCCTCCTGCTGGCCGACGAGCCGACGACGGCGCTGGATGTGACGATCCAGGCGCAGATCCTCGAGTTGCTCAAGGAGCTCAAGCGCACGCGCGACATGGCGATCATGCTCATCACCCACGATCTTGGCGTGGTGGCGGAGAACGCCGATGTGGTCTGCGTGATGTACGCGGGGCGCGTGGTCGAGTACGCGCCGGTGTTCGAGCTGTTCGACAACCCCATGCACCCCTACACACGCGGGCTGCTGGCGAGCATCCCGAAGATGGCCGAGCGGCGCGACCGCCTCGTGACCATTCGCGAGATCGTCGAGGACGAGGCGCAGTTCCGGCGGCTGCCCGGGGGCGATCGGGGCGTCCGCCCGTGGTGGCCCTGGCACGACCCGCCGGCGGACATCTCGGCCCGGTCCGGCCCCGCGGGGGACTACCTGCTGCACGAGGTGGCGCCGAAGCACTGGGTGGGCCTCTGGCGGACCCGGGCGATGGCGGAGATGGAGCACAGCTTCCCCGAGGTAAACTTCAGGGTGCCGCTGAAGGCTGGGGCCGCGGCGGGCTGACGGGCGCGTTGCGATACGGTCCGTTCTGCGTTCTTTCCACACCGCGGGCGGCTCGTGCGCGGGTGAACATCGCGGGTCCGTGTCAAGCCCATTTTGGGCGTCTCGCGGGGCTCGCGGCCTCTAAGTCGTTGCGCAGCAACGGTTTAGGTCTTTGCGAAAGCTGAACACGAAATCTTTTGCTTGACCGTCCGGATAACCGACACGATGCTGGGGTGTGTTGTCAACAGGTCTTCCCCAGCGGCTTTGGCCCCGCCGTTCGCCCGCTGACCGGGCCGGCCGGGCCCGGTGCAGACTCTCATGCGGGTGCTCTTTCTCTACGACGAAGCGTTCTTGGAACGCGAGGCCGAACTCACCTCGAGGCTCGAGGTCGGTCTGGCTGATGAGGGCGTGCGCATCTTCCGTGGCGTGCCCGAGTCGCTGCTGGGCCGGTCGGAGGAGCACCTGGGCTCGCAGGAGGTCGGCGTGCCCTCGCCCGGGCTGTTTGCGCCGGTGCGCATGCAGGCGACGCAGGTGATCGCCCAGCTCCCAAAGTCCGGCGACGATCCGCCTGTCGACCTGATCCATGTCTTCGGAGAGCCGCTGTGGGCGCTGGGGGCTCGCGTGGCGTTGAAGACCGGCGCGGCGCTGGCGCTGGAGGTCTGGAAGTCGTCGCAGACGGCCAAGGCTGTCGGGCTGCGGATCGGCGGCTCGGGCGGGCGCGCGCCGGTGCTGCTTGCGCCCGATCAGGCGATCGCTTCGAGGCTCGAGGAAGCGGGGGCGCAGGGGCGCGTCCGCGTGACCCGCTGGGGTGTGCACGCGGCGTCTGCGCCGAGGCCGATCCTGCGCCGTGACAGGACGATCGGGGTGGTCTTCATGATTTCAGGGCGTGACCCGCGCGCGTCCCGAGCGGCGTTGCTCGGCGCCAAACGCCTGCTCGAGCACGATCCCGACGCGGTGCTCATCGCTGAGGCGGAGGCGGCGCACAAAGCGGGGCTCTGGGCCGCGGCGGGCGACGCCTCGATGCTCCGCAACCTCTCGCTGATCGACCGGCTCGAACAGGGGCGCGACCTCTTGATGCGCGCCGACATGCTGCTGGTGCCCGAGGTCACCGGCGAGCACCGCTCGATGCTCCTCAGCGCGATGGGCTCGGGCATGCTGGTCGCCGCGGTGCCCGATCCGGACATCGACGCGATCGCGTGCGAGGGCGTGATGCGTCTGCAGGCCCAGACCGAGGAGGCGTGGGCCGGGCTGTTCGACAGCGTGCTGGGCGATCCGGACAGCGCCGAGCGTCTGGCCGCGAACGGGTGGTCGTACATCCGCCAACAGCGCCGGGCGAGCACGCACATCGCCTCGGTGCTCGACGCGTACGAGTGGATGTGCTCGGGCGACAGCGTGCCGATCGGCAAGCACATGCCCGGGTGATGAGGCCCGCGGCCAGCGCAGTGTCCGGCAGTCTGTCTGCTTTGGCTTTGATTCAGAAGTCTCAGCGAGGACGAGACTCGGGCGCGGGGCGCTGGGAACCGGGTGCAGGGATCGGAAAGCAAAGCGAGCCGCGGCCGAAGGCCGCCGCCTCCCCCAGCGCCCCACTCCCCACTCCCCACTCCCCGCGCCCCTGATTCCAGAATCTCAGCGGCATGCGCCGCATCGAGGTATCAGAAAGTGCGATCGCGCTGGGGATGAGACCCTCGTCCGCAAACCTGTGCCAGTGGCTCGTTCCGGTCCGGTAAGAGGGCTTGCAGAGCGTCCGCGCGGAGCTATCGCGCGCGGATGGCTTGAACCCCGCCGGTTCCGGGGCATCTTCTGGTTGTAGGGGTTGTTCGTGCTGCGCGGAGGGCGCGTGCTGCGCCGCGTGTGTGGGCTCGGCGCCCCACGGCCGGAAGACACGAGCCCGGGCGGACCGGCCCGGGGAAAGAGAGAGAAGCGATGTCAGGGATGCTTGCCGCGGTCGCGGTCGTTTCGATGGGTCAGTTCCAGTACCTGGGCTACGCGTATGAATCGCAGGCCCAGGAGCGTCCGATCGCGGCCCCGAGCCCGATCGTCTACAACCGCGCCATGAACTGGTCCGGCGTCGAGCATGTCGGGCGTGAGTGGCGGGGGCGGACGATCGTCGGCGGGCGGGCGCAGGAGATGCCTCTGGCCTGGGGCCGGCCCGGCCCTGCCGCCTATGGGGCCGATGAGTACGACTTCCGCACGCTGCCCGCCCGCGTGGGCAATGTGCAGGTCGCCGTCAGCCCGTGGGTCGAGATCCCGAACCGGGGCAGCCTCGGACGCATGGAGCGGGCCCGCCAGCAGTGGCTCCGTGAGCACGGCTATGTCGGCGGTACCCGCGTCTTCCGCAACCCGGTTTACGACCGACCCGACGCGTACGCCAAGGCCGACGGGCCCAAGGCCGACGAGACGCGCTGGCACATCATCCAGATCCCGGTCCGTCGCGCCCCGCGCTTCGAGGTGCGGGCCGAGCCGGCCGAGGGCGTGAGGCTGGTGACGCTGGGCGAGCCCGCGTCATCGCCGGTGATCGCCAGCGATGGCGAGCGTCGGGTCGTGACGGCCCCGGCCGAGCGGGACCGGCGGGTCGCCACAGCGGACTGAACCACTCGGCACGGGCCTCCTTGCTGGAAGGGTGGGCGCCGGCGGACCGGGGAGGATCCCCGGCCCGCCGGGTGTCGTTTTGGGGGGGGCGGGGGCGGGGGGGGGGGGGCGCTGGGGGAGGCGGCGGCCTTCGGCCGCGGTTTGCTTTGCTTTCCGATCCCTGCGCCCAGCTCCCGGCGCCCCGCGCCGGCTTCTCATCCTGGCTGAGACTCCCGAATCGTGGAGGCAGCGGATCGAGCTGCGGGCTAATGCCATCGCCCTGGGAGGGGCCCTGGCGTTTTGGACCGGGCTCGGGCCGGCGTCTAACATGAGGCCACTGCGGGGCGTAGCGCAGTTTGGTTAGCGCACTTGACTGGGGGTCAAGAGGTCGCTGGTTCGAATCCAGTCGCCCCGATTGCCGCCTGCGGCGGCAATAGAGCGGGAGAGAGGTCGAGAGGCGAGAGTCGACTTGGGGCGGAAGCCTCCGGTCGTCGACGATCGCTGGCGCGGAGGACGCCTCCCGCGGTCTCCTCTCGACTTTCGACTCTCGATCGAGCCGGGGACGAGCCATGGCCTTCGCGTTCGAGAAGCTGCGTGTGTACCAGCGGGCGGTGACTTTCGCCGACCAGATCTGCTCGCTGACGCGCGGCTTGCCTCGCGGGTACTTCTTCCTCGCCGATCAGTTGAACCGAGCCTCGCTCTCGATCGCGACGAACATCGCCGAGGGCAACGGCCGATTCACCAAGGCGGACCGCAGGAACTTCTTCGGCATCGCTCGAGGCAGCGTGCAGGAGTGCGTGCCCCTCCTCGAACTCGCGTTGCGTCAAGGGCTGGTTTCTCCCGAGCGTCACGCGGAGTTGAAGGCCGAACTGCAGGAGATCGCCAAAATGCTCTCCGGCCTCATCAACGGCGTCGAGCGTCGGGCGGTTTGACGATTTTCCGGTCCGTCCCGGTATGCGCGTACGATCTCTCGCCGGCGCATGCATGCCGCGTTCGCCGGCGGGAAAAGTGCAGGATCCGCCCCCATGAACCCCGCGAGACATCCATCGCCCGCTCTGGACGCGCGTGCCTTCGACCCCGAGACGGTCCGCGCCCAGTTCCCGATGCTCGGCGCGACGATGCACGATAAGCCCCTCGTGTATCTGGACAACGCCGCGACGACGCAGCGGCCGAGGGCCGTCATCGACAGTGTCGTCGAGCACTGGACGACCAGCAACGGCCCCGTCTCCCGCGGCGTCCATGCCTTGGGCAGCCTCGCGACGGAGAGGTACGAGTCGGCGCGGAACGCCGCGGCCGCGCTGCTCAACGCCGAGCCCGAGTCGGTCGTCTTCACCAAGGGCGTCACCGACGGGCTGAACCTTGTCGCGAGGTCGCTGGGCGACGCGTTGCTCGGCGAGGGCGACGAGGTCGTGGTGACCGAGCTCGAACACCACTCCAACTTCCTCCCGTGGCGCCAGGCGTGCGAGCGCCGGGGCGCCGTGCTGCGTGTCGCGCCGGTCACCGATCGGGGCGAGCTCGACCTCGATGCGTTCGGAGCGATGGTCAATGCGCGGACGCGCGTGGTCGCCATAACGCATGTCTCCAATGTGCTCGGCACGGTCGTGCCTGTTTCGGAGATCGTGTCGATCGCGCGCGGGGTGGGCGCGGCGGTCGTCGTCGACGGCGCGCAGGCGCCGGGCCACCTTCCCGTTGATGTGCAGCGTCTCGGCTGCGACTTCTACGCGATCAGCGCCCACAAGATGTTCGGCCCCGCGGGTGTGGGCGCGCTGTACATGTCGCCGCAATGGATCGACAGGCTCGAACCCGCCCAGTACGGCGGCGGCATGGTCGAGCTCGCCTCGGCCGAGGAATCGACCTGGATCACCGGGCCGCACCGCCACGAGGCCGGCACGCCGAACACCGAAGGGGCCGTCGGGCTCGGCGCCGCGGTCGCGTTTCTGGGCTCGTTCGATCGCGGGGCGGCGCGCACCCACGAGCGCACGCTGCGCGACGCGATCGTCGCCGGGCTCGGCGAGATCCCGGGCGCCGTGGTGTACGGCCCGGCCGAGGGTGCGCCGATCGTTTCGTTCGGGCTCGAAGGCGTGCACGCGCACGATCTGGCGACCGTGCTCGACGCCGAGGGCGTCGCGGTGCGGGCCGGGCACATGTGCGCCCAGCCCCTGATGCGTCGGCTCGGCGTGCCGGCGCTGACGCGGGCCTCGATCGCGCCGTACAACACGCACGCCGATATCGAAGCTCTTCTTGCAGGAGTGCGGCGCGCAAGCCGCATGTTCGCCTGAGCCCGCACCATGCTCGAATCGCTCTACCAGCAGATCCTCCTGGACCACTCTCGCCGCCCGTGCCACCACGGCAGGCCCGAGCGTTTCGACGCCGAGGCGGAGGGTTTTAACCCGATCTGCGGCGACAAGGTCCGCGTCTTCGTCACGCTCGGCGAGCAAGGGATCGAAGAGGTCCGGTTCGAGGGGACGGGCTGCGCGATCTCGCAGGCTTCCGCATCGATGATGACCAACGCGCTCAGCGGGCTGTCGATCGACGAGGCGAATGCGGTGCGGGCGGGGTTTCTCGATCTCGTCGCGGCTGCCGAGCCGGACAAAGCCTCGGGCGAGCGCCTGAACGAGGAGCTGCGGTCGATGGCGGAGGTGCGGCGCTTTCCGGCGCGGGTGAAATGCGCCACGCTGGCCTGGCACGCGATGGCCAAGGCGCTCGGCGAGGCTCTGCAAAGGGCCGGCGAGCCGGATTCGGGACCCGGTTGGGGCGGGGACGGAAAATCGGATTGACATCGCGGCCAGCCGCCGATAGTTTGAGATTGGCCGGGGGTTCATAGGCCGCGTTCGCGGCGCCCGGCTCGCGTGCCGTGGGCTGCTGCGTGCGTTGCGCCAGCGGAGTCGGCGGCTCGAAATCGGGTGGTTGCTTGCGCGGCGTGAGGCTGGCGCGAGCGGCCGCACTACGGGCCGAGCAGCGTCCGGTCATCTGGGGGCCGGGCGTTGATCAGGGGCCCTGTACAGGAGTGCGGAAACATGCAGAGCCGAACAGACCGTCGCAAGGGCTTCACACTGATTGAGTTGCTCGTGGTCATCGCGATCATCGCGCTGCTGATCGGGATCCTGCTGCCGGCCCTCGCTGAGGCCCGCGGCATCGCCAGGCGCGTGCTGGACATGAGCAACAAGTCGCAGCTCGCCACCGCGATGAACACCTACACCAGCACCTACGAGGACCGCATCCCGAGCTTCACATGGCGGCCGCGGATGACTCCGGGCGGGCAACCTTCGTGGGGCGGCACCGACTACGCCGACATCCGCGCCCGGATGCTCTCTCTGGACGGGAGCGGGCCCAATCCACTTGGTGGAGTGCACAACGACGCCGCAGCGCTCCAAGCCGTCGATATCATGCGCCGCCGGACCGGCGGCGACCAGACCAGCGGCATGGCGATCATCCAGGGCTGGATCCCGCACTTCTGGTACTCGCATCTGGTCAAGCAGGACTTCCTCGCCGCCCGCCTTCCGGAGAAGCTCGTGGTGAGCACGGCCGACCGCCACCGCCTGAACTGGCAGCGCGACGCGGGTCGCCCGTTCATGGAAGATTTCTGGGCGCCGTTCCAGCCTCAGCCGACAGCGAACCAGTGGCGTTGGCTGTATTCGAGTTCGTACACGACCGTCCCCGCGGCGTACGACCTGAACCAGAGCCTCGGGCTCCGTGAGCCGTTTACGAGCGCGCGTGTGCGTGGTCGGATGTACCAGTCAACGATGGGCGCGAACTGGATCGTTGTGAACGGCTTGAACCGCCTTGGCGGCGCCCGTCTCAGCGATGTCGCCTTCCCGACCCAGAAGGTCTACATGTACGACGAGGTCGACAGGCACTTCGCCAAGCAAGACCGCTACTACGCGTTCCCGGACTCGCGCGTGCTCGTGGCCATGTTCGACGGTTCGGTCGAAGCCCGGCGCACAGACACCACCAATCCGGGCTGGCAGCCTGTTGCGCCGCAGTCGCCCATCCCAACCCGTCTGAACTATGTCGCCTCGATGGAGCCGTCGCGCCCGTGGAGGCCGCAGGTCGCCCCGCACGAGATGAGCATGGGCTCGAACCTCATCGCGCACTACCGCTGGACGCGCGGCGGTCTCAAGGGTGTCGATGTCGGCGGGCGTGAGATCAGCACCGGCCAGCCGATCAACTGATCTACCTCGCGGGGTTGACATTCGATTGAAACAACAGCGGCACGGGCGAAGGCCCGTGCCGCCTTTCTTATCGCGTGAAGCCGTGGGAGCTACGCCCCGCCTGGGATGCCCAGGCGTTGCAGGACGACACGCACGGGGCCGGGCTGAGTGTCGCGGGCCTGCTCGCGCCGGTTGCCGGGCAGGGCGTCGATCGCATCGGAGGGGGTTTCGAAGCCGCCGGAGGGCTCGAGCGCGGTCTCGAACCATTCGTCCCATCGTCGGTCGAGGCGTCGGACGACGCTGGTGGGGGGGATGAAGGGTTCGTCGGCCGGGAGGCCGGTGATGAGGCGGTAGCCGATCTGGGCGATCGACCGCGTCTCGTCGCGGAGCAGTTCGGAGCTCTGGCCTGTGCGTCCGCTGATGGCCAGGCGGAGGCCGGCGAGCTCGATAAAGACCGAGCCCCGCCGATCGACGAGGACTTCGTCAAGTCCGAGCTCGCCGTGCGGCATGCCGTTGCTGTGCGAGCAGGAGACGGCGTCGAGGAGTTGGAGGATGGCCCGTTCGGCCTCGAAGGCGCCCATCTGTCCGCCCTTGAGGTCAAGGAGGTCGGCGAGGGTGATCAGGCCGTCCTGGTTGCCGGTGTAGGGCGTGACGACGAGGGGGCGACCGCCGGGGGCGAAGGAGAAGTTTTCGACGCCGAGGAGGTGGGGGTGGCGGATGTGGCTCATCCGCTCGAGCGCCGCGGTGAGGCGACGCTGCTGGGCGCGATCGGTGCAGGCGCTCCTGAAGCGGTGCACAACGAAGCTGCCCTTGCTGCGCACATGGAGTGCGAGATAGCGGTCGGCGAGCATGCTCGGGCCAAGGCTTCGGACAAGCTGGTATGGCCCGAAGTACGCCCGGTCTGGAAGATCATCCATCGACGCGTTCCCTGTCGCCCGTTCGATCGAGCTCCGCCGATCGCTCCGGGCCGCTGGATCTCGCCCGGGGCCACTGAGGCCGACCCGGGGATCCGTTCCCCGACAAGACCCCGATGGTAGGGTCTCAACACAGCAGTGTCATCGGGTGTCGGCTGGGGGCGGGGCTGAAAGTTCTTGCATATCCGGACAAATACCTACATCTGGCGGTCTGATTCCGGGTGGATATGCGTCGGGGAAGGGGAGATGGGGCGTGGGATGTAGGGTGTGGGGGGGAACGGCTGGGCGCGGGTGAGGCTTCGTCCTGCGGCCGAGGCCGGGTTCTGAAAGACAAGCCGCGGCCGAAGGCCGCCTCAACCCCCAGCGCCCCACGCCCCACACCCCGCGCCCCACTTCTCCCGCTCTTCCCCCTACAGTTTGCTACGCACGGGACCTGGGCTCCCGCGGGGTTTGCGGCCCCGCATTTCACCGCCCAAGACGACGGAGAGTTGACCATGACCACCGCCTCGACCAGCACCAGCCGCGAGACCGCGACCGATCCGCTGAGCCTGATCGATGTGGACCATGTCCGGTTCTATGTCGGCAACGCCAAGCAGGCCGCCTACTTCTACGCCCACACCTTCGGCTTCAGGGTCGATCAGGTCGCCGACCTGACCACAGGCAGCCGCGACGAGGCCTCGTACCTGCTCACCCAGGGCAACATCCGCCTGCTGCTCACCACCGGCCTCTCGGCCGACCATCCGGCGCAGGAAGAGGTCCGGCGCTTCGGCGACGGCGTCAAAGACATCGCGATGACCGTCTTCGACGCCGAGGCCGCCTTCGAGCGCGCCGTCGCCAACGGCGGAGAGGCCGCGTACGAGCCGGTCACCTACGCCGACGAGCACGGCAGCGTCACCATGGCCGGGATCAAGGCCTACGGGCGGGCGGTGCACTCGTTCGTGAGCCGCAAGGGCGCGTACGCGCTCGACCGCGTCAAGAAGGGCGAGGCGTTCGCCCCGAAGTTCCGCGCGTTCGGCCCCTTTGCGCTCAACGACTACAACGCCAAGCACCCCTGCGGCCTGAAGTATGTCGACCACTGCGTCGGCAATGTCGAAGAGGGCAAGATGAACCACTGGGTGAAGTGGTACGAGGATGTCCTCGAGTTCAAGATGTTCAAGCACTTCGACGACAAGGACATCTCGACCGAGCACTCCGCCCTCATGAGCAAGGTGATGGCATCGGGCAACAACCTCATCAAGATGCCCATCAACGAGCCCGCCGAGGGCAAAAAGAAGAGCCAGATCCTCGAATACCTCGAATGGCACGACATGACCCCCGGCGTCCAGCACCTCGCCCTGCGGACCGACGACGAGCTGCACTCGGTCGCCGAGCTCCGCGGGCGCGGCGTCGACTTCCTCCAGATTCCAGACACCTACTACGACGAGGTGTGGGACCGCGTGAGCGCCATGGGCTGGGAGGTCAAGGAAGACCACGAGAAGATCCGCGACCTCGGCGTGCTGGTCGACGCCGACGACGAGGGCTACCTCCTCCAGCTGTTCACCAAGCCGCTGCAGGACCGCCCGACCCTCTTCTTCGAGATCATCTGCCGTCGCGGCAGCCAGAGCTTCGGCAAGGGCAACTTCAAGGCCCTGTTCGAGGCGCTGGAGAAGGAGCAGGAGCGCCGCGGGAACCTGTAAGGCCCGCCCAACAACATCTGATCCAAAGACCTGTGGCACTGGCGGCTTGTCCGCCAGTGTTTTTTTGCAGATACTCCGTCTGGCCAAGCCCACTGGCGGACAAGCCGCCAGTGCCACAAAATCATGCGTGTCCGGTCTGAAACACCGAAGGAACGCCCGGGTGACCGCCGCTCAGGAAACACAGGCATTCGAAGGATGGCTCGACTACTGCTTCACCCAAGGCTTCGACGATTTTCATGGGCGCAGCCCCGATCCCGACGCCGCGGATGACCGCATCGCCAGGTTCGAGGGCTACTCGCCGCGAATCGGCGAGCACATCCTGCGGCTGTTCGAGTCGCCCGCGATCCTCTCAGGCCGTTTCACCGACGATCAACTCGCCGGCGGTGTGCGCTACATCTTCGGCACGCCCTCTGAGTACTTCATCGGCATGAAGACCGAGGCGCCGCCCGAGCTGATCGGCCGCTGCGTCCGCGCGTCGCTTCGGATGTTCACCGAGCTGTTCGACCCCGTCTGCCTCCGGCGCGAGGCCGAAGGGAAAGCCGAGCGCACGCCAGATTCGATCGAGCAGGCGGTGATCGACATCTGGGACAGCGGCTTCGACGCGGTCGCGATGCCGCAGCACGCGACCGACGCCGAGTTCGAGGCGGGTCTGTCCGTGATCGAGGGCGTGCTGAAGAGCTGCCGCAGCGCGGCGTGCCTGCTCAGCGGCGTCGAGGGCGTCCGCGAGGGTCTGCTGGCCAACGCGGAATCGAGCGGCCGCCGCCGACGGCTGCGCGGGGCTTTCAAGGCGTTGCTTGGCCGCGGCGATCTCCCGCGGGAGGTCCGCGATCGGGCTCCAGATCTGTTTGATCGCTAGACCTGAGACACTGGCGGCTTGTCCGCCAGTGTCTCAGATCAGCGAACCCCCTGCGCGTCCCGAGCTATCATCACCGCGTGTTTGAGGAGCCCGTCTACTTTGAGCAGCACAGCCGCCCGGCGTTCCACGCCTGGTTCAAATACTGCTTTGAGCAGGGCGATTTTGACTTCTGGCAGAGCAGCAAGGATCCGCAGAAGCGGTCGCGCCGGTTCGAGTTTGTGCAGACGATCGACCCGGTTCTGCTCACCCAGCACATGACCCGGCTCTTCAAGTCTCCGGGAGTCGTTGCAGAGCGGTTTTCAGACGGGCAGATCGCCGCTGGCGTGCATTTCCTTTTCGGCATCCAGTCCTACTACTTCTACCGCGTGCTGGATGAGCGGGTTGACGAGGCGGCGCGGGACCGGTGCTTCCGGAGCGTCGTGACGCTGTACACGGATCTGCTCGACCGGGTCTGCGGGAAGGGGCCGAAGGATTCCGGCTTCGGCAAGGGCAAGATCTCAGAAGCGATCGAGCAGTTTCCGAAGCTCGATCGCGAGATCTACGGGCTCTGGGAGAACGACTGCTCGTGCTACGCGGTGCTGCCGCTGGAGGGAACCGACGAGGCGTTCGAGCGGGGCGTCTGGGTTTTCGAGGAGGTCCTGACATGCTGCAGCGCCAGTGCGTGCAGGATCAGCGCGCTATACATGCTCGGCAAAGCGATCTGCGTGTTGCGCCGCCCGAAGCCGAGGATCGCGCGTCTGCAACAGGCCATCGACCGCTTTCTGAAAGAGTCCGAGCCGCCCCGCTGGCTGGCCCAATACGCCCGGGACGCCCGGACTGGCGACGCCTGGTAGTGCAGGCGACAGGTCCCGCGCCGCAGAGAAAGCAATGACCGAAAACGAGCCAGATCACCAGCCCGAACCCCGCACCCACCCGAACTTCGACGCCTGGGTCGAGTACTGCTTCGTGCATGGCCACGCCGACTTTGCCGGAGAGAGCAAAGACCCGCAGGCAGTGATCGAGGCGCGTGAGGCTGAATTCGTTGATTGCATCGACGCAGTAACGCTGACGGAGCACTTGATTCGCCTCTTTGAGTCTCCGTCGTTCATTGCTGATCGATACTCTGACGCGCAGATCGCCGATGCGATCTGGTTTGTGCTCGGATCCGTGGACTACTTCGCCGCTGTCGGCGATGAACAGATGGTGCCCGAGACGCTCAGAGATCGGTGCATCAAGGCTGTTGTCACGCTGTTCACGGATCTGTTCGACCCGATCTGCATGAAGAAGCAGAACGAGGCGCTTGAAGCAGGCAGAGATCCGTCATCTTGGGTAGGGGCGGGTTCGCATGTCGAAGGCGCGGTCTTTATGGCCTGGGAAATGAATTGGTTCGGCCATGTCGCGCTGCCGGAAGGCGGCCCGGAACACGCGTTCAATCGCGGCGTGTCCGTTGTCGAGTCGATCCTCATGCGTTGCAGTTCCGACGCTTGCCGCCTGAGCGCGCTGCACGCCATCGGGCACGCGATCGGCTATCTCGACGAGGAGTCGAGCCGTGTGAAGGTTCTGCAGGGTGTAGTCGATCGATTCTTGGACGAGCGGAAGCCGCCTCGAAGTCTGATCGAGTATGCAAGCGAAGCTCGGTTAGGGCGTGTGATGTAGCGTTCAGGACGGCGACACCGGCGGGCGAACTGCCAGTTCTACAGATCTCTCTCAGGTCGTGAAATCTCTCTCTCACCCCGCCGCCACCCCAACCTTCTGCGGCGCCGTGCTGAGCAGGTAGATCCCGATCAGGATCAGCAGCACCGCCGCCGCCTTGCGGAGGGTCATCGTTTCGCCCAGCGCGAGCCAGCCGAGCACGACCGCCGTCGCCGGCGCGAGGGCGAACGCGACGGGCTTGACCCGCGAGACTTCGCCCAGGCTCAGCGCGACATAGAAGAAGATCATCGCCGCGGCTCCCGCCACAAGCCCCGAGCCGAGCACCAGCTTCGCCCATGTCCCCGCCGAAGCCGTCGACGCCCAGCGCTGCGGCTCTGAAGGCGAGGCGAACACATGCACCGCCCCGAGGTACGCAAGCCAGATCAACGGGAGCGCCACCGTCGAGCGCACCGCGATCGCGGCCAGCGGCCCGACCTCCTTGGAGTGCAGCACCGCGCGGGTCACCACCTCGCCGATTCCCCAGCACAGCCCGGCGAGCACGGCAAAGACGATCGCTTTCATGGCGCAGGGTACTCAGGCGCTCAGGCGCCGTGCCGTCCAGCTTCCCTCGCCCGAGCGGGTCCAGAGCACGCGGTCGTGCAGGCGTCCCGTCCGGGCCGACCAGAGTTCGACGCGGTCGGGGATGATCCGGTACCCGCCCCAATTGTCCGGCCGCTTGAGTTCCTGGCCGGTCAGCGTCCGCCGGGCCGTCCGCACCGCCTCGGCGATCAGATCCTGTCTGGAGCCGATCGCGGCGCTCTGGCGGCTCGCCGCGGCCCCGATCCGCGAGAGCAGCGGACGCGTCTTGAAGTACGCGTCGCTCTCCTCGGGCGTTGTCCGGCGCACGCGGCCTTCGATCCGCGCCTGGCGCCGGGCGTGGGGCCAGTGGAAAACAGCCGCGGCGTGCGGGTTGGCCTCGAGCTCCTCGCCCTTGCGGCTCGTGTAGCTCGTGTAAAAAACCAGCGCCGGCGTCTCGGGCTCGATCGCCTTGCAAAGCACGATCCGCGCCGAGGGCAGCCCGTCCGGCGTCGCGGTCGCCAGCGTCATCGCGCTAAAATCCTCGTAACGCTCACTCTTGCGAGCGTCCTCGTACCACGCCAGCAGCAGCGGCATCGGATCCGCCGGCGCCGGGTCGGGCAGGTCGTTGCACGCGAGCATGTCCGTCAGCGCGCCGATGATGCGCCCGGTGTCGGCCGGATCGCTGCGGTCCTGTTCTGTTGCGGCGTTGTCTCGCATGGTGCTGTTTCTCACTGTCTCAGGCGCTGCTGAGCACGCGCCGCCGGGCCCCCGATCCTCGCTGGAAGACGCGCCAGTCGAACGCGTCGATCAACGCCGCCACCGTCTCGTGCGAGGGCGTCTGCACGCCCACCCGCTCGGCGTGGGCGATCACCTGGCGGTTGAGCTGGCCCACCTCGCTCTCGCGACCGCTCCGGATGTCTTCGACCATGCTCGGCGTGTGCGCCCGGGCCGCCTCGATCGCGCGCCAGAGCGACGCCTCCGCGTCCGGCCCCAGGTCGATCCCCTCCGCCGAGGCGACCGCCAGCCCCTCGGCGAGCAGCTTCTCGACGATCGCCCGCGCCGGCGAATCGAGCACCTCACCCACCGAAGCGTCGGTCAGGGCCGCCACCGGGTTCGCCGCGGCGTTGATCAGCCCCTTCCGCCAGACCAGGGGCTCGATGTCGTCGGTCGCCTCGGTCTTCAGCCCGCACCCGCTGAGCAGCGCCGCGATGCTTCGGCAGACCGGCATGTACTCAGGACGCAGGCAGCCGATGTGGTGGGGCGGGTGCTGGTGCACGATGCGAACGCGACCGTCGTCCTCCATCCGCGCGCCGTAGTTGAGCACCATCCGCAGCACGCGCGGGTCGCGCAGACGCTCGATCAGATGCCGCCCCGGCTCGATCCCGTTCTGAAAGCTCACGACAAACGGCGATGGCGGCCCGTCGCCCAGCGCGTCGAGCACCGGCGCCAGCTCGCGGGCGACCGCGTCGATCGCGGTGGTCTTTGTCGCCACAAAGATCGCGCTGAGCGGGCCAGCCTCGCCCAGATCCGCGACGCGCGAGACCACATTGGGCATCGACGACGCCTCGACGCCCCCCGTCACGCCTGCGCCGTCGCGCCGGATCGCTTCAGCCTTTTCAGGATCGCGCGCGACGATCGTAACAGGCAGCGCCTGCCCGAGCATCGCGGCCAGCCCGATCCCCATCGCGCCCGCGCCGACCACACCCACGCGCCGCGGCGTCCAGCCCGCCATCTCCGACCGTGCTGTTCCGTCAGTAGGATTCATCGTCGATGTCCGATTTCCCCTTTGCGATCAGAGTGCGTTCTCAGGTCGAAGTCAGTCCGGTGTTCGGCGCTGCTGCGATGACTCGAGTTCCAGCGCCCGCGGAAAGAGAATGTTGTTCTCCTTGTGGATGTGCCGGTGCATATCCCGCTCCAGCCACGCCAGCCCGTCGAGCATCGCGCGCCACGAGTTGCACGCGCCATCCGGCGGCGTAAACCCGTCGGTCGCCTCGCGCAGCACCTCGAGCGCCGAGCCCGCCTCGTCGTGCTCGGCCTCCATCTGTCTGATCGGGCCGGCGATCGAGCCGCACTGCTGCGCGCCGAGCGAGGCCGACGACTCCATGCGTCGGAGAATCGGGAAGAGCACACGCTCCTCCTTGACCATGTGGCTCGAGAGCTCGTCACGCAGCGCGTTGAACGCCTCGAAGACGCGGTGCAGCCGTGGCTCGGAATCGCCGTGCGCGTCGCGCACCTTCTCGACCAGCCGCCCCAGCCGGGGCAGCTCGATCCGAAGCTCGGCGTGGTGCGTCTGCTCGATGTGGTCGGCCAGTTCTGTCAGCGTCATGTCGGACGGATCCGGCTCCAACACTTCGTTGTTTCTCGCCTCCATCGCCAGAAGCAGATCGACCACAGTCTCGGTCACCAGGTTCCGCTGGCGGCAGGCCTCTTCGAGAGGCTGCTTACCCCCGCAGCAGTAGTCGATCCGCAACGCCTCGAACACTCGCGACCTCGCCGGCCGTTCGGCGACCAACTGCCCGACCGTCGTGCTCGGATCGATCCGTGTCTGCATGGCTCTGCTCCGGTGTTGCTGGCGGGTGGTCCGCTCAGATTATCGAGTATTCGTGCTTTCAAGCATACTTGATTTGTTTCTAGGCCGATCATACCCTTCCGTCCAGCCGGCGCACAAGGAAATCGCGCCGAACAGACCGGAGGTTCTCGGGCATGAAACTGATGTCAGAAGCGTGCGAGTACGGGCTGCGGGCGGTCCTCTGGCTCGCCCAGCGTCCCGACGAGACCCAGAAGGTCCGCGAGATCGCCGAGGCCACCAAGGCCGCACCGGGCTATCTCGTCAAGGTCCTCCAGGCCCTCACCAAAGCGGGCGTCCTCTCCGCCCAGCGCGGGAGCAACGGCGGGTTCACCCTGCTCAAAGACCCCGCCGACCTCACCGTCCTGGACATCATCAACGCCATCGACCCCATCGAACGCATCCGCACCTGCCCCCTGGGCATCGAGTCCCACGGCCCGAACCTCTGCCCGATGCACCGACGCATCGACGACGCCTACGCCCAGATCGAGGAGAGCTTCGCCAGCTCACGGATCGCCGAGCTCATGGAAGACCCCTCGCCTTCCAAGCCGCTCTGCAGCGCCCTGACGATCGAGCGCCGGCCCCCGGAATCTCCATCCAGCAACGGGAGCACGAAGAAGGGCGGCGCGTGATGGCGAACTTCGTCAATCCTCCGATCGAGCGCCACGAAGCCCTCGCGCCCTTCAGCCGCGACCACTACAACGGCCTCGTCCACGCCCGGCGGCTGATCAAGTCGGCCTCGGGCGACCGCGTCCAGCGCCACGAGGCGCTCGCGGGTTTTCTCGACGCGTGGGAGCGGGAGATCGTCCCGCACTTCCGCGATGAAGAACGACTGCTCATCGAACGCATGGGTGACCTTGTCCCCGAGCCCGAACGCAGACGCCTGCTCGAAGAGCACCGCGAGATCGAGGCCGACGCCGCCGACGCCCGCGAGCTCCGGCGCCAGACCGACCCCGACCCGCGCGGGCTCCGCGAGATCGGCGAACGCCTCGAACGCCACATCCGCTGGGAGGAGCGCACGCTTTTCGAGCTGATCCAACGCCGCGCCGGCCAGGAAAGCCTCGAAGACCTGGGACGCGAAACCGCGGCGATCGAGGCCTCGCGCCAGCGCAACGCCTGCCGCATCGATCCCAGGGCTCGATACCTCTGAACCCGGGTGCCGCGTTGCATCGTCACCGCGATGCCGTCCGCGATCATCCGCCCGAAGCCTTGACAGTCGGGGTGCATCCGCGTCAATGTGGACTTATGAGTGCACTCATCCGCCAGCGCGGCTTCTCCATCATGATCTCCCAGACCTCCGAGTACGCCCTCCGGGCGGTCGTGCATCTGGGCATGCGTCAGGACCCTGACCCCGCCTCCGCCCACGAGATCGCTGGCGCGATCAAGGTCCCCGTCGGATACCTCCAGAAGATCCTCCGCGCTCTCGCCCGGTCGGGGATCACCGTCGCCCAGCGCGGCAGCGGCGGGGGGTTCGCCCTCGCCAAGCCACCGTCTGCGATCACCGTGCTCGATGTCCTCCTCGCGTCCGATACCCCTGTCGAACGCATCGAGCGTTGTCCGCTGGGGATCAAGGGCCACACCTCGCTCTGCGCCCTACACCGTCTGCTGGACAGCCAGATCGCCCAGGCCCAACAGACTTTCGCGTCCACAACCATCGCCGACCTCATCGAGCCCGTCGGCGGGGTCCGCCCGCTCTGCGATCCGGACACCGGTTCTGGGCGGGCGGCGGACCTGTCTGTCTCGGCGGACGGGAAGAAATCGATCAAATAACGCTTCTGTGCACACTTGACGGCAATGAGGAGGGGCGGTATCCTCCGATGAATGTGGAGTTGTGGCGTTACTTAGATACAAATGCCGCCCCGCACGAAACGGAGAGCACCGGCATGATCCGCCGAGACCCGCGCCAAGAACCTTCCGTTTGGGCAGACCTTGATGACGACCTTGGCTTCGAGACGCCCCAAGAGCCGCGGCCGCCTCGCCCTGCAGATCCGTACCGCAACAGGATCCTGCTCTTTGTCGCGGTGCTCGCGTTGACGCTGCCTGCGATCGTGGTCGCGATGGTCGTGGTCACCGAGCCCCGTCAGCCGAACGAGCTGCAGCTCAAGGCCGAGGAGATCGGCGTGACGCCGGCGGTGCTCGCGGCGGGGCGCCATGTCTACCGCACCAACTGCGCCATGTGCCACGGACAGGACGGCGGGGGCGTTTCGAATCTGGGTAAGCCGCTGCGGAACAGCGGTTTTGTCGGCATGAGCGAGGACGAGAACCTGTTCAATCTGATCGTCGCGGGGCGCCCCGCCGACCACCCGGAGAACACCACGGGCGTGGCGATGCCGGGGCGCGGGCTCGGGCGTCTGCCCGACGAGCAGATCTGGAATGTGGTCGCGTATCTGCGTTCGCTCCAGAACATTGAAGAACCGGAGATCGATGTGGCGACCGTCGCTTCGGCGGACGACGCGCCCGCGGTCGATGCGGAGGCGATGCTCCGCGCCGCGACGGCGGGCGTCGGGCGCGAGCAATATCGCGCGTCGTGCGCGGCTTGCCACGGGCAGCGGGGCGAGGGCGTGCAGGGTGTCGGGCTTCCGCTCGTCGGCAGCGCGTTCGTCTCGGGCTCGTCGGACGGTGAGCTCGCGGCGCTGGTCATGTCCGGGCGTCCGATCTGGCACGCCGACAACCAGACGGGCATGGACATGCCTCCCAAAGGCGGCAACCCGACGCTGACGAGCGCGCAGATCGAGGACATCGTCAAGTACATCCGTGAGCTCAACGCCGCGAGCGGTTCGCGTTGAGATCCCTGTTCGACCGTGTGCGCGAGCGTCTGTCGCGCCGAGAGAAAGGAAGGTAGTGATGGAACACCTGTGGAACACGCCCCGAGTGCTTGCGGCGATCGCGGCGGCCGGCATGCTCGCCGGGGGTTGCGGCGAGCGCGACGCGGGTGATCGAGAGGGCGCGGACGCCTCGCAGCCCCGGACAGAGCGGGTCAGGCAAGCGACCGCCAACGGGCGCCAGATGACCGAAGTTCAGCGCATCGCCGAAAGCAGAGGGCTCGAGCCCCAGGACATCCTCGCGGCGGTGAAGACCTTCACGCCCAGCGGCAAGCACGACGAGTACATCATGTTCTCCTCGGGCGGGCACAGCGGCCAGGTCTATGTCATCGGGATGCCCTCGATGCGGATCCTCCGCAGCATCGCGGTGTTTACGCCCGAGTCGTGGCAGGGGTGGGGCTTCGGCGTGGGCGACGACATCCTCGACGCCGGCAACATCGGCCATCGCAGGAACTGGTGGGGCGACACCCATCATCCGGTGCTGTCGATCACAGACGGCGATTACGACGGCGAGTGGCTCTTCATCAACGACAAGATCAACGCACGCGTCGCGGTCATCGACCTCCGCGACTTCGAGACCAAGCAGATCGTCAAAAACCCGCTGACCATCAGCAACCACACGCTTTTCGCCACGCCCAACACCGAGTATGTGATCGAAGCGGCGCAGTACGGCGCTCCGTGGGGCGCGAGCTACGCCCCGATCGGAGAGTACAAGGAAAACTACAAAGGTTCGGTGATCTTCTGGAAGTTCAACCGGCGGCGCGGGCGTCTGGTCCCCTCCGAGTCCTTCGCGATCGAACTCCCGCCCTACTGGCAGGACCTCGGCGCCACCGGCAAGCTCGCCAGCGACGGGTTCATCTTCCTCAACTCGCTCAACAGCGAGCTGGCGACCGGCGGCATCCAGGACGGCAATCCGCCCTTCGAGGCCGGCGTCAGCCGCAACGCCACGGACTTCCTCCACATCATCGACTGGAAGAAGGCCGAGCGGCTCTATAAGGAAGGCAAGTACGACAAGATCGAAGGCTTCCCCGTCATCTCGCTGCAGACGGCGATCGACGAGCGCATCCTCCATATCACCCCCGAGCCGAGAAGCCCCCACGGCGTCGATGTCTCCCCGACGGGCCAGTACATCGTCGTCTCGGGCAAGCTCGATCCGCATGTCACCGTCTACGACATCGACAAGATCCGCCAGGCGATCGACAGCAGGCTCTTCTCCGGACACGACGACTACGGCATCCCCATCCTCGATTTCGACCAGCTCGTCGAGGCCAGGATCGAGGTCGGCCTCGGCCCGCTGCACACGCAGTTCGGCCCCGATGGCTATGCCTACACCTCGCTTTTCCTCGACTCGGCGGTCGCACGCTGGACCATGGGCGGCGCGTACGGGCGCGGCACGCCCGAGCCCGACTGGACGCTCGTGCACAAGACGCCCGTGCATTACAATGTCGGGCACATCGCGGCCGTCGGCGGCGACACGGTCAACCCGCTGGGCAAGTACCTCGTCGCGCTGAACAAGTGGTCGGTCGACCGGTTCTCGCCGACCGGGCCGCTGCTTCCCCAGAACTTCCAGCTCATCGACATCTCCAATCAGGGCGCGGACATGCCGGTGATCTACGACATGCCCCTCGGCATCGCCGAGCCGCACTACGCCCAGATCATCCGCGCCGACAAGCTCAAGCCGTGGAAGGTCTACCCGGAGATCGGCTGGGACCCGCATGTGCAGGCCGTCGACCCGACGGCGCCGAGGCGGGGCCAGGAGCGCATCGAGCGTGACGGCGACACCGTCACGGTCTACATGACGGTGGTCAGAAGTCACTTCAACCCGGAGCACATCACCGTCAACGAGGGCGACAGAGTGATCTGGCGCCTCACGAGCCTCGAGCGGGCCGTCGACGCGACGCACGGCTTCGCGGTGCCGGGTTACAACATCGCGACCAGCCTCGAGGCTGGCGAGACCGTGACCGTCGAGTTCACGGCCGATCTGCCCGGCACATTCCCCTTCTACTGCACCGAGTTCTGCTCGGCCCTGCACCTCGAGATGATGGGTTACTTCAAGGTCGTCCCGCGCGACTGACGCGGAAGATATCTCCGTTTCCTCCCCGCGGCGCCGACCCGCGCCCGGGGGGATTGCTCAGGACTCGGGTGCGGACCGCAACGCACACGGAGGTTCCCGTGATCAGAACGGTCGCAAGAAGCATCGTCGGGCCGAGGGTGCCGCCGGGCGAGTTGGAGCGCCGGACGATCCGGTACGGCACGCCGGGCTTCCTCCTCCTGTGCGCCCGGGTGCTGATCCTGGTCTCGCTCCTTCTCCCGTACTGGCACATGGAGCTCTACGCCCCGCAGTACCCCGACAACCTGAAGCTGCACGCGTACCTCAACAAGCTCGAAGGCGATGTCGCGGAGATCAACGCCCTCAACCACTACATCGGGATGCGCCCCCTCCAGGAGGCGGCGCAGTTCGAGCGTGCGATCGGCGTCTTCGTTCTGATCGGCTTCGTCGTCCTGCTTGAGCTCGCGGCGTACATCCACACACGATGGGCCGCGCTGCTGGTGATCCCGACGATCTTCTTCCCGGCCGTTTTTCTGCTGGATCTGCATCTTTGGATGAGCCATTTCGGGCAGAATCTCGATCCCGACGCCCCGCTCTCGCACTCGATTAAGCCCTTTGTGCCGCCGATCATGGGCACCGGCGTGATCGGCCAGTTCAAGACTGTCGCGAGCCCGGGGATCGGGCTGCTGATGGCGACGGGGTCTTCGGTGCTGCTCTTGCTGGCGCTCTTCTTCCACCGCAGGGCGTATCTGCCGCTGGTCAGGGGTGAGATCCGGGAGGAAGGAACGGACCGGCCATGACGCGTGTTGCGTTCATCACGGGTCTTGCGCTTCTGGCGTACGGGGCTGCGCCCTTGCACGCGGCCGAGCCCCGCTCGACCGGCGAGATCCTCGCCATGATCGACGCGGCGCCCGAGCACGCGACCGTCCGCGTCCCCACGGGGGTCTACCGCGGCAGGCTGAGCGTGCAGAAAGCGGTCCGACTCGAGGGCGGGGGCGAGGTCGTGATCGACGGGGGCGGCGAGGGCAATGTCGTCGAGCTGCTCGCCCCGGGCATCGAGTTCAGAGGGTTCACCGTCCGGGGTTCGGGCTCACGCGTCGAGACCGAGCCGGCGGCGATCTTCGCGGGGGCGGGGCCTGTTGTCATCGAAGACTGCCGCATCGACGATGCGCTCTTCGGCATCGACCTCCGCCGGGCCTCCGGCTCAACCGTCCGGGGCAATTTCGTCCGCGGGCGCGACCTCGAGCCGGGTCGCAGCGGCGACGGCGTCCGCCTCTGGTGGAGCCACGACTGCGTCATCGAGCGCAACACCGTCGTCAACAGCCGCGACATGGTCTTCTGGTACTCAACGAACCTCCGGATCGTGGGCAACCGTGTGAGCGACAGCCGCTACGGGCTCCACTTCATGTACAGCCACGACGCGCTCGTCGAAGACAACATCGTGACCAGGAACTCTGTCGGCGCCTACCTCATGTACAGCCAGGGCATCACCGTCAGACGCAACAGCATGACGCGGAACCGCGGGGCGAGCGGCTACGGCATCGGCCTGAAAGACTGCGACGACATTCTCATCGAATCCAACGCGCTGCTGGCCAACCGCGTGGGCGTCTACATCGACAACAGCCCGTCGTCTACCGAATCGACCGGCCTGTTCGAGCAGAACACCTTCGCCTTCAACGAGATCGGGCTGCTCGCGACGCCCAACACGCACAGCAATGTCTTCACCGCCAACGCGTTCATCGAGAACGAAGAACAGGCGGGCGTGCACGGGAGGGGAGCGCTCGCCCTCAACGCCTTCGCCAAGGACGGCGTCGGCAACTTCTGGTCGGACTACAACGGCTTCGACCGCTCGGGCGACGGCGTGGGCGACATGCCCTACGAGCCGCGGAGCCTCTTTGAGAACATGCTCGCGAGGGAGCCCAACCTCCGCTTCTTCCTCCACAGCCCGGCGCAGCGTGCCGTCGAGTTCACCGCCAGGGCCCTGCCCGAGCTGCGCCCGCAGCCCAAGCTCTTCGATCCGCGCCCGCTCGTGCGCCCGCCGGAGATCGTGGCTCCCGCGGCTTCCGAGCCGACGCAGGGCCGCGGGGCGATGGCGGCGATCTCGCTCGCGCTCGTCGGGGTCGCCTCGCTCACGGCGTGGAGGCTCTGCAGGGATCCAGCGCCGATCAACAGAGAAAGGACTCGGCGATGATCAACGCCGATCGCGTCGTCAAGAAGTTCGGCAGGGTCGCGGCGGTCGACGGGGTCTCGTTCTCGCTCGACGCGGGCTCGGCGCTCGCCCTCTGGGGCAGCAACGGCGCGGGGAAGACGACGCTTATCCGCTGCATGCTCGGGGTCATCCGCTGCAGAGGCCGGATCTCTGTCGACGGGATCGATGTCCGAAGACGAGGCAAGCTCGCCCGGTCACGCATCGGCTATGTGCCGCAGGAGCTCGCCTTTCACGACGACGCTCGCCTTGCGGCGTCGATGGCTTTCTTCGCCTCGCTCCGGCGAGCCCAGCCGGGGGCTGCCTCGGCGGCTCTGGAAAAAGTCGGTCTGGCGGGGCACGAACGCAAGCGCGTCCGCGACCTCTCGGGCGGGATGAAGCAGCGGCTGGCCCTCGCGATCGCGCTGCTCGCCGACCCGCCGATCATCGTGCTCGACGAGCCGACCTCGAACCTCGACGCCGCGGGCCGGGGCGATGTCGTCGAGACGCTGCGCAAGCTCAAGGCCTCCGGGAAGACGCTGGTCTTCGCCTCGCACAGGCCCGACGAAGTGATCTTGCTCGGCGACCGCGTGCTGGTGCTCGAAAGGGGGCGCCTGGTCAGCGACACCACGCCCGCCGAGCTCTGGCCAACCGAGAAGGCGGTGCAGACCCTCCGTCTTGATCTTGGCGGGGCGGACGAAGAAGCCGCCGCGGCGGTCCTCCGCGACGCGGGGCACGCCGTGCACCTCAACTGGCGCGGGCTCTGCGTCTCGGTGCCCAGAGAACGCCGGGGCGTGCCGATGTCTGTTCTGGCGATGCGTTCGATCGAGGTCCGCAACTTCGAGATCCTCGACGATGTCCGCCCGCCCGCCTCGGATCGGGCGGCCGGCACGAAGTTGCAGGGGGAGAGCCGATGACCACGCTGACGATCGAATCGAGCGCCCCGCGCGGGGCGGCGTGTCTCTCCCCGTTCGGCGTCGTGGCGAGGGTGGCCCGGCGCGAGTTCCGCGACGCCGCGGCCAGCCGATGGTTCCTGCTGTACACGATCGGGTTCGCCGTGCTTGCGATCGGAGTCTCGTTCATGTCGCTTGCGGGAACGGGCTCGCACGGCCTCGCTGGCTTCGGCCGGACAGCGGCCGGCATGCTCAACCTCGTGATGCTGGTCGTGCCGCTGATGGCGCTGACGGCCGGGGCGGGCGCGATCGCCGGCGAGCGTGAGCGGGGGACGCTGCTGTACATCCTCGCCCAGCCCGTGTCGCGCACGGAGGTGATCCTCGGCAAGTATCTCGGGCTCGGGCTGGCGCTCTGCTGCTCGGTCTGGCTCGGCTTCGGGCTCAGCGCGGGCGTGGTCGCCTGGCGGGCGGGCGGCGCGGATATCGACGCGTTCCTGCTGCTGGTTTTGTTCACCTGCGCGTTGGCGCTGGCGATGCTCTCGGTCGGCGTGCTGATCAGCGTGATGTCCAGACGCGTCGGGATCGCGACGGGTCTGGGGCTTTTCGTCTGGATCGTCCTGGTTTTCCTGAGCGACCTCGGTCTGATGGCCGGGGCGCTGATCTTCAAGCTCCGCGTGCAGGAGGTCTTCGCCGTCGGCGTCGCCAACCCGCTGCAGGCGTTCAAGATGTCGGTGATCGTCGCGATGAACGCCTCGCTCGATGTCCTCGGGCCGGTCGGCGTGTACGCGTCGCGCCAGTTCGGCGGGGCGCTGGCATGGATCCTTTCCGGCGTGCTGGGCGCGTGGATCGTCGCGCCGCTCGCGGCCGCGATCGTTCTCTTTTCAAGGAGGGCCCCGGCATGAAACGCTCGGGTGCAGTGTTCGTCGCGGCGTTGGGGACGCCGATGTTTCTCCTGGCTGCCTGCGGCAATGAGCCCGCTGACGGTCCGCCCCGCGTCCACCTCGGCGATTCTCTGTGCGTCGAGTGCAACATGATCATCAGCGACGCGAGGTTCGCCACCGCGACGGTCGGCCTCGACGAGCGGGGCCGCCGAAGCCCGATGCTCTTCGACGACTTCAACTGCCAGGCCGCCTACGAGGCGGAGCGTCCGGAGCTGAAGATCGTCGAACGCTGGGCGCACGACCACGCGAGCTCGGCGCCGATCCGGACCGAGTCCGCCTACTTTGTTCACGCCGAAAGACTCAGGACGCCCATGGCCTCACAGGTCGCGGCGTTCAAGAGCCGCGCCGAGGCCGAGTCGTTCGCTGAATCGCTCGGCGGTGAGGTGCTGGTGTTCGACTCCGCATGGGAGCGTCTTCAGAAGAAGCCGTGCTGCGGCGGGTCGTGCGAGAGCAACGGCGGGTGACGGCGCCGCGCTCGCTCGGCTTTCAGAAGCCGAACTCGGTCTGGATCCAGAAGCGCGTGGTGTCCGGCTCGCCGGAGCTGCCGTCGTAGTACGCGCCCTTGAGCATCACCGACCAGTTCGGCGTGATCGCCTTGCTCAGCACCGCGTCGACCTCCCAGCCGAGGTCGTCCCCGCCCCGGTCGGTCCAGAAGCGGTGGTAGGCCGCCGAGGCGTTGACATCCCACGGCAGCTCGGCGGTCAGCCCGGCGTAGAGGTTCTGCAGCCCGTCGGTCGGCGTCGCCAGGAAATTGTCGGCAAAGCCCTGGAAGGCGTGGTTGGTGCCGAGGGGGAAGCGGAAGGCCGCATCGCCCGAGTCGCTGCCGAGGAACTGATACCCGGCGAAGACGCCGCCGAGTTCCTTCTTGTGCAGGCCGGCCTCGATCGCGAAGAAGTCCGCGTCGTAGCTGATCGGGTTCGGCCCGGCGTCGCTCTGGCGGGCGTAGGTCGCCTCGTAGCGGAACGCGTAGTTTTCTTCTTCGTCGAGGAGGGCCCGCCCGCTGATGCGCACGCCCCATGTGTCGGTTGAATCGGCTGGCGAATCGTCGCGGAAGTCCAGCAGGTAGACGAACGGCGTCACGCGCAGCTCGGGCGCGAACTGGTACGACGCGCGGATCAGATGCGAGTCGGAGTCCCAGTTCGGCCCGTCGGGCCCGAAGATCCGCTGCACGAACCAGACATACGCGTACTCGACCTCCAGCCCCGCGACGCCGAGGTCGCTCTGCACGCGGACCGAGTCGTAGGTCTGCTCGAACTGACGCCACCCGACATTGCCCACGAACCGCTGGTTGTCGTGCAGGATGCGCTGACGCCCGGCCCGGACATCGAGCCGCACGCCGCCAAGCCGCTCGGCGAAGCGGGCGTAGAACTGGTTCGCCTCGGTGCCCGTCGGGTCGGCGACGACGGTCCGTGTGGGCGTGCCGCTGCCGGTCTGCGGCACAAAGTAGTTGTCTTTGTCGGGCGACCAGACATTCTCGAACTCGACCATCGCGCTGAAGCCGTGGAAGGGCTTGGTCTCGTAGCCCAGCCGGATGCGGTTGGTGATGGCGGTGGAGGAGTCGCGCCCGGTCGTGTCGGCCAGTTCGATGCGGAAGCGGTTGTTGAGGTGCACCTTCCCCCCCACGAGCGCCTCGAAGAAGTCCGCGGGCTTCTCATCGGGGTCGGAAAGCCAGCCCAGCGGCCGGTGCGCCATACCGACCTGCGCATCGGCGATCGCGTCGGGGACGGGCGCCTCGGTCTGCGGATCGCCAGCGACCTCAGGGGTCGGGTCGGTCTGGGCGAGCGCGGGCGAGACCATCAGCAACGCGACGGCGACGGAACGGTGCATCGTTGATCCCCCAGAAGGGCAGGGTTTTGGGGCGTGGAAAAGTCTCAGCGGTCGGAAACGCCCCGGATCGGCTCGGTCGGCAGCTCCTCGATCGGCGGCGCGTCGGGCGCTCGAAGGCGCAGCGCCATCGCTTGGGCCTTGCGGCTGTAATCGATGGACTCTCCGAGGATCCTCGCCGCCTCCTGCGGGGCGTGGAAGCCGAGCGAGTTCTCGCTGACGATGAAGTCGAGGCGCCACATCGCCCTGCGCTGCAGCACGAAGACCTCGGCGAGTTCTTCGTCGGAACGCCCCGCGGCACGCGCCTCAAGAATCGCGTCGAGCATGTCGGTCATCGCCATCGCCGCCCGCTCTTTGAGCGCCGCCGTCTTGCTCTGGATCGACTCGACGCGGGCCCGCAGCTCGTGCTCGGGGTCGTTGTGGCAGACCTGGCAGGCGTTGTTGATGTTCTCCATCGGGCTGCGGACGGTGTGGTTGGAGAGCTTCATCGCGCCCACACGCTCGTAGGGCATGTGGCAGTCGGCGCAGCTCACGCCCGCCCGCGCGTGCACGCCCTGGTTCCATAGTTCGAACTCGGGGTGTTGGGCCTTGAACATCCTCGCCCCGGTCTCGCCGTGCATGAAGTCGAAGAACGGACGCCCGTCGGGGAAGACATGCTCTTCCCAGTGGCGTTCCATGTCCTCGGCCTTCAGGCCGTGGGCCCACGGGAAGGTCAGTGTGTCGTCGGTCGCGCAGTAGTACTCGACATGGCACTGCCCGCACACGAACGAACGCATCTCCTGACGCGTCGCCAGACGGTTGGGGTCGTACGGCTCGCTGCGGCTGCCGCGGCGCCAGCGCTCGACGCTGGGCATCTGGTGCACCTCCGCGTCGCTCTCGGCGAGCATCTGCATGCCGAGCATGAAGCCCGGCCGGGTGATCCGCAGCTCCATCGTCTCGGGGCTGTGGCAGTCGATGCAGCTGACCGGGTGCGCCTCGCTCATCGCGAAGTGCCCCTCGGGCACGGTCCCTGGGTCAAAGCCCTCGACCGGCGCAGCGGGGAAGGTCGGATCGCCCTCGCCCGGGGGCGTGCCGTCGGGGACCTGCGTCAGCATCGCCAGCACCTCGTGGTAGGGCTTGCGGCTGAGCTCCTCGAACCCGCGGATCACCGCCGGCATGTTGAACTCTCTCGCCAGCGCCTCCTCGTCGTGGGGCAGACCCATCGCTTCGAGTCCCGCCTTGCGGTAGAGCACATTCGTCGACGCGTGGCAGTGCAGGCACGCGCCCGCCTGCGGACGCTGGTGCACACGCTCGGTCACCACCTGGTCGTACAGCATGTACGCGTGCCCACGCGCCTCGCGATAGTCGATACTGAACGCGTACCCCGCGAAAAGACGCTTGAGCCACGGGCTCTGGTCGAGCTTGCTCTGCGGCATCGCCTCCGAGCCGCCGTAGAACTCGTCGCCGGCGGTCATCTTGTACTGTTCGAAATGGTGGGGCCAGTTGAGCCCCCAGGGCGCCGGGTCGACGCTGACCTCGTTGAGGTCGGCGATGCGGAGGTAGGGCGAGCGCGCGTCCTGCTTGTGCTCGAACATCGTCACGAGGGTGAAGGTCACGCCCGCCGTCGCGACGAGCGCCACCAGCAGCACCACACCGAGCACCACCATCTGGCGCTTGGGGCTCATCCGCTCGGCCGCGCCTTGCTCCGAAGCGTTCGGGCTGGCTTCCGGTCCGGCTTGCGGCTTGGCTTGCGGCTTCGGGCCGTCTTTGGGTGTCTGTTGGTCGCTCATGGCGTGTGTTCCAGAGTCAGAAGGAGGATCAGCGTCGGTGGCGGTGCCCGACATCGGTGTGGCAGTGCACGCAGCTGAGCATGTCCCCGCCCTCGCGGACGGGCAGCATCTCGTGCACGAAATCGGCGTGGCAACTCAGGCAGGCGTTCTGCGTGACCACCTTGTTGCGGGGCTTGATGCGGATGGGCTCGGGGAAGTTGCCCGTCGTAAACGCGAGGGAGTGGAAAAAGCCGTTGTCCGCCTTCACCACCCACTTGCCGATCGGGTGGTGCGACAGGTGGCAGTCGTTGCAGGTCGCCACATGCTTGTGCGACGAGGCCTGCCACGAGTCGTAGTGCCCCTGCATCACATGGCAGTTGGCGCACGACGCCGGGTCGTCGGACATGTACGACAGACCCTCGCCGTACCCGAAGGTGAACGCCCCGAGCCCCCCGAGCATCCCCATCACGACGGCGATCGCCAGGGGCAGATACCCGATCTGCGCGAGAAACCCCCGGTGCTTTCCCTGAGGGTTGTCGTCGGCGCCCGACGCAACCTCTGCGCCCGGAGCTTCCGGCGGTCCGCCGTCGTTCCTGGCGTCGTGTGCGCCGCTGTCTGTCCGAGTCTCAGACATACCCCTTGCTCCGAAGAACGCAGAATACAAACTCCGGAAGAAATCCGCAAGCGTCAGGACGCGCGGACCGTCCGCCGGGTCGTGCGGCTGCGCCAGAGGTGCTCGGGCAGAAGCCCGATCCCGATCAGCACGAGGTTCACCACCACGAACGCGACCAGCCAGAAGACCGCCGACTCCATGAAGCCGTACGCGTGCAGGCCGACGCCGAGCATGTTCGTCCCGAACCAGCTCCACGCGGTGACAATGTTGCCCGCGACCGCCAAAGCCATGATGCCGCGCAAGCGGATGATCCCGCCCCATCGCGCGTGCAGGATGATCGCGTTGAGCAGGACGACGAGCGCCGCGCCGTTCTCCTTGGGGTCCCACCCCCAGAACCGGCCCCACGACTGGTCCGCCCAGATCCCGCCGAGCACCGTGCCGACGAAGCTCAGCAGCAGCGCGAAGCAGACGATGCCGTAGACCATCCGGCCCATCGTCTGCGCCAGGTCGGGCCCGAGCCGCTTGGTGAACACGCCCAGCACGATGTAGAGGGCGCCCAGCGCCCCGGCGAGGAAGGTCGCCGAGTAGCCCAGCGTGATCGTGATGACATGCGTCGCCAGCCAGAAGTTGCTGTCCAGCACCGCCTGCATCATCTCCATCGTGTCGCCGTCGCTGCCGAGGTGGTGGGCGACCACCAGCGTCGAGAATCCGACCGCCGCCGCCCCCATCGCGGCCGCCCCGATCGGGTAGAGCCGTTCGAGCACCGCCCCGAAGAGCACCGCCGCCCAGCCGACAAAGACCGCCGACGAGTACAGGTTCGTCACCGGGGGCCTGCCCTGCAGCTCCATGCGGAGCAGGATCGCCAGCGTGTGCACGACGAACGCCGCCCAGAGCATCCCGAGCGCCGCGACCCGCAAGTTCTCGCCCACCGTTGCGAGGTTGCCCCGCGTCGACCCCAGGCGCAGCAGCATCGAGCCGCAAATCATGAGGAAGACCAGCACATACACCGCCATCGTCCCGGTAAACAGCGAGGCCCTGTTGAACAGCACCTCGCGGTCGGCGCGGCTCATCGTCCCCGGCATCTCGCGCCGGAGCAGTTGCTCGTACCCCCGCGCCGCGCGGTTGAACGCCTCGGGATCGTCCTCGCTGTAGGCCGTCATCATCGCGATGTAGTACGCGATGGCGGGGTTGACCTCGCTCAGGTCCGTCGGCGTCGTCGGGTGCCCCGCCGGGCGGGCCATCCCCGAGTCCAGGAACGCCTCGTGGAACGGGCGCCACGACCCGTGCTCGTCGAGCGGCGGCACCGTGTGCGGGGCCCGCATGTGCGCGTGCAGGAGCAGCGTCTGCACGCTGTTGTAGACATTCACCACGCCGCGCTGGAAGGGGTCGCGCTGCTTGGGCTCCAGCTCGAACGCGCGGTCGGCTTGCTCGGCGATCCGTTCCCAGTGCGGCTCGATCTTCGAGAGACTGATCCGCCCCGCGTCGCTCGGCTCCAGCCCGAGCATCGAAAGCACATCGGGGTGGTCGACGCGGACCACCGGGAGATTCCGCACCGCTTCCGGACGCGCCATCAGCCCCAGCAGGAACTCGCGAGCGTCGACCCGGCCCTCGCCCGTGCGGATCGCCTGGCGTCCGCCCGCGACGAGCAGCGCGTGCCTCGCCTGCGTGTCCATCGGCTTGATCCGACCGCCCGCCGAGACCGGCAGCACGCCGAATGTGTCGAGGTCGAACGCGCTGTGCGGCTGAGGCCGATACAGCGCCGAGCACGCGAGCAGGAGCCCGAATATGAACGCGATCCAGGGCAGCGCCCGGCGCCCGAGGCTCATCCCCGCCGGATCCGGCGCCGTGCCAGCCGCCGGCGAGCCCTTCTGGCGCTCGCTCTCTCTGCGCTTCGCCCGCTTGCGGAAGAACGAGACCATGCCGAGCGAAAAGTGCAGGGCCATTCCGCCGCCGACGAGACCGCAGGCGATGTAGGGGAGCGCCGCGCCCGGATTGCGCACCACCTGGAAGACCGACGCGCTCCCGTCGGGCTTGTACGACGCCTGGTAGAAGGTCGCGCCGCGGTAACGCAGCGGGTTGTTCATCCAGATCAGCGTCTCGCGATCGGTACCCGTCTCGTCGTCGACGATCCGCACGCGGCTGGAGAAATTCTTCGGGATCTGCGTCCCCACGAACACATCGTGGCGGAACTCGTGCAGGTGGATCTCATACGGCTTGTAGATCCGCCGGTAGCGCAGCGAGACGCCGAGCAGGCGCCCGTCGTCGAGCTCGACGCGCTGCGCCTCGATCAGGTTCGTCCAGAGCAGCCAGGTGCCGAGCGTCCGTCCGTTTTTGGTCAGGCGGACAAGCGCCGCGGGGGCGTCGGTCTGCGCGCCGTCGACGCCGCGGACCGGCGGGAGCTCTTCGGCGATCGCCTCGCGCCCCACCCCGCGATCGGCGGGCGTCGCCCCGCGCGCGACCAGCAGGCGCGCGTTGGGCAGCCAGCGCTCCACATGCACCTCGAACGGCATCGCGTCGTGGCGCAGCGGCTCGCCCCTGCGCATCGCCTCGCGCACCAGCGACTCGGGGATGGTCAGCACACGGTCGTGCCCCTCGGGCGACGGGTCGATCACCGCCAGCTCGACCGAGCGCACATCCTCGACAAACCGCGACGACGAGCCGACATCGACCGTCATCAGGCCCTCGTCGGCGAACTTCGCGGTCACGAACTCCCCGACAAGAAGCAAAATCAGCCCCGCGTGCAGCACCATCACGCCGACACGACGCCCCGTCAGCTTGAACCGCGCGGCGTGCGCCGCCATCAGATTCAGAAACAGCAGGATCCCAAGCGTCATCCCGCCCGGAAACGGGATCTTCAGCGCCGACTCAGCCCCGTCGGACCGGAGCAGCATCGCCGGGTCGATCCAGGCGATCGCGCTTCGGAAGTAGGTGTCGACGGTTTCCCACACGCCGATGCGCGCCTGCACCAGCGTGCCCACGAAGATCAGCACCATCGAGAGGGCGAGCAGGGCGACGGTCAGGCGGAGGGAGGCGAACGCGTCAAGCAGCTTTCTGCCCATCGATGCTCCGATCCCTGCATGAACGGAAAGCCCATCTCGCAGGGTGGAATCGTATCACCCGCCGCGGTTGGAGAACGAGCGCGCGAACTCGAAAACCTCGTCTTTCAAGCGGTCGGCGACCTCGGGCTCTGCGACGACGCGGACGAACCATGTCCGGTCCGCCGCAGTCTCGTAGAGGCTGGCGACGAGCATGTGCTGCTGCTCGCCTTCGATGTGCAGCAGCGCGCCGTCGAAGCCGGGCGATTCGAAGCGTTCCATCAACCCGTCGAGATCCGCCTCCGTCACCGGCGCCAGCCCGACCTGCCCGCGCCAGCGGTTCACATTCGCGAGCATCCCGCCGACATCGCCGGCGAAGCGCGAGATCGCAACCTCGACAGGCCCGCTCTCGTCGTCGATCACGAGCGTCGCCAGACGCATCGACGGCACATCCGCCGACTCGGTCCAAGAGTCCGGCACGCTCCAAGGCCGCTCTGTCGCCGGCGTGCCGCCCCTCTCCGGCGGCGCTCCCGTCGTCGGCTCGCGCGTCTCGCGTTGCCCCGCCTCGGGCCGCTCAGCCTCCGCGATTGTTTCAACCCCCTCGGGCGCCTCGTGCAGCCGCGCCTCATCCTCACCGCAACCCGGGGCCAGCAGCAGGGCGGCGCCGACGCCGCACACCGCCCCACCCCGCAACCCCAAAGACCGCACCCGATTCCGCCGTATCCGCACCATGCCGCACCTCCACCTTTCTGAGAGAAAACCTCCGCCCCGTTCAGGCCGCAGTCTGAACACAGGGCACACTACGCGGCCCCGCCTCCGCCGGGCGAGCCCATACATCGCGCCGTGCCGGCGAACCGACAAACAGCGCAGGCCGCCCGAGCCCAACACTGCGACCCCGACGGCGTGGTCGACGAGCACGACCCGTGGTTCTGGTTCTGTTATGATGACCGCTGGCGGGTGGTCGCGGTCTTCCGCGCCAGCGACGCGGACCCCAAGGAAGTCTTCGTCCATCACAACGCCGGCCTTGCGGGGTACGGGGGATCCTCGTACATTGACAGTGTGATCCTCAGAGACCGCGACACCTCATCCGCCTGGCACGAAGAGATCTCGGAGGAAAGTGTGCGCGACGAGCGCGTCTACTACGCGCAGAACTGGCGAGGCGATGTCTCGGCCCTGCTCACCGACACCGGCTCGATGATCGAATGGGTCAAGTACTCCGCCTACGGCGTGCCGTACGCCCTGCCGGCCGGGGATACCGACTCCGACGGGTCGTGGGACGCCGCGGATGAAGGGCGGATCGCGACCTTCATCGAAGAGGGCGGCACTTACGATGTGCGGTTGGACGCGGACCTCGACGGCACGGTCGACTACGACGACCCGACGCACGCGGACTCGATCGCGGGCGGGTACCAGACCCTCGGCCGCGGCGTGCTCAGCTCGCCCGCCGTCGCCAACAGAGTCGGCTACGCCGGCTACCGGTACGACCCGACCTTCAAGGGCGCCGGAAGAACCATCTACCATGTTAGACACCGCGTCTACGACGCCGATGTCGGACGCTGGACAAGAAGAGACCCGCTCGGCTATGTCGACGGCATGAGCCTGTACGAGTATGTCGCGTCGAGGCCGGTGATCGGGGTGGATCCGAGGGGAACGGATACGGCTGTGCCCGGTGGGGGGGGTCGTTATTGGCGGGGGTATCGGTGTTGTCGATGATGTCGCGGTTGGTGGAGGAAATAAACCAACCACACCTACCAGCAATCCAGGCGCTAACAGTTGGTGGATCGTTATCTGGACAACTCGAGTGGCTCGTTTGCGCCCTAAGATTGATGAATCCTGCGGCGCCTCCAATCCTGTTGCGGATTGCCTAGATGATCCGGCATTTCAAGGGGCGTTTTGGAGATACTTGGTGGACTGTACATCGAGCTCGCGGGGTGCGGTCACGATTAAATGTGACAGCGAAAGAACCAACTCCTTTCACTGCGGGAACAACACCATTAACTACAGAGGCACAGGCTGCGGCTCCTTGGCACACGAATTTTTACACGCGGCTGACTACTGTAGGCAGGATGACGATTGTGAAATTTGGCGAAACCAACGGGACAATCCAGAGGCGTTCTGCGAGCAGTGGCTGTGCAGAGAGGCGAGAGCGGCGGTTTTCGGGTCGTGCTGTGACCCTAACAATCCTTGGCGCAGAGGCAGGACATGGGCGCAATGCGCAAATGCTATGTTCGATAGTTACATGAAAGCCAGTGCACGCCGCTGCGGGAGGATGAGCGACGCCGATCGGCGTGCCGCCTGGAATAAGTGCGTTCCAGGCGGTATCACCGAGGCCAGGGCCTGCAGCGGTGATACTCCTGCGGTTGAATAGATCTTCTCCAGCATGCACATGTCAGTCAGTCTTGATCGGCGCAGGAGAATGAATATGAGAGCCAATGAGAATGGTCATGGATACGGACGGCGTTGCTGTCATCGACGGATTCGAGTGCAGTTCGCGGTCACGATTGTGCTCGGCGCGGCGTTTGTCGGCGCGAAGGCGGGAAGGTTGGTGTCTTTGCAGCCCGATTCACCCGGCGCGGCCGCGGCGGCGGCTATCAATGAGCTGCTGGCCGGACAGAACGGCGACGAAGCCTTCAGAAACATGATGCGGGATCGCACCGACGCCGTCCGTACTGGAAGGATGATGGTGCAGGACTCGTACCCGGCGTGGCTGGCTGCTAAACTCATTCGGCAAGCGGCGGGGACGCCTGTTTGTCGGTGGCGGCGACAAAATCTCGCTTCGTCTCACTACTTGGGAGACCGGCGATGATGCGTTCTGGTACATCGGCAGTGCGTGGTCGGCGAAGCCTGACGGCTCAAGAGCCGCGGCGGGCGGGCCTTGGGTGCTCTGGGGGGACTACGGAGCGGATGTGACCCCCGATGGGCCGGAAGACAATCCTTGGGTGGAGGAGTATGCGCTGCCATCCGTATCGGAAGGCGACATTGTCGAGTTTGATCTGTATCGGTTGCCTCGCGATTTTGTGGATAGTCTAGTGCGGCTCGATCCGTCCGCTGCTCTTGCAGACGAGTCGGCGCATTTGCTGCTTCGGCTGCAGCTTCCTGTGACTATCAGTCAGAGTCGAGACTGAGAATGGCGCCATCTTAATGAAGCGCATGTTCGTGAGCGCTTTGTCGGCTACTGTATCGCAAGTTGCGGCGATTTGTTTCATTGTGATTCATGGGCAATTGCGCAACCACGATCTCTGTCGGCGGTATCTCGTCGCTGCTGCGTGACTCCGCGTCGACGGCTCGTGCGATGGCGACAAATAGAACAGACTTGATGGAATTCGCCGTTCGACGGTAGACAGCGGGCCCGGGACCGTAGCATTGTCGGAACCGCTCGCGCGACGAGCGCTGGCCAGACGCTTCTGGCAGTCGCGCCTCTTCCAGATCGGCAGGATGCACCTACGCCTCGATCTCGAAGGCAACGGCCAGTTCATGGGGGCTCATCGAACTTAACGAGCCCAACGCGGCCAGTTGCTGCGCCTCGCTTTGCCGGGCGGGAGCAGGGTGCGTTGAGCAGGTGAGCCGAAGGAGTGGTAGGGGGATGCGGGGTTTTTCTGCCTGCGTCGGCCGCGTGCAGATTCTCCAAAAAGCCCGCCGCCCGCGTCTCACCGATCCTCGGTCTTTGGTAGACTGCACCGCATGGGACAGGGTCTCCATGCTCTCGCCGCCGGCCTCGCCTCAGCGGTCCTCGCCCTCGCGTCGCCGCCGGTTTTCGCTCTCCAGCCCGCCCCGCTGGTGACGCCCGCGGGGCAGGTCGAACTGGCGCGGCTGGTCGACCTCGCTTCCCAGCGGCTCTCGCTCAACATCGAGTACGACGCGGCTGTCCTCCGCGGCAGCGCCACCCTCCGCCTGGACGCTGGGCTCTCTGACGACGAGCTCTGGACGCTGACCAACCGCGTCCTCGCCTCGCGCGGCTTCACGACGGTGCGGGCCCCGGGCGAGGCGGCCTACAGCGTGGTGCGCCTGGCCGACGCCGCGGCCGCCGCCCAAGACCGCCAAACCCTCAGCGAAACGCGAGCATCGGGAACGGATGCCGCAGAATACTAACGGAGAGGGTTGGGGGATACGAACTCTGGTCTCTCGGTGCTGGGCCGGTTGGTGCTGTCCGATTTGTCCGAGGTCGAGGGGTTCGGCACGATTGATAGTCCTATAATATCCAGCACTGAAGTGTTTGGAGCGTGACTTTTGTGTCACTCCGAGTTGTCCGGCGTGGCGCACCCTGACATCTCGGTATTGGGGTGTTCGTCTTGGTCCCGTGCTGTTGAGGGTGTTTGTTGGGCGGCTTTGTCGTCTTTTCAGCTCGTGTGGCTGTGCGTGTTGGGGCTGGCGGCAAGTCCTATAAGATGGGTCTCGGGGCATGTCTGGCTATGGGAGGAGGTTCGTTCGGCTCAAAAATTGTGCAGTAGCCTGTCTACTGTGTTGTTTTTGTATTGACACATGCTGGGCAGGTACTATCTTGTAGGCGTGCTACTCGATTCAAAAAGCCGAGAGGTGTGGCCACAGCGGTTGTGGGGCCTGGGATTTGTGGCTTGGGTGGTCGTGCTGGTGGGGGGTGCATGATCATGCGGGTGGTGCGGCTCGACGAGATTGCCGAGGTCTTCAGCGGCCACTACGAGAAGGGCGCCGCCAAGGACGAGCCGTCCGGGACGCACCGGCTGGTGTTCATCGGGTCGATCGATCCTGGGCCGGGGCACCGGCTGCTTCGTGACCGGTGCCCGAGGTTCACGCCGGCGAAGGACCCTGGTGGCGCGGTGCTCCGCGGGGGGGACCTCGTGGTGCCTGCGCGGGGCGAGCGGCACGATGTCGCGCTGATCGATGGGTTGGTCGATCGGCGACCGCTCGTTGCCGCGTCGTTTCTTCATGTGATCCGCGTGAGCGGTGGGGGGGCGGACCCCGCCTATCTGGCGTGGTGGTTCAATCAGCCTCGGGCCCGGGCCGCGTTGCGGAGCTGCACCCGGGGGACGAAGATCCCGTTTCTTTCGTTGAAGGCGGCGCGGGGGCTCAGGGTCAGCCTGCCCCCGCCGGCCGTCCAGCGTCGTATCGCCGAGCTTTACGCCCTTTCCATCCGAGAATCTGAGATCATGACCGACCTTCGGGATACAAGAGCACGATTGAACGACGCGCTCGCCCTCCGGGTCGTCACAGGAGCCGTTCGCGCATGAGCCTGTCCAAGCACACCACCAAGCAGATCGCCGACGCCGTGTGGGCGGCGTGCGATACTTTCCGCGGGGCCGTCGATCCTGCGAACTACAAGAACTACGCCTTGACGATGCTGTTTCTGAAGTACCTCTCCGACATGATGCTCGACCGTCGGGAGGAGCTCTTGGAGAAGTACAAGGGCGACAAGGGGCGTGTGGAGCGGGCGATGCGGAACGAGCGGTTCGTGCTGCCCCGCGGGTCGGACTTCCGCGATCTGTACGCCAGGCGTGACGCCGACAACATCGGCGAGCTCATCAACATCGCCCTGGCCGGCCTCGAAGACGAGAACAAGGCCAAGCTCGAGAATGTCTTCAGCAATGTCGACTTCAACAGCGAGGCCGAGCTCGGCGAGACCCGCGAGCGGAACGCCCGGCTGAAGAACCTGCTGGAAGATTTCAACAAGATCGACTGCCGCCCGTCGCACCTCGCCGGGCGCGACACGATCGGCGACGCGTACGAGCGGCTGATCGGCTGGTTCGCGGCGGGCGCCGGCAAGAAGGCGGGCGAGTTCTACACGCCGCCGGAGGTCTCGACGCTTCTCGCCAAGCTGCTCAGGCCGGAAGAGGGGGCGCGGATTCTCGATCCGGCCTGCGGCTCGGGCTCGCTGCTGATCAAGGTCGCCCGCGAGGTCGGCTCGGACAACTTCGCCGTGTTCGGGCAGGAGTCCAACGGCTCGACCTGGGCGCTGTGCAAGCAGAACATGTTCCTGCACCGGATGGACCAGGCCCGCATCGAGCGTTGCGACACGCTCCGCTCGCCGAAGCTGATCGACAACGACGAGCTGATGCGTTTCGACATCGTGGCGGCCAATCCGCCGTTCAGCCTCGACAAGTGGGGCCAGGAGGCGGCCGAGAAGGACCGATTCAACCGGTTCTGGCGGGGCGTGCCGCCCAAGAGCCGCGGGGACTACGCCTTCATCAGCCACATGGTCGAGACGGCGCTTGAGGGGCACGGTCGTGTGGGGGTGATCGTGCCGCACGGCGTGCTGTTCCGCTCCGGGGCTGAGGGTCGGATCCGGCGGCGGCTGATCGAAGACAACCTGCTGGACCTTGTGGTGGGGCTGCCGCCCAACCTGTTCTACGGCACCGGGATCCCGGCCGCGATCATGGTCTTTGACAGAGCGCGCAAGGGCGACGCTTCGCGAGAGACGGTGCTGTTCATCGACGCCAGCCGCGAGTTTGAGCAGGGGACGAACCAGAACCGGTTGACGGAGGCGAACATCAAGAAGATTCTCGCGGCCTACGGGGCGTACGAGGGCGTTGAGAAGTACGCCCACGCCGCGACGCTGGATGAGATTGCGGAGAACGACTTCAACCTGAACATCCCGCGGTATGTCGATACTTTCGAGGAGGAAGCGGAGATCGACATCGCTGCGACGCAGCGCGAGATTGAACGGCTGGAAGCGGAGTTGGCTGAGGTCCGTGGGCAGATGGCGGCGACGCTGAAGGAGCTTGGTGTTGCGACCTAGACTGCCTAAGACCTGGAAGTGGCGCCATCTGGATGATGTGGCCACGGTGCAGACGGGGCTGGCTCTTGGCAAAAAAGAGCTTATAGATCCCGTTGAGCGCCCGTACCTTCGCGTTGCCAATGTGCAGGACGGGCATTTCGACCTTCGGAATATCAAGACTGTTCGTGTCGAGCGCAGCAGTGTTGAGAAGCACTCGCTGCAAACCGGCGATGTTCTCCTGACCGAAGGCGGCGATTTCGACAAGCTCGGCCGGGGGCATATCTGGCGTGGCGAGATTCCGGATTGCCTCCATCAGAATCATGTCTTTGCTGTCCGAACAGATCACGCGGTATTGCTCCCGGAGTATCTCGCGGCGATTACGAGCGGTCCGTGGGGTCGGGCGTACTTTCGTGGTTGCTCGAAGCAATCCACGAACCTGGCGAGCATCAATTCCACACAAGTGAAGGAGATGCCGCTTCCGCTTCCGCCGCTAAATGAGCAGCGCCAAATCATCGAGCGACTCGCGAACTTCGATGACGCGTCTTCTCTCTTAGGCGGCCTGATCCAGCATCGCCGAAGTCGCCTCCGCGGCCTGATGCAGCAACTCCTGACCGGCCGCCGCCGCCTGCCGATGTTCGCGGGCGGGGTCTGGGAGCTGACGCCGCTCTCGGACTTCCTTGAGCCCAAGAGCGAGACCAACAGTTCAATGGCCACGGATCGCGTGCTGTCGTGCACCAAGTTGTACGGCATCATCGCCCAAGAGGAGCGTTTCAAGCAGCGGATCGCGTCGGCGGATGCCTCCCATTATCAGGTGGTCCGGCGCACTGATCTCGTGTTCGATCCGATGCTTCTGTGGGACGCGTCGATCGGCTTTGTGGAGAAGTATGACATTGGGGTCGTCTCGCCAGCGTACACGACCTTGCAGTTTACTCAGGCGGAGTCTGATCGACGCTACATCCGCTGGATGCTGCGTTCGCACCGAGCGTGCCACATGTACAAGGTGATCTCCCAAGGCACCAACCAGCGTCGCCGGAAGGCTCCGACCCAAGCGTTTCTCAAGGCTGAATTCGAGATGCCGATCAGCACTGGTGAGCGTGCGGCCATCGCCGACATCCTCGACACCGCCCAGCGCGAGGTCGAGCTGCTCGAACAGCTTCGCGAGCAGATCCAGATTCAGAAACGAGGCCTGATGCAGAAGCTGCTCACGGGCCAGACGAGAATTTCCGAATATGAAGACAATGCCCGAGAGGTACTGTGCTAGTTTGCTTGGTCCCAGTCGTCGTGCGATGATTATGGAGCGAAGTCATGGACAGATTGTTGTTCTGGAATGCGGCCGATAAAACATTGTGGGATATCCTCCGGGACAAAAAAGAAGGCATGAAGTCGGATATTGCGGGTACGCCAGCGGAACGCATGAACGGTGCGACCGACGAGGAGCTCATTGAGCACTTTGCGTCAAGGTATGGGGTCGAGCCATTGCGCATGCTGGTCGAGGAGGTAGTTGGCGAGCATCATGAGACCAGTGTCGATGTGTCGCACGACAACTTTCGCAGGTTTATTCGCGACCCGAGTCGCCCGGTCATGGTGGCGGGAGAGTCGATCACGATTCATGTGCCGTTTACTGGGGATCCAGATCTATTTAGATACAAGCCCAGTACCCACTCCTTAGATGGTCCGCGAGGCCGCGTGCACAAAGGGGGAGCTCAAGGCGGAACGGTCAGCATGTCGCTTTCGTTGCCGTGTGATGCTCTTGGAGACGACCAGTTTGATCAGTGGATCAAGGCGCAGCTTGATAGCCTCAAGAGATATGAGACATGGGTCGGCGACGATGCCAAGCGTTTCAACATAGAGCTTCGGCAGTGCGCCCGGCAAGCGGTGGAGGATCGAAGACGGCGGCTGGAAAAGCAGGGAGAGTTGCTTCGAAAGATTTCGATTCCGATTCGGCCTCGCGATGATGCGCCGAGCCCGACCCCAATCGCGATGCCGAAGAAGGTGGTCAAGCCGCTTCCGCGGGCGAGACCGGTCGAGCAGGAGTACGGCATCAGCAACGACGACTACGAGTACATTCTGAAGATCATCCGCCAAGAGTCACGCTCGTTTGAGTCAATGCCCGCCACTTTCGCCGGGCTTGGTGAAGAAGCGTTGCGGGATGTCGTTCTTGCGCATCTGAACGGACACTTCAAGGGCGCTGCGTCGGGGGAGCGGTTCCGCAAGCATGGGAAGACGGACATCTGCATCGAGCACGAGAACCGGGCGGCGTTCGTAGCAGAGTGCAAGCTCTGGAAGGGTCAAAAGGCGCTTCATGAGGCCGTCGGTCAGCTTCTGGGATATCTGACATGGAGAGACACGCGAGCAGCACTCATCCTGTGGAACAAGACCGTCAAAGACTTTGCGAAGCTTCAGGCTGATTTGGCGTCGCACCTGGAGAGCCATCCGAAGTTTGTGCGCCGGATGGAGAGTGGCCATGCTGGAGAGTGGCGGGTCGTGATGCGTTCCGACACGGATGAAGGGCGAGAGGTTGTCATTCATGTGTTCCTGGTTGACCTCTCACCCGGAGAATCAACATGAGCGAGTTCAGGCCCACACCCCGCTCCGACGAAGACTCCACCAGCCAGCTCCCGGCCCTGAAGGTGCTGATGAATCTGGGCTGGGAGTACCTGACGCCGGAGGAGGCTCTCGGGCTCCGCGGCGGACGGAGATCCGAGGTGTTGCTTTACGGCATCCTCGAAGGCTGGCTCCGGGAGAACAACCGGATCGAGTACCGGGGCGAGTCGGCGCCGTTTACCGAGGCGAACATCGCGTCTGCGATCGCGACGATCCGCGACGAGCAGGACGACGGCCTCGTGCGCACCAGCGAGAAGATCTACGACCACCTGCTGCTCGGCAAGTCGCTCCGGCAGACGGTGCTGGGCGACACGAAGAGTTTTCAGCTCCGGTACATCGACTGGGATCGGCCGGAGCGGAATGTCTATCACATCACCGAGGAGTTCGCGGTCGACCGGTCGGGCTCGCAGCGGACCTGCCGCCCGGACCTCGTGCTGTTTGTCAACGGCATCCCGCTGGGTGTGATCGAGTGCAAGCGTGGCGTGCCGGGCCCGGGCAAGCCTGCGCCGGTGATCCAGGCGATCGAGCAGCACATCCGCAACCAGAAGGCGGATGGGATCCCCAAGCTGTACTGGTATTCGCAGGTGCTTGGGGCGATCTCGCCCGCGGGTGCGTCCGCCGCGGAGGCGTTGGCCGAGGAGTTCGGGTCTGAGGCGAAGCTGCCGGCCCGGTACGCCACGACGGGCACGCCGCTGAAGTTCTGGGCGGGTTGGAGAGAGTCGGCTTTGGCGGACGGCGAGCAGGAGATTTCTGACGGCGCGGTGGAGGCGGCGGTGAACACGGCGCTCGGGGCGGACGAGGCCGGGCGGCTTCTGCGTCGCAGGGGTGCGGGGGTTCGGGCCGACTTTATGGCATCGGAGAGCCGGGGCCGGCTGGTGACCGAGCAGGACAGGCTGCTGTGCCGCGTGTTTTCGCCTGAGCGTCTGTTGAGGCTGTCGCACCGGTACATCGTGTTTGACCAGGGCACGAAAAAGATCGCGAGGTACCAGCAGTACTTTTGCGTGGAGAAGATCCGGCGCCGGATCCGGGCGCTGGGGCCCGACGGGATGCGGCGGGGCGGCGTCGTGTGGCACACGCAGGGGTCGGGCAAGAGCCTCACGATGGTCATGCTCGCCAAGGCCATCGCGATGGACCGGCATCGGGGCGAGATCGCCGGCGGGGAAGGGGGCGAACGCATCGTTCTGGTGACCGATCGCGTTGATCTCGATGACCAGATCTACGGCACCTTCCGGCACTGTGGGCTGAAGGCGGAACAGGCGAATAAGGGGACCGATCTCGTTCGCCTGCTGGCCGACCCTGAGGCGAAGATCATCACGACGGTGATCAACAAGTTTGACGCCGCGCTGGGCAAGGAGCGGACGGGGATTGATGATCCGAATGTGTTCGTGCTTGTGGACGAGGGGCACAGGACCCAGTTCGGCATCCGCCACTCCACGATGCGGCGTGTGCTGCCCAACGCGTGTTACATCGGGTTCACGGGGACGCCGGTCCGGCGGAAGGACCGGAGCACGGTCGACAAGTTCGGCGGCATGATCGATACCTACACGATCAAGCAGGCGGAGCGGGACCGGGCGGTGCTGCCGATTGTGTACGAGGGGCGGCATGTTGTAAAGGATGTCAACCAGGCGGAGATCGACGACTGGTTCGAGAAGTACACCGAGGGTCTGTCGGACGAGCAGAAGCAGGATCTGCGGCGCAGGGTGAGCACCGAAGACCAGGTGATGCAGGCCGACCCGGTCATCCGCCGGATCGCGCGGGATGTTTCGGAGCACTTCCGGGACTTTCTGCAGGGGACGGGGCTCAAGGCGCAGCTTGTGGCCCCTTCCAAGGCCGCCGCGATCCGGTACAAGCATTGGCTTGACGACTTTGGGGAGGTGCGATCCGAGGTTCTGATCTCGCCGCCGGATGATCGCGAGGGGGATGAGGACATTTACAAGCCGAATCGGGCGCTTGTCAATCGGTATTGGGAGGGCGTGCTCCAGCGGTTCGGGAATGCGGAGCGGTACGCCAAGCAACTCGTCAATTCGTTCAAGCGCGTCGACACCAGGGATCCTGGTGGCGACGCGCCCGAGATCATGATCGTCGTTGACAAGCTTCTGACCGGCTTCGACGCTCCGGAGAACACGGTGCTGTATCTGGCCCGCAAGCTCCGGGAGCACAGCTTGCTGCAGGCGATCGCCCGCGTCAATCGTCTTGCGAACGGGAAGGAGCGGGGGTATGTGCTGGACTATCGCGGTGTTCTTGAGGAGCTTGACGAAGCGTTTACGATGTACGCGCGGGAGCCGGATGATCCGGAGGCCGCGAGTATCGGCTATGTTGAGTCGATCGCGTGCGTTGATAGGGTTTGGGACGACCTGCCTCAGCGGCACTCGCTGCTGTGGGACACCTTCAAGGATCTGGGCGGGAGCAGGGACCGCGAGGCGTTCGAGCGGCATCTCGCGGACGAGGCGCTGAGGATCAGGTTTTACGAGCGGTATGCGGCCTTTGCTCGCGTTCTTGATGTGGCGTTGGCGTCTCACTTGTTTCTTGATCAGACGCCGGAGGATGTTGTTTCGAGATACCGCAAGGATCTGAAGTTCTTCGGGGAGCTTCGCCGTGCCGTGCGGATCCGGTACGCCGAGGTGGTCGATTTTACGGAGTATGAGCCGAAGATCCGCAAGCTGCTCGACCAGTACATCAGCACCAGCGGTGTCGAGAGCATCACGGGAAAGATCGATCTGTACGATCGCGACCAGCGTGCCGCGGCGCTCGAAGCGGCTGGGACGGACACCTCGAAAGCCGAGACGATTGCGAGCAATGTGAGCCGGGTGCTCGAAGAGCGGGTGAAAGACGAGGATCCCGCGACCTACCGCAGACTGTCTGCGATGCTCAGGGAGATCATCGAGAAAATGCGGCAGGGCTGGCTCGCGGCCGCCGATGCGCGGGTCCAGGTCGAGGCGGTGGAGAGCGAGGTTCTCACGCCGACCTCCGGCGATGTGCCAGAGCGCCTGAGGGATACCCGGCTCGGCGCCGTGATTTACCGCAACATCTGCGACCTGCTGGGTGTTGCTTCCGAAGCCGCGGCCGTGCGGATCGAGAGCATCATCCGGGAGAAGGCGATTGTCGGCTGGAAGGATAACGCCGATCGGCAGAAGGAAATGCGGCAGGATATCGATGACTATCTGTTCGACCTCAAAGATCAAACCGGGGCGGATTGGGCTGTAGAGACCATCGAAAAAGCCGTCGATACCGCGCTGGAACGGGCGAGAGCAGTCCTGTGAGTGCAAACAGGGCACAATCTGGCAACGCTGTGGTTGTCGGCCGCGAGTCGATCGTGTATTCGGTCGTACGCTCCGAGCGTAAGTCGACCTGCCTCCTGGTCAAGCCGACGGGGAAGGTGGAGGTCAGATCAAATCACTCGCGTAGCGATGAGTCGTTGGCGTTGTTTGTGAGGCGTCGCGCGCGGTGGATCATCCGGCAGCAAGAGTATTTCGAGACATTCAGGCCGCGGGATCCCGAGAGGCGGTATGTCTCCGGCGAGACCGTCAGGTACCTTGGTCGGCAGTATCGGCTGAAGGTGCAGGAAGGTGAGGAAGCCGTTGCGGGGCTTCGCGGACCGCATCTCGTCGTTACTCTGCCTCAGCTTGGAGATGATCAGCGAGAATCGGCCGGGCGGATTGTTCGAGACTGGTACAAGGCCAGAGCCCGCGAGCTTCTGCACAAGCGGATGCTGCATTGCCTGGAAAGGCTCGCTCCGCACGGCGTAGCCGAGCCGCCGCTACTGATCCGCTGGATGACGCGCCGCTGGGGCAGCTGCACGCCGAAGGGAAGGCTCGTTTTGAATCCACTGCTGCTCATCGCCCCGATCGATTGTGTGGACTATGTGGTGATGCACGAGTTATGCCATCTGAAACACCCTCGCCACGATCGAGGCTTCTATCAGCTCTTGGACACGACGATGCCCGACTGGCGGGTGCGGAGGAAGCGACTTGAGAAGTGCGGGCAGTATGTGCTGATTGGCGATGCGTCTGGATTGCAGATGCCGGTTGGGTAAATTCGGGTGTTGCGTTGTAATACGCTGTCCATAAGGTGCCCCGTGCTGCACATGCCGCGATCGGCGATGCCGTCGCGCAGAGCTGGAACAAACTGAGCGGAGAACGCTTCAGGTCCATCACCGCAACGGGATGGCTGACGCGCGAGAGTTGGGCGGAACGCGCATCAGTCCTCTGCCTCACGGCTCTCCGCTTTCCAATCGGACGAGCTGGAGTCGAGCCCATTGTCTCCATTGCTCGTCGTCGGAGCGCATCGCGATGGTGCGGAGCATGGGCTCGGTGCGGTCGTCGGTCCGGTTGTAGCGGAGTTGGCAGCGGGCCATGGCCTGGATCGCGGGGAGGTGGTCGGGGCGTGCTTCGAGGGCGGCGGCGTAGGTGTTGATCGCTTCCTCCGCCCGGCCTGCCTGTTCGAGGGTGAGGGCGAGGTTGACGCGGGGATCGGGGTGGCCGGGCATGAGCTTGCGTGCCCATTCGAACTCGTGGGCGGCCTCGTAGAGCCTGCCGTGGCGGAGGTGGAGGACACCGAGGTTGTTGTGGGCGGGACCGAAGAAGAGGTCCGCCTCGAGCGCCCGGCGGAGCAGTCTCTCGGCCTTTTCTTCGTCGGTGTCGATGTAGGCCGCGGCTTCGCGGTTGAGGCGTTCGGCGAGGACAGGGTCGCGTGCGCCCTCTCTCGGCGTGCTGTACGGGCTCGTGTTTCGTTGCGTGCAGCCGGAGAGCGACGCGGTAAGCGGCGTTCCGAGCACCATGGCGAGCATGAGCGTTGCGAGGGAGGCGGTGTGCTTTGGGTGTGTTGCGTGTCGGGTCATCGTGGGCTCTGGCTGTCGGCGGGGGCGTTGGGATCGAATCGGCGAGCGGCGCAGACGAGCTGCGCGTCGTACCGCCCGTCGTGCTCGTCCTGTCGCGTGGTGCGCGGCGCGGTGAGGTGGATCTGGGTGACGGTCCACTCGGGGTGATCGTGCCGCCAGCGGGCGAGGAAGCGGCCGAGGTCGGCGGGGTGCAGGCGTTCGAGACGGATGCGGACGACCTGCTCGGCGATACCTTCTTGAGGTGTGCTCCGTTGTGCGACCTCTTCGACAGCGGCCAGGGCCGAAGTCGAGATGGCGAGCTCGCGTAGGCATTCGGCGACGCTCGTGTAGACGGCCTGGCTGGAACTGGGGCGGAGGTCGCCGGGCGCGGCGGCCCGGGCCTGGAGGATTTGCTTCGCTTGAGCGAGCACGGTCTCGGCCGTTCGCTGCGCTGCGTCCGCCTCGCGGCGAGCGGCGGTGAGCCGCGCGGCGGCGGCGATGCAAACAACGATCGCCGCGGCGATCACCACGACCGGCCACGCGCGGGCGAGCCTGCTCATCGCGTTGCTCCTGCGCCGATCGGCGAAAACCGCAGCGTGACATCGACGCGGTCTCGGACGCGCCGGATGTTCTGGGGGCTGAGGGCCCAGCCTTGCGGGGGCGAGATCGCGGCGACGAACAGCTCGGCCTGCTCGCTGTCCTCGCAGGAGGTTTCGATGGTGATCGCGCCGGGCGCAACGACGATCGAGCGGGTCTGCGTGCGGCGGTCGGCGGGCCACGAGCCGAGAAGCGCGGCGAGGGTGTCCGCCGCGTCCTGCTGCTCTGGCGGGGCGGCGGCCGCCCGCCGCACGCGCCGGAGCTCGCCGAGGAACTCGTGATGGCGTGGGCCGGGGCGTGCTGCTGGCGGGAGGACGCGGGCGTGGACCTCGCCGATCCGGTCCCGGGCGTCGGCGGCGGCCGCTCGGTGCGAAGCAACTCGTGCTTCTGTGCCGTAGACGAAGAACGCGGCTGCGATGACGCACGAAGCCGCGATGATCGCGGATCGGCGGCGGCTTGCGGCTCTGATCCGCGCGGGCGTGTACGGGCCTGTCAGCAGGTTGATCGCAGCGGGGTCCGGACGCACGCCGCCGGGGAGTCTGGCGAGCACCTCGGGCGGCGTCGCGCTGGGCGAGAGCGATACCGCGCTCGGATCGGCCGCGAGCGGGCGGAGCGATTCGGCGTCCGCGGCGCACGCGAGCACTATTGATCCGCTCCTCTTGATCGGCGCGTACACGGCGTGGACCGACTCGATCGGGACCGGCAAGACGGTCTCGAACAGGGCGTCGAGCTGTTCGCGTTTGCGTCGCCCGACGGCCGGGGGGAGGGACGCGACATCCAGCACGCCCCAGTAGAAGCGTTCGGCGGGCCGGCGGATGTCGGCGGCGCGATCGTTCATCGGCCCCTCCGCGGCTGGGCGGTCTGCGGTCTTGCGGCCGCGTGCTCCGGTTCGAGGGTCAACGCGACGGTGCGGCGTTCTTGCCTGAGCGTGATCGCGTCGTCGGTCACCGCGTCGACAGACCAGCCTCCGCCGATGTCGTCGCCGGAACGGAGCGTTCGGATCTCGTCGGCGTCGGGGTCGTAGGCGATGGCGAGGCGGCGGTTGCTTTCGGCCGGAGTCCCCTGCGCCGCGCTCGGCGTCAGGATCGCCAGGAGCTGGATCGCGGGTGGAGGAGGAGGTGGCGGAGGCGGCGGGGCGGCGGCGAGAACAGGCTGTGTTTCCGGCTGCTGCTCAGGCTCGGGTGGCGGCGGCGGCGGTGTGTGCCAGAGCACGGCGCTGAAAGCCGCGGCGTCAAGGGGCTCGCGCAGCCGCGGTGCCTCGGACGGCTCGGCGATTTGCAGTGAAGCGAACTGCGGCTGCTGCGCGGGCGCTCGGAACGCCCACGCCGCGGCGATGATCGCGAGCATCGGCGCCAGACCGGCCGCCGCGGCGAGCAGGACGCGCCGGCGCGTGTGTGCAAACGGGTTGGTGCGGTGCTTGGTCATTGTGTCAGCGTGTGATCGGCAGGCGTTGGACGAGTTCCCAGTCGGCCCCGCGGTGGATGTATGTGGACCACCACGCGCTCGACACGCCGCCGGCCTGCGCCTCGATCCGGAAGGACCACGCGTTGCTGCCCGCGACCAGCGTCGGCACGCGGCGGGCGCGGTCGTGGCGGACGACCCCGACATTCGTCGCTCTGCGGCCCGCGGCCCGGGCGCGGATGATCTGCGCGAGGCGGTCGTCGCCCGTCTCCTCCGTGGCGCTCTGCAGCAAAGCGATCGGCGCGGTGTGGATGTTCAGCCGGCCGGCCGGGTGCTGGTCGCCGGCGGCGTTGTGCGTCGCGAATCTCTCGCCGAGCGTTGAGGAAGAACGCTCGTCGTGGTCGGGGAACGGGCTCAGGCCTTGCGTATGGCGATCGGGCGAGATCTGATCGAGTCCGGTGATCGCAGCGGCGTGAGGGAAGTCGGCGAGTTGGATCGGCGTCATGCCGAGTTGGTCGAAGGCGGTGACGCGGATCCGGGCGGTCACGCCGTCCGGGAGCTCGATCGTGTGGTCAAACACGGGCACGCGGGGCGCGGGCGCGTCGGGCGGGAGGACGATTGTGCCGGACGCCCTCCGGAGCCACCAGTGCGCCGCATCGTGGGCCGCGTCGGCGAGCGCGTCTGCTTGGCGGAGCAGTTCTGCTTGTCGAGCGGCGGTCATGCTGTCGGTGCGCGATGAAGCGATGATCGACGCGGAGACCGCGGCGCCCGAAGCCGCGGCCAGCACCAGAAGCAACGCGATCCCGCGGCGCGTGCGGATCTGTGCATCGCGGCGGCTCACAGCGGGACCTCCGAAACCACAACCCTTCGGACATCGGTGTGGACGATGCGGACTCGGACGAACGCCGTGTTGCGACCGCGGTTCTCGATGCGTTCTGCGGCGAACGCGCCGACGCGGCCCAGGGCTTCGACGGCTTCGGATCCGTTGATCGAGACCGTGACCGCCGACCGATTCGGATCGAACCTGTAGACAACCTCGGCGTGGCCGACGCCGGGTCTACGGGAACGGATGCGGATGGCGCCTTCACCAGTCTGCACGCGGGGCGAACGGCGCTGGAGCGCCGCGTCGAAGTCGCCGGAGCGGAGGTCGGTCGCGATCGCGTCCGCCAGCCGTTGTGCGCCGACGGCCCAGTCGGTGCGCGAGGTCTCTTCGCCCGCGAGCGAGGCGAGGGCGTTGTTCCAGGCGAACAGGGCCGTGGTTAGCACCGCCGTCAGAACGAGGGCGGCGAGCGTCTCAAGCAGCGTGAAGCCCCGGATGGCGGAAGCTCGCGTCATCGGCCCGCTCCCGCCCGCCTGCGGCGTTCAGACCTCGGCTCGGGCGGGTCGGGCAGCCTGAGCCATCGGCACGCGGTCCGGCCTTCGCAGGTCAGGAGCAGCCAGGCGGACACGCCGTGCGTGGTGTTGTGCGGGTCATCAACGATCTGCAGATGCATCTCCGGGGCGCCCGTGACGGCGTGCTGTTTTCGGATCCCTTCGGGAACGATGAGCTCGGTCGGCCCTGTCGGCCACGCGTGCGGTGATGCGGGCAGCCCGAACGCATCGGGGTCGCGGAGCAAGGCGTCGAGAAGATCGTCCAGGCGCATCGTGCTCGGCTCTGCGGCCGGGGCTGATTGTCGGTGCGCATCATGGCCGACCTGCGACGACCTGACCAGCGGCAGGAGCATGGCGGCAACCAGCGAGAGGATCGCCAGCGCCGCGAGAACTTCAATGAGCGTGAGCCCGCGCCGGCTGCATGGATTGGTGTGCAAGGCGAGCCGCGTCATCGGGCGTCCTCCAGCACCCTGCCCGACCGCCAGCCCGTCTCACCGCTGACGGTCCACGCGACGACGGCGTTGTTCGTTGCGAGTTCGACGCGGTGGTCGGTTGTGCGACTTCGGGTGTCGTAGAGCAACGCGTGCAGCGGTCGGCCGCCTGGCTCGATGATTCGAACCTGGCTCCCTGAAGGAAGCGGACGCGAGGCGAGCGGCTCGCCGTGCCCGCTGACGATCGCGATGCGGTGTTCGCGGCTCTCGATCCGCAGCACGACAGCCCCTGCCGCAGAAGCCATGGATCGAGCCGCGCGGTCGGCCCCGATCACCGACGCCTCGGCGGATCGGAGTCTGGCCTCGTCGCCCGCGCCGGCGAGCATCGGCAGCATCACGGCCGCGGCGAGCGCCAGCAGGACCGTCGCCGCGACGGTCTCGACGAGCGTGAAGGCGCGGAGTTGGCGGAGGCCGCTAGTCATCGGTTGCGGAGGCTTCGGAGGTCTGTCGAGCTAATGTCGGCGTTCTCGCCCTCGCCGCCGGGCATGGCGTCGGCCCCGTAGGTGACGATCTCGTAGGGGTGACCGTCGGGGCCGGGGATGACGAGGAAGTACGGGTTGTTCCACGGGTCGAGGAGTTGATCGGGGCGGAGGTAGTACGGGGCCGCGGGTGAGGCGTAGCCGTCGGAGAGGGCGTCGAGGCCGACGGCGGCGTCGGGCCACGCGTTGTGTTCGATGCGGTAGGCCTCGATCTTGCCGGCGATCATGCCGATCTGCGTCTTGGCCAGTTCCTGCTTGCCGCGGGAGAACGAGCCGCTGAACCCGACCGCGAGCGTGCCGGCCAGGAGGCCGAGGATCACGACGACGGCGAGCACCTCGACGAGCGTCATCGCGCGCCTCGATCGTCGCGGCACGGCGCGACGCGTCGGCGTCGTGCTTTGGTGGATCGCGAGTTGGCGGGTTGTTTGAATATATGACTTGTTCATCCCAGCGCCTCCTGAAGCCGCGTGAGCGGGAGCACCGCGGCGAAGACCACAAGCCCGACGAAGACCGACAGCAGCAGGATCGCGACCGGTTCGAGCGTGCCGGCGATGCGGTCGACCGAACGGCGGGCCGAACGCCGGAGCCGCTCGCCGATGTCTTCGAGCACACGGTGCAGCTCGCCGCTGGTCTCGCCGATGTGCAGCAGCCGTGCTGTCTCGGCGTTGAACCATCGCGGATCGTCGGCGACGGCGCCGCTGACGCTCTCGCCCCGTTCGACCCTGTCGGCGGTCTCGAGCAGCCTCGACCGGAGCACGCCCGACCACGGGCCGTGCAGCGTCGGGGCCGTCAGACGCAACGCGTCGACCATCGGCACCCCGGTCCGCAGGAGCTCGGCGAGCCCGAGCATCGCGTCGCCGAGCAACGCCGTGCGGCAGACGCGGGGCGAAGGAACCGAAGGCGGGGCGATCCCCGTGGCCCGCGACACCCTGCGAAGGACCATCGCACCCAGCACGGCGCCGATCGCCAGCGGCGGCGCCAGCCAGAACCACGAGGCGACGCCCGCCCCCGCCCGCATCACAACTTCAGTCAGCGCCGGAACGCCGACACCGGCCTCAGAGAGCGTCCGCGTGAGCTCCGGGAGCGTCCGCGTGCTCAGGAAGACCGCCACCAGCACGCCCGCGACAAACACCAGCGACGGGTACGCCAGGGCCCCGGCGATCTTCTGCCCGAGTTCGCCCTGGCGACGCCGGCGGTCACGCAGCGCTTTGAGCACGGCGTTGACCTCTCCGGATCGCTCGGCCGCGTCCATCATCGCGGCTTCGGCGGCGTCGAACCACGACGGCATCGAACGCATCGAGTCGGCGAGCGAACGCCCGCCGGTCAGCTCGGCGTGCAGCACAGCGACCATCGCGCGCGATCGGTCCGGCCGCGAGCCGGAACCGCCGGCGATGGTGCGCAGCGCCTCGGCGAGCGGGATCCCCGCGCCGTGCATCGTGGCCAGCGCGTCGAACAGGTCGGCCTTGATGTGCGACCGACGCCCGCGGAGGTGACGCAACAGCGCCGTACGCCCCGGCCATGATCCCCCCGTTCCCCCCGCCCACCCCGCGCCCCCCGAACGCACTCGCCGGACCCGCACCGCGATCAGCCCGGCGCGACGCAGGGCGGCGCGGACATCGGCGGCGCTGTCGGCGGCGATCTCGCCCCTGGCCGGCGCCCCGCCGCCCCCGCCGCCCCCGCCAGCCTCGCCCGCCGCGATGGCCGTGTAGCGCCAGAGCATCAGGCGGGCCCTCCGGCGTCGGGACTTGCGTGTTCCTCGTCGAGCGCGCCGAGCGTGACACGGGCGACCTCGGCGGGGGTGGTCAGGCCCTCACGCGCGAGCCGGTCGCCCTCGTCCCGCAGCGGCCGCATCCCGCGTTCGATCGCGCACGACCGGATCCGGGCCGCGTCGGCGCCGGTGGTGATGAGCGAACGGATCGGCTCGTCGATCGGCAGGAGCTCAAACACACCGATCCGGCCGAGGAATCCGGACTCAAGGCAGGTTCCGCAGCCCTCCCCTTCGCACGCGTCGTGCCTCCGGCGGACCAGCCGCTGGGCGAGCACCGCCGAGAGCGAGGCGCTGACAAGATACGGCTCGACGCCCAGGTCGACCAGCCGGGTCACGGCGCTGGCGGCGTCGTTGGTGTGCAGCGTGCTGAACACGAGGTGCCCGGTGAGGCTCGCCTGGATCGCGATCCGCGCGGTCTCGGCGTCACGGATCTCACCGACCATGATCACATCGGGGTCCTGGCGGAGGATGTGGCGCAGGCCGCCGGCGAAGGTGACGCCCTTGCGCGTGTTCACCTGCGCCTGGCTGATGGCGACACCCGCCGTCGAGAGCTCGTACTCGATCGGGTCTTCGATGGTCATGACATTGACGCCGCCGGACGCGGCGCCCGATCCGCCGCGCGAGGCGATCCATCGGAGCGTGGTGTAGAGCGTGGTGGTTTTGCCCGAGCCCGTCGGGCCGGTGACGAGCACAATCCCGCTGGAACGGGCCGCCCGCTCCAGATACCGCGACCGGATCCCGTCCGGCATGCCGATCGCCTCGAAGGTCGTCAGCGCCTTGCCGCCCTCGTTGTCTAAGAGGCGGATCACGGCTCGCTCGCCGTAGCTCGTCGGCAGCGTGCTGATGCGGAGGTCGATCGATCGATCGCCGACTGTGACGGCCGATCGCCCGTCCTGAGGGATCCGCTTCTCGGCGATGTCCATCCGGCCCATGACCTTGATGCGCGAGACCACCGCCGACGCCAGGGATGGGCGCAGCTCGGCGGAGGTGAGCAGCACGCCGTCGACGCGGTAACGCACCAGCGCCCGGTCCGCCAGCGGCTGCACATGCAGATCGCTCGCCCCCCGCCGGAGGGACTCGAAAAGGAGACGATCGACAAGCCGGACGACCGGCGCCTTGCCGGAGGTCGAGAGCAGGTCTCGCTCGGCCTCTGCGAGCAGCCGTTCGAGGTCTTCGGCGTCGCCGGGATCCGTGGCGGCAGCGGCGTCCGGCGCGAACGCGCCCTCGCCCGCCTGCCGGTCCGACGCCGCACGATCGATCTCCGCGGCGATCCACGCACCGTCGGCGGTTGTGGTACGGACAGGTCGGCCGAGACGCACGCGGGTGTTGTGCACCGCGATCGGGTCGGTCTGCTCGCTTGCCGCGAGCACGAAGGCGTCGGGTTCTTCCCGGAGCGGCGCGATCAGGTGCGCCCGGGCGAAGTCGCGCGACACCAACGAAAAGAAGAATGCGGCCGCGTCCGGGCAGACCTCCAGAGCCATCGCGGCTCCGGCCGGGCCGTCGGCGGTCTGGGCCGGTTCTGCCGGAGCGGTGCTCATCGGATCACCCTCGGGGCGACCGACGGCCACCCCTCCGGCGCCGCGAAGCTCGCCGACTCGATCTCGCCGAGGTACTTCAGATCCTCAAAGCCCTCGTGGCGGAGCACCATCGGCCGGATGAAAACATAGAACCGCTGCGTCGAACCGCTCCGGGAGCGACGCTTGCCAAGGTCGCCGAGCAGCGGGATCGACCCGATCAGCGGCAGCCGGCTCTCCGCCGACGAATCGTTCTTCAGTTCCAGCCCGCCCAAGGCGACCGTGTACCCGTCGGGCACCTTCACCACACTCGAGATCCTGTTCTGCTGGCGGGGCGGCGGCACCTCCGGCCCGGCGGAATCCCCCACAAACGAACTCAGCGAGACCGAATACTCCAGCAGCAGGTGGTCGCCCGTCGAAATCCGGGGCGTCACCTGCACAGAAGTGCCCGCGTCCTGCGTGCCGCCGAAGGTCGTCGTCGCCACGGTGTCGGCGGCGTTGATGCTCACAAACGGCTGCTGCAGCACCGAATCGAGCGAGCCCGACTCGTTGTTGCTCACCAGGATCTTCGGGATGCTCAGCGTGCGCCCCTGATTGATCGTCTCCAAGGCGCGCACCACCACCGAAAACTCGCCCGGGCTGAGCACCACGCCGGTGAACCCCGTCGCGTCGCCGACCGATGGCGACGCGGTCGACCCGCCGGAGCTCAGCCCGAACAGCGAAGAAAGCCTCGCCCGCACCGAGCCGGAGTTGATCAGCCCGGCGATCTCCACGCCGAGGTCCAGCGTGTCGCTCTCAGACAGACTGATGATCAGAACCTCGATCTGGACCTGCGGCTGCCGCACATCGAGCTCGCGGATCAACGCCCCGATCCGGTCCAGAGCCTGAGGCTCGCCGACGGCGATGACGACATTCGTGTGCTCGTCGTGCGTGATGAAAGCGTTTCTTCGGGCACGCCCTGCTTCGGCGGCCGGCGCACCGGCGTCCGCATCTCCCGCCTGCGCCGGAGCCGTCGATCCGCCGGCCGGCGACACATCGGCGTCGAGCAGACCGGCGAGCACGCCGACCAACTCCGCCGCCGATCGCTCGCGGATCGGGTAGCTCCGTGTCGCCCGACGCGCCTCCTCGGGCGTCGCGTCGAGCGCCTCGAGGAGTTCCCGGATCGCGGCGTGATGCGCGTCGGTCCCCGTAACAATCAATGAGCCCGTGAGATCGTCGATCACGACGCGCAGCTCCGGCCCTCCCCGCTCGTCGGGAACGATCACCTCGCCGATCAGCCGCGCGACATCGTTGAGCGAGAAGTACTTCGGCGTGTAACGCCTCGCGGCGACGCCCCGCGGACGGTCCAACGCCTCGACCATCGCAAGCAGGGCCGGTGCGTCCGCCTCGGGCGCAACCAGCAGCACCGATCGCCCGTCGGCCAGGGCGATCAGATCGCCGCGAACGCCCGGAGCGCCGATCATCGCCCTCTTGGCCCGCAGTTCTTCCAATGCCGCGACAATCTCCGCCTGCCCCACATGACGCAGGCCGACCACCTCGGCCCTCGGCTCCTCCCCGGGCCGGTCGAGCCGATCAAGCAACCGCTCGACGACCGCGACCCGCTCGGCAAGGCCGGACAGCACGATCAGCCCGCTGTCTCCGAGGCGTTTGATGCTGCCGCTCTGCTTGTTGGCGGTCTCGCCAGCGGCCGCGACCAGAAACGCCGCGTCTCGGTGGCGGGCCTCACGCACGATCGAAACGAACCCCGGCGTCGGCCCGTCGAGGAACCCATCGACAGGGAGCGAAGCCGCGTCGGCCTCCTGCAGCCGCACCACGGCAAAGACACCCGAAGGACGCCGGATCGTCGTCCACCCCCTAGCCGCGAGCATCTCCGCCTTCAACGCCCAGAGCTCGCTCGGATCGAGCCCGGTCTGATCCCGGAGCGTGACGACGCCGCGGATCGCGTCGGGGTCGTACTCAACCCGGACTCCGGTCTGCTCGGCCGCGAGATCGACGAGGCGGGCAACCTCGATACGGCCCGAAAGGCGGAGGCGGTCTGGGGAACTCTCCTCAAGGGCCGGGGCGTCCACCAGCTGGGCGGCTGCACAGATCGCCGATGGACCAGCGAGTGCAACGCCCGCGGCGAAGAACACCGCCGACGCGGACAGTCGCCCGCCAAACGCTCTACACCGGAAGTGTCCCCGCTTGCTCATAGGTCCGCCCTCGCCGTTGGAGTGGCGGCAACATACCAGCACCGATCACACCACGCAATGCCCAGATGCGCGGGAACCGCCGACAAAAGCATTAGGGAAAACCTTGAACGGATGGGTCACCCCCGCTGGTGGGCAGAAACATTTTTCAATCCCGCAAGTCCTTGCCTCAGCAGCACTTACGACTCGGGAAGACCCGGGCTTGAACTTTTTCCGCGCCGATCGTCTGAAAGCGCTTGCACCGTCCGAACCGGGTCGATAGGTTGACCGCCAGCAGGTGGGTCGACGCTCGTGGTGAGCGGCGGGGCCTGCATGACGAGCAGACGAGGAACTGGATCGGACGAGTCTTTGGCGGAAAGAACTGGCTTGGCACACGGCACAGCGGCCTTGCGCCGTAAGTGCGGCGTGCGCCGGCACGGAAGCCTCAGCGACCGCCTTGATCGGAGAAGGTGCTTCATGTTCAGGTCAGATCTGCATACGGTCCCGCCGATTCGTACTCTGGCCGCTCGTGCTGCGGTTCGTGAACGCCGCGTCATGCCGCGAGTGTCGTCGCGGCTGTCGATTCGGTGCGCCTTCGGCTTGGCGGTTGCCGTGGGGCTATTGACTGCGATCGCCTTTCAGCAAGGTGCGATCGCGGCTGACCCGCCTGACTGCGACGAGTACGCCCTAACTCCCGTGGTGCCGGACCCCTTGCCCGATCCACAGTTCCCCTGCGGTGAGCCGCAACATATCCTCCCGCCCGACCAAGGCTCGGGTGCATACTCCTGGCACCCGGATCCGGCCAGCCCAGAGGGCAAGGCTCATATCTCGGCCTGCTGGAATGCGATGACGCATGTTTACCATTTCGGGAGTACTGTTGTCAGCGGCACACCCATTTGGCTATCGCATCCCACAGTGCCAGACGGAAGCGAAGAAATCACACACCCATTTGGGTTTAGGTCCGGATTTAACCCGACCGGTTCAGTATCAATCGGCGACTACCTTCCCTCAGCGCCAACGCTCGGTCGCAGCTCTGTCGCGCTCCTGCCGCCAAACGAGGATCACAGCACAACCGGGTGGCAAGGAACGACGAGACCCGTTCTTGACGGGACGGTTGACTTAGTCACAGGTGCGCCGCTGATTCAAACTACAGATCTTACTCTTTCGTTCGGATCTGCTGCTTTCAGGCTGAATCGGACTCGCTCTCAAGATTCGTTACTTCATGCTCCTCAATATGATCTTTCCTATTGGGGGAGCAGTGACTACCTAATCGCTGCGCAAGATCGATGGTGGTCATGGACCGGATTAGGCTGGATGGCCAGTGAGAACCCGTTGCTGATTATTGACTCTGCTCTTCCAGATTTGATCGGGCCACACCCACGAACGACATGGCTCGTGCTTGACGCGCACCACGCAATTCCATTTCAGCAGGTCAATCTTTCCCAAGATGCACAAGGCAATCCGCGCGTCGGATATGAGGCACCGCCAAGATTTCGGGCCCGCATGCGTCACAACGGCACATGGGGACTGATTGACGACATCACTGCGAGACCCGCGCCAGGCGATCCCCATCCGCAGGTCTACGGATGGATCGAGCCCCCAACGCAGTATGAGGTCTGGCTCTACGATGGGGCCCTCAAGTACACCTTTGCGGCAGCAAGGGAAGATATTCCCCCTACGGCATTTGATCGATCGCACTTGCATGGCGGGAGCCCAGACTACATCACAACATCTTATCACGATGCAGCGCTCTATTGGCCTGACAATGTATCGCACTCGCCCTGGAACATCTATCAGAATCCCGGCTTTGGCATCCCCTATATTGGATTGTGCACACGAATCGATGACAGGCATGGACACTCAGCAATCATTCACTACTGCGAAGCAACTCGATTTGTTATCGACGACAATCCGGACGATTGCACCAGATGCATGCAGCGATGCCTCCGCAAGGGACAAATCAGTCATATCGAACTCATATCAAATGGGCCGAACGGAGTGCAAGTCGATTGGCTCCTTGTGTATGTGCACAGGTATTTCGAAGGCACACGAACCGAGATCGGCCCTGTTCCGCCTATCGTCTTCGATGGCTGGTACCCGACTCATCCGGATTACGATCCCGCGCATGCATATGGCGCCGTCGCAATCGACCGAATTTATGCGTACGACGGAAAAACTCTTCGCTTGTTGCATCGCTGCTGCAAAGTCTTGACTCAGGAAACTCGTGCCTAGAAATCGATTCGAGCGACAAGCCCTACTCGCCCGAAGCCGCAGACCCGATTGAGGCCCTGAATCCCGGCGCATCGTCGCACTGGACACACAAGGTTCGCTATCACTATCAGATGAGTCCATTTGAACTAGGTGGGACTGGCCCCAAGGATGAACTTGCATTTCCGCCTCTTCTACTCTGGACGAATACAGTGTCTCGACAATCTGACGCTGTAGGCAGCATTATCCCAGCCAGTGATTCAAGTCAAAACACATTTTACAGATACTCAGATCCGGACAATCATGTCGGAACAGAGCCTGCAGATTTGCCTTGGCTAGATCGCGTGTACACAAATAACGACTACTTGCGATTGCGAGCACTCGCAAGCGTATACTTCTTGTGTGTTTCCGACCCGGATTGCGATCCCACAGCAGAACACGCTGATCTTGCCAACTGGCTACACAACATGTCGCCGCACGAATTTGCGATTGCGAACACAAGCTATTTCAGCTTTGAGAGCACAGCCGAAGACGAGCTCGCAGACGGCAACGCCAAAGCGCTTGAACTGCTCAAGTCACACGCGTCGGTGCAGTTGTCCCGCCAAGCTCTCAGTGAATGGCCCAGCAGCGGTACGGCTGAGATGCCCGCTGCGCCAGGTGTTATTGATTTGCCATCCCAATCGTCGCCGTATATTACTGAACTTGCTGATGCTTTAGTTTTCCAGAACAATTCAATTGTTGGTGCCGCGAGTATCAGTGATCCGGACGGAACCCAGCGGCATTATCGTATTCATCGCCTGATTGCGATGCCATACGAATTGACTCCACTTCTTGCTTCCCCAACGGGTGACTTCCATCGCAGCTGGGCAATTGATCCAGGTTTTAGACCAAATCGATCGATGCTGCATCATCCTTACCGGTGGTCGATCGCGAGAGCTGGCAACGACATTCTCAATGCTTCTCCTGATCTCTCAAAGCCCAGGTGGATCGCGATCGTCGATGAGTTCGAATCTAGAACTGCGATGATGTCATCGGGGAAACAGAACGAGCCGTACCACGAAACAGTATATACGGGGCCCTATGCGACCAAGGCCGGACAGATCAGCCGTCGCGTCGTGAAAATGAACGCCGCGGGTTATGTCCTCAGCGACAAACTCTGGGAGTTTACCGCTGACGATGTGCTCGTCAGCGGCGGCGGCTTGGGCGAGCAGTATATTTACGAACGAGTGGCCGACATGTTTCCTGGTGTTGAGACCCAGTTGATCGGCGAGGTAGGCCAGAGCGATCCGAACCTGCCCCCGCAAGATCCCGCAGTTCTCGAACAGAAGCTCAAACAGATCGAGTCCTTCCTGGACGAACTCCTGCTTGTCGAGCGCCGCTCCGTCGGCTGGTCCGCGGCGGAGCTTAGTGGAACCAAAGAAACCGAGGGCCTCATCCACTTCTTCGAGTACGACTGGGCCGACGACAACAGCACCGGCGATGTCCCGCCGATCCCCTGGCGGTCCCGGATCCAGAAGATCGCCGAGGGCGTCAAGCAAGGCGAGAACGGCACGAAGTACTACACGCTCCAGACCTTCTACGACGAATTCACGCCCACCGATCCGGTCGCGACGGTCCAGTTCCTTACGCCGAACCCGACCAAGCTCGCCGACTTCGATCAATTCGAACCGACTGAGTTCGCGGTCCATCAGACAGTCGTTCTGCGGGACGAGCCCGACAGCGCGGAGGATCTTCCTGTCACCGAGTGGCCGCTCTTGATGCGGCTCCAGGTCGGCCCGCCGCGCCACCTGAGGCCGCAGGACGACCACGAGCCGAACAACCAGGATTGGTACTACCCCGTCCAAGCCCAGTTCTTCGACCCCGATACCGGAATGAGCAACTGGTCCGCCGAGGGGCTGGTCAAGGAATGGTCGTTGCCTGTCAGCGGCACCGGCAACGATCCTCTCGAACGCCTCATCTTCACCTACACGAACTACGAGGGAAGCCAACTGAAGTACTCCGTCGTAGACGCTGTTGCCAATGCAAGCTTGACATCTTCCCACGGTAAGCCGGTGGAGGTTCCGGACTGGCCCGTCGCCTCCGGCTGGTCCAGACTTCCCGCCAGCGGCGATAACCCTCTCGAGTATGTCACCTACTACGAGTACAACGGGTCTACGCTCACTGACATCTACTTCCCCAATGGTCGTCGCTGGGCGAGGCGTGATGTCATGATCGCGCCGGCGCCGGAAGAACCAGTCAACCCACAAGACAATCGTGTCTCGCCGGGCGCCGGCCCATGCGACGAATGGGATGTCGGCCACCACGAGGATCCCTGGTTCCTCCGGGTTTTCATCTTGAATGATCTTGAAAAGGTTGGTGACCGCTGGGTTGCCCGCAGCACCGGCGAGGTCCACGAATATCCCGGTCTCAGCGCGACAGGGCAGCCGACCTCGACGAAGCGCGTCGAGTTCCTGTCCGGTCAAGATCCCAACGATCCCAAGGACTGCACACTGATCGGTGACGCGTACATCGATGAGCTATTTCTTGCTAACAGCCACCAAAAAGACCAGCCCTACTTCGTCCCCCTCGCCGAGAAAAAGGTCCTCCCGAATCAGTACGGCAAACTCACCGACGCCAAGATCTTCGAGCGCAATGTCGACGGCGTGCTCGCGCCCGTCGGCTTCCAGCAGGTCAACGACCTCGGCGAGGTCTTCCGCACCCGCGACATGGACGGCACGATCACCCGCGTCATCCGCAACTCGCTCGGCCAGAACCTCCGGCGTTATGTCGGCACGATCGACGACAAATGGCTCGGCCAGCCCGACCCGAACTACCCCGGCCAGATCCCCCAGGGCGTCGACAACAACCTTGTCCTCGTCGAGCGCACCGAGTACGGCATCTCTCCCAACGACGCGTGGCAGCCCACCCTCGTCCGCACCTACAACACCAACCAGAGCTTCCAGGACAACTGGCACTGGTACCCCTACGACGCGCCGCCCGAGAGCGACCCGCACGGCCAGGCCACATGGACCCGCTACGACTGGCGCATGCGCCCCGTCCGCGTCGATGTCTTCGCCCAGGGCGACCCGCACGACGGCGCCGAACGACTCTCCACCACCATCACCGTCCTCGACCACGCCGACCGTGCACGCTTCACCGTTACCTACGGCCCCGGCGCAGCGCTCAGCCTCGGCGGCCTCGACCCGACGCAGTTCGGGCCGAACCAGTCGCTCCCGAGCGCGGCGGACTTCATCCAAGGTGCAGGCATCAGGCCGCTGTCGGTCGTCGAGATGCGCTACGGCCCCGACGGGCAGATGACCGAGCGACGCGAGTACGATGTCTCCTGGGACGGCCTGGGCGAGCCGCCGTTCCACGCCGACTTCCAGTACACCGGCTTCGGCGGGCAGACCGTCTTCCAGCAGCGGCCCAACAGCGGCGTGCAGATCTCCGATCTCGACGGTCTCGGGCGCGTCATCAGCAGCGCAACCGTCGTCCCGCGCGGCTCGGGCGCCCCGATCGACTACGAGCTCGAAGTCGCCCGCACCGACTATGTCTACGACGAAGACAACAATGTCCAAGAGGTCCACCGCTGGGAACGCGTGGTCGACGCCGCGTCGCTCTCGCCGGCGGACAACAAGCTCGGTTTCCACAACGCCGTCCGGTCCACCACGCTCAATTGGCACGATGTGCAGAACCGCCTCGTCGCCACGGCCGAGCTGGGGACGCAGCGCTCGGGGTTCATCTCCGACGGCAACGAGCCACAACTGGGCTGGAACTTCGATCCCACCGAACGCCCGGAGATCTTGCCGGACACCCAAACAATCGATCGCCAGGATGTTCCCAACAACATCCCACTCACCATTTACAGCTACGACCGCGACGGCAACCAGGACTTCGTCGCCCAGACCATCGGCGACGGCACAGGCACGGTAGCCGAATACTTCGTCACCCGCTACACCTACACCGGCCTGAAGCGCGTCGCCTCCAAGATCGAAAACTACTTCGCGCCAGTCGCCGAGCAACGCCGCACAGATTATGTCTACCGCTTCGGCCGTCTCGCCGAGATCATCGCCGACCCCGACTCCAGCGGCACGGCCCTCCAACGCACCGTCGTCGACTTCGGCGCCAGCGCCGCCAACGACTGGGGCGCCGAGGTCGTCGATGTCGGGCCCGACAACACCGGCTGGAGCGTCGTCAGCCGCCACGGCGAGCATGTTAAATCGCTCCGCATGCCCAGCCTCGACACCGCCAACGAGGCGTCTGCGAACCCCAGCATCTCCCTCCGCTACGACTTCCAGGGGCGCGTCGCCGAGCGCATCGACGCCCGCGGCATCACCATCCGCTACCGCCACGACGAGTTCGGACGCCTTGCATCGCTCGAAGTCGGCCACTACAACGGCGCCGGCGCGTTCGCCTCGGGCTACCCGACCGGCACGCTCCTGCCCAACCTCCAGGCCCCCTCCGACCGGATCGGCTACATCGAGTACACCTACCACGACGACACGCGGTCGTTCGAGGCCAAGGCCTGGACCAAGAAGTCCGGCGGCGTCCTCGTCTCGCACAACAAGGTCGAGTTCGACGAGCGCGGCGACCTCGCCGCCGACTGGCAGTCCATCGGACTCGATATCGGCGTCAATACGCCCCGCACCTCCTACTCGTGGGATGTCCGCCACACCAATACAACCACCGGCGTGGCAGGCCACCGGCGCCTCGGCTCGATGCTGTACCCGGCGCCGCCGAACGGGCCGCCGTCGGCCGCGAGGACCGTCTCGTTTCACTACGGCGTCGCCGACTCGCTCGACGACAGGCTCGGCCGCCTCACCTCGATCGCCACTGACAAGGGCCCGGTCGCCGAGGTCGCCCGGTTCGGGCATGTCGGATCAAGCCGCCGCGCGTGGATGTCCCGCGGCGACGACAGGATCCTCCAGGGCTTCGGCCTCGTCGATGATCCCGGCTCGCTCTCGACAGGCATCGGCCTGCACGGGCTCGACCGCTTCGGCCGCGTGACCGAGCTCGCGTACAACGAGCGCACGACATCCGGCGCGACCGGCCCCTCGCTGGTCAACCTCGAATACGCGTACGACATCGCGGGCAATCGCACAAGCTCGGTGCGGACGCCGCGGCCGGGCGCCGCCTCGCCCACCGACACGCGCGACGAGACCAACGCGTACGACCCGTTCAACCGGCTCACCGCGTGGCTCAGCGAGCAGACGACGGGCTCGGGGACGAGCTTCGTCCGCGCCGACGAATGGGAGTTCGATCTTTTAGGTAATTGGATCGAACGCGAGATCCTCAACGGCAGCGACCCGGTCGAGTACTTCAGGCACACGCCCGACGCCCGCAACCGCATCGCCGTGCTCGAACACGACTCGGTCAACTCGCCGGCCGGGAACACCGAGCCGATCTACGACGACGCCGGCAACCTCATCTTCGACGGCGGTTACGCCTACCAGTACGACGCGTGGAACAGGCTCGTCCAGGTCAACGCCGCGACCATGGACACGATCCCGCACCAGGACCCTCTCCAAGGAGAGATCGAGGTTCTTGTTGTCGGCGAGCTGATCAAGCACCATACCTACGACGCCCTCGGCCGCCTCGTCAGAACCCAGTCGCCCTACCCCGACCCGCAGACATCGACGGGTCAGCTGCGCTCCGAACGCTTCTACTACGACGGCGTCCGCCGCATCCAGGAAGTCTTCGTCGACCCGCTCGAAGAGGTCGAGGAGGCGATGGGCGACCCGCAGGGTTCTTCGCTCGTTCTTCAAACGCTCGGGTCCGAAGCCTACGAACTCGACGGCAAGACCGCTCCCGCCGTCTTCGAGATGGCGCAGACGGGCGAGGACGACGAAGACCCAGGCGACCCGGGCGACCCCGGCGATCCGGGCACGCCCGACCGCTGGCTCGACCGCGAGTACATCTGGGGCCCCGGCGACCGCGGCCTCGACGAACTGCTCGCCCAGTACGACCGCCACGCCCTGCCCTCCTGGCCCGTGCAGGACCAGGGCGCCGACGCGATCGCGCTCCTGGACTTAGGCGGTGTTGACGGCGCCCCCCGCGTCGTCGCCGAATGGGTCTACGACCCCTACGGCAAGGTCGTCGCTGCCGACACCATCCTCCAGGAACTCCCGTCGCTCAGAGTCGGCCACAAGGGCCTGTTCGTTGACCGTCTGGACGCCGCGGTCGACGCCCCGCGGCTGGTGACCAACGCCCGAATCCTCTACCACAACCGCAACCGGACAGTCCATCCCGACCTGGGCAGGTTCCTCCAGAAGGACCCCAACGCCACGGCGATGGTGCTGCTGGCGAGCCAGTCCTACCACGGCAGTGCGTTGGGCATCGCCATCAATCCGTTCGATCTCGATGGCCGCTTCACCGACGGAGCAAATCTCTACGCCTACCTCGGCACCAACCCTATGGCGAACAGTGATCCGATGGGGCTGTTCATTGGGATGGCGAGCTTCCTGGCGCCGGGGCCAGGGGCTATGATTACGGGAGCGCTTTCCTCTCTTGTCAGCGAGTATGCCGCGAATCAGGAGTGGGATGTCGAATGGGCCCTTGACTGGAGTGCTGGCGATGATTGGCATACAAGAAACGACAACTCATGGATCTCGTACGCACTGGCCCGTGGCGTCTATGATTCTTTCTATATTGCAGATCCAATTTACGGACATGGATTTAATCCGCTTGATGCTTTCGCAGCCCGGCTGCCCGCGCTCCAGAAGGGCGGAGGACGAAAGTCCGTTGGACAACGCAATCTCAAGGCATTAGGTGTTCCGCAGTTGGCTCACACATCATTCGCACAGGGCCGTCGCTCGCTGCTCGAAAAGGGTTTTGTTCTAAAATCTCATGATGTTCGCGGTGGCAGATCCACATTCGAACACCCCAGATTGAAGACTACAGTGTTGTTCCATCGGGGCTCTGGCAAGCGCAAGGAACGGCCCCAAAATTCTACTGGCAGCTTGCATGGAAGATATAAAGAGACTCCGCACTGGCATGTTATCGGCAAAGACACAAAGAGCTACAGCCAACACGGGATTCAAGTGCCTCGCAACTCCCCGCAAGCACACATTCCCGCAAGAAGGTGAACCGCCTTGAAAGCTCCTGCACATCAGATTGCATCAAAAATCTTTGACACTTCAACAGTCATTGATATCGATTTGTCTAGGTGGTATCACGCCATATCGCTGTATGTCATTTCAGATCACATCGACCACAGCGAACAGGTTTTGGCAGGATATCGTGTCAGTTTTATCGAATGCACGAAGATGTACATCTCCTTTGAAAAGCGCCAAGACGACGATCCAACGGATCTCCATTACCACCCCGAGTGGCGTGTGGGACAAATGCAGCACAGGCTACTCGATGACGGCCGGCATGAGGTAATTTTGCATGGCGATTATTCGTCAGATCCGGCACCACGCCACGGCAAACCAGTCTTTTTATGCGAATGCGTATCCATTGATGTCGTTCGAATGCAGTATCAGATGTTCAATGAGATTATGCCGGGATGGGAACAGTCGAGTGGCTTTGCTAGACCCGGACCCGAGTTTCTCTATAGGCGATTTCGTAATGAGCCGCCACCCGGCTGGCCCGTCCGCAGCGAGTAGCTATAGAAATCCACAAAGATCCATGAACAACCCCGCAAACTGAGCCACACTTTGAATAACCGAATATTGCGCAACTGACGCTTCTCGAGAGCCGTCTTCAGAACCCAGTCGCCCCACCCCGACCCGCAAACCTCCAACGGCCAGCTGCGTTCCGAACGCTTCTACTACGACGGCGTCCGCCGCATCCAGGAAGTCTTCGTCGACCCGCTCGACGACATGGACGAAGCCCTCGGCGACCCGCAGGGTTCCTCGCTCGTCCTCCAGACCGTCGGCGCTGAAACCTACGAGCTCGACGGCAAGTCAGCCCCCGCCGTCTTCGAGATGGCGCAGACCGGCGAAGACGACGAAGATCCCGGCGACCCGGGAGACCCCGGCGAGCCTGGCGAGCCCGGTGAACCTGGCGACCCCGGCGGGCCGGGAGGGCCGGGCGGTCCCGACCGCTGGCTCGACCGCGAGTACATCTGGGGCCCCGGAGACCGCGGCCTCGACGAGCTCCTCGCCCAGTACGACCGCCACGGCCTGCCGTCGTGGCCGGTGCAGGACCAGGGCGCCGACGCGATCGCGCTGCTGGACTTAGGCGGTGTTGACGGCGCCCCCCGCGTCGTCGCCGAATGGGTCTACGACCCCTACGGCAAGGTCGTCGCCGCCGACACCATCCTCCAGGAACTGCCCTCGCTCAGAGTGGGCCACAAGGGCCTGTTCGTTGACCGACTGGACGCCGCGGTCGACGCCCCGCGGCTGACGGCCAACGCCCGAATCCTCTACCACAACCGCAACCGGACCGCCCACCCCGAACTGGGCAGATTTCTCCAGAAAGACCCCAACGCCACGGCGATGGTGTTGCTGGCGAACGAGTACCACCACGGCAGCTCGCTGACTGCCGGCATCGACCTCTTCAATCTCGACGGCCGCTACACCGATGGGGCGAATCTCTACGCATATGTCGGCTCCAACCCCATCGCGAACAGCGATCCGATGGGACTTTTCATCGGGATGACGAGCTTCCTGATTCCGGGTCCAAGCGCTATGATCGGGGGTGCTGCAGCATCAATGGTTGGCGAATACGCCGCGAATCAATTGTGGGACGCAGATTGGGCACTCGATTGGAGCATGCCCGATGACATGCACAGCCGACTCGACAACAGTTGGGTTGCCATGTCGCTTGGACAGGGTGTCTACGATTCTTTCGGAATCGGAATCGGTGACTATGTCATCAATCCACTGGACGCCTTTGCGGGTGCCAACCGCGCGTCGCGCGCGCCTAGACAGAACACTCGATTTAAATCTCCCAAGGTGCAATCAGGTGGTCAGCTTCCCAATGGATGGACATACCGCATTGACACCAAAGGAGTGCATCCGAACGCCGGTGGGTTTCACATCCACATCTATAGCGGAAGTACAGAGGTGGCAAAAGTCAACGGCAAGGGTGCGTGGGATAAAGCACACCGAGGAAACAATAAGCTGATGCGCCCTTCAGAAGTCCCCAAGCGTGTTCGAAATAGAATCAACAGGATTGTTCGTCTGACATCAGTCAGGATAAGATATGGAATCTAGCGAAAGCATGGACTATTCTCGCAGTCAACAACTTTACTATGACGCCATGGGCCTTCTTGATAATGGCCAGTGGCAAGATGCGATCACCTTCTTCCTAATGTCATGGGACGCCGAGCCGCACGCAACAACGGCATTCAGGATCAGTGAGATACTCCGTCACTTAGATCGCAAAGAAGAATCGCACACATGGATCGAGACCGCCTATCGACTATCGTATCGCCACAATCAAATTGCAACCGCCTACGCATCGAGTCTCCTAGACAGAGGCCTAGCCAACGAGGCCATTCGCATCCTTAACGATGTGTTGGAACGAACGCCTACATACGGACCCGCTCGCAAACTTCTCGACTCGATCAAACCCGATGGCCGTTAGATTGCAATCGATAGTATCCCGTTGACATCAGAATACTGTCGCAGATAAACGCCCACGATACGGCGCTGACGATCCTGTTCCAGTCAAATCGGTCGGCATTAAGCTAGCAGCATGAGTACTCCAGGCCGACCCTTGAAATCTCAATAATCACCGGACGTCGCCAGCCATCGGCGTCTCGGCTTGATGCTGTACCCGACGGCGCGGGCAACCTCATTCACGACGGCCATCACGCCTACCAGTACGACGCATGGAACAGGCTCGTGCAGGTCAACGCCGCGACAGTCACCTCCGGCCCCGGGCCCGAGGTCCAGATCGGCTCGCTGCTCAAGCACCACACCTACGACGCCCTCGGCCGCCTCGTCAGAACACAGTCGCCCTACCCCGACCCGCAGACATCGACGGGCCAACTACGTTCGGAACGCTTCTACTACGACGGCGTCCGCCGCATCCAGGAGGTCTTCGTCGACCCGCTCGACGACATGGACGAGGCCCTCGGCGACCCGCAGGGTTCTTCGCTTGTCCTCCAGACCGTGGGCTCTGAAACCGACGGAGCGTACCCAAACGCAAAAATCCGCCGGAAAACCTGCGGATTTAGCGTTATGCTCTGAATAATGGATTGTGTTCGGTACTAACGGAGAGGGTGGAGGTATACGAGTTTTGGTCTCCGAAGCTTCGTGTTACCCATGTTTCTGGTGTCCGGTTTGTCCGGAAGCGGCGTTCGGCGACACTAAAAAGTCCTATAATAGCAAGTATTGTGGAGAGTAATCGGCATATTGCTGCCATTACTGGCGGTGACCGCTTGAGGGACCATGACAATGTCAAGGCGGCTGCGTTGTGGTTGGTTAATGATCGACTTGTGATCGGATGAGGGGTGTCGCTTGGATCTGTGGTCTTGAGCGTGATCAGGCCTCGTTTGAACATACGGCTATTGGTCACCGAGCCACTGAGATCGAACGGCGTCGCGTTCGCTTCATCGCGCGTGGTGCGTCAGATCGCCGAAGAGGACCATGCGGTCTCCCACGGCGGTCGCCGTGCCGGCGGGGCGGGAGAGCACTCGGGTGAGTTGTTCGGCGAGGTCGCGGGCGGTGCGGTGGCGGGTTTCGATCAGCACGCTCGCGTAGCCCGGCAGCGGGCCGCCGTCGGGCGAGAGCAACGCTCGCAGACGAGGGCCTCGCCCGTCCCCCCAGCCTCGGACCCGGGCAGTTCTGCGATCGCCGCGGCGAGGTTCGGGGCGTCGGCCAGGCGCACCACGCTGTAGGCCGCCTCGCCCGGGGCCCGCACCGTCGTGAACCCGCGCGAGGCCAGCACGCGCCCGGTCAGGGTCCAGAGCTCGTCGTCAGAGAGCCCCGCGTCCAGGCGGAGGGTGGCGTTGCCGCGGAGGACAGCCGCGTCGTACTCAATGTTGAGCGAGAGCCGCTGGGCGGCGAGGTCGACCAGCCGCGCCAGCTCGACCTGCCCCGCCGACGCTCCGAGCGAGAGGAAGCGGCAAAGGGCGAGGCCCATGTCATACTCAGACAATCTGCGCTATCCCTGCATTCGCTGCATTTCACTAAACCCAACGAATAAGCCTGCCGACCTCCCGTCATCGAAAAGCAATTTCGCCGGAGATCACACAATCGGACCAACTTTAGACCTCGTTTCACAACCCATGATTGATCAGTTTCCTCTGGCAGACGAACGCGGCCGCCAGGGTGAGGAAGGCCTCGTGGATGTCGCCGCGCCGCTCCCATCGCGTCCGCAGTCGTTTGAACTGATG
>JBJHCY010000008.1:0-114354 GCA_050486265.1 Phycisphaerales bacterium | reverse complement strand
GGGCCACTCCGCTCCGGCTCGCTACGCTCGCCTCCGCTCCGTGCCCCCGACACACGAAGGAACACCAACCGACTCTCATAACGACCGGTACATGAATCGGGGGCAGGTCAGCTTGACAGGCTGCGCGCCGACATCGGGCGCGAGCTGGAAAAGGCCGAGACCGTGCTCTCGCGGCTGAGCCAGCGCGTGCATCGCGCCGAAGCGGAGACGGTCGAGACGAAGCCGCAGAAGCCCGGCGCATCGACGCCGAAGCATCCCGAGCTGGCGCCCCCGCCGCCGCCGCGGATCAAACCGGCACGCTCACGCCGCCCCGGGCGAGGCGACGACTGACCGCAGTCCGCCGCGGCCCGGGTTCCCACACCCCTCCAAAGAAACCGCCCCTCGCAGCGAGGGGCGGTGTTCATTGGTGTGCTGTCTCCGGTCAGGCCGGGGCGAGAATGCGGTCCAGGAGGGAGCCGGAGTTCTGGCGTCCGATCCAGAAGATGGTGTTCTCGACGGAGTCGAACGAGTTCGAGAGGGCCCGGTCGAGGGTCGGGATCTGGAAGAAGCTGGCGTTGGGCGGGGGCAGGCGTGGGGCGTTGGCCGCGAGGACATCGACGCCGCCGGGGGCGTTGTTGGCCGTGACGCGCAGGCCCATCAGCTCGTTGAGGTGGCGGCTGACGCTGGCGGTGATGGAGGTGATCAGGTTGTCGACATCCTGCGCCGAGGGGGTGAAGCCGAGCTGGGCGTGGGAGGGGACGAAGACGACGGCCTCGTCGTTCCGGTCGATGTTGAGCGGGTCGGACCGCTGGGCGAAGCCGAAGGGCTGGCTGAGGACCCCCCCGCCGAAGCCGAGGTTCAGGCCGAACGGCTGGCCGAAGGTAGAGCCGAGAAGCGGGCTCGTGGGATCGACGGCGTTGGAGAGGAAGACGGTGGAGAAGTCCTGGAACTCGAAGTCGCGGGGGTTGGTCGAGAAGCGGACATCGACGCCGGCCCTCGAGTAGAGGCTTTCGAGGTTGGAGACCACGCTGCCGACGATGTAGTCCTTGATGGGCTGTCCGTTGACGGCCGAGCCGACGAGGCCGAGGACGGAGGGATCGAAGGCGGTGAGTGTGGTCTCGCGGTTGCCGGCTTCGAGCCAGTTGACATTGCCGCCCTGGAGCTCGATGAAGACATTCTGGGTGCGCTGGACGACGGGCGCCGTGCCTTCGGTGACGATGCGGATGCTGTAGTCGGTGTTGAAGACACCCTGGAGGTAGATGGCGTAGGAGGCGGGGTTGAGCCCGCCGCCGTCGGCGCGTCCGGGGGCTGCGAAGGTGATGAAGAAGTCGCCGTTCTCGTCGAAGCCGTAGCTGTTGATGCCGTTGTCGGCGATCACGCCGGGCGTGCCGCCGTTGGGCGAGAAGTCCGAGGGGCTGAAGAGGAGGGAGGCGTCGGCGAGGCCGCTGGCGCCGGTGGTATCGAAGAGGGCGAACTGGACGAAGCTGCTGAAGTCGATGAAGGAGGAGCTGAAGTCTTCGCCGAGGTCGGGCCCTCGGCTGCCGAGGTCGGCGCCGAACTCGTTGAGCCTGACGGTGATGGTCATCAGCGTGCCGGGCTCGATGGGCTGCCCGTTGTTGAGGAGGTAGACATCGATGTCGGGGTAGATGTCGCCGGGGATGCCGATGTGGCCGCGCGGGCCGATGGAGCCGTTGATATCGGTGACGAGGCGTCCGCCCTGACGGGTGGAGGTGATGTCGCCCGAAGGGCTGGAGCCGACGACGGACATGCCGGGCCCGCGTGTGAAGACATAGCCGCCGCGGACGATGGACTCGATATCGTCGGCGGTGCCGAGCTCGCCGTCGGGGCCGGCGAACTCGATGAGCCTCGGTGCGTTGACGATGCGCTTGGCGCTGCCGGCGTCGGTGATGTCGTTGAAGCCGCTGTTCCCGTCGTCGTAGACGGTGATGTCGAAGCGGTAGTCGCCGAAGGTGCCCGGGAGGTTGGGGAAGTTGACGAGGCCCTGGCTCTGGAAGGGGAACTGGCCGGTCTGGAAGTCCGCGTTGGCGACCGCGATGATGTAGGTGCCGGTGGTCTGGACGAAGAGGTTTCGCTCGCTGACGAAGTCGGCGAAGCCGATGCCCGAGCCGGGGAGGATGACAACATCGCCGCTGGCGTTGGGGCCGGTGAAGCTGTTGACCAGGTCGCCGCTGGGCGTGAGGATCGAGACCTCCGCGAACTGGCCGATGCCCTCGACATTGCTCAGGCGGAGGAACTGGCCGGCCTGGAGGGTGATGCTGTAGAGGTCGGCGTCGGCGCCGAAGCGGAAGAAGTTGAGATCGTGGTCGGGGTGGTTGCCGATGCGTCCGCGGATGGTGTGCGAGACATTGACATCGGGCAGCCCGTCGGGCTCGTAGTTGTTGTCCATCACCAGGTTGAGGTTGGCGGGCCCGTAGAAGTCGACGCTGATGGGGTTGCCGAAGACATCGTTGCCGGTGAGGCGGATCGGGTTGAGCCTGTCGCCGACATCGCCGACGATGGCGTCTTGGGAGAAGTTGTCGCCGGCGAAGCCGTCGGCGTTGCCGTCGAGGCGCGCCCCTTGGATCTGGCCCCGGAGAATGTCCTGGGAGAGCTCGAAGCGGTAGACGCCGGGGCCGGGGACTGCCGGGCGCTGCGGCAGGCTGCGCTCGGTGACGGATCGCTCGAAGCGGACGAGGGCGGTGTTGGTCGCCTCGTCGTAGCTGAGGGTGTAGTCGAGGCCCTCGACGAGGAAGATCTGCTGCGACCCGGTGGCGCCGCGGAGCTCGCGGACGCTCAGGGCGTCGGAGATGGTCGCCGCGTCGACCGGCTGATTAAAGGTCAGGCGGGCGGTGAAGACATTGGCCGACTCGGTGACGCGGAGGTCGGCGACCTGGATGGGCAAGGGCTGCGTCTCGGCGCGGGTGATGGCGAAGTTGCCCTGGTTCACGCCGAGGGCGCCGCCGATGTTGACGGTCCCGATCGTGCCCGTCGAGGAGATTCGGTAGGACTCGGTCGAGCGGTTGGAGCCGACGCCCGACCCGGTGATGGTGATATTGCCGATGCGCGAGCGGCCTGAGGAGACCCGGTCGTCGGCGGTGCCGAAGAAGCGGTCGGGCCCGCGGAGGGCGCCGGCGACGATGTCGGACCCGAAGAAGTTGCCGTTGACAGTGATGTTGGAGGCGAAGCCGGTGCCGACACGGTCGGCGTTGATGCCGGTCCCGCCGTAGTCGGCGTTGGCGCCGAGGTCGCCGCCGATGAGGATCGACGAGTCGGTCATGTCGCCGCCGATGGTCACATTGCCGAGTTGGTCGGCGACCGAGAGGCGGCTGCGGAGGAAGGCGTTGGCGGTGAAGGCGGGCTGCGCGCCGCCGCCGAGCGTGCTGGCGGCGCCGAGGTTGCGCCCGACACGGATGAGCGAGGTGTCGACGACGCCGTTGACCGTGATGCTCGTGGCGCTGCGGAAGATGTTGACATCCGCCTGCATGCGCCCGTTGATCGTGATCGTGCCGGCGCTGACGAGGTCGATCTTGGCCTCGTTGCGGACGGTGGCGACCTGGTCGCCGTAGCGCCCGTTGACGGCCATGGTGGTGACGCGACGGGCGTCGACGAAGCCTGCGTCGAGGTTTCTGAAGGTCATCGAGGCGACATCGCCGCCGAAGCGGATGTCGCCGGTGGTGCGGACATCGCGGAAGGTGATGTTCCCGCCGGCGTCGTCGACGACGACGCTGGAGTCGCCCCGCAGGTCGCCGACGATGTTGAGCGTGCCGAGCGAGGCGTCGTTGCGCGAGTAGATGTTGAAGTTGCTGATGCGTCCGTTGTCGCGCGTGGACTCGACGCGGAGCGACGATTGCAGCGTTGTGCCCGAGAGGCGGACGGCCCGCGCCTGCGAGTCCCAGGTCGCCTGGCCGGGGCCCGTCAGCGTGATGCGGACGGCCTCGTTGTTGCCGAGGTTGACCTCAAGCCCGCCCGCCCCGACCGGCGTGCCCGCGGGCGCGCCGAGGAAGATGCGGCTGTCGGCCGCCGGGCTGTTGACGCCCACGAAGCCGAACCGGCTGTCGTCGGCGATGGCGCTCTGGATGTTCTCAGAGCCGAAGCGGGTGGCGATGACATTCGAGCCCGAGGCGATCGAGACATTGCGGATCTCGCTGACGCCCAGGGCGCGTGTGACGCCCGCGGTCCCGGAGTTGTACACGCCGTTGGCGCCCGCCGAGAGCCCCGCGACGAAGTCGACATTGTTGGTGTTGCCGCCGATCGAAACGCCGTCGATCACGCCGGCGCGAACGGTGTCGGCGTCGGGGCCGACCCCGCCCGGACGGTTGTTGAAACCGAGGTCGAAGACACCCGCGGCGAAGAGCACATCGATCGCGTTCCCGGCGATGTTGATCCCGCCGACACGGTCGCCTGCGGCGAAGTAGCTCGCGCCCCGCGTGCCCCTGGTGCCAGAGTCGGCCAGGACACCCATCCCGATGTTGATCTGCTGGATCCGCTCGCCGGCGTAGAAGCCCGACTCCCACACCTGACCGGAGATCGTGATGTTCACGATGTTGCGTCCGGCGTGGATCTGGGGACCGTCGATCTGGGCCGTGTTGGAGGTGCCGGTGGGGAGCTGGCCGCGGAAGTTGTCGAACGGCTCCGACGGCGAGAAGTTCTGGTTCACGCCGACATTGCCGAACACATTGTTGCCGGCGGTGACGACCAGCGAGACGATGTCGAGCCCGGCGTGGACGCTGCCGAGGAGCGAGCCGTTGTTGATCGTGAGCGACTCGATGCTGCCGTCGTACGCGGCGATCATGCGCCCCTGGAACAGCGAGCCGTTGTTGATGGTGATGTTCTGGATGCCGCGCGAGTGGCTGATGATGTTGCCGCCGAAGTCGCCGTTGATCGTCACGCGGCCGATGCGGTCGAAGGCCTCGATCGAACCGCTGCCGACGGTGCGGTTGCCGGGCAGGTCGGAGCCGCGGCCGATGGTGACGCCGGCCTGTCCGCTGCCGCCCCCGCCGATGACGGTCCCGCCTGGGACGACGACCGTGTCGATGCCGAGCGTGCCGCCGACGCGGACATCGGCGTAGAGCTGGCCGTTTGGCGCAGAGAGCGAGAAGAGATTGCCGCGAACAAGGATGACGCCCGCCTCGCCCTGGCGCCCGATGTGGCGCCCGGCGACGAGCTGGCTGACCCCGCCCGCGATGTCGGCGTTGAGCACAAGATCCCGCCCGGCCTGGACGATGCCGACAACGCCTGATTCGGTCGTGGTCCTGATCGTGGCAACGAGGTCGCCCGCGAGTGTGGCGACACGGGCGACGGGCCCGGCCGAGACCACCTCGCCGCTGAAGCCCGTGCCGGCCTGGAGGTTGTTCAAGCGCCCGTCGGAGCCGCTGATGGTGAACTCGCTGTTGAAGATGCGTCCGCCGGCGGTGATCGCGTTGACCAGGCCCGCGACCCTGATCTCCGATGTCGCGATGTCGTTGGTGACGGCCATCGACTGGCGGATCTCGCCGGTGTTGATGCGGCTGGCTCGGAAGGAGTTGTTGGCGATCAGGCGCTCGATCCGCCCGTCGACCTGGATGTCGACGCGGGTGAATGTGCCCGCGGAGATCTGCCCGCGGACATCGCCGACGATGTCGATCAGCAGATCGGACATGACGCCCGTGGTCTGCTTGGTCTCGATGCGCTGCATGTTCCCGCCGACGGTGATGACGCTGGGGCGGAACTCCTGGTCGGTGCCGGTCCGCGTCGAATTGCGGAAGCCGGTGGCGAGGATGGCGTCACCACGGTTGAGCAGAGAGATTTCCGACGAATCGAAGAACCCGTTGGTCAGGTCGAACCGCTCCATTTCCAGGGCGAGGATGCTGGAGCGGAAGAAGTCGGCGTCCTGCCCGGTCACCTGCCCGATCACGCCGCGGATCAGGTCCGCCGTCGTGAAGAACGGGTTCTCCCAGAACGCGTCGAAATCGGCGACATAGATCTGTGCGCCGTCGTAGTCGCCGCCGCCTCGGAGGCGGATCTCTTCAATCCCGCCGAACTCGAACGGAGGCTCGGCAGGGGTGAAGTTGTTGGCCGAGGCGATCACGCTGCGGATGGAGGCGCCGGGCGTACGACCGCCTTGGACCGACTGGAGTTCGTTCTCGGCGAAGATGCCTGTGGTGGCGATCGGCGACTGCTTGCGCGGACCGAGGCCGTCGCCGATCTCGACCGTGCCGATGTTGGGTGCGTGGATCACGCCGACGATGCCGTCGAACCGATCCGCGACGGTCGCGTTATCAGAGTTCGCCTGGAGTTCGAGGAGCGTCGCGCCGGCGCCCTGGAGCCTGACATCGCCTGTCTGCTGGGCGACCCGGATGAACTGGACATCGCCGCCGCGGATCACCGCGCCGTTGAGGAAAGTGCCGAAGGGGCCGCCGACATCGTCAAGGGAGGCGTTTGTAGCGCCGCGGGCCAGCGAGTTGACGGGCCGGAACGCGTTGCCGTTCCAGAACGGCGTCATTGTGTTGGCCGAGATGCCCATCGCGCCGCCGACCTCGTCGTTCAGCCCGGCCTGGACGCCCAGCTCCGGGCCGATGAGCCGCGGGCCCCACGCGGGGACCTGGGTGCGCCCGAGGCTGCCCCGGGTGATCTCCAGCTCGTTGAGGCCGATGACATCGATGGCGACGATGTCGCCGTTGAACGAACTGTTGGCGATGCGGTTCAGCCCGGTCCCGCCGGTCTGGACGATGCGATAAACATCGATCTCGGTGTTGCCGGAGATGTTGATGTTGCTCTGGAGCGTGGCGTTGGTGATGTCGATGCGCCCGATCGAGACGGGGCCGGCGCCGGCGGTGCCGCCCACGCCGGAGATGTTCAGGTTCCGCCCGCCGGCGAGGTTGACCTCGATGTTCGCGATGGCGACACCGACAGAATTGTCGATCGGCATGATCCGGACGACGCCGATGGGGACCTGCGAGGGCACGCCGGTCACGCCGATGCTGACCTTGCCGCCGCGGTCGTCGGTCAGCTCGAGCGTCTGGCCGGGGATGATGGGCAGCTCGGTCTGCACGCCGACCAGGTCGATCCGCGGGAAATCCATAAACCTGACATCGGAGTTCACCCCGGTCTGGATCGTCCTTGCGGTATCGATCGAGCCGCCAAAGATCCCGACATCGGGTTCTTCGTTCGGATCGAAGTCGATGTCCTGGCTGATGAGGAACGCCCCGAGTGTCGCGTTGTCGGGGATCACGATGCGCGACCCGATGCCGTGCATGTGCGCGCCGACTCGGATCATGCCGATCGAGCCGTTCGCGCTCGGATTGGCGACCAGATCGCGCCCGGTACGCAGAACGATGCCGACACCGCGGAGCTCGTTGGCGCCGTCGTCGATCGGCTGGCGGTAGCCGATGCCGCCGCTGATGTCGATCGTGCCGACATCGCCGCCGACATCGAGGTAAAGGAACGAGGCGTCGCCCTGGGTCGGGCCGTCGCCGCCGAGCTCGCTCCGCCCCGTCAGCAGCATGCCGAGGTTGCCGCCGATGTTGTAGCGGACCTGACCGAAGGTCTGCTGCGGGTCGATGTCCGAGCCTGTCCAGATGCCGTAGAGGCTGCCCTGCACCGAGTAGATCCCCGACCTGAGGCTCTGGCGGATCCGCGCCTCCTCCTCTGCGGAGTTGAAGATCTCCTCGGGGTCCTGGATGTCGCCGCCGGGCGTGTAGTAGCCCGTGCCGATACGGTGGACGCCCCACGAACCGTTCAGCACGGTAACACTGGGCTGACCCGCGCTGGTCTCGGCCGGCGTGCCGCCGCCGCTCCGAACCGACCCGAGCGTCGTCGGCGCCATGCCGTTGATCGCGACGGTGTAGGCGACACCGTCGATAAACCGCTCGTTGGCGGTCTCGGGGTCGTACACGACGAGGTAGTACACACCCGGCGCATCGGGCTCGAACACAAAGCTCTGCGCGAAGTCACCGATCTCACGGATCGGGAACTCTCCGGCCGCCACCGTGCGGCCGTCGGAATCCACGACTCTGAGGCCGACCGCGAGACTCGTCGATTGGATGACGACGGGCGTCGTCCCGTCGACCGCGAAGCCGTAGACATCCGACACATCGACCGCGGTGTTGAACGAGGGGTCGCGGTAGCCGACCTCGCCCCTGATCTCGACGGCGGTGCCCAGCGAGCCGACCCACTCGGCCGCGTCGATCACATCGTTGCGGAGCACCGAACTGCCCAGCATCAGCGGCTGGTCGGAGTAGGTCCTGCCGAAGCCGTTGAAACCCGGGTTGCGGACCTGGAATTCCGCCCAGGCGTTGAAGAAAAAGCCCTCGTTGACCTGCGACCCTTCGGGGACGGCCCAGATGAACTCACGCTCGCGGTAGCGCAGGATGTCGCGCGGCGGCCTGTTCGCCGGATCGTTGATATCGCCGACGACCGTGATGTCCATCAGCGTGCGTCCGCCGGCGATGAACTCGCCGAGCGAGCGGCCGACAACCAGCTCGTTGTTGGTCTTGAACGCCTCGTTGACCGCCAGGCCGGGCGGGATCGTCGCGTCGTCCTCGAAGACATAGAAGCCCGCGTCGCCCGCGACGATGAACGCGCCGAGGTCGCCGTCGACCGTCGTCGAGCCCATGTTGTAGCCGATGTTGATCTCGTCGACGGCGCCGGTGTACCTCGACGAACCGAACAGGATGCCGTGGATCGCCACGCGTCCCATCGAAGACCCGTCGTTGACGAAGATCCCCTGCGTCGGGTTGTTGAACCTCAGCGGATCGCTGATCGAAAGCCCGCCGCCGGTGACGGGGATCCCGGGGACCGCTCCGCCGGGATTGAAGGTCTGGGTCGAGGCCGGGTTGCGCACGAAAGGCGAACCGATGAGGACCGAGCCCTGGCCGGGGGGCAGGCCGATGCCGTCGTCGTCAGCGGTGAACCCGAAGCCGAAGCCCGCCTGCTCGAACTGGTCGAAGATGCCGTTGAAGTCCTCCGAGCGTGTGTAGATAAACGCGCCCTCGCCCGTGCCTTCCTGGTAGATGCCCTCGGGGAGCTCGATCGGGCTGAACGAGGCGTTCTGGTTCTCGCCCTGCTCGATGTTGCCGCCAAGCACCGTCAGATTGGTGCGCGAATCGGTGTTCTCCAGCACGATCCGGCCGATGCCCGCGTTGAAGTTCGGGACACCGTCGAGATCGCGGTCGATCAGCACGACATTGTCGACAATGCCGACACGGATCGTGGGGACAATCGGGTTCTGGTTCAGATCGGTGATCGTCGCGCGGGCGCCGATCGGGCCGACCAGCCGGACCTCTGCGCCGAAGAGCGTGCTCGACACCACCTCGTTGAAAATGCCGAACGGGAGCGTCGCCGAGAAGTCGTCCAGCCGGAACGGGTTGGGGTTGTTCGCCGTCGCGACAAGGCGGACCTCGTCGAAGACGCCGGAAACCCGCGGATCGGCGGCGCTGAAGAAGAACTCGCCGACGCCCGCGGGGATGTTCGCCCCGTCGCCCCCGATGTTGAAATCGCGGAGGGCCGTGCCGGTGAACGCATCGACAAGCTCACCGTCGAACCGAAGCTCCAGACGGATGTCGTTGTACGGCAGGCCGAACGCGGTGATCGGCTGGAACTGGGCGTTCACACCCCGGTTGGCGAAAAAGCTGAACTCCTGCATCGCCAGAGGAAGGCCCGACTCCTCCCCCAGGAACTCGAACGACATGAACCGCCCTTCCTGGCGGGTGATGATCTGCATCGTCTCGGTGCCCGCGATCGGACCGTCGGGACCGATCTGGGCGATGATCCGCGAGTCGGTCGCGGGGGCGAGGTTGTGCCGGACGCGGAGGTTCGACTCCTCAAAGACGGTGCCGCTGGGGATGTTCCGGGGCGCCTCCTCGCCGAAGTCCTCGTCGATGATCTCGGGATCGTCCGGATCCTCGATCTCGATGTTGGTATTAAGGTAGGGGATCGCGTACCCGAAGATCACCGCGGCAACGCCGATCCCGTCCCCGTTGAGATCGCTCTCGGGCGTGATCTCGAGCGTGAACAGAAGCTGGCGGGGCTCGAGCCGCTCTACAGCCGGACGAGCCGACCGGCCGGCAAGAGCCGCGAGCCTGCCCGCCGAGTGCTTCTCGACGGACCGGGTGCGCCGGCGAACATAGGGACGCACGACAGCGGAAGAACGGTTCATGGCTGCTCCTCGGACATCCACCCGGCTCTGCCGGGCGGCACAACCTACTTCAAAGCCGCCAGATCCTCAACCCACCCGGGCCTCACACAACGCAAACACAAGCGCTATGGCGGCCAAGATGCCTCAGGATCTCGCTCCGGTCGGGTCTCGTGCCTTGCGACGGACTCGCGGGCAGCAAGCGGGGGCTGCCCCTAAAGCACCGACGCGCCCCGGCGTGGTGGGTCCCGGGGCTCTTGGCGGTACGCACGCCGCGTGCCGCTGTTCCGGAGTGTACCACAACTCGACGCCGCGCGCCAAACAGGCCCGCTCCGGTTTTTTTCTCCTCCCCCTCCAGCCCGCTCCCCTACAGGATCCGCCTGGATCGGGGGTAGCTCCCAAGAACCGACAGCTCCTTGCAGTGACGCTCGACCTCGTCCAGCGCCGACGCCAGCTGAGCGTCCTCCCTGTGCCCCTCGATATCCAGAAAGAAGGTGTACTCCCAGTTCGTCCGCCCGCTCGGACGCTTGTCGATGTGCGCCAGATTGATCCCCGCGTCGGAGAAAATTTTCAGCACATCGACCAGCGCACCCGGCTTGTCGGCTGTCTTGAACATGATCGAGGTCTTGTCGTCACCCGACCGCATCGCCCGGTGCCTGCTGATGACAAAGAACCGCGTCACATTGTTCGGGTTGTCTTCGATATCCGCGAACAGCACCCGCAGCCCGTAGAGCTCACCCGCCAGCGCCGGCCCCACCGCCGCCGAGCCCGGCTCGGCCCCGATCGATTCGGCGAGCTTGCACTCCTCGGCCGCGGTCATCGCCGCGCGGCTCGAACTCGCCGCCGCCAGCACCTCCGCCTGCGGGTACTGCGTCGCCAGCCAGGTCCGGCACTGGGCCGAGGCCTCCGGCTTGGCGTGCACCCGCCGGATCTGGCTCGGCTGGCAGTTGGCAAGCAGCGCCAGGTGCACCGCCAGCTGCACCTCGGCGTAGATCGTCACCTCGCCGGCGGTCTCCAGAAACGCGTCGAGCGCCTCGGCCACGCCGCCGTGCGTCGAGTTCTCGATCGGCACCAGCCCGTAATCGACATGCCCCCGGCGCACCTCGGTGAAAACGCCCCGGATCTCCCGCAAGTCCTCGAACGAGACCGACGAGCCGAAATGGGCCATCGCCGCGGCATGGCTGAACGATCCGGGCGGCCCCAGATACCCGATCCGCAGGGGCTGCTCGATGGCGAAACTGCCGCTCATCAGCTCCCGGAACACCCCCTCCACCGCCCTGTCGGGCAGGGGGCCGGTGTTGGCCTTGAGGGCTTTGGCGAGGACTTCCGCCTCGCGGTGGGGCGCGTAGATCGGGGCCCCGGTGTTCCGTTTGCTCTTGCCCACCTCGACGACCAACGACGCACGGTCATTCAGGAGCCTGACCAAACGCATGTCGATGCGGTCGATTTTGCGTCGGAGCTCCGTGAGGGCTTCCTGCCCCGCCAGTTCCTGGGGGGTGGGAGCGTGCTTGTCCGTCGGCGCGGCTTTGCCCTTCGGCTTCGGCCGATCGGCCGGCTTCTTGGAGAGTTTCTTGGCCGACCCGCCCGAACGGGCGGGCTTGCCGGAGGAGGCGCCCCCCTGTCCTTGTCGATCTGTTTTCTTCGGACCTTTCTTGGCCAACCGATCGCTCCTTCGGGCCGGATGACTTGTGTCGGCACGGGTCCCGAGCCGACCGTACCGTTACTTGCCGCTGCGCGGCTCCGAGGGTAGGTGGTGCGCCTGTGCGCGATCAGGATTACTCACACCTGTTTTCCGTTCCCCGGGCAGAGCCCGGCGCGGCCGCCGTGCTCGAATCGGCCTCCGAACACCTCAAGCAGTTGCCCGCCGAGGCGCAGATCGTGCTCCTGGCCCTTGTTGTGGCGGGGGTGATGCTCTGGCTGTTCGGGGGGAGGTTCATCAAGCCTGCGTTCGCCTCGCTGGGGCTGGTGCTGGGTTCGGCGACCGGGCTGCTGATCGCCGCGGCCATCGGCGATGACAACATCGGCCAATGGCCGGCTCTGCATGTCGGATTGCTGGCCGGCGGGGTGATCGGGCTGACGATCTCGATCGTGGCGTTCAAGATCGCGATGATCGGTGCGGCGGCCGGCGCGTTCGCCGCGGCTGGGTTCCTGCTCTCGCTCATCATCGTCCAGCACCGGCCTGTGGTCGAGGCCGACGCCGAACTCCTGGCGGTCCAGATGCAGGAGGCGGGGTACACCGAGGACGAGTACGCCGAGGTGCTGGGCATCCTCGGGTCGCCCGGCATGCCCGACAACGGCGACGAAGACCGGGCCGCGGCCCGCCAGCGCCTGGTCGAGAGCATCGACGAGGCGGTGACGGGCGCCGCGGGCGTGGTCAACGAGTCGGCCGAGCAGATCCGCGGCTTCGCCTCGGCGCTCTACCACGACCTCAAGGGCTTCCACGACCGGCTCGACCGCGACGGCGCGATGATCGTCGGGGCGTGCGCGTTCGGGGGGGCGCTCGCGGGGATGCTGATCGGGCTGTTCAGGCCGGGCAAATCGGCCGCGATGATCACGGCGATGGCCGGCTCGGCGATCGTGCTGTTCGCGGGGATCTGGCTGGTCAGCGCGTGGGAGCTGCCCTTCGAGGGCGTGCTGACGCGCGAGCCGATCGCGTGGGCGAACATCTGGCTTGTGATGTCGCTGGGCGGCTGGATCTTCCAGCTCAGCCGCATGCTGGCGAAGGTGCAGAAGCCCGCGGGGACTTGAGCGGCTGTCAATCCCGCGAAGGTAGTTCGACCCTCAGCGTCGCCGTCGCGATCATGCGAGGGTCGGGGCGCAGCTCGATCGAGCGGCGGATTGCTTCTTCTGTGCGCACGACCACGCTGTCAAAGACTTTCCGTCCGTTGGCGATCACCTTGACCGGCTTGTCGAGATCGAGCAGCTCGTCGCTGAGCAGCAGCTCGATCGCCGGCACATCCTCGGAATCGATCGTGATTGTCTGGCCTTCGACGCTCGCGATGATCTTGCGGCCGCGTGCGGCGTGCTCGGGGTCGATCGCGAGCCAGTAGAACCGCTCGTGCGTCGTGTTGCCCTGGCGCCAGAGGACGCGGCTCGGCCATGGGTTGCGCGTGTGCTCGGCCATCCAGGGCACGCCCTCGGCGTCGCGCCGTTCCATCCAGTGGCCCAGACCGGGGTAGATGCGGACGAGGTGCGTGTAGCCCTCCGGATCGGCGTCGTGCAGTTCGGCGAGCTTGCCGCCCCACTGCTTCGCGACGGTGTTGCGGTTGTACGCCCCGTCGTTCTCGCCCATAAAGATCGCGAAGGGGAGATTGCGCAGGCCCTGCGGCGTCGCGTCGTTGGGATGGCCGGCCATCATCGCGGCCGCCGCGAATCGATCGGCCATCCGCGGCGCGAGCTGGTACACCCCGTCGCCCCCGGCCGAATACCCCATGAGATACACCCGGTCAGGATCGACGCCCCAGACAACGATCGCCGACTCGATCAATCTGCCCAAGAGCGCGTCGATCTCTGGCCTGTGCCAGAGGTTCCATGTATCGCTGGGCGCGCGGGGGGCGATGTAGATCCCTTCCTCGGGTTCGTACAGACGGATCTGGTTCCGCCACTGGCGGTCGTTGACCTCCGTGGTTGTGCCGCCGCCGCCGTGCATCGAGATCCAGAGCGAGGGCCCGGCATCGGGCGCCTCGCCGAAACGGCGTTTAAGCAGGCGCAGCTCGTGCTCGCCGTGCGTGATGACGCCGGCTTCGAGCTCTTTGCGCCGGGCATCGGCGATCGCCTCTGCGTGCTCGCGCCAGAGTCTCTTTGCAGCTTCCTCGGCCTCTTTTCGGCTCAGACCGAGTTCGTCCCAGTACAGCTCGATGACGCGCCCTGTCTCGTGGCGCTCGTCGAGCGTCGCGGTGCGCGCCGCGCCGCCGACACGCAGCGTCACGGCCAGCGGGCGTGCGTCGATCGCGGGGAACTCCGCGACGCGGTTGATGTCGTCGGGATCGGCGAAGGTGCGCGAGGTGTGGGTCTTGCCATCGTGCTCGATGGTCGTGTCGGCCGCGAGCCTCGGCCCGCCCCGCGACGACCAGAGCCTGATCGCCAGCACGGGCTCTGCGCGTGCTCCGGCGCGTGCGTATGTGGGCGTGACATCCACCCCCGGCACGCCGGTGTCTTGGATGTTCCACGCGAGGGGGTAGTGGTCTCCCGTCGTCCGCCACGAGGACGCCCAGACGCCGTGCAGCCGGTGGCCGGGCACGGTCGAGCGGGCGCGCCCGACGAACCATGCGCGGTCGAGCCCGCCCGCGTCGTACTCGGCGGCGCCGGTGAACCGCCAGCGCTGCCCGTCGTGGATCTCGACCCACGCGTGGTTGCCGCCCGAGCCCGGCCAGCTCGCAACGCCCGCGATCCGCGCCGGGATACCGACGCTGCGGCACGCCTCGATGAGCAGAATCGAGAGCCCGGTGCACGAGGCGAGCCCGAGATCGAGCGTCTCGATCGCGTTCTGGTTCGCCCGCCGCCGCTCTGTGCTGTAGCGGACCCCGGTGGAGCGGAAGAGTTCGCGGTTGAGCGCCTGCACCGCCTCGGTCGCGTCGGACGCGCCCTCGACGATCGGAGCCGCGAGCGCGTGCACCCGCCTGCGCGACCTCGCCCGCTCCTCATCGAGCACGGCGTAGGGCAGCACATCGTTGAAAAAGAGCCCGCCGTCCAGTTCCTTCGCCCACGGGTAGGTCTCGCGGGCGCGGAGCGACAGTTCGATGGCTTCGAGCACGATCTCGGGGTCGATGTCGGCGTCGCGCTCGGGCCGGTGTTCGGCGAGAAACGCCGCGGCCTGCGCCCCAGCGTCGCCGAAGCGATCCGCGGCCGTTTGCCGGATCGAGTCCCAATGGGCGTCGGCCATGGCCGCGGGGGAGAACAGGAGCAGGACGAGGGCGATCGTTCTCGCGATGGTCATGGGGGGAGTGTAATGGAGGGGCGCTGGGGTGTGGGGGCGGGGGCGTGGGCTATTGGCGTCGGCCGGGGTTCCCGGGGCGGTGTACGGGCCCAGCGCCCGGATCGTGAGGGCCCGGTTCCCCATCGTTGCGGACCATGAGCATGACATCGTTGTGTTCCATCGTGATGCACCAGAGCATCGACTCGTCGAAGATGTAGTACTCGTCACTCTCCCAAGGATTCCGGTCCTCGAAGAAGTTGGCGATGTCCTCTGTCCGAGCTATGACAAGCCAATCCCACTCGAGGTGGAAGTACAGTTCAGCCCCGATCAACTCCGGTGAGAGAAGCACCGACTCATCAACGATCCAGCCGTCGTTAAAAAACATACATGTCGGCGTGCTGTTCGACGCGTCCTTGTCGAGCCTTGGCTCGCGGAACGCCTTCAGGAACCGCTCAATCACCGCTTCCCGCTCCGGAGACACCAACAAGCGGCCCGGCGGGCTTGTGAAGTCCTCGTTTCGGAATGGGCCGTCTCTGTTCTTCGGCTCATCGACCATCGGAAAGCCTCTTCAATCCAGTATCGGCAGCACGACAAGGTCGGTGTCGCCGCGATAGCGTTCGTCGTGATCCGCAAGCGCGAACAGCGCCGCGTTGCCCGCTTCCTGCAAGAGCACGCCGAACCCGACGAAACGCATGAACGCCGCGAAGCGCTCGGCATCCGGCGCAGATTCATCGATCAGCGGCTCGTTTGCGCCCCCGTAACAGAGCTCTAAGTCGAACGCAGCGTTCCTCTTCCGCGCATCGGCGAGCCAGAAGTACTCGCGATCTTGCCATTCGATGCCGCCGGAGGCCGCCACCACCTCACCGGACACCAGCGCCCGCATCGCGCCAGAAAACTCGCTCGGCGGGCGCTCGCCCCCCGGCTCGCAGAAAACGGAACTGATCCGTCCCCGGCTGTTCACCGCCGCCTCGAACCGGTCGATCCTCGCGATGTCGCACATCGAGAGATGGAGCGTCGAGACATTGTCACCGCCCTCTTCGTAGAGCGCCCAGAACGCGGGCCACACGCGCCCGCGGAGATGCTCGATCAACCTCGGATCGTCGATATCCACGCCTCGCCCTCGCGCCGACTCTGCGCTTGCAGATTCTGAGTTTACCCGGTGCGGGATGTCCGACGCATCGGCCTTGCAGGGCCGTGGTCGGAGGCACAGATTATAACAAGTTGCCCGATCCGCTCATGACAGAAAAACACTGGCGGACAAGCCGCCAGTGCCACAGATCTGTGTCCGGTTTTTCTGCTCAGCGGTCGACGGTCGGTGCCGGCTCGTCGCGGATTGCTTCGGCGGTGATCGAGCGTTCGATCGCCTCGATGTTCGCGGGGACGATCGTGCCCGCACGATCCGCGGCTTCCATCGCCGCGTCGACGATGCCCGTCGGGATGACCGCGAGCACCACCATCGCCGCCGAGACCACGCCCGCGATCGTCCGCGTGGCAAACGGCGTCGTCGCCGGGGCGTCGCCCTCGGGCTCTTCAAGCAGCGGGAGCGCCACGAGCTTGAGGTAGTAGAACGCCGCGATCGCCGAGTTCAGGCCGAGGATCACCACCAGCGCGATCTCGCCGGCCGAGATCGCCGAGGTAAACAGCAGGAACTTCGCCCAGAAGCCCAAGAGCGGCGGCAGGCCAAGCAGACCAAGGGCGCAGATCACCATCACCCAGCCCAGGACCGGCCTTGTGCGGCAGAGCCCGCGCAGGTCGTCGATGTCGTCGAGCTCGTCCGCCTCGCCGTCGGGCTGCGGACGCTCCAGGCAGGCGACGACCGCGAAGGTCCCGATGTTGGTGACGCCGTAGACCAAGAGGTAGAAGAGCACGGCGCCGAGGCCGTTGTTCTTGATGCCCGCCTCTGCGGCGATCGCGGGACCGGCGATCAGGGCGACGAGCATGTACCCGGTGTGGGCGATCGAGGAGTAGGCCAGCAGGCGCTTGGTCGAGCGCTGCAGGAGCGCCAGCACATTGCCGACGGTCATGGTGAGCACCGCGATCGCGGCGAGGGTGACATAGATCGGGCGGGGCAGGGAGCCGGCGCCCTCGGCCAGGATCTCGCCCCCGGGGGCGTACTGCCAGCCGACGGCCGCGAGGATCCCCATCATCGCGATGAAGCCGGCGGTCTTGGGGACAAACGCGAGCATGGCCGAGACGGGGGCCGCGGCGCCCTGGTAGACATCGGCGGTGTAGAAGTGCATCGGCACCGCCGCGATCTTGAACGAGATGCCGATCAGGCTCAGGATGATCCCGGCCATGGCGATGGGGTTGATCCCGCCGCTTGCGGCCTGCTCGGCCAGCGCGTCGCGGATGCCGATGAGGTTGGTGGTGCCCGTGCCGCCGTAGAGCAGGGCGAAGCCGTAGAGGAAGATGGCGGCGCCGAGCGCGCCGAGGAAGAAGTACTTGACGCCCGCTTCCTGGCTCTTGAGCTTGCGGGTCGAGATTGTCGCCATGACATAGGTCGGGAGGCTGACAAGCTCGAGGGCGAGGAAGAGCCAGATGAGGTCGGTGGCCGAGGCGCAGAGCATCAGGCCGGTGAGGCTGAAGAGGAAGAAGGCGAAGAACTCGGCGCGGTTGGTGTGGATGGGGTCGAAGCGGATCTCGCCCCGCTCGACCGCCGCCTCGTACGAGCGGTCGACCGTGCCGGCCAGGAGCAGCACCAAGAGCAGCCCGACGCCGGCGGTCATCGCCTTGGCGTAGGGGATGATGTGGGGCAGGATCGATTCGGGGTTGGGGGGCGTGTTGATCGCCAGCACGCCGGCGATCAGCAGGCCCATGCCCGCGATCGGCATCGCCAGCGAGCGGACCTCGATCTTCGGCCAGAGGCCGACGATCATGACGACGCAGGTCGCCATGAACAGAACGATCTCGGGCGCGAGAAGGACGAGAAGGGAACTCATCGCTCACCCCCCGCCCTCGGGGCGGCAAGCTCGGGCGGAACCACGCCCGCGGGCGCAAGCTCCGAGACGCGCTGGGGCGTGGTGTCGGTGTAGAGGCGGAGGCCGCCGTGCTCGTGCACCCAGCGGACGGTGTCGTTCACCGGCGCCTCGATGCCCTTGAGCACGGGGGTGGGGAAGAGGCCGAGGATGAGGCACAGCGCGGCGAGCGGGGTGAGCACCGCGATCTCCCGTGCGTTCAGGTCGGCGGGGAGCTCGCTGTGGTCGTCGTGGTGCGCGTGGCCCTTGGGCTCGCGCAGGGGGCCCCAGACCATCTTGCCGGTCATCATCAGCAGGTACATCGCCCCGATGACCACGCCCGTGCCCGCGAGGATGGCGAAGACCGGGCCGAGCACGCCGGGCGTGGCGCCGATGCTCGAACCCGCGAGCATGTCGCTGGCCTGGAAGGTGCCCATGAGGCACATGAACTCGCTGACGAACCCGTTCAGCCCGGGCAGGCCGACCGAGGCCATCACGAAGAAGACCATGAAGAACGACCAGACGGGCATCTTGGAGGCCAGCCCGCCGAGCTCGCGCATCGAGCGGGTGTGGTAGCGCTCGTAGACCATGCCGATCAGGAGGAAGAGCCCGCCCGTCGACAGGCCGTGGTTGATCATGTACATCACCGACCCGCTCTGGCCCATGGTGTTCAGGGCGAACAGCCCGAGCACGCAGAAGCCGAGGTGGGAGACCGACGAGTAGGCGACGAGCTTCTTGACATCGTCCTGCACCCAGCAGATCAGCCCGGCGAAGACGACGCCGACCACCGCGAGCGCGCCGATCAGCGGGGCGAACTCGACCGCCGCGATCGGGGTGAAGGGGATCGCAAAGCGGTACAGCCCGTAGGTGCCCAGCTTCAGCAGGACGCCCGCGAGGATGACCGAGCCGGCGGTCGGCGCTTCGGTGTGGGCCAGGGGCAGCCAGGTGTGCACCGGGAAGAGCGGCACCTTGACGGCAAAGCCCAGGAGCATCGCCGCGAAGACCCAGCCCTGCTCGGTCGGCGACATGCGGACCGCGGCCTGGCGGAGGGTGTCGATCTGGAAGGACCACTCGCCGGCGCCCGCGAACGCCTCGACGGGCACACGCGTCGCGTTGAACCAGATCACATAGATCAGGCCGGCCAGGGCGAGGATCGAGCCGGTGAAGGTGTAGAGGAAGAACTTGGTCGCCGCGGCCTTGCGGTTGCTCGACCCGTAGATGCTGATCAGCACGAACATCGGGATCAGCGTGAACTCGAAGCAGACATAGAAGAGCAGGATGTCGCGGGCGATGAAGACGCCGACCATCGCGGCCTGCAGCACCGTCAGCCACGCGTAGTAGGTTTTGACGCGGTGCTTGATCGAGCTGAACGAGGCGGCGACGCAGATCGGCCCGAGCAGGACCGTCAGCAGGACGAGCATCATCGAGACGCCGTCGGCCCCGACAGAGATGCTCAGGCCCAGCGCCGGGAGCCATGGGACGAGGGAGACCTCCGGCTGCATCGCGCCCGCGTTGGACCAGTCGAACTGGAACGCCGCGACGACGCCGAGCACCAGCGAGATCAAGGAGCCCCAGAGGGCGATGGTTTTGGCTTCTGCCTGCGGGCGCGCGACGATGAACGCCGCGGTGGCGATCGGCAGCAGGATCAGGACATGAAGGATCGATTCGCTCACGGTTGGTTCGCTTCAGCCCGCCTCGGGGCGTCGGTCGTCTCTCCGCCCCGATCGCGGGGCCGCGAAAAAGTTCACAGGCTCAAGAGCAGCACAATCAGCAGGATGACGGCCAAGCCCCCGGCCATCGCGGCGGCGTAGCTGTGGAGCACGCCGCTCTGCGACGGACGCACGCCCTTGCCCAACGCGCGGGGCAGGTAGCCGGCGAGGTTCACGAGGCCGTCGATGAGCAGCTTGTCGATGAGGTGGAAGATCTGGGACGCCGCCCACAGGGGCTTGCGGAGGGCGAAGTCGTAGAACTCGTCGACATACCACTTGGCGTTGGCCCAGCGGTGTGCGGTGCGGATCGGCTTGACCTGCAGGAGGTTGTCGGCCGCGGAACGCTCCGCCTCCTTGCGTCCGGCAAAGTGCAGGGCGAAGGCGATCGCGATCCCGGTCAGGCCGATCACGCCCGAGACATAGTACATGATCTTGTGCGGGTCCTGGCCGAAGAGCGTGCCTTGCTCGGGCTCTGCGCCGACGAACGCCGCGATGCGCGACGGGTGGTCGGCCTCGCCGGCGACGACGAGCGCCGCGGTCGACCCGGAGATCATGCCGCCGGTCCAGCCCTTGTGGGCCTTGTCGGCGCCGGGGACGAAGTACAGGGCCGCCGCGAGCACGGAGAGGACCGCGAGGGTCGCGAGCACGCCGTTGATCGCCCAGCCCGGCGCGTGGGGGTGGAAGTCTTCGGCTTCTGCGTGTGTCTTCTTGCCGCGCTCTTCGACGCTGCCGCCGAGGGGCTCGTGGTCGCCGGGGGTGTGGGCGTCGCCTTCGGCGTGGTCGTCATCATCATGGTGTCCGTCGTGTCCGTGCAGCTCGTCGCCCGGCTCGTAGTGCCTGGGGCCGACGAAGACGCGGAAGAAGACGCGGAAGGTGTAGTACGCCGTGATGCCGGCGGTCAGCAGCAGGATGAAGCCCAGGATCTGGTAGCCCGGGCCGGGGGTGACGAACGCCTCGGCGAGGATCATGTCCTTGCTGAAGTAGCCCGCGGTGAACGGGACGCCCGCGAGGTTCAGGCATCCGATGAACATCGCGATGCCGACGATCCCCCACCCCTTCATGAACGAGACGCCCGAGAGCTTGCGCAGGTCGAGCTGCCCGGCGAAGCCGTGCATCACGGCGCCGCAGCAGAGGAAGAGCGTCGCCTTGAAGAAGGCGTGGGTCACGACATGGAACGCGCCGCCGACGGAGCTCAGGAAGGCCAGCCCGCAGAACATGAACCCCAGCTGCGACACCGTCGAGTACGCCATGATGCGTTTGATGTCGAACTGGGCCATGCCGATCGTCGCGGCGACCAGCGCCGTCAGCCCCCCCACCCACGCAACGATCGGCAGCGCCCACTCGCTCACCAGAAAGAGCGGGTACATCCGGGCGATCAGATAGACGCCCGCCGTGACCATCGTCGCGGCGTGGATCAGCGCCGAGACCGGCGTGGGGCCCTCCATCGCGTCGGGCAGCCAGACAAACAGCGGGAGCTGGGCGCTCTTGCCGAACGCCCCGATCATCAGCAGCACGGGGATGAGCTGCACGACGGCCGGGATGTCCGAGATGCTGCCCTGGCGCATCGCCTCGATGTAGGGCTGCACCATCGGGAACAGGTCTTTGTACTCGACCGTCCCGAAGTGCACGAAGGTCAGGAAGACGCCCACCAGCAGGCCCAGGTCGCCGATGCGGTTGACGATGAACGCCTTCTTGGCGGCAAAGACCGCCGAGTGCTTCTTGTAGTGGTACCCGATCAGCAGGTACGAGCAGAGGCCCACACCCTCCCAGCCCAGGAAGAGCAACAGCAGGTTGTCGCCCATCACCAGGCAGGCCATCGAGAAGACGAAGAGGTTGAACGCCGCGAAGAAGCGGCAGTACCCCGCCCCGAGATCGTGGCTCATGTATTCGCTGGCGTAGAGGGCGATCAGCGTCGCCAGCAGCGTGACAAAGAGCATCCAGAGACATGTCAGGCTGTCGATGTAGAAGCCGAAATTGGCCTTGAGGGTCTGCCCGGGCTCGTCGCCCCATGAGACATTGATCCATTCCCAGGCGACCGAGACGGCCCGCCCGTTCTCGGGCAGCCAGGCGTACATCGCCGCCGCGAGCACCGCCGAGAAGCCGAGCAGCCCGACGGTGATCCACGCGGGCAGCTTGCTCTTGACGCCCATGATCGCGCACACGCCCATGAGCACGGCGCCCAGGAGCGGGAGCATCGGGATCAGCATCGCCCAGGCCGGGCCGGTCGCGACCTCGAAGGCGGCGCCGGCGTCGGCGGCCCCGAGGCCGAGGGCCCCGATCGTTTCAGCGAGCTGTGGGGTCGAGGTCTGCAAGACCGATCCTTACCTCATGCCCGGACAAACCGCCGGGCGGAACGCTTCGAGCCGGGCTCCAACGCCCGTCGTCAACCCTTGAGCGACTGCCACTGGTCCGCGTTGAGCGACTCGCGCCCGCGGAAGAGCAGCACCACCAGCGCCAACGCCAGGGCCGCCTCCGCGGCCGCCACCGTCAGCACGAAAATCACGAACGACTGCCCCGTGTGGTGCAGATAGAAACGGCTGAAGGCGATCAGGGCGATCCCCGCCGCCTGGAACATCATCTCCGTGCACAGGAACATGATGATCAGATTCCGGCGCGTCAGGAAGCCGATCAGCCCCATCGCGAACATCGCCAGCGAGACAAACAGGTAGTGCGCCAGGGTCACCGACCCCATCGACTCGGGGAAGCTCATCTGCGCCGGGGTCAGCAGATCGGCCATGCTCGCAAAGGTCGAAACCATCACAGGCGGGCCTCCTCCGCGTCGCGCAGCCGGCGCTCGGCCTGCTGCTTCTTCCGCTCGTCGTCGATGTCGACCTGCCTGCGGCTGAGCACCACCGCCCCGAGCATCGCCATCAGCAGGACCACGCCCGCGATCTCGATCGTCATCGGGTGGCGGTTCAGGAAGTCGTACGCCAGCGACTCGACATTCCGGGCACGCAGGTGCTCGGGCAGCGTGATCTCACGCTCGGAGCCGGGGATAAACCCGCCGGCCGGATCGCCGTCCACATCAACTGTCCGCGCAACGACCGCTGTTCGTGCCTCGGGGTCGAGCGCGAGAACACCACGGCCCTCGCGCACGATCCGCTCGCGACCGGAGATCAGCCCCTCCTCCTGCAGCACGCGCTCGACGCGCCGGGGCAGGAGCTGGAGCATGTGGTCGGGGTGCGGGGCCTGGGCCCGGACTTCCTCGGCGTTTGGGAGCTTCGAGGCGCCGGTGAAAATCATGACGCTCAACGCGCCGAGGATCAGGAACCCGGCGAAGACCGCCGCCAAGGGCTCGCGGGCCTGCAGGTCGTACTCGGCCAGGACATCGACCTCCTCTTCGGAGGGCGACTGGGTGGCCATCATGATGACGAAGAGGTAGGTGATCAGGATCGCGCCGGCGTAGATGATGATCAGGGCGAAGGCCATGAACTCGGCCGCCAGGAGCAGATAGAGCCCGGCGGAGGAGAGGATGGTCAGGATGAAGTAGAGGGCGGCGTAGACGGGGCGCTGGTGGGTGATGACTCTGAGGCTCGCGCCGAGGGCGATGGCCGCAAAGACATAGAAGTAGATGTTCGGCAGCCCCCCCTCGATCCGGCGGGCTGTCAGACCCAAGCCGATCAGGACGAGTCCGCCGGCGATGGCGGCGACGAGGCCGCCGAGGATCTGCGGGTTGACCCGCTTTCTCGGCAAGGCCATCCACACACCGACACCGCCGAGGATGACCGCGACGTACAGGATGAGAGGGCTGATCACTTCCGCCACGCACCACCCCAGCGGAATAGGCCGCGACGGCGTGCCGCGACGAAAGGGGCCAGAGGATAGATCCACCCCCGACCCCCTTCAACCGGCGCGGCATCTTCGATCGAGCGGGGCCCGGTTCTACCATCGGCCGTGACGCCGACCCCGACATCCGGTTCCGCGCCGACGCCAGCACCGGACGGCCCGCTGGTCGGCCCCGCGCTCGCCAGACTGCCCAACGCGCTGACGCTCGCCCGCCTCGTCATGGCGGCGGTGGTCTTCCTGCTGCTGAGCCTTGTCGACCTCGCGTCGGCGCCCGGCGCGGCCCGCGTGCTCGCGGGCGTCGCGGCGGGGCTGTTCGTGGTCGCTGCGCTGACCGACGCCGCCGACGGTTGGCTGGCCCGCAGATGGCGGGTGATCACGCGGTTCGGGCGTGTGATGGACCCGTTCGCCGACAAGATCCTGGTGCTGGGGGCGTTCGTCTTGCTGGCGGGCCCGCAGTTTCAGGTCCCCGCCGAGGGCGGGGCGGTGCAGGCGTCGGGCGTGCTGCCCTGGATGGCGGTGGTGATTCTCGCGCGTGAGCTGCTCGTCACCTCCCTGCGAGGGCTGGTCGAGGGGGCGGGAGGCGACTTCTCGGCCATGATGAGCGGGAAGATCAAAATGATCGCCCAGTCCGTCGGCGCGCCGGCGATCATGCTCATCGTCGCGTTCGGCGAACCGGGCTCGCAGACAGCCCTGACCCTCGCGGCGGTGTGCGCCTGGGCGGTGACGCTCATCAGCGCCTTGAGCGCCGTGCCCTACATCACGCGGGCGGTCGCCTGCGTGCGAGAACAAGAAGATCGGAGACCCTCGTGAGCCATCCCGAGATGCGGCCCATGCACCGACCGAAGTACCTGCTGCCGACGACCTTCGGCCTCGGGCACCTGCCCGCGAGCGGGACCTGGGGATCGATCCCGACTGTTGTGCTGGCGGGGCTCTTGATCGCGATCGGGCTCGGGCCCGTCTCGTCGCCGCTCCTGTACCACCTGGTGTTGCTGATTGTGCTTGTTGTCTTCTCGCTTGCGACGGTGATGCGCGGTGAAGAGACCGAGGCGCTCTATCTCGGCGAGGACCCGTCGGAGGTCGTCGCCGACGAGACGGCCGGGCAGTGCATCCCGTTGTTTGCGCTGCCGATCAGCGCAGATCCGTCGTTCTGGCGTGTGTCTTTCGCGCTGCTGCTGGCGTTCCTGGCGTTCCGCTTCTTTGACATCGTGAAGGTGTGGCCCGCCAACGCGCTGCAGCGGATCCGCGGCGGGTGGGGGATCCTGCTCGACGACATCGCGGCGGGCGTGTACGCGCTGATCCTCGTGCAGATCGTTTTCGCGGTCTTGTGAAGTGTTCGCGGGTTGACCGACGGGATGCGAACCGCTGACAGACGGGATTGCTGCCGCTGCGCAATCTGTGCTGCCCGGCAAGAAGCCGCACGATTTGCTTGCATCGCGGAAACAAGCGCGGCAGGATGCGTGTAGAAATGCGTGGCGAAACCCACGCCGTCCCGACCTCTTGGGGCGGGGGCGGGGCGGCTCAGCAGGAGATCCGCCCATGTTTACCCATCATCACACGCACGACGACATCACTGATGAACAAGGCACCGGCGTTGAACTCGCGGTCGGCTTTGCGTGCTATGCGATCGGGCTCGCGCTGGTTGTGATGCTGGCGCTGTTGTTGTTCTGAAGCCGGCGATTCCGGAAATCGCTGCGATCTGTGGCACTGGCGGCTTGCCCGCCAGTGTTCCCTCGCACCGATCGTAGCTCACACCGAGCAAGATTCGGTCCGGCGCGCCCTCGTGCGAGCGAGTCCAGCCACTGGCGGGCAAGCCGCCAGTGCCACAGGTCTAGAGCCGGGTTCACGCCTTCGGCGCGAGTTTTCTTGCTGCTTCGAGGTAGCGGTCGAAGTTTGAGCGGAGTTCGTTGAGCGAGTCGCCGCCGAACTTTTCGAGGATGGCGCGGGCGACCTCGAATGCGACGACATGCTCCATGACGACACCGGCCGCCGAGACGGCGCAGACATCGCTGCGTTCGTACTGGCTGTCTTCGGGCTGGAGCGATTCGAGGTTGACGCTGGGCAGGCCCCGCAGCAAAGTCGAGATGGGCTTCATGGTGCCGCGGACGATGACGGGCATGCCGTTGGTCATGCCGCCCTCGGTGCCTCCGGCGTTGTTTGAGGGTCGGACGAAGCCGAGGGAGTTCTCGTTGCGCTTCTGCGGGTCGTAGGCGATCGGGTCGTGCACCTGCGAGCCTGGGCGGTCGGCGCAGCCGACGCCGAGGCCGATCTCGACGGCCTTGAAGGCCTGGATGCTCATGACGGCGTAGGCGATGCGCGCGTCGAGCTTGGTGCGCCAGTCCATGCTCGACCCGATGCCGGGCGGGCAGTCGAAGATGTGGCATTCGAGGATGCCGCCGGCGGTGTCTTTCTCGATCTTGGCGCGCCGGATGACATCGCGCTGGCGTTCTGTGGCGCCGGGGTCGGGGCAGTAGGTGTCCGACTCGTCGCGGAGTGCGCGGAGCTCGGCGCGGTTCTCGGGGGTGACGACGACGCCAGTGGCGACCTCGCCGATCTGGCGGGTGAAGCCGAAGGACTCGATCCCGAGCTCGCGGAGGAGGCAGTTGCCAAGAGCGCAGGCCGCGGTGCGGGCGGCTGTCTCGCGGGCGCTGGCCCTTTCGAGGGTTTCGCGGCAGTCTGTGGTGAGCCACTTGATGCTGCCGGCGAGGTCGGCGTGGCCGGGGCGGGGGCGTGTGACCGGGGGCGTGCGCTCGAGATCGTCGAGGCGGGAGTCCTTGTTGCGGACGAGCATGGTGACCGGAGCGCCGATGGTTTTGCCGAGGCGGACGCCCGAGAGGATCTCGATGCGGTCGGTCTCGATGCGTTGGCGCCCGCCTCGGCCGTAGCCGCCCTGGCGACGGCGGAGCTCGGCGTTGATGAAGTCTTCGTCGACAAGGACGCCGGCGGGCATGCCGGTGACGGTGGCGACGCCGGCGGGTCCGTGGCTCTCGCCTGCGGTCTGGTAGTCGAGCTGGGGCATCGGAGAAGAGTATCGGCCCCGTTCCGGCTCACCGCCAGCGGAGGACGGGTAGGATGCTCGAATCGGCGTCGGTCCAGAGTGTGCCGCGGCCCCCGGGCTCGACGGGGAACCAGCCGGTGGTGCGTGCGAGTTCGTCGAGGCCCTCGGGCTCGGGCGAGAGGGCGACCCATGTCGAGGCGTAGTGGAACGAGTCTTCGACCCCGGGGCCGGGGCCGAAGTCGGCCCTGACCAGGGCCCGCACGCCGAGCGACCGGGCGATCGAGCCGATGACGGGTTCGAGGTCGAGGTAGCGGTTGGAGATGTGCATGACGACGACGCCTCGCGGGCGGACGCGGGAGAGGTAGAGCTCGATCGCCTCTCGCGTGATGAGGTGCATGGGGATCGAGTCTGAGCTGAAGGCGTCGACGATGAGCAGGTCGAAGGAGGCCTCGGGGAGTTCGGCCAGGCGGATGCGTCCGTCGCCGATGATGATGTCGACCGGTGCGTGGCTGTCGCGGAGGTAGGTGAACAGACGCGGGTCGCGGGCGACGCGGACCATCGCGGGGTCGATCTCGATAAAGGTCCAGCGCTGGCCGGCGTGGGCGTAGGCGGCGGCGGCTCCGGCGCCCAGCCCGACCCCGCCGACGCGTGAGAGCCTGCGTCCCTCGTCGGGGTTGTGCATGGCCCTGAAGGTGTCGCCGAGCGGGCCTTCGGGGTGGTAGTAGGTGATGGGGAAGCGGTCGTAGCCCGGGGCCATCATCTGTGCGCCGTGGAATGTGGTGCCGTGCTTGATGATGTGGACGGGGATCTCGCGGACGACGCCGTTTTCGTCGACGCGGATGGTCTCTTGCGTAGTCAGCAGCACGCCGAAGAAGGTGCGTTCGAGGTCGAGCACGCGTTCGCCCGTCCGCCAGGGCATCACGGCGATGACGAGCAGCAGCGTGATGGCGATCGCAAAGACGGTGCGCCGGCGCCAGAGCAGGGCGATGGCGAGGGCGGTCGGCCCGTCGACGAGCCATGGCGTGAGGCCGGACTCTTCGGGCACGAAGATCGCCGCGATCTGTGTCATGCCGAGGTGGATGAGGGCGGGGATCAGGGGCAGGAGGACCATGCCGGCGATGCGTCGGCGGCGCTCTGAATCCGTCTGGGGCTCGGAGTTCTGTGCCGCGGCCGATCCGGCGTTCCAGAGCGGGCGGGCGAAGCAGGCGAGGGCGATGGTGAGCGGGTATTCGAGGACGACGCTGAAGACGACGGGGGCGACAAGGGCGTTGAAGACGCCGCCGAGGGCGCCGCCGATCGCCAGCCAGAGGTAGAACTCGGTGAGTCGCTCGGGGGGCGGTCGGTCGTCGGCGAGGCGCTGGTGGCAGAGCAGGCCGCCCCCGACGAGGCCGAGCAGGTGGATCGCGGTGACCAGGGCGATCGGCTCGCGTGCGTGCAGGAGCAGCATCAGGGTGAGGCAGAGGGCGAGGAGGGCCCAGCCCGCCGAGAGGTACCGCATCGGGATCCGCACCTTCTCGCTGAAGGCGAGGATCATCGTGAGCAGGTAGAGTCCGAGCGGAACGACCCAGAGCAGCGGCACCGACGCGACATCGGTCGTGAGATGGTGGGTGACGCCGAGCATCAGGCTCGAAGGCACAAAGGCGTAGAAGACCCATCGCAATCGCCGGGGCCACTCGATGGGCTCGGCCCGGTCTCGGCGGCGATCGCTGATCTCGGGCGTCGGCTTGTCGGGGCTCGGCGCGCTCCGAACGGCGAGCAGCCCGCCGGCGAGGAGCAGGACGCCCGCCAGCGCGTACGCCCCGGCCCAGGCCCAGGCCTGCTCGGGGAGGCTCAGCACGCGCTCGATGACGAACGGGTAGGCGAGCAGGCCGAGCAGGCTGCCCGCGTTGCTCGACGCGTAGAGGAAGTACGGATCGTGCGCGCGCGGGTGGGCGGTGTTGCTGAACCAGCGCTGCAGGAGCGGGCCGCTGGTGGCGATCGCGAAGAAGGGCAGCCCGGCGGAGACCGCCAGCGCCTTGAGCAGCCAGAGGGTCGGGTTGGCTTCCGGGTCCGGGCCCTCGCCCGGCGCGAGCATCGGGAGGGTCAGCCCGGCGGCCCCGAGCACCACCGCGTGGACGATGAGCTGCGTTCTGAGGCCGAGGCGCTTGGTGATCGCGTGGCTGTAGAGGTATCCGGCGAGCAGGGCCGCCTGGAAGAAGACCATGCAGGTGTTCCAGACCGCGGGCGCCCCGCCCAGGACGGGCAGCAGCCCCTTGGCGACCATCGGCTGCACGACGAACAGCAGCGAGGCCGCGAGGAAGATCGCGATCGTGAAGACGCCCGCCATCGGGTCTCCTTGGGTTGAGTTGCGAGGGTATCGCCCGGGACGGGGTCAGGCGTCGTCTGCGGTTCGGCTGACGCGTCCGCCGCAGTGCGGGCAGACGCCCTCGGCCGAGAATTCGGCGACGCGCTGGCAGGTGAGGCAGAAACGCCGGCCGCCGCCCCGGGTCTGCTCGATGAGTTCATCGAGGAACTCTTTGGGCCGGTAGCGGGTGCTGGCGCCGCACTCGGGGCAGATCGGGTCTTCGATCCCGCGGATGTCGTACCCGCAGCGGTAGCAGCGTTCTGTCGGATCGAGCTTCATCGCGTGGGCAAGGATATCTCGCGGGGCGGCGGGGCGGGCGTCTACAGTCGGCGCGTGCAGGACAACGCTGATCGAGACAACCCCCACCACTCGCCGCGGCGTCGGTTCGACGCGGTGATTTTCGACATCGACGGGTGCCTGATCCCCGAGGATTCGTCGCCTTTGAACGCCTCGGCGCTGGCGCGGATCGCCGAGCACAACCGGCGTGCGATCGGCGAGGGCGACCGGCCGGTGGTGACCTTGTGCTCGGGGCGGCCTCACCCGTTCGCCGAGGCGATGTGCCGTCTGCTCCACAACACGACGCTGCCCTGCATCGCCGAGAACGGTGTGTGGCTGTTTTTCCCGGATCAGAACCGCTCGGAGCGCGACCCGGCGATCCGGCCCGAGCACACCGAGGCGGTCATCGAGGCGACCAAGTGGGTCGAGGCGGAGCTCGGCCCGCGCGGCGTTTCCATCCAGCCCGGAAAAGCCAGCTCGATCAGCCTGTTTCACCCAGACCCCGCGTTCCTGAAGGAACTCTGCCCGATGATCGAGCAGGCGTTCAGGGTTTGCGGCTGGCCGTTCCGCGTTTCGATGACCTGGCGGTACATCAACTGCGACCTGGCGCATGTGAGCAAGTCGACCGCGATCGTGCGCTTCATCGAAGCGACGGGGATCGCGCCCGAACGCCTCGCGGGTGTGGGCGACACGAAGGGCGACATGATGATCCGCGAGCATGTCGCGTGGTTCGCCTGCCCTGCCAACGCGGACGAGTCGTTGAAGGCGCACGCGGATTATGTGTCGCCGCACGCGGAGATCGAGGGTTCGCTGGACATCATCGAGAAGCTGTGTGAGGGGTGAGAGTTCGGATCCGACTCGTGCCACCGACCTCGGCTTTGTGTACGGACCAGAGACATCGCTGACAGTGTTCGGGGACATGGTTGACACATTGACCCGCCGAATGATCGACCTCCTTCCGGCGGAAGGTCATGTCGCGTTAAGCGAGACCGATCGTGTCGCCGCGTGCAGAGTTTGTGAAAGCCGGCGTCGGATGACGGCGCGAGATCCGACCGACGCTTGCGCTTCCTTCGCTCCGAAGGAGCGATGGGTTGTAGCCGCGGGTGGAGCGCAGGCCGACGCGCAGCGTTGGTCGGAGCGCAACCCGTGGAAAGCAGCGCAAGAAACACTTCGCCCTGAAGGGGCGAAGGAAGGCGTGGTGTTGATCGTGCGCTTCCTCCGCTCCTTCAGAGCGGGAGATAGTGAGTGATCCTTTCCACGGGTTCCAGCGTGCTTCGCACGCTTCCACCCGTGGCTACAACCCCGCGCCCCTTCGGGGCTTTCAGCGGGCGCTATTCGTCGATCGGGCGGCAATCGGAGGACACGGCTCGGCGTGCCGTGCTGCCCCGAACGCCCGAACCGGAAAGCAGAGTCACGCTGTCGCGCACGACCTGCAGCACTGGCGGCTTGCCCGCCAGTGTCTTTGCTGTCAACGATGTCTCCGAACGGTGTCAACCATGTCCCCAAACCGAACACAAAGCCGAGGTCGGTGGCACGCCGGGCGCCGGCATCGACCGATTCATTGACCGTGTGCGGATTCTTCTGTCTTGACCTGCAACAATCAGGCGATGGATCCCGACGACCAAGTCTGCCTCTGCTTCCGTGTCTCACTCAGGAAGATCCGGACCTACCTCAACCGTGAGGACCCGCCGGTCGCGTCGTTGATCTCGGAGTGTCTTTCGGCTGGGACGGGGTGTCAGTGGTGCGTGCCGTTCCTCAAGCACCTGCACGCGCAGCACAAGCGGGGCGAGACGCCGGACCTGAAGATCTCGCCGGAGAAGTACTCGCAGGGGCGGAGCGCGTACCACAAGAGCGATTCGCGCGACGAGGGCATCGTGCGCGAGGCGACGGGCGAGAACGACTGAGATCGCTTGCCGGGCCAGGCGCTCGTGCCCTACCGCCCCGAGTGGACGACGAGGCGCACGCGGACGCGGTACGCCCGCTCGGTGTCGACGGGGGTGAGCAGGGCCTCGTAGGGGCCGGGCTCGCCGAAGTGGGTCAGGCGGATGCTGTGCGAGCCGTGCGACTCGGTGACGGCGTTGGTCGCCGAGAGCCGTTCCTCTCCCTGCGGCGTTTTGATGATGATCGCGCCGTTGATCGGCCCGCCCGAGAGTGAGGTCGCCTCGAAGAGCACATGGCGGCGCTGGTCGTCGAGGCGGAAGGAGTGCGAGAAGATCACGGCCGAGCCGGCCTCGACCTCGACCTCGCGGCTGATGAGTTCGCGTGATTCACGCTGCCCGCACCCTGTCAGCAGCATCGCGACGGTCGCGGGCACGATCGTGCGCCGCCCGGCGCGGGCGATCCCCGACGGCTTCACTTCATGCAGTTCTTGCACGGCTGGGTCTCCGGTGAAGACCGTATCGACGCTCCGGACCCGATCTCTTTACGAGGCGGCGCCCGCGTGCTGCTGGGCGTAGAGGGGGAACCTCGCGCACAGCTCGCGGACCTCGCTCCGGACGCGGGCGGTCTCGGCCTTGTCGCCCTTGGCCTGGAGGACGCGGTCGATGAAGGACGCGACGGTCTTCATTTCGGCCTCGCCGAAGCCGCGCGTCGTGGCGGCGGGCGAGCCCAGACGCAGGCCGCTGGTGACGCGGGGGGAGCGGGGGTCGCGGGGGACCCCGTTCTTGTTGCAGATGATGCCGGCGGCTTCGAGCCACTTCTCGGCGTCTGCGCCGGTCAGCTCGGCGTCGCGGGCGCGGAGGTCGACGAGCATGAGGTGGTTCTCGGTGCCGCCGCTGGTGATGCGGTAGCCGAGCTCGACGAGCGCGCCGGCGAGGGCCTTGGCGTTGGCCTTGACCTGTTTCTGGTACGCCTTGAACTCAGGGCGGAGGGCCTCGCCGAAGGCGACGGCCTTGGCGAGCACGATGTGCATCAGCGGGCCGCCCTGGGTGCCCGGGAAGACGGCGCGATCGAACTTCTTGGCGAGCTCTTCGTTGTCGGTGAGGATCAGGCCGCCGCGGGGACCGCGGAGGGTCTTGTGCGTCGTTGTGGTGACGACATCGCAGTGCGGGAAGGGGGAGGGGTGCTCGCCCGAGGCGACGAGGCCGGCGATGTGGGCGATGTCGGCGTGGAGCAGGGCGCCGCACTTGTCGGCGATTTTGCGGAACTTCTCGAAGTCGATGACGCGGGGGTAGGCCGAGTAGCCGCACATGAGGAGCTTGGGCTTGTGCTCCATGCAGACCTTCTCGACGGCGTCGTAGTCGATGCGTTCGAAGTCGGGGTGGTTCTCGTCGTAGTGCAGGGGGTAGTGGACGGGCTTGAACCACTTGCCGGAGATGTTGACCTTCAGCCCGTGGCTGAGGTGCCCGCCGTCGGAGAGTTCCAGCGAGGCGAAGGTGTCGCCGGGCTGGAGGAGGGCGAGGAAGACGGCGGCGTTGGCCTGCGCGCCCGAGTGGGGCTGCACATTGGCGAAGCGGCAGTTGAAGAGCTTCTTGGCCCGGTCGCGGGCGAGGTCTTCGACCTGGTCGTGGAACTCGCACCCGCCGTAGTAGCGGGCACCGGGGTAGCCCTCGGCGTACTTGTTGGTCAGGCATGTTCCTGCGGCGTGCATGACCGCGGCGCTGGCGTGGTTCTCGCTGGCGATCAGCTCGATGGTGTTCTGCTGGCGCTCGGTCTCGCGTTCGAGCATGCCCGCGGCGTCGGGGTCCTGCACGCGGATGAGCTTCAGCACGGCGTCGGCGATGGGATCGTGGGCCATGGGGCAGTGTAGGGTGTGGGGCGTGGGATGTGGGGTGTGGGGTGTGGCGCGGGGCGCGGGCGTCTCGCCCGGGCGAACATCCCGCCGATGACCAAAGACTTCACGACCTGTGGCACTGGCGGCTTGCCCACCAGTGTTTCCTGTCATCAATGCGTACAGCACCCGGCTCGGCGAGCCGGGCCGCACGGGGGGAGCACACTGGCGGACAAGCCGCCAGTGCCACAGGAGCAAGACACTTCGGCCGCGTAGCAGAGATCAGAGCCCGAGGGGGACGACGCCGGCCATGGCCTCGGCGGCGTCTCTGGGCGGGTCGCTCAGGTCGATGGGGAGGTAGACGCCCCGCTCGTGGTCGGAGTTGAGCACGATCGCGTTGGGCGGGACGAGCCTGACGCCGTTCTCGGCGTGCTCGTGCCCGAGGATGAACAGGTTGACCCCCCACCGCTCGACGAGGTCGACGAGCTGGTCGGCGTCGTAGCCGCGTCCCCAGACCATGAGGTGGGCGGCGCCTCGCCGGGGCGCGTAGTCCTCCTCGGTCAGCTCGCGGTCGAGGACTGTGCCGTCGAACCGCGACATCATGCCGACCCCGGGCACGCTGTGGGCGCAGAGGATGTCGCCTCGGGCCGTGCGGCAGCGCAGGGCCAGGGGCATCGCCCAGATGAAACCCGCGATCGCCTCCTCGACGCGCTCGGCCTCGTCGCCGAAGACATACTCGACGCCGGCGTTGAACGCCTCGACGACGCGGACGCCGTCCTTGACGATGCCCGCGCCGATCACTTGGCTGAGTTCGTGGTTGGCCAGGAGCACATGCACCTTCTCTGGGAAGGCGGCCTTCAGGGCCGCAACGCGCACCAGCGCCCGGTGGCTGAAGTCCATCCCGTTCATCAGCCGGTCGGAGTGGATGAGTTCGTGGAGGGTGAGGTGGGCGGCGTTGTCGGGGTCGATGCTGTCGCCGGCCATGCCCGCCGCCTCGACGACCTTCTGGAAGTGGATCGGGTTGTCGTGCAGGTCGCCGGTGGCGATCAGTTTGCCCGGGGCGTCGATGACATCGATCGAGCCCTTGCGGCAGGCGGCGTCGCGGCAGGCCCGCGCGCCCTCGTCGAGCACGCGGCACACCTCGTCGGCGGATGTGAGGTCGATTCCGATCACCCCGGGCTCACGCCGACTCGGCGTTGGGCTGGCGGACGGACTCTTTGCCCTTGCCGGAGTTGGCCAGCAGGATGCCGTGCACGAGGTTGAGCTTGTCTGCGACCAGCTCCATCGACTCGGGACGGTCTTCGGGGCGGACCTCGACGCACTGCATGATCAGGTCGTTGAGGTGGCGGTTGATCTTTGGGTTCAGCTCGATGGCGGGCTTTGGCTTCTCGAGCAGCGCGTCGTCGATCGAGCCCATCAGGCTGTCGGTGTCTTTGGCCAGGGCGGTGGGGATGTGGTGGCGCGTGAGCACCCAGTACATCGCGGCGCCGAGGTTGTAGATGTCGGTCTTGGGCGTGATTTCGCGACGGTGCACCTGCTCTGGGGCGATGTAGTCCGGCGTGCCCTGGATGCGCTCTTTGATCGTCCCGATCTTGCAGGCCTGGCCGAGATCGATCACCTTGGCCCGCCCGTAGGCGTCCACGATGATGTTGTTGGGCTTCATGTCCGCGTGGACCCAGCCGCGGTCGTGCATGTGCGCCAGCGCCCTGGCGGCCTGCTCGAAGATGGCGACGGCGTGCTCGAAGGTCTTGGGGGGCTGGGCCTCCATGCTGACCCCGTCGACGAGCTCCATCACCAGGAACAGTTCCTTGGTCGAGAGGAAGCTGCCCTTGCGGACAACGCGGTCGATGGTTCGGATGCCGGGGTGGTTGAGGTCCTTGGAGACCTTGGCCTCCGCTTCGGCCTGGTCGAGGAAGCGCTGGTCCTTGGGGTTGGTCTTGATCACATGCTTGAGCGCACGGATCTGCTTGGTCTTGGTGTCCTGTGCGAGGTAGATGATCGACGCCGCGCCACGGCCGAGCTCGGCCATGATCCGGAAGTTCTCGACGAGATCGCCTTTCTTCAACTCCACGCGACTGCCCGTAATCCCTTCAACACCTTGGTGTGCCCGGCTGAGAATAGCCGGGACCGGTTGGTTCTCATCCTCCATGGACGGACCGGCGCGGCCCGTGCCTGAAAAGAAAGGCCGGAAAGCCGGCCAGCGGGCAACGGGACGGCGGATTGTTCGCAGCAATCCGCCGACGGGTTGCGACAAGTGGCATATCGGCCCGCCGACCGCCTCCGAAGAGGCTGAGTTTCGCTCTCTCCGACCCCGAGTCAAGCCGTACCCGCACAGTCGACAGCGGCCTCAAGCGTCACACAGACCGCCCAACCCCGAAAATGGTAGGTGATTCAACCCGCCTCTGCGAACGCTTCAACGGCCCGAGGCGATCTGCTCGCGGAAGCTCGCCTCGGGGAAGTGCCAGCCGGGCGCGTCGGTCGAGGCGATGTCGCTGTGGAGGTAAATCCGCTCGGGCGGGATGTCCAGCTCACGCGAGAGCACCCGGACGAGGCTGATCACGCGGGACATCTGCGCACGCGTAAACGGGCGTCGGTTGCCGTGCCCGACCAGACAGATGCCTATCGCGTGCTGGTCGTACCAGTCGGCGTAGGGCCCTGTCGCATGGGCGCCCGGGAGCTGGCGGAGCCAGCGGAAGCCGAGTTCGACCGCGCCGTCGGGCAGGCCGCTGCCGTTGCCGACAACGAAGTGGTAGCCCAGGCCTTGGAGGCCGAGATTCTCGTGGCGTCGGCCGATCGACTCGGCGTTGCCGTAGGGCGAGCCGGAGTGGTAGATCACGATCGCCCTCCAGCGTTCGGCGTCGACGGGGGCCTCGGTCGAGAAGGCGGACTCGAGCGAGGCGGGCGTCGCGACTGCGGCGGCGGCGGGGATGGCGCGGGTCGGGAGCGTGGGGCTTGCGTCGCCCCCGGCGACGGCGAGCACGCTGACGGCGGCGCCCATCGAGAGCGCCAGGGCGGTCCAAACGACCTTCGTGCGCTTGGAGACCGCCTGCGGCTTCTTTGAGGTGCGTCGGGCTCGTCCGTGCTGTGTTCGTCGGTTCTTTGACATCCTGCCCAACTCGCAAGCGGTGGCGTCGATCCTCGTGATGCGTCACACCATCGGGCCGACAGGCCGGATCTCTTGCAATTCCAAAGGGGCACGCCCCGAGGCGCAACACCCGCGGCGTCCTGCCGCGACTTTCTGCCCGGAATCAGACCGACACAGTAAGCGTCACACTGCTGGGATTCATCTTCGGTCCCGCAACCGACAGCGGTAGCGACGCAGAATCCCCATCGGATCCACACTCGGGATCGGCCCTGAGAGTTCGAGACCGGTCAATCGCGGGGCAGAAGCCGGGCGCGGAGATTGGGCACGCGTGTTCCGTACTCGTCGTAGACGAACGGGACGGCGTACTGGTTCTGGATCCTGTCGTAGCGGTCGAACGGGGTACGGTCTGCGTTGTCGCTGAAGAGCGATCGCTGGCAGCCCCCGAGCAGAAGGACACCGGCCGCGAGAGCGGGGAGGCCGAGAACACACGCCGCCGGGATGTTGCGCTTCCGTGCCATGGTCCAAAAAGTGTACCACCCTCTCGGAGGAGGGCGGGACACTGGAGGAGAGAGGAGGAATCGGAATGCCGGATGCCGCTGTTTCGGCCCCGACCGGTTGCGTTCTATGAGTTGTACGCCCCCGCCGGAACGGGGTTCGCCCCCTGAGGCGAAGATTCGGGGCGGATCAGCCGCCCGCTCGGGTCGATGCGGACCACCCCAATTGCAATCATTTTCCGAACAAACTCATAGAGCACCGGTGTGACGGCGGTGGCGAGGTTCAAGGAGCGTTCCTGCTGGACCATCGGGAGGGCGAGGGCTCTGTCCGGGAATTCGTCGAGGACCTCTGGGGGCAGGCCGGAGGTTTCCGAGCCGAAGACGAAGTGGTCGCCGTGACGGAACTCGGCCTCGAAGATGGTGCGGGTTGCGCGGGTCGTCAGCAGCCAGGGCGTGACGCCCCGCCACGCGGCGCGGTACCAGTCCCAGCCGGCGTAGTCAGACAGGCGGAGCCGGGGCCAGTAGTCGAGCCCGGCCCTGCGGCAGGCTTTCTCCGAGAGGTCGAAACCGATGGGGCGGATCAGGTGCAGCGCCGCGCCGAGGGCGACACATGTGCGCCCGATGTTGCCGGTGTTGTTGGGGATCTCGGGCCGGTGCAGGACGACATGGGCGAGCGGCCCGGCGGTCGCTCCACCGAACGCCGGGGCAGTGGGATCCCTCACCGCTCGCTTCGCTGGGCGCGGATGTACTCGGCCTCGACCTCGCGCCGGGCCTGAACGCCGGGATCGTTGGCGACGATCCGGTCGAGGATGCCTTCAAAGCCGGCGGCGACGAACCCGTGCCAACGAACCTGGCTGTCGGACGAGATGATGAACACGCGGTTTGCTGGCCAAGCGTTGTTGCCGTAGTTGTGCTGCTCGGTAGGCTGGAGCGAGGGGAACACGCTCCGCTGCGGGTCGATGAGAACAGCGTGGCCGATGCGCCGGTTGCGGAGGAAGCCGTCGGTCGCCTTCTGCAGCCGCTCGGCCTGCTCTTCAATATCACGCTGATCCTGATTCCATGTGTTCTGGTCGTCCCAGTGGGGCATCAACACCCCCACCACCACGACATCACGCCCGAGCCTGCGTTGGATGGCTTCCATCTGCGGCATGCGACGCTCGTGGCTCTGGTAGATCAGCGGGCTCCAGAAATAGACGACCGTGACGCGTCCGTCCATCGCGGGCTTCTGCCCCACCCAGCCTTCCTCGGGCAGTTCCGCCGCGTAGGGCACCTCGCGCTCGTTGCCCCAGTTGTCACGACGCCTGGGCATCTCCGGGAACCGGGCGTCCTTGTACGCCTGCTCGTCGGGCTGCATGAAGGGGATCTCGGGCAGGGCCCTGAGATCGACATCTTCGTTGATCGCACGGATCCTGCGGAGCTCGCGCTCACGCTCGGCCTGCGACATCGCAAGACGCTGGTTGAGCGTGGAGGCGTCGTCGTAGCTCTCTGAGAGCAGGAGACGGGTCGCCTCGTTGAGCGAGGACGAGGAGAGGTGGGCGAAGCGGAGCTGGCCGGCGCGGTCGAACAGGTAGTACTCGGGGTCCTGCTGGACGCGGAAGTGCTCGTAGAACTTGCCGCCCGCGTCGTGTGCGGCGGGGAACTTCACGGCGTTGGCCCCGAGGACCGACTCGCTGCGTGCGCCGAAGCCGCGTGGGTTGTGGACGCCGATGACCACCAGCCCGTCTTCGGCGTGGCGGTCGTGGAGCGCCTGTGCGGTCTGGAGGCCGCGGTGCGAGTTGGGGAACCAGCCCGCCCAGGTGACGACGAGGACGACCTTGCCGTTGCGGTCTGCGGCGGTGACCGGCTCGTCGCCGACCCAGGCGCCGAGGCTCTCCCAGACCGCGGCGGGGACTGGCTGACGCTCCATCTGGTTCAGGGCCGTGCGTCGCTCGCCGGAACCCTCGCGGGCGATCTGCCCGGAGGCGGGCATCGCGCCAATAACCACGCCGGCTGCGAGGCCGGCTCGAACAGCGTTCATCATCCAACCGTTGCGTCCCATCGAGCGCCTCCGGAAAATCTCGGGCTTGTGCGGGGCCGACGCCGCGAAGCGCCGGAAAGGAAAGAGGGAGCGCACTCCGCAGGCGCACCCGCTCCCCGACAGTCTACTTCATATACGCCGCAGGTCACAGGCTGGTGCGTGAATTCCGCGAGGTTCCGGCGGAGCGAGCGTGCGGATCAGATCCTTGCGAGGCGGTGCAAGGCGATTCCTGTTGCCACAGATACATTCAGCGAATCGACGCCGGGGGCCATCGGAATCCGAACTCTTTGATCCGCTTTTTCGGCCGCACGCCGGGTCAGACCCGGCCCCTCCGCCCCGACCATGATCGCGATCTTGCCGAGCGATCCGGGATCGATCGCGGAGATATCGGACGCCTCGGGGTCGGTCGCCAGCGCCAAGATCGTAAAGCCCGCCGCCCGGACGGCGTCGAGTTCACGCGGCCAACGCCCGGTCTCTGCGAAGGGGACGCAGAGGGCGTGGCCCATCGAGACCCGCAGCGCCTTGCGGTAGAGCGGGTCGCAGGTGCGGCTGGTCAGGAGGACGCCGGCGCCCGGGCCCAGAAGCGCGGAGGCGTTGCGGAAAATCCCGCCGACATTGTCGTGATTGGAGAGGTCTTCCATCACGACGAGGGTGTCGCAGCGCCCGAAGAGCTCGGCGGGGGAGATGGGCTGGCCCCGTCGCCCGCAGGCGAGGAGGCCCCGGTGCATGCGGTAGCCCGAGATCCGGTCGGTCAGTTCCGGGGGCGCGAGGTAGATTGGCGTGCCGGTTTCGAGGCGTTCGAGGAGGGGGCGGTGCTTCTCGATGGCGGAGGTGCTGACGAGCACGGACTCGATCCCGAAAGGCGACTCGATCAGATGCTCGACGACGAGGGCGCCCTCGGCCATGAACAGGCCCGAGGCGGTCAGGGCGTCGGGCTCGTCGTCGATTCGGTCCGGGTTGTGGCGGGCGCGGAGCCATGCGTCGCGTTGGTTTGCGTACGGCAAAAGTTCCGGCAAATCCGGATCGTCGACGCGGATCACATTCAGGCCGCACCCAACCATCGCCGACATCGTACGACGGCACCCGGCCCGGCCCGTCGCGCCGGGTGTGCGCGCGGACCTCCGTTCCGAGAAGGCGAGCAAGACCCGTGGAACTCTGGCAGGCGATCGTTATCGGGATTGTCGAGGGGATCACCGAGTACCTGCCCGTCAGCTCGACGGGGCACCTGATCATCACGACGAGCCTGATTGGGCTGCACGAGCCGCCGGATGTGAAGCGTGCGGTCGACGCGTACAACATCGTGATCCAGGGCGGGGCGATCCTGGCGGTGCTGACGCTCTACTGGCCCCGGGTCAAGCAGATGATCTTCGGGCTTCTGGGCAAGGACGCTGGGGGCGTTCGCCTGTTTCGGAACATCGTGATCGCGTTCCTGCCGGCGGCGATCATCGGCGTGCTGCTCAAGGACATGATCGACCGGTATCTCTTCAGCCTGTACCCGGTGGTGGCGGCGCTGATGATCGGCGGGGTCTACATGATCTTGGTCGACCGGATCACGATGCGCCGGCTCCGCGAGCGCGAGGCGGAGGAGGACAAAGACCCCGAGCTCCGCGACGACTGGAACATCACGAAGATGACGGTGCGCCAGAGCCTGATCATCGGGCTCATGCAGTGCATCGCGATGTGGCCGGGCACGAGCCGCTCGATGATGACGATCACCGCGGGCGTCCTGGTGGGGCTGAAGCCTCGCCAGGCGGCGGAGTTCAGCTTCCTGCTCGGCCTGCCGACGCTGGGCGGCGCGACGGTGTACGCGCTTGTCAAAAACCTGCACGAGTCGGCTCGGGACAACGAGCCGAACATGTTCGAGCAGCTCGGGTGGATGCCGCTGCTGGTGGGCACCTTTGTCACAACGATCACGGCGATGATCGCGGTGAAGTGGCTGGTGGGCTTCCTGAACAAGCACGGGCTGGCGCCGTTCGGGTATTACCGGCTGATTGTCGGGGCTGTGCTGCTGGCTCTGGGCCTGATGGGTGTGGTGCATGTGGTCGATTAGGAGGCGCGGGCTGCGTTGAATGCTTTCTGAGCCTTGACCGACCAAATCAGGAGGAACGCCCTTGCCGATGACCGCCCAGGACCAATCTCAGCCGCACAACGCCCCGGAGCGCACCTCGTTCCCGAAAGACCGCATCCGCGTGGTTCTGCTGGAGGGGGTGCACCCGCGCGGGGTCGACCTGCTCGCCCGCGAGGGGTTCGACATGGTGACCGTGCCCGGTTCGCCCTCGCGTGACGACCTCCGCTCGCTGCTGGCCGAGGCGCACCTGGTCGGCGTGCGCTCCAAGACAACGCTGACGGAAGAACTGATCGCGGGCGCCCCGCGCCTGCTGGGCGTCGGCTGCTTCTGCATCGGGACGAACCAGGTCGATCTCGGCGCCGCGAGGCGCCTGGGCATCCCCGTTTTCAACTCGCCCTTCAGCAACACGCGGAGCGTCGCGGAGCTGACGATCGCCGAGGCGATCTGCCTGATGCGTCGCGTGTTCGAGAAATCGTCGCACGCGCACGAAGGGCGATGGCTCAAGAGCGCCAACGGCTCGCGCGAGGTCCGGGGCAGGACGCTGGGCATCGTCGGCTACGGGCACATCGGCTCGCAGGTCTCGGTGCTGGCCGAGGCGATGGGGATGCGGGTGATCTTTTACGATGTGCTGCCCAAGCTGCCCCTTGGCAACGCGCGCCCGTGCGGCACGCTGCACGAGTTGCTTGCCGAGTCGGACATCGTGACGCTGCATGTGCCCTCGACGCCGCTGACGCGCGGGATGATCGGCGCCAAAGAGATCGCGCAGATGCGCAAGGGCACGCACCTGATCAACAACGCGCGGGGCGAAGTGGTCGAGGTCGCGGCGTTGGCCGAGGCGCTGCGATCAGGACACCTCGCGGGCGCGGCGCTGGATGTCTTCCCCGAAGAACCACGGGCCAGCGGCGACCCGTTCGACTGCGAGCTGCGCGGCCTCGACAATGTGATCCTGACCCCGCACATCGGCGGGAGCACGCTGGAAGCGCAGGAGGCGATCGCCGAGGATGTCGCGACGAAGCTGGTGCGCTTCATGAATGTGGGGACGACGACGGCGGCGGTGAATGTGCCGCAGGTCGAGCTGCCGATGCAGGAGAGCGACGCGGGTCGCCCGCACCGGGTGCTGCACTTCCACAAGAATGTGCCGGGTGTGCTGGGGCAGATCCACGCGATCACGACCGGGCTGGGCGTGAACATCTCGGGCGAGTACCTGCGGACGCAGGACGAACTCGGGTATGTCGTGCTGGATGTGAGCCCGACCGACAGCGCGCAGCTGCTCTCGAAGCTGCGGGAGATCCCCGAGACGGTGCGCGTGCGCGTGCTGTGGTGAATGGGGAGAGGCGAGGGATCGACCCGACCCTTTGCTGCGCTCAGGGGTCGGCGTCGAGGTTGTGGTGAATCGTTGAAAGCGCTTTCGCCCGGGCGGGACGCCCGGGCCACGGTCTACCGCCAACACCCGCAACCCTGCGCCCCGCGCCCGGCTCCCTGCGCCCTCCCGCTCACCTGCTTGCGACCGGTTCCTCGCGGGGGTCGTGTTCGAGCAGGAGGTCGGCGACGGCGGGCGCGTTGTCGAGGGGTTTGCCCTTGGCGTCGGTGAGGGGCTTGCCGTCGAGCGTCTCGATGATCGGGACGGGGTTTGCGCGTTCGTGGGCTTCGAGCTGTTTTTCGAGGGCTTCGCGCGTCGCGTCGTCGAGCTCGGTCCACTTGCCGCGACCACGGCATTTGGGGAAGCGTGAGCAGCCGAGCCAGGGCCCGCGGACACCCGAGCGGAGGTTGAGGGGCGATTCACAGGTCGGGCAGGGCAGGTCGGTTTCAAGGGGCGGGACGGAGGGCGCCTGCACGCGGCCCTTCTTGTCGAGGTTGAGGATGAGGCCGTCCTCGGAGGTCTCGCCCTCTTCGAGCAGCGTGGTGATGAAGGGGCCGAAGCGGCCGGTCTTCCTGACCATGGGCCTGCCGGTCTTTGGGCAGCGGACATTGACGAACTCGGCGGGGCGCGGACGCCCCTCGCGATCGACGGGGCAGGCGTAGTTGCAGTCGGGGTAGCGCTCGCAACTGAGGAAACGGCCGTTCTTGCCGAAGCGGTAGACCAGGCCGGCGCCGCAGGTCGCGCAGCGGTACTTGTCGGGCGCGGGGAGTGCCTCGGCCTTGGCGTGCTTGAGCTCTTCGTGGGCGCGGTCGAGGCTGGACTTGAAGCCGCTGTAGAAGCGCCGGAGCATCTCGATCCAGTCGAGGTGTTCTTCCTCGATTTTGTCGAGCTCGGATTCCATCTCGCGGGTGTAGCCGACATCCATGATGCCGGGGAAGGCCTCGATGAGCTTGTCGGTCACGACCTCGCCGAGATCGGTCGCGTAGAAGCGGCGTTCGATCTGCTCGACATAGTTGCGGTCCTGGATGGTCTGGATGATCGCCGCGTAGGTCGACGGGCGGCCGATGCCCTCTTCTTCGAGCTTCTTGATCAGGCCCGCTTCGGTGTAGCGCGGGGGCGGGCTGGTGAACTTCTGGTCCGGCTCGATCGAGAACGGGCGCATCGCGGCGCCCTCGCTGATCTGCGGCAAAGTCGCGGTGTCGCTGGCGGTCGGCACGCCGGCGACCTTGTAGAAGCCGTCGAACGCGAGCACGCGGCCGGTCGCGCGGAAGACGACGCTGCGCGAAGGGTCGGTTCCGCCCTCGATCAGGACCGCGGTCGAATCCCACTGCGCCGGCGTCATCTGGCAGGCGACGAAACGCTCCCAGATGAGTTGGTACAGCCGGAACTGGTCGGGCTTGAGGGCCGAGCGGACGCGCTGCGGCGTGTACTCGGGGTTGGTCGGGCGGATCGCCTCGTGGGCCTCCTGCGCGGCCTTGTTGGAGGAGGAGAAGAAGTTGGGCTTGGCGGGGAGGTACTTGTCGCCGAAAGACTTGTTGATGTAGCCGCGGGCCATCTCGATCGCGTCGCGGCTGAGGTGCGTCGAGTCGGTACGCATGTAGGTGATGAGGCCGACGGGACCCTCACCGGGGATGTCCACGCCCTCGTAAAGCTGCTGGGCGGCGCGCATGGTGCGCTGGGCGCCGAAGCCGAGGCGGCTGCTGGCGGCCTGCTGCATCGTCGAGGTGATGAACGGGGCGGGCGGGCGGACGCTGGTGCGCTTGGTCTCGATCGAGCGGATCTTGTAGGGCGTCGCGGGATCGACCTTGCCGCTGATGGTGCGCTTCCAGCGTGCCGGGCCGCGGCCCTCGGCGTCTTCGGAGGTCTTGGTCTCAATGCCGGTCATGCCGGCGAGGCGGAGCACCTCTTCGACGCCGGGGGTGAGGTCGCAGCTTTCGGCGCTGTTGAACTTCGCGGCGATGTTCCGCTTGGCGTCGTCGGGCAGGGCTTTGCCGGGCGAGGCGCGGTCGACGGGGGAGAGGACGCCGGCGCCGCCGGACTGGCGGATGTCGAACTTCTCGCCCCCGACCTCGACGAGCTCGGCGCGGACGGCGCTGTTGTCTGCGAGCCAGGCGTTCTGGCGTTTGATGGTCGGGGCGTTGTTCTTCTCGTCGCGCTCGGCGAGCAGGGCCTCCCACGCCGGGCCGAGGCGCTTGGCGTCGGCCTCCGAGAGCGCGAAGTTGGCCTGGACCGACCAGTACTCGTCGGGGACGAAGGCGCGGATCTCGCGCTCGCGCTCGACGACGAGCAGGACCGCGACCGACTGCACGCGCCCGGCGCTCAGCCCCCGCGCAACCTTCTTCCAGAGCAGAGGCGAGACCTGGTAGCCGACGATGCGGTCGAGGATGCGTCGCGCCTGCTGGGCGTTGACACGGTCTTCGTCGATCTCGTGGGGCGAGCCGAAGGCCCGCTCGATCTCGGCCTTGGTGATGGCGGGGAAGACGACGCGCTTGGCGTCCTTGGAGGGGATGCCCAGTTCCTGCGCGAGGTGCCAGGCGATCGCCTCGCCCTCGCGGTCGAGGTCGGTCGCGAACCAGACCTGGCGGCCCGAGTCGATGGACTCCTTGGCGGCTCGCTTCAGGTCGCGCATGACGGCGTCTTTGCCGTCGAGGATCTCGTAGGTGGGCCGGAAGTTCTTCTCGAGGTCGACACCTGGGACGGGCTGCTTGGAACCCTTGGGGGCCTTGCTGGGCAGGTCGCGGACATGGCCGATCGAGGCGAGGACGATGTAGTCCTGGCCCAGATACCTATTGATGGTCTTGGCCTTGGCGGGCGACTCGACGATGACGAGGTGCTTGCCCTTGGCGTCGCCTGCTTTGACGCCGAGGCCCGCGCCCTTGCCGCCGCGCTTGCGTGGACCGCCCCCGCCGGCCTTGGCGGCCGTCTTCTTGGAGGTCTTGCGGGCGGTCTTCTTTGAGGACTTTTTGGTGGTTTTCTTTGCCATGCCGTCGGTTTTCCGCCGGCGGCTGACGCGCCCCGGCCGGGCAGATGCCCGCGAACAACATCCCGCCACCAAGCCCGGAGTCAAGCACCGACCGGGCCGGAGCGGGGTGATTTCTTCTCGGCCGGACCGGGCGGATCCCTCCAGCACGGGCCTCGGATCGCGCCCCGACCGGGGGCGGGAGCGTAGGGCGATCCGGGGGGTGGTCAATCGGCCCTAAGGCAAGTGCTGACAACGACTTGCGCCCAAGTTTCGGGCGGGGTTTCGGAGGCGTCGATCCAGACCGAGCCTGGGACGGCCTTCAGGCGTCTGAGCCAGGTCCGCTGGTTTTTTGCGAATCGGCGGGTCTCGATCTTGATCGCCTCGACCGCGTCGTCGAAATCATTGCGGCCCTCGAAGTATGCAATGAGCTGTTTGTACCCCAGCGCCTCGCGGGCCTGGGGGCCCAGCCGCCCGGATTCCCAGAGCGCCCGGGCCTCCTCGACCAGTCCTTGTTCGACCATCTGCTTCACGCGGGCGTTGATGCGGCGGCTCAGGGCCTCGGCGGGCCAGTCCAGCCCGATCAGCACGCGGTCGCCCCGCTCGCGGCCCTGGTCCCATTGGCGCTGGTGCTCGCTGATGGGCGTGCCGGTGAGGCGGTAGACCTCGAGGGCGCGGATGGTTCGGCGGTCGTCGTTGGGGTGGATGCGTGCCGCGGCTTCGGGGTCGACGCGTTCGAGCTCGGCCCGTCGCTCGGCGGGGGGGATTGCCGCGAGTTCTTGGCGGAGGGCTTCGTCGGCGCCGGGACCCTCGAAGAGGCCGTCGAGGAGGGCCTTGATGTAGAGGTGGGTGCCTCCCGCGACGACGGGCGTCGCGCCGCGGCTGCGGATCTCGTCGATCGACGCCTCGGCCGTCGAGAGCCACTGGTGGACGGAGAAGGCGTCGCTGGGCTCGGCGATGTCGATGAGGTGGTGCGGGACGCCTCGGCGTTCGGCGGGCGTCGGCTTGGCCGAGCCGATGTCCAGCCCCCGGTAGACCTGCATCGAATCGGCGGAGACGACCTCGCCCCTGACGCCGCTGAGGGCCTCGAAGGCGAGGGCGACCTCGACGGCCAGGGCGGTCTTGCCGCCGGCGGTCGGGCCGACGATGAGGGGGAAGCGTCGGATTGGTGAGGAGGCTTCGGGCATCGAGGATCGGACGGGTTTGTCTCGGCGGGCTCTGGTGGAGGACTGCGGGCGGAGGTTATGGGTCTGGCGACGGAGTGAATCTTCCGACGTATCGGGGCCGATGAGAAGTTACGCTGCCCGGACGCCCGGCGTGGATCGCATGGCCGGGCGACCCCGTCTCGCTGGAGTACATCAATGAATAGTCCGTCCGGCAACCGGCATCGCAAAGTGCAATTCGCCGTCTTCGCATCGGTGATCGTCTTCGTGACCGTTGCGGCGTACGCCACAGTGGCCGCTCCGGGCGCTACGGATGCGAGGGTGTTGCTCGTGGTGTTCTTGGTGCTTCTCGGGCTCGTCGAGGGGGTGCTGATCGCGCTGCTCGGCAAGCTGCAACTGCTGCGGACGGTCGTTGCGATGCTTGTCGCCAACGGGGTTTCGGCGGGTGTCGGGGCCGCGGCGATCCCGCACGGGTACGCGTGGCTTGTGCGCGCGTTCGGCGGTGACGCGTGGATCGAAGGCGCAGGGCCCGCGCTGGGCACGCTGCTGATGATCGCGCTGCCGCTCACGCTCGTGATCGAGGGGCTGGTGCTGTGGGCGATCGCGGCGAGGAAGTCCGAGAGCTTCCGATGGTTTGGAGCGTTTGTCGTCGTGCAGGTCGCTTCGTACGGAGTGATTGCCGCGGCGTTGCTCGGCGGGATGTCCGGGCCGATTTCCGGCGTCACGGGCGTCTCCTGGAAGGAGTCGAAGCGGATCAATCTCCCGGACGCCTGGGTGTATTACCTTCGCGAAGACGGCTTGTTTGTGCGCACGCAAGCGGCGACGGGCAAGACCGAGGAACTCGCGCGGCTCGACGCCGATGAGCAGAAGGTGTTCCATCGCTGGACGGAAGTCCGTCGCATGATCGACATGCCCGGAGCCTTCAGGGGCGATGAGGAATTGTTGCACACGATCGAGGAGGATCCGGACGCGCTGCGGGAAGTCTCGGCGTTCGCCCAGCGGTTCAAGCTCGCCCCGATCGAGGTCTCGTCGCCGTCGGTCCACAGGATGCACGCGGCGGAGAACGCGTGGCAGTCCCGATTCCGCGAGCCCGTGGTCGATCTCGGGAGCAGTCCGCGTGCGGAGGGGGATTGGTTCGTTCGCCTCAGCCCGAAGTACACATCGGTCGGGTGGGGCACGCTGCGCCCCAACAGACACGGCGAGTTCTGGGTGGATACGAGCGACGGGTACACCCTCGCGGTCAACTTCTACCTCGATCGATGGACCTGGCGGCACGCCACGCTGAGCGGCGAGACGCTGATCTGTCAGATCTACAGCCGATCGGCGGGCACGAGTCTGATCGTGGCGATCGACATGCGCTCGCGGGTCGGCCGGGTGCTGGGCGATGGCAGGTTTCCTGTGGTTGAGCCCAGCCAGCCGTGGGACAGGTAGGGCGGACGAGCCGAGATTCGGGGATTGCCCGGCTCGGCGGGCCGGGCCGCCCTCGCGGAGATATCCGGCGCATCCGGGCCGGGCACGCCCGATCGGCCCCCTAGAATCCCGGCCATGCCCCTTCCACGCGTCGCCATCGTCGGCCGGCCCAATGTCGGCAAAAGCTCCCTCATGAACATGCTGGCCCGCCAGCGTGTCTCGATCGTTGATGACCTGCCCGGCGTCACGCGCGACCGGGTGACCAATGTCGTCACCCTGCCGTCGCCCGACGGCGAGCGGCCGGACAAGCCCGTCGAGCTGACCGACACCGGCGGGTACGGGGTCTACACCGCAGAGGGCCAACGCCACGACGAGATCGGCAACGACCTGGGGCGGCTGACGCCGGAGATCGAGAGGCAGATCGCCGAGGCGGTGGCCGACGCGGACCTGGTGCTGTTCGTGGTGGATTGTCAGGCGGGGCCGACGCCGCAGGACGAAGCGATCGCCAAGATGCTGCGCGAGCGTCGGATGGGTTCGCGTCCGTTGCCCGAGCGTCCGGGCGGGGCGGCGCCGATCCGGGTGGTGGCCAACAAATGCGACGGCGAGGGGTGGGAGGCGCACGGGCTGGAGTTCGCCGCCCTGGGGTTCGGCGAGCCCCTGATGGTCTCGGCGAAGAACAACTACCAGCGCCGGATGTTCAGCGACGAGCTGTACGGACTCCTCCCCGAGCCTTCGCCAGAGGACGAGCGGGTGGCGCGGGCGGACCTGCGCGTGGCGATCGTCGGCAAGCGCAACGCGGGCAAGAGCACGCTGCTCAACATGCTGGCGGGCGAGGAACGCGTGATCGTCAGCGAGATCCCCGGCACGACGCGCGACGCCGTGGACATCCGCTTCGACTACGACGGCAAGTCGGTCGTCGCGATCGACACCGCGGGCCTTCGCAAGAAGAAGAGTTTTCAGGGGCGGGTCGAGTGGTTCGCGCTGGACCGGACGCAGCGGGCGATCTTGCGCGCGGATGTCGTCTTGTTCATGATCGACGCGACCGAGCCGGTGAGCCAGGTCGACGAGCAGATCGCGATGCTGGCGCAGAAGGCGTACAAACCCTGCGTGCTCGTGGTCAACAAGTGGGACCTTGTCGACGGGCGGAAAGGCCGCGACGGGCGGCCGATCACGCCCGAGGCGTTCGACCGCTACCTCCGCGAGGAGCTGAAAGGCCTTCGCGATTCGCCGATCGCGATCATGGCGGCCAAAGACGGGCTGAACATCAAGGAGACGATGGACCTCGCCTTCGAGCTGTTCGAGCAGGCGTCGACGCGGGTTTCGACGGGCGAGCTGAACCGGCTCGTGCGCGGGATCCTGGAGACGCGGGGGCCGACCAACAAGCTGGGCACGCAGGTGAAGGTGTACTTCGTGGCGCAGGTGGCGACCAACCCGCCGACGATCGCGCTGGTGGTCAACCGGCCCGACCTGTTCACGCCGAACTACGAGCGGTTCTTGCGGAACCGCTTGCACGAGGCGCTGCCGTTCGAGGAAGTGCCGATCAAGCTGATCGTGCGTGCGCGCAAGAGCCGCGACGGCAGATCGCACGACACGCGCGACGAGGAAGTGCAGATGATCGACTTCGCCGCGGCGACGCCCGAGGAGGCCGAGGCGGAGGTCCGGCGTGCGCTGGAGGCGGATCCGGAGCAGGAAGACATCCTGGCGGCGATGCCCGACGACCCCGAGGCGTACTTCGACGACGAGGGCGATCGGGGCTGAGGGGCGGCGCGTCGCTGAAGCCGCGCGTGATGGATTTGTCGAGCAAGAGCCGGCAGCCACGGGCGAGACGCCCGTGCCACGAGCCTGTGTAGAGCGGTGCGGAGCCTTTGACCGTTCGCCCGACACGGCTCGGCGAGGCGTGCCACCTATTCTGCAGGAGCGATCCATGGCTTGGCTGATGCTGTTTGTCGCGGGCGTGTTCGAGGTGGCGTGGGCGGTCTCGATGAAGTCGACGGAGGGGTGGACAAGGCTGCGCCCGAGCCTGGTGACGCTGGGGCTGATGGCGGTGAGCTTCTATCTGCTCAGCCGCGCGATGCTGCAGATCCCGATCGGCACGGCGTACGCGGTCTGGACGGGGATCGGGAGCGTGGGGGTTGCGATTCTGGGCATCGCGATCTATAAAGAGCCCGTGACGGCGGCGCGGCTGCTGTTCATCGCGATGATCGTCGCGGGCATTGTGGGGCTCAAAGTCGTCTCGGACCTCCCCGCCCGCCCGGCGGTGTAGCCCGCCGAGCGTCGCCCGCGGCTGTGCAATCGAGGCTTGCCATGCAGAACCCTCGCGGTCGTGTTGTGATGCTTGTCGCTTCGGTCGTCGCGACCCTGGTGACTGTCGGTTGGGCGGTGCACTTTGCGCATGTCGCCGCGACGGACGATGTGCGCTGGGCGGAGTACCTCGAGAAGGACAGCTACGAGGGCGCGGGCCTGATCGAGGACCTGACCTTCTTCGTGCTGATCCCGGGGATTCTGGCGGCGGCGTTCGCGCTTGTGAAGTGGCGCAAGCGGGTGAAGTGGAACTGGCTGAAGGTGTACCTGGCGCTCTGGATCCTCGCGTGCGTCTACTTCGCGGGCGAGGAGGTGAGCTGGGGCCAGTGGTGGTTCGGCTGGGAGACGCCCGAGGTCTTCGAGCAGATCAACTACCAGGGCGAGACGAACATCCACAACACGACCTCGTGGCTGAACCAGAAGCCGCGGGCGGCGGTCGAGACCTTCATCATGGTCGCGGGGCTACTCGTGCCCGTGGGCCTGGTGGCGCTGCGGAAGAAGGTCGGCCGCGTGGACGAGCGGCTGCGGTGGATCCTGGCGCCGTCGATGTGCTGGGCGGCGGCGGCGTACTTCCTTGTGGTGCGGACCGCGTCGTGGGTGAGCGTGCACCCGCTGTGGGACAAGATGGACGAATCGGAGCTGCGCGAGCTGACGATCGCGTGGTTTCTAACGCTGTACCTGATGTCGTACGCGATCAGGCTGGGGTTTGAGAAGGAGCCGGCCAAGCCGGATCTTCAGGAGGCTTGACGGCGCCCGCTGCTGCTTTCAGTGCGTCGCTTCCTCCAGCCGGAAACGACCCCGCTTGTCCCTGTAGATGTAGATCGAGCCGCAGTCGCCGATCGTGAAGTTCATCGCATCAGAGTTCCACGCGCCGCACAGCTCTCCGTCTTCGTGCAACGACTTCGGCGATTCGGGCATGTCGCAGAGCGGCCAATCTCCGCCGATCGAGATGCCGCTCAGCACGCCAACAAGGGTGTTGCCGTCACCCTCCATGAAGGGCCATCCCTGCGGCAACATCGCACGGGCGCCGATGCAGGTCGCCTGGACCTCGCCGCTCAGTTCGTCCCATGAGCCCCCGATATCCTCGAAGCGAGGCACATGTTGCTTGTGGTCCGTGTACTGCACCGTCCGGTGGATGACGCCGCGGTAGCAGAACGGGAGTTCGGTCCCGAACTCACCGAAGTAATCGAGCGGCTTATCCAGCTCGATGTTCGACCATTCCAGCGCGTAGCCCTCGCAGGTTGTGCACCCGACCGGGAAGTACTTTCCAAAGATCAACGTTACATCGCCGGGCAGCTCGAACGGGAAGAGGTCTTTGGAGTTGGCGAAACAGAGCTGTCCGAGAAAAGTGAGGTAAGTGCCGTCGGGCGCCTTGGGCCAAGGCTTGTGCTTCTCACGCCACGGGCTGCCGCCGATTTTGGTAAGCCAGCCCGGGTCGCCGCTCCGGTCCGACCAGGTGAACATGTCGACGGGCACGCTCGGGCCGAGGTCGCCGTGTTCGCCCGCGAGCTTCCGCGCCTGCTCGAAGAACGCGACGCCGCCAGGGCTACTCGGTCGGCCGTCGAACCGGATCCGGGCAGGATCGAAGGGGAACCGCTGGATCCACTTGTCGATGTCGAGCACGGGGTGGTGCTTGCCGGGGACGCGGATCGTGCCGTGGATGTGCTTCATCGAACCGCCCCGCCTTCAGAAGCGCCCTCACTTCTCGACAGCACCGGCTACTCCGCCGCCACCGACTTGGACGCTTCTGCGGCGAAGAATAACGCGGCACGAACATCCTCGCAATCGATCTGCGGGAACTCGGCGAGCGGATCAGCCATCGCCCGCCCCCCTCAGATCAACCGATCCTCCTTCGAAATCCCCAGCGCCGGTCTGGCGTCCAGCGGGACGATCTTCTCGCCCGCCTTCGTCCGCTGCATCTCTTTGGCCTCCTCGGGGTCGGCGTAGTCGGAGTGGCAGGCGGCCTTGCCGCCGTCTTTGGCTTCGACGCTCTTGGCGACCTTGCTGGCGAGCTTGTGGATCTCTTCGGGGGAGAGGTAGCCGCGCTGTTCGAGGATCTTCTGCTGTTCCTCGGTCAGTGCGGCCGAGCGGACGGGGGCGCCGGCCTTGCCGCCCTTGCCGACGCGTTCGAAGCCTTCGGCCTTGCCCGAGGCGAACTCCTGGATCTCCTTGCTGATGCGGACCGAGCACCAGTCGTGCCCGCACATGGCGCAGAAATCGGTGTCGACATCGAGGTCTTCGTCGTGGTAGGCGCGGGCGGTGTCGGGGTCGAAGCTGAGCTCGAAGTGCTTCTCCCAGTTGAGCGCGGCGCGGGCCCGCGTCAGGTCGTCGTCGCGGTCGCGCGAGTTGGGGATGCCCAGGGCGACATCGGCCGCGTGGGCCGCGATCTTGTAGGCGATGCACCCCTGCTTGACATCGTCCTTCTTGGGCAGGCCCAGGTGCTCCTTGGGCGTGACATAGCAGAGCATGCTGGCGCCGTGCCACGCGGCGTTGGTCGCGCCGATGCAGCTTGTGATGTGGTCGTAGCCGGGGAAGATGTCGGTGACGAGCGGGCCGAGCACATAGAACGGGGCGCCGTGGCAGAGGCGGCGCTGCAGCTTCATGTTGAACTCGATCTGGTCGAGGGGGACATGGCCGGGCCCCTCGACCATGACCTGCACGCCGTGGCGCCAGGCGCGCTCGGTGAGCTCGCCGATGGCTTCGAGCTCTGCGAGCTGGGCGTCGTCGGTGGCGTCGGCGAGGCCGCCGGGGCGCAGGCCGTCGCCGATCGAGAAGGTGACATCGTGCTCGCGCATGACGCGGCAGATGTCGTCCCAGAGCTGGTACATCAGGTTTTCCTGGTTGTGCACCAGCATCCACTTGGCGAGCAGGCTGCCGCCGCGCGAGACGATGCCGATCAAGCGGTTCTTGACGAACTTGAGGTGGGCCTTGCGCAGGCCGGCGTGGACGGTGAAGTAGTCGACGCCCTGGCGGGCCTGGTGCTCGATGGTTTCGAGCACCGCGGCGCGGTCGAGGTCTTCGAGCCTGCGCCCGATGATCATCGAGTAGATCGGCACGGTGCCGATGGGCACGGTCGAGTTTCTGATGATCGCCTCGCGGCAGGCGTCGAGGTCGCCGCCGGTCGAGAGGTCCATGACCGTGTCGGCCCCCCACTTCTCCGCCCAGCGGAGCTTTTCGAGCTCTTCGTCTGTGCCGCTGGAGACGGGCGAGGCGCCCATGTTGGCGTTGACCTTGGTCTTGCTTGCTCGCCCGATCGCCATCGGGTCGAGGTTGTAGGTCAGGTGGGTCTTGTTGGCGGGGATGACCATGCGCCCCGAGGCGACCTCGTCGCGCACCTGCTCGGGCGTGAGGTGGCCCTCGCGCTCGGCGACGCGGCGCATCTGGTCGGTGACGAGGCCGAGCCTCGCGTGCTCGAGCTGCGTCACGGGCTCAAAGCTCTTGGGGTATGTCACGCGCCGGGTGACACTTCGGCTGTCAGTAAACACGACCTGGCGGATGTCGGGCAGGGTCGAGAGGGTGACTTCTTCGCGGGCGTACGGCTCATCGGTCTCGAAGGCGGCGCAGGCCCAGCCGTCGGGCAGGAAGTCCCACGCGGTGTAGGGCGAGGGCTCGGGCATGCCCGGCGAGTCGGGCGATGAGAAGCTCAGGGGCCCGCCGATGTCGGCGCGGTTGGCGAAGCTGCCGGGCGTGGTCGCCTCGCCCGAGCCGGGGTTGTGCGCCCCCTGCAGCGGGACGGCGAAGCGGCGCGTGGGACGGTCTTCGCCCGGGTTGGCGGCGAGCTGATAGACCTTGTGGTCGTTGCTGTTGTTGGATGCGGTCATGGGCGTGTGCTCCTCGGCGTCTGGTCGACGCGTGCGGAGGCTCGCCCGGCATGGGGGACGGCAGCGCGGAATGCCGCCGATCGCAATCCCTCCGCCGGTACGAACCGGATCAGGTTCAACGGGTGCGTCTCAGCCCGCCGTGCCGTGCCCGGCGGGCGCCCCGTGCGATGTTCGATGGATTCTAGCAGGCCGCCCGTCCGCCCCGCGGGTGGCGTCCCTCAGGTCGCGAACAGGCGGGAGGGGTCGGCGAAGGCCTTGAACTCGAGGGCGTTGCCGCTGGGATCGCGGAAGAACATCGTCCCCTGCTCTCCGGGCTCGCCCAGGAAGCGGATGTACGGCTCGACAATGAAGTCGACGCCAGCGTCGCTGAGGCGAGCGGCGAGCTCCTTCCAAGCCTCCATCGAGAGCACGACGCCGAAGTGAGGCACGGGGACCTCGTGCCCGTCGACCATGTTTGCGCCGACCTGGAAGGGGTTGGAGCGATCCGCCCCGGGCCGTTGGTCGACGAGCTGGTGCCCGAAGAAGTCGAAGTCGATCCAACGGTCGCTCGATCGGCCGACGCCGCAGCCGAGCAGGTCGGCGTAGAAGCGTCGTGCGGCTTCGAGGTCGGTGACGGGGAAGGCGAGGTGGAATGGGTCTGGCATGGCGGAACGCTAACGGCGATCTCGCGGGGCGTCAACAACACCATCACCTCCCGAACCGCGTACGCTCGACGCATGGAGCCGGGTTCGGTCGGTCTGTACAACGATGCGTCGGTCTACGACATCCTCCACGCGCCCGGGACGCGCGAGGAGGTTGAAGGCCTGCTGCGCATGCACGACCGGTTCGTCGGCGCCAAAGCCTCGGCGAAGCTCTGGCTCGAACCCGCCTGCGGCACAGGACGCTACCTCATCCGCCTCGCCAAAAAGGGCGTTCGGGGCGTCGGCTTCGATATCGACCCGGGGATGGTCGAGTACGCGACGGCTCGGGCCAAACGCCTTCGCCTCGCCCCACGACCACGCTTCGGCGTCGCGTCGATGGAGTCGTTTGTCGATGACGGCTTGGTGCGTCCGGGCTCGGTGCGGCTGGCGTTCAACCTGATCAACACCGTCCGCCACCTGATGAGCGACGACGCGATGCTCGGACACTTCGAGCAGATGCGCGCCGCCCTCGCGCCCGGCGGGGTCTACCTCGTAGGGGTCAGCCTGACCGTCTACGGCCTCGAACCCCCGAGCGAGGATGTCTGGGAAGGACGGCGCGGCAGGACGACGGTGCGCCAGGTCGTCAACTTCGTGCCGCCCGTCGCCAGCGCCGGGCGGGCCCGCCGCACCGAACGCGTCTTCAGCCATCTGACGATCCGCAAGCCCTCGGGCGAGGAAGACCGCGACTCGACCTACACCCTGCGGACCTACGACGAGGGCCAGTGGACGCAGCTCATCAAACGGGCCGGGTGGCGCGTGCTTGGCGTGGTCGACGAGGACGGGAACGATGTGACACTGACGCCGCCGGGGTACGGGATCTTTGTGCTCGCGCCGGAGTAACCCTGTTTTCGACGAGCGAAGCCTCGGCTCTTCTGTGGCACTGGCGGCTTGCCCGCCAGTGGTTGGATCGATCACTTCATCGCAGACACAAGCGCACTTGAACAACACGCCTCGGCCGACCTTGCCCCAAGACCGCTCAGTCAATCTCGACGGACTTGTTGACCCTCGCGCCGGTGTCGACATCGCGGAGGCTGACGAAGACGCGCCGGCCGGGGATTCTGTCGCGGGCGTCGGGGAAGACGAAACGGCGCATCACCGACCCGCCGGGCTCGAGTTCGCCGAGCGAGCCCTGCTGGCGCGGGTACTCCGGGCCGGCGACCACGGTGATCTCGAACGCGCGGGCTTCGTCTGAAGTGTTCGTCACGACGGCCTCGATGTGGATGTCGCGCCCCGCGAGGTTCGGCGCACGGCGCGAGACGAGCCGCACATCGACGCCCTCGGTCCCGACGCCCATCGAGGTGCGGAGGCGGACGATGCCGCGGGATCGGTCGGCCGTCAGGCGCACATCCATCACGATCTCCCGCTCCCCCGCCTGCTCCAGCGGGCTGAGTGCCGCGGTGATCGGCAGACGCAGTTCGCCCTGCGCGGGGATCTCGAAAGTTCCGGCCGCGGGCGCAAACGACCAGCGGCTGTCGGTCCGGCCGATCGTCTCGAAATCGGGCGGGTAGATCGCGTACCGCCCGGCGACCGAGACCGGCCACGGATTCGTCAGCACCACGAACCGGTCGAGCACGCGGTTCTCGGTGGGCAGTGTCGGCGGATCGATCATGAACGACGCCTGGAAACGAACCAGCTCTTCGTCGACGCCGTGCACGAAGACGGGCGACGAACCGAGCGCCAGCGTGTGCTCGGCGCCGGCGCTCGACGGGCCGGGCGATACGAAGCTCTCGTTGCCGAAGAGGTCGACGACGCGCAGCGTCCCGTCGCCGAGGCGCATCTGCAGCGTGTCGGGCGTGCGCACGGCGCGATCGCTCCACGCGACCACCACCGCGCCGACCGATTCAGACACGCCAGACAACGGCGAGAGCAGGTAGGCATGAACGCCCTCGTCGCTCGGCAGGCGGAGGGCGACACGCCGCGTCGAGAGGTGGTCGGCGAGCGTGCGCCACGCGGCCGAAGCGGGCGTCGGCTCGTAGCGTGTGCGGCGTCCGCGGTGGATCACCAGCGGATCTGCGAGCAGGAGTCGGAGCGGGCGCGCGTCGTCGGCGTCGGCGATGTCGCCTGCCGCACGGGCGAGCACCACCTTGCGCGCGATGTCGTCGGCCTGGGCCCGACCGCCGAAGACCTTCAGATCGATCGGGTCGATCGCCAGTGCGAGCTCTGTCCGCGATCTTGCCGCGGCGTCCCGGTAGGTCCGCAACGCCTCGGAGATCGCCTCGGGGCGGAGGTAAGCCTCGGCCCTGAGCACGACGCGCCCGAGGTGGCCGAGCCGGTTGCGCGCGGGCGGCGCGTCGGCCCTCGCGGGCGCGGTCAGCACCGGCCCGGGCACCAGGCGCGAGAGCCTCGACACAAACTCGGCGTTCGCTTCGACAAAAGCCGCGTCCATCACGGGCGGCCAGCCGGGCGGATCGACCTGCCAGCGGTCGACGCGCTGCCCGAAGCGGTCCAGGAGCGGATCGATCCGCTGGGCCCACACATCCGACCGATCGAGAATCGCCTCGCGCCACGAGTTGTAACGGGCGAGCTCGCCCGGCGGAGGCCACGACTCCGGCGGGAAGACGCCGAGCGTCACCTCCGCCCAGCGGTCGCGGAGCGCGCTCGTCGCCGATGCGATCGATTCGATCCTGTCGCGGCTGTCGAACCCCTCACGATCCACCATCGCGTTCAATGTCACCGCCCCGACGCCCAGACGCTCAAGCAGCGGCGGCGCCGCGTCCCACGCCGAGAGCGGCAGGTCAGTCAAGTCGAGGCCGAAACGGGCCCGGTGCGTCGCGCCGCGCCCGTCGGCCCCGCCCCCCCCGCCGATGCCGCTGCGTTGCGGCAGGAAGAGGAACGCGGTCTGCGCCCGTCCGAGCACTTCGTCGTTGGCGTAGACATCCAGCCGCGCACGGTACCACCCGTAGCGCTTGATGTCCGGGCGCCAGTTGGACTCGATCCCCCCGCGGCCGATCCGCAGGTGGGCGCGGTCGACGACCCGCCCGTCGATGTCGTACACGCGGAGGTCGCCCACGAGCCGCTCGCCCGTCAGATCGCGCACCAGGACGCCGACCTCGGGGATCTCGGGGTCGAGGAAGACGCCCATCGGCGCCGGCGAACTCACCTCAACCCGCGCGATCTGCGTCACCGAGATGTCGTCGAAGTACGCGACCGCCTCGATATCCTCGCGCCACATGTCCGGCGGATCGCCCGGCCGGTGCTGCGGCTGGAGCACCACGAGATCGAGCTGCAGAAACACCGCCTCGGGGAAGAGCCCGATCAACTCCGCCTCCAAAGGCGTCCATTCGTCTTCAGAAACAACCAACTCCGAGTACGACTCGGCGCCGGAGATCGGCTCGCCGGATTGATCGAGAAACCGCGCGATCAGCCCGGCCCGAGCGTGGCGCATCCCGCGGGTCATGACGAACCCCTCGATACGGTAATCGCCGCCGGGGAAGACGGGGATCACGCCGGGGGCGAGCCGGAGGCAGGTGCTGCCCCCGCGCGCCGGGACGCGGGCCGAGCCGCCGCCGGTGTGGGCGACCTGGAAGTCGAGCCTCGGGCGGTTCCAGATCGGAAAGCCGGGGCGGGGGCGCTGGGGCGGGTTGTCCTGGGCCGCCCACCAGTTCTGGGGCAGGGGCGTGTCGGCGGTGTGCTGCTCCTCGAAGTCAAAGACCCTGACCACACGCCGGGCGGCCGAGGGACGCGCGATCGCGCTCGCCTCGCCGGCGGACGGGGCGTCTTCGGGGGCGTCGGTCTGCGCCCGGGCGGGGATGGCGGCCAAGCAGGCCGCGAGCGCCAGGATCGCGGGGGTTCGCATGGGACCGATATCGGCCCGAGCCCGCCCGGCCCTGCAGGCGGGATCGGGCGGCCGGCGGGAACGACCTCGGCGGAATCAGGGGCCGGCGGGATCTTCGGCCGGGCCGAGCAGGCCGGACTCCTGCAACTGCCGAAGCGAGCCGGCCCGGATCGAGAGATCGTCCGTGCGATCGGGTCGTCGGACCGTCGCCTCAGGCGGACGCTCCTCGCCCCGCGACAGGGCGAGCAGGGAGTCGGGGTGGGGCCTCGGACGGATGGAGGTCGGCGCCGAAGGAGTCTCGGGGTTTGCGGCGAGCGAGGTCGTGTCGGCCGGCTCAGCGTGTGCAGATTCGCCGCCGGTCTGGCCCGGACCCGTCGCGACCGCCTGCTTCGGCGGCTCGGTGATCGAAAACAGCGGCACGCCGAGCGAGACCAGCACCAGCCCCGCAACAGGCACGAGGGCGAGCGCGCCCAGCGCTCCGAACCGTCGGGCCTGCGCGGCTCTGCGGGCGCGGGCCGCGGCTTCGATTACCGGGCCGGGCGGGCCCTTTGCTTCGGCCCTCGGACGCAGCGCGTCGTCGAGTTCGTGAGCGACTCTGTTGTTCATTCTCCAGCCTCCACGAGATGTGTCGGACGGGCCGCGCCCGCCCCGGTCGGCTCGGCCGCGAGCTTCCGGATCGTTTCGAGCGCCCTCGCGTAGCGGTCCGCGACGGTCGAGCGAGGCAGGCCGAGCACCAGCGCGATCTGCGTGAATGTCAGCCCCCCGGCGTGGCGGAGCAGCACCGGCTCGCGCAGATCGTCCGACAGATGCTCAAGCAAACGGACGATCGGGGGCGTTGCGTCGGGCGTGCCGTTCAACGCGGCCCGGCTCGGTCCCGGCGGCGAGCCGTTGGCGACCCGAGCCCGCCGCAAGGCCTCGCGACGGCGTTCACGGACGATAGAAAGACACGAGTTGCGAAGAATGACAAAGAGCCACGCCTCGGCGTCGCGCACCTTCCGGATCTCACGCCGGGGCGTCTGCAGCGCCTTGAGAAACGCCTGCTGCACCAGGTCCTCCGCGTCGGCGCCGACAATCCGCGAGGCGACGCCGAGCATCCGCGACGCGAGCAACGACCAGAGCGCCTCGGCGGCGGCCGGATCGCCGCGATGGAAACGGCGGAGGAGTTGCTGCGGGGAGACAGGCACGCGTGGAACTTCATCTCCCGCCCGCGCCGTGCTCTTCGAGCAACGCCCGGACCTCGGCGATGCGGGCCTGGGTGCGTTGATCCGCCTTGTACGCCAGCCCAATCGCCGGGGCCATGATCTGCGTGAGCATGCCGTACCGCCAGGCGGCCGCCGCCTGTTCGAGCTCTGCGATTCTGGCTGGTGGATCCTCGGCCTGCCACGCTTCGATGATTTCTTCGTAGTACGCGTCGAGTCGTTCGAGCTGACCCATGATGAACACAGCCTCGGCGAAGCGAAGCGGACCTTCGAGCACCCGCGGCGCCTCCTCCGGCGGCGCGCCGGCTTCGAGCCAACTCCGCAAGCCTGCCGTCGATCGGCGGCGCTCGCCTTCGATCGCGTCGATCATCGCAAAAGGGTCTTCGTCGGACAGAGCATCCAATGCCGCCCGGATCGGGCGCAGATGCTCGACATCGGTGGAGATCTCGTTTACGAAGAACTCGGCCATCTGCGCGCCGACATCGAAGATGCCCATGCCGAGCAAAGCCGAAATGAGTTCGTCGCCGCGGAGCTGGCCGGACATGCGGAACAACGCGGCGACTCGATCGGCAGCCGCGGCATGATCTCCGGCTTCCATCTGCACTCTTGCATCCAGGGCGAGCAAACGGGCGCTGGAACGCAACCGACCGTGATGCGCAAGCGGTGCGAACAACTCTTTCTTCTCGCCAAACCAGTCCGCTTCACCCGCGCTCGATGCGCGGATCAGATCCTCCACCAGCGGGCGGCACGCGCGGAGCACATCGATCGTCTCCTTCTCCGGCGTCCACTCGGCGCTCGATAATTCAATCTCCGTCCGCTGCTGCTCGGCGTTGAACGCGTCGAGCAGATCGGCGTGACGCTCCCACGCAAGGCGGTACAGATCCGCTGCGTTTGCCTTATCGGCCACATCCTCCTGCGAAGCGGCTCGCGGCGCCGCGGCGAAGAAGATCAGCAGACAACTCAACAGCACGCATCTCGGCAACGCCTGCATCGACACACACAATTGCAAAACTTGGCGAGTCATGGCTGCACCTCCAGCAACGCCCGGACGTCGGCGATGCGTGCCTTTGCTCGCTGATCCGCCTCGTACATCCGCGTCATCGCCGGGGCCATGGTCTGGGCGAGATAGCCGTACTTGCCCGCTTCGATCTGCCGTTCGAGCTCTGCGACCCTCTCAGCCGCGTCCTCGGCCCGCCAGGCGTCGATGAGCGCTTCGTAGCAAGCGTCCAGGCGTTCGAGTTGGGCCATCATGACGATGGACTCTGCGAGGTTCAGCGGGGCATCGATCGACGACGGCGCCTTCTCGGGCGGCGCGCCCGCGTCGATCCAGTTCCGAAAGCCCGTCCTTACCCGCCGGCGATCGCCCTTGATCGCGTCGAGCATCGAAAACGGGTCGTCCTTGGGGATCGCGTCGACGGCGGCCCGGATCGGGGCGAGATGCTCTGGCGCCGGACGCCCTTCGGCGATGAACAGCTCGGTCATCTGCACGCCGAACTGACCGATCGCCATCGCGACCAGCGACGAGATGATGATTTCGTCATCACGCAGGTGCCGGGACATGCGGAACATCGCCGCGATGCGCTCGGCGGCGCCTTTGTGATCGTTCAGGGCCATCCTCGCCCGCGCATCGGCCGCGAGCAGGCGGGCCGACTCACGCAGCATCCGGAGATGCGGCAACTCGACGAAGAAATCTTCCGAATCGCGGAAGCCCCATTCCGCCTCGGCGGCACGCGTCGCGGCGATCAGATCCTCCACCAGCGGGCGGCACGCGCGGAGCACGGCCATCGTCTCCTCTTCCGGCGTCCATTCGGCGCTCGTTGACTGAATCTCCGCTCGCTGCTGCTCGGCTTCGAACGCGTCGAGCAGATCGGCGTGACGCTCCCACGCGGCTCGGTAGAGCTCCGCCGCGTTCCGGTCGTCTGCGTGCCGCTCGTTCGCGGTGACGCCGGCCGCAGCAGACGAAACGCCGAAAGCGAAGCGATCGCAAGAGACGAACAAGACGCCCGCTGCCGCGAGCGTGCACATCACTGATTTGAACTTCATCGCAAAGACTCCTTCCCGCAAGACCCGCTCAGCATCAATCTTCCGCCCGCAAGAGCGCGGCACGCGTTCGCCGCAGATCGCGGTCGGCCTGTTCGAACTGTTGGCGCAAGTACCGGATCGACGGCGACATCGCCGCGATGTGCCCGTACTTCCCGGGGAGGATCCCATAGTCCAACTCGGTGACTTTGGCGAGGGCTTCCGGATCGTTCCACGCACGGATCGCATCGCGCCCGAACTGCTCGTAGCGCTCGAGTTCTTGGGCGAGATCGTCTCGGGTCATCGCGCGGAGCCGGTCGGCCATGGTTTGATTGCCGATCATCATCGCCTCGACAAGCCTCTCGCCAGGCCGCTCTTCGGTAAAGGTGTGGCGGATCCACTCGGCGTAGTGGTGCGGTTCCATGATGATTGCGTATTCGATGCCGTAGGGATCTTCGTCAGGCAACGTGTCGATGGCGCGGACAATTCTCGCCTTTATGTCCGGGTCGATCTCGTAGACATCGACGAGCACACGGGTCTCACTCGAAGCTGTCGAGCCGATCGCCATGTTTACTACTGCGCAGATCAGCAACCCGTCGCGACGCGACTGTGTGGACATCCGGTACAACGCGATGATTCGGTCGGCGGCGGCCTCGTGCGCTCCCTCCGCGGCGAGCCTGCGTGCGTCCGCCCGCAGCAACCTCACCGATTCACGAAGTGCTCCAAGATGAGGAACCGTCGCCTCGACACCGGCGCGATGCTCGATGCCCCAGTCCGCCTCCGGTTCTTCAGCCGCAGCCATAAGGCCCTTGATAAGAGGCTGCAGGTCTTGCAGGACTTCTGACAGCGATGCATCCGGAACCCACTGAGGGTTCTCAAAGTCGAGTTCACCTTGCGGGGTCGCCTCGTTGAACGCCTCGATCCGGCTGTCGTGCACCCTCCAAAGCCTTTGATACAGCAACGCCGCGTTGATCGGGCGATCGATCAGCCGCTGCGCCTCCGCCCTCGCGTCGGGGACCGGCGAGGCGGCGCCGACAGCCGCGGAGCCCAAGGCCCCCGCCGCGGCAAGCGTGCACAGCACTGATCTCATCTTCATCGAAAAGGCTCCTTGCGGCGGGGTCCGCCCCGCGTCCCTTCTTGGCAGTCTACCGAATCACCTCGCGAGCACAACGGCTTTCGACGCTCCCGGCTCATGATCGGCCCCCGGCGAGGGCGCGCAGGACCCGCAGATGCTCGCGGCTGCGCTCGACTACGAGGACATGGCGCAGCGGGTGCGGCGTGGCGACCGTCCACCTTGCGCCGAAAACGCCTGTTTCCTGGCGCCACTGCATCGATTCAACCTGCTTATGCAGGCGGGGCGACGCCCACGCTTCGGCGACTTCCTCGAAATAGGCCTCCGCCTGCCGGCGGTCGATGACATCCGGCGTCAGGCCGGAGTCGGCCGCGTGGCTTCTGGCGCGATCGGCGTCTTTGCCGCCGGTTCCGGACGGCGAATCGCGCAGCTCGATAAACCGAAGCACCATCGCCCGCTGGTTCTCGATCGCGCCGGCGAAGCCGACCGGATCTTCGGGGTCGATCGTCGCGACAGCATCGCGGATCACTTCGCGTTCCGCATCGCCGGCGCCGGGCGACGCCATCAGAAACTCCGACTCTTCGCTGGCGAAGCGCAGGAGCGTCTCGGCGGCCTCTGCGGACTGAAAGTGCCTGATCTCGCCGATGTGCCCCGCCATGCGGACGATCGCGCCGATGCGCTCGGCCGCGGCCTTTGTGTCGCCCAACGCCCCGAGTCGTCGCGCGTCCGCGGCGAGCATGATCGACGCGTTGTAGAACCGCAGCCAGCAGCAGACCTCCAGCACGGGCGCGTCGACGGCGTCTTCGCCCCACGGCGCCAAAGGGGCGTGCGACGCCTCGACGAGCGAACCGATCAGCGGCTGCATCGATTCGAGCAGGCCGCGGTGCGCCTCGCCCGGCGTCCAGTCAGGCTGGACCATGATCGTCCGGCCGATGCCGGTGTTCTCGAAGATGGTAAACGAGAGCGCGTGCTCACTGAAGATGGCCCGGAAGCGATCGGGCGCGTTCAATTCGACGGCCTCTGCGGCCGGAGCGGCGTGAGCCTCATTGACTTCGGCCAAGCCCGGCGCAGCAAGGAACGCCGCCGCGATCGCGGCGACGCCCCGGGAGAAACAGAAGCCCGCTCGGCTTGTGCGCACCGACCTTCCTTCCATCAATCGTCCTCCCGCAAGAGCGCGGCACGCGCCCGCTGAAGATCCCGATCGGCCCGCTCGGACTGCTGGCGAATGTGGGTGAACGCTGGCGCCATCAGCCTTGCGATTTGTCCATACTTCCCGGCTTGGAGATCGCGGCTCAGCTCGCCGAGTTTGACGAGAACCTCGGGATCGTTCCAGATGCGGACGACATCGCGGCCGACCTGCTCGTAAAGTTCCAGTTCGCGGGCGAGGTCGGTACCGAACATTGCGCGGAGCTGCTCCGCCCGAGCGTTGTCCTCGATCATCATCGCCTCGATGAGCTTCTCGCCCGGACGCTCGTCGGTGAAAGAGCGACGCATCCATTCGACAAAGATCTGCGGCTCGATGACGACGGCATACTCGATGCCGTAGGGGTCCTCGTGCGGCAGGGCGTCCATGGCGCGGAGCAACTTTGCCCTCGCGTCTGGCCCGAGTTCGTAGACAGCGACGAGCATGCGGGCCTCCATCGATGCCATCGACGCGATGCTCGCATTGACCAGCGCGCAGATCAGCAAGCCGTCGCGGCGCGACTGCGTCGACATGCGGTAGATGGCGGTGACACGGTCTGCCGCAGACTCATGCTCTCCCGCTGCGGCGAGCCTTCGAGCATCCGCCCGCAGCAACCTCGCCGAATCACGGAGCATGCGGAGGTGGGGCAGCATCGCCTCGACACCGTCGCGGTGCTCGATGCCCCAGTCCGCCTCGGGTTCCGCAGCCGCCGCCATCAGTCCCTTAATGAAAGTCTGCATGTCCTCCAGCACTTCCGACAGCGCTTCATCCGGAACCCACTCAGGGTTCTCGAAGTCGAGGCCTCCCTCAGCCGTCGCCTCGTTGAAGAGCGCGATGCGGCTGTCGTGCAGCGTCCACAACCTGTGATACAGCAACGCCGCGTTGATCGGGCGATCGATCAGACGCTGCACCTCCGCCTTCGCATCGAGGACCGGCGAGGCGGCCGCGGGTTGGCAGAACGGGCCGAGGGCGGCGAGAGTGAGCACGGCGAGCGGGGCAAGGGCGGCGAGACATCGGCGCATCGTGGGGTCCTCGAAGGGCCGGGACGGTTCAGAAAACCGCCCTCCCGCTCCGGCTGGGCGGGTCGGGCGGTTCCCCCCTCGGGAGGATTGACGCCGCACCGCCCCCGGCGTCCGGCGAGCCGGGGCAAAATCCGCGAAAATGTCCGGATGCAAGCCCACGAAGAACCGTCCTCCAACGACAGATCCGCCGGAAACAGGGGCGACACGCCCGAGAAACGGCCTCCGGCCATGGTTCCTTTGACGCCCTACCGGCCGAAAAGTTCCCCCGAGGAGGAGGCGAGGGCGTTTTTCGAGCGGATGAAGCTCCGCCGCACCGTCCGCGAGTTCAGCGACCGCCCGGTGAGCGAGGAGACCATCCGCTGGTGCGTCAGCGCCGCGGGAACCGCCCCGAGCGGGGCGAACAAACAGCCCTGGCGGTTCGTCGCCGTCGCCGATGCAGGGCTGAAGAAACAGATCCGCGAGGCGGCCGAGGCCGAGGAGCGCGAGTTCTACTCCAGAAGGGCGAGCGAGGCTTGGCTGCAAGACCTCCACCCCTTCGGCACCGACGATCGCAAGCCGTTTCTTGAAGTCGCGCCCTGGCTGATCGTCGTCTTCAAGCTCGCCAAGGCCGACGACGGGGGCCAGACCTATTACACCAACGAGTCGGTCGGCATCGCGACGGGCCTGCTACTCGCGGCCCTCCACCACGCGGGCCTGGCGACGCTGACGCACACGCCCAGCCCGATGGGGTTTCTCTCCAAGGTGCTCGGGCGACCCGAGCACGAGCGGGCGTTCCTGCTCATCCCGGTGGGCTACCCGGCCGAGGGGTGCATGGTGCCCGACATCTCGCGCAAAGATCTCGATGAGATCATGGTGCTGCACCGCTGAGGGCGGCGCCGCGCCGGAACAGCTTCAAGAAGGGCGGCCGACGAAGCGGTTGAAGCCCTTGGACGCGAGGAAGACCGCGGCGGCCGCGACAAGCGCCGCGAGAACGAGCCCGCCGATCAGGATCAGCGTAAACACCACCGGGCCGAGCTCATAGCCGAAGAATGTCCCGAAGGTCGCGGGTCGACTGGAAAACTGATAGTCGAAGACATCGATGACGCCGGCTTTGAAGGCATGGCCGAGCAGCACGAACGGATTGATGATCAGCATCGCGTCGAGGATGTATTCCGAGTAGATGGGAGAATATCGCCGGCCCGTGTAGAGCAGTTCGGTCAGCATGGCGTACGAGGCGGGCAGGGCCAGCCAGAGCAGCAGCCCCACGCCCTGGGCGAGCGTGCTTGCGATCAGCGCCCGTTTGAGGACCAGCCCGAAAAGAGCCCCGAGGCCGCCGATGAAGACGGCCGTAGCCGCGAAGACCAACGCGAGGTGTACCACGAAGAGCGGGCTGGCCGTGTCGGAGAACACGCCGATCACGCCGAAGTGTGTCAGCGCCAACGCGGGCACGAACCAGAGCTGGCGGAAGGGGCCGACCGTCTTGGCCAAGACGATCCGCCTTGGGCGGACGGGCGCGGTCAGCAGCGTGTCGAGCGTGCCGGCCTCACGCTCCTTTGCGAACGCGCCGGCGGTCCGCGAAGCGACCTGCACCGTGAAGATCATCAGGCCGGCGAACGCCACCCACCCGTGGATCGCGGCGACGCTGTCTCCGGTGCTGCCCCCGCCGAAGGCGAACCAGAGCCAGAAGAGCATCACGGCGCCGACGGTCACGCCGAGCTTGATGCGGCTGCTGAACGCCGGCTGACGGAGCTCGCGCCAGAGGATCGGGTTGTTCCAGACCTCGCGGTTGGTCGAGGCGAAGCGCAGGCCGCCCGGTTTTATGGTCGCAGTCGCGGGGGGCGTGTCGCTCTGCGTGGCTTCGGAGGCGGTCGGTTCCCGCCCCGCCTCGGCGTCGCGAGCACGCCGCCGCGGCGTACGACCCTTCCGCTCGGATCCGCCCGATGGCTTGTTCTTGCTTTTCACAGGGCCGGGCGCGTCGAAGGCGGCGTAGCGGTTGAGCACGCGGCGGCACGAGATCACCGCCAGTGCGAGCACGACCGCAGAGAACGCCAGGCTGTAGGCGATCGCCGGGAGGATCCGCGGCGGCGCTTCGTCAAAGAACTCGTGGCCGGTGATCGTGACCATCACCGCGGGGCTGAAGACGAGCATCAGCGACTCGGTGGTCTCGTACGACAGGGCGTCGGCGCGGTCGAGCACGACGAACGCGATCATCGGCAGCATGACGATCGTGACCATGAGCCCGAGCCCGCCCGCCGAAGCCGCGGACGAACGGTGAGACCGTACCGACATCAGCGTCCCGCAGGCGAGCCCGAGCACGAAGACCGAGAGGCTGATCGCGAGGCTGTAGGCGATGGACGCGGCGGGAAGGCCGCCGAACACGCGCACGCTCAGCAGGATCGGTGTCGGTATCGCGGCCAGGATCAGCAGGAGCACCAACCTCGCGGAGAACTTGCCGAGGATAATCTCCGAGGCGGGCAGGGGCGTGGTCATCAGCGAGGGCAGCGTCCGCGAGAGCTTCTCGTCGGCGACGGCGCCGGCCGTCAGCGACGGTGCGAGCAGCGCCAGCACGATGAACTGGATCCAGATGATCGCGGTCGCGGTGACGGGCGCGATCGCCTGGTACTGCTGGAGTGCCGCGGCAGAGCCGCCCCCTGAGATCGAGGCCGACGCACCGAAGAAAGCCATCCCGATCACCAGGAGCAGCAGTATGGTGTACACGAACCGATAGCTGTAGGTCGTGCCCTTGCGCCCGGTGACCCGCATCTCCTTGGCGAACGAGGGGCCGAAGAAGAGCCGCAGCGGGCTGTATCGCTGCAGCGGCGACAGCTCGGGCGCCGCCTCGCCGATGTAAGTTTGCCCGGACGCGCCGGCGCGGAGGGAGGTCACTGCAGGGCCCCCTTGGTCAGCTTCAAGAACGCGTCTTCGAGGCGTGCGCCCTTGGGCTCGAACGCCCGGATCCGCACGCCCGCGTTGATGAGCTTCTCGAGCACGAAGTGGTGGCTCCGCTCCTCGGGCACGAGCTCGACGAGCAGCGACCCGTTCTCTGCCACGACCGAGACCACGCGCGGGTCTTCACGCAGGAGCCCGGCCGCCCGCGCCGTGTCGGGGTGGGTCGGGGCCGCTTGCTTGGCGGGCTGCGCCCGCGCCCCGTTTCCGGCGACGCCCTCTGAATCACCGTCCTCGGCGACATCACTCTCGACGATCGCCGCGGGGTCGGGCGTCGGCTCGGACTCCGCTCCGACGGCCGGCTCGTGTTCGAGTGAGATCAGGATGCGTTCGCCCCCCCGCGTGCGCTCCAGCGCATCGGCGAGCGTGCCCGCGTAGACGAGCTTGCCCTTCTCGATGATGCCGATCGAGGTCGACATCTCGCCCAGCTCCGTCAGGATGTGGCTGGAGACCATCAGGCACTTGCCCATGTCGCGCAGGCGAACGAGCAGCTCGCGCATCTCGATGCGGGCGCGCGGGTCAAGGCCGCTCGCGGGCTCGTCGAGCAGCAGCACCTTCGGCTCGTGGATCAGGACCCGGGCGACGCCCAGACGCTGCTGCATGCCCCGGCTCAGGCTCGACACCATCGCACGCTTCTTCTCCGTCAGGTTTGTCAGCTCAAGCACCGCGTCGATCACCGACCTTCTGCGGCTGCGCGTCAGCGAGAACGCCGCCGCGAAGAACTGCAGATACTCGTCGACCGTCAGATCGTCGTACACGCCCAGAAAATCTGTCATGTAGCCGATGACGCGTCGGATCTGCTCGCCCTCGTTCTTGGTGGAAAAGCCGCAGACCTTGGCGCTGCCCGAGTCGGGCCGGATGAGGCAGGCGAGCACCTTCATGGTGGTGCTCTTGCCGGCGCCGTTGGGGCCGATGAAACCGAAGAGTTCGCCCTCGCCGATCTCGAGCGAGAGATCGTCGACCGCGACGAGCGAGCCGAACTTCTTGGTGATGCCCTTGATCTCGATCACGGCGTCTCCCCTCCCTCGCCGGCTGGGCCGGCGCTCTCATCGCGAACAACAGGGACCACCAGGCGGACGACCGCCACAGACTTCACGCCGCCTCTGAAGCCGCTCGGCGTCTGGATCGGCCAGCCCTCGACATCGAGCATCACCATCGCGTACGCACCTGACCAGAGCATCCAGCCGATCGCCGGTGTCCGGCCTGCGGTGTCGCCCAGTTCCGAAGCGCTCACCAAGCGGTCGTGCAGTCGCGTGTCGGGCGAGAGGTTCGGATCGACCGTCGCCCGGCGGGCCCCCCCCTCGCCGGAGAACTCCGCGATGGCGGCTCGCCCGAACGGTTCGCTGTGGACCGTCGCGCCGCGGATCACAGCGCCTTCGGGCATGCCCTCGATCACAACGGTCTGCTCGCCCGAGGCGTCGACCTCCAGACGCCCCGTCAGAGCGTACCGCACCTTCGCGCGGTCCTCGAACATGCGGAAGGTCCACTGCGGTTGCTCGATGGCGTGCCCGTCGCTCCCGCCCATCGGCGTCATCCCGCCCGGCGAGACGCCACGCCCCTGCGCCAACGCGATCGGAGTGAAGACCTCCGTGTCCGCACTGGTGACGCTGACGCCCCGCCACCACGAGCCTTGCGCGGCCTCGGGCGTATACGACACCGCCCGCCCTGCGAAGACCCCGGTCGTGCCCAGGCTCCACCCCGACGAGCCGTCGGCGCCGGCGATCAGGTCGATCGCGTCGACGCGGGTCAGCGTGTCGTCGCTGCTGCGGATCACACGGGGCCCGACGACCGCCAGCAGGCTCGCCGCCAGCAGCCAGAAGAGCGCCGTCGCCCACGAGAGCGAGCCCAGCCCTTTCCTCTTCAGCACGAACCGGTCGATCGGCCCCATCATCAGCGCGAGCAGAAGCACCAGCACGCAGACCCCGATCATCAGGTTCCAAGCCGCGCGCCCGGGGTCGATCTCGCCGTCGAGCACCGTCTCGTCGAACCACGCCATCGAGACAACGGATCGGTTCGTCTGGTACCCCGACCAGGCGATCGTTCGGCGTGCCCCCGCGTCGTCGAACTCGAACGCGTGCAGCACGACCGAGGTGTTGGAAACAGACGCGAGGTCCGGATCGCCGTCGATCACCAGCACCGACCCAAAGCCGACAACCGCCGTGCCAGCCGCCTGCACGCCGGGGCTCGACCTCGCCCACGCAGTCCCCGAATCGCTGTGCAGCAGCAGAAACCCGTCGGCAATAGGAGTCACGGGGCGACCCTGCGGGTCCGGCGGAGCACGCTCGATGTCGCGCCACAACGCCGGGTCCTGGCCCAGGGCCGAGGCGAGCCTCGTGCGCCCCTTCGCCCCAGGCTCGGCGATGAGGACAAACCGACCGCCCGCCTGCAGCCACGCGGCCATCGCCTCGATCGCTCCGGCGGAAAACTCGTCGAGCGCTCCCTCCTCGGCGACGATGGCGGCCATGCCCTGGTAGGCCCGCCAGACTTCCGGCGCTCCATCGGGCTCGATCGCGACGAAGCGAAAGTCGCGCACCGCACGCGCGCGCCCGGGCACGCCCACCTGCCCGATCACGCCGACCAATTCCGCGCCCGACTCCACCATGAAGGGCATCGGCTGCTGCCCGGTCGTGCGCCTCCGAGACCGGGTGCTCGCCAGCTCGAAGACCTCACGGCGGAAGACCGGATCGCCGGCGCTGTCCTGACCGTGCAGTTCGACACGCACCTCCGCAGGCTGTGAGTACGAACTCATATGGACTTCGAACACCAGCGGCACCCGAGCAGGGGAATCTGGGGCCGCAGATGCAATCGCAAAGACCCGCCCGCTCTGCGTCGCGTCGTGCAGGCTCGTCACCACCAACACGCCCGAGAAGTCGCCCGGCCCGATCACCACTTCGATCGGAACCGGAACACCCGGAGAGACCGAGAACGGCTGCCCGCCCGAAGCGATCGACAGCAGCGGCGTCGAGATCGCCAGCGTCGGCGCGTTCTCCGTCGGCTCCGGCGACACCAATCGATCAAGCAGACCCTGGGCCGAAGCCCCCACGCACAGCGCCATCGCCAGCACGCACCCGAGCGCCCGGACCGCCAGTGTTCGGACTGTGTGCATGCCTCCCCGCTCCCGCCGCCTCGCGGCAACACTCGGACCCACGCTCGATCATCGTCCGTCAGAAGACCCGCAAAGCCTACCATCGTGGCCCATGGCACGAGCCGTTGTCACAACAAAGACCGACTCGCCCCACGCCGGACGCCTCGACCGCCTCCGAAAGGCCGTCCGCGCCCGGGACGCCGGCTGCGCCCTGATCACCAACCCCTTCGATGTCGGCTATCTCACCGGCTTCTTGGGCGGAGACAGCTACCTCTTTCTCAGCACCGACAACAAACGACGCCCCGTCATCATCTCCGACGGCAGGTACGAGGCCGAGCTCGAACCGTTCGCCCCGATCGCGGACATCCATATCCGCACCGGATCCTTCGAGGAGGCCATCGCCGAGCACTTCGGCGGCGTCAACCGCTGCCTCGTCCAGGCCGACCACCTCACCGTCGCCCAGCTCGACAGCCTCGGCCGCAAGCTGGGTAAGAAGAAGCTCGCCCCGGTCGCCGGCCTGACCACGCCGATGCGGAACATCAAGGACGAGGCCGAGGTCAAGAGGATCCGCGCCGCGATCAAGGTGCAGGAAAAGGCCCTGCTGAACATCCTGCCCGAGGTCAAGCCGGGGATGACCGAGCTGTCGGTCGCCGCGATGCTCGAAGCGGAGATGAAGACCCTCGGCGCCAGCGAGCCCGGCTTCCCGACCATCGTCGCAACGGGCGCGAACGCCGCCCTGCCCCACTACCGCCCGGGCAAGGTCAAGATCAGCAAGAGCAAGGCCCTGCTGATCGACTGGGGCTGCGTCGTCGACGGGTACCACTGCGACATGTGCCGATGCTTCGCGTTCGGGTCGTGGCCCAAACAGATCGCCGAGATCTACGCGATCGTGCTGGAGGCCCAGCAAGCCGCGGCCGACGCCCTCGCCCCCGGCAAGACCAACCACGAGATCGACGCCGTCGCCCGCAAGGTCATCGAGCGTGCCGGCTACGGCCCGCGGTTCAACCACGGGCTCGGGCACGGCTTCGGCATGCAGAACAAGGAAGACCCCAGGCTCAACCCGCTCTACCCCGAGCAGCCCCTCGAGCCGGGCCATGTCGTCACGATCGAGCCGGGGATCTACCTCCCCGGCGTGGGGGGTGTCCGCCTCGAAGACGATTTCGTCGTCACCGATCGCGGCGCCAAGAATCTCAGCACGCTCCCCGCCTCGGCGGATTGGGCGGTCCTCGATCCCGCTCCGGGCGGGGCGACGCGATAACGCCATGCGTGCTAATCTGACAACACTCCGGGATGCCCCCGGGCTAGGGGGGCGGCAGCACGCCGCTTCTGGTGCCGACACATGATCGATATCCGAAAGCTCAAGGAACTTGTCCGCCTCATGGTCGAGAACGAGCTCACAGAGCTCGACCTGCAGGACAAGGAAGAAAAGGTGCTCATCAAGCGCGGGCACGAGGCCCTGCCGGGACAGGCCCCCATCGTGCTCAACGGCGCACCAGTCGCACAGCACCCGCCCGCCGGCCAGAACCCCGCGCCCGAACAGCCCGCGCCGCAGGCCCAGGCCCCCGCCTCCGACGCCGGCCTCGTCGCCATCGAGTCGCCCATGGTCGGCACCTACTACGCCACCCCCAACCCCGACGCAGAGCCCTTCATCACCGAGGGCGGCAGCGTCAGCCCCAGCACCACCGTCTGCCTCATCGAGGCCATGAAGGTCTTCAACGAAATCAAGGCCGAGGTCTCCGGCACCGTCGAACGCATCCTCGTCAAGAACGGCGAAGCCGTCGAGTTCGGGCAGAAGATCATGCTCGTCCGACCCTCCTGACCCGGGCCCGCAACCGATGTTCAAGAGAATCCTGATCGCCAACAGAGGCGAGATCGCCCTCCGCATCATCCGGGCCTGCAAGGAGCTCGGCGTCGAGGCCGTCTGCGTCTACTCCGAGGCCGACAGAGAGGCCCCATACCTCCGCCTGGCCGACAGAGCCATCTGCATCGGCCCCGGCCCCGCTCGCGAGAGCTACCTCAACATCGCAAGGCTCATCGCCGCCGCAGAGATCGCCGAGGTCGAGGCCATCCACCCCGGCTACGGCTTCCTCGCCGAGCGGGCCGACTTCGTCGAGATCTGCCGAGAGCACAACATCGAGTTCATCGGCCCCAGCCCCGAGGCCATGGGCGCCCTGGGCGACAAGGTCGAGGCCAAACGCTTCGCCAAGAAGGCCGGCGTCCCGATCTTCCCCGGCTCTGAAGGCGCCATCGAAGACGAAGACGAAGCCGCAAAGATCGCCGAGGAAACCGGCTACCCCGTCATCCTCAAGGCCGCGGCCGGCGGCGGCGGGCGCGGCATGCGCGTCTGCCGCAACGAAACAGAGCTCCGCTCGAACATCAAGCAGGCCCAGAACGAGGCCCTCGCCGCCTTCGGCAACGGCTCGGTCTTCATCGAGAAGTTCCTCGAAAACGCCCGCCATGTCGAGGTGCAGGTCGTCGGCGACAAGCACGGCAACGCGATCCACCTCTGGGAGCGCGACTGCTCCATGCAGCGCCGCCACCAGAAGATCATCGAGGAAGCCCCAGGCCCCGGCATCGACCGCAAGAAGGTGCAGGAGGTCTGCGAGGCCGCCGCCAGGCTCGTCCGCTCCGCCGAGTATTCCGGCGCCGCGACGGTCGAGTTCCTGATGGACAGAGACCAGAACTTCTACATGCTGGAGGTCAACACCCGCGTCCAGGTCGAGCACCCGGTCACGGAGATGATCACCGGCCTGGACATCGTCCAGCTCTCGATCCTCGTCGCCTCGGGCGAGCCCATCCCCTTCAAGCAGGAAGATGTGAAGGTCCGGGGGCACGCGATCGAGTGCCGAATCAACGCCGAAGACCCCGACAAAAACTTCATGCCCTGCGCCGGCAAGATCAACACATGGATCCCCCCCGGCGGCCCCGGCGTCAGAGTCGATTCCCACGCGTGCAGCGGCTACACCGTCCCGCCCAACTACGACTCCATGGTCGGCAAGCTCATCGTCCACGCCGACTCGCGCGACAAAGCCCTCGACCGCATGGCCCGCGCCCTGGAAGAGTTCACCGTCGAGCCGATCAAGACCACCATCCCCCTGCACCAACGCCTCGTCCAAGACGAAGGTTTTCGCAGGGGCGGGATCGACATCCACTACCTCGAACGACTGCTGAAGCGCTGAACGAGAGCGGCGTCGGCCCTCAATCACTCCGCCTGCTTCACTCCCGAGATTTTCGTCTCGTAGGAACGATGCGTTGTCGGCTCGCTTGCCTCGGTACCGAAACCTTCGTCTCGATGGAACGATAGATTGTCAGCCCGCCTGCTTCGCTCCGGGGATTTTCGTCCCGAAGGGCCGATGGGTTGTAGCCACGGGTGGAGCGCCGGCCGACGCGCAGCGTCGGACGAGCGCAACCCGTGGAAACCCGCACAAAACCTAAATTCGCCCTGAAGGGGCGAAGGACAATCTTGATCCGCAATGCGGAGTAAAGATCAATCGAGTCCTCCGCTCCTCCGGAGCGGCTTCAACTTCTAAACGATCCCCACGGGTTCCGGCCTGCTGCGCACGCCTCCACCCGTGGCTACAACCCGGCGCCCCTCGCGGGGCTTTCGGACTCCCCACAGTCAGCGCACCGCCGAATCCGATACCGTCATCTCCGTTGATGCATCCGGATCGCATCCATACGAACTCAATCTACAACGCCCTGTACAGCGCCCCAAGATGCTCGGCGATCTTCCGAGGCTTCAACCCCGCAATCTCAGCGCCCTCCCGCTTCGCCTGACGGCAAGCCTTGTACAACTCGTCCTGCTCCGGATTGAACGGCGCCAGCGACCTCGCGGCCAGCCGATGAGGGTCGAGATGCTCGTGCTTGCGTCGCAACAGACTGGCTCTGTATCGCAAAAGACCGACCATGGCGCTACAAAATGCCAAAGTTGTTAAGAACGCGAGCAATAGTGATCCGGTCCACATGTAGACGAGAAACCCGGCGACCATCATAAAAAAAGCACCGATGAAGGCCTGCAGCGTCACGGCCTTATCCACACCAAGCTGCTGATACCACGCCAGCGCATGCTCAAGCTCACCAAGCCGAGCCGCCAGCACACGCAACCTCGTCACCGGCCCCGCCATCCCGTCGAGCACGCGTTGTTCTTCCTCACCCCGTGCAAGGAAACGGTCATAAAGATCCGGGCGCAGCCTCGCCGCGGCCTCCGCCGGATCAACATCACCCTCCTCAAGCAGCGGCGGCGAATCCTCCTCCCGCACGCGCACGCCGCAGCCTGCGCAGACCGACTCATGCGCCCGCTTCGAACCCGCGTACACCGAAGCGCCGAGGATCGGAATCATCACCGTTCTGTCCTCGTCGCACAACTCGACCGACGCCTCGGTGATGTCCCAGCAGACCGGGCAGGCGATCACCGTCCTGCCCAGCCCGCCGTTCCAGCTCCGTTTCTTGTAAACAATCACGCGTCCGAGACCTCCGTACGCCGAGATTCGGCAAAATGCAGCACCTTGATGTTGTGCTCAACCTCGTCCGGCCGGAGTTCCCGCAAGGCCGCGCCGCCTCTCCGCGCTGCGCGAACCGCGCGCACGATCTCCTTGCGATCCGGCGAGAAGGGCGCCAGCGATCTGGCCGCAAGCATGTTCGGGTCGAACCTGCCGTAGCCCGCTTTGGCGTGCTCGGCCATCGCCACAAGCACGATCGGCACCAGCAGGATCAGCACGATCCCCGCGATCAGCCCCGAACCGGACACAATACCCATCGCGATCCCGAACCCGACCACCAGCAGTCCGACGATCGTCCAGACGCTCTTGCGCACCGCGCTGACGGCACCGTGCGCGTACCACTGCGCCACCGGATCAATCTCCACCATGCGGCCGACAAGCACGCCCAGCCGCTGCTCGCTGTCGGCCGAACCCTCAAGCACCGCCGCCTCACGCGCCGAACGCTCTGCGAACCGCTCGACAAGCTCCGGGCGGAGCGTCGCCGCGGCTTCGACAACATCGCCCGCCTCACCCTCCAGCAACGGCGGGCGCTCGCCCTCTTCCAGCCGCACGCCGCAGGTCTCGCAAACACATTCGTACACCCGCTTGCGTCCGATGGGCAGCGCCGCCCAGACAACCGGCACGATCAGCCGACGGATCCGGGCGACCTCCTCGACGCGGGCCTCGCGCAGGTCCCAGCAGACCGGGCAGAAGATCGGCGTGCGCCCGATCTCGTCGCGGTACTGGGTCTTTGAATCCAGCATCAGGTTGCAGCCGTCCTCGATGACTTTGATTTGACCCCGCTATAGAGGAAGCGAGCGTGCATCGATCGTATCCATCGCCCCATCCGATCGCCGTGCACATGATCGACCGACCGGCGGATCTCTGTGAGCGAAGGCTTGAGCGGGCGAAGAACATCGGGAAGTCGCTTCTGCTCTTTGGCGTAGCGAAGTTCACTCAACATCCAGAAAAATCCTACCCAGCTCACTACCGCTGTGACAAAGAGAAGCAAAATCAATAGTGTTGTGATCGGTCTCCCGGTGTTGTGAGGCGCAAGACTGAGAATCAGCGTCGCCACCGCAACGAAGGACAGGCAGTAGAGTGGCCCACGTGTGGAGCGTATACCCATGACCCACGCCTCTCGCACCAGCGCATCACAGAGAATCGCGATCGCGCCGGATCGCTCCTCTTCGTCGATGTCCCCCTCGGCCATTCGTCCGAATAGATCGGCTGTCGCAACGATCAGGTCGGCTTCATCCGGATCCTCAATCTCGAGCATGTCAACAGCCGTGAGGCTCTCGTCTGTGTGCACCTGGCCGGATGGTTCATGGATCATCTCGACCGCGCAGCCCCTGCATCGCTGCACCATGATTGCCCGCCCACGCGTAAGCAGCAGCCCCATCAGCACCCCACGCTGGCGGCTCTCGAACACCTGCGCCCGCTTCACGCCGCGGCAAACAGGGCAGGCGATCACCGTCCAACCCAGCTCCTTCACAATCCACCTGTCCCCTTCGACTGAACGATCCGATTCCCGAACGCCGCCAGCATAACCGGAACCCCCGCACCGCTCACGCCGCCTTCGCGACCTTCCCGAGATCCCGGCGCATCATCGCGACACTCAGCCGCAGCGCCCACGACGGCATCCCAGGCCAGACCATCACCATCGCCTCGGCCAACTCCTCGTCCGTCGGCTCCAGCGGGGCGAGCGCCCGGGCCGTCGACTTCTCCTCGATGACTGCGCCCCAACCCACGATCGCACGCCACACCGCGACCAACCCGACCAACATCGCAAGCACAAAGATGTAAAAGAGCCACGCCGCAGCGCCGCCCGCGAAAAAGAACGCTCCGGCTGCAACGCCCAGAAACAGGAGCGACATCATCGCACCCAGTCTCGCCATCCCCGAGAATGTCCTCTCCACTTCCGTCGAGCCATTGTCGGCGAGCTCGCCCATCACCAGCGCGATCGCGTCGAGCCGCTCATCCGGCGTCACGGCGCCCTCGCCGATCCGCCGGTACAGATCCGCCGACGCGATGATCCGCTCGCGCTCGTCCGGATCTTCCGACTCGATCATCCGCTCGACGGTGATCGACGGCTCGGCATGCGTCCGCGGCAACTCGCCCCGGCGCATCTCGACGCCGCAGGACTCGCACCGAAGCAGGAAGACCTTCGGAGCGTGCACAACGACAACCCCGAACAGCATGCCGAACTCCCGCCACTCCCGCACCATCGCCCGCTCCACCCCGCGGCAGACCGGGCAGGCAACCACCGTTAACCCGAGCTTGCGTCCCTTGGCCACGAGAACCCCTTCTGCCTGATCATCCGACTGCCGCAAAGCCCGGACGCCGGGCCGGGCCGCCAAGATACCTTACGATTGGGCGTGACCGACTCCGCATTGCAACCAAAGGCCGTCGTCCTCCTCTCCGGCGGCCTCGACTCAGCCACTGTCCTGGCCATCGCACGCGCCGAGGGCTTCGCCTGCCACACCCTCGCCTTCGACTACGGGCAGCGCCACCGCTCCGAGCTCGCCGCGGCCGCCCGCGTCGCCGGCGCCCTCGGCGCCGCCTCCCACCGCGTTGTCCCCCTCGACCTCCGCGTCTTCGGAGGCTCCGCCCTCACCGCCGACATCGAAGTCCCCAAAGACCAGCCGCTCCCCCCCACACCCCCCGCGCCCAGCGCCCAGCGCCCAGCGCCCGGCACGGGCCCCCGGCCCGTACCCCCCACACCCCACGCCCCACACCCCACACCCATCCCAGTCACCTATGTCCCCGCCCGCAACCTCGTCTTCCTCTCGCTCGGCGTCGGCCTTGCGGAGGTGCTCGGCGCGAACGATCTCTTCATCGGGGTCAACGCGGTCGATTACTCGGGCTACCCGGACTGCCGCCCCGAGTTCATCGAGGCGTTCACCAAAGCCGCCAACCTCGCAACCAGGGCCGGCGTCGAGGGGTCGCCCGTCCGCGTGCGCACGCCGATCATCGACATGACCAAGGCCGAGATCATCCGCGAGGGCGCACGCCTCGGCGTCGACTACGCCCTGACCCGCTCCTGCTACGACCCCGACGCCGACGCCAACGCCTGCGGGCATTGCGATTCGTGCATCCTCCGCCGTCGAGGCTTCCAAGACGCCGGCCTCCCCGACCCCACGCCCTACGCCCCCAACACTTAGCCGCAGATGACCGACACCCTCCCCATCTCCGAAGCCTTCCTCTCCCTCCAGGGCGAGGGCAAACTCACCGGCGTGCCGAGCTGGTTCATCCGCCTCAGCGGCTGCAACCTCCGCTGCTCTTGGTGCGACACCCCCTACGCGAGCTGGAACCCCGAGGGCGACAAGCAGTCCATCGGCGACATCGTCCGGGCCGCCGTCAACTCCGGCGCGCGTCACGCCGTCGTCACCGGCGGCGAGCCGATGATCTTCAAAAGGCTCTATCCGCTCTGCCAACAGCTCCACGACGCGGGCATGCACATCACCATTGAGACCGCCGGCACCGTTTTCAGAACACCGTTCTGCGACCTGATGTCGATCAGCCCCAAGCTCAGCAATTCGACGCCGCACAACGACCCCCGCGACCCCGACGGCGGGTGGGCCAAATGCCACGAACGCCGGCGTCTGAACCTCTGCGACCTCCCCAAGCTCCTCATCCGTTACCCCGACCACCAGCTCAAGTTCGTCGTCACCTCCGAGGCCGACCTCGCCGAGATCGACGCCCTGCTCGCCGACATCGAAAAGTCCGTCCGCCTCGACCCCGCCGACATCATGCTCATGCCCGAGGGGGCGACCACGCCCGACCCCGCGTCCGTCCGCTGGGTCGTCGACCTCTGCCTCGCCCGGGGATGGCGGTTCTGCCACCGCCTGCACGCCCAACTCTTCGGCGACACCCGCGGCACCTGACCCCCCGCGAGTCTCACACGCCGCCAAGCCACGACACCTGCAAACACCGCGGTTCTCGGGCGTTTCAATCCCGCCGCCCTCCCCCTACCATCCCCGCGTGCGATACAGGGTCTGCAAAGTCTTCGAGGTCGAGTCCGGGCACATGCTCTCCAAGCACCCCGGGCGGTGTCGTTTTCCCCACGGGCACAGCCGCAGAATCGAGGTCGTCCTCTCCGCCGACCGCCTCGACGAGCGCGACATGGTCTGCGACTTCAAGGCCCTGAAACTCGCCCTCGCCCCCTTCCTCGACCGCTTCGACCACGCCATGGTCGTCAACAGCAACGACCCCTTCCTCCCCAGCCTGCTCGAGCAGGGCGACCGCGTCATCGCCTTCGACAACGAGGACCCCACCACAGAGGCCATGGCCCGCAGGATCTTCGAGTTCCTCCGCGAGCAGATCGCCTCCAGCGCCTCGTTCGCCGCAGAAGACGGGCACCGCTACACCCTCCCGACGCATGTCGTGGTCGAACGCGTCCGCGTCGGCGAGACCTCGTCGAGCTGGGCCGAGTACGGCATCGACTGATCCCCCACCGACCCCCACCGGAGGCGCCCCGTGTACCGAACCCTGACGAGCCTCGTCCTGGGAAGCCTGCTCCTCGCAAACCCCGCGATCGCGGCCGAGCCGGGTGCTGATCGGGCAGCCCGGCTCGCCGAGCCGGGTGAAGCAGCCCAGCCTGCACAACAAACCGCCGCCGATGAATCCCGGGCCTTCGCCCGCTCGCTCTCGGCCGCCTTCAGAAACGCCGCCGAACGCATCGGCCCCTCGGTCGTCCACATCACCACCGAGCAGGACCGCGTCGTCCGCGACATCTTCGGACGCGCCTTCCGACGCACCCACCGCAACCTCGGCTCGGGCGTGGTCGTCTCCGCCGACGGCCACATCCTCACCAACGCCCATGTCATCGCCGACGCCGACCGCCTCCTCGTCCGCTTCAACGATGGTCAGGAGATCCCCGCCGAGGTCATCGGCCACGACCGCGGGACCGACATCGCCGTGCTGCTGATCGACCCCGAACGCCTCGAAGGCCCGCTCGTCCCCGCCGAGTTCGCTGCCGCCGGACGCCCCGAGGTCGGCGACTGGGTGCTCGCCGTCGGCTCGCCCTTCGGCCTCGCCCAGACCGTCACCGCCGGCATCGTCTCGGCCGTCGAACGCACCGGCATCGTCGGCGTCAGCGACGACAGCTACGAAGACTTCATTCAGACCGACGCCGCCATCAACCCCGGAAACTCCGGCGGCCCCCTCGTCAACCTCGACGGCGAGGTCGTCGGCATCAACACCGCCATCTTCACCCGCTCGGGCGACTCCGCCGGCCTCGGCTTCGCCATCCCCGCCGATCTCGCCCGCGGCGTCATGCGCACGCTCATCGACCACGGGCGCATCCGGCGCGGCTGGCTCGGCATCGAGACCGACAATGTGCCCGACCAGATGATCCGGCGCCTCCGCATCCGGGAAACCGGCGGCGCCCTGCTTCGCGCCGTCCGCGAGGGCTCGCCCGCAGACGAAGCAGGCCTCCAGGCCGGCGACATCGTGATCCGTTTCGACGGGAGACCCGTCCGCAACGCGCGAGGCCTGCTCGGCCTCATCCGCGTCGCCGGACCCGGCGCAGAAGCGAAGGTCGAACTCCTCCGCGACGGCGAGCCGCTGACCCTCACCGCCGAAGTCGCCGACGCCGACCGCTGGCTCGCCGAACGCTTCGGCGTCACCGCCTCGCAGGAGCTCGGCCTCGTCGTCGAGACGCTCTCGCGCGACATCCTCGCCCGGCTCGGCTACGACCCCGACCTCGGCGTCGAGGGCGTCGTCGTCCGCGAGGTCCTCCGCAACAGCCCCGCCTCCAGCGCCGGCCTCCGGCGAGGCGACATCATCTACGCCATCGACCGCGAGATCATCGCCGACGAAGAAGACTTCGTCGAACGCGCCAGCCGCGCCGACCCCGCCGACGGCGTCCTCCTGCACCTCATCCGCGACGGCAGACGGGGCCAGGTCGTGCTCCGACGGTGAAGGCCGCCGATCGCCCAAAGGGTTGACTGCGGTCCAACGCGGCCACACTGTTGTGCAGTAATTTTTACTGCGAAACCGCAATGCCCAGCTCCTCCCCATCCGATCTCCGCGAACGCTTCGACCGCGTCGACCGGCGCATCACCTCGTGGATGGCCCGCCATGGGCTGACGATCCTCCGGATCAGTGTCGGCGTCGTCTTCCTCTGGTTCGGGGCGATCAAGTTTGTGCCCGGGCTCAGCCCCGCCGACGAACTGGCGACGCGGACGGTCGCCGCGATGACCTTCGACATCGTCGGGCCGGGGCTCGCGCGCCCAGCGGTCGCGCTCCTGGAGACCGTGATCGGACTGGGGCTGCTCGCGGGCGTCTGGCTGCGCGCGGTGCTGCTGCTCCTCGCTTTTCAGATGCTCGGGACGCTCACGCCCGTGCTGCTGTTTCCGGGCGAGGTGTGGCGCGTCTTCCCGGTCGCGCTGACCATGGAGGGGCAGTACATCGCCAAGAACGCGGTCGTGATCGCCGCGGGGATCGTCATCGGCGCGACGGTGCGGGGCGGACAACTCACCGCCGAACCAACGAGGTCGAAGGCACAAGCAACCGATATGTGAGGTAGAAATTGGCGGGATTTCCCACGCTCTCCGGCATCGAACGCGCCGCTTCCACCACACGCCAAGCCGAAGCATGCACGGCGATCGGCATGATCGGTCTGCCGTCCGCGACCACGAACAACCCGAGCCGGAAGATACTGAAATCGCCATGCCGCCTCCGGTAAACGAGTCTCACCGGCGCAAAGACAAACGCGGCGTCCTGCGGCAAGATCTCGTACAACCGCTCGCGACGCAGCGGTAGTTTGCACGCAACCCGAGCCAAACCAGATGATGAGCAGACATACTTCACCCTCGCGGCGAAGTAGTACCAGCACGATCCCAAACACAGCAACCCGAAGCCCAGGAACGCGGACGCGAACAGAGCCGGTCCGTCATCCCGACCGGTCTCCATGCGGATCGGCCCGGCGAAATAGTCGATCAGAAACGCCGCCAGCAACATGCCGAAAACGATGCAGACCGATACAGCAACAAACCGACGCTGCGGCAGCACAAAGTAAAGATCGTTGTTCTGTTTGCGGCGTTTCCAACGGGGGGACAGACTCCGCAGCGTTGCGCCGAGCGGCCAGTACCCTTCGTATCGCGAGCTCGGCCCGCACGCCAAGTTCGGCCCCGCTTGCAGGACGATCCCGTCGAGCCGCTCTTCCAAGCGCTCGCCGTCGAGCCTGAACGGGATCGCCTCCAGCGCCGGATCGATCTTCCTGTCGGCGTCTCCGCGCCACGCTTCGGGGTCGGCCGCCGCCTGGCTCGCCAGCGACCTGAACCGCGATCGCTCTCTGAGGTTCTCGTCCCAAGATGTCACGGCGATCAGCCCCCTGCGCCCGCGCCGCCCTGCGCCTCAAACACCGCCACAACCTCGCCGCCCGAGGTCAGTTCCAGCCGCCCGTCGCGCAGCGAAACGCCGTCGGCCGAGGCGAGCGCTCTGAAAAACACGCCCTCGACGGCCATCGCCTCAGGCGAGCCCGCCATCTCGGTGTAGATCAACTCGGCAAAGCGGATCGCGCCCGAGGCGTCGGTTTCGACGGTCGCGTTGAAGGTGTTGACGCCGCTGGTCCCGCTCGCTTCGCCGTCTTCATCGATCACCAGCGTCGGCACATTCGAAACGGTCGAGAGATCGGCGCCGGGCAGTTCACGGATCCGCCACGAGCCCGGGCCGAGCGCGTCTTTATGCTCGGCCATCGCCGTTCGCTCCTGGGCCTCGCTCGCCGTGCGCTCCTGTGCCTCGCTCGCTGTCCGCTCTTGTCTTTCGCTCGCTGCGTGCTCGGGCGCCGCGGCCGCAGTCCCGCTCTCGCACCGGCTGCAGGCGCACCCGGCGGCTAGGACCGCGGCTGAGAGGCAAAGCGTCGCAAAGGCGATCGGGCGTGCCATGGTGTCGCTCCTCAGTCTGTTCGACTCCCGCGGGCAACGCCGCGGAAACCGAGCATACCACACCCATCCATGCGGCATCGGCGCCGCAACGGGCCGGGTCAGTCACGCCTCTGGCGGAAGGTCGCGATCGTGCGCCCCTCCGACTTGAGCTCCAGCGTCCCGTTGCGGACCACCGCGTCGTCGGCCCGCGAGAGCGCCTCGAAGAACGCCTGCTCGACCGCCATCCGGTCCGGGTCGCCGGCCATCTTGGTCGCGGCGATGTGGTGGAAGACCGCCTGCGGCCGCTCTTCCGGCCCGCCCAGGCGCGTCGTGTAGCGGTTCACGCCGCCGCTGCCGTGCACCCGCCCGTCGGAGGTGACCGTCATCGTCGGGCTCGCGTCGGGCGAGAGCGTGAAACCGGGAAGCTCGCTCATCCGCCACGAGCCCGCGGCCAGGTTCGGCGGCCCGGTCCTGTCGCCGGTGGCGCAGGCGCCGAGTGCCGAACACAACACGATCGACACTGCTACAATAACCAGACCGAGCGACTTGCCCATGACATACTCCTCTTTGGGTCGAAAGGATCAACAGTGTCAGAGGATACCCAACCCTTCCGGTGCCTGCGGTGCGGGGGTGAGAATGCGCCGCCTGTAAAGTCACACATACTTCCAAAATGGGCCAAGAAGCTCGCTAGTGATCCTACGCTGAATTGCACAACCATCGGCATCTATCGAAATCAATCCCGCGTGGCGCAGGACATTCCTAGTTCAAAGGACATCATGTGCGAGAAATGCGAAAACTCATTCAGCGAAGTTGATCGTCGCGCAAAGCACTTGCTAACCGAGCCTCCCCCAGAGTACACGCTGGCGTGGAAGCGCGGCGAGACTGTGCGACTAATCGACCAAGAGTACAAAACCGTGGTTGATTTCACAGCGTTTACTGCATGGAAGTACATTGCCAGCGAGCCACAGCTCACTGTTTTCGACAATGTCCCACACCAATTCGAGGACATTTGCGAATGGTCCATTATTGTGAACAAACTCCCGCGATTCAAGCGCAGCGGCAAGTGGGTCGATTTGAGGAACGCCTTGATCTGCCCCCGAATCTTACCAGATCCTCCCCGCGAGCATCCCTTCATCCAATTCTGCGTGGCTGGTTTCGCTTTCGCCGCAACACCCGCCGTCTCCATTCCGTGCCCGAGCATTGCCTCGCCTCGCGTTTCACAGACAAAATCGGCGATTGACATCCCGGTTGGCGTCGAAGCCGCAGAACTAGTGATCGTAGACCTTCGACAGCGGATCAAGTCTTCTCAAGAAACGAAAGGCGTAGCCCAACTCACGAAGAAGTTCCACGCTAATCAAACGATCGAGTAGCGTGCTGGTGATTCGCCGATTCATGGTTTCTGCTTGGCGCTACACCCCGTACACCGGCTTCAGCCTCCCCCTGAGATGCCGCAGCAGGGGCTCGGCGCTCAGCGGCTTGCCCGTCGCCCGCTCGGCGAGTTCCGGCGCGGGATACCGCCGCCCGTGCCGGTGGATCTTGTCGCGAAGCCACGCGAGCAACTCGCCGAACTCGCCCTTGCGCATCTGGTCGTCGAGGCCCGGGATGTCCTCGTTGATCTTGTCCCAGAGCTGGCAGGCGTAGATGTTGCCCAGCGTGTAGGTCGGGAAGTAACCGAGCAGACCGAACGACCAGTGCACATCCTGCAGGCAGCCCCGCCTGTGGTCGGGCGGGGTGATGCCGAGGTATTGCTTGTACTTCTCGTTCCAGACGCCCGGGATATCCCGCACCTTCAGGTCGCCCGAGAAGACCGCCCGCTCGATCTCGAAGCGGACGAACACATGCGCGTTGTAGGTCGCCTCGTCGGCCTCGACGCGGATGAAGCTCGGCTCGGCCGTGTTGACCGCCTTGAACATCGTCTCGGGCGTCGCGCCCCGCAGGTCGCCCCCGAGCATCTCCTTGGCGTGAGGCAGCGCCCACTCCCAGAACGGCAGGCTCCGGCCGACCAGGTTTTCCCACAGGCGCGACTGGCTCTCGTGGATGCCCAGCGAGACCGAATCGGCCAGAGGCTCGCCGAACCGCTCGTGCTTGGGCAGGCCCTGCTCGTAGAGCCCGTGCCCGCACTCGTGCATGGTGCCGTAGAGCGCGTCGGTGAACCGCTCGTCGCGGTAGCGGGTGGTCAGGCGTGTGTCGCCGGGGCCGAAGCCCGAGCAGAAGGGGTGCGTGGTGACATCCAGCCGCCCCGCTTCCATGTCGAAGCCGAGCTTCTCGATGATGAACAGGCCGAACTTGTGCTGGTTCTCGGCGGGGATGTGGGCGTCGAGGATGCCCGCGCCCGGGTGCTTGCCCTTGCGCAGCTCACCCAAGAGATCGGCCAGTTCTTTGGCGAGGGGGGTGAAGACCGCCTCGATGTCTTTGGCGCTGGTGCGGGGCTCGTAGTCGTCGAGCAGCGCGTCGTACAGCTCGCCATCTTTGCCCGCCGACTCGGGAATGCCCAGGCACTCGGCCTTGCGCCGGGCGAGCCCGATCACCTTCTCAAGCCACGGCGCAAAGCCCTCGAAGTCCGACCGCTGCCTCGCGTCCTTCCAGGCCTCCTGGGCGCGGCTGCCGGTGCGGGCCATGTCCGCGACAAGCTCGCCGGGCAGCTTGGTCGCCTTGTCGTAGTCGCGCCGGTACTCGCGGACACTGGCGCCGAGCTCCCCGTCGCCCATGACTTCCTTGTCCGCCTCGGCCGCCGAGATCAGATCGCCGAGCTCGGGGCTGGTGATGCGCTCGTGGATCAGCTCGGCGAGGAGCGCCGACTGCTCCGACCTCGCCTCGGCCGCCTTGCGCGGCATGTAGGTCTCCTGGTCCCAACTCGACAACGCCCCGACCGATCCGAGAATCGCGATCCGGCGTGTGTAGGCGGCAAGACGGTCGTAGCTCTCTGGCATCAGCGGTCTCCTCGGCGGGCGTTGTCACCCGGAATCGTGATCCGGTCCGGATCGTCTTCGATGGTCTCGGTCTCTTGCGGCTCTTCCGCCTCGGCGCGGAGGTGGCGCCGGGCGTGCTGCAACGCGATCAGGCTGTACGCGGTGATGAGCACCGGGTCGCCCTCCATCCAGCGCGTGTCGACGCTGCGGAACGACCCGTCTTCCTCCTGCATCTCGGCGAGCTGTTCGATCAGGTCGACCGGCCAGAGCGTCTCGCGCGAGCGGTCCTCGTCCTCGTAGATGTCCAAGACCGGCGTGCCGAGCGTGTCGAGCGCCCGCGCGAAGGTCAGGTAGTAGTAGTACAGCCCGTCGTTGCCGATGCCGGGGTTTTCGCGCAGCGTGTAGTTGCGCCGGATCCAGCCCATCGCCGCCCGCACGCGCGGGTCGTCCGGCGTCAGATCGGCGAACACCATGCTCTTGAAGCCGGCGTAGGTCATCGAGCCGTAGCTCCGCAGGCGGCTCACGCGCCGCCCGTCGGGCGTGACCTCCTCGATCTCGCCCGCCTTGCTCTCGCCGACGCCGATCTGTTCGCCATCGGGGCTTGTGGCGTAGATGAACCCGCCCTGGGCCGAGCCCTCGGCGTAGTCCATGTCGTTGACCTCATCGAGCATCTGCGTGCGCGCAAGGAAGACCAGCGCACGCTGAAAGGCCGGGTCGTCGCCGGGCACGCCCGCGTCGTGCAGCGCTTGGAGCATGAAGGTCAGGTTGCTGTTGTCGGGGCGTCCGCTGGTGCCGTAACCGATCCCGCCGTAGAACGGGTGGTCGCGATCGACCCGCTCGGTCGTGACGCCCGCCTCGCCGGCGGGGGCTTGGGCCTCTTCAGAGAACTGCAGGCCCCGAAGAAGCCGGACCGCCGCGTCGATCACCTCACGAGCGACCCCGTAGTTCGGATCGTCCGGCTCAAGCTGCGCAAGCGCCGAAACGCAGATCGAAGTGTTGTAGCTCGGCAGGATGCGGTCGTAGATCCCCCCGTCCGCCTGGCTGAATCGGAGGATGTACTCGACGCCGCGGCGGACCGCCGGGTCGCGCCCGTTGATCTCGGGGTCCAGCAGCATCCCGTTGACCACCAGCCCGGTGATCGCGGGGAGGTTGGGCCCGCTCTCGCGGTGGTTCCACCCGCCCGACGCCTCGTCCTGACGCTCGCGGAGAAAGGCGATCGCCCGCTCGGCCATCGCCTCGGCCTGATCCCTCGCCCGCTCGATCGCTTCTCGGCGTTCGGCCTCAGCCGCAGACTCTGGGTCAATTTCTGGATCGGTCGCTCGGTCGGGCTCCGGCTCAGGAGGCTCGGCGAAAGCGGCGCCCGCCGGCGCGAGCATGCACACCAGAAACGCCGCAATCGCGAGGATCGTCTTCAGGGGCATGGGTGATCCTACGGGCCCAGCACCGAAAGGATGCCGGCGCTCGCCACCACCGCCGCCGTCTCGATCCGCATGATGTGCGGCCCGAACCGGACGACGCCCGCGCCCGCTTCACGGATCTCGTCGAGCTCATCGGGTGTCCAGCCCCCCTCCGGCCCCACAAGCAGCCGCACCCGCTCGGCCCCTTGAAGGTCCTCCAGCGTGCGCACATCCCCGCCCGAAGCGTCCGCGGCCACAATCTTCAGGCCTTCCTCACCCGCCAGCGCCTCCCGCCATCGCAAGGGCTCGCCGATCCGGAGCGTCCAGGCCCGGCCGCACTGTTTCGCGGCCTCCATCGCGACGCGTCGGGCCCGGTCGAGCTTGCCCGCCCTGGGCGGCTTCTCTCCCGCCCGGGTGCAGTCGAGCGCCCGCCAAGACGCCGCACCGACCTGGGAGAGCTGGTCGACCATCTCCTCGAGCCTCGCGCCCTTGGGCGGGGCGCAGCAGACCTCGATCATGGGGCGGACCGGCTCGTAGGCCTCGGCCCGCTCGACCCGGACGAGCAGCCGCCACGCGCCCTTGGCGACCCGCTCGACACCCGCGACCTCGCCGATCCCGACCAGCCCATCGCCTGAGAGGACCTCGACAGGCTCCCCCGGTTCGAGGCGTTTGACCCTGGCGGCATGGCGCGCTTCCTCACCCTCGATGACAACGATCGGGTCGGCCGGATCGGGACCGGTCCAGCCTTGCAGCGAGAATCGGTGGGCGGGCATCGGGCGATGTATACCCCTCCCGGGCGGGCGAATCCGCCAGACGGTCAATTTCGAGTTGAAACAAGCACTGTCCGTTCGGGAGTACCGGTCCTGCCAACCGCACCGGTTCCGGTGGGGCCAAACCGCTGGGCGTCGGACTCCGTTAGCGCCAAGCCCTTGAGTCTTGGGCCCCCACCGCCGATGATCTCCGCTGGCGATCACGGATGACCCAGGTCCAGCAGAACAACATCCAGGACTTGGACGACCTTGCCGCGCAGGTGGAGGAGCTCGTCGGCGAGCTCTCCGAAGCGTGCGAGAAGGTTTCCAAGCGTCTCTCCGGCGACGAGCCGGAGGAAGACGCCGCATCGCCCGAAAACTCTGCCGAGGCGCCCGCAGAGGAAGCCGAATCTTCCGACCCGAGCGAGGCCGAAGCCGGGGCGGAACCGGACGAGACCGCTGAAGCGGACGCCGGCCCGGACGCGCCAGAGCCCCACCCGGCCGAGCAGGCGATCGACGAGCTGGAACAGCAGCTCGAGGACCTGATCGACGCCGGCGCTGACCAAGCCGAAGAGCCCGAAGCAGAAACGCCTGGGCCGAAAGCCGGAGCCGCCGAACCCGACGCGGCTGCGGCGCCCGAGGCGGACGATCTGGAAGACCTCGACCAGCAGATCGCCGCGCTGACCGACGAGCTGCTCGAAGGCGACTTCGTCGACGCCGCGGGCGAAGCTGTCGAGACCTCGACCCCGCCCGCGCCACAAGAGGCGTCGCCGGAGCCCGAGGCCGAGCCTCAGCCGGCAACTCCGACCTCGAAGCAGTCGGGCTCGGCCCAGAGCAACGAATCGGACAAGCCCGAGGACGCAGTCGAGGCGTCGGCTGACCAAAGAGAAGACGAAGCGCCCGCCCCGGCCGCCAGACCCGCGACCCAGCGCGAGACCGCTCGCCCTGCGGCTTCGAAGCCTGCCGCGAGCGCGTCCGGCTCGCCGCACCCGGTTGTGGTCGTGGTGCTCGCGACGGCGAAGAAGGCCGAAGCGGGCGCGCGCTCGCTCGCCGACCTCGCCTCAACACCATTGAAGAACCGCCCGAAGATCGTGCGCGACACGGTCGGGTGGTTCGGTCTGTGGACGCTTTTTCTGGCGATCTGCGTCTGGGTCACACTGGCGTTCTTCCGCTCGCCGGATCACCCGCAGGCGGAAGGCGAGCCGATGCGCATCCGCACGGCCGAAGAGTCGCCGCCGGCGAACCAGCGGCCCCTCCCGCACCCCGAGGCGGTTCGCTCGGCCGCCTCTCCCCGATAGCATCACCCTATGGCACAACCCATCAAACGCATCGGCGTGCTGACGGGCGGGGGCGACTGCCCCGGCCTGAACGCGGTCATCCGCGCCGTCGTCAAAGACGCCATCTTCCACGGGATCGAGGTCATGGGCATCGAGGACGGGTTCCTCGGCCTGATCCGCAACCGCATCAAGAAACTCGACTGGGACGATGTCTCCAACATCCTCACCCAGGGCGGCACCATCCTCGGCTCGTCCAACAAGGCCAACGCCAAGCGCTTCTATGTCGGCAAAGACGAGAACGGCGAGCCCCGCTTCGAGGATGTCACAGACCGCTGCATGGAGCACTACAAGGAGCACAAGCTCGACGCCCTGGTCGTGATCGGGGGCGACGGCACGATGTCCGCCGCGGCCGAGTTCGTCGAGCGCGGCGTCAACTGCATCGGCGTGCCTAAGACCATCGACAACGACCTGGTGGGCACAGACCTGACCTTCGGCTTCCAGACGGCGGTGCAGATCGCCACCGACGCGCTCGACCGCGTGCACACGACCGCCGCGAGCCACCACCGCGCGATGGTCGTCGAGGTGATGGGGCGCAACGCGGGCTGGATCGCCCTGCACGCGGGCGTCGCCTCGGGCTCGGATGTCATCCTCGTGCCGGAGATCGAGTTCGACATCGACCGCGTCTGCAAGGTCTGCGAAGACCGCGGGCGAAAGGGCAAACGATTCACTATCGTCTGCTGCAGCGAGGGCGCCAAACCCAAGGGCGGCAAGCAGGTCATCGAACGAACCGACCCCTCCAGCCCCGACCCGATCCGCTACGGCGGGATCAGCAAGCTCGTCGCCGACGAGATCGAGAAACAGACAGGCATCGAGTCGCGCTATGTCGTGCTCGGCCATGTGCAGCGCGGGGGGACGCCCGTCGCCGCCGACCGCATCCTCGCAACGATTTTCGGCGACCACGCGATGGAGCTACTTAAACACGGCAAGTTCAACAGGCTGGTCGCCTGGCAGGACGGGGGCCTGACCGATGTCCCGCTGATGGAGAGCGCCGGGAGGCAGCGGACGATCCCCGAAGGTCATCACCTGATCGCCGCGGCACGCAGCGTGGGGACGGACTTCGGCGCTTGAAGGCGTTTCGCCGCCTTCAAGCCCGCGAACGAACGCACGGTGCAGTTGCGTGCGAAAGGCTTTTTGCGGAAAGCCCCGAAGTGGCGCGGGGTTGTAGACACGGGTCGAGGCGTGCAAAGCACGCCGGAACCCGTGGAAGCGTTCATATAACCTCGTTTCACAACCCATGATTGACCAGTTTCCTCTGGCAGACGAACGCGGCCGCCAGGGCGAGGAAGGCCTCGTGGATGTCGCCGCGCCGTTCCCATCGCGTCCGCAGTCGTTTGAACTGGTGGAGCAGGCTCAGCGAACGCTCGACGACCCAGCGGAGCTTGCCCAGCCCTGCGATCTGCGGCTTGCCGCGCTCGGGCAGCAAAGGGAAGCCGCCGCGTGCCCGCTGCTGCGCGACGCGGACTTTCGAGTGGTACGCCTTGTCGGCGATCACCACACGCGGCCTGCATCTCGGCGCACCAACGCGCCCGCGGATCGGCCCTGCACGATCGATCATCGGGATCAGGCGTGCGCCGTCGTGGACATTGGCGGCGGGGGCGAAGACCGAGATGCGATACGAGACAAGAAAGATCAATCACTCCGACGAACCGTGCCAAGGACAACCCTCTCCAACCTGCGAACGATGCCGCCATGACAGACTTCCCGACCGATCCGCTCGTGACGCCGCTCGTTCTCGGCCCGCTCACACTCCCCAACCGCGTGCTGATGGCGCCGCTCACGCGTTCGCGGTCGAAACAGCCCGGCGACATCCCTTGGGAGCTCAACGCGCGGTACTACGCCCAGCGTGCTTCAGCGGGGCTGGTCATCGCCGAGGCCTCGCAGATCTCTCAGCAGGGCAAGGGCTACGCCTTCACGCCCGGCATCTACACCGATGAGCAGGGCGAGGGCTGGCGCCTGGTGACGGACGCGGTGCACGCCGCGGGCGGCAGAATCTTCCTGCAGCTCTGGCATGTCGGCCGGATCTCACACACGGACCTGCAGCCCAACAACGCAAAGCCCGTCGCCCCCTCGGCGACCCGCGCCGAGAGCATGACCTACACGAGCGCCGAGAGCGGACGCGTGCCGGTCTCCGAACCACGCGCCTTGGAAGCGGGCGAGATCCCCGGCATCGTCGAGGACTACCGCAACGCCGCGCGCCGAGCGATCGACGCGGGGTTCGACGGCGTCGAGATCCACGGCGCCAACGGCTACCTGCTCGATCAGTTCCTCAGGCTCGCCTCGAACAAGCGCACCGACGAGTACGGCGGCTCGCTGGAAAACCGCCTGCGCTTCTGCCGCATGGTTGCAGAAGCCGTCGCCTCGGAGATCGGGCCCGAACGCGTCGGCTACCGCGTCACGCCCTGCGGCGGCCTCGACGACCCCGACAACCCCGCCGACCACCCCGCCGAAACCTTCGGCGCGCTCGCCGAAACACTCGCAGCGATCGGCCTTGTCTACATGCACGGCGTCGAACGCTTCCGCATGGACCCCGACGAGGACCGCCTCGAAAGCACGCTGGGCGCGATCCGCGAACGGTTCAGGGGCGTCTACATCGCCAACGGCGCGTACACCGGCGCGACGGCCCGGGACCGGATCCGCAGCGGCAAGGCGGACGCCGTCGCCTTCGGACGCCTGTTCATCAGCAACCCCGACCTGCCGATGCGGCTGCACAGGGGCGCGGAGCTGGCCGAGCCGGACCAGTCGACCTTTTACACCGGGGACGAGCGGGGGTACACGGATTATCCGGCGATGGACTGGTAGATGATCTTGCGATGGTTCTGTCGCTCCAAAGGAGCGATGGGTTGTAGCCACGGATGGAGCGCAGTCCGACGCGCCGCGTCGGACAAGCGCAACCCGTGGGAAGCGTTGCGCTATGATTTCGCCCTGAAGGGGCGAAGGAACCGCGTCGCGCCCTGTGTCGAACACTTCCTCCGACCCTTCGGGGCGGCCCCGTTTGTGCGAACTTTCCACGGGTTCCGGCGTGCCTTGCACGCCTCCACCCGTGGCTACATTCCTGCGCCCCTCCGGGGATTTTTGGACGCCTCGCGACAGCTGCATTCTTGCGCACACCCGGGGCGTTTCAGATGCTTCGCGATCGGATCCACGCAGATCGAGAACAGCGCGTTCCGCTTCCCCACCCGCACACTCTTGCACCGATCGAATCGCGCCGCCACCTCGCTCTCACACTCGATCCGCCGCCACACCCACCGCGATCACAAACAAAAAACGGCGCGATCCCTCGATCGCGCCGCCTTGATTCACCAATCAACCCGAGTCACCCGCCCTTGCTGTCGCCCCGTGCGAAGATGCTCGCGACATAGTTCAGCACATCCGTCGCGCTCGTCTCGTTGTAGCCGAACTGCTTGATCAGTCGCTGCTTGACCACATCGATCTTCTCCTGCGTCTCGTCGTCGACGACGCTCGAAACCAGGTTCTTCAGCTTGATCGTGTCGCGGCTGTCTTCAAAGAGCTTCAGCTCAAGAGCCCGGTACAGCCTCGCGTTGGTGTTGTACTCGAACTTCTTGCCGTCAAGCGCAAGCGCGCCGATGTAGTTCATGATCTCCTGGCGGAAATCGTCCTTGCGGCTGTCTGGGATGTCGATCTTCTCCTCGATCGCCCGCATCAGCCGCTCGTCGGGCTCCTCGTACTTGCCGGTGTACTTGTTCTGGACCTTCTCCTTCTGGGTGTAGGCCCGGACATTCTCGATGTAGTTGGCGCATAGGCGCTTGATCGCCTCTTCGTCGGCGCTGATCGCCCGCTGCACCTCGCCCTTGATGATGTCTTCGTACTCTTCCTTGACCACCGCCAGGATCTCGCGGTAACGCTTGCGCGTCTCCTCGTCGTTGATCAGCGAGTGGTGGCTCAGGCCGTCCTCGAGCTGGTTGAGCACCATGAACGGGTTCACCGCCCGCTCCTCGATCGCCTGGCGGGTCACCAGCGCGTTGGAGATCTTGTCCTGGACATACCTCGGGCTGATCCCGTCCATCCCCTCGCGCGGCGCCTCTTCCTTGAGCTCCTTGACAGAGTCCTCGGTGAAGCCGGGGATGCTCTTGCCGTTGTAGAGCTTCATCTTCTGCACCAAAGTCAGGCCGGCCTTCTTGGGCTCCTGCAGGCGGCTGAGCACCGCCCACATCGCCGCGACCTCCAGCGTGTGCGGCGCGATGTGGATGTTCTTGATCCGCTCTGGGCCGAAGTCCTTCTGGTAGATCTTGATCTCGTCGTCGAGGCGGATGTTGTAGGGGATATCGATCTTCACCGTCCGGTCGCGGAACGCCTCCATCATCTCGTTGCTCTGCAGGCGCTTGTACTCCGGCTCGTTGGTGTGCCCGATGATGACCTCGTCGATGTAGGTCTGCGCGAACTTCTTGGGCTTGATCGTGTGCTCCTGGCTCGCGCCCAGCAGGTCGTAGAGGAACGCTACATCGAGCTTGAGCACCTCGATAAACTCGCAGATGCCCCGGTTGGCGATGTTCAGCTCGCCGTCGAAGTTGAACGCGCGCGGGTCCGAATCGCTGCCGTACTGCGCGATCTTGCGGTAGTTGATGTCGCCCGTCAGCTCCGTCGAGTCCTGGTTCTTCTCGTCCTTGGGCTGGAAGGTCCCGATGCCCACGCGGTCCTTCTCGCTCAGCACGATCCGGCGGACCTTCACATGGCCCATCACCTTCTGCCAGTCGCCGTCGTAGAAGGCCATCAGGTCTTCCATGATCTTGCGGCTGAACGGGTCGGGCTCGCCGTAGATCCGGATCTTCCCGTTGTGGTGCCTGGGCTTGAAGTTCGCGTTGAGCGTCGTGAGCAGATCCGCCCTCGCCTCACGCGGGACGAGAATCAACGGGTCCTCGTGCATCGGGCTCGGATACTCGTGCGTCCGGGCGGCCTCGCCACTCTCGCCCTTGGACACCTCGCACCGGTCGTCGAGCAGCCAGCTGAACGAGTACAGCGCGCCGTCGGGCGTGCGCGAATAGTGCTCGACGCCCTTCTTGAGCAGCCGCGCGATCGTGCTCTTGGACGATCCCACCGGCCCGTGCAGCAGCAGGATGCGTTTGTCGGTCCCGTAGCCCTCCGCGGCCGAGCGCAGGAACGAGACCAGCGTCATCAACGCCATGTCCAGCCCGTAGATCCCGTCCGCCCCGTTGTCGAACGGGTCGGAGAAGAAGTGGTAACGCACGCAGTCGCGCTTGAAGAGCTGGTACCGCTCGAACCCGTGGGCCATGATCGCGTCGTACAGGCGCTGGTACGCGTTGCGCGCGATCGAGGGGTTCTTCTCGAGCAGTTCGAGGTATTCCCAGAACGAGCCAGACCAGTGCTGCTCCTGGAACTGCTCGCGGTTCAGACGCCCCGTGATCAATTCAGAGAGGCGGCCGCCGGCGGCGCCGGCCTGCTGGGGTTCGGGGCGATCAAAGCTTTCGTTCATGGCGACCCTCCGTGGACCGTTGGGCGGCGACAACTCAGGGCAAAGCCCCGTCCGTCCGCCAAGCCCTTTTGACCGGGGCCGCAAGGCCCCGCCCGGGCGGGTGGGAGGCGTGCATCGCGCCTCGACCGAGAAACCGGCCAAGACTCGGTATCGACCAGCGCCGGGCCCGGCACAACTGATTTCGGCCCGGCCCGGCCCCCTCGGCTATACGGACCACACGACGCGCGGGATCGGCCCGCCTGCGCGAAGTCCGTCTTTCTCCCCACCGCCGCACACCTCCCTTGCAGATCCATGCGACACATGGACTCTCGCCGGGCCCGACGACGCGCCCCCGCGCGGGAACAATGCCCCCATGTCGTTCGGGCTCAGCAGAGGTCGCCGTCTCGATGTCGCCCCCGGGGTGGTGGGGATCGACCGCGCCGAGATCCCGCCCCTGCCCGACGAGATCATGCAGGACCCCGAGGCGGGGTGGATCGACCTCCGCGCCCTCTTCCGGGGAGGTGAAGCCCCCGACCGCCCGCTCGAAATCGAGATCGGCCCGGGCAAGGGCTCGTTCCTGCTCGCCCACGCCGCGGCGTATCCGGACACCGACCTCCTCGGCATCGAGCACGCCGGCGAGGTCTGGGCCTACGCCGCCGACCGCGTCCGACGCCGGGGGCTGGAGAATGTGCGCCTGCTGTGCGCCGACGCGACGGAGTTTCTGAGGTGGCGCGTGCCGACGGGGTCGGTGCGGGTGATCCACCTGTACTACTCAGATCCGTGGCCCAAAAAACGGCACCACAAAAACCGTGTGATCCAAGACCGGTTCCTCGCCGACGCCTGGCGCGTCCTCGAACCGGGGGGCGAGCTCCGGATCGTTACCGACCACGACGAGCTCTGGGCCTGGTGCGAGGACCACATCGCCCGATGGACCGCAAGCGAGCCGCCGCTGCCGCTGGTTGGTGCGAATCCAAGACGGGCGGACCAGGATCGGGCGGGACCGGCGTTCGAGCGTCGCCCGTTTGTGCCGCCGCCGTGGGCTAAAGAAGGCGAGGTCGTGGGCACCAACTACGAGCGGAAGTTCTGCTCGCCCGAGAAGCGTCCCCACGCGGCGACGCTCCGCAAGCCCGCCTGAACGCCGCTACGCATCCCCGACCCGGGCCATCGTGAGGCACCACTTTGGGCCCCGGATCTCGATCCCCGCGATTTTCACCCGCGCCGAGAACCGGCCCTCCTTCACAAACTCGACTTCTTCCCAGGGCACGCTCGCGGCGCGAAGCCCGATCACGCGTCCGAGCGGCGAAGGCCGCAGGTGCAGGTGCGTCTCGTCGACCGCGACATCGACCGACCAGCCGAGGTTGAGCATCCCTGAGTTGAACGACTGCCAGCGCTTCACGATCGCGACGGGCGCGGGCTCGACGGGCGGGTGGGCGACGCCGATCGGCGTCCAACTATCCCGAACAAGCGCCGGGATCACGAACGCGAAGACGATCACTGTCTGCACGATCGCAAACGAGACCAGCACGAACACAGCGATGGATTGGGCGGTCATCTCTGGCGGGATTCTTGCCGAGCGGGACCGCCGGATTTCACCAGATTGCAGCATGTGCCACAGGTCGGTGTTGTGATGCATTACGCTTCGAGGGCGACGCGGTATCGGCGCACGACTTCCTGGCGCGAGATCATCGCCATCGGCAGCGTTTCGTCGATCGGGCTGACGACGACAAGGCTGGCGGTGTCGGCCCTGGAGAACTTGTCCATCACCGTTTCGAGCGTCTCGTCGCGCGAGACGGTCGGCAGATCGGGCCGGAGCAGCTCGGCAACGAGCAGGAGCGGGATCGCCTCGCGGTCGATCAGGGCCGTGCGGATGTCGGCGCCCGTCACCATGCCGAGGTACGCGCCCGTTTCCTGGTCGACGACCGGGAAGTCGGGCAGGTGGTGCTGGGCGTGCAGGGTGATGAGCTTGCTGACGGGGTCGGACGGGTAGACCGGCTCGGGGGGCAGGCGGCTGAGCTCGCAGCTGGCCACCGGCACGCTGCGCAGCGCCGCCAGGTCGGTCGACCAGCCGAGCAGCACGCCCGCCTGCTTGAGCTTGGAGGTGTAGATCGAGTCGCGCATCATGAGTTGGCCGCTGACGGTCGCGATCACGGCGGCGAGCATGATCGGCAGCAGCACCAGAGGCTCGCGCGTGAGCTCGAAGAGCAGGAGGATCGCCGTCAATGGCGCGAAGGTCGTCGCCGCGACAACGGCGCCCATCCCCACCAGCGCGAAGGTCGCCGGGGACGATCCGGCGGGGAGGACCCCCGTGTTGGCGAGCACGAGGCCGAAGGCGCCGCCCGCGGCAGCCCCAACAAAGAGGCTGGGGGCGAAGACGCCGCCCGAGCCGCCAGAGCCGAGGGTGAAGGTGGTCGCGACCGTCTTGAAGGCGACCAAAAGCGCGAGCAGGATGAACGAGACACGGAGGCCGGTCTCGGCGCCCAACCCGGGCGCGCCGCGTCCGTCGGCGCCGTAGCTCGCCGGATCGATCGTCCACCGGATCGTCTCGTACCCGTTGCCGAAGAACGGGGGGACAACGGCTTCCATATCGGCGCGGCTGGTGATCGCGACAAACAGCAGGCCCGAGAGCCCCAGCAGGAGTGCGCCGCTCACAGGCCGCGCGACCGGGTGCAGCTTCAGGCGTTCGAAGGCCTCCTCGCCCGCGTGGAGCGTCTTGGTGAACGCCACGCCGATCATGGCGCACAAGAGGCCGAGCAGGATGTAGAACGGGAGCTCGGCCAGCGTGAACTGGTAGCCCTCCAGCGTGGTCGCGAAGATCGCGTCGTCGACCCCGAGGATCGCCTGCGTGAGGGCCGTCGAAAACACGGCCGCGACGACGATCGGGGTGAAGGTTTTCAGGCTGAAGTCGCGGAGGATGATCTCCATGACAAACAGCACGCCGGTGATCGGTGCGTTGAACACCGAGGCGATGCCCGCCGCCGCCCCGCAGCCCACCAGCGTGTTCTGGTGTTCCGCCCCCGCGCGCATGAAGCGGCCGAGCGCCGAGCCCGCGGTCGCGCCGATCTGCACGATCGGGCCCTCAGCGCCGGACGAGCCGCCGCTGCCGACCGTCGCGATCGATGCGAGGATCTTCACAACCCCCACGCGGATCGGGATGACGCCTTTTTTCACCGCGACCGCGTGGATGACCTGCGGCACCCCGTGACCGCGGGCGTCGCGCGCGAAGTAGTGCACCAGCAGCCCCGTCGCCAGCGCGCCCGCCATCGGCACGAGAACAATCCACCCCCACCACAGCTCCATCGCCTCTCTGGAGCGGTGCTCCGTCCACACCAGCGCCTCGTGGAACCCGATCGCGCCCAGCGCCGTCACGCTCCCGACGACCGCCCCCATCACGATCAGCGACCAATCACGCTCGAAACCGAGGCGCTGGACGAGGTTGCGGAGTTTGGTGGCGAGCGGCGCGTCCATGGGCGTAGCGGGAGGCGACTATAGCGGAAAACGCCCGAGGGGTGCTCGACGCCCATGACGCCCCCAGGGCGATCGCATGATCCATCAGTTGGAGGGGTCGCCTGCCGATGAGATTGTGGAAACAGGGGCGCTGGGAGCAGGGCGCGGGGCGCCGGGGAGGAAGCGGCCTTCGGCCGCGGGTTTGCTTTGCTCTGCGATGTCCAGAAGCCCAACTCGAACCCAAGCTCCGAACCAAGCCTCGGCCGCAGGCCGAAGCCATCCCTGCGCCCAGCTCACAGCGCCCCGCGCCCGATCACCAGATCACTTACGGATCGATCACGACCTTGAGCTGCTCGGGCTCGGCCGCCGCACGAAGCACCGACAGTCCATCCACCAAACGCACGCGCCTGGAGATCAGGCTGACGACATCGAGCACGCCCTTGTCGAGCTCTGTCAGCCCCTCGCAGGGGTTGCCCGAGGCGACGCCGTAGACCTCGACCTCGTGCTCGATGATCTCGTGGGGGTCGAGCCTTGGCCCGTCGCCTGCGGACATGAGCACGATCTTGCCCCGGGGCCTGACCAGACCGAGGGCGAGGTCGCCGAACTCGGGCCTGTCGTCGGCGCAGTCGATCACGATGTCCTGATCGTGGCGGAGGCCGACCTCGCGGATGTGCCGGTGCTTGACGCCCCACTTCTCGCACAGCCCGTACGCCGCCGGGCGGTCGCCCAGGCACCGCACCGACCCGTTCAGCGAGGCCATGATCTGGGCGGTGATGAGCGCCAGCGGCGTGTCGCCGAGCACCGTCACATAGGGCTTGCCCTCGACCCGGACTCGTCGCGCCGCGTGCACCGCCCTGGCGACACACCCGGCAAAGAGCGCCGCGTCGTCGTCGACCCCGTCGGGCACGGGCGCGATCTGGCGCACACCCACGACAAACCGCTCGGCGAAGCAACCGTCCGCCCCGTCGCGCCCGATCACCCTTCCGGCGCGGCAATGCTGGCTCAGCCCGCGCTGGCAGAGGTCGCACTCCCCGCAGACGATCAGTGGCGAGCCGACGACGCGCTTACCGAGCAGGTGATCCTGCCCCGCGGCGTCGGGCCCGAGCTTCTCGACCACACCGACGAACTCGCTCCCGAGCACGCCCGAGAACCTGCCGGCCCGGACCGCCCGAAGGTCCGCCGGGGTCACGCCCAGCCGCGTCGGACGGACCAGAACCATGTCGCCGGCGAGTTCCGGCTCGGGCCAGTGGTGGTCCAGACGGACCGCGCCTTGTTCGCTGACCAGTGCTCGCATGAACGCTCCGCGGGGAGAATGGCAAACCATCCCCTCAGAGCAGGCATCGGCCCGGGCACGGCCGATCTGAAGCGATCCGTCCCGCGTTGAGCCGGATCAAACGCCGACAAAGCGAACGACCCTCATCGGATGCCGAGCTCCGGAGGCATGCCCGCCGGGCTGGAGGCCTGTTCGTTCGGAGGCTCCCTCGTAAAGGGCAGGTACTCCAGGAAGAACTTCTCCCGGTAGAACGCGGGATAGACATACGCGCTGCGGGCCGCGAACGGGTCGCTCGTCTCGGCCACCCAGCGTGCCCAGGCCCGGTGGTCGTAGCCGAAGTCCTGTCCGGTCAGCGTCTTGAGCGAGAGCGACGCGTTGTGGATGACGCGGAGGCTGCGGTCGTTCATCGCGCCGACGAGTTCGTCGAGCACGCGGCGCTGGGCGTACTGACCCAGCCCGTGCGCGAGCTCGGCGCGGATATCAGGGTCCGGCTCGGCGTCGCGACGCAGGCGCCGGAGCATGGCGGGCACGGCGTCGGGCGCGTGCAGCCGCTGCAACGCCTGGGCCGCCTCCAGGCGGACCATCGGCTCGGGGTCTTCCAGCGCCGCCGCGAGCAACGCAGCGTCGGCGGGGTTCCCGTGGTTGCCCAGCGCCCTAGCGGCCGCTGCACGCACATTCGGCTCGCTGTCTTCGATGTAGTCGCGGTACAGGACGAGGTACACCTCTTCCCCGCCCCATGGCGCGTTGGCCAGGAGCATCGTGCCCCTGAACCTGCGGTCGGGGTCTTCCTCGTCGAGGGCCATCATCGCCGCTTCGGCCGGCGTCGCCGGAGCGAACGCCTCCCAGATCGTGCGCGCACCCGGCCTCGCATCGAGCGCACACCCCCCCGGCGCAACGATCACAAGGCCGCCCGCAAACGCCAGGAAAGCCCCGACGAGCCTCGCCATCAGAACATCCCTCGCTCTTCCTGACCTCGCAGCGACACCGGGCGGGCGAGCACTTCCTGCATCACCACGGCGTTCCGCCAATCTTGCGGCGACATCTTCCGCCCCAGCAGGTGCGCCATGCCCTGCTCCTCGACCGCGTCCCAAGAGAAGGTGTCGTCTCGATCCTTTTCCCACGCGCCCTCGTGGACCGACGAACGGTCCGGGCGACGCTTCTCCCAAGCGGTGTCGTGGACCGACGGGCGATCCGACCGACGCGGGACGGTCCGGCCCTCTTTGCGCCGATCTTTGGTCGCGGCCTTCGCGGCGTCGCTTTCTCGCTCGCGACGCTCAAGCCTGGTCCGCAGGTCTTCCCGGGGAGCGGCCGGAGGCGTGTCCTGGCTGTAACTCGATCTCGCCTGCGGCGCCCGGGCGGCCTGCTCGGTCGGACGCGTCGGCCCCCGCGCCACCGTCTGCGGGATCTGGCGTTGCTGGGTCTGGATCGGCGTCTGCGTGCGGATCGAGGGCTGGCTCGGACGCTGGCCCGTCTGTCGGGTCGTCGGCTGACGCTGCGCGGGTGACGGCACGCTCCCCCGCTGGCGCTGCGCTGCGGCCTGGCGCAGACGCTCCTGCTGACGCCGACGCATCTCCTGGAGTTGGGCCTGCTTGCGGGCCGCCTCGGCCGTCGCCTGCCCGCCGCCCGAGCCGGTCGGCTGCGCCTGCACCTGGACCTGCCCGGTCCGCAAGGCTTCACGCTTGGCGACCTCGGCGGCCTGGCGGCGCTTGAGCTCCTCGCGCTTCTCGATCATTTTCTTGGCGACATGACCGATCGCGGGCAGCCCGAAGACCAGAACAAGGACGATCAGATTAATCCACTGATTGGTACCCATCTGGAGACAAGTCTATCGGGTCGGAGCCTCTCGCAACATCGGCAACGCCAGCCCCCCCGGAGCGGGGCCGAACCCCACCCTGAATACTCCCTGCAGCCGCCCGGGTTCGAGCAGTTCCGACGCTTCGCCCTCCCCCGCCGCCCGGCCCCCTTCGCCGAGGAGCAGGACGCGGTCGGCCAAGGCCGCGGCGGCATGAAAATCGTGCACCGCCGCCACCACCGCGTCCCCCCGCTCGGCCATGGCCCGCAGCGCCCCCACCACCGACCGGGCCTGGGCGGGGTCCTGGGCGCTCAGGGGCTCATCGGCCAGCAGAAGCCGTGGGCCTTCGGCCCGGGACGCATCGAGCTGCGCCATCGCCCGGGCGATCGCGACCCGCTGCTGCTGCCCGACGCTGAGGGTCCCGAACGGCTCATCGAGCCGCTCTCTGAGCCCGACCGCCTCGGCCGCCCGCTCGACCGCCGCCTCGCCCCCCTTCGGTCTGGCGTAGAGCCCCATCCGGATCACCCTGCGGACAGAAAACGCGAAGGCGAGCGAGGTCCGCTGGGGGATGTAGGCGATCCGCGACGCCCGCTCGCCCGCCTTGAGCGAGGCCGGGGCGACCGGCTCGCGCGCGTCGATCCGGAGCACAATGTCTCCTGATTCGGGCGGAAGCAGGCCGGCCAGCAGCCGCAGCAGCGTCGACTTGCCCGCCCCGTTGGGCCCGAGCAGCACGGTGACCCGGCCGGCGGGGAACGAGGCGTTCACCGTGTTGAGCACGGGCGTGCCCGGTCTATAAGAAAAGGTCAGGTCGCGAGCCTCGATCATCGTGCGATGGTACTGGCGGCCGGGCGAGAAGGACGGGCGGGGAGGTCTGGCCCAGGGCCGGCCGACTGGCGTTCGGCGCGGGGCCGCCGTAGGCTTCCGCTCGCGCCGCCGGGGCGGCGGACGGATCACCAGCAGAGGTACGGATCGATGAGCGAAGGTTCGGGCAGGACGGTCGGCGTGACGGGGGCGACGGGTTTCGTCGGCCGCTACACGGTGCGCGAGCTGCTCGGACGGGGCCATCGCGTCAGGGCCCTTGTCCGCGATGTCGAGAAGGCGGGCAAGGTCCTGCCCACCGAGGACGATCGTCTGGACCTGGTCACGGGGGATCTGCACGACCGCGCGGCCATGGAGCGGCTCGCCGAGGGCGCCGAGGCTCTGGTCAACACCGTCGGCATCATCCGCGAGGCGCCCGGGGGCCAGACCTTCCAGCGGATCCATGTCGAGGGGGCGAGGCGGCTGGTCGGCGCCGCGGCGAGCCAGGATGTCAAAAGGATCGTGCAGGTCTCGGCGATCGGCGTCCGCGACGAGGGGGTCTGCGAGTACCAGCGGAGCAAGTTCGAGGCCGAGACGATCATCCGCGAGAGCGGGCTCGCGTGGACCATCCTGCGTTCGAGCCTGGTGCACGGTCCGGACGGGGAGTTCATCCAGATGGTGCGGGGGTGGGTGACGGGCAAGGCGACGCCGCACATCTTCATCCCGTACTTCCAGCGTCTTGAGTCCGGGCCTCCGATCCCCGGGCTTGCGAAGATGTCCGACGCGAAGATCGCGCCCGTGGCGGTGCAGGACCTGGCGTGGGCGATCGGCGAGAGCCTGGATCAGAAGGCGGCCGAGGGCGAGGTGTACAACCTCACCGGCCCCGAAGAGCTGACGATGCCGGAACTGATCAAGCTCTTCCAGGAGCGTGTGCCCCTGGCCAAGAAGGGTCTGAAGATGATCCCCGTGCCGGACAAGGCGGGGGCGATGGTCGCGAAGGTCGCCAAGCTGACCGGCCTGCAGCACGCCCTGCCCTACGACGAGGGGATGGCGCTGATGGCCGGCGAGGACACGACCGCCGAATCTGTCAAGGCCCGCGAGCACCTGGGCTTCCGCCCGCGCCCGTTCCGGGCGACCGCCGAGGCGTACGCGCCCAACCTGTGATCTAGACACGCGCCCCGCCCGGGGCGCCGAGAGGCGCCATGCCGCTGCAATACGAGAAGAGACTCCTCTCCCACCTCCGCCACGACGACTACCGCCCGCAGCACATCGTGCAGATCGCGCGGGAGCTCCGGATCGAGGATGTCGAGGACTTCGGGCGTGCCGTGAAAGAGCTCGCCCAGCGCGGCGTGGTTGCGCTCGACGATTCGGGCAAGGTCGAGCTGCCCTCGCTGGACGATCAGGGCGGCGAGATCATCGGGATTTTCCGGGGCTCCGCCAAGGGGTTCGGGTTTGTCGTGCCCGACGCGACGACGCGCGAGGGGGATGTGTTCGTCCCGCCGCGCGACACGCTCGACGCGATGACCGGCGACCGCGTCCGCGTCGAGCTGCGGCGCGACCACGGGCGCGAGAAGCGCGGCGATGTGCAGGGCAAGCAGTTCCAGGGGCGCGTCGTCGAGATCCTCGAACGCAAGCGCACGACATTTTCCGGCGAGGTCTACAAGCAGGGCGAGCAGTGGCTCGTGCAGCCCGACGGCAAGCTGCTGACCGATCCGATCGTCGTCCGCGACGCTGAAGCAAAGAATGTCAAGCCCGGCGACAAGGTCGTTGTCGACATCACCGAGTTCCCCGAGGGCGACTACCTGCCCGAGGGCGTGATCAGCAAGGTGCTCGGCGAGGCGGGCCTGCCCGATGTCGAGACGCAGGCGGTCATCCTCGCGCACGGGCTGCCGGGCGACTTCGAAGACGAAGTGCTCGACAACGCCCGCGAGGTGACGCGCGGCTTCGAGCTGGACATCGAGCGATTCGAGAAGGACGGCAAGCTCGACGGGCGCGAGGACCTGACCGAAGAGTTCATCTTCACCATCGACCCGCCCGACGCCAAGGACTACGACGACGCGATCAGCATCCGTCGCCTGCCCGACGGCGGGTGGGAGCTCGGAGTCTACATCGCCGATGTCGGGCACTTTGTCGAGCTCGGCTCGCCGCTCGACAAGGAAGCCCGCGAGCGGGGCAACAGCGTTTACCTGCCGCGGCTTGTCATCCCGATGCTGCCCGAGCTGCTCAGCAACGGGATCTGCTCGCTGCAGGAGCGTGTGCCGCGCTTCGCCAAGGCGGCGTTTGCGACTTACAACAAAAACGGCGAGGTGACCGCCGAGGGCGTGCAGAGCGTCATCATCAACAGCGCCAAGCGCCTGACCTACCTCGAAGCGCAGGCCCTGATCGACGGCGACCCCGAGGAAGCCAAGAAGCACGCCAAAACCGAGCCCAACTACACGCCCGAGCTGCTCGAAGCGCTCAAAGAGGCCGACAGGCTGGCCCGGGCGATCCGCGGGCGGCGCGAGCGTCAGGGCATGATCTCGCTCGAACTGCCCGATGTCGAACTGATCTTCGACGAGAACGGGCGTGTCGCAGACGCCGAGCCCGAGGACGACGCCTTCACGCACACGATCATCGAGATGTTCATGGTCGAGGCGAACGAGATCGTCGCCCGGCTGTTCGAGTCGATGAATGTCCCGCTGCTGCGCCGCGTGCACCCCGAGCCCACGCCCGGCGACACCGAGGACCTGCGAAAGGCCGCGACAGTCGCGGGATACAAAATCCCCAAGAACCCGACGCGCGACGAGCTGCAGTCGCTGCTGAACGCGACGCGCGGCACGCCCGCCTCGCGCGCGGTGCACATGGCCGTGCTCCGCACGCTGACCAAGGCGGAGTACTCGCCGGCCTTGATCGGCCACTTCGCTCTCGCCAGCGAGGCGTACGCGCACTTCACCAGCCCGATCCGGCGCTACCCCGACCTCACGGTCCACTGGGCGCTCGCCGAGTACCTCGATCAGACCGCCAACGGCAGCAAGCGACCCAGAGACAGCAAGGAACGCAAGGCGCTGGGGCGTGAGCTCCGCGACAGCGAACGCTGCCTCGACCTCGACGACCTCGTCACCCTCGGCAAGCACTGCTCGGGCACCGAGGAACGCGCCACCGAGGCCGAGCGCGAGCTGCGACAGTTCCTCGTGCTGCAGCTCCTGGCCGAGAAGGTCGGCGAGGTCTACGACGCGGTGGTGACGGGCGTCTCGCCCCGAGGCGTCTTCGTCCAGCTCAACAAGTTCCTCTCCGACGGGCTGATCAAAGTCAGCGACCTGCCCGGCGATGTCACGCGCGGGGGCCAGCGCCCCAACTGGAAGATCGACAAGCGCACCGGCGCGCTCGTCGACGCCAACAGCGGGCGCTCGTTCAACATGGGCGACTCGGTCCGCGTCACGATCGCGGCGGTCGACCTGGCCAAGCGCGAGCTCGAAGTGACGATCCACGACCCCGAGTCCCGCGCCGCGGGCAAGGCCAAGGGGATCGCCGGCCTGAAGCTCGGCGACGCGGGCGACCTCGGCGGGCTCGCCGGCGGGGGCGGCGCGGGCTTCAAGACCCCCGGCGCCGTGCGGCGCAGCAAGAAGAGCAAGGCCCGCGACCGCGGCAAGACGGACTACCGCGACGACCGCAAGAAGAAGCGGAAGTGAGTCCCGCCGCTACGCCGAGATCACCGTCCCCAACGCGTTGACGAAGCTCGTCTGATCCCAGGGCGTGTTTGGGCCGTGCCACGGGTCGTGGATGTAGAAGCTCTGCTGGTCGTACCCCTTGAGCACGACCCAGTGGCCCTGGTCGCCCAGCACGCCCATGCGGCAGTACGCCCCCGAGCACATCAGCGGGCCGTGCGTCGAAAGCATTTGGCGGAGCCCGGCGGCCGAGTTCGGCGTCGCCCTCACATGAAGGGGGTAACTCTGTGTGATGTCGTTCTCGTCCAGCCCTGAGAACGCGCCTCTGGGATTGTCCCGCATGTTGATGTTGACAGGGAAGCCGTGGAACTGGCCCATCATGTGCACGCACGCGTCGCCGCACATGTTGGCGTGGACCTGCTTCTGATACGGGATCGGGTAGCTGAACTTCCCGGCGCTGGCGGGCTGCACCCGGGTCTTGTCGTAATCGCCGCGTCCGAACATCGACTTGGCGACGCACATCGGAACTTTCATGGCGCGGGCCTCCTCATATCGCGGGACGCCGACCGCGCCCGCGCGCGGAGATTACCCGATCCAGGGCTTGCATGGAAAACCTGTTGGCGTCAGCCCCGGCCGGCCCTGGAGCCAGCCGACCAACCACTCGAACGCGTCGACCAGCCTCGGGCCGGGGCGGTTGAACATCTGGTTGCCGTCGACCACCGCGACCCGCCCGCTCCGCACCGCCGGCAGGCTCTCCCACCAGTCTTCCAGCGACAGGCGGCGCGTCTCGGCAAGCCCCTCATCGAGCGTCAGCCCGCACGGGCACACGATCAGCGCCTCGGGCTTGACCGCACAAAACACCTCCGGCGGCACACGCACCGAGGGCCCCGCCAGACGCTGCCCTTGGCCCATCCCCGCCCCGGCCCCCGAGCCCTTGGCGGCGATCGTCTCGTTCAGCGGATGGCGCCCCCCGGCCCGCTCGATCATCTGCACGGTCCAGTGCCCGGCGACGAAAATCGGGTCTGTCCACTCCAGAAAGCCGACGACCGGCCCCTCGTCGTAGGCGTTGACGAATTCTTGGGCACGATACAGCCGCTCGCGGAGGCGGACGACCTCGGCCCGGGCCCGCTCGGCCTCGCCGATCGCCTCGCCGACCCGCAGAATGTCGTCGAGCACATCCTCGACGCCCTTGGGGTTCAGGCTCAGCAGGCGGGGGCTCTGCCCGGTTTCGGCCCCGATCGCCTCGACCGCTGCTCGGACGCTGTTCAGGTCGATCGAGCAGACCGAGCAGAGATCCTGCGTGATGATCAGGTCCGGACGCAAGCCGGCGAGCTGTTCGGCGTTGAGCGTGTACAAGGGTTCGCCCGCCTCCAGGCTTTGGCGGACCTCAAGGTCGACTGCCGCAGAACCGCCGAGGGCGTACGAGGTCCGCTGGCCGGTCAGCACGGGAACCCCCGCGACAGAGGCCGGGTAGTCGCACTCGTGGCTTCGGCCGACCAGACGGCCAGCGGCGCCGAGAAGGCAGAGGATCTCTGTCGCAGAAGGAACGAGACTGACGATGCGCATGGGCGCAAAGCGTAGGAACGGCCGCGATGGCTCAACCCGGCGCTGCGGGCCGCGTACAAGACAGGTTTCGGCTACGCTAGGGTCGCCGATGGAGAAGACGCCGATGGATCGACGCCGAAGCAGCGCCCGCACGATGAACCGCCCGCCCCTCCGAATGGCCGCCGCGGCGGGCGTCGCGTTGGCGTTGTGGATGGCGCCCGTCCAAGCCTTGGCGCAGTCCGAGGACGACGGCCAACCCCGCACCGTGACCGGCCGCCAGGGGCAGGAGACGCGGGATGTCCGGGCCGCGGCCGAGGAAGCCGCCGAGGCCCGTGAAGAACTCCGCGATCAGGCGACCCGCGAGGAGCTCGAAACGCTTCAGGGGACCCGTCGCGGCACGATCCAGGAGGGGCAGCAGGGACGCCAGCCCGCCCGCCCGGGTCAGCCCGGCCGACAGCCGGGCGAGATGGCGATCCGATCGCCCCAGGAGATCGAGGCGGCAGAGGACGCCGAAGGCCTGATCCGCTTCAGCGCCTTCACCGAGGGCGTCGACCTGCTGGACCTTGTCAACTTCGTCGCCGAGACGCTGCAGATTAATGTGACGGTCGACCCGCAGCTCTCGGGGTCTGTGACTTTCAACGCGTCGTTCGCGGTCCGGCGGAGCGAGCTTTTGCCCCTGCTCAACACGCTGCTGGAGCAGCAGGGCTTTGCGATCACCCGCGACCGCATCGGGTTCTACCAGGTGACGCAGGTCGGGCAGATCCGCCCGAAGTTCGCCGACGAGGACGGGCTGATCGCCACGAAGATGATCCCGACGCGGAACCTCCGCCCGTCGGCGATCGACGACGCGGTCCGCACGATCCTGGGCGACCGACCGGCGCGGGTGAGCTACCTCGACCAGCTCGGCCTGATCCTCATCAGCAGCTCGCCCGACGATGTCGCGACGATCAGCGAGCTCGTCGAACGGATCGTTGTCGAACAGACCCGGATGGAGTGGATCCGCTTCGATCTGAACAACCTCGCCGCGCCGGTCGCCCGCGACCGGGTCGTCGACCTGCTCGGCGCCTCGGCCCCGCAGACGATGGCGGTCGCGCCGGGCCAGGCGCAGCAGGTCCAACGCCAGCAGCAGCGCGAAGCGAGAACCCCCGCCCGCCCCACCGACGGGCTGGAAAACCTCGTCGAACGACTGACGATCGACCCGCAGGGCAACGCCCTGATCTTCCGAGGGCGCCCCGACGAGGCCGAGCAGGTCAGACGGGTGCTTTCGATCGTCGATCAGCCCAGCTCGCTCCGGCCCCGGCGCTACTTCACCGGCACCGCGACGCGCGACATCGCCCGCTTTGCAGCCCAGCAGGGCCTGGGCGAACTGACGACGATCTCCGTCGATCAGTTCGACCCGTTCGGCGGGGGCTTCCAGACCGGCTTCCAACAGCCAGGACGCTTCGTCGTCCCGGGCCAGCAGCAGCAATTCGGCCAGCTCGGCCAGCAGCAACAGCAGTTCCAGGGCGGGCCCGTGCTCGTGCTCGACGAGGAACGCGGGTACATCGTCTACTACGGTACCCCCGCCCAGCAGGACAAGCTCCAGCAGCTCGTCGAACAGTTCAGGCCCGAGGACGAGAGCATTGTCATCCGCGAGTACCGCCTCGAACACGGCGACGCAGAGCAGGTCGGAGAGCTCCTCCGAGCGATCCTCCTGCAGGAGCCGCAGACCGCCAACGGCGGCGGCCTGCTCCCCGGCGCGGGCGGCGCAGGCGCCCGTTCGCCCACCACAGGGCGGAACATCGCCAGCGGGCGCGTCCCCCAACCCCCGGGCGACCCCGGCGCAGGCGCCGCGGCCGGCGAGGCCGCTTTCACGGGACGCCCCGACCAGGTCCTCATCGCGGCCGACACCGCCAACAACCAACTCCTCATCCGCGCCCCGCAGCGTCAGCAGTCCGAGCTGGAGCGGATCATCGCCAAGATCGATGTCCGCAGGCCGCAGGTCTACATCGATGTCCAGATCGTCAGCCTCACCAACTCCGACGACTTTCGCCTCGCCGTCGAAACCCAACTGATCAACGCGGGCGGCTCGGGCGGGCTCTTGCAGTCCAACTTCGGGCTGACCTCGCCCTTGGAGGGCGGGGGGATCACCGATCTGCGTCAAGTGAACCCCAACCTCCGGGGCCTGACCAGCGCGCTGATCCTCTCCGACCAGCTCCCCTTCGTCATCAACGCCATCCAGACCGTCACCGACGCGAAGGTCGTCGCCAACCCCTCGCTGCTCGTCGACAACAACGAGACCGCCTCGATCATCAGCGTCCGCCAGGAACCCTTCCAGCAGTCGACGATCACCCCCGGCGGCAGCGAGGTCGTCTCGACCGAGTTCGCCGAGGCCGGCACTTCGCTCCTGGTCACGCCGCGGATCTCTTCGGGCGGCTATCTCCGCCTGGCGTACACGATCACCCTCTCGAGCTTCAGCGGGACCGAGGGCAATCCCCCGCCCATCGACGACCGCACCGTCGAGGCCGACTCGGTGACCATTCCCTCCGACGCGACCATCGTCGTCGGCGGGATCTCGCTGGACACCATCCGCGACACGGTCATCAAGGTCCCCATCCTCGGCGACATCCCGCTCATCGGCCTCGCCTTCCGCGACACACAGAAAGTGCAGACCGGCGAACTGCTGTATGTCTTCATCACCCCGCGCATCCTCGGCGACAAGCACTTCGGGGGCCACCGCCTCATCACCGAAGGGCCGAGACGCATCGCCGATATCGCGCCGGACATCCCGCCGCTGAACCCGGTCCGGATCCCATACTCGCCCGGCAGCGATCGCGGCGGCTGACCTGCAGCGATGGCCAAGCGCAACGGCAAAGCACGCAAAGGTTCGTCAGAAGCCCGCCCCGTCGCGGGCTCGCTCGTCGCTGCGCCCGTCGGGCCCAGGCCCGACGAGCTCGCACGCGTCGCCAAGCTGCTCGGCCCCTTCGCGATGGACGCCGAGCGGCTCAAGCAGTTCCGCCTCGCCCCCGGCTCGGACACCGAGCCCTGGGATGTGCTGCTGCAAGTGCTCGCGATGGACGAGCACCGGGCGCTGGAGCTCCTCGCCGAGCGCACCGGCCTCGAATTCATCGCAGAGCCCAGGCCAGGCGAATCCTCCAGCCGCTTCTACGAACTCATCCCCGCCGACGCGGCGCGTGAGCACCATGTCGGCGGCGTCGAGAGCGACGGGCGGACGATGACTGTCGCGACGGCCCGCCCACTGCAGCCGGCCGTCTTCTCGCTGATCGAAGAACGCCTGGACATGCCCGTCCGCGTGGTGCTCAGCCCCCGCGCCGCCGTCGCAAACCTCATCAACCGCGGCTACGAGCAGCGGGGCGACCTCGTCACCGAGATCGTCGAGGAGATGCCCCTCGACGAGTCGGCGATCCAGACCGCCGCCGGCTCGATCGGCGCCGGCAACGACCTGCTGGCGCTCGCCCGCCAGACGCCGGTCATCCGCCTGGTGAACATGATCCTTTTCGAGGCGCTGCGCCGGCGGGCCAGCGACATCCATGTCCACCCCCAGGAGAACCGGCTGGTCATCCGTTTCCGTGTCGACGGGATGCTGATCGACGCGTTCACCCCCCCGATCTCCCTCGCGCCGGCCATCAGCTCACGCCTGAAGGTCATGACCGAGCTGGACATCGCCAACCGCCACTCCCCGCAGGACGGCCAGACCACCGTCCGCATCGGACAGAAAAAGATCGACATCCGCCTGTCGGTCATCCCCACGATCTACGGCGAGCGCATCGTCCTCCGCCTGCTCGACCAGGCGCAGACCCAGCTCGACCTCGACGCCGTCGGCATGTCCAAGCGACTCCAGGGCTCGCTGATGGACATGATCGAGCGTCCCAACGGGATGGTGCTGGTCACCGGCCCCACCGGCTCGGGCAAGACCACCACGCTGTACGCGGCCCTCGGACGCATCGACCGCGCCAGCCGCAATGTGATGACGATCGAAGACCCGGTCGAGTACCGCCTGCAGGGCATCAGCCAGATGCAGGTGAACCCCAAGCGGAATGTGACTTTCGCGACCGGCCTCCGCGCCCTGCTCCGCCAGGACCCCGATGTGATCCTCGTCGGCGAGGTCCGCGACCAAGAAACCGCGTCGCTCGCGATCCAGGCCTCGCTGACGGGCCACCTCGTGCTCGCCACGCTGCACACCAACGACGCGCCCAGCGCCATCCCGCGCTTGATCGATATCGGCGTCGAGCCCTTCCTCGTCACCAGCTCGCTGCTGGGCGTGCTCGCCCAGCGCCTCGTCCGCAAGCTCTGCCCCGCCTGCAACGGGCAGGGCACGCTCGACGGCGCCCGCTGCGAGCAGTGCTTCGGCCTCTGCTACCGGGGACGCCTCGCGGTCCACGAACTCCTCGTCATCACCGACGAACTCCGCGAGATGATCGGCACCCGCACCGACGGCGTCCGCCTGAAGCACCTCGCCGTCGACCAGGGCTTCAAAACCATGCGCGACGACGCGATGGAAAAAGTCGCCGCCGGCCTGACCGACCAGGCCGAAGTCTTCCGCGTCCTGCACTGAGGCGCCGAAGCCAGCCGAAGACAACGGTGCTCCCGTGCTGCCGACCTCCAAAGGAGGTCGGCGCCGTTGCGTCCCTGACACGATGGCGTGCGTTCAACTCACCAATGCCGAAATACGAAGCCGGCTGCATGGAGATCCGTTCGCCTCCCTCGCTCCGAAGGAGCGATGGGTTGTAGCCGCGGGTGGAGCGCAGGCCGACGCGCAGCGTCGGTCGGAGCGCAACCCGTGGACAGCGGAACGACACATACTTCGCCCTGAAGGGGCGAAGGAACCGCAGCGTGACTCGTGTCGAACACTTCCTCCGCCCCTTCAGAGCGGAGTATCATGAAAGACGCCGTCCACGGGTTCCGGCGTGCTGCGCACGCCTCCACCCGTGGCTACAACCCCGCGCCCCTCCGGGGCTTACACCGGATGAACTGCGCCGCGCGATCGCGCCCCCGACCTCCGCAAGAACTCGGTGCTATCGCGTCTCCGCGTCAATGCCATCCGTTCAACGACCAACTTCGCAAAGCACGCAAGACCACTCGCCAATCACCAATAAAAAAAGACACTGGCGGACAAGCCGCCAGCGCCACAGATCTTTCCATCGCGTCTTCGAGTTACCGCTGACGACGCCTGCGCTCGCGTCTTTCTTCTCGGGGCCAGACATCGTTGCCCGGATCGACATCGGCCAGCAAGCCGCGCGGGTCGAGCCGCACGCCGACGACACGCCTTCCATCGGTGCGGACGCGCGCCGTCGCGGCGTCGGCGTGGCGCCAGATGTACACCGGCACGCGGTGGATCATCGACGAGCCGTCCTCGAACGAAAGCTGCATCTCGACGGGCATCACCAGCTCGCCGCGGCTCTCGAGTTTGATGTTCGCCGCCAGAATCCGGCCGTTCGCGTTTTCATCGGCGTACTCGTGCTCGACGCCCACGACCGCCTGATCGAGCACGCCGTTCTCGTAGAACCATCCGCGCCAGAACCACGAAAGATCCTCGCCCGCCCCGTCCTCCATCATGCGGAAAAAGTCCGCGGGCTGCGGGCTCTTGAAGGCCCACGCGTTGATGTAGGCCCTGAACGCGTCGTCGAACCGGTCAGGCCCGAGCACGAACTCGCGGAGTTGGTAGAGCGCGATCGCCGGCTTGCTGTACATCAGGTAGCCGCGCAGCCCCGGGTGCACCAGGTCGGGGTAGGTCATCGAGGGCTGGCCGATCGGTTCGTTCTCGAGCATCTCGCGGGCGAACGCTCGCGGGTTGCCCCGGCGCGGCTCGGCGTCGGGGTACCGCTCCAGATTCGAGTAGATATTGATGAAGCTCGTCAGCCCCTCGTCGAACCACATGTGCCGACGCTCGTCGGTGTTCACGATCATCGGGAACCAGTTGTGCCCCATCTCGTGCGTCGTCAGCCCGTAGAGCCCCCGCTCGCTCTGCCTGTTGCGGCTGAACAGGATCATCGGGTACTCCATCCCGCGCACACGCCCCGACACATTGATCGCCGTCGGATACGGGTACTCGAACCAGCGCCGGTTGTACCCCTCGATGGCGAAGCGGAGCATGTCCGTCGCGGTCTCCCAAACCGGCAGCGCCTCCTTGGGGTACAGCGAGTGCGCCATCGTGCCGACGCTCGAACCCTGCACCGCCGCGGCGTCCCAGATGAACGCGTCGCTGGCCGTCCACGCAAACGAGCGGACCTCCTCCGCCTCGAACCGCCAGGTCAGCTCGCCCTCCCCGGCCGGGCGGATCGCCGCAGTCCCGACCTCATCGGGCCCGATGATCATCACCGTCTCGGGGCCCTTGGACGCCTCGGCGAGCCGGTCGATCTGCGCCCGCGTCAGCACGGCCTCGGGGTTCTGCAGCACACCGGTCGCGCCGACGATGTAGCTCCGCGGCGCCGTGATCTCGACCTCATACTTCCCGAAGTCGGTGTAGAACTCGCCCGCGCCGACATACGGCATCGTGTTCCAGCCGTTCACATCGTCGTACTTGACGGGCGTCGGGAACCACTGGGCGAGCTGGAAGATCGTCCCCTGCTCGACATCCTCGACGCCCAGCCGGTCGGCGCCGTAGCCCGGGATGTCGAACGCCCACGCCAACCGGATCTCGACGCTCTCGCCCGGCTCGAGCGAAGCGGGCAGGTCGAGCTTGCCCAACGCGTCGTAAACCTTGAACGCATCGTGGAGCATGAGCCAGCCTTCACCGGTCCGCGAGCGCTGGCCGTCGTCGAGCGTCATCCGCGTACGGATGCTCACCTCCCCGATCTCGAACCCCCCGTCGAACCCGTCTTCGCTTGAAAACCGCGTGCCGGGCGGCGTCATGCGCGTGCCGCGGCTGTCGGTGCGGAACAGGTTCTGCTCCAGGTGCAGCCAGATGTAGTCCAGCGTGTGGGGCGAGTGGTTGTGGTAGGTGATCGTCTGTGTCGCCTCGATCCGCCTCGCCTCCGCGTCCAGCCTCGCCCGGATCCGGTGGTCCACCCGGTTCTGCCAGTACGCCGGGCCCGGACGCCCGGAAGCAAGCCTCGCCTCGGTCGGCGTCGGCCAGCTTAGAGGCGAGAAGACCGTCTCTGAGGGCCGCGCCTCCAGCGCACGCAGTCGGGCGAGGTCGCGCCCCTCCGGGCAACGCCGTGAACTGAAGGGAAGAATTTTCAGCAATCGCGCATGAAAAAAGGCGTTCCCTGCCGATCCGTAGTTGTCGCGACAGAAAGGCAGGGAAGCCGTGGTTACCGATCGATCGTTCGGC
>JBJHCY010000007.1:0-137966 GCA_050486265.1 Phycisphaerales bacterium | reverse complement strand
CACACGCGGAACACGCCGTCGCCGCTGAGACCCAAGCCCCCGAAGATCCGCAAAGCGACACCGAAAGAGAAGTGGATCGCCTACACCATCCACCCGCAACACGACGCTTAGTTCACGGCGTTGCCCTCCGGGGCCTCGGTCGGTTGAGCGTTCTGCGCCCCGTCGGAGCCTGACTGCACCAGGTTCGTCTCGCCCTCGCCCCCCGCGGCGCACCCCAATACGAATACGACCGACGCCGCCAGACCGCCTAGGGCCAAAGAGCGAACGCCCGCACACGGGAGCCTTTTTCTCATCTGATTCTCCATGAATCTCGTAGTTGTGCTGACCGAGAGGTTCACATGCTACCTGATGCGGAGTAGATTGCCCACATGCCTTGTCTCCTCGCACTCCTCGCCCTGCTGACCCCCCGCCTGGTCATCGTGCTCTTGGCCCTCTTCTCCACATACCTCTCCAGCGCCTACGAGACCGTCATCTGGCCCCTGCTCGGGTTCTTCTTCATGCCCTTCCTGACCCTCGGGTACGCCGCGGCGGTCAACGAAGGCGGAGGCGTGCAGGGCCTCTGGCTCGCGGTCGTCATCATCGCAGCCCTGATGGACCTCGGCAGCGGCCCGACCGCCACCCACCAGACCGTCGTCTACAGGACCAGACGAGGCTGACCCCCCCGATCGCTCACAACCCGATCGCTCGCACCCCGCCCGCCGCGCTAAACTCGCGTGGGGAACACACTTGGTTCCGCGGGAGTGTTGCGGCATGAAGTGCGCCTGCGGCAAAAACGAAGCCACCATCCACGAGATCGTGGTGGTCCAGGGCGTCGTGCAGGAAAAGCACCTCTGCCCCGAGTGCGCCGAGGCCGAGGGCATCAGCCCCGACCCCCACGCCAATATCGCGTCACTCCTGGCCAAGCACGCCCAGACCCCGCCAACCGGACCCTCAATCTCCGGACCGGTCGCCCCCCGAAGACCCCCCGCAGTCCGGTCGGTCCGCTGCTCGACCTGCGGCACCACCTTCACGCAATTCAAAAACGAGGGCCTGCTCGGCTGCGCCGACTGCTACAAGGCCTTCGAGTTCCCGCTCGGACCGCTGCTCGAACGCGCCCACGACGGCGCCACCCACCATGTCGGCAAAATCCCGCGCCGGGCCCTGGCAGCCTCGCGCGGGGGCGACCGCCCCATCGAGGCCCTGCTCGGCAGCCTGGAAGAGCGGGCCGAGCGGCTGGCCACCCTCCGAAAGCAGATCGCAGAAGCGGTCGCCGCCGAGCACTACGAGCGGGCCGCACGCCTCCGCGACGAGCTCCGCTCGCTCGGCGATACCCCCTCGTCGCACGGGGCCGACCTCCCCGAGGATCGGCCAGAGGCATGAACGAAAAGCCCCGCCAGCCAGCCGAGCCGGACCCCAACCAGCCGGGCCAGACCGCCCTCGAGCTGATCAACACCGGCGCCGAATGGCTCAAAGGCGCAGGCCGGGCCTCTGATGTCGTCGTCTCCTCCCGCGTCCGTCTGGCCAGAAATCTCGCGGGCTTCCCTTTCATGCCCAGAGCCAGCCGCGTCGACCGCCAGCAGATCGTCGACCTCTGCCACCACAAGCTCATGGAGGCCGAACTCGCCGAACGCCTCCTCTGGATCGACCTCCGCGAGGTCTCCAGACTCGACCGCAACCTGCTCGTTGAACGCCACCTCATCTCCCAGGCCCACGCCAGGGGCAAGATCGGCAACCACAGCGTCGCCGGCGGACGCAGCGGCGAGGACGAGCCCCGGGCCGTCGCCGTCGGCCTGCCTGGCGAACGACTCAGCATCATGGTCAATGAGGAGGACCACCTCCGGATCCAGGCCGTCAAATCAGGCTTCGCCCTCGCCGAGGCGCTCACCGAGATCGACACCATCGACGACCGCATCGAGGCGATCGTCGATTACGCCTTCCACCCGAGGTTCGGCTACCTGACCGCCTGCCCGACCAATGTGGGCACGGGCATCCGCTTCGGCGTCATGCTTCACCTCCCCGCCCTCAAGCTCACCGGCGATATCGAGAAAGTCACCCGCGCCGCAAACGACATGTCCCTCGCCGTCCGCGGGTTCTACGGCGAAGGCTCAGAACCCCTCGGCGACTTCTTCCAGATCTCCAACCAGACCACCCTCGGCAAGTCCGAACGGGTGCTGCTGCACGACCTCGAGCACGAGATCATCCCGAAGGTCATCGAGTACGAGCGGGTCAGCCGCAAGCAACTCGTCGAGCGCCGGGGCGAGGCCATCGCCGACCAGGTCCACCGCGCCCTGGGCGTCCTCACCCACGCCCGCCTGCTCGCGACCGACGAGGCGACCCGCCTGCTCAGCCAGCTCCGGCTGGGCGTCGTGATGGGGCTGGTCGAGGGGCTCGACCAGCAGGTGGTTCACAACCTGATGCTGCTCGTCCAGCCCGCCCACCTCCAGCGGGCCTCGGGCCGGAACATGACCCAGGCCGAACGACGCATCGCCAGAGCGGAATTGGTCCGCAGCCGCCTGGCCGAGGCGATGACGCGCAGAGGCTGAACAAAGCAGCTCGGAAAGGCCGAGGCGTGCGACGGGGACGCAGGATGGCCCGGGACGAAGAACAACCAACGGAGAACGCTGCGGGCAAGTTTGTCTGGCCCCCCGGCCTTCCAGAAGAGGACGCCGGACCACGGTTGCTCGTAGTCGAGACGCCGGCCCGGGGCCGGGCGCGAGCCGCGGCCGCCGAGATCGAGCGGGTCTGGCTCGGGCTGACCCGCCCGCCCATGGCCGAAAGGATGCTCGATGCCGGGTGGCTGCCCGACGGCCCCGATCAATACTGCCCCCGCTGCGGCGAAGACGCGGGCCCGTTCGAGGCCGACTTTGACGGCTGCCCGGCCTGCCGCGCCAAACGCCTGGCGTGGGATGTCGCCGTTCGGCTCGGCGGGTACGAGGGGCTGCTTCGGGAGATGATTCTCGAGTTCAAACACGGACCGTGGCGTCGGCTGGGGCAGGACCTCGGGCGCCTGCTTGGCGTGGCGGTCGCCGAGCGGATGCGGCTCTTGCGGATCGACCCTGAGCGGGTTGCGGTGATGCCCGTTCCAACAACGGCTCGGAGAAGGCTCTCCCGGGGCGTCGACCACACGCTAGTGCTGGCGAGGGAGGTCTCGCGGGCGACTGGCGGGAGGCTGGTGCGGGCGGTCGGGCGTAGGCACGGGCCGCCCCAGTCGAGGCTGCCGATGTCTGCCAGGAGGGGGAATGTCGCGGGGGTGTTCAGGGCCCGTCGAGCCGCGACGGGCCTGGGCCCGGGGCGTGTGGTGGTCGTGGTCGACGATGTCCGGACGACGGGGGCGACGATGAGCGGGGTCTGCCGCGCGATCGGGGGCGGGCGGAAGGGCGGAGCGGCCTGCTGGGCTGCGACGCTGGGGGTCGCCGGCGCGTCGCGAGGGGGCGGCTGACGCGAACCGGTCGGTGGCGGGCGGCGTAAGTTGTTGTCCTGCCGGGGCCTACGGCCGGGCTGGGCAAAAAACTGCCTCGGCGAGTTTGACCCGATTGGGTCGCGGCGTAATATCACCCCTGCCGCCTGACCGGGCGGCGTGCGGTTCCGACGGGGTGTTCATCGCCCAGCGGGACCCCGAACCTTGACAAGTAGGCAGTCGGGAAACATCGCGAGAGTGTGCGATGGTGGAACCGTCCGTGCGGCGGGGCTCAAACACCGAGCCGTCCATCATCGAAAAAAGGTGTGCACGGTCCTCACAGCGGGCCGTGCCGCTGACACTGTCGCGCGAAGAAAAAGGAACCCCTTTTCCTTACAGAGTCAGCAAATCATCGGGCTAGCCGTCCGATGTGTCCCCGGGGCTTGCCCCGGGGTCAGACCGCCCCTTGAGCTGTTCGTACGGGCTTGCCCGTGTGGGTGGTTTGAGGGGTTAACAGGGTCGTCTTCAACCGAAGCAAACCGGTCTTTGACCGGCGCATAGGAAATCAATTGAAGAGTTTGATCCTGGCTCAGATTGAACGCTGGCGGCATGGCTAAAGCATGCAAGTCGAACGCTCTCTTCGGAGAGAGTGGCGAAAGGGCGAGTAACGCGATCGTACGTACCCCGAGGTGGGGGATAGCGTCGGGAAACTGACGGTAATACCCCATGTGCTCTTCGGAGGAAAGTTTCGGCGCCTTGGGAGCGGCGATCGTCCTATCAGGTTGTTGGTGAGGTAACGGCTCACCAAGCCGAAGACGGGTAGCGGGTGTGAGAGCATGACCCGCCGCATCGGGACTGAGACACTGCCCGGACTCCTACGGGAGGCTGCAGCGACGAATCTTCCGCAATGGGCGAAAGCCTGACGGAGCAATGCCGCGTGTGGGATGAAGCAGCTTCGCTGTGTAAACCACTGTCAGGTCCTAGGAACACTGACCGGGACCAAAGGAAGGGCCGGCTAAACTCGTGCCAGCAGCCGCGGTAATACGAGTGGCCCGAGCGTTAATCGGAATCACTGGGCTTAAAGGGTGCGCAGGCGGACCTTCAGGCGTCTTGTGAAATCCCACGGCTCAACCGTGGAATTGCAGGGCGAACCGGAGGTCTTGAGGCAGGTAGGGGCCGACGGAACTATCGGTGGAACGGTGAAATGTGCAGATATCGATAGGAACGCCAATGGCGAAGGCAGTCGGCTGGGCCTGTCCTGACGCTCAGGCACGAAAGCGTGGGGAGCAAACAGGATTAGATACCCTGGTAGTCCACGCCGTAAACGATGTGCACTAGATCGGGGAGGCTCTCACGCCCTCTCGGTCGAAGGAAAACCATTAAGTGCACCGCCTGGGGAGTACGGTCGCAAGGCTAAAACTCAAAGGAATTGACGGGGGCTCACACAAGCGGTGGAGCATGTTGCTTAATTCGAGGCAACGCGAAGAACCTTACCTGGGTTTGACATGCACGGATTAACTCTATGAAAGTAGAGCCACGCCTTCGGGTGGAACGTGCACAGGTGCTGCATGGCTGTCGTCAGCTCGTGCTGTGAAGTGTCGGGTTAAGTCCCTTAACGAGCGCAACCCCTATCGCTAGTTGCCAGCGGATTATGCCGGGGACTCTAGCGAGACTGCCGGTGTCAAACCGGAGGAAGGTGGGGATGACGTCAAGTCCTCATGGCCCTTATGTCCAGGGTGGCAAACGTGCTACAATGGCGTGTACAGAGCGACGCAAGACCGCGAGGTGGAGCAAATCGCAAAAAGCACGCCCCAGTTCGGATTGCAGGCTGCAACCCGCCTGCATGAAGTCGGAATCGCTAGTAATCGGAGATCAGCCACGCTCCGGTGAATACGTTCCTGAGCCTTGTACACACCGCCCGTCACGTCATGGAAGCTGGGAGCGCCCGAAGTCACCACGGCTCAGTGGTGCCTACGGTGAGACCGGTAACTGGGACGAAGTCGTAACAAGGTAGCCGTAGGAGAACCTGCGGCTGGATCACCTCCTTTCTAAGGGATTTCCTTAGACCCGGCCAGGCCGAAGCATCGGTGAACGATGCCACGCCACGCGGAGCGATCCGCACCGGGTTCAAGTGAGCGCACTCTCGTCCGCCAATCCCACCGGAGCAATCCGGCGGCGGATAGCCGTTCGGCAACGAACGACCAAAGATCTTCCCGACTGCCTGCATTCTTGAAAGGCCTGTCCCTCACGGGGCAGGCCTTTTTTCTGCGCGGGGGGTGTGGGGCGTGGCGAGTTGGGGTGTGGGGCCGCCCGCTTCGCGGGCGAGAGGGGCGAGCGGGGGATCATGCGACGGGAGAGCCGCCGATCTGTGGCACTGGCGGCTTGTCCGCCAGTGGTTCGCCCCCGGCACACACATCAATGACAGGAAACACTGGCGGACAAGCCGCCAGTGCCACACCCGGACGGCCCCGCTTTCAGAGGTCGTCCTGCGGCTCAAAGGTCGGGAACGCCACATCCATGCCCCCCACCGCCGCGGGGGCGAGGTACTCACAGACCTCGTCGAACCTCGCCCACATCGCCAGCACCTCGGGGTCTTTGTGGGCCCGGTCGATCGCGCCAGAACTGACCCATTCGGAGAGCTCGATCAGCGTGCCGTCGGCGGCCTTGAGTACCAGGTGCTCTCGCTCGGTCAGGTAGCCGAGCCGCCGCATGATCGGCGGACGCTCGCGGATCAACGCCCGGAGTTCGTCCTCCCGCCCCGGCCTGGGGAGGTACACGGCCATGCTGATGACGCCCATAGCGGAAGTCTACTTCACGGACACCGCGGGCGACACCATCCTCCGCCCGGTCCGGTGAAACACCGCCGGGCGGAGGCCCAAGGACAACACAATCCGGTTTCGTGGCGTCTGAAGGGGTAGAGAGGGGAATGCTCGCCGGCGCGGCCTGTTTGCGATGGCGTCTCGCCACCCCTTCGCCCAGGAGCACGATCGCATGAGCACGGCCGACATCATCTTCGGGATCCTCGTCGTCGTGGTCGGGATCGGCCTGCTGATCTGGTACATCCGCCAGCGCAAGGCCCACAGCCGTGCCGTGGAGGCGTGGGCGGCGCGCGAGGGCTTTGTCCCGATCGACCGGAACGACCCGCGTGTGGTCGAGGCCGTTCGAGGTTCGGCGATCGCCGGGTTCTACGGGCGGGTGTACGACCCGTGCGCGAGGGGGGCCGGGCCGGAGACGCTCCTGTTCGAGTTCGCCTACACCGTCGGGCCGACGGGCAACCGCGATCGCGTGCGCCAGTCGGTCGTCGCGGCCTCTGCGCCGAGCCTCCGCGGACGCATGCTGGTCAAGGCCAGGAGCAACGGGCTGGCCGGGCGCCTGGGAAAGAACACCTCGTCGCCGACCGGGCGGGACGACTTCGACGAACGCTTCGAGGTCCAGACGGTGGGCGGCGCCCACCCGCCGCCGGCGGGGCTCATGGACCGGCTGCTGTCCAAGCCGACGCCGCCGGTGATCGAGGCGGGCAACGGCTGGGTGCTGATCTACCGCCCCGGGCGCCTGCTCGAACCGAGCGACCTGAACGCGCTGGTCGCCGAGGCGTTGGACCTGCACGCGGCGATGGTTTCGGGAGGGTGATGGCGAGAGCGGCTTCGAGGTCGGCGGGAGTTGCGGGGCGGATCACTTGTGCAATCGCGCAGAGGTCCCGACCCTTCGCGTTGCTCAGGGTTCGGCGTCCGGGGTGTGGTGATCTGTTTGCGGAACTTACGCCGCGCCGGAGGCGGGGTCTCTGGGCGTGCGTCGTTTCTCGTGGCGGATGATCTCGCCGGTGACGAGGTAGACGACATCTTCTGCGATGCCGGCCATGAGGTCGCCGACGCGTTCGAGCTCGCGCCCGATGCGATACACCAGCATGCCGAAGGGGACCTGGTCCGGGTCGGCCTGCATGAGCTGGGTCGCCTCGCGGAAGAGCTGCTTGTCCAGAGCGTCGATGGTCTTGTCGCCGGCGACGATGGCGCGTGCGGCGTCGACATCCTCGTCGAGCACGGCGCGGAGCAGGCCGTGGCACATCAAGGGGACGCGCTGGCCGAGCTCCTGCAGGGCCGTCGGCCATGTGGGGCACTGGCCGGGCGGTGTGTCTTCAGCGATCTTCACGGTGAGCTTTGCGATCGACGAGGCGTGGTCGGCCACGCGCTCGACATCGGTGTTGACGCGGAGGATGAAGGCGAGCACGCGAAAGTCGCGGGCGACTGGCTGCTCGAGGGTCATCAGGCGGTAGCACTGCTCCTCGATGGCGACCTCTTCGTCATCGATGCGGTCGTCGCGCCGTCGGATGGAGCGGGCCTCGTCGGCGTCGAGTCGCCAGAGGGCGTCCAGCGACCGTTCGAGCATGTCGGTGGCCATGGTCGCCTCGCGGATGAGGCGTCGCTTGAGGGCGTTGAGCTTGGCGTCGAAGCCGCCGCGGCCGGGCGTCTGCGGTCCGTTTCGCGGGGCTCTGGGGCTGTCGGGGTCGATGTACTGCATCCCGCCGTGTCCTTCCGGGCGATCCGGGGCTCCGCCCCGCCCGATCCGGGAATCACCTGTTCGGTTTGATCCCGGGTGTATCGGCCGGATGCCGCCGGTTTCTGGAGGCATCGGGCCGAGACCATCCGGTATTCATACGCAGACGGGAGGGGGTCGGCGCGGGGTTTTCCGAATCTTTACGGCCGAATGCGGATTCCGATCGGATGTTCAGCCCCCTTGTTCGGGTTGCCGCCCAGAGGCCGATCCGAATCGGGTCCGCAGCACGCGCAGCAGGGTGTCGGGTTCGAGGTAGCTCTCGGGCGGGCGGTAGTAGACCTCGCAGAGTTTCTCGCCCGAGGCGGGCGGCAGGACGCGGACGGTGGCGTTGGCGCCGGCGAGAGCCGCGGCGACGGGGGCCGGGCGCTCCGCCCGGAGCACGATGTCGCGCTCCTTGAGGGTGACCGAGCGGACGCCGAGGGTGTTGGCGAGGACGCGGAGCTCGGCGAGTTCGAGGAGTCGTTGCACGGCGGTCGGGGGCTGGCCGTAGGCCTGGCTCAGGTCTTCGGCGAGGCTTTCGAGCTCGGCGGCGGTCGAGGCGGTGGCGAGTCGCCTGTAGGCCTCCATGCGCCGGGCGTCGCTTGGGATGTAGGGTCGCGGGATGGTGCCGCCGCGCCCGAGCTCGATCGAGACGGTGTTGGCCCTGACGGGCTCGGGCTCGGCTTTGAGGTCCCTGACGGCCTGTTCGAGGAGGCGGCAGTACATGTCGTAGCCGACGGCGGCGATGTGGCCGGACTGCTCGGGGCCCAGAAGGTTGCCGGCGCCGCGGATCTCCAGGTCGCGCATGGCGATCTTGAAACCCGCTCCGAGCATGCTGAACTCTTCGATGGCCTTGAGGCGGCGTTTGGCGACATCGCTGAGGCCGGTGTGCGCGGGGAGGAGGAGGTAGCAGTAGGCCCGGTGCTTGTAGCGTCCGACGCGCCCTCGGAGCTGGTGGAGCTCGGCGAGGCCGAAGCGGTGGGCGTCGTTGATGAACATGGTGTTGGCGGTCGGGATGTCGATGCCCGACTCGATGATGGTGGTCGAGACGAGGATGTCCGCCTCGCGCCGGATGAACTTGAGCATGACCTCTTCGAGCTCGCGGGGCGGCATCTGGCCGTGGCCGACGACGATCCGCGCACCGAGAGCGAGCGCCGCGACCTGGTCGGCGATGGTCCTGATGTTGTGCACGCGGTTGTGGACGAAGAAGACCTGCCCCTCGCGCGCGAGCTCGCGCCGGATGGCGTCGGCGATGCGTTTCTCGCTGAAGGGCGCGACCTCGGTGACGACGGCTCTGCGGTCGGCCGGGGCGGTGGTGAGGCTGGAGATGTCGCGGATGCCGAGCATCGCCATGTGCAGCGTGCGCGGGATGGGCGTCGCCGAGAGCGTGAGCACATCGACGGTCATCCGCAGGCGGAGCAGGGACTCTTTGTGTTCGACGCCGAAGCGCTGCTCCTCGTCGATCACAACAAGGCCGAGGTCGGCGAAATGGACATCCTGCGAGAGCAATCGGTGCGTGCCGATGATGACATCCACGCGCCCGGCGCGGAGCTCGGTGAGGATCTTCTTCACCTCGGCGTCGGTCTTGAACCGGCTGATTGCGGCGATCTTGAATGGAAAGCCCGCGAAACGCTGGGTGAAAGTGCGCTCGTGCTGCTCGGAGAGGACGGTGGTCGGCACAAGCACCGCGGCCTGCTTGCCCGCTTCGATGCACTTGAAGACGGCACGGATGGCGATCTCGGTTTTGCCGAAACCGACATCGCCGCAGAGCAGCCGGTCCATCGGCCGGGGCGAGGTCATGTCGCGTTTGATGGCCTCGACGGCGGCGAGCTGGTCTTCGGTTTCGTCGTAGGGGAACTCGTCCTCGAACTCTTTCATCCAGGGCGTGTCGGCGGGGAAGGCGTGGCCGGGGACGGCCTGGCGCGCGGCGCGGACGCGGAGGAGTTCGGCGGCGAGCTCGCGGACGCTCTCTGCAACGCGGGCTTTCTGCGACTTCCAGCGCGTGCCGCCGAGCGTGGAGAGCTGGGGCTTGCCCTTGAAGCCGCCGATGTAGCGCTGGACGAGGTCGATCTGCGTGGCGGGGACATGGAGCCTGCTGCGCCCGGCGAATTCGAGGGTGAGGTATTCCTCGGGCTCGGGCTGGCGCTTGCCGTGACGCCCCTGCACGGCTTTGGGCTTGATGAGTTCGAGGCCGACGAAGCGGGCGATGCCGTGGTCGGCGTGGACGACGATGTCGCCCGGCTGGAACTCCATGAAGGCGTCGGTGGCGCGTCCGGCGCGGATGCCGCCGGGTCGGCGGCGGGCGGTGAAGCGCCCGAGCAGTTCGTTGTACGGGACGAGGGCCCACGCGCCGTCGCGCCAGACGAAGCCGCGGTGGAGGTAGATGGTCAGGGGCTCGACGCGGTCGGTCTTTGCGGGCTCGGCGGCCTCGACGAGTTCGAGCAGTCTGGAGCGTTCGCCTTCGTTCTGGCAGGCGACGCTGACACGCCCGCCCGGCGCGAGATCGAGCATCTGGCGGACGGCTTCAGCGGTCTCTTTCTCAAAGAGCGGCAGGGGCGAGGCGGGGAGTTCGACCGTGGCGTCGGCGCCCGAGGCGCTGCGCGAGTACTGGTTGAGCTCGGCGATGGCCGCGGCCCGCTTGTTGAGGTCGGCAAGCATGGCGCGGGGTTCGAGGATGCCCTTGGAGGCGTCGTAGACGCGCTCGTAGTAGCCCTTGGCCTGCTCGGTGATCTCGGCGATTTCGTGGAGGAGGACGATGGTGTCGCGGGGGAAGGAGGCGAGCACCGGCGGGCTGTCTTTCGCGCGGCCTTCGCCTTGGTCTCTATCTTTCGCGCTGCCTTCGCCGCTTGCGCTTCCCTTGCCGTTCGGTGCTCTGAACGCCGCGGCTTCGAAGCGCGAGGGGTCGGCGGCGGGGATCTGGGCTTGGTTGATCCTGCGGTCCGAGCCCATGGTGTCGAGGTCGATCTCGGCGATGCGTTCGATCTCGTCGCCGAAGTAGTCGAGGCGGAATGGCGCGCCCCCGCCGGCGGGGAAGATGTCGACGATGCCGCCGCGGACGGCGACATCGCCCGGCTCATCGACGGCGTCGGTCCGCGAATATCCGGCGCGGTCGAGCCAGTCGAGCAGCGCGGCGGGGGGCAGCTCCTCGCCCTCGCGGACGGTCCTGAAGAGCGCGTCGAGCGAGGCGCCGTCGGGGGCGGGCTGCATCAGGGCGTGCACGGGCGCGACGATCACGCGGCCCTGCCCGCTTGCGGGCTCGACCCGCCGCAGCTCGTAGAGCAGGCGGGCCCGCTGGGCGTGCAGCTCGACAGCGCCCCCCTCGCCCGAGACGCCCTGGATCGCCGGCAGCGTGTCGGCGGGGACGCCGAGTCCTTCGAGCTCGTCCTGGGCGTCGTCGGCGTCGTCGTGATGGGCCGCGACGAGCAGGACCGTGCGGCCGAGCGATTGCGCGACGATCCCCGCGAGCATCGCCGGCAACGAGCCCGCGGCGCCCGAAACCACCGTCCGGCGTCCGCCTCGCAGATGCGCGACCAGATCGCGCACCTCGGGGTCCTGCCCGATGCGTTCGAGGAGGTCGGTTGTCGCGATGGTTCTGGTCAAAGGCGTGTCAGGTTGATCAGCGGTGTCGGGAGCCGGATCCGATCGGGGCGCAAGGGCTTGCGGGCCCGGCGCGGACGATCGCGCGGGTGGGCCGTGGGTGAGCGGGTTCAGGCGGCATTGTTGCGCCCGAGGCGGGGCCGGGCATCGGCGCCTTCTAAAGCGGATCGATCGAGCCGGTCTGCATCATCCATGACTCCGGCGTCTCGGCAGCGATCAGAAGAGCGGGCGCGGGGCGCTGGGAACTGGGCGCAGGGGCAGCTTCGGCCTCCGGCCGAGACTGGCTTCAGCATGTCGGAAAGCAAGAGCAAACCGCGGCCGAAGGCCGGCGCCTCACCCAGCGCCCCGCGCCCCACTCCCCGCGCCCCTGTTCCCAGCGTCTCAGCGGCAGGCGATCCCTCCAACAACCAGAGTGCCATCGCCCCGACAGCGCTTGTTCCGGTCAATCCCCGGCGCGGATGTAGGGGCGGATCGCCTCGATCGTGCGTGCGCCGATGCCGGGCACTCGGTCGAGCTCGTCGATGCTCGAAAACGGGCCGTGTTCTTGGCGGTCGGTGACGATCGCCTCGGCCAGGGCCGGGCCGAGGCCGGGGACGAGTTGGAGGCGGGTGACGCCGTCGGCGTTGATGTCGATGCGGAGGTCGGTCGGCGGGGCCTCCGCGGCGGCCTTTCGATCCGGCCAGGTCGAGATCGACCAGAGCATCCCGCCGATGGCGAAAGCGCCGAGCACGCCGATCGCGGCCCACTTGGCCGGGCCGGCGGTCCAGTCGCTTCGCGTGCGTGTTGTCTGCTCGTCCCCCACTGTCGCGCCTCGGGTGATCGGCTCGCCCTGAGTTTCGGGCTCAGGTGATTGGCCTATGTGACATTGGCGTGTTCTTCGGTGGGCGCCTGGGCGGGCAGCGGCCACTTGGCGTCGCGGACGCCCCGGCGGAGCTCGCCGAGCTTGGCGAGCGCGGCCTTGGGCGTGCCGGAGGCGGTGATGAGGCCGCCGGCGGGCATCTCGGCGTTCTGCTGGGTGTCGTAGAGCTCGTGCCAGCAGATGCTGTGGACGAAGGGTTTGGCCATGGCGACGGCGAAGGCGTGAACGAGCCACTCGGCCTGGCGCTCTTCCGACCAGCGCGTTCGCCAGAAACCGGGGTCCATGTCGTCGGGGGCCTTGGCGCGGGTCGATCGCGACATCTTGTCGGGCTGCTTGGCGCTCGGCTCGCTCGGGACGCCGGCGGCGGTGACGATCAAGGGCTTCTCGAGTTCGGCGAAGCGGTCGAGCAGCGAGCTGAACGAGGCGATGTCGCGCGAGGTCTGGCCGAGCCTCGTCTGGCCCATCTGGATGCGCAGGCCGAAGGCGTCGACGGGGATCTGGTACTGCGCCACCATCTCCGCGTAGAGCTGGGGCGGGAGGCTCTTGCGGTTCGCGGCGTAGTACTCGCCCCAGGGCTGGGTGAGTTCGAGCACGACGCTCGCCTGCGGGTGGAGCTTGCGGACCATGCCGACGCAGATCTTCGTCAGGTCCATCATCTGCTCGAAGCCGAGCGGGAAGCAGGCGTTGACATGCAGCCCCGAGGCGACGGTCCACCGGCGGACGGTGCGCCGGTAGCGCGTCACGACCTGCTTGACATGCTCGGCGACGAGCTCGCGAAGGGTCTCGTAGTCGTTCTCCCAGATCCACAGCCACTCGGGCACACAGGTCGGGCGGAAGTCGATCACCGGCCCCGCTGCGACCGGGATCTTCGCGTTGCGGACCGCCCACTCGATCCACTTGTCCGTCGGGCCGAAGGCGTACTTGCCCTCCTGCGGCTCGAGGTCCGACCAACGCATCGGGATCGAGACGAAATCGCAGTTGGTGGCGATCAGCCTTGCGAGCTGGTCGCTGTAGATGCCCGGGCTGACCGAGCAGCCCAAGAGCGGACGCCCCGGGAGCGAGACGCCGGTGGCGCTGGGCAGAAGGATCGGCGCGCCCTCGGGCGGCTTCTCCTGCTGCACGCGCTGGTAGTGCTCGACGGCGTCGGCGTAGAGCTTGCCGGTCACGCGGTCGGCCCAGAGACGCTCGGCCTGACGCAGGGCGAGGCGCTCGGAGGCGTCGATCGCGAGCACCAGGGCGCGCCCGGCGAGGCGCGACGCCTCCTGCGAGCCCTCGTGACGCTGGCTGACCAGGGCGCGGGTGAACAGTTCACGCGCGGCTTCGAAGCGGGCGGCCGCGGGGTCGGACTGGGGCAGGTCGAACAGCGCCCACTGTTCGAGCTTGTTGAGGTAGAGCATGATGCGGCGGCGGGCGAGCTCCAGGAGCAGGAGGTAGGGCCGATCGCGCGGGGGGAGGAGGCAGGTCTTGAGGGCGAGGACGCCGGTGGTGTGCTCGGGGCGGATCTCCGGCTCGCCGGCGCCAGGCTCGGTGTCCAGCGCGTCGAGGTCGAGCACGACGGAGAGGCCGGCGGACTCGGGCGTCGAGACGGCGCAGCGGATCGCCCCGTCTTCGATCGAGATCGCGCCCGGCGTCGGCACATCGTCGGGACCGAAGGCGAAGCTCTGGGCGGAGAGGGAGCCTCGGACGGCTGCTGAAGCTGCTGCGAGTTCGAACGAGAGCATCTGGATCGCGGCCCTCCGGGGCTTCGGGCCGCTGGATCGGGCCCGGGGTTGACCAGAGGGTATTGTTTCGCCGCCGGGCTCGCTTGTCCCTCCGGGAGGGATGGGAAGGAAATCTTCCCGAAGACGGCCCCAAACTCGCCCGGGATCGCGAGCGGAGGAGAGGGCGGGCGCTGGGCGCAGGGTGCTGGGCGCGGGGGCAGCTTCGGCCTGCGGCCGAGGCTGGGATCAGGACTTTGGGTCGGGCCATCGGAAAGCAAGAGCGAATCGCGGCCGAAGGGCGCCGCCTCACCCAGCGCCCCGCGCCCCACTCCCCGCGCCCCTGTTCCCAGCGTCTCAGCGGCAGGCAATCCCTCCAGCTTTCAGAAAGTGCGATCGCCCGGCTGGGCTTGGGCTTCCGGCCAAGAGCGGTACGATCCGCCGATGCAAAGCTCTGAACCGAAGCACAAGCCGCTGTTCCGCACCGAACTGGACCTACCGGGCCGCCGGGAGGGGAAGGTCCGCGATGTGTACACCCTCGGGCACGGGGAGGGCTCGGCTCGGCTGCTGGTGATCGCCACGGACCGGATCAGCGCGTTCGATGTGGTGATGCCGACGCCGATCCCGGGCAAGGGGGTGATCCTGAACCGGATCGCGTCGTGGTGGCTGCGCTGGATCGAGGCGAGGGGGCTCTGCCGCACGCACCTGCTCTCGACCGACGAGACTGAGATCCCCGAGGAGGCGTTCATCGGTTCGACCTCGCGGGAAGATCTGGCGGGGCGTGTGACGATCGGGCGGATGTGCCGCGTGGTGCCGGTCGAGTGCGTGGTGCGGGGGTACCTCGATGGATCGGGGTGGGAGGAGTACAGGGCGTCGGGGCGGGTGTGCGGGGTGGAGCTCCCGCCGGGGCTGCTCCGGGGCTCGAAGCTGCCCGAGCCGATCTTCACCCCCGCGACCAAGGCCGAGCGGGGCGCGCACGACGAGAACATCGGCTTCGACGAGGCGTGCGCGATCGCGGGCGCCGAGACGATGCGGTCGCTGCGCGACCGTTCGCTTGCGATCTACCTTGCGGCGGCGGCGCACGCCGAGAGCCGCGGGCTGATCCTGGCCGACACCAAGTTCGAGTTCGGCTTCCCGCTCGACGAGCACGGGGAAGAGGAGGGCGAGGCGATCCTCATTGACGAGGCGCTGACGCCCGACAGCTCGCGCTTCTGGCCGGGCGATAAGTGGAAGCCGGGCGGGGCGCAGGAGAGCTTCGATAAGCAGTTTGTGCGTGAGCACCTCTTGGGGCTGGTCTCGCGGGGCGAGTGGGACAAGAGCCCGCCCGGCCCGGCCCTTCCCGAGACTGTGGTGCGCGGGACGCTGGAACGGTACGCCGAGGCGGCGAGGCGGCTCTGCGCCGGGGGCTGAGAGCGGGACTGGCTTTCCGGGGGCTTTAGCCGGACCGGAAGCGGCGGAGCTGCTCGTCCATCCACTGCTCGAACTCGTCCATGCCCGGGGGCTCCGGGAAGACATTGTTGAACTCGCGCCCGCCGAGGGCGACCTCGGGGTTTCTCGCGGCGCCGATCTCGCGGCGCATGATCCAGTAGCCGAAGCGGCGGAGGTCTTCGGGCGCGGCGTCGTAGACGCGTTCTGCGTCGGAGATGTCCAGGGTGGAGATCAGATCCATGAAGGCGCTGCCCGCGACCCAGCGGAAGTCGCGGTCGACGACCTCCATGCGGGCGCGTCCGCGTCCTCCCGCGGCGGCGAGGTCCATGCCCTCGACCTGCTCGCGGATGTACGCGCGGTGGAAGGCCCTGGCGTAGGCGAAATTGCGCTGGAAGAGCGTGTCGTTGCCCGTCAGCAGCCCGTTGATGTACGCGCCCTGGAGGGCGGCCTCGATCTCCGAGACGGCGACATAGTGCGTTTTGAAGCGGTCTTCTGAGAACTGCTCGCGGACGAACTCGTCGATGGAGGTGGCCAGCTCGTAGGTGAGCGCCGCGTAGTGGACATTGCGTTTGTCGTAGTTGATCAGCTTCTCGTGGTAGTGGTTGGCGCGTTCGATCTCGCCGCGCCGGTAGAGGAAGCGGATGGCGTCCTTGAGGAAGTTCTCGTAGCCGGCGGAGTACAGCGTGTAGGTGCGCCGCCGGTAGTCCTCGAAGATGCCGAACTGGTTGGCTCGTTCGCGGAGCTCTTCGAGGGTCTGGGCGTATGTGTCGATGAAGTAGGCGTTGGGGACGGCCCTGTAGAGGCTGTCGACCACCATGCCGTCGGCGAGCTGCCCGCGGTCGAGGCGGAGGGTGGGGAAGACATGGTAGAGGTAGCTGAAGTAGAGGTCGCCGAAGCGGTAGAGCTCCTGGAGCGCGTGCATGACCTGGCGGTCGGTGTTGATGAAGTCGAAGTCGTCTTGGTTTCGGTCCTCGACGCGGCGGAGGCTGAGCTCGACGCCGCGGGTGGTCCAGTAGAGGGCGTGGGCGGCGGGGTGCCTCCAATCGATGGGCCCGTAGCGGCGCGTGTAGCGGATCATGCGCGAGGGCTCCATGTTGTAGTGGTCGATGAGGACGCGCCGGCGGAGATGGTTGAGCAGGTGGGGCCACGCGTCGGCGTAGCGCTCGTCCTCGACGAGCTCGAACAGGGCGCGTGAGCGGGGGCCGACCTGGTCGAGCCGGTCGCGGTAGACGGAGTTGGCGATGGCCCAGGTCCGCGTGTACCGCTGGAGGAAGGTGCGGTCGAAGTTGGTGGTGACATTGGCGCGGATCGCCTCGACGAGCGTCCGCGTCTGGGGGTGGCGCTGGAAGAGGTCCGCCATCGTCTCCGGCGCCGCGGCGACGGGGCCGAACCAGGCCTCGTAGAGAGCGCCGGCGAGGTACTGGCTCAGCGGGATGCGGGGCAGCTCGCCGGCGACGCCGAAGCGGTCGAGCATCTCTGCGAGGGCCTCGGCCTGGCGTCTGGTCAGGGTGTTGTCGGGGCCCGTGCCTTCCTCGAGGGTCTGCTCGAATCCGGCTCGCGCGACGGGGGTGAAACGACGGGCGATGCGTTCGCCCTCGGCGCGGGGGAGCTGGAGGCGGTACCCGTGCGTCCCGCGGAGACCGTCGGAGAGGGTTCTGGTCAGCGAGGCCGACAGGACGGGGCCGAGCCTGGGCGGCTCGCCGAGCACCTCCGTCCACTCCGCGGCGAGCTCCCGCTTGTAGAACTGGTTGGCGTCGTCGGTGACGCCGGAGATCTTGTGGAGGAAGATCCAGCCGAGCTCTTTGTGGATAAGAAGATCTGAGTTGTTGAACCGGATGGCGTCGTTGCGGAGGAGCTGGATGCCGTTGTTGACCCACTGCCAGCGTTCGTGGCGGTCGGAGCTGGTGACGGAGATGTTGTACGCCATGTTCCAGGCGTGGAAGACCCAGACATGGGGGTATCGGGGCTGGAGGGCGGTGATGGCTCGCGAGAGGTTCATCGCCTCGTGGAAGCGGCCGTCGTCCTTGAGCTGGTTGGCCCGCATCCAGAGGAAGTTGACAAAGAACCCGCGGACGGGCCCGAGGGCGACACCGAGGCCGACGGCGGCGGGCAGGCCCTCGGCGGTGTGCTCGGTGTAGACGAGCTGGTGGCGGCTGGACGAGCTTGTCAGGCGGGTCGAGACGAACCCCGCCGCCGCGACGCACGACGCGAAAACTCCCAGCGCGATCAGTTGCAGGACGGTGTTGCGTTGCATGAGCCTGCCTCCCCGGCTATCAACGCCGGCGGACCGATGATTGTTCGCCTGCCTGCAGAGGGGCGGGGCCGGCGGGGCGTCAGTTGCCCGAGTAGATCGCCAGCTCGCGTCTTCTGAAGATCAGGACCGCGACGGCGTAAATCAGCAGTGTGAACAGCGCGAGCACGCCGAGGCCGAGCCCGGTCTCGCCCAGGCTGAGCAGCCGCCCGTCGACCAGGCGGGAGGTGGGCCTCAGGTCTGCGTAGATCCGGAAGAAGTCGCTGATGACCAGGGCGACCTGCTCGGCGACATACTTCCACCAGATCAGGTTCCCGTCGTGGTCGCGGATGCGGTAGGACTCGAGAGAGGCCGCGAGGAAGCCCGCGGCCTCGGCGCTCAGGAAGATGACCCCAGCGACAAGGGTGGCGACAGGGAAACTCAGGAAGGTCGCGGCGCAGATGCCCAGCATCGCCAGAGCCGCGAGCTTGAGCCAGAGCACGAACACGACCCGCATGAAGTTGGTGCGGTAGTCGCCGACGCTGTAGAGGAGCTGGAGCCCGCCCCGCTCGTCGATGTAGAGCGGCCCCGACAGCTGCATGCCGGTCTCCCACCATCGGTCGTCGTCGCGCCCGTGGTTGTACATGTAGAACTCCAGGACGCCGTCGGCCTGGATGATGTCGTTGGGGAGGGTGATCGTCTGCGTTGTTGCGGCGGCGGTCTTTCGGTGCGTCGAGAACGGTCCCCTTGAGCCCGCGAAGAGGAACTCGATGTCGTAGAAGTGTGTCGGGTTGTTCTCGTCGGAATTGACCTTGAAGCGGATCGTGACCGGGCGCGGGCTCCGCCTCGCCCCTTCCAGCCCCTCGAAGCGGAAGTACCGTGGCACGGCCTGCGCGCCGGCCGGCGTGATGATCGGCGGCTCGAGCGTCATCGCGTGGGCGGTCGCCGATCGGAAGGTGTCGCGCACGACCTCCTCGAACTCCTCGTCGGTCTGGGCGAAGCCCGGCTCGACGCGTCGCCTGCTCTCGATGTACTCGCGGAGGCTCTCGCGGAAGCCGGGGTCGTCGATGCGGAAGGGGGGCTCGGGCTCTGCGGTGACGCGTGCCGCGAGGACTTCGGTCTCCAGCTTGAGGCGGTCATCGCTGATCAGCACGCCCGCGGAGGAGGGCTCGAAGGCCCGGATCTCCCCGGCCGCGGGCTGCACGCGGAGGTACTCGACGAACAGGAAGACACCCGAGGCGCAGACGGCCAAGAGCACCGCGTTGAGCCCGGCGACGCCGAGCCACTTGCCCAGGATGTATTTCGCCGGCGAGACGGGCTTGGTGGCGGTCTGCCAGATGAGCTTGTCGCGCTGCTCGAAGGCGACGGTCGCGACCGAGAAGAGGAGCGTGAGCAGGGCGATGATCCAGTAGGCCCCGCCCGTTCCGTACTGGAGGAAGGACTGGATGCGGAAACGGAGTTGACGCTCGCCGTCGAGCAGGCCCGGAAGCGCCGCCAGCGCGAAGACCAGGAGCACGATGAAGATCAGCGAGAGCTTGAGGCGTACGGCCTCGGCCAGGACATTGCGGGCGATGGCGAAGACCGGGCCGGGGCCGCTGAACAGCAGCCTCAGGAGCTGCATCAGCGCCGTGAACGACGCGGAGAGCGCGAGCACGCCCGCCCCGATCAGCGCGTAGCCGCGGGTCGCATCGAAGAGCCAGAGCGGCACGACGACCACCCCCGCAACCGCCCCGATCCCGATGTAGGTCAGCGCGAGGCCGAGCCAGACGATCACCAGCGCCACGAAGCCGCCCGCGCCGATGGCGAAGGCCCTTCCGGTGGGGTTGTCCTGCTGCTCGGCGATGCGTCTGACCGCCGCCAGCGCCGAGGCGTCGTCGCCGGCGTCGGCGAGCGCCGCCCGCTGGTCGGTCTCTTCTTGCTCGGCCTGGGCGGCCTCGACCTGGGCGATGCGTTCATCGACCGCCTCGCGGCTGGCGATCGCGTCGAGCGCCACGGCGCCGAAGCCGAAGAGCATGAGGCCGACGACGACTGCCGACGCGGCGATCTTGAACCCCAGCGACTGCTGCAGCCTGTCGAGCCTTCTCAGCGTCTCGCCGAGTCTCACTTCTTGCGCTCCCGCGGGCCTTCGCCGTCGTGCTCATCGGTGTCGCCGGAGTCCATGAGCGAGCCGATCACATCCAGGTCGACGCGATCATCGCCTTGCCGCTCTTTGCGGTCGTTCTCGCGGGCGTCCGGTCCGGGTGTCTTGGCCGCGGGCCTCTGCGAGGACGATGGATCGCGGCCTCTCTGGGCGTCGGTTCGGGCTTGAGCGCCGGTCTGTGGTCCCGGCTGGGTTCCCGCTTGGGTTTTCGGTTGGTCTTCCGGTTGGTCTTCCGGTTGGGCGTCGGCCTCTGAGAGCAGGTCGCCGATGACCGACGCGTCGGGGCCTTCGGGCGCTTTCTTTTCTCCTGGCCGCTCGACCTCGGGGGGCGGCGGCACATCGTCGGCGACGGAGACGAGCTCCTCGATCAGGCGTTCGCCTGTGGCGGTGCCGCGGAGGAACGCCGCGACCTCGCCCCCGTGGGTGGCGCCGGAGGTTTCGAGTTTTTCAGCGCGGGCCCGCTCGACGATCTCGAGGAACTTCTCTTCGAGCTTCTGGCGGGGATGGGAGACCGAGAGGATGGACTTCTCGCCTCCGGTGCGCTCGCGGATGATGCGGTCGATCTCGGCGACGGTCGCGTCGTCGAGCAGGTCGGACTCGATGGTGGTGCGCGAGTTGCGGACGAGCAGTTCGTCGCGCATGCCCTCGTCGCGCTTCTGCCCTCCGTAGAGGATGACCATGCGGTCGACGCAGTCCTCGACATCGGCGAGGAGGTGGCTTGAGAGGAGGATGGTCTTGCCCCGCCTGCCGAGCTCGATGATGAGGTCCTTGACCTGGCGGGTGCCGAGCGGGTCGAGGCCTGTGGTGGGCTCGTCGAGGATGAGGAACTCTGGGTCGTTGATGAGCGCCTGGGCGAGGCCGATGCGGCGCTGCATGCCCTTGGAGTACTCGCGGACGGGGCGGAACTGGGCTTGGGTGAGGCCGACCATGTCGAGGAGCTCTTCGATGCGTTTCTGGCGGTCGCGATGGACGAGCCCGAAGAGCTTGCCGTAGTAGTCGAGCGTCTCGCGTGCGTTGAGGAAGCCGTAGAGGTACGACTCCTCGGGGAGGAAGCCGATGCGCTTCTTGATCGAGACATCCGTGGGGAGCTTGCTGAAGACGGCGAGGCGTCCCGAGGTCGGCCTGAGCAGACCGAGGATCATTTTGATGGTGGTGCTCTTGCCCGAGCCGTTGGGCCCGAGGAGCCCGAAGATCTCCCGCCGGTTGATCTCGAAGGTGAGGTTGTCGACGGCGCGGGCGCGGTCCCTGAGCCAGAAGTCCTTGAAGACCTTGGTCAGGCGGTCTGCGGCGACGACCGGCGTGTCGGGCGATGCGGCGAACTGGGTCATGCGGTCTCCGTCGGCGTGTCAGCCGGCGTCCATCTCGACGCGGGAGGTGTCGACCTCGAACTCACGCCGTTCGAGCTCACGCTGACGCTGACGCTCGATCTGTTCGGCCCGGCGCTCTTTCTGTACGCGTTCGAGGGTGCGCATGATCTCCGGATCCCGGCTGATCCGCAGTTCTGTCCCCTTCACGCCCATGGGCTGGAAGAAGATCTCGACCGCGTCGCGGTTCATGAACGCCAGCCACGCGTCGGACCAGTCGCGGTGGATGGTGACGCTGGGGTTCTCGCGGAACTGGGCGAGGCGGGCCTGGTAGGTGGCGAAGTCGGTGCGTCTGCGGGCCGACTCGGTGAGCTGGTAGGTCCTCGCGTCGCTGACGAGGCTGTTGACCTGCCCGCTCGTCTCGGGGTCTTCCATCAGCGTGTTGATCTCCCCGAGCCAGCGATCGCGGTCGGCGATCGCGAGCCGGAGGGCCTCGGTGTCGTTGTCCTCGCGGGCGGCACGCTCGCGGTCGGTCGCCAGCTCGTACTCGCCGATGAGCTCGACGATGCGCTCTGCGACGGGGATCGACCCCGCGGCTTCGAGCAGGGCGCCGCGTGCGTGGGCGCGGGCGTTCTCCACCTCGCGCTGCGCCTCGGACTGGGCGGAGGAGACCTGGTTGAACGCGCTGCGCGCCGCCAGGGGCGGGACCTTGCTGATGAGCTCCATCGTGTCGACGCGGATGCCCGAGCCGATGTCTTCCAGGAGGTCGCGTGCGGTCGAGCGGACGGCGATCGAGAGCGAGCCCTCGCCGCTGCCGCCCTCGCGGAGCACCCCGTCGATGGATTGCTCGGCGACATGGCGGACGACGGCGCGCTTTGTCAGGGCGCGGATGATGCGTTCCTCGTGTTCGGGGTGGATGTTGCGGATGTAGGAGGCCGGCTCGCGGCGCTGGTAGGTGACGCGCCACTGGGTGTGCACGAGGTTCTGGTCGCGGGTGATGAGCGAGCCGTCGTTGGCGGGGTCGAGGCTCGGGCGCCCGCCAAGCTCGTCGAGGGAGCGTCGGCGCTCGGTCTCGGTGAGGAAGGGCCAGAACTCGTTCGAGCCGTCCAGCGCGATCCGCTCTGCGCCGGTGCCGACCTTGATCAGGTCGCCGATGGGGAAGGGCCACGAGAGCTGGAAGCCGGGCGTGAGGTTGTCGTCGGCGACACGCCCAAAGACAAGTCGGACGCCCCGCTCGCCCTCGTTGATCTGGCGAGCGCCGCTGAGGAAGAACAGCAGCACCAGCGCGATCATCGCGAACTGCACGACGCGCATCGTGATCTTCAGCGCGTCCGCCAGCGACTCGTGCGCGGGGTCCATCAGCGACCCGGACTCGCGCGGCGTGCGGCGCTGCAGCGTCACCGAGGCCTCACGCTGCGGCGGGGAAGCCTCCCCGCCATTGATCGGCTCGTTGACCTGATTGCTGTTGCCTTCAGTCACCTTGTCCCTCCCGGCGGGAAACGGGGGTCTGCTCGGGAACCGGCTGCTCGAAGACGCCGAGGTAGGGCAGCCCGTCGGGGCCGATCTCCTCGATCGATTGCGGGCTCAGCAGACGCAGGCCCGGCAGGTCGGTCGAGAGCAGGAGCGTCGTCCGATTGGCCAGCGAGTCGCGGAGCATGTCGAGGTTCTTCAGGAAGATCGCAAGGCGAGGCTCCTCGGTCATGCCCGCGAGGTACTCGGCCGCCTCGCGGTCGCCCAACGCACGGATCTCCGCGGCGCGGGCCCTGGCGAAGGCGAGGATGCGCTGGCGGTCGGCCTCCGCGTCAGAACGGATCCGGGCCGCGACCTGCTGGCCCTGGCTCCGCAGCGTCTCGGTCTCGCGGTTGCGGGCCGCCTGCATGCGCTCGATCACCGCCTGGGTGACCTCCTGCGGCAAGCGGACGCGGCTGATGCCGATCTGCACGACCTCGATCCCGCTGTCGGCGAGGCTCCGCTCGCCCGCGCCTGCGCCCTCGGCCCGCATCTCCTGGAGCATCCGCTGCTCGAGCTCGGGGATCCTGCCGTCTCTGCCCGTCGGCGGGAAGAGGTCCGTCAGCGCGTAGCGTCCGATCAGCGACTGCCCGGCACGCAGACGCCCGCGGACGACCTCGTCGGCCGCGTTGAAGTGGCGTTCGGCGCTGTCGCCGGCGCCGCTGTACTCGCGGAAGAAGGCCATGGGATCGCTGACGCGCCAGATGGCGTAGGCCTCGACGATCAGCGGACGGTCGTCGGCGGTCTGCTGCGTCTCGGCGGTGGTCTCGACGATCCGCAGGCGCGTGTCGTACTTGGTGACGATCTGGAAGGGGAAGGGCCAACGGAAATAGATCCCCGCGCCCTTGGGCTCGGCGTCTGCGGGCGCTCTCCCGAATGTCGTCACGACCGCCGTCTCTGTGTAGCGCACCGTGTAGGTGAACATGAAAGACGCCAGCGCAATGCCGAAGACGGCCACGAGGCCCCAGATGACAACTGCCTTGATCCGCACTTCTTGGCTCCTCAACGCGTCACGCGCGTCACTGATCTGTGTCATCCTGAATGAAGATGTCCGCCGCCGAGGTCCGCTCCTGGAGCATGTAGACCGAATCGATGAGGTCCGGCCTGTCGGTGACATACACCCGCGTGTTGTTCATGATGTCTGCGAGAGTGTCGAACCAGCGGATCGCCATGAACAGGCCCGGGTTGGCCCTGAATCCGGCGAGCTCGCCCTCGTACTGATCCCGAAGCGCCCTGTCTGACATATGGCGCGTCCAGCGTTCGGCCCTCGCCCTTGCAAGCAGGCGAGACGCTTCGCCCCCCCGCGCAAGGGCCTGCTCGATCTCGACGGTCACATCGAGGATTTCCTGGTCGGTGGCGTTCGCCTCGCGCAGGCTCTCGAGCCGGTCGAGCAGCTCGATCGCACGCTCGGCGTCGCGCTCGGAGCCGGCCGCCTCGGTCAGCTCGCGGATCGCCCGCCCGCGCGAGCGGCTGTACAGGGCCTCGTTCTTGGCTTCCTGCACGATCACATTCTCGAAAGCAGCCGCGGCACGCCGGGGCGGGTGGACGCCCGCGTACCCGACGAAGGCGACGCGGACGCCGGCGTCCTGGCCGCCGGTCCCGACCGCCGACAAAGAACCCACGAGCCTCGACCCGAGCTGCTTGCGGATATCCGACCTGGATTCCCCAAGCGCCTCGTCGAGCGTGATGCTCGACAGGTAGAGCATGACCTCGCGCCGGCCGATCGCCTTGATGATCTCTTCGCGGTGCTCGGGCGTGGCGAGCTGCTCGAACGCGAGCACATCGTCGACGACATAGTGCACGGGGACCTCGGCCGCGATGAGGCCGAAGTCCGCCAGCTCGTCCTCACCCCCGGTGCCCTCGTCGGCCCGGACGATGGTGAAGACTTCTTCGGCGGCGTGCTCGTTGGTCCAGAGGATCGGCTGGTGGGGTGAGGTGACCGGAGGCGTCGAGAGCTGCACGACGCGGATGCCCGTCGCGGTTCTGAAGCGGGCGACGATGTTGCCCCGCTCGTCGCGGTTGATGAACTCGGGGACGACGACGCGGTCCATCGGCCAGGGAAGCTTGAAGCGCAGGCCCGGCTCGACCACAGCCACCTGACGCCCGAAACGCTCCAGCACGCCGACCTGGTGGGGCTGCACGACCGCGACAGAGGTCAGCAGCCAGCCGACCAGCAGCCCGAAGAGCACCAGAGCGCCGATCCAGCGGCTGAACAGCTTGTAGAACCAGCTGCTGGTGATGTCGGTGCCGAACTGGTAGTTGATCGCGTCGCCGATCGACTGGGCCACCCGGTCGGGGGCGGCGATCAGGCCGAGCAGACGCGAGTCGAACGCGGGACGCGGGTGCTCGTCGATCTTCCGCGGGCGGTAGATCTCCATGAGCAGGTTCAGCAGCGTCTCGACGCCCAGAAGGATCATCAGCAGGGGGAGGACGACCGTGAGGTACCGCAAAAGGGTGTCGGGTCCTGCGATCTTGAAGAAGTGCCCGACCGCGATCAGCGCGCCGAACACCGCCACGCCCACCGCCGCCGAGGCCCCCGCGTTCAGGTTGGCCCAGACCTTCTGCTTGCCCATCCCAGAGCAGAAGCGCGCGAAGATGAACCCGATGACGGTCGCGGCCAGCGAGACGAACAGGGCGAAGAAGGTGTCTGCGGCGAAGTCCCTTTCCAGATCGCCCATCAGCTCGCGCCCCGCGTTGAAGCGGACGACACCGATGGTGACCATCGCCCCGCCGACGAGCAGCCCCATCACGGGGAGGAAGAAGCGGTACAGCGCCCGCAGTCGCCTCGCGGCGACGCGGAGTTCGTCGCCCGTCTGCTCGAAGACGCTGGAGGCAGACGCCCCGGACGACTCCATCGCCTCGGCTTCGAACGCCTCGACCCGCTCGCGCCGGTGCTGGTCGAACAGGATGATGAGCGTCAGCCACGAGACCAGGCCGATGGCGGCGTAGATCGAGGCGGTGATCGCCGCGTGGTCGTTCGCGAACGCTCCGTAGAACACCAGGAGAACCGCCATCACGAGTTGGATGGCGATCCCGATGATGCTGATGTTGAGCGCCCGACGGTAACTGGAGAAGTCTGGTTTCATGCCGCGACGGCTCCCGGAGAGACCCCGAACCGCTGATCCTGCTTCCGACCCGTGCCCCGCGAGGGGTGTGCGCACACACCACGGAGCGCCGAGACCCGACGCCCATCGCCGAGGGGCGGGATTGTCTCGGGCGACGGGCCGCTTGTCCACCCGTCAGGGAAGTCAGAACTCCCCAGTCACCCAAAGACCCCCCAAACAGGGCTCCGATGGTGCGGGACGCCAAGCGACGACACACACCCCGAAACACTTCCCCTGCGGAGATGAACCGAGATACGCTTGGCGCGAACCCGGGTTCAGCGGCGGCGTAAAATTCCGGCCGCCAAGCCCCGGCCGTTCGGCCGAAGGGCCGTTTCCAGAGTTCGCGAAGCCCCCAACCGGAAGCCTTCCCTGATGCCATTCGCTCAGGTCATCGCCATCGCCAAGACCACCTTCGTCGAGGCGATCCGCCAGCCGATTTATTTCTTCCTGATCGCGCTGTGCGGGGTGATCCAGATCTTCAACACATGGGGCACCAACTTCAGCATGGCCTACAGCACCTCCGCGGAGGTCTCCGCCGATGACCAGCTCCTGCTGGACATCGGTATGGGCACGATTTTCGGGTGCGGGGTGCTGCTGGCGGCGTTCATCGCCACCGCGACCATCAGCCGCGAGATCGAGAACAAGACCGCCCTGACCGTCGTCAGCAAGCCCGTCGGGCGGGCTGTCGTCGTGATCGGCAAATACCTCGGCGTCACAGCCGCGATCCTCATGGCGACCGCCGTGATGCTGATCTTCCTGCTGCTGAGCCTCCGCCACGGGGTGCTGACCACCGCCGCCGACGACCCGGACCAGCCGGTCATTCTCTTCTCGTTCGCCGCAGGGTTGCTCACGCTCGGGCTCGCGGCGTGGTGCAACTACTTCTACGGCTGGTCGTTCACGCAGGTCGCCTCGATCCTGGTTCTTCCCGCGTTCTTCCTGGCCTACCTCGGGGTGCTGGCTTTCAGCAAGCACTGGAGACCCCAGCCCCTGGGCACGGACTTCATGCCCGCTGTCACCCTCGCGTGCGGCGTCCTCGCCCTTGCGATCCTCGTGCTGACCTCCGTCGCGGTGGCGGTCTCGACCCGGCTCGGGCAGGTGATGACGATCGTCGTCTGCGCCGGGCTCTTCTTGTTCGGGCTGCTGGCCAACCACCTGGTCGGGCGCGGGGCGATGGACAACCAGGCCGTCGCGTACATCCAGTCGGTCGAGTCGGTCGACCTGGCCGACCAGTCGTTTTCGAGGCCCGGTCAGCGGTATACCGTCGTGCTCGACGGCCCGCCCAACGAGGACATTCTGCCCGGCGGTTCGTTCTACTACGGGGAGAACCCGAACGGTTTCCGCCTGGCAGTCCCGCCCTTCGCCCCCTTCGAGGGCGACCCGGAGGGCGATGTGCTCGGGCGGGATGTCGAGCCGGCGATCATCGTGACCGGGGTCGACGGGCTGACGGTCCAGATCCGCCACATCGGCGGACGCCCGCTGAATGTGCGCAGGCCCCCGATGGTCAACGACGCGGTCTTCCTGCGTCCGACCGAATACAACCCGGTGCTTCTGACGGCGTGGGTGCTGACCCCGAACATGCAGTTTTTCTGGCTGATGGACGCGATCGCACAGAACCGCGTGGTCCCCGCGAGCCATGTCGCGATGGTGGTGGTCTACGCCGTTCTGCTGATTGTCGCCTTCCTGGCCCTGGGCGTGGCGCTCTTCCAGCGTCGCGATGTCGGTTGAGGCTCCGGCGCGTCCGGAAACTTCTCCGGCACGGATCCGGGAATGACGAACCCTTCCCGGCGTGTTAGCATAGAAACAAGAGTGGAGCATCCGGCGTTCGTCGGGACCCCGCTCAGGCAGTTCAGGCCGACCCCGCAGGGGGCTCGGGGGTATTCAAGCACAAAGCGGGCCGTGTCCGCGACAGCTAATCGGAGATTTTTGACATGGCTTCCAAGAACGACAAGATCAAGATCGGCTTCGCCATCGCGGCCCTCGTGGTCGCCGGTGTGGTGCTCGCGATGTACTTCGGCTTTATCGGAGGCGACACACCCGAGGCGCCGCCCGCCCACTACCAGGAGATGATGGACGAGGCCGACGCCTTCGAGCAGACCGAGGAGTTCCGGCGCCAGCAGCGCCAGCTCGAGCAGGACATCGAGGCCGGGCGCGTCATCGAAGCCGGCGCCTGAGCCGACACGATCGGCAAAGCTCCACGCTTCCGGTGTGCCAACACAGAAAAGGGCCGCGCTCTCGCAGCGCGGCCCTTTCTCGTTTTCGGCACTTCTCCGCGAGAGCGGCTCAGCGCTCCGCCCTTCCGGGTCACACGCGGGCGATCGCCCGCTCGTACACCCTGGCGACCTTCTCGGCCGAACGGTCCCAGGTCAGGCTGCGGAGCTCGAAGACGCCGTGCTGGCGGAGCGTCTTGCTCAGGGGCGGGTACTTCAGCACCGCGACGATCTTGTTGGCCATCTCGTCGGTGTCCCAGAAGTCGACTTTCAGCGCGTGCTGCAGCACCTCGGCGACACCCGACTGCTTGGAGATGATCACCGGCGTGTCGTGGCTCATCGCTTCGAGGGGCGCGATGCCGAAGGGCTCGGAGACGCTGGGCATCACATAGCAATCGGCCATGCGGAAAACCCGCGCCACATCGCGCCCGCGCAGGAAGCCGGTAAAGAGCACCTTCGAGCCGATGCCGAGCGCCGCGGCCTGCTCGATCATCCGCATCGCCATGTCGCCCGAGCCGGCGACGACGAACTTGACATTCTCGAGTTTTTCGAGCACACGCTTGGCGGCGCGGATGAAGTACTCCGGCCCCTTCTGCATCGTGATGCGCCCGAGGAAGAGCACGATCTTGTCGTCGGAGCCGATCTGCGCGCCCGGCTCGGGCTGGTTCTCGTCCTGCTCGACGCCGTTGTAGACCACCTCGATCTTCTGTTCGGGCACGCCGTAGCGACGCATGCAGATCGATCGCGTGAGCATCGAGACGGCGATGAGGCGGTCGCACGCGTGCATGCCCATCCGCTCGATGTCGTAGACGGGCTGATTGACGCCCTCGCCGGATCGGTCGAACTCGGTCGCGTGGATGTGGCAGACCAGGGGCTTGCCCGTCAGACGCCGGATCGCCACCCCCGCCGGGTAGGTCAGCCAGTCGTGCGAGTGGACGACATCGAACTCGATGCCCGAGGCGATGGCCGCGGCGATCCTCGCGTAGCGGTGGGCGTCGGCGACAAGATCCCGCCCGTAATCCCCGAAGCCCTCGCCGAGCTGGTCGACCTCTTCAGAGAGCGAACCCGACGGGGCGATGCCCAGATCCTTGAGGGCCTGGATCGCGCCCGGGTCGTTCTTCTGGGCCCGGGCCATCAGGCCGGCGACGGTCTCGTAGGTGACCCCCTCGGGCAGGTTCAGCCCGGCGTCGGGGTAGGGGCTGGAGAAGTTTGCGGGGACCTCGAAGAACTCCGCCTTCGAATACTCCGAGCCGGGCGGATTGGCGGGATCGGCGCGCACGCTCTGGCGTGCGGCTGTCTCGGCGCCGAGCGGGTCTGGCGAGCCCGACCGCCTGAGCAGCGCCGGGCTCAGGAGTGTGACATGGGTGGTCTCGGGGGCCTCGACCGGCTTGGGCAGCAGGAAATAAACCTTGTGCCCCTGGCGGTCCAGCGCGCGTGTCAGCCCGTGGCACGCCGTGCCGAGCCCGCCCGAGATGAACGGCGGGAACTCCCAGCCGAGCATCAGAATCCGCATAGCACCCGCCTGTTTCTACGCCGGACTCCGCCGGCGATCACTCTTCTACCTCACCACCATCACGCGTCCGGGCGTCCGGACCGGCGTGGGGCAACGATAGAACGGTTTCCGGACCCTCGCACGCCGAACCCGGACTCAAACGAACGGTTCGACTTCTCGCCTCCGCCCGTTACAATCCCCACCCCGAGCCCGGACAGGGTTCGGTCGATCATGCCCAGGTGGCGGAATTGGCAGACGCGCTACCTTGAGGTGGTAGTCCGGGCAACCGGGTGGAGGTTCGAGTCCTCTCCTGGGCATTTCGCGGCCGAAAGGCCCTCGTCGCAACGCCCCGATCGGGGCGTTGCCGGTTTTTGGGCCAGAGCCGATGGGCGGGACGAACCCGCACCGGTCGCAACGCCCGGGACCCCGGGCCGTTAGATTCCCTGACAGTGCTTCAGAACGCGCGAACATTCAGCAGGGCCCTCGCGCCGATCCTCGCCGCAGGACTTCTGTCGGTCTTCGCCCCAGCGGCCGCCCCGGCGGTCGAGCGTGAGTTGATCCCGCGGAGTGTCTTCTTCGGCAACCCGGACCGGGCCGCCGTCCGCCTCAGCCCCGACGGGCGGTGGATCAGCTTCCACGCGCCGTGGGAGGGGGTGCTGAATGTCTGGATCGCGCCGGCCGACGACCCGGGCGGGGCCCGCCCGCTCACGACCGAGCGCCGCGACCCGATCACCCGCTCGTTCTGGTCGTATTGCTCTCGCAGGGTGCTCTACCTGCGCGACAACAGGGGCGACGAGAACTGGCGCCTGTACGCCGCGGACATCGAGAACGGACGCCAACTCGCCCTGACCCCCGGCGCGAATGTGCGGGCCCAACTCCTGCACCAGAGCCCCTCGACGCCGACGAGCGTGATCGTGGGCCTGAACGACCGCGACGCCCGCCACCACGACCTCTACCGCGTCGATGTCGAGACGGGCGAGCTCGAACTCGTCTTGCTCTGCCCCGCGGGGGTGATCGGCTGGGTGTTCGACGAGGGCGGTGCGCCGCGGCTCGCCCAGCGCATGCGCGACGACGGCGCTGTCGAACTGCTCCGCGTCAACGACGCGGGGCGCCTGCGCCGCTTCCAGACGGTGCCGCAGGACGATGTGCTTACGACGGGTCCGGTCGCGCTCGTCGGCGAGCGCAGGCTGGTCATGCGCGACAGCCGCGGACGCGACACATCGGCGCTTGTCGCGATCGATGTGCGCCAACGCGGGGCCGAGCCGGAGGTGCTGGCGCACGATATCGACGCCGACATCTCGGAGGTGCTGCTGCACCCCGAGACGCGCGAACCCCAGGCGGCCAGCTTCGAGCACCTCCGCGCCCGCTGGCGGAGCATCGAGCCCTCGGTCGAGGCGGACCTCCGCGCGATCCGCACGCTCTCGGACGGGGAGCTCACGGTGACGGGGCGCTCGCTCGACGATCGACGCTGGCTGGTCGCCTTCAGGCACGCAGACGCCCCCACTCGCTACTACCTGATGGAGCGCGACGACGCCGGCGCTCGCTCCGCGCGCTACCTCTTTGCGCACCGCGACGACCTCGAAGGCCTGCCCCTGGCGCCGATGCGCCCGGTGGTGATCTTCTCGCGCGACGGTCTGCAACTCCCCTCGTACCTGACGCTCCCCCCCCACCACGACCACGGCTCGGGACCGCCCCCGATGGTGCTGCTCGTGCACGGCGGGCCCTGGTCGCGCGACCGCTGGGGCTTCAATCCCCTGCATCAGCTCCTGGCCGACCGGGGCTACAGCGTGCTGAGCGTGAACTTCAGGGGCTCGACGGGCTTCGGCAAGGCGTTCGTCAACGCGGGCAACCGGCAGTGGGGCGCAGCGATGCAGGACGATCTGATCGACGCCGTCGAGTGGGCCGTCGAACACGGGCACGCCGATCGCGAACGCGTCGCGATCATGGGCGCGAGCTACGGGGGATACGCGGCCCTCAGCGGGCTCGCCTTCACGCCCGACACCTTCGCCTGCGGGATCTCGCTGGTCGGCCCGAGCAACCTGGTGACCCTGCTCGAATCGATCCCCCCCTACTGGCAGCCCCTGCGTGCGCTCTGGCGCGAACGCGTCGGCGACATCGAGAGCAAACAGGGACGCGAGATGCTGCTGGAACGGTCCCCGATCAGCCGCGTCGAGGATATCTCCAGACCGCTCCTGCTCGTGCACGGGGCGAACGATCCGCGCGTGAACCGGTCAGAGAGCGACCGCATCGCCGCGGCGCTCGCAGAACGGGAGGTCGAGGTGACCTACCTGCTCTTCCCCGGCGAGGGGCACGGGCTCCGCACCCCCGCGAACATGCTCGCCTTCGTCGCCTGCGCTGAGGCTTTCCTCGCCCGCCACTTGGGGGGGAGGGCCGAGCCGATGGGCAAGACGATCGACGAGGCCTCCGTCGAGTTGCTCCGGGGACGCTGCTGCCCGAACTGAGGCCGAGCGGCCCGCGCCCGTTCACGACCGCGTTAAGAACCTCGCCCGATCGACCGATCCCCGTTCGATCCGCCCGCCGCTTTTCGGACCGGGCGGCCGGTGGTCTTTGCCGCGGGGAGATTCGAGCAGGCGTGCGTGTGCTCATCGTCGACAGCTCGGCGTTCGTCCGACAAGCCGTCGCCCGCGTGCTCTCTTCGCACGGGAAGGCGACGGTCTGCGGGTACGCCTCGGACCCGAAAACGGCGGCGGCGATGGCGCCGACGCTCCGCCCCGACGCGATCGTGACGCTGGGTGCGCCGCCGGACCTTTCGCAGCTCGATGCGATGACCGCCCAAGGCGAGGAGAAGGCCCGCCCGCCCGTCTGCGTGTTCGTCTGGACCGACGGGAGGCCCGACCGCGACGCGCTCTTTCAGATGCGAAAGCGGAAGGCGGGCTGGCTGCAGGCCGAGCCCGCGAAGCTCCGGGCAGCCGACCCCGAAACCGGCGAGAAAATCCTCAACGAGATCGCCCGCCTGATCCCGCCCGGTGTCGCGCACGGCGATGGCTTCCGTCTTGACCACCCTGGCCGCATCCGCCTGGTGCTCGTGGGTTCCTCAACGGGGGGGCCGGTGGCGCTGGAGGAGTTTCTGAGCGTCGTGCCCAGCGACCTGGGTGCGCCGATCGTGATCGCCCAGCACATGCCCCCGCTGTTCACCAAGGGCCTCGGCGAGCGTCTGAGCGCGCGCTGCCCGCTCGAGGTCGAGCATGTGACGCGCAGCGCCGTGCTCGAACCGGGCAGGGCCTACATCATCCAGGGCGGCAAGCACGGGCGCATCGGCTCTGGCCAGCGCGGCATGGTGCTCACCATCACTGACGACCCCGCCGACGCACCGTACAAGCCCAGCGTCGATTTCCTCTTTGCAACCGCCGCCAGGAGCGTCGGGCGGGCCTGCCTCGGCGTCGTGCTCACGGGCATGGGCGAGGACGGCGCAAAGGGCGCCAAGGAGCTCCACGCCCTGGGCGCACAGATCATCGTCCAACAGGAAAAGGGGTGCGCCGTTTACGGCATGCCCCGCGCCGTCGCGACCCGCGGGATGGCCGCTTTCGAGGGCGCACCCCGCGAACTGGGGCTGGTCGTCGCGTCGATCGGGCCCGCGCGGGGCGTCCTGCGCTCGGCCTCGTAGCCCCTCGCTCACGAACTTCGGGCCGCCGGCGTCAAGGCCGACCTCCCCGGGGTCGATAGCCAGCAGTCGACGGGGGCCGCGCCGCCCGTCCGCACGGAGATACACCGCCATGAACGAGAAGCTTCCGATCACCGAAAACAGCGGGCCCCGCGCCGGACATGGGGACGAGCACGGGGGCGACAACCAGCTCCAGCTCGTGACCTTCGAGGTCGCCGGCGAAGAGTTCGCTGTCGACATCCTGGCCGTCCAGGAGATCAACCGGATGATGTCCCTGACGCGGGTGCCCCAGTCGCCCCCGGAGGTCGAGGGTGTGATCAACCTTCGCGGGAAGATCATCCCTGTCCTTGACCTGCGCAAGCGTTTCGGCCTCGACCCCAGCGACAGGACCGAGCACAACCGGATCGTGGTGGTCGAGGTGCACGGCCGTGTGATCGGCTTCATCGTCGACCGTGTGCACGAGGTGCTGCGGATCCCGTCGAGCATCGTCGAGCCGGCGCCGCAGATGGTCTGCTCGATCAACTCCGAGTTCATCGCGGGCGTGGGCAAGCTCGAAGACAGGCTTCTGATCCTGCTGGACCTCTCGCGCCTGTTCGACGCCAGGATGGTCGACGAGACCCAGACGACCGGCGTCGCCGCCTGAGACCCCGCACGCCAACGACGAAACGGGAACCACCAGCGATGAGCACAACGACGCGTCCGACGATGACCGAGGCCGAGTTCAAGAAACTCTCGGACATCATCTACCAGCGGTCCGGCATCCACTTCCCGGAAAACAAGCGGTATGTGCTCGAATCGCGCCTCGGCCACAGGCTGGCCGAGCTCGAGATCGACAGCTACACGCAGTACATCGCCTTCCTGACGATGGGCCCCTACCAGACCGACGAGTTCCAGGAGATGTTCAACCGCATCACCATCAACGAGACCTCGTTCTTCAGGAACGAGCCGCAGCTCGATGTCTTCGAGAAGCAGGTCCTGCCGGTGCTCCTCGACGCCCGGTCGAAGACCAAGCGTCTGCGTCTCTGGTCGGCGGCGTGCTCCTCGGGCGAGGAGCCCTACACCCTCGCGATCATGCTCGAGCGCACGCTCGGCGTCCGCCTTGGCGACTGGCGGATCGAGATCCTCGCGACAGACATCAGCGCCAAGGTCCTCAAAGCCGCCCAGGAGGGGGTCTACACCAACTACGCCCTCCGCTCGACCAACCCGCTGATCCTCCAACGCTACTTCCAGCCCATGCCCGCCGGCGCTTACCGCATCCGGCCCGACATCGCCCAGATGGTCCGCTTCGAGCAGCACAACCTCAAGGACCGGATGGCGGCCAGGCGCCACGGCACTTTCGATGTCATCTTCTGCCGCAATGTCATGATCTACTTCGACGAAGGCATGAAAAAACAGGTCGCCCAGATGTTCGTCGAGACCCTCGCCGACGACGGGTACCTCTTCATCGGCCACTCCGAGAGCCTCCGAGGGCTCAACGACTCGCTCGAACCCACGCCCATCCCACGCGCGTTCTGCTACCGCAAATGCGGCGCGGAACTCAAGAAGACGGCCTGACACACATCGTCCGAAAGGAAACGCATATGAGCGCGGGGGGATTCGATCCTCAGATCATCCAGGATTTCCTGACCGAGTGCGGCGAGCTGCTCGAAGGTCTCGAAGGCGACCTTGTCTCGCTGGAGAGCAGCCCGACCGACCCGGACCTGCTCAACCAGATCTTCCGCGCGCTGCACACGATCAAGGGCAGCGCGTCCTTCCTCGCGCTGACGAACCTGGTCTCGATCGCCCACGCCGCCGAGACCGCGCTCAACGCGGCAAGGACCGGGCGCGCCGTGGTCGACCGCCCGTGCATGAACATGCTGCTGCAGACGGTCGACCTGCTCGCCCGCCAGTTCCAGCAGCTCTCCGCCGGCGAGGAGCTCGAAGCGCCAGACCCCGCGCTCGTCGAGGGGCTGACCGCCTTCGGCGAGGGACGCGAAGCCGGCGCCGCCGACACCGAAGGCCCAACACAAGCAGCACCGGGCGCCGCCCCCGGAGGGCCCCTCGGCGCCGCGACAACACCGATCGACCTGCCCGCCGACAAGATGGCGCTCGTCGAGTTCCTCGCGCCGGACATCCGCCAGACGCTCGACATCATCAACGACAATCTCTGCGCCCTGGCGAGCCCCGACTCCCGGCGCGAGGCGGGCGATGCGCTCGCTTCCGCCGCGGCCGACCTCGTCCGCTCGGTCGACTTCTTCGAGTTCGAGCCGGTGACGCGCCTCTCGAGCGCTCTTCGCGAGGCCTCCGAACACATCGAAGACGCCGACGAGGACGCGATCGCGCAGATCCGTCCGCGTCTGGCCGCCCTCTCGCTCCTGCTCTCGCTCCAGGCCGACGGGATCGAGCACGCGACGCTCTACGACTGGCCGACCGACACGCTCGTCGAGCGCCTGACGCTCGCCTGCGCAGGCAAGCCGCTCGACGAAGCCCAGTCGTTCCCCGCCGACACCGACGCCGAAGGCGCCCTCGCCTTCGACGGCGTGATCGCCGGCCCGCCCGCGCCGGCCGGTACGCCGGAGCTCAAGCTCGCAGACGGCGCAGACACTCAGGCCGCCTCGGCGCAGAGCGAGGAGGCCGGCGCCAAGAGAGGGGGCGGCGCCAAGCAGGCCATCGAGCAGACCATCCGCGTAGAGGTCGGGCGGCTCGAGTCGCTGATGAACCTCGTCGGCGAGCTGGTGCTGCAGAAAAACCGCGTCGCGGCGCTCGCGCGCCGTGTCGGCTCGATCGAAACCGGCGACAACGATCTGTGCGAGCAGATCAACGCATCGGCCGAGGACCTCGACAGAGTCACCGGCGACCTGCAGCTGGCGGTGATGCGCACACGCATGCAGCCCTTGGACAAGATCTTCGGGCGCTACCCCCGCCTCATCCGCGACCTCGCCGACAAGACCGGCAAGAAGATCAGCCTCAAGATCGTCGGCGGCGACACCGAGGTCGACAAGTCCGTCATCGAGGCGCTGGGCGATCCGCTCGTGCACCTGATGCGCAACAGCGCCGACCACGGGCTGGAGACGCCCGAGCAACGCGCCGCATCGGGCAAAGGCCCGGAGGGCACGATACTCCTGGAGGCCAGCAACCAGGGCAGCCATGTGCGGATCTTCGTCAGAGACGACGGACGCGGGCTCGACCGCCGACGCATCGCCTCCAAGGCCGTCGAACGCGGGCTGGCTACGCCCGAGGAAGTCGACGCCCTCCCCGACCGCGATGTCTTCCGCTTCATCTTCGAGGCGGGATTCTCGACGGTCGAACAGGTCTCGGACCTCTCGGGGCGCGGCGTGGGCATGGATGTCGTCCGCACGAACATCGGCAAGCTCAACGGAACGATCGATGTCAACTCGACGCCCGGCCAGGGCACGACCTTCACCATCTCGATCCCGCTCACCGTCGCCATCATGCAGGCGATGATGGTCCGCGTCGCCGACGAGATCTACGCGATCCCGCTGGACAATGTCGTCGAGATCCTCAGGCCCTCGCCCGAGATGATTTTCTCGATCGGCGAGAGCCCGGTGCTCAAGACACGGGGCTCGGTGCTGCCCCTGATCTCGGCCTTCGACGCCTTCGAGTACCCGCCCGAACGCAGGACCGAAACGCCCTTCGTCGTGATCCTCTCGGTCAACGAACGCCAGATCGGCTTCCAGGTCTCAGAGCTTATCGGGCAGCAGGAGATCGTCATCAAGCCCCTCGAAGCGGTCGGACGCGCAGGCCCGCTCAGCGGGGCGACGGTCCGCGACGACGGCGGCGTCAGCCTCATCGTCGATGCGTCCGGACTGATCCGCGCCGCCGAAGGCAGGGCGACACCCGAGCTTCAGAGGGCGGCCTGAAGGGCCGAAACAAAGAATCCCCCCCGTCTCGCCACACCCCAGGAAGGGACCAGACATGGAAGCCAGGTTCATCACCCCGTTCATCCAGAGCGTCCAGAATGTGTTCTCGACAATGCTGCAGCTGCCGATGCAGATCGGCGAGCCCCGCGTCAAAGCCGGCAAGAACACCGGGTACGATGTCTCGGGCATTATCGGGATGTCGGGCGATGTCGTCGGCTCGGTCGTGCTCTCGTTCCCCGAGGACGCCGCCAAGAGCGTTGTCGCCCTCTTCGCGGGCGAGGACCTGGGCACCGACTCGCCGGACTTCGCCGACGCCATCGGCGAACTGGTGAACATGGTCGCAGGCGGCGCCAAGGCCAACTTCGACGGCGCCAAGGTCTCGATCTCGTGCCCCTCGGTCGTCGTCGGCTCGGGCCACCTGATCGCCAACACATCCGATGTCCCCGTTATCGAGATCCCCTGCATGACAGACTGCGGGGAGGTCGCCATCCAGATCGCAATCAAGACAAACACCAACGCCCCGACACAGGCGGCGTCCGCCAGCGCGTGAGCGCAGCACAACAGGGAGGTTCAGCCATGCGCATCATGCTCGTCGACGATTCGAAGACCATGCGCAACATCCAGAAGTCCGTCCTCTCACAGCTCGGCTACACCGAGCTCGAAGAGGCCTGCGACGGGCAGGACGCCATGTCCAAGGTCGGCGCGTTCAAGCCCGACCTCCTCCTCGTCGACTGGAACATGCCCAACATGGACGGGCTCTCCTTCGTCAAGGCCTACCGCGCCCAGGACAAGACCACGCCCATCATCATGGTCACCACCGAGGCCGAGAAGTCCCGCGTGATCGAGGCCATCAAGGCCGGCGTCAACAACTATGTCGTCAAGCCCTTCACGCCCGACCTGCTCTCCCAGAGGATCGCAGAAACACTCTCAAAGGCCGGCATCGCGGCCTGACCGCGACGCCTGACAGGGCATGCCAGAACAGGATGCCTCAAACAAGATCCGCGTTATCCAGGCGGGCGACCGCCTGGCGGCGTCGGTGCGCATCCCCGCCGGCGCAGAGCCCGACTCGCTCGACCGCGCAACCGTCCACGCCGCACTCGTCGAGGCGGGCGTCAGCCCAGCCGCGATCGACAACGCCGCGATCGACGCCCTCCTGCTCGAAGCGCGAAAGAACACAGACATCGAGCACGAAGGCGTCGTCGCCAAGGGCAAGGCCCCAGAGCACGGCTCGGACGCCCGGGTCGTCATCGAGCCCGCCCTCCAGGAACAGCTCGACGAGGCCAAACGCAAACGCGAGGCCCCCCCCGAGCCCCCGACCTCCGCCGAAGAGGGCAACGCCGACCACTACAACCGCTCCGCCTTCGTCGTCGTCCTCGCCGCACAGCGGATCGGCAGGCTGCTGCCCAAGACCGACGGCGCCGACGGCGTCGATGTCACGGGCCGCGTCATCGCCGCCAAGGAAGGCAAGAAGGCCCGCGTCAAGCTCGACCGCTCCGTCCGCATCGACGAGCAGGGCGTCATCTCCGCCTCCCACAGCGGGCACCTCATCGCCGGGCCCACCGAGATCCGCGTCGAGCGCGAGCTGAACATCTCCGGCGGCGTCGATTTCTCCACTGGAAACATCGACTTCCCGGGCAATGTCAACATCTCCAAGGGCGTCAAGGACCGCTTCTCCGTCCGCTGCAAGGGCTCGCTCACCGTCGGCGAACTCGTCGAGGCCGCGACGCTCGACGCCCGCTTCGACATCACGCTCGGGCGAGGCATGGCCGGACGACAGAAGGGCGTCATCCGGTCCGGAAGAGACCTCCACGCCAAATACATCGACGCATCGCTCGTCTTCGTCGGAAGGAACTTCACCGCCGAGAGAGAGATCAACGACTCGACAGTCCGTGTCTGCGGCAAGCTGACCGCCCCCGGCGCCGTCATCATCGGGGGCGAGGTCGGCCTCGGAGGCTCGGGCGAGTGCGCCCAGATCGGCGCAGAGTCAGAAATCACCACCACCGTCCGCCTCGGTGTTCTCGACGAACTCGAACGCCTCGCGGGCGCCGGGCTGGACCGCCACCAGGCGCTCGTCGAACAACGCGACGCCGCCAAAGAACGCTACGAGACCCTCAAGAAGGCGGGCGGCGCCAAGCCCAGCGGCTCACTCGCCGAAGAACTCACCGAACTGCAGTTCGCCGTCCAGACCTGCGAGCAAGCCATCTCCCGCCTCGCCCAGGGGCTCAGCGAGACCGCCGACACGATGGAGCGCTTCATCGAGCCGTCGATCACCGTTCACAGGATCATCCACCGGGGGACGGTCCTCCTCGTCGGCCCCTACCGCTGCCTTTTCAAGAGCGCCGTCAAGGGCCCGGTGACCGTCCGCACCGACGACAAGGGCGCCCCCGTCCTTGAAGACCTCACCGCGGGCTCCTCCACACCGCTCGACAAGATCGCAACCGTCACCCGCGAGGACGACCGCTGGATCCTCCAGAGGATCCGTCAGATCGTCCCGGCCAAGGCCGCCTGACCCCCCCACTGGCGTTTCCGGCGCGGCGTGCGCACAATGCACGCATGAGCAACCCCCGCCCCCCCCGCCGATCCTTCCGGGCGGCACGCCGCGTGCTGTGCATGCTGGCCGCCTCGGCGGGCGCCCTTCTCGTGGGGGCCGCCCTCCTCCAGCAACTCGTCCCGGCAAACGGGCACGACCGCTGGCTCACCCCTGTCGCCTTCGAGCCCCAGCGTGAAGACCCCGGCGACGAGGAGAGCCGCGAGTGCATCCTCACACTCCGCGACGGGACCACCATCCGGGGCGAGCTCGTCCGGCGTGACAACGCCGAGATCGTCCTGAGCATCCGGGGGGTGACCACAACCTACCCCGCGACCAGGGTCCGCTCTATCCAGTTCCTCGACCCCATCATGGAGCGGTACCGCGAGATGCGGGCCGCCATCGACGACTACGAGGCCGACCAACTCGTCGTCCTGATCGACTGGCTCACCGCCAACGGCGCACACACCACAGCCCTCGAGGAAGCCGAGGCCCTGCTGTTGCGCGTCCCCGGCCAGCCCGAGGTCATCCAGCGCCTCCCCCTGCTGCGGGCCCAGGCCAGGCTCGCCGCGAACAGGCGTGAGCAACGACAACGCGAGCGGGAAGAGAACGACCGGCCCTCCAACCGACGCGAGCGCGATCCCTTCCCCCTCCTCTCGCCCGAACAGATCAACCTCCTGAAGGTCTACGAGATCGACCTGGCCGACCCGCCCCGCATCCGCATCCGGCGTGAGACCGTCCAGCGCCTCATCGAAAACTATTCCGACGCTCGCGGCATGCCCACCACCCCCGAGGCCCTCCAGGCACTGTTCCGCGCCAGGCCCGAGCGCGTCCTCGACCTGATGTTCCGCGTCCAGGCCCGCGATCTCTACGCCGAGGTCGAGGTCGTCGGCGATCCCGAGGCCTTCAAACGATTCCGGCGCGATGTCCACGCCGGCTGGCTCTTCAGGGGCTGCGCCACCAACGACTGCCACGGCGGGCAGGAGGCCGGACGCTTCATGCTCAGGGGCCAGCACCCAAACCGCGACGAGACCGTCTACACCAACTTCTACATCATCGAGAACTTCCGTTTCGACGACGGCGAGCCCCTGATCGACTACGAGCAGCCCGACCAATCCCGTCTCCTGCAGCTCGCCCTGCCTCGCGAGACATCCAAGTTCCCCCACCCGCGGATCGTCCAGCTCGACCGGGAGCGCCCTTGGCAACGGGTGCTCAACTCGCCGGAGGACCCCCGCTTCCGCGACAGCGTCCGCTGGATCAACAGCATGTACCGGCCACGCCCGGACTACCCGATCACCTACGAACTCCCCGAGCCGAAGCACGACCTCTACACCCCGCCCGAAGAGCCCGTGGGCCCGCGCTGAAATCGGGCCGGTCGATCCTCCAAAGAGCCGGGCGAACCCGGAGCGACCGAGGAGGACACCGATGAACGACACACGCCCCGCCCGCCGACGCCGCCTCGCCGCGGCGGTAGGCGCTCTGTGCCTTGGCTCGCTGCTGCTCGCCCCGGGCGCACTGGCTCAGGACGCCCGGCTCTCAGAACACACTCCCGAGACGAAGTCCTTCGTGCTTTCGTTCACCGGCGCCGGCGGGATCGACCTCCCGGGCACGCTCCTGCTGCCCGAGGGCGACGCGCCCTTCCCGGGCGTGCTCCTCCTGCCCGGCTCGGGCCCGACCGACCGCGACGGCAACCAGCCCCCGATGCTCAAGACCGACCTGCTCCGCCAGATCGCAGACGAACTGGCCTCTCGGGGCGTCGCCTCGTTCCGCTTCGACAAGCGGGCCGCCCACGCCAACGCGGGGCTCTGGCCCCGCACGCCCGACGAGGTCGCCGCGTTTTTCTCGTGGGAACACTTTGTGCAGGACGCAGAGGCGGCGCTGGGAGCCCTCCGAGACCACGCCTCGATCGACGCCGACCGGGTCGCAGTGCTCGGCCACAGCGAGGGCGGCCTGATCGCCTTGGCGATGGCCGACCGGCTGGGCGATCGGGCGCCCTCCGCCATGGTCCTGGCGGGCACGACCGGGCGTCGGCTCGACCATGTGATCCGAGACCAGTTCGACCGCCTGCTGCCGCTGCAGGTCCCCGACGAGGCCCTCCGCAAGACAATCCGCGATGATCTCGAACGGGGGATCGACGCGATCAGGGCCGACAGGAAGCCGCCCGCAGATCTGCACCCGGCCCTGATGTCGCTGTTCAACGCGTCGAGCCTCGGCGTGCTCCGCGCCTATTTCACGCTCGAACCCGCCGAGCTCGCCGCGGGGTATCCCGGCCCGGTGCTGGTGGTGCAGGGCGAGCACGACGCGCAGGTGACCGTGGCCGACGATCTGCCCCCGCTGAAATCGGCGTTGATCGGTCGGGAGGGTGTGGGGGCCCGCGTTCATCTGGTCAAGGGCGCCAGCCACAACTTCAAGAAGGTCGGCTCGCCCACCGAGCCGGGCTTCGCCGGCCCCGTCGTGCCCGACGCCCTCGACGCGATCGGGAGCTGGCTCACCGAGACGCTGAAGGGCTCGCCCGCGGCGACCGACAGCGACTGACCCTTACCCGATCACAGCACGATCAGCTCGCCATCTCGGGCCTCGCTGCAACCGCCTGCCGGGGCGCTGCGGACCGTGACGGGTCCGGTGCGCTCGGCGGGGGGCGGGCTTGGTGCCGCGCCCGGGCGTTTTGTGCTACAGTCGAGATCCCGGCGCCCGGACCGCGCCGCCCAAGCTGCAATGTGCCCGCACGCGGAGACCCCGACGATGGCCAACCATCCGACCCGACGCGCCTCCCGGCGCCGGATCCAGATCCTGCTCGCCGCGGCTGTCGCCCTCCCGATGGCCGCCTGCGACCGGGAAACCCCCGGCGACAGCGTCCGCGACGCGTCGCTGACGATGCTCGCAACGCGCGGCGGCAACGCCGAGGCCGCTCCCGACGAGACCCGAAGCGTTCAGCAACAGATCCGCGCCGCGGCGCAGACCGGCTCGGGCAGCATTCTCGACGGAGAGAAGGCAGCGGCGGCCCTGCTCGTCGCCGAGACCTTCCTGGGCGAGGCGATCATCGACTCCCGCCGCCTCCTGGGCTACGAGCAGCTCGCCCAGACCGGGGCGGACCACGCCGACGCGCTCATCCGCAGCGCACGGCGTGCTACGGCTCAGGCCGAACGCACCGCCTTCGCCAACGACGAGCTGCTCCAGCAGCTCCGGCGCCAGTCCAGCGGGCGTGAGCAGACGCTCAACGAGCGTCGATCCGAGCTCTCGCAGCTCACCGCCCGTCGCGATCAGTTGAACGCCCGCCTGCGTGAGAAGGTCTCCATGGAAGGGACCGAGCGGGCCCGACAGGCCGAGCTCGACGCCCGGGCTTCCAACGCGTCGGGCGAAGAACGCGAGCGCCTGGCCCACGAGACCCAGCGAGTCCGGCGCGTCGCCGACCGGCACGCCTACGACGCGGAGCTCATCCAGCTCGACATCGATCAGATCGAGCGACAGATCAAGCTCGCCACCGCGAGGGTCGAAGCGGCCCAGAGCGAGGTCGCCGCGAGCGCCAGCGCCATCGAGCAACTCGAACAGGCGCGCCAGCAGGCCAACCAGGCCGCCGACGAGGCCCGCAGGCTCGCCGAGCGGGCGCAGGCGGAGCTGGCGCAGGCGCTCTTCGGGGGCGGCGCCGGGCACGCCGGCGACCTCGGGCGCGCCCTCCGCGAGGCCCTGTCGCAGCGGGGCGAGACCGAGATGCCAGAACGCCTGGACATGCTCGTCCGGGCGGCCGAGGCCGGCCTCGTCTCGTTCGTCCACGAGGCGATCAGCAACGAGCGTGAGACGGCGCTCAGCGCCGCGAACCAGGCGGCGTCGAGGGCGACGGCGGCGGCGAGATCGCTGCGTTCCTCCTCGGCGGTCGCCGCGGCGCAGGCGAACGAGATCGCCGGCGCGATCCACATGCGTCACGCGCTGCTGGCCGGTCGCGTTGCGCAGGTGCTCGAGTCCGCCTCGGCGCTGCCGATGTTCCAGAGCGGCGAGGCGCAGAGCAATGTCCGCCAGGCGCTCGAACGGACGCGGACCGCCCGGACCGAGGCGCTCCAGGCCGCCCGCGAGTCTTTCGCCGAGGCCGCGTCGCGCATCGAAGGCGTGCGGGCCGACGAGAGAACCAACGCGCTGATCGAGCTGACGGCCAAGCGTCTGAACGACCTTGCCGCCTACGCCGAAGCGATCGAGTCGGGCCGCGCCGACCAGATCGACCTTGAGACCCAGCTCCGCGACGCACGCCGACTGCTGACCCAGATCCTGACCCGCGACGAGGTGCCGCAGGTCGGCGCTCGCGAACAGGGCGGCGGCGGTCAGGCGCAGGCGGGCGCCGCCGCCAACCCCGAGCGGGAGGTTCTCGCTCTGGTGGAACGCGCCCTGAACATGATGCAGCAGGAGCGTTTCGGCGATCTGCCGAGCCTTTACCGGCTCGAAGGCGCCAACGAGCGCCGGTTGTTTGACGCCATGGTGTCGGTGGCCCAGAACGCCACCCGCCTCGAAAACGCGCTCCAGAACCGCTTCGGACAAGGGCTTCAGGACACCGCGTTCTTTGCCCAAGCCGCCGCGATGGACTTCGAGATCCCCGACTTCCGCACCACCAGCGCCTCGGATTTTTCCGTCACGCTGGCAGGCGACGCCGAGGCGATGGTCAACGGCCCGGCGGTTCTCCCCGGCATGATGGCCGACATGCTGATGGCGCAGAGGGTCGACGGCCAGTGGAGACTCGTCTTCCCGCCTATGGAGGGCCCGGAGGTCTCCATGCTCGTCAACATGCAAGAGGCCTTTGGTCGCACGATGGGCCAGCTCGCCCAGCGCGTCGAACGGGGCGAGATCGACAGCTTCCAGCGCTTTGACCAAGCCTTCGCCACCGCGATGCAGCAAGCCATGATGGGCGCCATGGGAGGGGGCTGATCGCTCCCGAACATCCTCACGACCCAGGCGTACGAACACTCCGTTGATGACTCCCACAAAGACCACACCGATCCCCGGAGAGCCCAAGCTCCCGGGGGTCCGGCTCAACACCGTCAAGCCGAACGACCCCGTTGAAGGGGTCGTTGTCTCCAACGAACGCTGCACCGAACGCAAGAGCGCCGGCTTCGTCCGCCACATCGAGATCGATGTCTCCGGCACGCCCCTGGCCGGCAGCTTCCGCGCCGGGCAGTCCTTCGGTGTGTTCCCGCCCGGCCACGACGAGAACGGCAAGCCCCACAAGCTCCGCCTCTACTCCCTCGCCTGCCCGTCGGCCGGCGAGGACGGCGAGGGCAAGATCGTCTCCACCACAGTCAAACGCACCATCGACGAAGACTGGGAGACCGGCAAGCTCTTCTTCGGCGTCGCCTCGAACTACCTCGCCGATCTGCAGGAGGGCGAAAAGGTCAGGCTCTCTGGGCCCAGCGGCAAGCGCTTCGTCCTCCCCGAAGACCCGGCCGCCCACGACTACCTCTTTTTCGCCACAGGCACCGGTATCGCCCCGTTCCGGGGAATGCTCGGCGATCTTGAAGCCGCGGGCCTTCCGTCGGAGACCGTGCTGGTGATGGGCTCGCCCTACCGGTCGGACCTGCTCTACCACGGGCGGTTCACCGATCTGGACGCCCGGTCGGACAAGTTCACCTACCTCACCGCGATCAGCCGCGAGAACCAGCCCGACGGGCACGACCCGATGTATGTCCAGGACCGGCTGCAGACCGAGCGCGACCGGCTCGAAGCGCTGCTGCGTCACGAGCGGACGCTGATTTACATCTGCGGGGTTTCAGGGATGGAGATCGGGATCTTCCAGAAACTGGCCCAGATCCTGCCCGACCACGCGCTGGAGCAGTACCTGGAGGTGGACGCGGAGGCAATGTCCGATATCCGCTCGTGGGACCGGCGGATGCTCCACAAGAAGATCCGGCCGACCCGCAGGGTCTTCACGGAGGTGTATTGATGCTTCCCGGCCTTTGGTTTGTGGCCGGGCTGACTGTTCGGTGTCGCGTCCTCGGGTTGACCGGCCGCGAGGCCGCTGGTAGGTTTCGTCGCGACCCAGGCGGGCGTGCCGAGCGTGCGGGCCGTGCCCCGCATGGCGATGTTTCTTTCGGAAGGAATCAACAGGTGCATGACGCGAGCGTGACTGCACGCCCCGCGCGGGTCCGCGGCTTCTGCGGACTGAGCGTGATCCTCTTCCTCGGCGTTGTCTGTCTCTCGGCCCTCCCGGCGCTGGCCCAGGCCGGTCGAGCCTCGATCCCCGAGGGGCTGATCTCCAAGGCGACCGAGCTCACCCGCGACGAGGTCCGCCAGGTGCAGACCTATATCAGCGAGCACCTGCCGAGGCTGACGGCCCAGAGCATCGATCATCGCCGGGTCGCCCGGCGCGAACTCCGGCGCCCGCTGACCTCGCGCCAGGTGACCGTCAGCTTCCGCCTGGCCTACAGCTCGCAGCTTGTGCCCGAGCTTCGGCGCCTGGCCGACCATCAGGACCCGGGCGTGGCGACCGTCGCCCTGCTGTTGGCCGGCGAGCTGGCGACAAGCCCCGCCAGCCAGCTCGCGATCGACCGTCTCGGGTCAGAAGACCAGACGGTCCGGTTCGCGGCCGCGGGCTCGCTGGGCGAGGCGCTGCGCGTCGCGGCCGAGGGCGCCCCGGCGATGAACGAGCAGCAGCTCACAAACCTTGTCAACCGCTTGGGCGAGCGTCTGCAGCGTGAAGAGAACCCGCTGGTGCTCGACCGGGTGATCCGTTCGATCGGCGCGGGCGCGACCAACCAGCGCCGCGAGTTCGCCAACCTCCGCAACGCCGCGACACGCATCCTCGGCGAGCGCCTCGCCGAGCGCGTCCGCAACGCCGAGGCCCAGAGGCCAGACGCCGAGATGGAGCAGACGATGCTCCGCGGCGCCGAGACCGTCTTCTCCAGCGTCAACCGCGGCACGCTCTCGCCAGAAGCGCTGCGGGCTGCGGGCCAGCTCAGCGGCCAGCTCATCGCCTACGCAGCCCGGCGCGTGAACGCCGGGCGTCTGGACGCCGAAGAGGTGCAGCGTCTCCAGCAGATCGTCGGCACATCGGAGAATGTGATCGTCTTCTCGTGGAGCCTGCTGAACCCCAACGCTCCTCGGCGCCAGTTCGGCCTGCGTGACGCGATGGGCGCTGAGGACCGTCGCGACCGGTTCGGCACCGCCGCGGACCAGCTGATCGGCCCCCAGGGCGTGCTCGTGCGTCCGCCGTTCGAGTTCAGCCCGGGCCAGTTCCCCCGCTGATCGTCCCACACGGTCCGCCCCGGCGGTTACCCTACGGGCGATGACACGCCTCCTGGTTCCGTTGCTTGCGCTCGTGCTGCTGCTCGGGGTGGTGATCGGCCTCGACCGCTCGCCCCCGAGGGCGGACTTTGTCTTCATCAACGCCAGCGACATCAACACGCTGGACCCCCAGCGGATGAGCTGGATGCAGGACCTCCGCGCCACGCGGATCCTGTTCGAGGGCCTCGTCCAGACCGACATCTTCTCGTGGGGCTTTGATGTGCAGCCCGGCGTCGCCGAGCGCTGGGAGATCCGACGCGTCGAGGAGCCCCTGGTCAACGCGATGGGCGGGCCCGTGCTCGACGAGAACGGCGAGCAGCTCACCGCCACGCGCGAGGTCTACACCTTCTTCCTGCGCGACAACGCCAAATGGTCCAACGGCAGCCCGGTCACCGCCGGCGACTTCGTCTACGCCTGGCGTCGCGGCATGCTCCCCGACACCGCCTCGCCCTACCTCAAGTTTTTCGAGCTCGTGCGCGGGGCGGCGCAGTTCCACCAGCTCCGACAGGCGATGCTCAACGAGTACCAGGCCCGCCCCAGGGCGCAGCGCAACCGCGCCGAGGCCGAAGCGCTCTTCCGCGAGACGGTCGACGCGTTCGAGCACGGTATGTCCGGCGAGGCGGCCCGTGCCCGCTTCACCGACCCAGAACGCCGCGCACGACTCGGGCTCGACGACGAGAGCGCGCCCTGGCTGCTCGACAACGGCGTGGGCATCCGCGCGATCGACGAAAGGACGCTCGAGATCGCGGTGTACCGCCCCACGCCCTACTTCCTCGACATCTGCGCGTTCGGCACGATGTACCCGGTCTACGAGCCGGTGGTGAGCCGCTTTGAAGAGCCCAACCCCGACACCGGGAGCCTGGTCATTCTCGGTGCGTGGACCAAGCCCGAGCACATCGTCTCCAACGGGCCGTTCGAGCTGACGCTGTGGCGGTTCCGTCGCGACATGCGCTTCGAGCAGAACCCCCACTACTGGAACCGCGAGGCGCTGAAAATCCGGAGCATCGAGATCCCGTCGATCGAGGACAGCAACGCACAGGTCCTCGCCTTCCAGACCGGGCGCCTGGATTGGATGAGCAATGTCGAGGTCGCGTATCGCGGGGCGATGTGGGAGGCCAAGAAGGCCTACTACGAAAAGCACAAGGAACTCGTCGAGGAGCTCCGCGCCAAGGGGTACGACCAGTTCGAGATCGACCGCCACCTGCCGCCCGACCCGCGACTGCACATCCATGTGATCCCCGCGTTCGGCAGCTATTTCTACAACTTCAACTGCTCCGACACGCTGCCCGACGGGCGCGACAACCCCTTCCGCGACGCGCGCGTGCGGCGCGCCTTCTCGATGACGATCGACCGGAAGGCGATCGTGCGCGATGTGCGCCGGATCGACGAGCGCAAGGCGCACTCGCTGACCCCGCCCGGCTCGGTCGCGGGCTACGAGCCGCCCCGCGGCCTGCCCTCGATCTGCGACGCGACCAACCCCGAAGAACGGCGCGCGATCGCCGACGAGGCCCGCTCGCTGCTGATCGAGGCGATGCGCGACATGGGCATGGGCTCGGACCCCTCGCGATTCCCGACCGTCGAGCTCCTGTTCAACCAGGAGGGCGGGCACGACCTGATCGCCCAGGTCGTCGCGTCGAGCTGGGAGACCTACCTCGGCGTCTCGACGCGGCTTGTCTCCAAGGACCTGCAGGTCTTCCGCGACGATCTGAAGAAGCAGAACTTCATGACCGCTCGCGCCGGCTGGTACGGCGACTACGGCGACCCCTCCACCTTCCTCGGCATCAACCGCACCGGCGACGGCAACAACGACCGCAACTACTCCAACCCCGAATACGACGCCCTGCTCGGGCAAGCCGCGGTCGAGGCCGACCCCGTCCGACGCATGGAGCTGCTCCACGAGGCCGAACGGATCATCATGGAGGACGACCTGCCGATGGCGCCGGTCTTCCACTACTCCAATGTCTACATGTTCGACCCGCACCGCCTCTCGGGGATCACGAGCCACCCGCGATCGGTGCAGAACCCGCACATGGCGGAGGTCTTCGAGGAGCCGATCGGCCCCGGCGTGGCAAGGGCCCTGCCGCCGAGACCGACAACACCCCCGAGTGAGCACGGCGCCGACAACGGCGACGCCGAAGCATCGGACAGCCCCTCTCCGGAGGCCGGCCGATGATGAGCACCATCCTGCGCCGTCTGGCGCAGCTCCCCTTCATCCTGCTGGTGATCTACACCCTCACGCTCACCCTCGCCTGGGCCGTGCCCGGCGATCCTTTGGAAAACCCCGAGGGCCGCCAGCCCCCCGCCGAGGTGCAGGAGGCGATGCGCGCCCAGTACAACCTCGACAGTTTCTGGTCCTTCTACTTCTCATACCTCAAAAGCGCTACGGGCGTGCAGTACGCGTCCGACCTTGTGCGCGGCGAGATCCGGCGCGAGGCCGAGGCCGCACGCGAGGCGGGCTTTGCACCCCGCCAACGCTCCATCTTCGACCTCGGCCCGAGCCTGCAGTACCGCGACTGGCGCGTGAACGAGATGATCGCCTCATCGCTGCCCGTCTCGGCGACGCTGGGGATCTCGGCGATCATCCTCGCACTGTTCATCGGGATCGGGGCGGGCGTGATCGGGGCCGTCAAGCCCAATTCAATCGCCGATGTCTCCACGCTGATCATCGCGCTGATCGGCATTAGCCTGCCGAGCTTCGTGATCGGTACGGTGCTGCTGTTGCTCTTCGGCGTGCTGCTCCCGATCTTCCCTACCGGTGGCTGGGGCTCGCCCTCGCAGATGATCCTGCCGACGGTCTCGCTGAGCTTCCCCTTCGCGGCCTACATCGCCCGCCTGACCCGCATGGGCATGATCGACGCCCTCGGCGCCGACTACATCCGCACCGCAAGGGCCAAGGGCCTCAGCGAGAACAAGGTCCTCTTCAAGCACGCGCTCAAGAACGCCTTTCTCCCCGTGCTCAGCTTCCTCGGCCCGGCGACGGCTCTGGCGATGACCGGCTCGTTCGTGGTCGAACGCGTCTTTTTCGTGCCGGGCATCGGCCAGCACTTCGTCAACGCGGTGCGGAACAAAGACCTGTTCATGATTATGGGCGTCGTGCTGGTGTTCTCGACGCTGCTGATCCTGCTGAACCTGCTGGTGGACATCCTGTACGCCTTTGTCGATCCGAGGATCCAGTAGGCGTTGCAAAGGGGACGGGGGCATGCCGAAGCTGCCGATCAGGTACTGGCGATACAAGCCGCTCGCTCGCAACGCCGACAAGCTCGCGGCGGAGATGCTGCAGACGAAGGTCCCGGCGCTGAAGCTGCGCGGGCTCAACACCATCTGCATCTCCTCGACCCTGCGCCCGCTGAAGTGGAGGCACGAGCCGGCGACGGGCTCGTGGCACGCCGTGCGCAGGCCGTGGCTTGCGATCGCGAACGCCGTGGTGCTCTGCGGCATCGGCATCGGCGTCGTCGCCAGCGCGGTGTATCAGACCGTCTGGTTCCGCATGGTCGATCAAAGCGAATCATTCGGCGAAGCGTTCATGGGCATACTGGAGCGTTTTCTCGGCGGCGACCCGCTCGTCTTCGGCCTCTTCTTGGTCGCAGCCTTCGGAACGGGTCTCTGCACCTACGCGATGTTCTACGCGATCTCCAGCGCGGTCTTCGAACGCCTGCAACTCCACCCGAGCCGGGGCTTGCGGATCGACAGGCGGAGTCTTCGCGGATTCTCCCGCACGGAGATCCCGACGCACCGGATCAAAATCAGCTTCTATCCGCTCGATCGATCGGGTCACCACTCGGTTTCGCTGTTCATCATCCACCGGGGCCGCCCGCACACGCCGCTGATGGTCTGGCACAACCCGAAAGAGATCGCCAAGCGGATCGAACGCCTGCCCGACCCGCTCAAGCGCGCCCGATTCTTCATCTCCGACCGGCCGCTGAAGCCGCGGTTGTTCTGACGGCCGTCCCGGCGTTCCGGTCGGCGACGCGGTCGAATCCGGAGCCCGCCCCGGCCCGAACTTCCCGTGACCATGACCACCCTCGCCGCCGCACCGCCCCCGGCCCAGGCCGCAGAATCCGTTGTCCGCGATCCGGACCTTGCCGGCGTGGGTGTGTTCAAGGGTCGTGCCGTGCGGCTGGAATTCGAGATGGTCATCGACCGGCCCCGCGAGACGATCTTCCCCTTCTTCGCCGATGCGCACAACCTCGAACGCATCACGCCGCCGATCCTGGGCTTTCGCGTTCTCACGCCCGCGCCGATCGACATGCGCGAGGGCGCCCTGATCGACTACCGCCTCCGCCTGCGCGGCTTCCCGATGAAGTGGCGCACGCGGATCGCCGTGTGGGAGCCGCCGGTCCGCTTTGTCGACACCCAGCTCAAGGGCCCCTACCGCCTGTGGCACCACGAGCACACCTTCGAGCCAGCGGGCGAGGGCCGGACACGCTGCCGCGACATCGTGCACTACGCCCACCTCGGCGGCCCGCTGATCGATGCGCTTTTGGTGCGACGGGATGTGAAGAAGATCTTCGCGTTCAGGCAAAAGGTGCTGGCGGAGATCTTTGGGTGAGGTGATCGGCGCTGATGGGCGGCGCTGGAGGCTTTGACCCGACTCTTCGCTGCGCTCAGAGGTCGGCGTCATCCCCCGCGTGATCGGGGGCTTTCCCGGCGACCCGCGCCCCGCCATATCCTTCTGCGATGCGCTTCCCCGCCCCTCTGCTCGTCCTCGCCCTGTGCCTCTTCGCCCTCTGCCTCTCCGGCTGCGACCGCGGCGCTTCGCTCAGCCCCGAGCGTGTCTCGCGTGTGCAGACCGGCATGACCCTCGCCGAGGCCGAGGCGATCCTCGGCCCGGCCCACGAGCGACCCGAACCCCCGCCGGGCTTCGGCGAGCACGCCCTGACCGGCGAGGCGGAGCTTGTCGAAGAGTCGCGGACCTTCATCTGGAACGACGGCCCCCGGCGGGTCGTGGTCACCATCGCCGACGGCAAGATCATCGCCATCGGCCTCGTCGGCTTCGAAGACCCGCACTGACGGCCCGCCCCGAGATACCCCAGCCAAGAAAAAAACCCCAGCGGCCTTACACAGGACCGCCGGGGCTGGGGGGGGACTTGGGGCCGCCCGGCGAGGCTCACCTCACCGAACGGATCGATCCGTTGTTGTCTTGGGCCGGTCTTGGCCCGGTCTTGGCCCGACCGAGCATCCGCTGTGCTCTTCGTCAGACCCGACGCATCGGATCACTCCAGTAAACAGTTCTGGGGCCGGGGCTATTTCGCCAGCGGGCGCAAATACGGACAAGCCCCCATCTTCACCCGCCGCTCTGCCGACAGGTCCGCTTCACCACACGCGACGCATCGCCCGCGGGAGCATCCATCGTCCGATCACGACCGCGAGCGCTGTCTTTGCCGCGTCCCAAGGCAAAAACGCGACCATGCCGTAAAGAATTGCGTTCCGCCAGGTGATCGGGTCAAGGTTCGGGTCCATGTTCCGCAGGAAGTAGAGCCACGGAACGCCGAGGGCGTAGATCAGCCCGTGGGCCGCCACCCCCGCCAGCACCAGCGCCAGCCACCCCCGCACAGACCCATCCCGCCGGCGCACGATCCTGGCGACCAGCGGCTGGCAGAGCAGGAACCCGAGCAGGTAGCCGGCCGTCTGGCCGAACAGCACCGCGACACCGGCCTCGCCCTCGGCGAACACCCCCGCGCCGAGCGCCCCGACACCCAGGTAGATCACCAGGCTGAGCGAGCCGAGCTTCGGGCCCAGCCCGATCGCGATCAGGAGGACCGCCAGCGTCTGGAGCGACTGGGGCAGCCCGTAGGGCCAGAGCGGGATCGCGACCTGTGCCGCAAACCCGAGCATCATCGCGCCGAACACGCTGAACGCCAGCCGCGAGAGCAGCGACAGCCGCTCGGACCCCTCGTCCGCCCGCGCCTTGCGGCCCGACCCCGTTCCGGCGATGGCTTCGGCTCGCGACACGCCTGCTCCGCGCATGTAGTTTCAGCGCCCGGCACGCCGCCGGGGTATGGAGGCCGGAATATACGCGCAAGCCCGCGGGGGGTCAGTTCGAGGGTCGTCCTTGCGAGACGAGTCGCTCGGCGAGTTCGACGGTGTCGACCGGATGACGCTCCGAGCCGTCGGCGCCGAGGTCTTTCCAGATGTCCGGGTCGAGCATGAACGCCTTGCCCCCGACGATGACGGGAACATTGGTTGTTTTCGGTTCGGACCGGATGACACGGATCGTCTCGCCGACGACATCGAGGTGGACCGTCAGCATCGCGGAGAGGCAGACGACATCGACCTCGAAGTCGATCATCGTCTGCACAAGGTCTTCGGCGGGGATGCTCGTGCCGAGGTAGATCGACCGCCAGCCCTCCAGCTCGAAGCAGTCCGAGATCATGCGGATGCCGATCTCGTGGGCGTTGCCCTCGACCGAGGCGGCGAGCACGGTGCGTCCGTCACGCTTCGGCGCGGCGCTGATGACCGGGTAGAGCTGGCTCATCACATGCAGCGTCGAAGCGGTGCAGTAGTGCTCCTCGCCGACATGCACATCGCCCGCGAGCCAGAGCCGCCCGAGCTCGTCCTGCACCGGCCCGAGCACCTGCATGTAGATGCGGTCGACCGGGACGCCCGATGCGACGGCGTCGAGGATCAGGCGGCTGGCGACCTCGCGCTTGCCCTCGAGGAGCCGCGTGAGGTATCTGACGGCGAGGTCGGTGTGCTCGCCGCAGCGGTCCAGCGGGCTGGGCTCCTCGACCAAGGGGGTTCCGAACCGGGAAAGAGCACCCTGGAAATACGGGTGAAGGGCGCCGGCCGCGGGCGGGGGCAGTTCCTCGCCGAGCACTTCCGCGAGACACTCGATCGCCAGGGCGAGGTCCTTCTCCTCGACATTGCGTGCGGCATACGCCCGGCGGGCCCAATCGGTGTTGGCGACAAAGACGGCCGGACGGTGCAGCCTCGCGGCCGAGATCAGCTGGTCTACCCTCGCGTGCAGCTCGGCGACCCATTTCTGGAAGGCCCCGGCGCCCCAGCGGGCCGGGAGCGACGGGTCCTTGGCGAACATCCGCTCGACCGACGCCGCGACCAAAGCGCTGGCGCTGGCCTGGATGATCTCCGCGGCGAACTCTGACGGTTGCTTTCGTTGCACAACATCCATCGTAAGCCGTTTCGCATGAACGGTCAGGGCGGATGAGCCCGCGGGGTGTGATGAGGCGGGAGTGCGACAAACGCAGCCCCCGACCCCGGGCAGCATACCCGATCATCCCCAATCCCCGCGGATGCTGTATGCTCTCGCGGCGGCCGGGCCCGGCCGCTCAAGGAGACCCAGACCATGTCCACCGACCTGCTCGCGCTCTGGCTGCCGATCGTCGTCTCGGGGGTCGTGCTGTTCATCCTCAGCTCGATCTTCTGGACGATCGCCCCGCACCACAAGAAGGACATCGCCTGCCTGCCTCAGCAGGATGAAGTGCTCGACGCGCTGCGCAAGCTCGACATCCCGGAGGGGAGCTACATGTTCCCCAACTGCGAGGACCCCAAGGAGTACAAGACAGAGCGGTTCAAGGCGCTGTACGACACCGGCCCGTGGGGAACGCTGAACCTGTTCCCCGCCAAGCCGAGCATGGGGCGGAACATGGGCCTGACCTTCGTCTACTTCCTCGTGGTCTCCGGCGTGATCGGGTATCTCGCCGGCGCGTCGCGGGCGCCGGGCGCCGAGTTCGGCGAGGTCTTCCAGCTCGCCGCGACCGGCGGGGTCTTGGTGTATGTGCTCGGCGGGATGATGAACGGTCTCTGGTTCGGCAAGCGCTTGCGGTTCTTTGTGACCGACGCGATCGACGGCCTGGTGTACGCCGCGGCGACGGGGCTGGTCTTCGGGCTGCTCTGGCCGGGGGCGTGAGGGCCGCTCGCGAGGGATCGTACTCAGTCCGCCCCGTCCCACCCGTATCGCGGCTGCCCGAAGCGCCCGATGTCGAAACCGTCTTCAAGCAGATGGGGCTCGCGCGGTTCGTACTGATCGACGGGGCTCTCTCGATCCTTGCGGCAGCAAGGGAACTCGGGGATCGTCCACGATTCGATCAGCCGCCCCTCGTCGCGTTCTCGCTCGAATGTGCAACCAACTTCGACCGGCACATCCCACTCAAACCCGAGCGAGCGCCACCACCAGCAGTACCGCCTTGGGCAGGAATCCTTCGGGAGATTCCGCGCGCGTTCGATATCTTCGGGCGAAGGCGAGTGTCCTTCAAAGATTCGGATCGTCATTGCGCAGGCACAGTCTGAGCCATCTTTCAGCCATGATCTTCAAGGCTTAAGGATAGCCTCTACCTCCCGCGTGGTTTCGCCCGCTGAGGCGGCTGATCCTACAGCAAGCCGGCTCGGCGTAGAGTATCGAGTCGCTCTTGCACCGGACGCTTCTTGAAGCGCTCGAGAGCTTCGGCGACTTTGACGCTCATCGCCGAACACGGCCGTTCCTGAATCTTGTGCACTGCGTTTACCTCGCGCCCGCCGCCTGCTTCGCCTCGTTGAGCTTCTTGCGGATCACCGTGTGCAGGATGCCGCCGTTGGTGTAGTAGTCCACCTCGATCGCGGTGTCGATGCGGCACTTGCAGGTGAACTCGACGGTCTCGCCGTCCGCCTTGGTCGCGACGACCTTCACATCGCCCCCCGGCTCGATCGGGTCGCTGAGCTGGATGTCGAAGCTCTCTGTGCCGTCGAGCCCCAAGTCCTCGGCGCTCTGGCCTTCCTTGAAGACCAGCGGCAAGACGCCCATGAAGACGAGGTTGCTGCGGTGGATCCGCTCGAAACTCTCGGCGATCACGGCCCGGACGCCCAGCAACGCCGTGCCCTTGGCGGCCCAGTCGCGGCTCGAACCCATGCCGTAGTCCTTGCCCGCGAGCACGACCAGCGGCGTGCCGGCCTTCTTGTAGTTGAGGCTCGCGTCGTAGATGTAGCGGACGGGGGCGTCCCAGCCTTCGCCCTCGGTGAAGTCTCGCGTCCAGCCCCCCTCGGGGATGCGCCCGTCCTCGCCCTTGGCGAGGTTGTTGCGCACGCGGACATTGGCGAAGGTGCCCCGGGTCATGACGCGGTCGTTGCCTCTGCGGCTGCCGTAGCTGTTGAAGTCGCGCTTCGAGACGCCCTTGGACTTGAGGTACTGGCCCGCGGGCGTTTCCTCGGCGATGGCGCCCGCGGGAGAGATGTGGTCGGTGGTGACGCTGTCGCCGACGAAGCAGAGCACGCGGGCGCCGCGGATGGGCTTCGCGCCCGGCGCTTCGGCGCTCATGCCCTCGAAGAAGGGCGGGTTCTGGATGTAGGTCGAGTCGTCGTCCCACGAGTAGAGCTCGCTGGAGCTGACGGGGACCTCGTTCCAGGTTTCGTTTCCCGTGAAGACATTGGCGTACTTGCTCTTGAACTGCTCGGGGCTGACGCACTCGGAGACCAGGTCGCGGATCTCCTTCTGCGTCGGCCAGATGTCCTTGAGGAAGACCTCCTTGCCGTCCTTGCCGATCCCGACGGGCTCCTGGTTCATGTCGATGTCGACGGTGCCGGCGATGGCGTAGGCGACGACCAGGGGCGGGCTTGCGAGGTAGTTGGCTCGCACCGCCGGGTGCACGCGTCCCTCGAAGTTGCGGTTGCCGCTGAGCACCGAGGCGACGGCGAGGTCGCCCTTCTTGATCCCCTCTTCGATCTCGGTCGGCAGGGGCCCTGAGTTGCCGATGCAGGTGGTGCACCCGTAGCCGACGGTGTAGAAGCCGAGGGCTTCGAGGTCTTCGGTGAGGTTGGCCTTGTCGAAGTAGTCGGTGACGACCTTCGAGCCCGGGGCGAGGCTGGTCTTGACCCATGGCTTGCGCTTCAGGCCCAGGGCCCGCGCCTTGCGCGCCACCAGGCCCGCCGCGACCATCACATCGGGGTTGCTGGTGTTGGTGCAGCTGGTGATCGCGGCGATGACGACCGACCCGTGGCGGAGGGGGACCTCCTGACCCGGCGTCTCGGGGTGGCTCTCTTTGCCGAGCTTGACGCTGACGGCGCCCGAGTCTCGCTCGGTCTTGGGGTCCGGGTTGTCCTGCGCCGTTTCGGTGTCGCCGCCCTCGCCGGCCCATGTGTTCAGGTCGACGGCTTCCTGCGGGACGCGCTTCTTAAAGGTGTCGACGAGGTCCTTGCGCCACTGCACCTTCATCTGGTCCAGCAGCACTCGGTCCTGCGGGCGGCGCGGGCCCGCCATCGAGGGGCGCACCTCCGCGAGGTCGAGCTCGAGCACGGCCGTGAACTTCGGCTCGGGCGAATCGGAAGTCCAGAACAGCTCGTTGGCCTTGCAGTACTTCTCGACGCGCTCGACCTCTTCATCGCTCCGCCCGGTGAAGCGGAGGTAATCGAGCGTCTTGGCGTCGATCGGGAAGAACCCGCAGGTGGCGCCGTACTCGGGGGCCATATTCGCGATGGTGGCTCGGTCGGGGATGCTCAGCTCGGCGAGGCCGGGGCCGAAGAACTCGACGAACTTCTCGACCACGCCGTAGGCCCGAAGCATCTGCGTGACCGTCAGCACGAGGTCGGTGGCGGTCGCGCCCTCGGGCAGGCGCCCTTTCAGCTTGAAGCCGATCACCTCGGGCGTGAGCATGTAGACGGGCTGGCCGAGCATGACGGCTTCGGCCTCGATCCCGCCGACGCCCCAGCCGAGCACGCCCAGGGCGTTGATCATGGTCGTGTGGCTGTCGGTGCCGACGAGCGAGTCGGGGAAGATCTCCGTCTCGCCCTCGACCTCGCGCGTCCAGACGCCCTTGGCGAGATACTCGAGGTTGACTTGGTGGACGATGCCCGTCGCGGGCGGGACGACGCTGAAGTTGCTCAGGCTCTCCTGCCCCCACTTGAGGAAGCGGTAGCGCTCGTTGTTGCGCTCGAACTCACGCTCGGCGTTGATCGTCAGGGCGACGCGCGTCGCGAAGTCGTCCACCTGCACCGAGTGGTCGATCACCAGGTCGCAGGCGACGGCCGGGTTGACCACCGACGGGTCGCCCCCCAGGGCCTTCATCGCGTCGCGCATCGCCGCGAGGTCGACCACGCAGGGCACGCCCGTGAAGTCCTGCAGCACCACGCGCCCGGGCATGAAGGGCATCTCGACCCTGTTGACATCTTCGGCGTTCCACGAGGCGAGGCCGGCGACATCGTCGGCGGTGACCGTCACCCCGTCGAGGTTGCGCAGCATCGCCTCCAGCAGCACGCGGATCGAGTAGGGCAGGCGCGAGACATCGCCGACCTTCTGCTCAGAGAGAGCCGCGAGGCGGGCGTAGCTGAACGACTCGCCTCCGATCTCGATTGTCGAGCGTGCGTTGAACGGGTCGGGTCGTTTGGTCGCCATGGCTGTCTCCTTCGCTGCGCCGGTCGGCGCCGGCTGCTTCTGTGCAAGTATCGTATCGCCTGATTGATATATCAAATCAATGAGTATACTTGCTTTGATTGCTTCTGTTTATATTATCGTCAGGCCCCCTCCGCCCCGGCCCCGCCGATGTCCGGCCCGACCTCGATGATCCGGCCCTCCGGCCCGGCGTTGTAGACCCGCGTGGCGCCCTCGGTCGCCTCGGCGCCCCACGACTGGTGGATGTGCCCGCAGACAACCACATCGGGCTTGGCCCTGCGCACCGCTTCGAGGAGCGCCTCGCTCCCGTGGTGCTCGCCGGTCACCTCGTCGCACAGGCCCTTGGGGGGCGAATGGGCGACCAGCAGGCCGCCCGTCAGCTCGTTGTCGTGGAGCGCGCCGAGCTTCTCTCTCGCCTCGTCCTCGGTCATGTCGAAGCTCCAGTCGCGGCTGATCGGCGGGATGCCGCAGCCGATCCCGTAGACCGGCAGGCCGGCGACATTGGTGCGTTCGGCGTGGAGGACGATCGCGCCGAGCCAGCCCTCGCACGCCTCGCGGAGAGCCCCCTCTCGCTCGTTGTTGCCGGGAACGAGCACCGTCGGAGGGCTGATGTCGCGGATCGCGCCGATCAGTTCTTCCAAGCCCTCGTGCTGGTTGGCGAAGTCGCCCGCGATGACGACAAGCTCGGCCTCGGCGGACTTGTCGACCAGGCGCCGGGCCGCGGCGATGTCGCAGTGCAGGTCGCTGGCGATCAGGATTCTCATGGCGTTGTTCTCCGTCGTTGTGTGTTCAGGTCATCCGATAGCTTTGACCAACTCCGCCTCGAACGCCGCCGCCGCAGGGCTCGGCACACGCCCCTGGCGGCGCACGATCGTGAGCTCTCTGGCCAGGCGTTCGTCGCGGCAGCGCAGCCCGACGCCCTCCCCGAGCGCAAATCGGCTGACGAACGCGACGCCGATCCCCGCGCCGACCATCTGCTTGATCGACTCGATCGAGCGCAGCTCCATCACGACATCGAGCGAGACGGCGCGGGCGCGGGCCGCGCCGTCGATGAGCTCGCGCACCGCCGAGCCCGCCTCGAAACCGATCACATGCTCGCCCTCCAGGTCCGACCACCTGAACGACTTCTTGCCGGTCAGGGCGTGCCCGCCAGGGACGATCAGCCGCAGCTCGTCGGCGACCGAGCGAACGCGCAGCAAGTCGTCGCGCTGCGGGTGGCGCACGCCCTCGGTGACGATGCCGAGGTCCAGCTCGCCCGAAAGCACGCTGGAGGCGACCGCCTCCGACCCCGCCTCGCGCACGAGAAACCGCAGGCCCGGGTGCGAACGCCGGACCGCCGAGATCACTCTTGGCAAGAGATAGCCCGTCGCCGTCGCCCCGCCACCCACGCGGATCGACCCCCGCTCAAGCCCCGCAAGCGACCGCACCGCGGCAACGCCCGCGTCGGCCCGGCGCACCGCGTCGCGAGCGTGCTCGAGAAACACCAGCCCCGCCTCGGTCGGCTCCACGCCCCGGCCCGTCCGGTGCAGGAGCTCGACGCCGACCTCCGCCTCGAGCTTTCTGAGCATCGCCGAGAGCGCCGGCTGCGTCACGCCCAGAGCGCGGGCCGCGCGGGTCATGTGCCCGTGCTCGGCGATCGCGATCAGGTAACGCAGCGGCGTCAACTCCATCGCCGGGCCTCCTCGCTCGATCCTATCGTCGCCCGATGCCCGAGCCCGTCCCGGATCCGCACGAACGCCTCCGCGAGTTTCTCGCCGGACGCGATGTCTGCTGCCCCGCCTGCTCGGCCAACCTCCGCGACCACACCACCGACCGCTGCCCCAGGTGCGACGCCAAGCTCGATGTCTGGAACCTCAGGCGCAGGGGCCTCCAGGACCGCTCGACCACGAGGACCATCCTGCTCATCGTCGCGGTGCTCGTCGTCGCGTTCGTCGTGCTCGTGCTCGTCTTCTTCCGCGGCGCGATCTGAGAGCGACGCGCTACGAGCATCCCTCCACCACCAGCGCGCTGTTCTTGGCGCCGAAGGCAAGGCAGTTCACAAGCGCCAAGCGGCCCGGCGCGGGCTTGGCCTCCAAAGGCGTGTAGCTAAGGTCGCAACCCTCTCCCGGCTCGTGCAGATTGATCGTCGGAGGCACGAACGGGTCGTCGCCCGAGAGGGACGCGACCGTCGCCACCAGCGCCGCCATCCCGCCCGCTCCCTGCGGGTGCCCGATCATGCTCTTGCAGCTCGATCCGGCGAGTCTCGACGCGTGATCGCCGAACGCGAGCCGGACCGCCGTCGTCTCCAGCCGGTCGTTGAGCTGGGTGCCCGTCCCGTGGTAGTGGACCACGCCGATGTCGGCCGGCTCGACGCGGGCGTCCTCCATCGCCAGCGTCATCGCGCGAGCGGACTCGGCCATGTCCTCTGCGGGGCGGACGCGGTGGTGGGCGTCGCAGGTGCAGCCGTAGCCAAGCACACGCCCCACAGGCCTCGCCCCCCGCTTGGCCGCGCCATGCGGACGCTCAAGAACCGCCGCCCACGCCCCTTCGCCGAGAACGAACCCGCTGCGGCTCTTGTCGAACGGACGACAGGCGGTCGGCGCCTCTTCCTCGCTCCAGTCCCGGGTCGAGACGACGCCCAGCAACTCCATCGCGGCGAGTGTTTCCCAGCGGATGTGCGCATCGGCCCCGACGACGACCATCGCCTCTGGCGTACCGGGCCGGTCGGACCGGAGCAGGTCCAGCGCCAAGCCCACCGCGTCCGACGAGCTGGCGCACCCGGTCGAGACGCAGAGGCTCGGGCCCCGGAGGCCGAGGCGGATCGAGAGCTCCCCCGCGAGGTTCCCGTGGGTCGCGTTGGTGATGGTCCAGAGGCTCGCCTTGCCCCCGGCGTAGATGGACCGAGCCTGGTCGAGGGTGAAGTCGATCCCCCCGCCGCCGGTGCCCAGCACGAGACCGATCGCGCCCGCCTCGGCGGCGTCCAGCTCGGACCCGAAGTCGCGTCCAGAGCGGGCAAGCGCCTCGGTCGCCGCGGCGAGCGCCATCGGAACCAATCGGGGCAGGCGCTTCAAATCCGCCGGGCCAACAACATCCGAGGCCACGAAGTCTTCGCACGGCGCCGCGACCCGCGAGCGGATCCGTTGGTCGCGCCGAATTGCGCGGACTCCGGTGCGGCCTTGGCGTAACGAGTTCCGATAACTGTTGACCCCGATCCCGATCGGCGAAACGGCCCCGAGCCCGGTGATGACCGCCGCACGCGATGCAGAATCAGTGGACTTCATAGGGCAGAGTGTACCTGCAACCCGCTCCATACCTCACGGTATGCAAACATCGCCGGGTGCTTCATCGCTCCGCGGGGGCCTGGAGAATCGGTGCGTCCTGTAGGATTTCTTCCGGGATTGCTGGCATCTGCCCCGATCTGGTGTACATAACCTTCGGACGACGCGCGGCGATCGTTGAGACGCGGCGCGTTCGAGAGAGATCACCCCCGGCCCGGTCCGGGGGCCAAGCCCCGCTGGAAGCGGGGAGGGATGTTGAGATGAAGATGCGTGTTTCAACCAGCACCCTCGCGACTGCAGCCCTTGCCGGGCTCGCGACCGCGGCGTACGCCCAGCCCTCTGTCGCTCCCGGCACCACCGCCTCGCTCTCGCTGCAGGCCTGGTCGCCCTCGGCCTCCCAGCCTGTCGCGTACTTCAACAGCGGCGGCGATGTCGAGGTCGAGGTCAACGCGGGCCCGCAGTCGATCGGCACCTCGCCCACCGGCCAGGAGATCTACGCCGAGTGGCGTGATGTGCCCGGCGGCGGCAGCAACGGCAACCCCGATATCGTCCGGCGTCGCTACGAGGTGATCTTCACCACCCGCGACCCCTCGACCCCGAACAACCAGGCCCACCAAGCTCCCTCGCTGCTCCAGCCGGGCACCGAGATCAACGGCGCACAGATCGCCTTCCTCTCGTGGAACTTCGGCATGAGCAAGTCGCCCGAGTTCGGCGAGTGGGTTGTCGACCCCGAGCTCCGCGGTTCCACGGCGGTTACCTTCCTCGGCTACTTCGACGGCCAGGGCCAGACCCCCAGCACCGTCCGCAACCACACCCCGTTCTTCACACTCGGCATGGCCGAGTTTGGGATCGACAATGTCTCAGATCCCGGCGATATCGTGATCGACACCTTCAGCAACTCCTTCAACTACATCAAGATCGCCTACGAGTTCCAGTACGAGGTCGTGCCCGCCCCGGCGAGCCTGCTCGCACTGGCCGGCCTGCCCCTGCTGACCGGCCGCCGCCGGCGCTGATCCGACCCCCCCAGAGATCTCTCGCACTCTCTTTGCTCTCTCTAGCGACGCTCCTTCAATGGAGCGTCGTTGCATTTTTTGCCCGAGCAACCGACAGCCCCGCCCCACGGGCCCGGAGCCGGACGGCCCGACCGCGACGCGGGGGCCCCGGACCAATACACTCCGCCCATGGCCGTCCCGATGCGAGTTTCTTCTTTAGCCGCGCTGCTGGCGCTCTGCGTGTTCGCGGGGCTCGCCCACGCCCAGGCGACAACCTTCACCCTCGACGAAGAGGCGGGGTGGGTCGCGGGCGATCCGCCCGAGCCCGGCACCGACGCGGCGTTGATGGCCGACAGCCGGCGGTTCATCGCCGAGGGCCGGCCCTCGCTCGCCCGCTCGCGTCTGCGCCGGTGGATCCGCGAGCACCGCAACACCGACAACCCCTACCTGCCCACCGCCTACCTGCTGTTGGGCGACGCCGACACCGCGATGGGCAACGAGTACCGCGCGCTCTTCTCGTATGAGGCCGCGATCGGCAAGTTCCCAGAGTCCCCCGAGTATGTCGTCGCGATCCAGCGCGAGCTGGAGATCGGCATCCGCTACGCGCGGGGGATGCGCCGCAAGGGCTTCATCCCGCTGCGCATCTTCGACTCCGGGCCGACCGCCCAGGAACTGCTGGTGCTCGTGCAGCAGCGACTGCCCGGCAGCGAGGCGGCAGAGCGAGCCGCCATCGAGCTCGCCGATTTCTACTACCGCACGCGCCAGATGAAGCTCGCCGCGGAGATGTACGAGATCCTCCGCATCAACTTCCCAGACAGCCGCTACCGCAAGCGGGCGCTGCAGCGTCAGGTCCTGGCGAACCTCACGCAGTTCAAGGGCCCCAAGTACGACGCGACCCCGCTGAAAGAAGCGGCGCTCCTCATCGAGGAGTTCCGCGACCGCTACCCCATCGAGGCCGACGAGGCGGGGCTGAACGAATCCCTCCTCGCCCGCATCGACGAATCGGCCGCGGCCCAGATGCTCGACACCGCCCGCTTCTACCTCCGCACCAACGACCCCGTCAGCGCCCGCTTCACGCTCCGACGCCTGGTGCGCAACCACCCCAGGTCGGGCGCCGCGACACGGGCGCGCGAGATCATGGACGAGCGGGGCTGGTCGGCCAGGCCGCCCGAGCCCGACCAAGCAACCGACGAGGGCGCCGGCGAAGAGAGCGGACGAGGGAACGGGGAGGGGGCCGGTTGAAGCACGGCGCATCCATCCTGCTCGTGTGCTGTCTCGCGATGCTCTCGCTGGGCGGATGCGCCGACGGCACGATCGCCGGGTATCGCGCCGGGCCGGTGCACGACACGCAGATCCGCTCGGTGGCGGTCCCGATCTTCGAGAACCAGACCTACGAGCCCGGTCTTGAAGCCCGCCTGACCGAGGCGATCATCAAGCAGATCCAGACCACCACCCCGTGGCGCGTCACTAGCGAGGACTACGCCGACACAGTCCTGACCGGCTCGATCACCAATGTTTTCCGCGTGCCGCTCACCCGACGCCCGGGGACGAACCTCCCAGAAGAAGCCGCGTACTTCACGAGGATCAACTTTGTCTGGACCGACAGCCGCAGCGGGCGGGTGCTGGCCCAGCGGAGCTTCGTGACCGCGGCCTCGACCTTCGTGCCCAACCGGGCGGTCGGCGAGACGATCGATATCGCACGCGACACCTCCTCGCAGGAGCTCGCCCGCCAGATCGTCCGTGAGCTGCAGGCGGAGTGGTGATCCCGCCGCGGAACCGTCTCGGGAACACCTCGGGAAGCATCCGCCCCGATCGGGTGTTGTTCAAGCATCGTGGATCCGGACCCGGGCTCTCTGCGATCGCCCAGGCCCGCTCGGGACAGGCCCGGATCTCGTCGATGAAAACCGATCGGCGGGCCAGAACGAACCGGGCTGAGCGGGCGGGCCCGGCGTTGGAGGTCGACGCCCACCCTACCCTCTGAGCAACCGGGCGGACCGCCCCCACCGACCGACACCGACCCTTGCCGCGACCCCGGCGGAGCGAATCAGACCCGATGGCCAACACACCGAACACCCCACCCGAACCGGGCAAGCGAGACAACGGGCAGCGTCCGGGCGGGCGTCCCCCCGCCGGGCAGCCGCCGGCGGGTCGCGGCGTGTTCGGCTTCATCCTGGTCCTGCTGCTGGTCGCCCTTTTGTTCATGATGTTCCAGGGCGGGAGCGGGGGCACGCAGATCACCCTGCACGAGTTCCGCGAGGCCTGGCAGAACAACGAGATCGTGGAGGACTCGGTCGTCGTCAGAGAGTCGCAGGTCACAGCGCGCAGGCGCCCCGGCCCCGACGCCGACAGCGACCGCCCGACGCTCGTGGTCATCAACATGAACGCGGCCGACCGCATGTACATCGCCGGGCAGATCCACGAGATCACCGGCGACCGGGCGCAGGGCCAGCGTCCGTCGGCCTTCCTGCCCCTGCTGTACGCGCTGTTGCCCGTGCTGCTGATCGTGATGATCCTGCTCTTCCTGTTCGCCAGGGCGGCCAGGAGCGCGGGCGCCGGCGCGGGCATGCTCGGCAACTTCGGCAAGAGCAAGCACCGCACCCTCACCAAGGAGATGACCGGCATCACCTTCAAGGATGTCGCCGGCATCGACGAGGCCAAGGACGAGGTCGGCGAGATCATCGAGTTCCTCAAGAACCCCAAGAAGTTCACCAAGCTCGGCGGACGCATCCCCAGGGGCGTCCTGCTCACCGGCCCGCCCGGCTGCGGCAAGACCCTGCTCGCCAAGGCGATCGCCGGCGAGGCGGATGTGCCCTTCTTCTCGATCTCGGGCTCGGACTTTGTCGAGATGTTCGTCGGCGTGGGCGCGAGTCGTGTGCGCGACCTCTTCAAGCAGGCCAAGGAATCCTCGCCCTGCATCATCTTCCTCGACGAGATCGACGCCGTCGGGCGCAAGCGCGGCAGCGGCTTCTCCTCGGGCGGCAACGACGAACGCGAGCAGACGCTCAACGCCATCCTCGTCGAGATGGACGGCTTCAACCCGTCCGACGGCGTGATCGTGATCGCGGCGACCAACCGCTCGGAGATCCTCGACGCGGCGCTGGTCCGCCCCGGACGCTTCGACCGCCAGATCGCGGTGCCCCTGCCCGATGTGAAGGGGCGTCTGGAGATCCTGCGCGTGCACGCCAAGAAGATGAAGCTCGGGCCGGATGTCGACCTGGAGAAGGTCGCGAAGATCACGCCGATGTTCTCGGGCGCCGATCTGGCCGCCGCGATCAACGAGGCCGCGATCGCCGCGACCATGCACGACAAGGACTACATCGAGCAGGCCGACATCGAGGAGGCCCGCGACAAGATCCGCTTCGGTCGCGCCAGGAAGTCCCGCGTGCGCGAGAAGGAAGACAACCGCCTCGTCGCCTACCACGAGGCGGGGCACGCCGTGCTGCAGGTGCTCCTGCCCGACGCCGATCCCCTGCACAAGGTCACCATCATCCCGCGGGGCGACGCCGGCGGCGCGACCTTCTCGCTGCCCGAGAAGGACCGCATGGGCTACAGCCTCAAGTGGCTCAGGGCGACCATGATCATGGCCTGCGGGGGACGCATCGCCGAAGAAAAAGCCATGGGCGACATGTCCTCGGGCGCTTCGGGCGATATCTCCCAGGTCACCAAGATCGCGAGGACCATGATCTCAGAGTGGGGCATGAGCGACGCGCTCGGCTTCGTCCGCTACGGCTGGGCGGAGGGCGAGAGTTACATTCCCGAACGCGAGTACTCCGATGTCACCGCCGAGCTGATCGACAAGGAAGTCCGCCGCGTCGTCGAGGAGGCGTACCGCGAGGGCGAGCGCATGCTCGAAGAGCACTGGGAGCAGGTGGTCGCGGTCGCCGAGGCGCTGCTGAAGTACGAGACGCTCAGCCGCGACGAGGTCGAGAAGCTCATGCGGGGCGAAGACCTGGGCAAAGCGACGGTCTCTGAGCTGCTCGCACGCGAGGCGAAGCAGGCCGCCAAGAAGCCCGAGACGAAGAAGCCCAGGCCGGACGAAGACACCGACATGCCCCCGAATGTCAGCCCCAGCCCAGCCTGAGCTCGTGGGCGACGAACAGAACAAAGACCTGTGGCACTGGCGGCTTGTCCGCCAGTGTTCTTCACCTCAAGGGTTTTTCTGAGGACAACTGAGAATGTTTGTCCCACAGGCATCTAGGATCTGGTAAACTGCTGGCATGGAAGATCCAACACAGATAGCTGGCTACTTAGTCACTGCTGGCGGTGCCCTTTCCGGATTCGCATTGGTATTCCTTGGCATTACTGTCGCCGGATATGACTCTTTCGCGAAGGAGGATCAAAGGGCCGTTCGAAGTCAGTTTGTCCGGCGCGGCTGGCTAGCGTTTGGCGGCTTCGCTCTACCGCTACTCGCCGTCGGATGGGGGTTCGCTGCTCGATGGGCCTGTCCAAGATCCTTCGTATACCTCGGCCTTGCCTGTCTCGCGCTCGGAGCAGTTGCCATCGTTTTAGCCGCGCTGCTCTCTGTTTTTGATCTGCACAAGTAGGAGGCGGACGAATGGGGCTGACGCTTGAGATTGAGCAGAGACTTGAAGCCGCAGGGATGGTTGTCTTCTTTGATCGTGACAGACCTAATTGGGTCGCGGCCGCACGGCAGGCGTACGAATTCGTTAAAGCGAACTTTCCCCCTACTTCAACAGTGAGGCGGGATGATGTTTCCAAAGCCCTTAAGCCGATTGTGGAAGTTCGCGAGGATCTCAGGGAACATCTGGCAAGGGAAAAGCTTCGGCAGAAATATTGGGTGGACTACTTTGTTGACCTTATTGTGGATAGATCATGGGACGAGCTCATGGAGGACCCAGACAATGCCGCCGCCTGACACAAACCAGAAACTAATGGAGAGTGCCCGAGAGTACGCGAAGCGTGCGCTACGCCAAGTCTTGGGCCACGAACCGGACGCCCAAACTGTAGAGAGCGTGGCCGAGAAGGTCGCCAAAAGCATCCCGAGGCCCATATCTCTGGAGGACATCAGGCGCGAAGAAGAAGCCGCTGCGATAAGATGAACCAGGAAATTTGATTTGTGGCCGGGGCTTTTTCGAACCAATTCGATTCAGGGAATATAATTGCGTTCGTCTACGACAGATCCGGCACAGCCCTGAGCAAAGCGAAGAGTCGAACAAAGCCGTGACCTATAGCAGCGGCTCAATTGTCGTCGGCGTTCGCGTGGTTGAGCAGTTTCGGTCTGACCTCGATCTCGGCGGGGTCGGGGAGGGCCTTGCCGCTGGCGGCGCCGGCGTCCTCGAACTTGCGGAGCGTGGGCATCAGGCGTGAGTCGACCGAGCCCATGAACTGGTTGTACTGGCGCACGGCCCGATCGATCGTCTGGCCGAGCTTGGCGGCGTGCTCGAGCGCGACCGACGCCCGCTCGTGCAGCTCCGACCCCAGCCGCTTGAGCTCCCGTGCCTCTTCGGCCAGGCGCTGCTCGGCCCAGCCGACCGCGACGGCGCGCAGCAGCCCGATCAGCGTCGCCGGGCTGGCGAGGATCACGCCCTGCTGGGCGGCGACCTCCAGCAGATCGCTGCGCCTGGCGAGGGCCGCGTCGAGGAAGTTGTCGCCGGGCACGAACATCACCACGAACTCGGCGCCGCCTTCGTAGTCGGACCAGTAGCTCTTGGCCGCGAGCTTCTTGGCCTGGTCGGCGACGCCCTGGGCGAAGCGTTCCAGAAGCTGCTCGCGTTCCTGTTCGTCTGATGTGTCGACGGCACGGACATACGGGTCGATGTTGCACTTGGCGTCCACCGCGATCACGCGATCGTTGGGCAGCTTCACCACCATGTCCGGACGCTTGAGTCGCCCTTCGGTGTCGCGCACGCTCGTCTGCTCGGAGAAGTCGCAGTAGGCGACCATGCCCGCGAGCTCGGCGACGCGCCGGAGCTGGATCTCGCCGTAACGGCCCCGGACCTCGGGGCGCGACAGCGCCCGGGCGAGCTTGCCGGTCTCGGCGCGGAGCTGCTCGCTGTTGCCGGCGAAGACCTTGATCTGTTCGCTGAGCGTCGAGTGCTGCTCGAGCCGGGCCTTCTCCATCTCGGCGAGTTTCTCGGAGGTCTTCTTGAGCGTCTCCTCGATGGGGCGGACGAGCTGGCCGACGGCTTCGCGCTTCTTCTCGACCTCGGCGACCGTCTTCTCCCGATCGACCTCGAAACGCTGCTGGGCGAGCTTGAGAAACGACTCCGAAGAGTTCTTGAGCACCTCGCCGGCCATGTGGCTGAAACGCTCGCCCATCGTCCGGTGCATCTCGGCGATCCGCTGTTCGAGCACCTCGCGTTCGCGCTTCGCCGTGGCTTCGCGCGCGGCTGTCGTCTCGGCGTGGCGGCGCTCGGAGGCTTCGAGCTGGGTGGTCAGGCGGGCGGCGGACTCGCCGAGTTCTCGGGCCTTCTCGCTCAGGGCGGCGACCTCGGCCCTCGCGGCTTCCCGCTCCTGGCGCAGACGCTCGGCCTCCGCCTCGGCCGAAGTCAGGCGCCCGCGGAGCTCCCCGGCCTCGCGGGCCGCCCTGGCCCGCTGCAGGCCGAGCCAGAGGCATCCCCCGACCGCCAGGGCGGCCACGATCCCGAGCAGGACAAGCGCGATCTCCATGGCCCGAGTCTACGGCCTCGGCCGTCGGACCCGACGCCGAACCCGCGCCGACAAGCCCCGCCCCTGACAGACAGGTGTCAGCGGGGCCCGGGATTCGGCCCCAGATCGGCCCCCACCCCAGCCCGGCCCCGCCTGCCAAGATGACACCCCGGCACGCCCCGCCGGGCCTCGCTGGCAGGCTGCGCCCGAGCCCAGAGTGCGTAAGTGCTTGATTTTCAAGGACTTGGGCGATCCGGCCGGATCGGCACGCGGCTTGCCATAGATCACCCATGCGGTCGGTGCGCTTCCATGACGATCCCGCCAGAGCCGAACAGGCTAAGGGCGGCCCCAACGGGGCGCCCGCGGGCGGCCGTCTGAACCTGCTGCTCTCCTACGCGGGGTGGCAGGCCGAGTCGTGGGCCGACCTCCTGCCCGTCCTGCTCGAACCCATGGGCGTGCAGGCGATGCGGGCCAGCGACGGTCGCCACGCGGCCGAAGTCCTCCGATCCAGCCCCATCCATATCGCGGTGGTCGACCTCGACCTGCCGCTGGACCCGGCCGACCCCGAGGCGATCCAGCCCGGCGGGGGCTTCCGGCTGCTGGAACTTCTGGCGCGGCAGGCGTCGCGTCCGCCGGCGGTCGTGGTCCGGCGCAGCCGCACGCACAAGGACGACACGCGGGAGATCAACCGGGCGCTGCAGGCGGGGGCGTTCGCGGTGGTGGAGAGGCCGCAGGCGACGAGGGATCTCGAGGTGATGCTCGATGTGCTGCGTCGCTGCCTGGCGCGGCATTACCAGGGGCGCTGGCCGGGATCATCGCCCCCGGCGTGAACAGACGACAGTCGTGCGCGAGGGCGGACCGCCCCGCGCGTTTTTTTCGATCGGATCACAGAGAAGCACAGCTCCGGGACGCGAGCGTCCCCAGCGAGGAGACACGAAACGATGGCCACCAAGACCGCCAAGAAGAGCAGCGTCAAAGTCCGCCCCCTGCACGACAAGGTGCTCGTCCGGCGCGACGAGGCCGAGGGCAAGACCGAGAGCGGGATCTTCCTGCCCGAGTCGAGCAAGGACAAGCCCAAGACCGGCATCATCGAGGCCGTGGGCGACGGCGAGCTGAACACCGAGACGGGCGAGCGCGTCGCGCTGACCGTCAAGCCGGGCGACCGCGTGATCTTCAGCTCCTACGCGGGCACCGAGGTCAAGCTCAACGACGACGAGCTGCTGATCATGTCCGAGAGCGAGATCCTCGCCGTCATCGACTGACCCGCCCACGCCCACTACGACACGCCAAGCACCGACACGAGGCTTCGATGACACCAGACCAGCTCAGGCAGGCGCTCAGCGAACTGAACGGCGAACGCGACTGCACCTTCGCGCTGGCGGGCATGCCCGAGCAGATGGCCTGCCTGACGGTCTCGAACGCGATGCTCGTGCCCGACGAGCCCGACCATCTGATCAAGGTCACCGACGGGCAGTGCATCTACATCCTCGTCGCCGAACGCATCGTGTGGGTCCGCATCGGTCTGACGGCCGAGCAGAAGATCAAAGCAAGATAACAGCCAGACAAAGAGCCAGCAGGGCACAGAGAAAGAAGGAGCCATCAAGATGGCCGCGAAAGACATCGCTTACAACACCGACGCCCGGGAGCGGATCCTCCGGGGCGTGCAGAAACTCGCCAACGCCGTGAAAGTCACCCTCGGCCCCTCGGGCCGGGTGGTCGTGCTCGAGAAGTCCTTCGGTTCGCCGACGGTGACCAAGGACGGCGTAACGGTCGCCAAGGAGATCACCCTCGAGGATCCCTACGAGAACCTCGGGGCGCAGATGGTCAAGGAGGTCGCCTCGAAGGCCTCCAAGGACGCCGGCGACGGCACCACCACCGCCACCGTCTACGCCGAGGCGATCTTCGCCGAGGGCCTGAAGAACATCACCGCCGGCGCGAACCCCAACGCGATCAAGCGCGGGATCGACCAGGCCGTCGGCGCCATCGTCGCCGAGCTCAAGAAGATGTCCTCTGAGGTCAAGGACCACAAGGAGATCGCCCAGGTCGGCACCTGCTCGGCCAACCAGGACGAGACGATCGGCTCGATCATCGCCGAGGCGATGGAGAAGGTCGGCAAGGACGGCGTCATCACCGTGGAAGAGGGCAAGAGCCTCGAAACCGAGGTCGAGCTCGTCGAAGGCATGCAGTTCGACAAGGGCTACCTCTCGCCCCACTTCGTCACCAACCCCGCCAACATGGAGGCGGTCCTCGAAAACCCCTACATCCTCATCCACGAGAAGAAGATCTCGTCGGCCAAGGACCTCCTGCCGATCCTCGGCAAGGTCGCCGAGGCCGGCGCGAGCCTGCTCATCATCGCCGAGGATGTGGATTCTGAGGCCCTGGCGACCTTGGTGGTCAACAAGCTCCGCGGCGTGCTGAAGATCGCCGCCGTCAAGGCCCCGGGCTTCGGCGACCGGCGCAAGGCGATGCTCGAAGACATCGCGACCCTGACCGGCGGCACCGCCGTGATGGAGGAACTGGGCGTCGACCTCGAGAAGCTCGAACTCAGCGAGCTCGGGCGCGCCAAGAAGGTCACGATTGACAAGGACAACACCACCATCGTCGAGGGCGCCGGCACGGCCAGCGCGATCAAGGGCCGGATCGACATGATCCGCTCGCAGATCGAGGCGTCCAGCAGCGACTACGACCGCGAGAAGCTCGAAGAGCGGCTCGCCAAGCTCTCGGGCGGCGTGGCGCAGATCAATGTCGGCGCCGCGACCGAGGTCGAGATGAAGGAGAAGAAGGCCCGTGTCGAGGACGCCCTGCACGCCTGCCGCGCCGCGGTCGAGGAGGGCATCCTGCCCGGCGGCGGCGTCGCCGTGCTCCGCGCCCGCAAGGCGCTCGAGCCCCTGCGCAAGAAGCTGACCGGCGATGAGCGCGTCGGCGTGGACATCGTCCACCGCGCCCTCTCGGCCCCGGTCAAGCAGATCGCCAAGAACTGCGGGCTCGACGGCTCGGTCATCGCCTCGAAGGTCGAGGAGAACACCGAGACCAACTTCGGCTTCAACGCCATGACCTACGAGTACGGCGACCTGGTGAAGATGGGCGTGATCGTCCCGGCCAAGGTCGAGCGTGTGGCGCTCCAGAACGCCGCGTCGATCGCCGCCCTCCTGCTCACCACCGAGGCCGCGATCGTCGAGCGCAAGGAGAAGAAGGCCGCGGTCCCCGCCGGAGCAGGCGAAGATTTCGACTATTGATTCCGCGGTGTGATCGGCCTCAACCGATCACGGGCGCAACACACAGGCGCGGCCGGCAACCCCGACCGCGCCTTTTTTCGTGGCTTGTTGCTGTTGCGCATGAAGGTGATAGCACGCCCGATGAAAGCCCCGAAGGGGCGCGGGGTTGTAGCCACGGGTGGAAGCGTGCGCAGCACGCTGGAACCCGTGGATAGCGTCATAATCTATCCCCCGCTCTGAAGGAGCGGAGGAAGCGAGCGATCAACGCCACGCCTTCCTTCGCCCCTTCAGGGCGAAGAGATTCTTGCGCCGCTTTCCACGGGTTGCGCTTCGACCGACGCTGCGCGTCGGCCTGCGCTCCACCCGCGGCTACAACCCATCGCTCCTTCGGAGCGAGGGAGGCGAGTGAAACTGTCGGATGTCTCACAAATCGTACTGGTCTCACGGGTGCCACCGACCTCTGCAAGAGGTCGGTGCTGTTGGATCTGTATTGCGCACGCGTGCGTCCAGCGCACCGACCTCGCAAAGCCGAGGTCGGTGGCACGAAAGGTCACTGACAGGAAAGACACTGGCGGGCGAGCCGCCGGTGCCACAGGTCGAACGCCCCTGCGATGAAGCTGTTTTCAGCGGAGCCCCGCGAGCCGGCGGACGGTCATGTCGAACCCGCGGCTCATTGCGCTGTGCAGCGCGTACACCAGCGCCAGGTGCACCAGCGCCCCGATCACCGAACCCACCACCAGTGAGACCCGCGCCGACATCAGCGTGTTGTCGCTGCGGGCCGTCGCCTCCATCGCCGGCACAGGATCGATCAGGGCGTACACGATCGTCGCCGGGCTCAGGCCCGCGATCGCCGGGCCAAGGGCCTCGAAGTCCGTCGCGCTCTTCCAGCCGCAGAGACCCGCCATCCCCGCGATCGCGGCCACAACGCCGAAGGTGCTGATCACCGCCGACAGCGTGCCGCGGCTCTTGACCGACCAGTGCAGCCCGATCATCACGCAGAACGCCAGGAACGGCAGCACCGCGACCGGCGCCGCGAACACCGCCTCGGGCAGCACCACCGGCGCCTCGACGGGCTGCTGGGCGATCATCTCGCCGACGACCGCCCCGCCGTCGCGCCCGAACCCACCCAGGCCGACATAGATCCCCGCAAGCACCAGCGTCCCCACCGGCACCGCCGCCATCGGCAGCAGGTAGGCGACCATCCCCCTGAGCTTGCCCGAGAGATACATCTCCGGCGTGATCGGCGTGGTCAGCAAGAGGTCGAGCGTGCCGTCCTCACGCTCGCGCGTCACGGCGGTCGCCGACATGTTGATCGCCACGAGCGAGACGACCGCGAGCTCCGTCCAGACCGCAACGAGCAGGATGAACCGGAAGGTCTCGCCCTCGATCCGCTGGGTGTGGTACGCCGCGATCAGCCCCACGGCGAACATACCCCCCAGCGCGATGAACGACCAGCGGGCGACGATGCGTCCGAGCGTCGCGTTCCGTGCCGCGGCTTCGCGCCACGCGATCGGGTTTGTCCAGACCGGCCTGGGGGGCCTGTGCTCGCCCGAGCCCAGGCCGAGGATCCGCCGGTGCAGCGGGACGCCCCCGGCCGGGGTGAGCATGTTCGTCAGCCCGCCCCCGCGCACCGTCAGCGCCGAGAGCAGCGTCAATGCAAAGCTCAGCGAGAGGCTCAAAACACACCACGCCGTCACCGGAGCGCGGAGCAGCCACGACGCCTCGGGCCCGCCCCTGGGGTAGTTCGCGGGGTTGAACACGGCGAACATGGCGAGGAAGGGGTTGATCGCCGTCATCGGCGTCACGCCCGGCGAGGTCGCACGCCGGATCCACACATCGATCGCGATCGTCACCGCCAGGTAGCTCACCACCGCGATGTAGAACGCGAACACCGCCCGCCGCCCCACCACGCGGCTGACCGAGAGCGCCACCGCGATCGCGCCCACCACCACCGCGGCGCACGCCGAGATCGCGTAGCTCGCGAGAATCGAACTCCCCGGCACGCCCCCGAAATACTGTGTCAGGCTGAACAGCGGCAAGCTCGCAACCAACAGCGCCAGCACGAAAAACAGCCGCCCCATCAGGTTGCCCGAAACGATCTGCAAGGGCGAGAGCGGCGTGGTCAGCAGGATGTCCCAGGTCTTCGGGTTCGCTTCCTGCGCGATCGCCCCGGCCATGAAGACCGGCGCCAGCAGGCAGATCAAGAGCACCTGCAGATACGCGACCCAGGTGAAGCTCCGCGCGCCGGCCGCGGCCAGGTCGCGGTAGCTCAGGTCACCCGCCTCGGTCGTCGCGACCAGCGACCACATGAGCACGACGATCAGGGCGGCGAGATACCCGGCGCGGATGTAGAAGTGGCGTTTGCGCCTCGACCCGTTCTGGACCAGCCGCACCGCGACCGGGTTGGTCGGGCCGAGCGCCAGGATTTTGCGCACCAATCGCACGGGCCGATTGTAAGGTCGGCGTGGGGTCCGGGCCCCGCCTGCAGACGGGCGTCCAAAAAAGAACCCGCCGGCGGGGTTCCGCCGGCGGGCTATTCGAATCAGGATGTCCGTGTCACACGATCAGCGGCGACGACGGGCCATGGCCAGGCCGCCCAGACCCAGGAGGGCCAGCGAGCCGGGGGCGGGGATGACGAACGCGGCGCCCGGGCCGAGGGCGTTCATGGTGTAGGCGCCGGCCTGCGCGGTGCCGAACGCCGAGATGACGGCGAAGTAGATCTCGCCGGCAACCAGCTCGAGACCCGCGGTCACCGAGCTGCCGAGGCCGAGGATCGGGCCGTCGTCGTTGCCCGCAAGGAAGTTGGCCAGCGGGTCAGTGGAATCGAACGCGCCCGTGTAGATGTGCAGAAAGCCGTCGTGATCGGGGGTGATCGACGCGATGTCGTAGGTGCCCGACTCGGTCACGCCGAAGGGGATGACATCGAACTGCGGCGTCGCGGTGCTCAGCGCGGTGCCGGCGGCGTTGGGACGCGTCCAGGTGTTGCCCGTCGCGGTCGTGCCCGAGGCCCACGCCTCGGTGAAGGTGCCCGTCGGAGGGGGCGGGGCGTCGAAGCCGAGGCTGACATTCACATTGCTCCAGGTGGCGTCCGAGCCGCCGAAGGTCTGGAGGCTGAAGAAGAACAGGTCGTCGCCGCCGTTGTACGCGGCGCCGTCGGTGGTGAAGCCGGTCTCGACATTGACGGACTGGACGCCCATGAAGCCGTTCCAGGTCAGGGTGACCGGGTTTCCGTTGGTGGCCGAATCGGGGCTGGAACCGGGATCGGCGTAGAAGACGGAGGTGCCCAGATCGCTGGTGCTGGTCAGGGCCCAGATCGCCTCGTTCGACCAGGGGTTGCCGCCGCCGGCGGTCCAGTCGAAGCTGACCGAGTACGAGGTGTAGGTCCCCGCGGGGATCATCGATCCGTCGAGGCTCAGGGGCGTCGGCGTGTCGGTGACATTCAGCGTGCCGAGGTTGACATTGTATTGCGCCGAAGCAACACCGGCGAGACCCGCCACAGCGAGCACGGCAAGAACACGGTTCCGGATCATCTCTTGTCTCTCCTACTTTCGCACAGAACGCTGCAGCGCCTGCACGAGAAAAACACAAGCCAATGCTCTGTACGGATGAGCACCGGCGAACACCCGTCGCGCGCTCAGCGGGACGGGGCACAAACCAATCTGCCGTGGGTGAGTTCGTCTCTCTCCGAATCCAGCCCTCGACGCTGTGAAAACGGACCTTCCTGTGAACGGCCCGCGATCGACCACGATGGTACCGCGAGACCGAAGCAACACAAGAGCAACGGGACCGAATGTGAAGTTTTTGACGCCCGAACGCCGTACCAAAGGGGTTTGACAACTCGCGAGCCCGCTTATAGGACGCCCGCGGGCGCAGCCGCCAACAAAGCGGGCCCGGGTGTCTCCACCCGGGCCCGAGGAATAGATCGTCAAAGAACGCGGCCCGCGGCCCGACGCTGCGTCAGCAGCCGGTCGCGAACGCGTTGAGGAACTCGAAGAAGTCGTCGGCGTCGATCACGCCGTCGTTGTTGAAATCGGCGCGGCTGTCGCCTGCGGCAAAGAGCTGCAGGAAGAGGAAGAAGTCGTCGGCGTCGACCACGCCATCCCCGTTGAGGTCGGGCGGGCAGGTCGGGCCGCCGACGAGGCTGGGCACGCCCGGGCCGAGCGCGTTGAGCGTGAACGGGCCGTTGCCCGAGCCCGCGGCGAAGGCGCTCAGCACGGCGATGTAGGTCGTGCCGGAGGTCATGAACACATCGTTGACCACCGAACTGCGGATGCCAAGCAGCGGCCCGTCGTCGTTGGCGGCGATCAGGTTGGTGAACTGGTCGTTCGGATCGAACGAGCCCTCGTAGATGTGCAGGTATCCGTCGTGGTCGGGCGAGAGCTGCGCGAGGTTGTACGAGCCGGTCTCGCTGACGGTGAACTCGACGGTCTCGTACTCGACGGGGCCGTTGGTCTGCAGGGTGCCCGCCATCGCGTTGGTGCGGACCCAGAAGTTGCCGGTGCCGGTGTGCCCCTGGTGCCAGGCCTCGCTGAAGATGCCGGGAGGGGGCGGGGGCGTGTCGAACCCGAGCGTGACGACGACATTGTTCCAGGTCGCGTCGGAGGTGCCGAAGGTCTGGCGGGCGTTGAAGACCAGCGGGTCGCCGCCCTCGTAGGGCGTCGCGGTCGAGAACCCGACCTCGACGGAACGGAACGCGGGCGTCATGAACCCGGTCCAGCTCAGAAAGGCGGGGTCGCCGCTGAACATCGCGCCGTCGGTCGGGGCGATCGGGCCCATGTGGAAGAGCGCAGTGGTCAGATCGAAGGAGTTGGTCAGGCTCGCCCGGGCCTCGGTCGACCACGGGTTGCCGCCACCGGCGACCCAGTCGGCGGTGATCTGGTACGAGGTGTAGGTGCCCGCGGGGATGCTCGCCCCGTTCATGTCGACTTGGGTCTCGGTGGTCGTGACGAACAGGTCGCCGAGGTTGGCGGTGTGCTGGGCGTTGGCCAGCCCTGCCAGCGCAACGACAGCGCCAGCAGCCAGAATTGTGTTCCGACGCATCTTTCGAATCCTCCGTGAGCGAACGCTCATCTGCATAGGCCGCCACGCACCACGCCCGGCGGCGATGACCCCCCACACCAATCGCGGCGATCGACAAGCCGAACACGGGCCCCACGCCCGCAACTCGCCGCGACGCCGCAGAATATCGGAAGTTCGGCCCGACCGCAAGAACTTACGCCGGCCAATCGCGGCTTCCGCCATGGCCCGTTCCTGCGCCGGCCCAGACCGGATAAGAAAAACGCACCCGCGGGTGCGGGTGCGTCGTGGGGTGTGAAGATGGGCGAACGAACGAGTCGTGTCAGGTCGAGCGGGCGCCGGCCTTCTCGGGCTTGCCGCCGTTCTCTTCCTTCTTGCCGTCTTCTGCCTTGTCCTCGGGCTCTTCGAGCTTCTCGCTCTTGAAGACGAGGTTTTCAGCGCCCTCGGGGTGGGAAAGGGTCACGAGGTTCTTGCCGTGCAGCTCGCCGGCGAGGAGCATCTCGCTGAGCGGGTCCTCGATGTAGGTGCCGATGGCGCGGCGGAGGGGGCGGGCGCCGAAGTCCGGGTTGTAGCCCTTCTCGATGAGGAAGTCCTTTGCGGACTGTTCGAGCGCGAGCTTGATGCCCTGCTCGCGCAGGCGGGAGAGGACCTTGTGGACCTCGTACTCGACGATGTCGACGAGGTCGTCCTTGGTCAGCGGCTTGAAGACGATGGTGTCGTCGAGGCGGTTGATGAACTCGGGGCGGAAGAACCGCTCGATCTCCTTCATCAGCACGCTCTTGATGTTGTCGTAGTCGACATCGGCGGAGCGCTTCTGGAAGCCGAAGCCGCCGCCGCCCTTGATCAGATCCGCGCCGATGTTGCTGGTCATGATCAGGATGCAGTTGCGGAAGTCGACATGGCGCCCGAACGAGTCGGTGAGGCGCCCCTCCTCCATGATCTGGAGGAGCATGTTGAACACATCGGGGTGGGCCTTCTCGACCTCGTCGAGCAGGATCACCGCGTAGGGGCGACGCCGGACCTGCTCGGTCAGCTGGCCGCCCTCCTCGTAGCCCACATAGCCGGGGGGCGCGCCGACGAGCCTGGAGACATTGTGCTTCTCCATGTACTCGCTCATGTCCAGATGGATCAGCGCGTCCTCGTCGCCGAACATGAACTCGGCCAGGGCCTTGCTCAGGAGCGTCTTGCCCACGCCCGAGGGGCCGACGAAGATGAACGATCCCATCGGACGCTTCGGATCCTTCAGCCCGGCCCGGGCGCGACGGATCGCCTTGGCGACCGCCTTGATCGCCTCGTCCTGGCTGATGACGCGCTTGTGAAGCTCCGCCTCCAGCTCGAGCAGGCGCGAGGCCTCCTCCTTCTCGAGGCGCTGCAGGGGCACGCCGGTCATCTTGCTGACGACCTCGGCGATCACTTCCTCGTCGACGACGCCATCGACCTCTTCGAGCTTCTGCTTCCAGTCCTTCTGGATCTGTTCCTTCTTCTTCTTCAGCTGCTCGGACTGGTCGCGCAGTTCGGCCGCACGCTCGTAGTCCGCCGCCTTCACCGCCTCGTCCTTCTGGACATTGAGGCGCTCGATGTCCGCCTCGATGTCCGCCAGGTCCGGCGGCTTGGTCATGCTCTTGATCCGCACCCGCGCGCCCGCCTCGTCGATCACATCGATCGACTTGTCCGGCTGCACGCGCCCTGTGATGTAGCGGCCCGACAGCTCGACGGCCGAACGCACCGCCTCGTCGGTGATCTTGACGCGGTGATGCTCCTCGTAGCGGTCGCGCAGGCCCTTGATGATCTCGACGGTCTGCTCGTTGTTGGGCGGCTCGACCGTAATCGCCTGGAACCTGCGGGCCAGCGCCGCGTCCTTCTCGATGTACTTGCGGTACTCGTCGAAGGTCGTCGCGCCGATGCACTGGATCTCGCCGCGGGCCAGCGCCGGCTTGAGCACATTGCTCGCGTCGATCGCGCCCTCGGCGCCGCCGGCGCCCACGAGGGTGTGCAGCTCGTCGATGAAGAGGATCACATTCTTCGCGCGACGGACCTCGTTCATCACCGCCTTGATGCGCTCCTCGAACTGGCCGCGGTACTTCGTCCCGGCGACCATCATCGCAAGGTCCAGCACGACCAGCCGGCGCTCGTGCAGGATGTCGGGCACCTCGCCCGAGATGATCCGCTGGGCCAGGCCCTCGACGATCGCCGTCTTGCCCACGCCCGCCTCGCCCAGCAGCACGGGGTTGTTCTTGGTGCGACGGCAGAGCACCTGCACGACGCGCTCGATCTCGTTCTGACGCCCGATCACCGGGTCCAGCCCGCCCTCCTTGGCCAGCTCGGTCAGGTCGCGGCCGAAGCTGTCAAGGGCCGGGGTCTGGCTCTTGCGCCGCCCGCGCCCTTCAGCGCCCGCGCCGCCGGATGGCGCGCCGAGCGCCGCCCCTTCCTCGCCGCCCTCGCCGCCGGCGCCGAGCAGGTTGAGCACCTCCTCGCGCACCTCTTCGAGCTTCAGGCCGAGGTTCATGAGGACCTGGGCCGCGACGCCGTCCTGCTCGCGGAGCAGGCCCAGCAGCAGGTGCTCGGTGCCGACATAGTTGTGGTTGAGGTTGCGCGCCTCTTCGATGGCGTACTCGATGACCTTCTTGGCGCGAGGGGTCTGGGGCAGCTTGCCCATCGTGACCATCTCGGGCCCGGCCTTGACGAGCTTCTCGACCTCCAGGCGCACCTTGCGGAGATCGACATCGAGGTTCTTGAGCACATTGGCCCCGACCCCCGAGCCTTCCTTCACCAGCCCGAGCAGGATGTGCTCGGTCCCGATGTACTCGTGGTTGAACCGCTGCGCTTCCTGGTTGGCCAGAGCCATCACCTTGCGGGCACGGTCTGTAAATCGTTCGAACATCGCTCTGCTCCCGGGGGCCGCTTCGGCCCCACTCTTGAGCCTAGCCGACCCGCGTTGTCACTCCACCATCCAACACAGGCGGGCGACCATCCTGTTCCGGTTCCGACCGGAATCGACGCCCCAATCAGCACCCCCAGTACAGGGGTGTCTTCAATCGCGATGCGCCGATCCCCTGTCGGGAAGCACGGCGCGTGCCAATCGGGCCCTAGCGCTTCGGCCCTCCGGAGCCCCGGGTTCATTCCCACAATCGCTTTCTCGGCTCATTGGCGGGGTCCGGCCCGCCAACACGGCACGCCCGGATGACAAAACGGCAGCGTGCGCAGTTCGCGCCCCAAGGCGTTACCCAGAACAGGGGGATTTACCGCCGCCGGCCCGTGCCAAGCAGCGACGCGTCCGCAACCAGACGGATCGGCAAGGTCGCCTCTGTCTCCACACCGGTCGTTTCGTCGCGCAGCCGAACTTTCAGCGTGTACGACCCGACCGTCAGCGACGAGGGCAGCTCGATCTGGTGCACGATGTAAAAGTCACGACGCCGGTTGCCGGAGGTGTCGACCACCCGCGCCCGCGGCCGATGCCACGCCAACAGCTCGTCCGGTCCCGCGTGGTACAGCAGCAGTTCCTGCGTCACATCCACCGCGTACCGGTCGCCCCGATCCCGCGACGCTTTCGGATCGCGATCGGTGACCTCCCGATGGCCGAAGCCGGCGATCTCTGTGTACACAATCACCTGCTGCGGCCGCCCGGCGAGGAGCCGTTGCTCTGCAATCACATCGATCTTCCCGAACCCCGCGACGCGGGTCGCCAAGGCGAGCTTCGAGATCCGCAGGCCCGCGTCCGCTGCTGTCAGCCTTGTCTCGGCCTGTTCGAGGACCCTGAGCACACCCTCGGCCCGCGGGCCGTCCAGACCCGCCGCCATCCAGCCCCGGACCGTCTCGGCGAGGATCGAGGCGTGGGCGGGCTCGACCCCGATGAGCATGGTCCGCAGCTCTGACTCAAACTCGGCGGGCGTGCCTGTCGCCGAAGCGTCGACGCCCGAGAGCAGGGCGAGCCGGAGGTAGTCCACCAGCGGGTCGGGCCGGGTCATCGCCCGCTCGCGGAGAAGGTCGCCGAGCTCCGCCGTCGCTCGTGCGATCCGTTCGTCGATCGGGGGCAGGGGCTCTGGGTCGGTCTTTGTGGGTTCGGCCTCGCTGGGTAAGCTCCCCCGCTCCTCCGGGGTTGCGAGCACGGAGATCGGTTGCTCGGTCGGGCGTCGGCGTGGCTGCTCGGCCTCGCGAACGGGCGTCGGCTCCTCGGTGTTCTCAAAGTCCATCCCCGCCAGCGCCTGTTCGAGGCCGAACGACAGCTCCTCGACCCAAGCCGGATCGACGCCCCCGGGCCTCGGCTCCTCGGCGGGCTTTGACGCTCGCTGCGCCTCGGCGCGGGCCTGCGCGGCTCGGATCCGTTCGGCCTCCGCCGCGTCGGGGTTGGCGGCGCAGCCAGCGAGCCAGCACGCCGCACCGGCGAGCGCGGCGGCGAAAAATCCGGCGGCAAAGACATCGGCGTTGCGTCGACGCATGGATCGGGCCTCCTGCCCATGGCCCGGCCCAGAATCAGGCCGGCGACCCGTCCTCCGGACGGACCTTCAACGGGAGCGATCGGCGAGGCAGCACGCCTGGCTTTGCAATTTCGGTCGGCTTTCAGGACTCCGCGATGCCGCAGAACCGTAGGGCGAGCCGCTCGATGTTGCGGCGGGGGTCGCCCCGCCCGGACTTCAGGGCGGCGTCGGTCCGCATCGCTTCGATCACCAGGGCTCTCGCCCGGGCCGGGCCGAGGCGCTTGGCGAGGCGGGCGGTGGGCTCGATGCTGTCGCGGGGCCAGATCTTCGCCTGCCCGGCGACCGACGCGGGAGGTATGCCGCAGGCGATGCCCAGGGCGAAGGCCTCGACCCTTCTCGCGGCGTCGGTCATCGCGACGCAGACGGTTACGGGGTTCTCGCCCCCCACTTCGATCACCTCGCGGATCGCGTCCAAGGCCCGCTCAGGGTCGCCGGTGGTCAGCGCGTCGCGGACGGACCAGAAATCGTCCGAGCGGCTCTGGGCGACCAGGGCGCCGACCTGCTCGTGCCCGATCTCGCCGCCCTCTCCGACACCCACGCTGAGCTTGGCCAGCTCGGTGTCGAGGCGGACGAGGTCGACGCCCAGGAGCTCGACGAGGAACGCCGCGGCCTGGCGCGTGATCGTCGCCCGGTGGCGCTTCTCGCATCGCTTGACGGCCCAGTTGACGGCCTGATGAGGAAGGATGGCGTCGCATTTGTAGATGAAGCCTCGGGCCTCGATGAGCTTGTCGAGGTTGCCGCTGGTCCATTTCTCGGCGCGCAGGACGAGGGTGGCCTCGTCGCTGGGGTGCTCGGCGTAGCGCTCCATGGCGCGCCTGGCGGCCTCGCCCTTGACGAGCTGGTCCGCCTCGTCGACCACGACGAACTTGTGGGCCGCCATCAGGCCGAAGCTGCGGCATTCCTCGATGATGTCGCCGACGCTGGCGGACTGCCCGTCGAAGCGGAAGGACTGCACCTCGCCGAAGGCGGCCTCGGCGGCTTCCTTCAGGCGGTCGGAGAACTCGGTCTTGAGGAAAGCCTCGGGCCCGTAGAGGACGCAGACCCTGACCGACGCGTCGAAGACCGGGCCTTGTGCGGGCTTTCTGGCCATGGCTCAGAGGATATCCGCGAACTCCGGGGAACCCCCGACGCTGGGCGGCGAATCCGCAAGTCAGATGACGAGGCGCCAGGCGGATTTCGGCATGACCCCTTCGGCCCAGACCGGATATCGTCCGGCCATGCTGGTGCTGTCCGTCCTTCAGGGCCCCGACAAGGGGCGCCGCTTCGAGCTGCCGGCCAACGAGCCCCAGCTCATCGGTCGGAGCTCCGAGGCGTTGCCGATCACCGACAACACGGTGAGCCGTCGGCACGCGGAGCTGACGCCCGACAACGGGCTCTGGTTCATCCGCGACCTGCACTCGCAGAACGGGACCTATGTCAACGGGATCAAAATCGCCGAGCGGACGGTGCTGCGGGCCGGCGACCAGATCCGCGTCGGGGCGACGCTGTTCGTGTTCGGTGCGATGGACGCTTCGGAGCGCGACCTCGTCCGCATCCTCAAGCCCGACCAGATCGACGCGGAGTTCGAGCACACGATGCCGAGCAACGAGGACTCGATGGTCCTCGCCGAGCCCGAGCCGGCGCTGGCCGCGGCCCATCACCTCAAGGTGATCTACCGCCTCGTGACGCTGACGGCCCACTCGGTCGAGCGCGACGAACTGCTCGCGGCGGTGATGGACATGATCTTCAGCGAGATCGAGCCCGAGCGCGGCTGCATCATGCTCTACAGCGACGGGCCGGACCAGAAGCTCGACCCGGCCGCGGTGCGATACAAGGTCCGCCCGCGCGACGCCGACGAGGCCCGCATCCATGTCTCGCGCACCATCCTCCAGCACTGCCTGAAGGCCGGCGAGGGCGTGCTGAGCTCCAACGCGATGAACGACCCGCGCTTCGCGGCCGGCGACTCGGTCCAGCGCTTCGCCATCCGCTCGGCGATCTGCGTGCCCATCCGCAACAAGGACAAGACCTACGGCGCCATCTATGTCGACAGCTCGATGGCCAACTACACCTTCACGCAGGAGCAGCTGGCGCTGATGAACGCGATCGGCCAGCACGCGGGGCTGGCGCTCGCCAACGCGGAGCTGACGGGCCAGAAAATCCACGCCGAACGCCTCGCCGCGATGGGCGAGACCGTCGCCAGCCTCTCGCACTCGATCAAGAACATCCTCCAGGGCCTGCGCGGGGGCGCCGACCTCGTCGAGATGGGGCTGAAGAAGGACGACCTGCAGATCGCCCAGGGCGGCTGGGGCATCCTGAAGCGCAACCTCGACCGCATCGTCGGCCTGACGCTGAACATGCTGACCTTCAGCCGCCAGCGCCAGGTCGAGATCGAGCTGAGCCAGATCAACGCGTTGATCGAGGACTGCCAGCAGCTCTTGGAAGGGGCCACGAGCACCAAGGGCGTCGCGCTGCTCTTGGATCTTGATCCGGAGATGCCGCCGATCCCGCTCGATTACAGCCTGATGCACCAGGCGGTGATGAACCTGATGAACAACGCGGTGGAGGCGGTTGCTGCGGGCGACGGCGCGGTGACGGTGCGCACGCAGTACCATGTGCCCGACCCCTTGCTGGGCCAGCAGGCGCCGTTCGTGGATGTGCAGATCATCGACAACGGCCCCGGCATCCCGCTTGAACGCCAGGACTGGATCTTCGAGCCGTTCCACTCGACGAAGGGAACGAAGGGGACGGGGCTCGGGCTGGCGGTGACCAAGGGCATCATCGAAGACCACCGCGGACGCATCGAGCTGCGCTCGGCGCCGGGCGAGGGCACGACCTTCCGCGTCGTGCTGCCGGCGGACTCGTCGGACCTGGTCGACCCCTCGGCGACGGCCGACAGCGGCGCCGCCGATGCGGATCCCTTGCGAGGGATGTGAATCGAGCCTGCGGCTTGCGGGGTTGGGGCGATGGAGTATGGTGAGAGATCGTGGCCCGCGCGTCTCGCACGAGCGAACGAACCAAATGCGATCGGCAGGTCTTTCCCTCGGCGAAGGCGACCCCAACGCTCACCAGTCAAAATTCAGCACATCGCTCCTGATCTGCCGAAGTCAGCGCTCGCGGGCGCGATCGTTGCGCCGGCGGCTTTCGTTCTGAATCGCGAGCACAATACCCGATCGCAAAGGGGCTTGGGATGAGCAGCAAGGGAACTCAGGCGACGCTGTCAATCGCTTCGATGTGTCTCACAGCAGCAGTTGCTTCCGGCACGCCGGTGTTCTCGACTGTTGTCCTCGACGACTTCCAGACCGACGACAGCTATCAGGAGAACTACTTCGGCTGGTCGGCTCGGATCGGCCCCGAAGGGCATGTCGCGTACTTCGGCAGCCTTCAACTCCGGGTCTGGGACGGATCCCAGACCGTCGAACTCCACCGGGTTGGCGGCGGTCTCAACGGTCTCAAGCCGATCGTGAGCACCGGAATCTACCGAGGCCATTTTGGAGATCGGCCGGATATGCAGGGACAGATCCTCGGCATCGATCGCTACGGGGGAGTTTCGGCGGTATTCTGGGCCGACTACGGGCCGAGCCACGACGCATGGATTCTCGCCTCCACCACCCTCGACGGGGACTTCCGTGCGATCGTTGCCTCGGAGCATTTGGCGGAAGATCCCGCCGTCATTCGTTCGAGGCCGCAATCCCCGTGGATCTACCCGAGACGGACAGCAAGCGGCGCAACGCTTGTGTTGGACACGCTGATAACGGCGACACGATTCGTCAGCACGCTTCGTGTGTTCACGCCCGAACTCGCAGCGCAGACCATCACGGCGACGAACAACCCGCCAATCGGGAACGACACAGAGATCATTGCGCCTTATGCGTTCTCATCCCTCTACCAAACACCATCTGCGGGGTCGCTCTTCGACATCGCCGACAGCGGGGCCGTCGTGTTCGGTTGCCGATTCTCGAACGACGGATGGGAGACCGAGCAGAATGCCGTCGCCAGACGAATGGACGGGGATACACGGCTGATTGTGAGATCGGATGTTTCGCTCGGTGGCGTGACGATGCCCACCAGGCTCCTATTTCCGAACCATCCGATGGTCAGGATCAACAACTCGGGCGACACGATTCTTGCCGGCTGGTTCATCATCGACGGCTTACCTGAAACCCGAGCGCTCGTGCTGTCAGAGGCGGGGGCCGAGGCGCCGCAGGTTATCGCCGAGTTCGGCGAGCCGCTTCACCTGAGCAACTACAGCGGCGTCGTCTACGATCCGTCCGGTGCGTTCGGCGTTGGGGTGTCCCATGCACTCAGCATCGCCGATGACGGCTCGTTCATGTTCGGCGTCACCCTGGATCATGAGCCGTACAGCCCCGCGATCGTACGCCGAAACTCGTCTGGGGAGATGCGCATGCTGCTCGCGCCCGACCCCGACTTCCTGGGCGTGAACGGGTCGGTCCGGCAGGATTGGCCGCCGCCGGTTGTGTCGGTGGACGGCACATCGGCGGCGGCAGAGTATCTTGTGGATGAAGCCTTGACCGTCTTCCACGCTTCACCCGCCTCGCTGACGCGCGTGCTCGGCGTCGGAGACCTTCTTGAAATCGCCCCCGGCGATGCGCGCCTTGTGACCGACACCAGGCTCCTCGATGTCTACGGCCAACGAGTGCTCGTCCGCGCCGACTTCGATGACGGGACGCGGGGCATGTTCAGTGTCTTCATCCCAGTGTGCCGGGCGGACATGAACCGTGACGGTGTCGTCGATGCTGATGACTTCTTCCTGTATCTGCAGCTCTTCGCGGCGGGCGATGCCCGCGCCGACATGAACCAAGACGGCGTCATCAACGCCGATGATTTCTTTGAGTATCTCGATCTTTTCGCCGCCGGCTGCTGACGCGGCGAGATCCCTACGCCGCCTGCTGCTGGGCTCGGGGCGGGGCGTCGGGCTCGTAGTAGAGGGCCGAGACATCGCGCCCGCCGGCTTTGACGATCGAGAGCTCCGGGTGCATCGCCATGTCCATCGTCTCGGCGTCGGGGTTGTTTTCCAGCGAGCGGACCGCCGGCCTGCAGGGCAGCTCGCGGTTCGGGGCGACCACCACCGCCGCCCGTCCGTCCGACAGCGTGACTTTCGTGCCGACGCCGAAGGGCGGGATTACGCGCAGCACGGCGCTGCGCACGACGGGGTCGAACCAGCCGTCGAAACGGTGCGAGGCGAACTCGCAGAGGGCTTCGACGGGCAGCACGCGTTTGCCGCCCTCGCGCTCGGCGCTCAGGAGGGCGTCGACGGTGTTGGCCGCCGCCAGCACGCGGCTGAAGACATGGATCCGCTCGCCCTTGAACGAGGGCACGCCTTCGAGCCTGAGGTCCTGCGGCGTCGGCCAGCCCTCGCCGTCCCAACGCTGGTGGTGCATCAGCACGGTGTTGCGGACGGCGGCGCCGGCGCGGCAGTGCTGGAGCATCTTGAAGCCCACGATCGTGTGCTTCTCGTACCCCTCGGGGTGTTCGTCGTCGGAGGCGATCGAGTGCCACGATCGCACGGGCTCGGGCGCCATGGTTTTGCCGATGTCGTGCAGCAGCCCGGCGAGGCCGAGCTCGGTGAGGTCGGCCGCGGCTCCGGGGTGCAGCTTGGGGCGTTGGGCGATCAGGTAGGTTTCGAGCTCCAGCCCCAGCACGATGCACAGGTACGCCACGCCGGCGCAGTGCGTGAACATCTCCTCGCCCTTGATCTGCAGGCGGTGCGTCAGCGAGGCGTACGACTTGGCCGTGATCGCTTCGCAGACCAGTTGGGAGATGTTGCGCCGGTACCCCCCGATGCTCGCGGCCGAGATCGTCTGCCCCGCGACGCGCGTGAAGTTCTTGCGGAGCTGGTCGACCAGCTCGCGCTGCGCTCGGTTCAGGCCGGTACCGATCGCCTTGTCGAGGTCTTCGGTGCCGTCGCAGTTGACCCAGACCTCCGGCACTTCCAGGCGCTGGAGCTGGGTGATCATGCGTTCGGTGATGGTTGTGCCGGCGCGGACCAGCTCAACCTCCGAACGGGAGGGGTGCAGGACCGACGCCCCCGCGACCATGCCGCAGGTAAGCTCTTCGACTGGGACCAGGAGCATCCGTGCCCTCCGGCGGCTTGCGGTTCAATCCCCCCGCCTGAGGCTCACGCCGAGCCGGCAGGGCGGATAGATCGGCGTACCGGGCGTGGAACTGGACCGCGCGCTTCGAGAGATGCGTGGATGCGCCTACGGACGAGGCCCGGACGATCGGAACAAGCTGCGGTCCTCTCCCCGCTTCGCTCGCCGCCCCACGGAAGACCGTGCCAACAACGGACCGTCCCTCGTGCGTTCGGGACCGATACCGTTCCCCGCCGTGCGCACGATCCTCCATGTCGATCTCGACGCCTTCTTCGCTTCTGTGGAGCAGCTCGACGATCCGGCGCTTGCGGGCAGGCCGGTGCTCGTCGGCGGGACGGGGCCTCGGGGGGTGGTGGCGGCGGCGAGCTACGAGGCGCGGGTCTTCGGCTGTCGCTCTGCGATGCCGACCGCTGTTGCGAGGCGGCTTTGCCCGCACGCGGTGGTGGTCAAGCCGCGCGGCGATCGGTACAGCGAGCTTTCGCGGCGTGTGTTCGAATTGTTGGAGAGCGCGACGCCGCTGATCCAGTCGCTGTCGATCGACGAGGCGTTTCTCGATGTCACCGGTTCTGTGCGTCTGCTGGGCGATGGTCGCGCGATCGCGGTGAAGCTGCGCGAGCGGATCAAGGCCGAAACAGGGCTGACCGCCTCGGTCGGCGTCGCGCCCAACAAGTTTCTCGCCAAGCTCGCCAGCGATCTTGAAAAGCCCGACGGGCTGGTGGTGATCGAGCCGCAGCGCGTGCGCGAGGTGCTCGACCCGCTGCCCGTCTCGCGGATTCCGGGCGTGGGTCCGGCCGCGGAGAAGCGGCTGCACGGGGTCGGCGTGCGCACGATCGGCGAGCTCGCCCGCCTGCCCGAGGGCGTCGCCTCGTCGCGGCTCGGTTCGTTCGGTTCGTATGTCTGGAGGCTGGCGCAGGGCGAAGACGATCGCCCCGTCACGCCCGATCGCGAGGCGAAGTCGATCGGCCACGAGCGAACCTTCGGCGCCGACCTCGAAGACGCCGAGGAAGTCCGCGCCGTGATGCTGCGCGAGGCCGAGGATGTCGCGCGCCGTGTGCGACGCCACGGGCTCTGCGCCAAGGGCGTAACGGTCAAGATCCGCTTCGGGGATTTCAAGACCATCACCCGCAGCGCCACGCTGGAAAGCCCGACCGACTCGACCAAGGAACTCGCGGCTTCGGCGCTCCGCCTGTTCGACGCGTGGACAGAGACGGAAGGCTTCCGCCCGGTGCGCCTCATCGGCGTGACGGCGACACACCTCTCGCGGGGCGGACAGGCGCAGCTTTCGTTGTTTGACGCGCCCAAGTCGCGAGAGAAACAAGCGGCGCTCGACAAGGCGGCCGACGAAATCGCGGCGAAGTTCGGTAAAGACGCGATCCGCAGCGCCCGAGCCGTGCGCAGGCCGACACGGGATTGAGGCGGCGATGGAGCGGCTTCGGCCTCTTTGCACCTCCGCCGCTCGCATCGCCCATGGTCACGAACGAGTTTGCGAGCTTACCGTCTGCGTCGGAGACCGATGAGCCCCGCGAGGCCCAAAGCCGCAAGGGCGCCCGGCGCGGGCACGACCTGGCCCCGGATCTCACCGGGAGGGTTCATGGCGGTGTGCAGGTTGACATACCACAGGCCTGCGAGCAGGTCGTCGCGTTGCTGGGCGTCGACGGTGGCCGAGCCCGTGATCACCCCGCTGGGCGGTTGGGGCAGGTCCATGGTCAGAAAGAGCTGGACGCCCGCGGTCACGCCGAAGTCGGCCGGCCCGTGGAAGTGAGCCCCCGGCGTGACGATGTCGCCGGTCAGCCCTTGGTAGGTGATCTCCCAGGTCAGCAGGTTCGAGACAGTGTCGATCGTGACCACGCCCGTCCCGCTGGGGTCGAACCCAGCGGGGATATTCGGCGCGGGCACTTCCTGAGCGACATCGATCGGAAAGACGAAGGTCACGACATTCGCGCCGGCGACGCCTGCGCACAACGACAACGCTCCCGCGGCCATCAACTGGCACTTCATCTCAAAGCTCCTCTCTCTTCGGTCCCTGCGTGCTGCGTTCGCGACGCACAAGCGCCGCCCTCGGCGCTCAGAGCCGCCATCGGAGCGGCTTGCGCCGGGTCCGAAAACAATTGTACCGGAAGAGGTTTCGCGCTCAAAGCGAAAAATCGCGCATTCGAAGCGCACGCCGCATCTCGATGGATCGAGATCAATCGCCCAGCAGCAGGACCGCCCGGCGAAGCACCGCACCGGCATGTACGGGGCCGTACCGGCCCGACTCGATCCGCACAATCAGCTCGCGGTCCCGACCGGCAGGCAGACCGACGCTGATCCGCTGGGGCTCGGACCGCTGCGAGAGCTTGAGCCTCGCCAGGGGCATGGCTTCCTCGCCCCGTCCGCGCGTCGAGAGAATGACCACTTCGCTGTCGGCCCAGGCCCTCGCATCGGGCGGGGGTTCGATGGTCGCCCCGAAGCGCCGGGCGTCGTTGGGCAGGGGCCAGCGGGCCTCGACGGGGCCCGAGAGCGTCACGCTCGCCAGATCGCCGAAGGCGCTGTCGCGGTCGGGGCTCTGTGGCGCCGGGGCCCAGCGCCGATCGCCGAGCGGGCGGACGCCGACGCCTTCCAGCCTCGCCAAAGCCAAGACCCGGCCCGGGTCGGGCAGCAGCGCCACCACCTCGTCGCGCTGGACGCGGAGCGTTCCGGCCTCCGACGCCTCATGAGAAGCGGTGCTCGGGTCGATGCCTAGCAGGGTGATCGTCAGCTCCGTCGGCGACTCGGATTCGAGCGATGCGGCCGAGAGCACGCTGCCATCGCTGAGCCAGAGCATCGGGCCCCGGCGCTCCGCCAGCGGCGAGCTGAGCACGACCCACGCGACCTCCGAGAGCGACACGGACCTGACGCCGGTCTCGGCCTCGATCCGCAGCGTCTCGCCATCGATGCCGAGCACGAAGCCGCGGAGCGTGTCGTTGTTTGCGAGGACGACCGTGTCTTCAAAGGGGTCGGTCTCGGGCGGGGCGGCGCTGGCGGGAAGGTCTCCGGCGCTGGGCATGCGGATCCAACCGACCGACTCAAGCGGGACGATCACCTCCGCCCTGGACCGCAACAGCACGCGGATCGACTCGCCCCGTCCCAGCGGCGCGCCCTCGCTGACCAGCCGCTGCCCGTCGGCGAGCTGCACAACCCCGCTTACGGCCCGCGCATCGGCCGGCGCGTCGCGGAGGATCGCGACAAACCGATCCATCGGCACACGCCTGGAGGACTCGTCGCGGACCAGCAGCCCAGAGTCGCGAACCTGCACGAGTTCGACGGCCGATTCGTTCAGATCGGTATCGATGAGGGTGTACGGCCCGCCCGGGCAGAGCCCGGCCAGCACGCACGACACCAGGAGCGGGAGCAGATATCGCATCACTTCTGGAAGATCGGCAGATAACGGTTGGGCATCTGGAGAATGATGAGCGACATCGCCGTCCCGTAAGCCGAACCGACGGAACGATCCTCCCAGCTTCCGTCGCCGGACTGGTTGGTCACCAGCTCGTCACGGATCGCGGGCCACCATCCGCCCCACCTGTCGCCCCCGGCAAGGAACATGACCTGGACCGCGTAGTAGTGCCCGTAGTGGTAGTGCGGGCGGTGGACGGGCATCCCGCCGGGGCGGGCCGTCGCTTCGAGGTAACGCAGCCCCCGCTCGATCGCGTCGTCCTCGTAGATGCCCGCGTAATAGAGGCTCGCGACGCCGGCCGCGGATCGGGGCCAGGCGCTGGCGCCCATCTCCGCCTGATAACGGAAGCCCCCGTCGGGGTTCTGGCAGCGCCGGACATACTCGACCGCCTTGTCGATCACCTCGCTGCTGACCTCCAGCCCCGCGTTGCGGGCCGAGCGCAGCGCCATGATCAGGCAGATCGTCACCGAGACATCCGCGTCGAAGGGGACGGGGTTGTACCGCCAGCCGCCCTCGTCGTTCTGGGTCTGCTCGATGAGGCGCACGGCTTTGACGAGCGCCTCGTGCGTGCGTTCGGCGAGGCGCGTGTCGCCCCCGCCGGCGGTCATGCCGTAGACCTCGCCGAGGAAGAGCGTGGCGAACCCGTGCCCGTACATCGGCCCGTGCGAGGCCTCTGCGGAGATGAGCCCGCTCTCTGCGGAGTGTTCGAGGATGAATTCGAGCCCGCGCCGGACATGCTCGCCGTAACGCCCGCGACCGGGCATGCTCCCCTCGCTCATGAAGGCGAGGGAGGCGAGGGAGACGACGGCGACATTGCGCCCGTACCGCCCGCCGGGGAACGAGCCGTCTTCGAGCTGCTGCGACGCGAGCCACTCCAGACCCCGGTTGACAGCGCGGGCCGACTCGGGGGTGATCTCGCGTTCCAGCGGCTGGTTGGCGGCGCTCCGCGTGCCGTCGGGGCGTGCGTCGGGGTCAGGCTCGGCGAACGCGACGGTCGCGCCGGCGAGCGCTGCACAAAGGATTGTCCGGGAAAGTCGCATCAGTCTCCGCCGTCCTCGGCGAGGCGCTTGTAGTACGCCTCGGTCATCGATCGGTACATGGTGCTGAACGGGTCGCTGGTGCCCTGGCTGATCGCCTCGCGGACGCGCTCGGGCAGGGCGCCCCACGCGGCCTCGCCCGTCGCCGCGAGCGGGTTGAGCACCTCGTCGGTCGAACTCGGGGGCGTGGCTTCCTGATCGCCGGACGCGCCATCGCCCTGGGCTTCGCGCTGCTGGGCGGTCTGCTGTTCGTCGCCCTGGGCGTCGTCGGACGAGGATGACGAGCTCGACGACGACTGCTGCTGCTGACGCCCGGCCGCCTCGATCAGTTGATCGAGCTTTTCGAGCACCTCGCGCTGCATGCGCTGGGTGGGCAGCCCGGTGTCGCGGCTGGCGCGCATGCGTTCGGCCGTCTCGCCCATAAGGCGCGTCACCTGCTCGAAGAGATCGCGCACGCCCCCTTCGAGCTGTTCAGCGAGCCTGCGTTCGACATCGTCTGGCGTCTGGGTTTCGCGTTCCTCGGCGCGATCGCGCGTCTCGAGCCCGAGCAGTTCATCGAGCGTCGGCGTGCGATCGGCGAGGGCGGTGGCGCCGACGATCGTCAGGGCCGCGATCCATGCTGTCTTTGCTTTCCGCATCAGCCTCCGCCTCCCTGCTGGCGCCTGAGTTCTTCCAGAAGTCTGTTCGCGATGGAGGAGAGATCGGTTTGCAGTTCGATGATCTCATCGACCTCCGACGCGTCTGCGCCCTGCTCGTCGGCGATCTCGGTGCGCTCCATCGCCTCGATCTGCATCGAGCGGAGCAGGCGGAGCTGCGCGACCGGCGGGAGCGCCTGGGCCTCGCCATCGCCCTGCCCGCCGCCTTCGCCCCCGGCCTCGTCGCCGAACTCGGGCTGCTCCTGGTCGTCGGCGAGCGCTTCGACGATCGAACGGAGCACGCGGACCATCGCGTTCTGACGCCGAGCCAGCTCCGGCCCCGTCGGCGGGCGGCGCATCAGGTCGATGCTCGACGACGCGTCTCGGTCGAGCCGGTCGTGCGCGAGGTCGAACGCGGGCGGCTCGCCCTGCTGCATCACCCGCGTGCGGAGCCCTTCGAGCTCCTCGCGCTGCGTTTCCTGTCGCTGCGCCAGGTTCAAAAGCTCGCGCCGTTCGCGCCGGTCGAGCGGGCGTCCTGCAAACTCGCCGAACTCGTCGCGGATCGCGATCTGCCGCTCCAAAGCCTCGGCGTACGCCCGCCGGAGCTGCTGGCGTTCGCGTCTGGCCTCCTCCATCTCGGCCTGTCTTTGCAGGCGTTCGGCCTCGTCGCGCGCCTCGGTCAGGCGGCGCAGGCTGATCCGCTGCTGACGCAGCGACTCGGCGTCGTCGGCCGGGTCGGCCCGAAGGGCGCCGATCGCACGCCCCTGCGCGCCCGCGGCCTGATCGACCAGTCTCGCCACGCTGTCGAGGTCGCTCCCGCCCGCCTCGATCTGCTCGAGCACGCCGAAGGTGTTGCCCTGCAGCCGGAAGAGCGGCTGGGCGAGTTGGGCGAACGGGCCGTCCGGACGCGCCTGTTCGAGATGGGCGATCTCGCCCTCCTGGGCCCGGATCAACGCGTCGAGCGATTCGATCACGCTGGCGAGCACGCGACGCAGCACATCGCGACGCCGGTCCTCGGCGCCGTCGAGCTCGTCGAGCATGTCGCGCATCGCTTCTTCGGCGCGCTGCTGGTTCTGATCGGCGCTGGAGGTCTGGTTCTGGCTGAGCTGCTCGGCGGCTTCCTCCATCATCGCCTCGGCGCGCGAGGCCCGGGCCGCGTCGGCCGCCCGTTCGAGGCTCATCGCGCGACCGGGGTCGCTCTCCTGCGCTTCGGCGGCGCGGTTCATCAGCTCGTCGACGAGCTCGGCCAGGCGCGACGCCTGCTCCTGCTGGCGCTGGGCGAGTTCGTCGAGCGTTCGGCGCTGCTGGTCGGTCAGTTCGTCGGGGCGTCGGCCGACGGTCTCCTCGCCGATCTCGCCGGTGCGGGCGCGGATCTCTTCCTGCTGGGCGATCAGGCGTTCCAGATCGCGGCGCATCAGCCAGTCGTCCTGCTGCTGATCGAGCCTGCGGATCAGGTCGCCCAGCCGGTTGCGGACCTCTTCCTGCGCCTCGCCCGCCTCGCGCATCGCCTCGGCGTCGCCCGGCGATTCCTCGATCGAAGCCGCGGCACGATCCGACGCCGAGGACGCCCCGGCGAGCGAACGCCCGGCCGATTCGAGCAGGCCCCGCAGCGACTCGTCTTCGAGCCGGTTCTGCGCGGCCCGATCGCGGAGCTCGCTCACGAGGTTTTCCTGCGCCCGCAGCCGCTGCGAGATCGCGCTCTGCTCTGCGCCGGTGCGTTCGGCGCGGCGCGTGCGCTCCATGACCGAGGCCTGCGTCTCGTCGAGGCGCATCGCGGCACGGCGCAGCGATTCGAGCTCGCGCCGGATCTGTGCGCTCAGCGTCTCCTCGTCGATGATCCGCAGCACCCGGCGCGCCGAAACCACCGGCTCACGCTCGCCCGGCGCAAGATCGACGCCCAGCGCGTTGATCCACAGCTCGTCGCCCGGACGCAGATCCAATGTCGAGAGGTCGAGGCGGTGCTCGACCGCGAGCGTCGCGGGGCCGTCGGCTGCTCGCCGCTCTTCGAGCGTTTGGGTTTCACCGATCGCCTCGGGCGGCGCGCCGGCGGAGCCGCCGGGCGGGCGGGCCCGCTGCGCGTCCAGTTGCAATCGCTCCATGCCGACATCGTCGCGGGCCTCGGCGCCGAGACGCACGATCGCGCCGGGCAAGACCGCCTCGTCGCGCGACGGGCGCGTCACCGTCACCGCCGGCGGCATGTCGGGCAGCACATCGACGCCGAGCACCACCTCGCCCGTGCTCTTGAGCCCGTCGGCGTCGGCCAGCACCAGCCCCGTGCGCACGGATCTTTCCAGGACGCCCGTGACGATCACGCCCGCGCCGGTCTCTTCCAGCACCAGGTCCGTCGCGGCCTCGCGGATCGGCAGATCCCACGCCTCGCCGCCCTCGCCCATCGCCTCGGCGGGCTTGTTGAACGAGAGCTCGAAGCGCACGCGCGAGCCGGCGAGGACCGGCGAGACGGTCAGCCGGTCGGGGCGGGCGCCCGAGGACCGTTCGCCGGCGAAGAACGCGCCGGAGTTCGCGATCGCGCCCGCCGCGTACGCGGGCGGATCGACCGAGATGCGGATGGCGGTCACCTCCGGGCGGGGCGAGACCGAGAGCCTCACGGGACGCGTCTCGTCGTCGCCCGAGGCGAGGCGGTACTCGATCTCGACGCGCTCTGCGTGCTGCACCAGCGGCGAATCCGGGGCGGGCAGCGTCACGGGCAGCACATACCGCTCCGCGTTGTCGCTCTGCACGAACGCGAGCAGCCCGCGCCGTTCCTCGCCCGGGCGCCCGTCGACGATCAGCCTGTGCCTCGCCTCGACCCGGGCGCCGCCGCGGGAGCGGGGCGAGCGCTCGAGTTCGGCGATCAGTTCCGCTTCTGAACCCATCGCGAGCACGCGCTGGGGTGTTGCGTCGGCGATGAGTGTCCGCTTCGGCCAGGCCGCGCCGGACCACGGCGCGAACATCCGCTGCGCCGCGATCGATGCGAACGCCGGCGCCGCGACGACCGCGGCGGCAAGCGCCAAGGTCGCGACCCCCGCGCCGAGCCCGAGGCGGACCGCCGGACGCGTGCGCACCAGCCGTTCGAGCCTGACCGCCTTGACGGCCTTGGACGCCCGCTCGGCGAGCCTGCGCCCGACCTCGCCCTCGCCGCCCCCCTTGCGCGAGAGTTCCAGACCCGACACCAGCGTGTCGCGCAGGCCGGCCTCTGAGGGCGAGGCCTTCTCGATCCGGATGGCGACATCTTCGATGCTCGGGCGGAAGCCCCACGCCGGGGCGACCCGGCGCACCAAGAGCGCCGCGACGATCGCGGCACCGATCAGGAGCTGGGCGATGCGGACGAACGCGGGCGGCCTGAGGAAGTAGTCGGCGATCGCGATGACCGCGACGGCGCCGATGAGCCCGATCAGGATCGGCGCCGCCCCGCGCACCAAGAGCACCAGCCTCGCGCGCGCCCGGACGCCCCGCAGGCGGGCCTCCAAGCGGCGGACCGCCTTGGCCGGTTTGTCGTCGCTCGCGTGCATCGGGGCTCCTTGAGCAACCTACCGGCGAAGCACAGGAATTCTTCGCCGAAGGGCCCGATCGGGTGCAAGTTTTCGGCCCTCGGGCCCGCCGCCATCTGCGCCCGCCCGACCTCTATACGAGATCGGGCGTGCGGGGGTGCTGGAAGTTGATTTAGGAAAGAGAGAGCAGCCTGCGCCCGACCCATTCGAGGGTCAGCAGGGCGAGCAGGAGGGCGAGGGCGGCCGGACGGTCCCATAACGACGCCGTGTCCGGGGCCAGCTCGACCCGAAGCGTCCGGGCCGGGGCCAGCTCGGGCAGGCGGTGCAGCTCCGACGGATCCAGCACCACGCCGAGTTCGCCGAGCTGGTCGGCGAGCGAGGCGAGGAATTCGTGGTCGGCGTCCGGCCTGCGGAGCTCGTCGTCTTCTGTTGCAACATCGACCGTGACGCTGAGCTCCAGCCCGTCGAGGAGGCCGGGGCCGGGCTCGATCAGGTAGCGACCCGGGCGGGCGGGTGACCAGACGCCGGTGTAGGCGGGGACGGCCGAGGCGGGGTCGCCCTCGGGGAGGAGTTCGACCTCGGCCTCGAAGTCGCGTGCCGCACGGGCGTCGCCCTCGGGCGTGACGCGGACGCGGATGCGTTCGGGTCGCCGGTCGATGAGGCTCTGTTCGAGCAGGCGCACACGGATGCGGACGGGTTGATCGACGAGCGGGGTGGCGGGCTGGGCGTCGAGCGAGGCGCGTCTGCCGCCGCGGCCGAGACTCTCGCGACCGAGCAGGCGGACGAGCGGGATCCAGAGTTGTTCGGTCAGCCCTTCGCCGCGGGCGAACCGCCAGCGCCAGCTCTCGTCGGTGCCGACGAAGAGCACGCGTCCGGCGCCGTAGCGCATCGTCACGACGAGGGGGGAGGGTTCGCCGACGCTGTCGGCGGGTCGGGCCTCGGCGAGGACCTCGGCCGCGGGCTTGAGGCGTTCGCGGTCGATGCGGACCGCCCATCGGAGGCGCGACCAGCCCGCGTCGGGGTCGGCGACGGCGAGGGGGAGATCGAGCACGCCGAGGCGGGTGGCGCTCGGGGTCGGGCGCAGGGTGATATCGGTCTCCCAGACGCGGAGGCCGGCGTCGATCGTGAACGGCAGGAGTTCGCCGAGTGGCGACGCGCCCCAAGTCCGCGGCGTCGCGCCCGGTCCTGCGAGCCAGACCAGCCCCGCCCCGCGCTGCGAAACCTGCTCGCGGATGTGCTCCATCTGGCGGTCGCCCAGGAGCTGCGCCCGCATGTCTCCGATCACGATCACATCGAACTCGGCCCACTCTTCGGGCGAGACCGGCAGACGCCGGATCGGCGTGTCGCCCTCGGCGATGTAGCGCCGGTCGGAGGCGACGAGGAGCGAGGAGGAATCGATCGAGCGTTCGCGGAGGAGGAGGTTCTTGAAGTAGCGCTGCTCCCAACGCGGGTAGCCGTCGAGGTAGAGGACGCGGAGCGGGCGGTCGACGAGTCGGATGGCGAACTGGGCGAGGTTGTTTTCTTCCGAGAGGTCGGGCTGGTCGGGGATGATGCGCACGCCCCACGAGCGGTCGCCGGGAGAGTCCGGGCGGTGCTCCAGGGTGATCTCGGTCGCGTCGTCGTCTTCGGGATCGGCGCGGCCGAGCTCGCGCCGGTCGAGCACGACGCCGGTTTCCTGATCGAAGAGCTCGACGGTTCCCGTCGCGTCGGCGGCGCCCTCGCCGAGGCGATCGATCACCACGCGGACGGGGACGGCGTCGTCGATGAACGCCTCGGTCGGCGCCTCGACCGAGCGGATGGCGAGGTCCGTCAGGGGGTCGCCCGAGCCCATCGGGACGGCGATGAGCCGGATGTTGCGGTCGGCCAGCGTGCGGAGCGTTTCGCGCGAGACGGTGTCGGCGCTGCGCCCGTCGGTCGCCAGCACGATGACGCTGACGCGCCGGCCGGCGGTGCGCCGGAGGGTGTCGGCGAGCGAAGCGCCGATGGCGGTGCGCATCGCGTCGGGCTCGCCCAGGGCGGGGAGCACGCCGTCGGAGGCGGGTTCGAGGTCGAACGCGCCGGCGCCGAAGCCGAGCCAGAGGAGGCGGCGGCGTTCGGCCATATCTTCGAAGGTTTCTTGCGCGCCGGAGAGCGAGCGCCGGAGCTGCTCGTCGCGGGGCTCGCGCCGATCGGTTGCACTTTGCTCATCAGGGGGGACGGGCGCGTCGGCCACGCGCATCGAGGCGCTGCGGTCGAGCAGCATCACCACCCAGTCGCGCTCTTCGCGTTCGTTGGGGCGGACGAGCTGCGGGCCCATCGCAAGGACAATCAGCAGCACGAGCGTCGTCCAACGCACCACGGCGAGCGAGCGACGCGCCCAGATCGGACCGTCGACGCGCCGGTAGCACCACCACGCGATCGCGCCCGCGAGGATCAGCACGCCCAGGAGCGCCCACCCCGCGAGCGGGCGGATAAAGGCGAACTCGACGCCGTCGGCGCCGAAGCCGAGCTCGCCGAGCCCGAAGAGGGAATCGAGCAGTTCGTTCACGCCCCCTCCTTGCCCGGGCGGGCGAAGCTGGTGCGTCGGTTGAGCACGAGTTCGGCGAGCAGGAGCAGGATCGCGCCGAGCAGCAGGTTCAGCGAGAGCAGGCCCGCCCGCTCGCGCGGGTCGTCATCGCCGGACCTCGCCTCGGCTGCAGCCGCCTCGGGCCCCATGAACGAGACGGGCACGCCCGTTGTCGCGAGCCACGAGCGCACGGCCTCGATCTCGCGGGGCTCGCTCCGCCCCGCTTCGGGGTCGGTGTTGACCGCGACGAGCCCGCCCGCAGAGCCACGCTCGGTCCGCAACGACCAGAGGCCGGGGTGACGCATCGGCGCGCGGGGACGCCGATCGTCGACGGCGATCGGGCCTCCGACCGCCCGGACCGGCGTCAGTTCGACCGAGCCTGCGGGGAGCACGGGGCGCTCGCCGGCGATCGCCTCGATGACTTCGTCGCCCGCCCCGACACCCTGGCGGACGGTCTCCTGCATCAGCGCGACCATGAGGGGTTTGACGGGCAGCGTCGTCCAGCGCGGGTCGATGGCCGAGGTCAGGATCACGACCGTCCCGCCGCGGTCGAGCGAGGTGGAGAGCAGCAGGGGCTCGCCGGTGCGGAGCGAGAGGACCTCGGTCGGCGCTTCGGCTTCGGGTGAGCCCGACGGCTCGACGCCCAGCACGCGCAGCACCTCGACGGGCTGGGCCAGCGCCTCGATCTCCGGGCGCAGCAGCCCGAGCACACTCCCGGCGGGCGTCTGCGGCAAGACCCGCCCCGTGGTCGGCAGCTCGATCGATTGGCGCGACAGACGCAGCGGGAGCGCGAGCGCTTCGGAGGCGTGCTCGGTCCAGAGCTGGGCTTCCTGCGGGTCGGGGCCGGGCGCGATGAAGACGACGCCGCCGCGATCGGTGACGGCGCGCATCCTGCGCCACGCTTCGGGCGGGATGAGCGAGGCGTCGGGCACGACAAGGGCGTCGAAGGCTTCCAGCCGCGTCGGGTCGATCGCGCCTGGCTCGACGAGCTCGATCTCGAGTCGCGCGCCTTCCTCGATCTCCGGGCGCAGCGCGGCCAGCGCCCAGTCGGCCGGGGTGAAGCCCGCGACGCCGACGCGCGAAGCGCCGACAACCAGCGGCGCCGCGACGCCGACGCGGATCGAGCGCCGGAAACGGACGACCGCCGTGCGCGAGGCGTCGACGGTCGCGCCCGCGTCGTCGAGCGTCGCGAGGATCGAGGCGTCACCCCGGATGTCGGCCGCGGGGGAGGAGGCGAGCACGGCGCGTCCTTCCGCCTCGCCCGGGTCGAAGCGGACCGTCGCCCGCCCGAGCGAGACTTCCGACCCGGGCCCGACAAGCGAGAGCGTGACGCCGGCTTCTTCGGCGCGATCGGAGGGCGTGCCCGAACGGCGCGCGACGACCGTGACGCCCGCGAGCCCGTCGGGCCCGACCCCGCCCCCGATCGCGACGCGCCGGCCCGGGCGGAGGTCGGTCAGCGCGAGGTTTCGTGCGGCGTCGGTCGCGGGGGCGGTGGTGACGATCTCGACGGGACGCCCGAGGTCGGCGAGGCGGGGCAGGGGCTCGTCGAGCCGCGCCGAGCCGGTGCGCCAATCGCTGAGGATCAGGACGCGCAGCGGCCCTGCGTCGGCGTCGTCTGCGGCTTCGCGTACGATGAGGTCCAGGGCGCCGCGCAGATCCATCGCGCCGCCGGCATGACGCAGGCCCCGCGCCTCACGCGCGACCGCCTCGGGCTCTGTCGAGGGCGGCATGACCACCGGCAGCGCCGAGGCGCCCAGCGCGATCAGCCCGGCCCGGTCGCCCCGGTAGCCGTCGAGCGAGCGAGCGGCTTCGTCGGCCCGCTGGGCGTGGCGTTCGAGGACGGTGCGTCCGTCGGCCTCGCGGAGCGAGGCGAGCGGCCCGTCGTCGATGAGCACAAAGAGGGTCGTCGGCCCGCGCGCCCCCGGCTCGTCGCGCGAGCAGGTCGCCCCGGCGACGCCCAGCGCGATCAACGCCACGGCGAGGCAACGCAAGAGCAGGAGCAGCCACTGTTCCAGCAGCAGACGCCGGCGCTGGCGCCGGTAGGCCTCCATCACGAAGCGCATCGCCCCCCAGCGGACGGGCCTTCGCCTCCGCCGCAGGATGATGTGGATCAGGATCGGGACCGCGATGCACGCGAGGCCGACGATCGCGAGGATGGGACTGGAAAAGGTCATGAATGCGGAACCGACTCCTCGTCGTGCGCCGTACTTCGGCGACAACTCGCTCAGGTTTCTCGGTGCAGGCTCCCGACGGCTTCTTCGAACGATTCGGCAAGCCCGGCGACAAGCGAGCCCAACTCATCAAGGCGTTGGCTCGACCCCGAGAAGTACCCAGCGGCCTTGGCGCGGACCTCGCCCAGCGTTTGCGACGCGGACTGGTTTGCGACGAGCATCGTGTGCAATCGCCGGTAATCAAGGGACATCCGATCTCGCGAGACCCGGTTCTGTACTTCGAGACTCGCGTGCTCGTAGCCCATGAACGACGCCATCCCGATCGCGGCTCCGGCGAATCTTCGAGAGCAGAATCCGAACCGCTCGGCGATCAACTCTGCAACGACGAGGATCGCCACGCCCCGCGCCGCATCCATCGTGCGCTCCGGCAGGTGACGAGTCCGTTCCACGACGCACTCCTCGCGCTCTGCGTAGAAGAAGAGCTGCGAACAGACAAGCGACCAGATGTACACCGAATCGCGCAGTTCCGGATCCGCCATGGGCGTCTGCTTACCGGTCAGTCGCTCCAAGACCTCCGAGCCTTCTGCGTAGACGCGTCTGCGGTGCTCGATGTCGGCGAACACTCGACGGGCTTTCCGCACAACAAGCCCATCGTTCGGGTCGTACTTTGCCTTGGTGAAAAACCTCATCCGTACTTGCTCTTCTTGATCCGTGCGTTCCGTCTTGCGAGGTACGAGGCCAGCGGCGGGCCGAGCCAGTCGCTCGTGAGCACGCGCGTGCTGTCGTAGCCGAAGCGCAGCACGCTCCGCTGCACGCGCTGCTCGTGCTCTCTGAAGGCTTCGAGGTAGCCCTCGCGGATCGCGCGGGGGTCGACGCGGACCAGGGGCTCGGCTTCAAGCCCCTCGAACGGCACGGGGCTCTTGAAGTTGAACTCGGTCTCGTCGCGGTCGAGCACGCGGAAGAGCATCAGGTCGTGCCCCCGGTGTCGGACGCGGGCCAGGGCCGCGTCGAGCGTCTCGGGCTCGAAGAGCGCGTCGGTGATCAGCGCGATCAGGCAGCGGTTGCCGACCTTCGCGAGCGTCTGGTCGACCGCCCGCCCGATGTCGGTCTCCGCCTCGACGGGGTGGGTCGAGAGGGCGCTGACGATCCGGCGCCACTGCCCCCGGCTGCTCGAGCGGTTCACCATCGCGCGCACCGTGTCGGCGTAGACGACGAGGCCGACGCGGTCGCGCTGGCGGAGGGTGATGTAGCTCAGGGCCGCGGCCAGCGCCGTCGCGTGGTCGAACTTCGACCAGTACAGGCGCCCGTCGGGGCTCATGTCGCGCCCGAGGCCCGACGCCTCGGCGAAGGCCCGCGAGCCGTAGGACATCGACCCCGAGGCGTCGACCATGACGACGAGGTCCAGATTGGTTTCCTGCTGGTACTGCTTGAGGTGGAGTTTGTCGGTGCGGCCGTAGACCTTCCAGTCGAGGTGTCGCGTGTCGTCGCCTGGCGTGTAGGGCCTGTGCTGGGCGAATTCGACGGAGAAGCCCTGATAGGGGGAGCGGTGGGCGCCGCTCATGACGCCCTCGACGATCATCTTGGCCCGCAGCTCCATCGAGCCGAGCTTGGCGAGGGTCTGGGGGTGGAGATAGACAGAGGCGTCGCTGGCGCCGGAGGTCTCGGCCGGGCTTTGGCGGTCGGGGGCCATACGGGCCATGGTATCGGGGCTCGGGGCAGGGGCTCGTGAGGGGACGCCCGCCTTTGGCGGGCGAGAGGGTGGAAGAGGCGAACAGGCGAGCAGGGGAGAGACGGATGAAAAGAACGGGGCCCCGGCGGCTGCCGGAGGCCCGGGAGAGCGTGTCGAGATGGCGGATGGCCCGCTCTGGCGGGCAGAGGGCCGAAGCTGTCAGCAGCCCTGCGCAAAGAGATCGAGATAGTCAAAGAAATCGTCGGTGTCGATCACGCCGTCGCCGTTGATGTCTGCGCGAGGGTCGCCGGCCGCAAAGAAGTTCAGAAAGAGGAAGAAGTCGTCGGCGTCGACGACGCCGTCGTTGTTCAGGTCGACCCGGCAGGACGGGACGGTGACGGAGAACATGCCGCTGGAAAGGTCGTCGAATCTCGCCGCGAAGAGCACATACGGCCCGTTGACATCGAGAAGCGTAAGACTCGTGATGTTTCGGATGTCTCCCGGCGCGACCTCGAACGCGTCTGCGACAGCGAGAAGCCTGGTGACTGAGCCGTCGGCGAACGCGTGGAAAAGCGTAGTGCGGCTGTCAACGCGGAAGGAACCGGCCGCGGAAGTCGCGTCGGTCGACATCAGCAGCTTGGTCGAAATGCCCTCTATCTGGCTCCCGGGCACACCGAGAAAGTCGGGGTCGCCCGTCAGCACCATGTTGAAATCGCCGGTTGAAGATCGGTGGATGATGTGGGGGTCATTGAACCCGGGGACTTCGATCATCATCGTGCCGTCGTCGGTGTAATGGAATGTGCCTTCTCCCAGCATTGTGGTCTGGTGCATCCCGAACGAGATGTTTGCGTAGTTGGTCATCGGCAGCGACTGCCCGCCACTGGCGATCAGCTCGTGGCTCTGGGCGTCAGGATCGATCAGCACCAGTGAATTCTGAGCCGACACACGATTGATGAGGAAATCGCCGGCCGCAAGCACGCGGCCGGACGCGTTGATCCGGATTTTCGGGGTCTGATTCAAGGCGAGCCTGAGATTGTTGATTTCGACTGTGGCGCTTGCAATCAGCTCCGTCGTGCCGTTGTGCGTGCGGAGCAGGCCGGTCGGCGGCGTGGCATGGCCGGTGTCATACCAGAAGTAGTGTGCGGCGGATCCGTTAGACGCGATGTCGGAATACATCGCTGTGCCGAAGTCGGCCCCACCAAATGCTATCTGGTATGCGCTGGCGAGCACGCCCGTTTGTTGAGTGCCGGGGATTGTCTGACCGGAAGTGAAGATGTTCTCGTGCTGCAGGTCGGGCGAGATCGTCCAGAACGATCTTTCCCCGCTCAAAACTCCGCGTGCGATTGTGTGGCCGCTGTCGTTGCGACGCGTGCCCATCACGGGGAGCGATGCGGCGGCCGCAGGCGCGACGGAGGGGTCAGCCGCGAGCATCGGGCTCGCCATGACGGCGCGGAAGCCGCCCGCGTGCGTCGTCGATGCGATCAGTCTACTGCGGCTTTGCGGTGCGCCGCCCGGCAAGTCACCCTCCAGGAGCACGGAAACGCCGCCGTTGCAATCGACGCCAAGGATGTAGCCTATCGGCCCCCCACCGACTCCGAGCATCGGCACGGTTGTCGCATCGGGCTGCAGACCGTCGAGATGGATCCCGACTGTGTGGAGCACTTCGCTTGACGCACCGTCCCATCGCCGCAGCTCTGTGTCTTTGAAGTAGACCACATGACCCTGAGCGCCGATCTGGTTGAGCCATCGCGAATTGGCGTTGTGTCCTTCTTCGATGAGCGTAAAGACCGGCGCGGCATGGGCCGAAGCAGCCAACCCGCAGCAGAGGAGCGGAAGAGTTCGTCGTGGCATGGTGTCGTCCTCGGTGTTTCGGCGTGCGTGTTGCGGACCCTGTTCATTTGCGGTCGGTACGGCCGCCGCATCGGATGGCTGTTATCGGGCAAGCCCACCCAGCGGCCGATCGCGCTCGGTGTGCGCCGGCGGCCGCAATGCAAGTCACAGATGAACTGATCTCCAGAGCGCCTGCAGGATCGCGGATCTGTGAGGCCTTGTCAAGCATCTCTCGCGGATTCGGCCTGCATCCGCAGAGCGGTCGGACGCCACCTCTCCGCTGCTCGATCTTCGCGATGTGGCGGCTGGGTGAGACAGCCCGAAAGCGCCGGGCCGAGCGATCGCCCGTTCCCGGCGCCTTTGCGCTCCGGAGGAGCGAGCGCCTCCTCCCTCGCGGGCGTATTTGATAGCTTGCTTCGACTGCGGCTTCAGCAGCCGTGCGCAAAGAGATCGAGGTAGTCGTAGAAGTCATCGGCGTCGATCACGCCGTCGCCGTTGATGTCTGCGCGGGGGTCGCCGGCCGCGAAGAAGTTGAGGAAGAGGAAGAAGTCGTCTGCGTCGACGACGCCGTCGTTGTTGAGGTCGGCGGGGCAGGCGGGGGCTGTGAACTCGGCGTAGAAGACGCCGCTGCTGCCGTCGGTGAAGCCCAGCCGGAACAGGGACTTGGCGCCGGCCTGGTGTTCGAGTGCTTCGATCTGATTGACTTCGCGGAGGTCGCCGGGCGCGACCTCGAACATGTCGTGGCGGCGGACGATCTCGTGGACGCCATGGTCGGCGTGCGCGACGATCAGGGCCGGCGTGTTCACTGCAGCCCCGTGGTCGCGGACTCTGGCGACCATGAGAGCGGACAGCGCGTCCGGGGCCATGATGTGTCCGAAGAGCAGATCGAACTGGAACCAGCTGTGAGGCGTCAGCCCCGTCGGCATGCCCGAGTATTCCTGCAGAACGATGCTCCGGCTTCCGTCTGATCTCACGGAGATCAGGTTGACCCCCATCGATGTGCCCGGCGCTGGCGGGCCGAAATAGGATCCGACGCCGATGAACAGGGTGTCGCCGCTCTCGCTGGTCATGAGCCCCTGCTTCGAAGAGGAGAACCTGCTCGCTGTGATCCTCAGATTGCGATCGCCTTGCTCCCAGTAGATATGTTCGCCGTCGAGCACGATCGGGGTGATATCGCCCGCCGGATCGATGTTCCAGAGCCCGAACAGTTCATCGGCCTCACCGGCCGGGATGATGCTGCCGGAGAAGACGATCCTCCCGCTGTCGGTTGCCCTGAGCCCGTGCGCGCGGTAGAACCGGTCGATTGATGGATCGGGGATGTCGTTGCGTGCGATGACTCGCAGCCCTTGCGAGCTGTCCCAGAAGATGCCGCCGCCGCGGGGCTCTCCCGTCTGCTCGACGATGCTGGAGAAGTACACAACATCACCGGACGGCGTGATGTCGTATGTCGCTGCGAAAGCGCCGCGTCGCTGCCAGCCTCCGGATCGGTCTGAAGTGCTGATCTCGCCGAGCATGCCGATCCCGCCCGGGACCGGTGTGCCGGGCGTGCGGTGCAGCCGCGCGCCCCGACCCGGAACGATCGAGATCAACTCGTTGATCTCCTGCTGTTCGCTCTGGAAGTACTCATGCAACCGCCCGAGATGGAAGCCGTGCCGGTGAACAAACATCTGCTGCGGCACATAGCGGTTCGATGTGTCGGCACTCAGCACGCCCGGACCGACCGCCATCGGGCCGGTCGCGGCGGCGGCGCTGAGCACATCGCCCACCAGTTCGGCATAGATGAAGCCGACGCCGCCGTCGGGCCTCACCCCGCGATCAACGATCACCGCGTCGTCCGAAGCGTTCACCGCTGTCACCGCGGGCCAGGCCCCGACGCCGGACACACCGTCGTACTGCGGGTGCACCGGACCGATCGGCAAAGCTTGTGTTCCGGGCGACCAACGCCAGAGGGTGGATGCGGCCACGCCCTGACGCCGGGTGGTGAAAACCGCGTCGCTGTTTGCGCCTAGCCGGATGCTCAGGTCGGTCGGACCCGGACCTCGGTCGATCGCGTCGATGCCGTCAAGATAGACCAGTTCCGTGACGACCTGGGCATGCGATGCCGCGGCGGCGATCGCGCACACCAGACCAGCCGCCATCGACGGTGCAACTCGCTGTGTTGAGCCCATCTGAAAACTCCCGTCCCACGCCAAGCCTACGCCGCACGGGCTGCCAGCCCGAACGACGCTCAAACACCGCGACGGCATACCGCCGCGATTCCGGGGCAGAACGCCCCAACCCACTCCGCACGCCAGAACGACTGCGACCTGTACAGAAGAACAGAACGGGAGATCGCTGTCAAGCCCCGGATGGCGGTTCGTGGTGCGATCGGTGTCGATGTCGTTCGCCGCACGAGGTTCGCCCGGTTGGGCTCGGTGATGAGAGCGTCTCCAAAGAAAACGATCCCGCTAAAAACTGGGCTGTTGTGCATTGGGAGCGTCGCGGGCCCTCAGCAACCCTGCGCGAAGAGATTCAGGTAGACAAAGAAGTCATCGGCGTCGATCACGCCGTCGCCGTTGATGTCGGCGCGGGGGTCGCCGGCCGCGAAGAACTGGAGGAAGAGGAAGAAATCGTCGGCGTCGACCACGCCGTCGTTGTTGAGATCGGGGCGGCAGGCCGTGACAGTCGCGGCGAGCATGGCTCGGCCGCCCGTGTAGGTCATGTTCACCAGCACATGCTCGGCGTTGACATCGAGGAGAAACACACTGAGTGCGGTGCGGAAAACGCCGGGCGAGACCTCGACCTCGTCGCCCGCGCCGAGGACTCTGGTGATCCCCGCCGGGCCGGCGTAGAAAACGCTTTCGACGCCGTTGACTCTGTACACCGCGGCCGCCGAAGTCCCGTCGAGCGAGACCATCGGCCTTCCCTCGAAGCCGACGGTCGCCCCCGGGACGCCGAGCAACTCCGCGTTCGGCGCCAGCAGCATGGTGTACTCGCCCGAGGGGCTGCGCCGGGCGAGCTCCGACGAATTAGGTGAGATGTCGAAGATCATCGAGCCGTCTTCGGCGAACGCCATCCGCCTTCGGATGGTGTCAGTGTCCTGAGGGCTGTACGGCCGCGGCTGGAAGTTTGTAAACGGGATGCTCTCATTGCGCCGCAGGAGCAATTCAACATCACCGGTTTCGGAGTACAGCAGAAGCGGATCAGCAACGACCGTACCGAGAACGGAATCGATCACCCGTTGCGTCGAGACGAGTGTCTGCCCCGATGTGTTGACACGGACCAGCGGCCTCCCCCCTGACCATAGTTGTAGGTCGTTAATCGTCGCGCGGCTGCGAACAAGCATTTCTGCACCGACGCCGTGTGTCCGTAGAACGCCGTTGTCGAAGGTCTGTCCGCCGTCAGCGGTGAAGCGCACCAAATCGACCGCGGAATCGGAGCCGGCGTGGTCGTGGTGATTGGCGATGCCAAAACTGAAATCACTGATCCAGTATGTCAGACCGGTCGCCGTCGTGCCGCCCGGGATCTGGTCGCCGAAGCTCCAGAGCACTCGCTCGCTAAGGTCGGGGAAGAAGATGCGGTGCGAAAAGACGCCGCTCTCGTGAACGCCGCTGGCCCGCGTGTACCCCGCGTCGCAGCGGCGCATTCCGGAATACACCAAGCCGAGCCTCGAACGGACAACCCCCGTCTGCGCCGCAAACTCCGGCGGGACCATGATCGCCCTGAACCCCCCGCCCGGAACCGTCGAGGCGAGGAAGCTGGTGGCGAGTTCGGGGTCGGGCCCGGCGTAGAGGTACACGCTCACGCCGCCCTCGCGGTCGACGCCGAGGATGCGGCCGTGGTGCAGCGAGCCAAAGCTGCCGGACGAGAGCGAATCGGTCGTCACCCCGGGGGCGAGCCCTTCCAGGTGCGTGCCGATCTCGTGGAGGACCTCGGTCGCCGTGCCGTCCCAGAGCCGGAGCTGGGCGTCGTTGCGAGTGAGATAGGCGACATGCCCGCCCGAACCGATCTGCGCCGTCCAACGCTGATCGCGTTCAAAGCCCGAGAAGTCATCGAGCACGACGGTGCGGAAAAGTGGCGAGGCCGACGCGGCGCCGCAGATAACCGCGAATCCTGCTGAGGCCGTGATTGTGCGGATGTCCAGCTTACTCATCTTTGTGTCCTTGCTGCTCGCGTGGCTCTTGAGCCTGCGCGGCCTTTCTTTGATTCGATAACGCATTTCACGATGCGTCAGAGTGAGAAACGATCCTCAGCACCCCTGCGCAAAGAGGTTGAGATACTCGAAGAAATCATCGGCGTCGATGACGCCGTCGCCGTTGATGTCGGCGCGGGGGTCGCCGGCCGCGAAGAACTGGAGGAAGAGGAAGAAGTCGTCGGCGTCGACCACCCCGTCGTTGTTAAGGTCGGCGGGGCATCCGGGGTCCGCGTTCATCACGAACATGCCCCGGCTGGAGTCGGTGAACTCGGCGCTGAACAGCACCCGCGGGCCGTTCACATCCAGCAGCTCGACCCCGCTGATCTGGCGGACATCGCCTGGGGCGACCTCCAGAGACTCCCCGACGGCCGCGACCCTCGTGACACCCTCGGGGGTCGCGTAGAAGATCGTCGGCGTCGAATTGATGTTGTAAAGCGCAGCGGCGGACGACGCGTCCAAGGACGCGATCAGCACCGCGGGCGCCGGCGACACGGTCGAGACCGTCGCGCCGGGCGAGCCGAGCAGCACCGCGTCGGGCGCGAGCAGCATGGTGTACTGATTCGACGGGCCACGGTGCATCAGCCCGACGCCGCTGCCGCGTCCGGTCACGCTGTAGTTGAGGTCGAAAATCACTCCCCCGTTGTCGCCGAAACTGATCCTGCGACCGATCGAGTTGTTCGGCAGGTGACGGACCTGGAATTCCGGAAAGTTCGTGGGTTGGATCGAGCGATTCTGAATCGCGAACACATCCGGCGACAGCTCTCCGGGGCGGAAGATCGCCAACATCTCGCCTCTCGGCGCAGAGCCGCTTGACGCATCCAACATGTTCGCCGAGATCAGCACCTCGCCCGATGCGTTGATCCGTATCATCGGCTGCGTCACGCTGGGCCACAGCTGGTACCCGGTCATCGTATAGGTACGGATCACCGTCTCCAGCCCGCCGCCAAAATCACGAACCACCCCGTGCTGAATCGACGAGAACATGTCCGATCGGTACCGGATATAGCTTGCGGCGACGCCGCCCGGCGCGATGTCGTGCAGCATCGTGTCGCCGAAGCGAACACCTAAATTTACCGTGTAGTACCTGCCCTGGTACAAAATTTCCCCGTCGTTGGCGGGCGTTCGGTCGCCGTCGGTGATCAGCACGCGATGCTGAAGGCCCGGCGAAATGATCCGCCGCGTAATGACACCGTTCACCCTACCGCCCGCGATCGTGTACCCGTCGTCGCTGCGCAGGAGGCCGAGAGGCGGGGTGGTGACCGTGCTGTGGACCACGCCCGTCGGCGCGGCGACCTCTTCCCTCGCCATCACCGCCCTGAACCCGCCGTCGGGCGTCGTCATCGCGAGCAGGCCGAGGTTGTTGAGTTGGGGGGCGTCGCTTTCGGTGTTCAGGCATACAGAAACCCCGCCGTCACGGTCCACGCCCAGCAGCTTGCCTCGCCGGGCGTCCCCCTCGTCGCGGATCACCGTCGTCACGCCGGGCGCCAGGCCCTCCAGGTGGGTGCCGATCTCGTGGAGCACCGTGGTGTGGCCGTTGATCCATCGCCGCAGCTCGGTGTCGGCGAAGTAGACCACATGCCCGCTCGACCCGAGCTGGGCCGCCCAGCGACGGTCCTCGCTGCTCGCCTCGAAATCGTCGAGCACGACGGTGGTATAGACCGGCGAGGCCGACGCCCCGGAGAACACGAACAGACCGATCGCCGCGGCGCCCGCCGCACCTTTGCATCCTGACCGCATGGAGAGAACTCCTCAGAAACAGCCGCCCGACGCCCGCCACGGCAAACCGGACCAACCACCGACCGCCGCCCCCGGGCAAAGCCCGAAAGACCCTGCGGCGACCGGTCCCCAGTCCATTCAGACGCGCCAGACGCCGGGAAGTTCCCGGAGTTTCAGGCGGGGTGGTGAGATTTTTTTGGCGAGTGTGCGGGCGACAGATCGCCACACCTCGACGCCGATCTCTGAGCGAAGCGAAGAGTCGGGTCCGCCCGGCGACGCCGGGCGAGATGGTCGAGATGGAGAGTGGCGAGAGGCGGATACGCCGGGATGCTCATCTGCCGAACATAGCCGATCGCACCATCAGCACGCTCCCGCCATCGAGCTCAATGTCCGCGTGCAACCAGCGCATTACTTCCCGATCCTCGGCGAGGCGCCCGAGCAGCAAGCAAAGATACTCGGCCGCGACGCGGTCGAGATCGACTTCGAGTCTGATCCCGGAGCGCGAACGGATCCGGCTCGTCGGACCGATTGCAATCTTCAGGGCACTCCTGCCCGAGTCCTGCAGTGTCGCCGACTCGTGCGAGCCGGCAAGCAGTTGCTCGATAAGGTCGCCAACCTCGCTGGCGTCGCCAGATTCGAGCGAAACCTCGATCGTGAGGTTGCTGTGCTGCCCCTCGTGAACAGTGATGCTGCCCAGGATTCGAATGAATCCTTTCATATCTTTGCCAATCCAACCCGACTCTTCGCTACGCTCAGAGGTCGGCGTCAGGGGACCGCTCCGCGGATCAATCGCTCAAAACTCACACTGCCGCGGCGCACGCGGGAACGGGATCACATCGCGGATGTTCTGCATCCCCGTGCAGAACTGGATCAGGCGCTCGAACCCCAGCCCGAAGCCCGCGTGCGGCACCGTGCCGTACCGCCGCAGGTCGCGGTACCACCAGTAGTCTTCCTTGTCGAGCCCCATCTCCCCGAGGCGCGCGTCGAGGACATCCAGGCGCTCCTCGCGCTGGCTGCCGCCGATGATCTCGCCGATCCGGGGCACCAGCACATCCATCGCGGCGACGGTCTTGCCGTCGTCGTTGAGGCGCATGTAGAACGCCTTGATGTCCTTGGGGTAGTCGGTGATGATCAGCGGCTGCTTGAACTTCTCCTCGGTGAGGTAGCGCTCGTGCTCGCTCTGGAGGTCCTTGCCCCATTCGACGGGGAACTCGAACTTCTTGCCGCTGGCCTTGAGCACCTCGATCGCCTCGGTGTAGGGCAGGCGCCGGAACGGGGTTTCGAGCACATGCTTGAGCGCGTCGATCAGCCCCTTCTCGATGCGCAGGTCGAAGAAGGCCATGTCGTCGGGGCGTGCCGTCAGCAGGTCGTCGATCAGGAACTTGAGCATCTCCTCGGCGAGCTGCGCGTTGGCGGCAAGGTCGGCAAAGGCGATCTCCGGCTCGATCATCCAGAACTCGGCCAAGTGGCGCGCCGTGTTCGAGTTCTCCGCCCGGAAGGTCGGGCCGAAGGTGTACACGCGGCTCAGCGAGCAGCAGTAGGTCTCGACATTCAGCTGGCCCGACACCGTCAGGTGCGCCTCGCGCCCGAAAAAGTCCTTGTCGAAATCGGCCCCGCCATCCTCGGTCCGCGGCGGGTTCACCGAATCGAGCGTGCTGACGCGGAACATCTGCCCCGCGCCCTCCGCGTCGCTGGCGGTGACGATCGGCGTGTGCACCCAGTAGAACCCTCGCTCGTCGAAGAAGCGGTGCACGCCCATCGCCAGCCGGTGGCGCACGCGCGCCACGGCGCCGAAGGTGTTGGTCCGCGTTCGCAGGTGCGCCACCTCGCGCAGGAACTCGAAGGTGTGACGCTTGTTCTGCACCGGATAGCTGTCGGGGTCGTCCACCCAGCCGACCACGCGGACCGCATCGGCCGCGATCTCGACCGACTGCCCCTTGCCCTGGCTCTCGACGAGCTCGCCCTCGACCTCGACCGAGCAGCCGGTGTTCAGCCTCGCGATCTCGGCGGCGTAGTTCGGCAGATCCGCCCGCGCGACAACCTGGATCGGCTCGAAACAGCTCCCGTCGTGCACGGCAACGAACGAGAGCCCGCCGTCGGCTTTCGAGTCGCGACGCGTGCGCACCCATCCCTTGACGGTCACCTTCGTGCCGACCGGAGCCCCGAACGCCTCAGATACCTTCAGCCAGGCCATGCATACCTCCGCCCCCCGGACGCTGACCGGGGAGGCGATGGTACGGAGGAAGGGTGTGGGGCGTGGTGAGATAGGGCGTGGGGTCGCCCGGCTTTGCCGGGCGAGAGGCTGAAGCAGGCGAGCAGGCGAGGACTCAGCAGACCGGCGGAACACGCCGTTTCCTGGACGCCGACCTCTGAGCGCAGCGAAGAGTCGGGTCTCCGCCTCGACTCTCTCCTCTCGACCCTCGCCCCTCTCGCCCGGCAAAGCCGGGCGCCCCACACCCCATCGCCCTACACCCAACGCCCCAAAAAAAGTAACGACCCTGCAGCCGCATCAGCGCAGGGTCGCTCCTCCTCAATTCCGGCGCTGGGCCCGAATCGGCTGTCACACCGAACGGCGGCGGCACACACACCACCACCCCCACAGAGACCCGGCTCGTCCGCTGGTCATCCACGCCAATAGCGTCTCTGAACCCGGACTTGTCCCAGCCTACAGGATTTCGTCACCCGACCCAACCCCTTCTTCGCGATTTTTTTCCAGAATCTCGGAAACCACCCTCGCGTTGAAGTCCAGGTGCTCTGGCGAGACCGTCCCGACGATCACGCTGGTCACGCCCGGCTCGATGAGACAGAGTCGCAACGATCGCCGGATCCCCTCCTGCGCGTCGCCCAGCGTGCCCCCGCCGGCCGCGTGCCCGCTCATCAGCCCTTTTTTCACCAGCACGCCCACGCCGAGTTCGGCGCAGCGCCGGATCACCGGACGCATCTCCTGATTGCCCAGGTTGAACTCGAGCATCAGGACGCCGCAGACCTCCGAAGCCCGCATCGCGCCTTCAACGGTCTTGGGGCTGAAGCCGACCACACCGACGCGTTTGGCCGCCTTGTGCTCCTTGAGGGCCTCGATCGCCCCGCCCTCGTCGAGGATCGCGTCGTCGCTGCCGTCGGAGTGGATCATGGCGATCTCGACGCGGTCGGTGCGGAGCCGCTCCAGGCTGCGTTCGATGCTGGCGTACACGCCCTCGTAGGAGAAATCGAAGCTGGAGACCCCGTGCTCGAACGACTCGCCCGCCTTGGTCGAGATCACCCAGCGGTCGCGCCAGCCTTCAAGGAGCAGGCCGAGGCGTTCCTCGCTGGTGCCGTAGGCCGGAGCGGTGTCGAGCAGGTTGATCCGCAGCTCCATCGCCTGCGAGAGCAGGGCGAGGGCGAGGCGATCGCCCGGGATGCGGACGGGCTCGGGGTACTTCACCCCTTCGCGGCGCCCGAACTTCACGGTCCCAAGCCCCAGCGGGCTGACGGTCAGGCCTGTCCGGCCGAGCGGGCGTCGGTCCATGCGATCTCCTCGCTGCCGGCGGGGTCCAGCGTCCACGGGGGCGGGGCGAAGGGGGGCGGCTGAAGCCCGAGCTCCGGCTGCGGGTGCTCGGGCTCGCCCACAAGCTCCGATACCCTATCCGCGACGATCGGGGCGAACGCGAGCTTGGTCGGCCAGCAGATGTGCATGCGATCAACACTGCGGATCACCGGCTCGTCGGGGCGCGAGCCGTCGGGCATGAATCCTTCGGCCCTGTCGATCCGGACCGTCGCGAGCTCGACGCCTTCCAGATCCAGCCAGGCGAGGGTCTCGCGGAGCTCCGAGAGTGTCTCGGCGATCTGTGCTTTCCGCGAGCGGTCGACGCCGGTTTCGGCGATCTGGCCCCCGATCCACCAGACGGTTCTGCCGTCCGACTCGCCGCTGGTGATCGTCAGGCGGGGCTTCGAGCCCGCGCCGACGCAGTGGCCGAAGAGCCGCGGCAAGTCTTCGCCCCCGGGCCGTCGCGCCAGGACCATGTGCAGCGGGCGGCGCTGCATACGGATGTTTGCGTCGAGCCCGAGATCGCGGGCGATCTGCTCGTTGCCCGCGCCGGCGCAGGCGATCAGGTGCCGCGGAAGCAGCCGGAGTTCTTCGCCCGAACTGTCGGTGATCGTGCAGGCGACGCCATCATCTGTGCGCTCAAGCCGGGGTGTTCGCACGGGCGGGACGCCCGTGCCACGGTCTATGCCCGAATCGGCCGGGCCACTCTGGCCGATCGCGCCGAGCACCGGTTCGGCCAGCGCCCGCACGAGCGAGCACGGGTCGAGCACCGTCTCGTCGAGGCGGTAGACATCGACGCCGCCGGGCGCATCGTCGAAGGGTGGGGGCCGTTCGGCGCCGGTGAGGCGCTCGGGTTTGACGCGGATCGCCTTGGATGCCGCCAGGCCCATCAGGCGCGAGCCGACGCCCCCGCCGGTCCAGAGCGTGCAGGATTCGCTGAGGACCTTGGCCCCCGAGAGATCCGGAAAGGCGGCGCCCGCCAGCGATTCCCCCCAGCGTGCGGGCATGTCGGCAATGAGTTTCGAGGCGCGGGAGGCGGCCCCGCCCAGGGCGTACTTCACGCCCCCGTGGATGATCCCTTGACTGGCGACGGTCTGGCCGCCCCCGATCGCCCGGGCCTCGATCAGCAGCGCGCTCACCCCCCGTTCGCGGAGGGCGCGGAGCGTCCAGAGCCCGGCGATCCCCCCGCCCAGGACCAGCGCGTCGAGATGGATCGTCTCAGGCATCGGTGCACGACGGTCGCACACCCGGGGGCGAGAGTCAAACGGAAGAAACAGGGCCCCGTGCCCATTAAGCCCCAAGAATCTTCTTCCGATCTCCTTGCAACGGGTCCGCCGGGCCGATATGCAAAGGGAGACGAAGGCCCCGCGGCAGCCCGCTGAAGGGAACAGCTTTGCCCGATCGGCTCCAACGCCTCGACCATTTCGCCCACGCCCGGGCGGAGGCGCTGGCGCTGGGGGTAGAGCACGATTCGCCGCCCGACGCGGACCCCGCTCGCCGCCCGAAACCCACCCGGTGGATCCGCCGGGGCTGGTACACAGCGCTCCGCCTGACCCATCACGAGTTCTGGCCGACGCCGCTCTTTCTGCTCCCACTGGCCCCCTGGATCCTCTGGCTGAGCGTCCGGTACGGGGGCCTGCGTGTCTGCACCTGCGCCAACCCGGGAGTCCCCTGCGGGGGCGGCGTGCTCGGCGAGTCAAAGTCGCAGATCCTCGATGGGCTGAAGAGCACAGCCGACAGCGTGCTGCCCGCACGCCTCGTCGAAACGGCGCCGACCCCCGAGAAACGAGCGAGCCTCGCCGCACACATGATCGAGGCTGAAGCCGAATTGGGCGGATACCCGATCGTGCTGAAGCCCGACGCCGGCGAGCGCGGCTACGGCGTGGCGCTGATCCGCTCGCCCAACGAGCTCGAACCCTACTTCCGACGCTTCGGCGGGCCTGTCATCTGCCAGAAGTATCACCCCGGCCCCTGCGAGTTCGGCGTGTTCTGGATCCGCAAGACCGACGCGATCGACGACGATCGGTTCACGCCCTCGGGCCGGATCTACTCGGTGACGCGCAAACGCTTCCCGCTCATCGAGGGCGACGGCGTGCACACGCTCGAGGAACTGATCCTCCGCCACAAGCGGTACCGCAAGCAGGCGAAGCTCATGCTGCGCCGGCACCGCGACCGCCTCGCCTGGATCCCCGGCGAGGGCGAGACCGTCCGCCTCGGGCACGCGGGCAACCACGCACAGGGCGCGATCTTCTCCGACGGCGCCGACCTCGTTACGCCGGCGCTCTCTGCGAAGATCGACGAGATCGCCCGTTCGTACCGCGGCGTCGGGGGCGGCGCGCTGGACTTCGGTCGCTTCGACCTGCGTTGCCCGAGCGAGGACGACCTCCGCGCCGGGCGCAACCTCGCGATCATCGAGGTCAACGGCGTCTTCAGCGAGTCGACCAATCTCTACGACCCCGATCGCTCGGCGATCTGGGCCTACCGCGTGCTCTTCGGGCAGTGGAAAAGTCTGTACGAGGTCGGGGCCGCGCGCAGGCGTGCGGGCGCAACGCCGATCGGCGCCGCCGAACTCGCGCGCACGATCATCGAGCATCGCAGATCGCAACGAACGCCCTGGACGGGAGCGTGACGCCTACGCGGCCAGCCGCAAGAGCAGCGCTTCGAGTTTCCCCGCGTGCGACGCGTCTTCTGCGTGCAGGCCGAGGGCGGAGGCGATCTCCTCAGCGGAGGCCTCGCCGACGGTGAACTCGTAGGCGACGAGCCTGCGCCCCTGCGAGTCGCAGAGGTACGCGCGGGCGCTGGCCCCGATCGAGTGCAGCTCGACCCGAGATTCCCCCAGCGTCACCCGCTGCACCGACGGGGCGTCGACGCCCGATGACCGCAAGACCAGCCGATCGACCTCGCGATGAAGCAGTCGGTGCGAGCGCTCGGCGAGGCGGTCGATGTCGTCGATGCTGTCGGCGACCTCCGAGAAGATCCCGATGAGCTGGCGGTACGCGGTCACCGAATCGGCGATCACCTCGCGCAGCTCGTCGGCCTCGATGCCCAGGTGCTCAGAGGCGATGCCGGTCTCGGGCGCTTCGGAGTTCGGCTCGGCCTTGTCGACTCTCAGGCGGACCGCACCCGCGTAGAAAGCGAGGCGGTGGAGCTGATTCGTCGTCGTGCGAGGGGACTCGCCCGCCGTGGGCTCGGTGTGGTGGCGAGCGATCGGGCGAGCCAGTACATCGGGCAGGCTCCACACCCGCGCGATCGCCTCGGCGACATCCACATGCGTCATCGCGAAGTTGCTCCGCTCGAACTGGTGCAGCTCCGACGGAGAGAGACGCACCGCCAGCGTCGGGTCGTACCCGTCGATCAGGCGGGCCATCAGCGGCACGCCCGCGTCCATCACCAGCCCGACCAGAAACGCCTCGGACCTCGGCGCGATCCCCAGCCGATCTGCGAGCTGCTCCATCAGGCAGGCGCGGTACACCGACTCCCCCCAGATCCGTCGCGCCAGCGCGTCGCTGGGTGAGCCGGCCGAGCGGCTGAGGTAGAACCCCAGCGACAGCGCCCGGATCCGGTCCAGGCCGATCAGCACGCAGGCCCGCTCGATCGTGGTCACGCCCCCGCGCTGCGAGAAATGCGCCGAGTTGGCCGTCTTCAGCAAACGACCGGTCAGCGCCGCGTCGGTCCGGATCACCTCGGCGAACTGGAGGATCTCCGCGTCGGGGTCCTCCACCAACGCCAGGATCCGGGATACCACCTCGGGCTGCGTGCTCATGACGCACCGGCGGACTCGCTCGACCAGTTCGTCGAGCAGCGCCCGCGCCGCTGCGTTGTCCAGATCCTTGCGAGGTGTGCTCAAGTCCTGCCGCTCCCCGTTCTGCGCGTACCGCGCGCCGTGCGCCGCCCTCAAGAGCAGTCTCGGCGATACGGATGACCGTGTTCACACCCAGCGGGCGAACCCCGCCAGGAGGCTGTTCCCGCATCCTCACAGCCGCAACCGGGCCCAAGCTGCAGGGCTTGTGTCAGGGTTGCAGGCGGAAGAAAGACCAGGCCCCAGCCCGAAAACCCTCCGAGTCCCGCGAGATCGAGAGCTCCCGCGTCCAGCAGGCCCGATCGTGCACCCGACCGGGGCCCCCGACCCAGAGTTCGACGCGGGCCGCCCAGATCCGCAAGCCCCCCCAGTGCGGGGGCCTTGGCACATGGATATCGGAGTTGGAACGGATGTCCTGAAGACTGACTTTGAACCGGGCCATCGCCTCAGACACCCGGTCGAGCAGCTCCTGACGCGACCCGACCGGGCGGCTCTGGTCGCTCGCCCACGCCCCGATGCGGCTCTCGAGCGGACGAGAGGCGAAGTAGGCGTCGCTCTCCTCGGCCGGGCTCTGCACAACCGGACCCTCGATGCGGACCTGGCGGTCCAACGCGTCCCAGTGGAAGACCGCCGCGGCTTTCCTCGTCTCCAGCAGCGCCCTGCCCTTGCGGCTCTGGTAGTTGGTGTAAAACACGACATGGCCCGAGCCCTCGTCGAGATTCTTGCAGAGCACGACCCGGGCCGAGGGGTTGCCCTCGCGGTCGACCGAGGCGACCGTCATCGCGTTGGGGTTGGGCTGGACGCGCCGGTCGTGCGCCTCGTCGAACCACGCCCGGACGATCGGGAACGGATCGGCCGGGAGGGGTTCTGGCAGGAGTTCGGGGGGGCTGTAGGCCTCGGAGACATCGCGCTGGTCGGCTGGCATGGGCAAGGGTATTCGTGGGCGGGGGCTGAGAACGGGCGCGGGGTGCTGGGCGCAGGGATTGCTTCGCCCCGCGCCCAACACCCTGTGCCCCCTCGGTTTCCACGCCTCCAAGATCCGGTCATGCGATCGCACTGCCGCTCGGAGGTCGGCGTGGAGATACTGTCGGATGCGGGCGTTTGCGCCCGATTGCGCTCGTTTGCGTGCCGACGCCGGGCCAGCGCGGGACAATGGCGACCCGCGGTCCGGACCCGGCGACTCGGTTCATCGGACAGCGCGGCCAAGGAGGGCCCATGAGCAGCATCGCCGCCGGTCGCAAACGCAAGGACGAAGGACGCCCGAAGGTCGACGCCTCGACGGTCGGCAGGTTGTTCGACCGCCTGCCCCCCCACGCGCCCGAGGCGGAGATGGCGCTGCTGGGCTCGATGGTGCTGGGGCCGGAGGTGATCGCCGATGTGCTGCACATCGTCGGCCGCCCCGAACAGTTCTTCATGCCTGCGCACGGGGCGATCTTCCGCGTGCTGGTGGACACCTACAACAAGCACCGCTCGGGCGACCTGGTGCAGCTTGTCGACGGGCTCCGCGACGCGGGCGTGCTCGACGAGGTCGGGGGCGAGGCGTACCTCGTGCAGCTCGCCGAGAGCGTGCCGACCGCCAGCAACGCGCCGTACTACGCCAGGATCGTCGCCGACAAGGCCCGCCTGCGCTCGCTGATCGACACCGCCGGCACGATCATCTACGACGCGTACCACGCCGGCGACCTCCGGGGCGAGGGGCTGACCGAACTCGTCGACCGCGCCGAGACCGCGATCTTCGAGATCGCCGAGCAGGACCAGGCCTCCGAGCCCGCCGTCCTCGGCGACCTGCTGCAGAAAGAACTCGAACGCATCGAGGCGGCCGAGGGCGGGGGCATCAGCGGCCTGCCCAGCGGGTACGACGACCTGGACGCCAAGCTCCGCGGGCTGCAGCCGGGCGAGCTCATCATCGTCGCGGCGCGCCCCTCGATGGGCAAGACCGCGCTGGCGCTCAACCTCGCCGAGCAGATCGCGCGGGGCGGGCTGACGCCCTGGGACAGCGCCGCGGGCAGGCAGCCGATCCCCGTCGCCTTCTTCAGCCTCGAGATGAGTAAATCGTCGGTGACGCAGCGTCTGCTCTCCGCCTTCTCGGGCGTGCAGGGCACGCTCTTCCGCGACGGCTCGCGCATCAGCCCCGAGGACTGGGAACGCATCATGAAGGCGTGCAACACGCTCGCCGAGATGCCGCTGTACATCGACGATTCACCGGGCCTGACCGTGATGCAGCTCCGCGCCCGCGCCCGCCGCATGGCCTCGCGCCACAAGATCAAGTGCATCATGATCGACTACCTCCAGCTCCTCACTGCGCCGACGGCGGCCCGAGAGAGCCGGCAGGTCGAGGTCTCGACGATCAGCCGCCAGATCAAAGCGCTGGCGCGCGAGCTGCATGTCCCGGTGGTCTGCCTGGCGCAGCTGAACCGCGGGACCGAGCAGCGCGAGGGCAACCGCCCCCGCATGAGCGACCTGCGCGAGTCGGGCTCGATCGAGCAGGACGCCGATGTCGTCGCCCTCCTGCACCGCGAGGAGTACTACCACATCAACAACCCGCGATGGATCGAAGAGCACCCCGACAAAAAGGGCCTCGCCGAGCTCATCATCGCCAAGCAGCGAAACGGGCCGACCGGCGTCGTCAAGCTCACCTGGGACAACACCACGACGCGATTCAAGAACTACACCGCCCAGTCCGGCTTCGACGAGATGGCGTCGTTCGACAACCCCGTCTACGAGCCCAAGCCCCAGCCGGGCTACGCCGCCCCGCCCTCCCAGCCCCTTCAGCGCCACGGCGGCGCTTTCGCCCCCGGCGGACGCACCGGCCCGGCAGAGAACCACCGCGACGGAGGCGGGCCGGACGACGACGATACCGGAGCGCCGTTCTGAAACCGACACGACCCGTGCTCCGTGCGCTGTCGGCCGGCATGCTGTTCGCAGCCGGCGCGCCGATCGCCGGCTGCGCAACGGCCGACGCCCCCCGCCGACCCACCCAGGCTCAGGTCGGGCCGGGCCCGCTCCTCGGACCCGAGGCCGAGGACCGCTCGCTCCGCATCGACATCGTCCTGACCGACCAAGCGGGCAAGCCGATCGAGGGCGTCGCGTTCGCGCTGCTCGCCAGCACGCCCCTCGAAACCCCGGCCGAGGCGATCGCCGAACCGACCGACGCCGCGGGGCGCACGACGATCCGCCTGAGCTCGGTCCCCGCCGGCCCCCGCGTCTTCCGCATCGTGCCCGGCGTCGACTTCTTCCAAGAGCAAACGCTTCAGGGATTCCCGCTCGACCCGGCGCTCGCACGCTTTCACTTCCGCGAGGCGTACACGCTGCGCCCGCCCGAGGCGTCCGCGAAGCGGGCACAGCTGACCATCCGCGCAACGCCCGCCACCAGCCTCCGAGGCGCGTTCCGCTTCAACGACTCAACCGAGCGCCCCGCGACCGGGAACTTCCTCGTCTTCAACTCAACCAACCCGGCCGACTACGAGCACAGCACGGTCGACGGAGACGCGTTCTCCGTCCCCAGGCTCTCGGCGACCGAACCGGGCGTGATCGCCTTCTTCGTGCCCGAGGCCCGCGAGACGCCCCTGCTGACACTGGGCGGCTCGACGCTCGACCGGCCCGAGCACGACGCGGGCGAATTCGAGTTCTCGGCGCCCGAGGCGAGCGTCCCGCTTCGCTACACCCACGGCCCCGCCTCCATGTTCGACTTCGACAGCGTGCACATGCACGACGCGGTCTTCTACTGGAACCACGCGAGCTGGATCGCCGAGGACGGCTCGTTCGCCTACATCCTCCAGACCGAAGACCAAGAGGGCGCGACCGTCCACTGGTCGTCAGAAGAAGAGACCATGGTCGCCCCCGGACGCTACTTCGTCGTCCCCGGAAACGCGGCCTACGGCGACGCGATCACCGCCGGCGTGCTCGGCAAGATCGCCCGGGGCGAGCAAGGCCGCCTGCGGGAGACGGGCGTGCCGTGGGTGGAAGTTCCAGATGGGCACGAGGGCGCGTTTGAATACACGATCGATCCGGTTGAAGTCGTGGATCGGTTGATCGGAACGCTAGAACGCTGATTCGGCAAGGATCCCATCGATGCTGCCTCGGTCACCCGTGTACACGGACTGCTTCAAAGACAAGGGCCATGACCGTGTGGTGAAGATCGAGGCGATGCCGATCGACGGCCCGCAGCGGCTGCGGCTGATCTTCGAGTCTTGCAACGCGCCGCGACCCCAGGGCGTCTGGTTGCGTTCTGACGAATCGATGCTGATCGACGGACAGGAGTTCGCTACCGCCGAATTCTGGGCGGACGCCGGGCCGGACCACTACGACTTCACATGCAAGGGCACGGTGCTCTGGCTGTACAACATCTGGCTGGACGGCGACGCCCGGCGCAGCCAGGCGTTTTCATCCGGCATGCTCGTTGAAGAAGTTTCGGGGGGCCGCCGGTATCGCTGCCAGGACTTCGGGCCCGGCGCGGACTGCTCGCGTCTGGTTTTCAGGATCGTTCAAAGCCCGTCGGCGTAGTCCACCGCTGTCACAGCTCCACCGCACGCTCGGCCACGAAGACCGGCGCCTCCCGCATCGGTTGCGGCAGCGTCTCCATCGCCCGCACCACGCGCGACGGATCCGACGAGAGCGCAAGCACGCCCACCGGCAGCCCGGCGTCGACGACAAACAGCCCCAGCCGCGGCGAAGGCCCGAGCACCGTCGGCCCGCTCTTGGCAAAGTCCGCCCGCAACAGCAGCAGCGAGAGCTCGCCCGGCGCGATCGCGAACGATCGGCGCTCGTTGGCCAGGAGTTTCCACTCGACGCGCACGCGCCCCGAGGGCTCGCAGGTCAGCGACATCTGCGGGCTGCGGATGCCGCGCATGAAGAGCACGAGCAGGAACGCGAACCCCGCGACGATGATGAGCCAGAACGCGTCGCGGAAACCAGCCGCGGCACGCTGCGCGGGCGCAAGGTCGGGGTCGGCCGAGAACAGCCACGACGAGACCCAGAGCGCCAGCGCGATCGCGAGGAAGATCGCCGGGACGAGATACGCCAAGAGCACCGGCAACCCGCCCGAACGCACGCGGATGCGCATCGCCCCCTCCGGCGTGCGGCGCCAGCGGGGCGCGACCGAAAGACGCCTCGCCGTCGGATGCACGGGCCAACCGGGTTTGGCGTAGTCGTCCACACGCTTGCGGAGCAGTTCGGACAACGCGTTGCGCTCGCGCTCGGCATCGAACGGGCGGGCCTGCAACTCGGGATGGATCGGCGGCGGCATGCACACCTCCCGAGAGCATTGTAGAGGGCGGGGCGCGATTCGATTCTGAAACTCTGGAACGAACACAAATTCGTGCACGCAGGAGATTCTCGCATCGAGCGCTCAGACCGCCGCCTTCTCCGCGTGCCCGACCGCACGCTCGATCCGGCTGATCGTCGCGTCCTTACCGACCAGCGCCAGCGTCTCGCCCAGCCCGGGGCTGACCGTGCCGCCCGTGATCGCCACGCGCAGCGGCTGCGCCACCTTGCCCATGCCGAGCTCCCGCTCCTTGGCGAACCACTCGGCCGCGGCGTGGATCGCGTCGGGCGACCAGTCCTCCAGCGATCGGAAAACGCCGAGCAATTCGCCAAGCACCGCCGCACCGCTGGGCTCGCCCTTGAGCAGCACCTTCTGCACCGCCTTCTCGTCGAAGACAATCTCGTCGTCGCCCACGAGCGCAAACGCGATCGGTTCCTTCGCGTCCTTGAAGGTCTTCGCCCGCGGCTGCGCGGCCGCCGCCGCGAGCTCGAACCGATCGCCCAGCTTCGCCAGCACCTCCGGCTCGTACCGCTCCAGCCACGCCCGCCAGAGGTCTCTGAACTCTTCTGGCGCTATGTGCTGCAAGGTCTCGGCGTTGAAGCTCAGCAGCTTGGCGCGGTCGAACTTGCTCGAACCCTTGCCCACACGCGAAAGCTCGAACCGCTCGACAAACCAATCGAGATCAAACCGCTCGATGTTCTTGCCTTCTTCGTCCTTCTCGCCCGAGTTCCAGCCCAAAAGCGCGAGGTAGTTCAGCAGCACCTCCGGCAGGTACCCCGATCGCCGGAAATCATCGACCGCGACCTCGGGCAGCTCGACCCCCACCGCCGCCGCGAGTCGCTCCAAGGGCTCGGTCGGCAGCTGACGCGTCTTGTCCTCAAGCCACGCGTGAAACTCGCCCTCACCCACGCCCACACGCCCGTGGATCTGCACCAGCGCCTCGACGCCGACCTCGCGGCACTTCGCCCTCGCCGCCTTATCGCGATCACGCTTGGACATCTTCGAGTTATCCGGGTTCGCGATCACCGGCAGGTGCGCAAAGCGAGGCGTCCGGAACTCTCGCCCGTCCTCGTGACGCAGCGCCCGGATCAACGCGACATGCCGCGGCGTGTTGTTCAGATGCTCCTGCCCGCGCACCACATCCGTCACGCCCATCAGCTCGTCGTCGACCACCACCGCGAAGTGATAGGTCGGCATCCCGTCACGCTTGCGGATCACGAAATCGTCGAGTTCTTCATACGGCACCGTCACATCGCCCAGCACCTCGTCGCGCACCGTCACCGCCTCGGGCGGCATCCGGAACCGCACCACATGCTCCTCGCGCGACGCACGATCGAGCATCGCCTCGCGGTCGTAATCCTCGGGCCTGCGGTACACAAAGGTCCGCTTGGCGGCCTGCGCTTCCGCCCGCATCGCGTCGAGCTCCTCGGGCGTGTCGAACGCCGGATAAGCCAGATCGGCCTCGACGAGGCGCTGCACAAACGCGTCGTAGATCTCTTTGCGTTGAGCCTGGTAGAAAGGCCCGACGCCCCGCTCGTCGCCGCCGAACCGCTTGCCATCGCCCACATCGAACGCCGGCCCGTCGTCCCAGCCGAGCCCGAGCCAGGCGAGGTCTTCGAGAATGCCGCGGCTGGCCTCCTCGCTCGACCGCTTCAGGTCCGTGTCCTCGATGCGGAGCACAAATCGTCCGCCTGTCCCCGTTTTTTTGGCCCGCCGGGCGAGCGCCCACGCGAACAACGCGGTGCGGGCCCCGCCCACATGCAGATGCCCCGTGGGCGATGGGGCGAAGCGGGTGATGATCGGGTTGTCGCTGTGTGCCATGGACCGAACGCTAGGGAGGGCGCGCGAGGCAAGACAGACCTGTGGCACTGGCGGCTCGCCCGCCAGTGTCTCTTTGCTCAGCGAGCCTGGAGCTTCGCAAGCCGGCGTCGCGGCGAAATCGGGAGTCCTGTGTCACGGGAGCACACTGGCGGACAAGCCGCCAGTGCCACAGCGAGCCCTCCTTACCGCCCAAGTTCCTCCCGCAGCGCCTCGCCCAGCATCCGGTACTGCTCCTCGCTGTTGTACAGGTGCGCCGAGATCCGGATCGCCCGCAGGTTGTTCAGCGGGTGCGTCCAGATCGGCTGCTGGAACCCGCGGGCGAGCAGGCGGTCCCACAGATCGTCGCCGGTGACGCTCCCCTTCGCCGGGGGCGTGCTCGCCGGCGGGAGCTTCATCGACGCCATCGCCGGGTGCATCGCGTCGGGCCCGCCGGGCTCGAGGCCGGTCAGCTCGCAGATGATGTTCCGCCCCCGGATCGCCAGCTCGTGGTTGCGGCGCATGACCTCGGGCCACCCGCCCTCGACCAGCGAGCCCACATGCCGCAGCGCCTCGCCCGCCACGATCCACGCCGAGCAGTCGCGCGTGCCCACATAGTCGAACAGGTGGTGGAGCTTCTTGCGCCCCTCGGGCAGCGTGTCGGCGCGTGAAGACAGGGCCAGGGGCTCGCACCGGTCGGCAAGATCCTCGCGCAGCCAGATAAACCCCGCCCCCTTGGGCGAGCACCCCCACTTGTGCAGATCGCCCGCGTAGTACGCGCACCCGATCGACTCGATATCCAGCGGGATGGCCCCCGGCGCGTGGGCGCCGTCGACCATCGTCTCGATCCCGCGTGCCGCCAATTCGTGCACGATCCGCTCGACGGGCAGGATCAGCGCCGTGGGGCTGGTGATGTGGCTGACCACCGCGAGCCTCGTCCGGTCCGTCGCCTTGGAAAGCACCGCCTCGGCGACCTCGTCCGGACCGGTCACCGGGAAGGGCACGGGGGCGACAACGACCTTGATCCCGCGCGTCCGCTCCATCCGGCGCAGCTCGTTGGCCATCGACATGTACTCGTGGTCGTTGATCAGCACCTCGTCGCCGGGCTGAAAATCGATCGACGCGAGCACGCTGGCGATCGCCACCGTCGCGTTGGGCGTAAACGCCAAGCGATCGGGGTTCGCCCCGACAAACGACGCGACCTCCGCCCGCGACGCGTCGAGCATCGGCAGCATTTTCTCGAGCATGAACCGCACCGGCTCGCGCTCCATCTCCTCGATCACCCGCCGCTGCGCTTCGAGCACCGCCCGGGGCGTCGCCCCGTACGAGCCATGATTCAGAAAGTTGACGGCGGGGTCGAGCGTCCAGAAGCGCGAAAGCGTCCTCTGCTCCGCGGGTGCGGCAAGCGTCATCGGCGGTCCTCCATGATCTGCCCAGAACGGGTCTGGATGGACGGGGCTCGGCCCGTCCGGGGCGGGGGCTCAGGCGTCGACATCCAGCAGACGGCCCGCGTCGACGCCCGTCGCCGCGGCGTTCCGATCCGCCGGACTGCGATAGATCGACAGCCCGCTCCCGACCCTGGGCCCGTCGGCGCCGAACTCGACCGAGCCGGGCACCTTCGCCGCCACGAGACGCGCCACGCCCGGGTTGGCCTTGAAGCCGCCCTGGGGGTGGAACATCACCGCCTCGTCCGGCCCGCCGATCCTGCCCAGACTGCCCCGATCGCCGCCGACACGCTCGACGCCCGCCGACCGGTCTACACCGGTCGACCGCTCCGGCGCGACCTGCGTCGACCGCTCCGGCGCGACCTGCGTCGACCGCTCCGGCGCGACCTGCGTCGACCGTTCGGGCGCGACCTGCGTCGCTTGGCGCAACTGCTGCTGCGGCAAGCCGTAGGCTCGGGCGATCTGGAAGGGGATGGCGGGGCCGACAGGCTGCATGGTCACCGGGTCCGTGGCGCAGAGAGAAGAACTGTCGGAACGATCGGCCGATCCGTCGGCCGTTCTTTACTGGCAGGCAGTGTACACAGATCCGCGATTTTTACAACGGATAACAACAGGGACTTTCACCCATTTTTGCACGGTTATCCGCCCGCGAGCGCTTCGAGAATCGGCGCGACGCGCTCGTCGTCGCGCGTCTGAGCCCAATCGGCCGGGGAGAGCCCGCTCTCATCCACCCGATCCGGGTCCGCCCCGCGCGACAGCAATAATCGGACCCGTTCGAGATCCCCGCCGACGCACGCCCGCATCAGGGGAGTGACCCCGCGACGGTCCGCCGGGTCCGCCGACGCCCCCGCATCGAGCAGCGCCTGCATGATCGCAAGCCCGTCGCCCCCGGCGTCGGTCGCCAGGTGCAGGGCGGTCTGGCCCTCGCGGTCGGACTGATCGACGCGACGCCTCGCGTCGGTCTGGAGCAGCCGCTCGACCTTGGGCAGATCGCCAGACCCCGCCGCGAGCATCAACGCGTTCTGCCCCCACCGGTTCTCGATCGAGAGGTCGGCGCCGGCGGTCAGCAGGAGGTCCAGCGACTCGGCCGAACCCCTCGCCGCGGCAAAGTGCAGCGCCGTCCAGTCGTCGCGCCCCCGCGCGTTCACCGCAGGGTCGCCCTCGAGCACGGCTCTGACGGTCTCGGCCCCGCCCCACCCCGCGCCGTACATCAACGCCGTCCACTTGTGAGCCGTTGTGGCGTTCGCCCTCGCCCCGGCCCGGATCAGCTCGCGGCAAGCCTCGGCCCGGCCCGCCTCGGCCGCCGCCATCAGCGCCGTCATGCCCCGCCGGGCCTCGGCGACCTGTTCGAGCGGGCGGTCCGGGTCGCCCCCGCCCGAGAGCAGACGGCGCAGCTCCGCGACATCGCCCTGCTTGGCGGCCGAGTGCAGCGCGGGAGTGGCTTGGGCGCCCACGCCCGCGACGGGCTCGACCGCCTCGGCCACCTGCTGCACAAACCGGTACAGCAGCCCGCCGGCGAGCAGCAGACAAACGACGATCACGACCGTCGGCAAGACCTTTTTCGGGCTCTCCATATCCGCAACCCTCCGGGGCCGGACCGATCGCCGACCGCTGTGCGCCAGTCAACCAGACCCGCGGGCTCGTTGCAAGCGGGAATCCGGAGGAAGAACCGAGAACCGAGGGCGAAACAAACCGGCCCGATCAGTCCTCATCTTCGTGCGGCTGGTAGGACGCGATGACCTCCTGCTGGATGTGCGGGGGCGTGGGCTCGTCGTGGCTGTAGTCCATGGTGTACGAGCCGGCGCCCGCGGTCATCGACTTCAGCTCCGTCGCGTAGTTCTGCATCTCGCTCAGGGGCACATGCGCCGTGATGATGCAGAAGTCCTCCCCGACCTCGGTGTCCATCACGCGCCCGCGCCGGTTGGCCAGGTCGCCGGTGAGGTCGCCCATATGGTCGTTGGGCGCCGTCACCTCGACAACGACGAACGGTTCGAGCAGCGAAGGGTGCGCCTTGCGCACCGCATCGATGAACGCCTTCTTGCCGGCGGTGATGAAGGCGACCTCCTTCGAGTCCACCGCGTGGTGCTTGCCGTCGTAGACCTCGACCTTCACCCCCGTCATCGGGTAGCCGGCGACAGCGCCGTCGATGAGCGCCTTCCTGATGCCCTTCTCGATCGCGGGCATGAACTGGCGCGGGATCGAGCCGCCGACGGTCGCGTTGACGAACTCGAAGCCCTCGGGGTGGTCAGGGGGCAAGGGCTCGACGCGCAGGTACACCTCGCCGAACTGGCCGGCCCCGCCCGTCTGCTTCTTGTGCCGGTGGTGCCCCTCGGCCTTGCCCGAGATCGTCTCCTTGTACGCGACCTTGGGCGTCGAGGTCAGCAGTTCGATCCCGAACTGGTCCTTGAGCTTCTCCAGCGTCACGCGCAGGTGCAGCTCGCCCAGACCCCGCAGGACCGTCTGGCGCGTTGCGGCGATGCGCTCGAGCACCAGCGACGGATCCTCCTCGGCCAGCTTGTGCAGCGCGGTGCTGAACTTGGCCTCGTCGGCGTGATTCTTCAGCTCGATCGCGAGCCCGTACATCGGCCGGGGCATGGGGAGCGGGCGGAGGCGCACGCCGTCAAGCTCGTGCCCCTCGTGCAGCACCGCGTCGAAACGCACCTCGTCGACCTTGCTGATCGCGCCGATGTCGCCCGGCCCCAGGGCGTCGACCTCGATCGACTGCTTGCCCTGGCGCTTGAGCAGGTGCCCGATGCGGATCGCCTTCTTCTGATCGTTCAGCAGAAGCTCGGTCTTGGCCTTCACCGTCCCCTGGTGCACGCGGAACACGCCGAGCTTGCCGACGAACGGGTCGCCCGAGACCTTGAAGATGTGCGCCAGCACCGGCTTGTTCGGATCGGGCTCGGCGTGGAACTCGGTCTCGGTGTCGCTCCCGGACTCGCGCTTCATGAACGGGCGGGGGTTGCCCTCCAGCGGGCTCGGCAGCAGGCTCGCGAAGATGTGCGCCAGGTCTTTGCTCCCCACGCCTTCTTTCGCCGAGCAGTAGCAGATCGGGATCAGGTGCGCCTCGCGCAGCGCCTGCTCGAACGCGTCGTGGAGCTGCTGGCCCGTGATCCCCTCCTCGCCGACCTCCAGGTACTTGTCCATCAGGGACTCCTGGACCTCCACGATCTGCTCGATGATCTGCTCGTGCGCCGCCGAGACGCTCGAAAAATCGGTGTCGTCCCCCTCGCTGTCTGTCCCGTCGTGCTCGAAAACATTCACGACGCGCTTCCGCCCGCCCGCGGGCAGGTTGATCGGCAGACAGACGCTCCCGAAGGTGTCGCGGATCTTGGCCGTCAACGCTTCCAGGTCAGCCTCGGCCTGGTCGATCTTGTTGATGATGAGCATCCGCGGCAGGTTGCGCTCGGCAGCGACCGCCATCAGGCGCCGGGTGTTGGACTCGATGCCCTTGGCGGCGTCGATCACGACGCACACGGTCTCGGCCGCGGGGTAGCACGCGATGGCCTGACCGAGAAAATCGCTCCGTCCCGGCGTGTCGATCAGGTTGACAAGATGCTTCTCGTGCTCGAAGTGCAGGACGCCGGGCCTGGTCGAGTGCCCGTGCTGCCTTTCGTCCTCGGCCCAGTCCGAGTGGGTCGTGCCGTCCTCGACCGTGCCCATCCGCTCGATCGCGCCGGCCTGGTGGAGCAGCCGCTCGGCCAGCGTCGTCTTGCCGCTGGCGGCGTGGCCCGCAAGCACAATGTTCCGGATGTCCTCCGGGTTGCGAACAGCCATCGGGACCCTCCTCCGCCCCAACGGCCGGCCTGCGCCCGGGGCGAACAAGAAAGTTGCATGCCGCGGCGTGGCTCCCGCAAGCGGGCCAACGGCCACGCCGACCCCGCAGCGTACCCGAACCGCGCGGATCCGTGAAGCCCCCATGAAGGCCCCCCGCCACCGGTCCACAGTTTGCCAACAGGCCGGAGGGCTTGACAGCGAACATAATCCTTATGTAAAGGGTTGGTGCGGAGACGAGAGATCGCGATGGGTAAGGGTGGGCGCTGGGCGCGGGGAGCTGGGCGCAGGGGCCGAGGCGGCCTTCGGCCGCGACATGCTTTCGAGTTCTGAAGTTCTCAGCTCAAGCCTCGGCCGCAGGCCGAAGCCATCCCTGCGCCCCGCGCCCGGCACCCAGCGCCCGGGCGCAGCCCCCGCCCTCACCCCCACACATCCAGCACCGAGCCCCGCGGCAGCCGCAGGGCCAGCTCGTACCGGCGCACCAACTCGACCCGCTCGCGCCGATCCACGACCGGCGAGACATCGCCCAGCCTCGGGGCCTTCGGGCGTTCGGGGGTCTCGGGCGCACGCTCGGCGGGCTCACGGCGCGGGGCCGGGGTGTACGCGGCCAGTTCGATTTCGGCCCTGGTCCGCAGCGCCCGCTCGTTCGCGATTTCCAGATGGTCGGCGTACCGGCGCGACACCGTCGCCCGCTCGCACGCCTCGGCGGGGCGGGCGGTCTCGGCCTGCTCCGCCCGAGGGGGCGGGAGCACAGACAAGGGCGTCGGGATGGGGCCGGCGGGCTCGAACACGCCCAAACCTGTTCGAACGGCGTGCCGGAAGGCCCCGCCCATAACATCCCGCCCTGCGGCCCGGCCCGTGACCGCTCCCCCGCAAAGCAGGGTCCGTCTGGAGGGGCGTGATGCCCGGGCTCAACACCGGCGCACCCGTCCGCCACAACAGACCCGTCCCGAGCCGATCCACGATGCTCCGCACCGACGAACTCGACTACCACCTGCCCGAAGACCTGATCGCGGTCCGCCCCGCCGAGCCCCGCGACTCAGCCCGCCTCATGGTCGTGCGTCGCTCTGGCCTCTCGCGCGTCGAGCACCGGACCGTCCGCGATCTGCCCGAACTGCTCGAAGCGGGCGACCTCTTGGTGTTCAACCGCTCGCGCGTCCTCCCCGCCCGGTTCTTCGGCGTCCGCGAAGACACGGGGGGCAAGGCCGAGGGGCTCTACCTCCGCGACGGCAGCGAGCCGGGGACCTGGGAGGTCATGGTCAAGGCCCGGCGCAAGAGCGAGGGCGCCGTGATCCGGCTCCTCGACCGCCAAGGACAGCCCGGGCCGATCCGCCTGACCTTGCTCCAACGCGTCGGCGAGCGCGAGCCGGGGGCGTGGGTCGCCAGGGTCGAGGGCCGGACGGGCGAACCCGCCGACGCATCGAGGGCCCTGGCCGAGCTCGGGTTCACCCCTCTGCCCCCCTACATCGTCGCGGCTCGCAAACGCATGGGGCTCGACATCGCCGACGAGCAGGACCGGGCGGCGTACCAGACGGTCTACGCCGCCGAGACCGGGTCGGTCGCCGCCCCCACCGCCGGGCTGCACTTCACCCCCGACCTGCTGGGCCGCCTCGACGAGCGCGGGGTCGAGCGGGGCGAGGTCGTGCTGCATGTCGGCACAGGCACCTTCAAGCCCGTCGAGACCGAGACCGTCGAGGCCCACCAGATGCACAGCGAACGCTGCGCCCTGACCCCCGGCCTGCGCGAGCGGATCGAGTCCAAGATGGCCGGGCGGACGCCGGGCAGGGTGATTCCTGTAGGCACCACGAGCGCGCGCACGCTCGAGTCATTCGCAAAGCTCGATCACGACCCCGACTGGCTGGAGACCGAGATCCTGATCACGCCCGGGCACGACTGGCGTTGGGCCCACGGTCTGCTGACCAACTTCCACCTGCCGCGTTCGACACTGATGGCGATGGTCGCCTCCCTGCTTCCCGGGGGGGCATCAGACCTCAAACGCCTGTACGAGCTCGCGGTCGCCGAGCGGTACCGCTTCTACTCCTATGGCGACGCCATGCTGCTGCTGCCCTAATCCCAGAAACTTGAACCCAGAAACCAGAACCCTGCGCCCGCGCCGGCCCGTTGGTATGCTCATTGGCGAGCACCCCGGACTCGTCAGATGCCCGAACCATCCGCAATTTCGACCCGGCCGCTCGGCTCGTTCCTGCCCGAGCCCGGGGGGTCGGGCCCGAGTTTCGAGCTGCGCGGGGACCGGTCGACACCGATCGCCGAGATCGCCGAGGACAGCCGCAAGGTCGGCCCGGGCTGGCTGTTCGTGGCCCGGCGCGGGCGGAAGTTCGACGGGCGGGCGTATGTAAAAGACGCGGTCGAGCGCGGGGCGGCGGCGGTGATGACCGACGACCCGGAAGTCGCGGCGACGGTCGATGTGCCGTGCGTGCTGACCGATGAGCTGCCCCGTTTGTGCGCGATGACCGCGGAGCGGTTTTTCGGCGAGCCCTCCTCCCGCCTGTCGCTGATCGGTGTGACGGGCACCAACGGCAAGAGCACGGTCGTCCACCTCTGCCGCACGCTGCTCAACGGTGCCGGGCGCAAGTGCGGGATGGTCGGGACGATCGAGATCGACGACGGCGTCGGCGTTCGCGCGGCGTCGCTGACGACCCCGCCCTCGATCGAGTTGAGCCGCACGCTGGCGACCATGGTGCGTTCGGGCTGCCGGGCGGCGGCGGTCGAGGTCTCCAGCCACGCGCTGACGCAGGACCGGGCGAGCGGCGTCCGCTTCGGGGTCGGTGTGTTCACGAATCTGTCTTCCGAGCATCTGGACGAGCACGGGACGATGCCGCGGTACGCGGAGGCGAAGTCGAGGCTGTTTGCGATGCTGCCCGGTGACGGGGTGGCGGTGGTGAACGCGGACGATCCGTACATGCCGCAGGTCGCGGCTCCGGCCCAGTGCCGGGTGTGGCAGGCGAGCCTGCGCCGGGATCGGGGGATCCATGTGAAGATCGCGTCGCGGACGCCGACGGGGATGCGCCTGCGGATGCAGGGGCCGTGGGGCGTGGCGCACGCGAGGATCGGGCTCATCGGCGATCACAACGCGATGAATGTGCTCCAGGCGTTCGCGGCGGCGTACGCGGCCGGCGCGACGCCGAGCGATCTGACCGGAGCGCTGGAGCGGGCGACCGCCCCGCCGGGCAGGCTCGAACCGGTGGGCGACGGTTCGCCGGCCGTCTTCGTGGATTTCGCGCACACGCCCGACGCTCTGGAGCGGGTGCTGGCGACGCTGCGCCCGGTCTCGCGCGAGAGGCTGATCGTCGTCTTCGGGTGCGGGGGCGACCGCGACCGGTCCAAGCGGCCGATGATGGGCGAGATCGCAGCGAGGCTGGCGGACATCCCGATCATCACCAGCGACAACCCGCGGACGGAAGACCCCGCGTCGATCGCGGGCGAGGTGTACGCGGGCGTGCCCGAGAGTGACCGCTCGCGCGTGCGCGTGGTGCTGGACCGCGCCGAGGCGATCGCGACGGCCGTTTCGGAAGCGCGGCCGGAGGATGTGGTGCTGATCGCGGGCAAGGGGCACGAGGACTACCAGATCCTCCGCGCCGAAGACGGGGGCGAGCGGCGCATCGCGTTCGACGATCGCGCGCACGCGTTTGAAGCGCTGCGCGGGCGACGAGCCGATCCAGAGATCACCGTGAGGCCGGGCGCGATATCGCCCCGGCCCGGCGGCGTCTCAGGACAGGCCCCATCGCCGTGAACACACCCTTCTGGACACCCGATCGGATCGTCGCCCTGACCGGGGGGCGTTGGCTCTGCGAGCCCGAGTGCGGCCCCTCGGGGGATCTTGGAATCCGCGGGGCGAAGATCGACACGCGCGAGGTCCGGCCCGGCGACGCGTTTTTCGCCTTCGCCGGCGCGACGACGGATGGGCACCGGTACTTGCCGCAGGCGGTCGGGGCGGGCGCGGCCCTGGCGGTGGTGGACCGTGATGTCGAGCCGGCGGGCGTGCCGACTTTGCGGGTCGAGAAGACGCTGGATGCGCTGGTGGCGATGGCGCGTGCTTGGCGGGGTGAGATCGATCGGACGCCGGTGATCGCGGTGACGGGTTCTGCGGGCAAGACGACGGCGTGCCGCCTGATCGACGCGGCGCTGGGGACGGTGCTGCGTGGATCGGCTTCGGCCAAGAGCCACAACAACCTCATGGGCGTCTCGATGACGCTGCTGAACTGCCCGCGGGGCGCCGAGTACCTGGTCTGCGAGATTGGGACGAACGCGCCGGGCGAGATCGCCGAACTCTCCGAGCTTGCGCGGCCCGAATTCGCCTGCATCACCAAGATCGGTCGGGCCCACCTTGAGGGCCTGGGGTCGCTGGCGGGGGTGGCGGCGGAGAAGGCGTCGATACGGGCCGGCCTCTGCGAGGGGGCCGGTCTCTGTGAGGGGGGCGTGCTGTTCGCGACGGCCGACAGCCCCGAACTCCGGAAGGTTCTCGCGGGCGAGGATCGCGTCCGGTGGTTCGGCGCCGCCGAGGACGCGGACTGCCGCATCACCCGTGTCCGAGCGCACGCGGAGGGTGTCTCGTTCGAGCTGGGCGGCGGTCGCTTCGAGGTCCCGCTGCTTGGGGCGCACAACGCGGTGAACGGAGCGGCGGCGGTGCTGATCGCACGCGAACTCGGGCTCGACGACGACCAGATCCGCGAGGGGCTGGCGCGCGTGCGGCCGGAGAAGATGCGGCTGGAACCCCGTCGGATCGGATCCCTGCGGGTGATCAACGACGCGTACAACGCGAACCCGGACTCGATGCTCGCGGCGCTGGAGGTGCTCGACGCGACCGAGGCCGACGGGCCGAAGGCGGCGGTGCTGGGCGACATGCTCGAAGTCGGGCCCGAAGGCCCGGCGATGCACCGCGAGGTGATCGAGCGGGCGCTTCGGATCAGCGGGCTCGGTGTGCTGGTGCTGATGGGCGGGGCGATGGCCGAGGCGGCCGAGACGGTCGGGCGGGGCTCGTTCACCGGCGAGTTGGTGGTGCTGGCGGGGCGGGGGGGCGCGGAGGTTCGGCGGGCGGCGGAGGCCGTAGTCGGGTCCGGGCTGGTGCTGCTGAAAGCCTCGCGGGGGCTGGAGTTTGAGCGGGTCGAGAAGTGCCTGGAGCTGAAGGCCGAGGCGGTCGGGACGGGCTGAGGCCCCGATCGGTTGGGGACGGGCTGGGGATTGGGTGTGGACCATCCGGCGGATCGTCGGCGGGCGGATCGGAAGGCGATAGACTCGGCCCGTCGGCGCACGGATGCGGCGGCGGAACGCAGGCGGGGCCCGGATGCTGTACATCCTGCTGGACAACTCGCGCGACTGGCTGGATGAGCGCGGGCTGTACCGGTATGTGCAGGTGCTCGACCAGATCGAGTTCCGGGCGCTTGCCGCGGCGACGCTGTCGTTCCTGATCGTGCTGCTCGTCGGCCCCCGGGTGATCCGGTTTCTGACGCGTCTGAAGGTGGGCGACGCGGGGCTTTCGGACGCCGAGGCGCTGCGTCAGCACACGGCCAGCAAGAAGAACACGCCGACGATGGGCGGGGTGCTGATCGCCGGGTCGATCTTCCTGAGCGTCTTTCTGCTCGCGGACCTGACGCGGTTCGTGGTGATGGCGGGGCTGCTCGTCCTGTTCTGGATGGCGGTGCTCGGGGGGTTCGACGACTGGCTGAAGCTGACGGCGGCGAGACGGGGCGACGGGCGCCAGGGGCTCTACGCGTGGGAGAAGCTGGTCTTCCAGCTCGGGGTGGGGCTGATCATCGGGTGGTTTTTGTCGCAGCGGACCGACGAGATCGCGCTGATCCGGGTGCTGAACCTGCCGTTTCAGAAGACCTACGAGGCGGGGGAGCTCGCGCCCGGGGTGGTGATCCTGCCCGCGCTTGTGTTCGTGCTCATCAGCGTGCTGATGATCGCGGGGATCTCCAACGCGGTGAACATCACCGACGGGATGGACGGGCTGGCGACGGGGATCTCCGCGGCCGTGGCGCTGGGGCTGCTGGTGCTGGCGCTGATCGCGGGTTCTGAGGTGACGGCGAAAAGGCTGCTCGTCCCGCACATCCCGTCTGCCGAAGAGATCGGGGTGATCGCGGGGGCGATGGCGGGGGCGTGCCTTGGGTTTTTGTGGTGGAACTGCGCGCCCGCGAAGGTGTTCATGGGGGACACGGGGTCGCTGTGCCTTGGCGGGCTGATCGGGTACATGGCGATCGTGCTGCGGCAGGAGATCGTGGTGCTGCTGATGTGCGGCGTCTTCCTGATCGAGATCGGGTCGGTGATGCTGCAGGTGGGGTACTACAAGAAGACCAAGGGCAAGCGGATCTTCCGGTGCGCCCCGATCCACCACCACTTCCACCTCGGGGGCTGGCAGGAGCAGCAGGTGGTGACGCGGGCGTGGATCCTGTCGATCGTGCTGATCGTGTTTGCGCTTGCGACGATCAAGCTGCGGTAGAGTCTTACTCTTGTTTCGAAACTTTGCGGCGTAGCCTCACGCGGTCTGTGTGCTGAGCTGTTAGTGAAGAGTGGAGGTCGATTGTGAGCACCGGAGCGAGTGGTTTGCGCCGCTGGTCTTCAACGGAGGTCGGCAGCACTGGAAGGCATCGAAGCCCCGGAGGGGGGAAGGGCTGTAGCCACGGGTGGAGGTGTGCGCAGCACGCCGGAACCCGTGGAACACGGCTCCGAAAAAGATTCCGCCCTGAAGGGGCGGAGGAATCTTCTCCGTTCAGCGAACCTCGCTCGACGCATCCGATCACGAGATTTCCTCCGCCCCTTCAGGGCGGTGTTGTTATCTCACGCTTTCCACGGGTTGCGCTTGTCCGACGCTGTGCGTCGGTCTGCGCTCCACCCGTGGCTACAGCCCATCGCCCCGTTGGGGCGAGGTCGAATCGCGGACTGGCTATGTTGCTTGTGTCTTGCCGGTTTTCTTCGTTGACTTCGAGATAGCCGGATGCCGCGTTACAAGCTGACCATCGCGTACGACGGGACGGACTTCGTGGGGTGGCAGAAGCAGGAGCCGCCCGAGCGGGGGCCCGAGTCCAAGCGGCCGGAGCCGGACGCATCGAAGGTGCTGGAGGGGTACGACTCGGTGCGCCCGGGGCGGATGGTGCTGCGCTCGGTGCAGGCGGTGCTCGAACGGGCGGTGCGCGAGGCGGTGCGCGAACCGGTTCTGGTGAAGGGGGCGAGCCGCACGGATTCGGGCGTGCACGCGGGCGGGTTTTTCCCGGACGGGCGTCGCGGCGGGCAGGTCGCGTCGTTCATCTGCTCGGACGGGGACGGCGCGGGGATCGGCTGGCCGGTCGAGCGCGGGGCGTGGCGGCTGGTGCAGACGCTGAACTCGAAGCTGCCGCCGGATCTGTTGGTGCTCGACGCGGAGGTCGTCGACGAAAGCTTCGACCCGATCGGCGACTGCACGGCGAAGGGGTACTCGTACACGATCTTCTGCGGCAAGACGCGTCCGTTGTGGCGGAGGCGAGACGCGTACTTCTATCGCGGGTCGCTGGATGTGGCGCTGATGCGCGAAGGGGCGGAGGCGGTGGTCGGTGAACACGACTTCGCGTCGTTCGCCGCGGCCGGGCACGGGCGCCGGACCACGGTACGGACGGTCTACGGGTGCGAGGTGGGCGAGGAAGTGTGCCCACGCGACGACGGGACGCTGGTGCGGATGCGCGTGTGGGGCAACGGATTCTTGTACAACATGGTGCGCATACTGGGCGGGACGCTGGTCGCGGTCGGGGCGGGGAAGATCGCGCCGGGGGATGTGGCGGGGATCATCGAGGCGAAGGATCGGACGAAGGCGGGGCCGACACTGCCGCCCGAGGGGTTGTGTCTGGAGTGGGTGGAGTTTTAGAGCGTCCCTATTCAATTTGTAGCGTGTACCCGCAGTGTCTGAAGCAGTTGGCGGCGTCGGTCGAGGTGACCTGGTCGAGGACGGACTGCATGGCTCGCCAGAGAGCGTCTTTGGTCCTGCATCC